>CAWHOB010000010.1:0-32989 GCA_963830925.1 uncultured Nitrososphaeraceae archaeon | reverse complement strand
TAGTATATTATAACTGCATCAAGAAGAATTATTAATTAGCCTTGATTTATACCTCAAGTTTCTTTTTATCTATTAATATGCACCATAAAATAGACGATAATAAGAATATTCTAGTATACTTGCAAAGTCTTCAGGTTACGTTGAAATGAGTATAAATAAACAGGGTTACACGCCCGATTAAACTTATAATCAGATTTTTGAAAGGTTAAAATTATAATAGTTATTTTATATAGGACTAATCCCTTCTTTATTCATAAACTATATTTTTTTATTATACGGAAGGATATGTATAAATGATAAAGAATTAGACGACAAAGCATTAGAGTATATGAAATTATGTTATTTGGTATTTGAATAAATATATATATTCTATTTTAATAGGAAAATAGTTGCAAAATATACCCACAGGAATAAAACTAGTATCAGTATTTTTTATATTGAGTGGATTAGTTACAATAATTTTTGGAATAAATGACTTATATAGCAGTAAACCCACATTAGATAGTTATTATCATATCTTTTATGGTATAACTGCATTCATTACAGTATATGGGATTGGTGAAAGAAAAGGATGGGCAAGGACACTTGCCGTAATACTTTGTGTTTTAAACATAATATTTGCAATCCTTAGTATAGTATTGTCTGATCTTTCGGTAATCGAAATTTTGATAATTAGTATTATCGTTTTATACTATCTATACAGACCTAGAGTAAAATCATATTTTGATAGAGGAATTATATCTTTAAATTCTTAAATAACTTTTAAAAATAGTTATTTTAATTATTTCAGTTTTGCATTAACATGGTATATTATACAAAGGAGCATACTATACGAACATAATGATTTTTCGTTATTTCACTTTTTAATAGATGTATATAAGTTAATTCCATTTTCATCATCAATTGGATGATGATTAATACCAAAATAACATTTGAAAAGATCTATATAACTGAAAAAGACGTAAAGGCTAAGGAGAAATATTACTTATTCTTAGTATAATTTATCACGGTATGATTCAGTAAAGATGCTTTGTTGCAATGATTCTTTTTTCTATATGCATTTAGATAGCATTAACCAATAAATTCTGTGAAATGGTCTGCATATAACCATCTTTAGATTGAAAAAGGGAAATCTTCATGGAATAGATATCATAAACAATTTGATACAAATCTAAAATGGATGGATAAAGATAGATTTGAATTATATGTTCATCACCTGTCCAAATTCAAATAATTCTAGTAATTTTGGATAGAACTGCTACAGCATAATCGTCAAGATCCGTGTAGATTTCCAAACGGTTTCCATCGAACCCATTAATTATGTAGGCACAGATGATTAGTTTTTGAATATTTCCTTTAACATGGCCTTGTGTTATCCCTTCTTTGGTTTGCCTATATGGCAAGTGAAAATATACCTTAGCATAACCAAGTAAAAGAAGAGAAGTGTTTGGATAATGAAATGGCTCGCCTATTTTACCTTGGTTCATCTCTTAATTCGGCATCTCAGTTGTTAAGGACATCAAAGCCTAGTAAGATTTTACCTCGTCTAACTAGAGATTGGTTGTAGGTGGGCCAGTTCACATATTTTATTGATAGATATTGGTTAAATGCATTTGAAATAAGGAATCATGCAACAAAGCATTTACTAAATTGTAATTAGAGATAGAGGTAATTTCTATTTGGCATGTTTTTGTGCGATGTCTTCGGTTTGTCGGCATGACTAATAAAAACATATTTTGACATAACCAAACTAAAGAAGAAAAGTATCAGGATAATGAAATAGATTGCATACTTTATTTTTGTTCACCTTCTTTACCTGTATCACAGATATCAATAACACCAAATTCTAGCAAGATTTCACCCCTTCTAACTAGAGATTGATGACAAACTGGCCAGTGCATTCATTTTTTTTTTTGGCAGACATTAGATAATGCATTTGGAAATAACTAATCATGCAACAAAACAGCAGATACCTCATAGCACAGGCTACCTCATAGCACAGGCTACCTCATAGCACAGGCTACCTCATAGCACAGGCTACCTCATAGCACAGGCTACCTCATAGCACAGGCTACCTCATAGCACAGGCTACCTCATAGCACAGGCTACCTCATAGCACAGGCTACCTCATAGCACAGGCTACCTCATAGCACAGGCTACCTCATAGCACAGGCTACCTCATAGCACAGGCTACCTCATAGCACAGGCTACCTCATAGCACAGGCTACCTCATAGCACAGGCTACCTCATAGCACAGGCTACCTCATAGCACAGGCTACCTCATAGCACAGGCTACCTCATAGCACAGGCTACCTCATAGCACAGGCTACCTCATAGCACAGGCTACCTCATAGCACAGGCTACCTCATAGCACAGGCTACCTCATAGCACAGGCTACCTCATAGCACAGGCTACCTCATAGCACAGGCTACCTCATAGCACAGGCTACCTCATAGCACAGGCTACCTCATAGCACAGGCTACCTCATAGCACAGGCTACCTCATAGCACAGGCTACCTCATAGCACAGGCTACCTCATAGCACAGGCTACCTCATAGCACAGGCTACCTCATAGCACAGGCTACCTCATAGCACAGGCTACCTCATAGCACAGGCTACCTCATAGCACAGGCTACCTCATAGCACAGGCTACCTCATAGCACAGGCTACCTTCAAGTTTTCAACTGTTTTTACAGTCCTTAGCGAATTATAAATAATTATTCTCTAATGAAACCACTACTTTATATATGACATACAGGGTATATAAACATTTATATTATCGTCAATTTTAATTGGATGCTTTTCAATACCCAAATAATAAATTTAGAAAAGGGATTCAAATATAATTTTTTACTTATAAAAGGTAAGACCCTAATAGATATTATATGGATAATTATAACATAGTTGGTGTATCCTGTATACTTTTTGTATACTGTATATTAGAGTAAATGTATTCGAAAAATATTATTAATTAATCATTTTTTAGGATGGGTAAATTTTGTATTTAATGAATTACACTCCATCCAAAGGTTTTAATAGTAGAAGAGTAACCTGATTCTCCCGTCATCAATTAATATTATTCGTGGTCATTGTGATCCAATGTATAAATAACTTGCAAATCGTATAATACAATTAATATTAAAAATGAGAATAGGTTTTGGTTTTTCTCAATTTGACTGATGATTGGATGGTCGGCTAACAATAGTAAATTGACGATAATATAAATGTTTATATACCCTGTATGTCATATATAAAGTAGTGGTTTCATTAGAGAATAATTATTTATAATTCGCTAAGGACTGTAAAAACAGTTGAAAACTTGAAGGTAGCCTGTGCTATGAGGTAGCCTGCATCATGATATCTACAAAAGAACAAATTTTCACGTTTTGCAATCTGCGGCATTTACATCGATTTTCGATATATCTGTGTTCATTGAAACAATGAATGTCAGCAACAAATGAACAATTTAGAACGCAGTAAAATATCTTAATTCGAGACCACACAATTCAAGCGTTTTTCTCAATTTTCTAAATATGCATGTTCAAACTAATAAGAAAAACTAGGATATGTATGCAGATGCCAAACAAATTACAGAATGGCTACAGGAGTTAATTGATATTAATTTTTCAGAACATAATAACAAAGGATAAATCGTTAAGTGTACAATCACAATTTATTCGAAACCTGTGAAATTCGTAACATGCATAACATTATGATTAAATATCTTTTGATTATGGAAATACTATGAAAACTATGCTATAAAATGATTGACTCAATTCAATGGAAAAGAAATTATCTAGATTTTAATATATTTTGATATTTTATTAATTTCCTGAACAACTATTTCATATAATATTCGAAATAGATGGTCGGAATTATTAGATGAATTAAATCTTTCGTACGATAAAATCAACGTTTATGTAAAAATACAAAAGTTATTTATATATACAAATCATATCTAAGACTAATGTCTTTAAAAATAAATTCTTTATTTTTAATTATGGCAGCAATTTCCATCATGACTACCATAACCAGTACATTAAGCAACTATGCTTATGCAGATTCGCTTAATTTTGTAGATCTTAATGTTATAGTTAATCCTAATGCCCATGCTTCTAATCCCCCACCAAACGTTATAAATGCCCCTCAAGTTGTTAATACTCCAAGCGTTGTTAATGTTCCATCATACGTTAATACACAGCATGTAATGAATCACCATCTAGTAATCACGCATCATATGATCAGGACTCCTCATATGGTAATGAATCACCATCTAGTAAATACACATAGAGTCATTAATCAACAACCACCTAATAATCCGTTCAATTCTAAATCTCCCAATGGTAATCCAGGAGTTAATATAATAGGGCCTTAAAATCAGTTATTAACAAAACAATTGTAAGTGTTGAATTCTCTAAATACTGTCGTATAAAAATAATAAGTCGTTTAAAACGGTATTAGTGATAAGCCATTTGACTTCCATATTTTTTAACTACTTAATAATCCTATCCATAATTGGATAGGATTGAAATTATTAAATAGAAAAAAAATAACAGAATTATAACTTTAAGAATATACATCTACCAGACCCATTTTTTGACCTTATCAAAGCTTTCGTATTTGTAGTTAAAAATGGATTAGTAATTATCTGCTTTGTTACATAGTTATTTTATTCGTCTTTTAATAGTATTTTATAAATAAGCCATGACGAAAATAGCGAAAATACATTGATTGTTCTTACGATAAACTATTGTTTTAACTGAAAGTCTTAACGAAAATAAATAATTACATGGCTTATGTCAAAGATGATTTTTATGCCGACTTTGTAATGACCACACTGTTGTAATTATCTTGCTTTAAAAATGGGTTTGATTAATTCATAATATTTACATTTTATTGAATTTTTAAAACACTAGTTATTGTTACGGTAATAATGATATAACGAGGGTTATTCACCTACCAATCAATCTTCGGATCTATTTTAAATTTAGAAAAAATAGTTCAATTATACCAAAAATTCATAGACTTGTATAAAAAATATGTCAAAGTAATAGTCATTCAACCTTAACTACAATTTACTATAATCTTGATAATAGCATAGTTTGCAACAGGATTTTCATTAATATGTGAAACCCCCCATTTACTTTTAATTCTTTAATATCTTATTTATAATTTAAGAGCATGTATTCGAAAAAAACCGCATTAGTAACTGGATCTTCAAGCGGAATTGGATTTGAAACCGCTTTATTACTCGCCAAAAGGGGGTTTCATACTTTTGCAACTGCAAGAAATCCTAAAAAATCCGCTGAACTCAAAGAAATTGCTAATAAAAGTAATTTACCCCTGGAGTTATTATTTCTTGATGTAAATGACGAAAATTCAATAAAAAAAGTTGTTAACACTATTATTGAAAGAGATAAGCAAATAGATATAGTAATTAATAATGCAGGATATGGAGCATCCGGTGCTTTAGAAGATTTTTCAATAGATGAAATAAAGTCACTTTTTGAAACTAATTTTTTTGGAACATTAAGAGTAATCCAAACAGTGTTACCTCATATGAGAATTCAAAAAAATGGAATAATCGTAAATATAAGTTCCATTGGGGGTAGAATCCCATTTCCCTTTTCATCGGCTTATGCAAGCACAAAATTTGCACTCGAAGGATTGTCAGAAGCTTTGCAGTATGAGGTTGAGCAATTTGGAATAAAAATTATACTCATTGAACCAGGTATAATAAAGACTAATTTTCTGGAGAACGCAAAGAGAGCAAAGAAATCATTGAGTCCGAGTTCCCCATATAATGATTTATTACAAAAGCGGATAAACAAAGTAAAAACAATGTTTGAAAATGGTACTTCACCAGATGAAGTAGCTAAAGTTATTCTTAATGCAATTACATCAAATAACGAACCCGATCTGACGGTACATAGTAGGCAACGATGCTAATTCCCTTTTGGAAAAAAGAAATAATATGAGTGAAAGAGAATTTTTAAAAACGATTCATAAAAATGTATTTGAATCAAATTAAATGATTTCCAGACAGAATTTAAAAATTATTAAATAATTTTAGTGGACGAAAGGGACCTTTTTGACGAATTTTTAGTAACATGAAAAATAAATTAATGTTAAAAATCGATATTATCTAGAGAATCCAAAGGAAATTTTATAAACCCGAATCTAAAAGTTCAAAGTAATTCAAAATTGATCGATATGACAATAACATATGAAAAGATATCTAAATTATTGTAATCAATGCTATTAATATAAAATTCATTTTAACAAGTTATTTCTTACCACGGATAATAAAATCATAAATAATTGCCCCTCTGATAGGAATTTCATAAGAAGGTTTTTTCAATAGAATTACTACACTTTTAAAAAAAAAATATATGATGATAAAAAAGCAAAAATAATAAAATAAAAATATAATCCATGGTTACCAGTTTAGAAGTATAAATGATTTCAAATAACAAAGATTGTCAAATAGTACCCATCTTGAAAGGAGATGACGCAAAGGCATTTAAAGAATATATTAACAGTGAATTAACCCCTTTAGAAAAACAAGAATTGCAAAGTTCATTAGGATTTTATTTGCAAAATGTCTCAAAGTAATAAAAAAAAATTGATCCGTCAAAAATAAAATTTTCTTATTTTAATATATCTAAGGATGATTTTTCAAAACTGGACTTTACACAAAAAGATGAATCAGATCCTTTAAATTCAGATAAAGTCATACACCACAATCCGGGATACTACCGATGCAAAACACATAACCAAAACGTATTCTGTTAGATATGATGGCAAGTTAACTGCATTCTTTACACTTACAATATCTCAAATAGAAATAGATTGTACTTGCAATAATAGCATTGATAAAGAGTGTAGTCTTACTACAACATCTAAATTTGCTGATGTTTATCCAGCACTACAAATCAGACAATTAGGAATAGATAAAAATTTTAAAGGTCAAGGTCTTGGCTATTATATCATTTTATATTGTTTAGGACTAGGACAGATTTTAGGTCAAAGTGTCGGATGTGGATTTTTGTTAATGCGAACAACAAAAAAATTAGCCGAGAAATACTATGGACCGAAATATAATTTTAAATGGGAAAGAGGAAGTGATTTAGAAACGGTTTGGATCTATCGTAAATTGTATTAGATGTAAATGGTTAAAGAACGGATTCTTTGTTTTTTTATTTTTCTAAATATATTTTCACACCATAATGTAAAGTAAAACAATTAGGAATGAGTTTAATCAAAGATGACTGTTATCCTCAATTGATATTAAATGAAAAGATATCAGAAGCGGACAGAGTCCATTTCAAGAGTCTATTAACAAAGCCGTGGAATTTATATATTTTTAGACATACTACATTAACAGAAAAATCAAAAATATTAAGTGAGCACTTGTTGAGAAACCATGCCGGTTGGAGGACTACAAATAAAATGCTTCAAGGATATATTCATCATCTTGGAAGTGCATCATCTAAACAACTATTACAGACATTCAGTTTGGAAAAACCATATGATCTGGATTTAGAAAATAAGTTAAACAGCAAAATAATAAATTTTTTATTGTTACGAATCAAATAAAATAGAAAACAAATTTTGCTTTAAATGCAAAATGGTGTTATCATATGATTCTTATGATACATTAGTAAAACATGACATTGAGAAAATATTAACCTTTGAAAATGAAATAGGAAACCTAAAAATAGGAATGTACAAAGCATTCCTATTTGTTCAACAAAATTCTAAACTAATTAGTATAAAACCCGAGATATTAGAAAAAATAATAAAATAAATCATAGTATATGTTGGCTCTGTTAACAGTTGTGTAAATAAGATTGTATATGCATTTGTAAACTAATACTACTCTTTTTGAACGACAAAATTGTTATCATATTTTTTGATTCATATTTAAGATTATGAAAATTAACAAATCTAAACGAACAGCATTAGTTTACAATAAGGATTATCAATGTATTTACATAACTGTTAACTTGAGACAATATTTCTTTATTATGTTGATCAATATACAGATAAAGCCATTGTTTTACATGATTTATGGTTCGTTTGTTCTTTTTACAAGGAAAATAATCATCAAAGTTTTCTATTCTGTCTTTTACGTATTGCATCTTCTTTCATTAATGCTTTTTTCATAAAAATAATGAATATGATGATTTAGTTTCAAAACTTTGCTTGTGCATATCAAGTATTGCCATCTGACAAAACAGAATGCGAACCGTACTTGTTTACTACCTGAGACAGAAATCGCTCTGTGCAACAAACATGTTTCGTTCTTTTGATATATCTATTCTAATTTCTTGATCTTTTGGTTCAATAGTGACAACCCATGTCCAAATATATTCTGGTCCAACTTTAATTATGGTTTCATCTAATACTTATTCCAAAATATTATTTTTCTTTAATGATTCTTTTTTAAGTTTGTATTTTTGAATCCAGTTTCAGATTCAAACGTAATTTCTTTTGATGAGGCTATATCATATCTACCTGCGCATTTTTAAAAGTCAAACCTGAAAAATAAAACTATAAACCATATTTGATATACTCGAGTTTTAATTCTGAAAATCACAAATGTAAAAAGATATTTTCAATCTGTATATTTTCTTTAAGTGAAGAATCTATAATATAATTAGAATATTTATATGGAATATCATGATCGCCTTTTATAATATATGACAAATAAACCAAATATGGCATCAGTTATGGTATCCATAGCCATCATAGGAATACTAATACTTGGTTCACTAGTTGCAATACCATCAATCAATCACGTATTTGCAAAGCAATCATTAACCACTACCTCAAATCTAGTACAAGAGAAGAACGATAATAAAAATGGAGATACAATACATAAGAATCTCAATATTGAAAATAAAGCACTTAAATCTAGTAATACAAAAGGTTTCTCCACGACCGTTTTAAAGATCCATAACCGTGAACGTGCTGCTGTTGGATCTCCAGCACTAGTGTGGAGCAACTCACTATCCTCTAGCGCCAAGAGTTGGGCCAAGCATCTGGTTCAAATCGGCTCCCTTCAGTACTCATCAGGAAAAGGATATGGTGAGAATCTTTCTTTCAGATCAGATAGTCGAGGCCCAGGAGCCATTTCGACGACCTCTTTACTCCAGGGCTGGGTAGACGAAAAGATTGGTTATAGTGTCCATCCTTTTCAGTGGCCTGGCGATAAAGCACATGCTCATTATACACAGATGGTCTGGAAGACCACGACCAAGATTGGTTGCGGAACCGCCACCTCGGGTAATTCTGTATATCTGGTGTGTCACTATGCTCCGCAGGGTAACATACAAGGAGTGCGTCCCTATTAAGAAAAGCGTATAACCATATTGAATTAATTAATTTTTAATATTGTAATACTTTGTTGTCTAATTATTTTAAATCATTTTTTGTTAGCGTCTTGATATTAAGGATGTAACGCAAATAACCATAATTTAACTAGTTTTGTTATGAATGAAGTAAAGTTTTAACCATATTTTGAATTATGTAATAAAGCAATTAATCGATTAATCCAAAATATCAAGTTTTACTATCTTTTGGTGTAAGACTAAATGAAAATATCGAGTTCTTTCCATCATTATTATTTTCTGCTCAAATCTATCTACCATGATTCAATAGGTCCTTTGTTTATATACAGACCTATACCTGTTCCACCTATACCGGTAGATGAAAAGAATTTTGAGAGTCGTGAAAATGTTTGAGTATTTATGCCTGTACTGAATCAAATATTTTTTAAGTGTATTCCTTTAGAAATAATATTAATGTTATCTTTATGAATATCGGTATCATCTTTTAGTTCTATATCAACACGAGTCGTGCTTGTCCTGGTAAATCTAATAGCATTGTCAATAATGTTGGATTACTTATTATTTTTTGTTTATCGCCATCGTTTTACAACAGTTATTTTGGAGCAAACAGTAGATTCAAGCACAAGATTCATAGAATCTGGAGCTATTAAACATACCGGAGATAATTAATTGGTAATCCTGTTTGTATTTGAATACATGTCGTTCGTAAACATATTTAATAAAAATATGTTCGTTTTATGATGATGTTGTATTTGTCGTGTTGATCATATTAATTCATCTCTTTCCATGGAAGAATAGAGTTGGGTTATCTTTATGAGGACCAAAGTGGAACTGAGGTGGATTATCTTTATGTTGCTTAAATTTCAAGATCGCAGCTATGCCAAGACCTAATCCGAGTATGGAGTTGAAATGATGGGAATTAGGTTTTGCTGCAACATTCATTCCTGGCATCAATATTATTAATCCTATTGCTACAATGACAATAAGAAAGAGTTTTTTTATCATTGTGAACAATTTAACATTACAATATAAAAAGACCACAGTAAATACATTAACCATATCATATGGCTAAAGTATCCTTTCTTTTTGATCTGACTTGATAAATGAAATTCAAAAGTGAATGAAATCTATTGTTAATTATCATGTTAGTAATTGTAATGATGACAATCTTTAAAAAAAGGTGGGCAAAAAATCATCATTTAAAAATACGGCAGTATCTTAAAAACCTATGAAACAAATATAAAGATAGAGATATGAAAATCCATCGTAATCAAATTTTATTAGTTTCTTTAGTAATGTTTAACCCCTAGGCAAATTAAATGTGAATGTAGCACCTTTACCATCTGCATTATTTTCTGCCCATATCTTGCATCCATGGGCATGTAGAATTCCTTTGGAAATAAACAATCCTAAACCTGTTCCTTGAAATGATTTTGTTGTAAATTTTGAGAATAGTCTCGGTAATATATCTTAGTGAATTCCATTACCTGTATCCGTTACGCTGACTATAACTTTATTTTTATTTGCATTTTCATCCAAGTCCTTATTTCTTTTATTATCTTCATTGTCAATTGATATAGTTATTTTACCTTGATCAGTAAATTTTATCGCGTTTTCTAACAAGTTTGAAATGACCTGAATTACTCTCTCTTTATCTGCATATACTATAACATCTTTTTTATTTTGTCTTGATTTATTATATATTATTTGGATATGTTTAGTTTTATTATCCCTTGCAAGTAGTTGTTGATAATCTTTGATTAGTGAAACAAGTAATTCGTCAAGATTAAAATGTTGTTTATCAAGTTGCAAAGAACTGCTTTCTATTTTTGTTATATCAAGTATATGTTGGGACAATCTTTCAAGAATTTTTGCATTTCTAATAATTGAATCAACATATTTTTTACTTTGATCTGGTTTTATTTCCAATAGCTCTGAATACCATATTATAGATTGCAGTGGCGCTCTAATCTCATGTGCAGCAATATTGATAAACTCTTTTTGCATTTTATCTTGAATAGATAATTGCTCATTTTTCTATCTAACAATTCATTTGATCTGACTAATGATTCATTAGTTCTTTTCAACTCTTTAGCAGTTAACTCAAGGTTTTTGTTAGAAATATCCAATTCCTTTGTTCTATTTTTTACTTGATTGTCTAAAATGGTATTCCATTTGATTAGAACTATTATTAAAAAAACAACAGCAATGGTAAACCCTGCAAGCAGTGCATATGATTGAATTCTCTCATTTAATAGGTTGTTATCAATATGAGAATAAATAGTGGTAAATGGCGTAGTAACAAAGGCATAGTAAACGGATTTTCCCAGTACAAATACAGGATATCCTGTTGCTATTATTTTATTATCCATAAAATCATAAACAGTAATATCCGGGTTTCCATTCATTACCTGTTTTATAAAATCATTTAGAGTTGCATTGTGATTAAGAGCCTATCCCAAAATTATCTTTCTGTAGATGATTATACAACAAGATAACTGTACCAATCCAAGATAATTTACTACCTTCTTCTCATATCGAGTACACAGTTTTCTGAACCTGTTGTGCCATGAGTTGGTTCGCACTACAACCCATCTTTTTGCAGAATATTTTTTACGATTTGGACAATGTTGTGTTATAATTTTGATCTCCTTTTGTTCTTCTTTTACACCTCTTTTTCTCTTTGGAGGAATATGTAGTACATATCCTCGTTTGATTGGTTCTTGTTCTTCTTGTTCAGAATTATATGCCTTATCTAAACATAGATGTTGAAGTTTTCTTCATCTTCTTCTTCCTGTTTTTTTAGTTTTATTTGAGGGTCTTTTAATAACTCCATCATCAACCACATCTGTTACCAGTTTAATATCATGAGTATTAGCAGATGATATTACAACAGATATAGGGATTCCATTTTTATCTGTTAAAATATGTCTTTTTGTTCTGCCTAGTTTGCTTCTATCCGTAGGATTATTTCCTACAGTCATCGCCCCCCTAAAGGCGACTTTATGGATATACTATCGATGGATTGCTGCCAGGTCCATTTGATACCGATAAGATCATCGTAGGTTTTCAATAGTTTTATCCATACCTTTTTGAATGCATTTAATCCATTCCACTTCTGAAACCTACGATGACAAGTAGAACCAGATCCGTATTCTTTAGGTAGCATCTTCTATTGACATCCTGTTCTTAATACATAGAGAATTCCATCGATCACTTTTCTGTATGGTATAATTGGTCGGCCATCAACTGTTCTGAGAGGTTTCTCCTTTGGTAAAATACTTTCAAGATTATCTCATAATGTATCAGGAACCTTGAGTATGGTACGATGTTTATTTTCCTTCTCCTTTATCTCCTCCTTCTTCTGGATAAAGGTCACAGTTTATCAAAAGATGAAAAGAGCTATAATCCTATCGAATTTTGGGTTAGGCTCTTAGTACAAAAACATACAATAAATAGATTAAATTTAAACCAAAAATTAAAATTGTTCTAAAGATTTAGTAACTTTAAAATTTGTCAAATTTTAGAGTCTTCATGAAAAAGATTCACTTTTGCTTTTTGAAGGTTATTTCTGCAAAGTTATCCATTGCATTTTGACAACTGTTTAAATGATTTTGTAATTGTAAAATCTTGTCTGATGTTTCTATCCAATCTAATGTCAAAACTTTATTAAACCAGCGGTACAAACCGTCAAGGACCTCTTCCATTTCTTCAACTTCTTCTTGAGTAAATTTATTATTTTTAATATTAAGATTTGTTTCATCGATAAATTCTTCACATTCCTCAATAATTTCGTCATATTGTTTATCTCTTTCTTCTCGATACATGTTTAAAATTTTGTCTTGTTCTTTATCGTCCAGTTCATTAGCTGATATTTTTACAAACCGTCCGTCATCAAGAATTATTTTTGAAATTTTATTCAGTTTTTTATTATTTTCAATGTTATTTGGAAGTATGCATAAAGAAGACAGAGGATATAAAGCACCTAGTTTTTTGAATTCTCTCCATACTCTTACTTTTAATTCTGAAGGTTCTGACGGAACGTCATATAATACAATTATCCAAGATTGGGGTTTATCAATCATAATTAATTTTAAAAGGAATTTTATCTATAATAAAATTGCCTTAATTTATTAAATCATATGATGTAGTCTAGACAGGATGTATTATAAAATATTTTTAAAACACTCATTTTCAAATTTTAAATGTTCCTATAGCAAAAGATATGGAAGATATAAAGAAATGATATTTCAATGAAATTATAAAATACCAAAGTATTAAAAAAATATCACCACCAGACAATCTAGCGGCGTCACCGCCGCTAAATTAAATATAGATATACAAATATTATAATTACAACCTGCATTAAAAATTAATAACTTGTTAGGGTCATTTTGTACTTTTATACGGGCGCTTTACCAATGGTAATTATATCTGGAGAATAAAAAAAATCAACTATATATCAATAAAATAAAAATAACAATAGAAAAACTATGCTAATCCTAACATGCAAGTACATATGATATAACCTTTTGAAATGATGAGAATTTGACGGTCCGATACACATTCATTGTTCAATTAGAGAAATAATATTCTATCACATCCATTCTTTTTTTTACGGGTGTTTTCCGCAACAACAAGCATCATATAAAGTCGACAATATAAAATATTACATGTCATCTCACATAACGATGCATTATGCTAAGTTTGATTGTGCATGATATCTTTCTAATTGTATTGTTGCATGAGTAATTTTAAATCTCATTTCTAGAATGGAATTAATTTCTTGCAATATTTCATGAGATCTTGATGGATCAATTATTACGACATGAGCAGATAATGCATGTATACCAGAGGATATCGTCCATATGTGAAGTTCAAATATGCCTGTAACTCCCCTTAAATTTAATATGGATTCTTTAACTTCTTCATGGGATATATTATATGACGACCCTTCCATAAGAATATGGATTGCCTTTTTAATTATGGTCCATGTTCTCGGTATCATAAACAAGGCTAAACCAATACTGATTAAAGGATCTGCAAGATAAAAATTGGTGGTAAACATTATAATTCCAGCAGCAAGAACACCGGCTGCACCGATTGTATCACTTAAAGTTTCTAAATAAACTGCTTTAACATTCAAACTTTGTTCTCCAACATCATTATCATTATGATGATGATGGTGATGATGACTAGTAGAAAAAATCTGATTAACCTTGTGAGTTTCTTTTTTGTCATTTGAAGGTCTAGTTGTACTATGTTCAAATCTATGAGACTGTTCTATATCCATTCCATCTGCGGAACTTAGAATCCTCATCCCAATAAAATTAACTATTATTCCAACAGATGCAGCTATTATTATAGGTAAACTTTGAATATGTGGTGGATCAAGGATGCGCATTACTGCTTCATATAAAATATAAAGTGAAAGAAGTACCTAGGTACAATACTATTTGCAAGAGATGCTAATATCTCCATTCTAAAAAAACCATAAGTTCTTTCTGGAGTTGGAGGTTTTTGGGTATAAATGATAGCTAATAAAGATAAACCAATCCCTGCTACATCAGCAATCATATGGCCGGCTTCAGAGAGCAGAGATAAACTGCCAGTTAGCAAAACAACGACTATTGTAGATATAAGGTAACAAGAACCCAATAAAAATACAATTTTGAGGTTTTTGAATTTCTTTGCGGATTGTTCTTGTGAATTTGCATATTTTCTCTTTTTGTCGTTACAGCGTTCATGTGACGTCAAATTTTTTGCTATTTATTCTGTTTATTTACAAATTAATTAAATCTATTATCAACTTTAAAGTAAATAATTTTTATTTAATATTAAAAATAATTGCAAAACATAATAAATTTTGAAGGAAGGCAGTCAGATCGGCATTTGGTTACTATATGTAATACCGATATAACCGTCAGGTTTCCTTGCCTTCGCATATATGAACTTTGAATATGGTTTCTTCACATGATGTTTACCCATAGATGGATATACTTTTGTTACGTTAGCTTTCTGCAATTATTATTATGACGTTCCCAATAATAAGGCTATAGGTACATTCATAGAATAAACTACCTTTTCAAATGATTCTCATTAATTTTTCATCCAATTTAATCCTATTTTTAGTGAAGTTAAGAAATCAAGATTCAAAACAATATTGGAACTTATTTCAAATAAACAACGAAAAACAAAATAAAATCATAACATTTTGATAAATCAATCTATGGAGTTCCTAAATAATTTAATATGTTAATACATAGAAACAACTTTATCTATAATTTGAGTTGACATTTATTAATTTACATTGATATATTATGTATTCTTATGTTAATGCAATGAATATTTGTTTTTCTCTTTCTTTTTTGCAAATATTTAGAGAAATATTGATGAATAAAAGATTACGATTTAAACCATTGCTATCATCATTTTTACTGATTTTTATCTTTATGTCAAATATTTTTATAGATCATATGCCACGGGATGTCTACGGACATTTTTTATTCGGTAATCCAAACGACAATGCAATTCAAATTCAATCAAATGGCAACTATAAAATGGGTTTAACTACAAGCCCTGGTGTACCCCAGTTAAACAAGACAATTAATTTGCTCATAACTCTAACTTCTACAGTTGGAGACAAAATTACTCAGCTTCCAGCATACATGTCTCTTCAAAACGCTGGAAATACAGTCGACTCTCAACCCACCCTCATAATGATTGATGGAGGTCATTTTCATTTCAAAACTATTTTTTCTCACCCTGGAAAATATATTTTAACTGTAAATGTTAAAGATCTTTTATATACCGCTTCTTTAATCAAATTCACATTTGAGTTTGATGTAAATGATGCTCCCATAAATCAATTTTATGATCAGTTAAAATCATTTTTTGCTAATTATTATTATATCGATATACCAATTTTTATAATTGTGTCAATTATGTTCATAAGATCATATCAAAAAAACAAAAAGGAAGAAATGAAAATATAATACAGCTTCGCAGTGCACAAAAACTAAATTTCTGGTTGATTCTAGATATGGATCCTATCCTTAACTTTAGTGGTTTTACGCCCGTTTAAACTAAACTCTATTATATGGATTTCTATACCCATTATCTCATGTGGTCAAGACAAGATCAAATCCATTAGTAATGGCTTATAATAATTCAGCAGATTATATCATTTTTTAAAATTCAAAATCATTATTACGTATATACATATTTGTTACCAATGTATTACATATTAACTAGTGAAAGGGTAACGCGCCCGATAATATTACATACTTTCACATATCAAATGCCGAAAAAGGTTTATTGATACCTTCTACTTTATGGACGTACTCAACAGATAGTCAATGTAAATCTAAAAATGTTAAGTATTTATGAACCTGGAATAAGGCTGGTTAATTCTGTTATAATGTTATGGATTGCTGTTTGGTTACCTGAATTCCCTTGGAAGAACCTAATGAAGGCTCGTCGCAGAGCAATACAGGCTGCAAATGATAGAGCGACAATCACTGATAAAATATTTGATATAAATCCATGAATGCAAGTAGCAGGTCCAACTCCTAGCCCCTCATGATAATTAAGAAAATATTTTAAAGAATCAGAATGTAATTTCTATAATGGGGTATGAGAATAAATCAGCTACCAGAGAAATACTTGATGTCTGTAATCAATTGCAAGCAAATTTTGATCCTAATAAGATAGATTGGACAATGGATGAATTGTATCTAAAAATATTTTGCGATCCGAACTTCGATGGAAACAGATTGAGTTTCGAAAGTTTTGGAGAAGATATGAATTGGATATTAAGACATGGACTAATTAGTTCTAATGAAGGAAAGTTGAGATTGGATGAATTTGCGATTAATCTACTTGACAAATATTTCAAGGATCATAGAGAAATCATAGAAAAATAGGTATTAGTTAATCTCGTTAGTAACATTCTAGACACTTTATGCCATATCTAAATTTAAGCATTTAAAATTAATTAGATAATTTGCATAATACTGCTTTGTTGCATGATTATTTTTTTCGTTATTTACTAACGTTTTGTGGATAGAGTAAAAATGAAAACAGTTAAAATTTCATTGTGATTGTTACAGATAAATTCTATTTTTTTAACTGATTTTCGAATCATGCAACAAAGCAGCATAATACTAGTAACAGTTTAAAGTAACGAATAATGCTTTACATTTGATCATCTATATGGTGATATTGTTGGACTTAAGATTTTGATTCCTGAAAAATATATGCTCTATTCATAACTTTATGGGTTTTGCACCCGTATGTACTAATCTCTACTGCATAGACGATTTACTTTAATTCTCTAATCAGGTGGTTGCAATATGGACAAACTTGACCGATAATTCCATCCATAAAGAATCATAAATTTTAGTATAAATATAAAATCATTAGATGATGTTTTACCAATTCCTAATCTTGCAAGTTAACAAATATTAGTTATTCTGTATATAAAGCTGGAGATACAGTATACAAAATATATACTAGTGATACCAAAACATCTGTAATTATCCAATAATATAACTATATGTTAAAGTAATATATGATTATTAGATATACCTATAAAAAGTAATTAACTATTGTTATAATTTTTTTTACAAGATTTTGGATACAATATCTTTTATCTCCATTGTCGTCTACTTCTGCAATATCAGATGTTTTATTAACATAATTTTCAAATAGATTCTAGTACTATTTTTGCAAATATTTTTTTATATTTATTATGGTTTACATCATAAATATAATAATTCTTATATCCTATACCCCCCCATAGGATATGATTATAATGTCAGGCGCATGTGAATATATACCACCAAAATATGAAGATAAAAAACCAGATAACAAATCAATAGATGTTTTTCGATTAGTTGCAATGTTTTTTGTGATACTTTTCATAGCATGGTTGCATGAACTACCTTCAGTAATAATATCAGATTTCATAATAATAATTACAGTCATAACCTGTGGTTATCCTATATTCAAGGAATCATTTTCTGCTCTAAAAAAAGGGCGCATAAATATGGAGCTTTCAATGGTGATCGCCATAATTGCATCTCTTTTATTACTTCAGTTTTTACCAGCTATAGTAATCACATTCTTTGCTTTACTTTCTGAATTTATTGAGGAATTAATTGTGGAAAGGGGACGCAATAATATAGAACTGCTCTATAAACGTGCGCCTAAAAAGGCTATTGTGAAACGAGAACAAAATGATATTGATAACATCAATGAAAGCGCCATAACAAAAATTATAAAACAACAGGAAATACCAGTAGAAGAAGTAAAGATTAATGATGTTATAATCGTTAGAGAAGGAGATATTATTCCAGTTGATGGTCAAGTTTTGTCAGGTACCTCAACAATTGATCAATCTGCCATTACAGGCGAAAGTATTCCTGCAGATAAGCATATTGGAGATTCGGTATTTGCAGGGACGATTAATTTGTCTTCTCGCCTTGAAGTTTTGTGTAAAAAAATATCCAATGATACCACTTATGCAAAAATAATTCATTTGGTAGAAGAATCAGAATCTGCAAAAGCTCCAATTCAAAAACTAAGTGATAAATTAGCGACAAGAGTAATACAATTTGCCATATTTCTTTCCATTATCACTTTTATAACTACTCAAAATCTTGTATCGACACTTTCAGTAATAGTAGTAGCTGGTGCCTGTGGCCTTGCTGTTGGAACACCCATAGCACTACTAGCATCAAATAGTAAACTTGCAAAAAATGGAGTTATAATAAAAGGTGGTTTGCAAATAGAGAATATCAGCAATGCAGGAACCATAGTATTTGATAAAACAGGAACCTTAACAATTGGTAGACCTGTAGTTAAAAAAATAATTTCGTTTGATAAAAAGGTGGATATCCGAAAAATTTTAGAGTATGCTGCAATAGCTGAGAAGAATGTAAACCATCCATTAGCAAAAGCCATAGTCGAAAAAGCCATAAATGAAAAAATTGGATTTGAATATTCGGGCGATAATAAATCAAACAACAATATCGATATTAATAACAAATTCCTTGTGAAAGTCGGCAAAGGTGTTTCAGTATTTTATGATGGTCACAAGATAAGTGCCGGCAACTTTTCATATATAAAAGAGCAAAGCAATTTGAATGGCAAGAATTTAAAAAAAATGGATTTTCAAAATACGAAGTTCTTTCAAAAAGAACCAATAACTAATAAGGATTTTGTAAATAGTGTCAATAATGTCGATACACCAAATGAATTTATAGATAAATATTATCAGTATATCTCATCTGATGCCTCGACAGTATTTGTTTCAATGGATAAGCAAATCATTGGTGTCATTCTTATTGAGGATGATGTTAGATTTGGTACCAAGGAATTAATATCCAAAATTAAATTGATGGGTTTACATCCTATTATGCTCACTGGAGATAATGAAAACGTTGCTAAAAAGATTGCAGGTTATACAGGCATAGACGAATACTATTCAGAATTATTTCCAGAAGACAAAGTTGCAAAAATAAAGGAAATTGTTAGAATGCAGAAAAAACAAAATAAAAAATCTACTGTAATTATGGTAGGAGATGGCATTAATGATGCTCCGGCCCTAACTGAAGCAGATGTTGGAATTGCAATGGGAAAAACAGGTACTGATATTACTATAGAAACTGCAGATGTAATTTTGATGTCAGATGAACTTGCAAAAATTCCTTATATTATAAAATCTTGCAAAATCACTCTATTTACTATAAAGCAGAACTTTTTTGGAACGCTTTTTGTAGATGGATTTGGATTTGTACTAGCGTTTGTAGGAATACTTAATCCATTACTTGCAGCTTTTATTCATATATCCTCTGAGCTTTTATTTATGGTCAATTCAGTAAGGCTTTTGAAGACAAACATTTTGTAAATATCTAATTTATTTATGTACAAGATTCAAAAACATTGGATAAACCATCTAAACTTATTTATGAAGGAGCACAAGTAGAAAAGATGGATAAAATAGATGACCCATCACAAAACGCCTGAAATATCTAGAAGGATGGCACGAATAGAAGGACATGTAAAGGGGATACGAAAAATGCTGGATGAGGGTAAAAGTTATCCAGAAATTGTTCAACAAATATCTGCTGTTCGTGGAGCACTAGATGGTGTTATAGAGGTCATTATTCAAGATTTAGTTGAACATTACGTCAGTCAAACCTCTGTTGATACTCCAGGAAGAGCTACAGCATTAGAATTAAAGGATACCGTGTCCAATATCCTATAGCATAATAAGGTTTAACCCGTTACTAATTTTCAATAATGAATACATTCGTGTAAAAAGAAAGAATGTTAATTCAAATATGTTCAAGCGATAATTAAATCTATTTGCTGAGTATTACAAAAGAAATAATTACTTAAATTTACATGGGCAATTTAATAAATGGATATCATTCCTAACTTTTCTAAAAATAAATTGAATCCATAAATCTAGTCAGATTTGTTACTAGTCCTCACGAGTGGAAAACACTGACACGTATGGAATACATTCCGTTTCGTCAGATAGTGGTACTAGGTATGTCCAAGCATGCAAATTTTTGAAGCTACATCATCATCTTCACTCCTCTTTCGAAAAGATAATAATTGAAAGGACAATGCAGTACATATAAGATAGAGTAGAATCGTTTAATAATTACTTTCAGGGTAAAAAAATAACAAATGTAAATTAAATCACATAAAATAATGGTTCAAGTTATTCGTTAATCAACATAATCAAAAAATAATATCTTTGGTTAATAGAATTACTTACCTATTAATAAAAAGTAATATATTAGATTATTGCGGATTTAAAAAGAAAAAAGCCGATTCATTCTTTTTACTTAAAAATACATTAAATTTTCTAAAGTGAAACAACCGGCCATCGCCTTTCCACATAAGAGCCTATCCCAAAATTCGATAAGATTATAGCTCTTTTCCCTCTTTTGATAACTGTGACCTGCATCCAGAGAATGGACAGTATAAAGGATAAAAACAAACACCCTACCATACTCAAAATTTCTGATGAATTATGGGCAGAGATTAAGAGTATTTTCCCAAAGGAGAAACTACTCAAGACAGTTGGCCGACCAATTGTACCATACGGAAAAGTGATTGATAGAATTCTCTATGTATTAAGAACAGGATGTCAATAGAAGATGCTACCTAAAGAATACGGATCTGGTTCTACTTGTCATCGTAGGTTTCAGAAGTGAAATAGCCTTGACATCTTCAAAAAGGTATGGATAAAACTATTGAAAACCTACGATGATCTTATCGGTATCAATTTGACGTGGCAATCCATCGATAGTATATCCATAAAGTCGCCTTTAGGGGGGCGATGACTGTAGGAAATAATCCTACGGATAGAAGCAAACTAGGCAGAACAAAAAGACATATTTTAACAGATAAAAATGGAATCCCTATATCTGTTGTAATATCATCGGCTAATACTCATGATATTAAACTGGTAACAGATGTAGTTGATAATAGAGTTATCAAAATACCATCAAATAAAACTAGAACAAAAGGAAGAAGAAGAAGAAGAAGAAGAAAACTTCAACATCTATGTCTTGATAAGGCATATAATTTCGAACAAGAAGAACAAGAACTAATTAAACAAGGATATGTACCTACATATTCCCCCAAAGAGAAAAAGATGTGTAAAAGAGGATCAAGGTTACACACTTTATCGTTCAAATCGTAAAAAATATTCTGCAAAAAGATGGGTTATAGAGAGAACTAACTCATGGCATAACAGATTCAGAAAACTGTTTACTCGATATGAGAAGAAGGTGGAAAACTATCTTGGATTAATACAGTATCCTGTTGTATGATCATTTATAGAAAGATAATTTTGGTATGCTCTTATATATATTTCCACGATAAAAAGGAAAAATCCAAAAAATTTGAACTTGAACTGTATTTCTTTGTGGTCCTCGAAATTTGAATACTCAAATACAATACCATTATGAATCATGTTTTAAAGATTCTTAATAACAATAATAAATTTCGTATTCAATAATTTACTTTTCTTTATATAGTAATAACAAATGGTAAAACGACAAGCGTCAATATATGCATTGAATTAAATAAATTACATATATTTTGACATTCGCTTACACAATATTATAAATAATAATGACTAAAAAAATAGAAACTACATATATAAAAATCATGTTACACTACTTAAATTAATGAAATTTAATTCAAGTACTGCAAAATATGCAATAGCAATATTCACTATTTTAGGAATAGCTGGATTGTTATATCATTCAAATTTATTGCAATCTGTGACAGCACAAAACAAATCAAATAGTAATAATACAAGTGCACAAAATAAGGATATTGGAACTCAACAGCAACTGAAAAGTTTGACAAAGGGAAACCAAGAATTAATTGCTAATAAAAGCAGTATATCAAATAGTTCAATAACTGACATATCAAAAGAGAGTTCAGTCGGAAAACCAAATATGACAAAAGAAACTGGACAGAATCAAAATCAATCTGTACAGAACAAATCTGAACAAAAATAAAGAATTCTTTAACGTGAAAAGGACATATTAAGATAAGACAGTTTAATCGGAGAAGGAACGAAAGAAAAAACATAATTTCACCTTACCGTCAAAGCACGGCTTATCTATGATTATGTTCTTGATATCGACCTTTAATATCAAATATTTCTACATGTCATGATTTTTTATGATCTATTCTGAAAGTTAACAATTTGATCTACGTTTTATTATCGGTGTATGCATAATTCATATCTTGAATCATTACTATTGCTAGAAAAACAGTTTATCAATATCATTAAAATAATTCAATTTAAAAGAAGAATTGAAATAATGGATTTAGAATAATAATAAAGTGTTTAATACACGGTGCGCGAAAAGACAGTTACTAGGTCATTCAGGATAAGTGAAAGGACATTCATAGCCCTTGAAGAAGAGGCTAACAAACGTAAAATCAGCCTAAATGCGCTAGTGAACCAAATTTTCCTATCCTACACCAACTTTGATCGCTACTTTCAAAGACTTGGTATGTTGAAAATGACAAAAGTAACCTTTATGAAGATTTTAAAAGATTCATCTGATAAAGAAATCATAGAATTAGCAAAGGAAGTATCTCAAAATAGCTCCAAGGTGATTATTCTCTCAAGATACGGGATACTATCACTTAAAAACATATTAGAGTATATTAACGATCTTGCAGATTATGGCTATTTTGTTGAGCGTAGCGAGGTAGTTTCACCAGACGAAAAAAGAGTAATCACATTAATCCATAACTATGGAGAAAGAGGATCATTCTTTCTCAAATCTTATGTAATAGATCTGTTTAAACAAATCAACATTATGCCAAAATTAAGATCTACAGACAACTCAGTCTCAATAGAAATATGATGGATTTCATCGACGGACTCCTTATAAAATAGATCATTTTGTGTGAATTTTGACCACTCCCATTTTATCTTTACTATTTTTATCTTGTTTAAATATACATGCCAAAATGATCCCACATCCGGTAAGTAATGCACCTGTCAAGAATGCGTAACCAAATCCAGTTACCATTGCAACTATTGGTTTTACAAAATGACCAAGATGATGTGGCGTTCCAAAATTTGCAACGGCTAAAAGTAGAGCAAGACCTATTGGACCACCAATTTGGCGAGACGTATTGATAAGCCCTGAAGCGATGCCTTCTTCACCACTCTTTATTCCCATGAGCCCCGCTATATTAATGGCAGTAAAGCCAAATCCTGTTCCAAATGCTATTAGAAGTAGTGGTCCTAATAGTCCATTAACGTAGCTTTCTGTTATCGAGATCTGTGCAAGAAAAAGATACCCAATTGTTTGCATAATCATTCCTAAAAGTAATATTGGTTTTATTCCAAAACGATTTATCAATCGTGCAGATAAAAATCCAGAACTGAATATAAATACAACACCCATAGGAACGAACGCTAGACCAGTAGAAAATGCAGAATATCCCTGCACCTGTTGAAAGTAATTTGTAAGTATGAAAGTCATTGCTACAAAAGCTGCTACCTGAATTAATGCTAATATATTAGCACCAGCAATTGATCTTCTTTGTATAAAACTTAGTGGCATTAGTGGAGATTTTGAACGATGTTCAATTAAAATAAATGCAATAATTATTCCTGCAGAGGACAGCAATAGTATTAAGGTTAAAGGAGATTCAAATCCGATATTTTGAGCAATATTTAAGGAATAAACAAGCAACATTAATCCTGCAGTAACTGAAATAGCGCCTAAAATATCAAGATGTTTGTGCTTTTTATAGCTACTTCCTATAGTACTTGAAATACATTTGATAGAGAGTAAAGAAACAGCTATTCCTATTGGTACATTAATTTCAAATACCCATCTCCATCCTAATGTTGCAGTAATAATACCGCCCAAAGTCATTCCTGCAGCAAAACCAGAACCTGTAACTGCGGCAAAAATACTAAGAGCTTGATTTCTTTCTTTACCTTCTGGAAATATAGCAGTTATAATTGACAATCCTGTAGCAGAAGCCATAGCCGCTCCTAACCCCTGAGCAACTCTAGCGAGGATCATTACAAATTCTGATGGAGCAATACCCCCTACCAAGGAGGCAAGAGAGAATAATATAATTCCCATTATGAACAATTTTTTATGACCATAAAGATCACCTCCTCGTCCACTAAACATAAGAAAACCAGCCAAAGTCAATCCATAAGCAGTTATAATCCATTGTAACCCATTAATTGATACACTAAACTCACGTCCAATTGATGGCAATGCAACTTGCACAATCGTAAAATCTACTACAATCATAAACTGTGCCAATGTTATAAGAATTAGCACAATTGACGATGATTTACAAGAATTAGCGATATTGGAGTGTGTAGGCGATATTTTCGGCTTTTGCTCTTTCAATATGAATTAATATCAAAGGATACTATTTCAAACTCAGGTATTTTTTGCAATTTTTTGCAATTATTGATAATAACTGCTTTATTGCATGATTCTTAAAATCAATGATTTTATCATTTGTTTTGTTTAAGTAGATATAATTTTGTTATAGTATGTAACTTTTAACATCATTTCTTGCATAATATTCTTAGTTAACAAGATAAACATATTCTCCAAATAATCTTTTTAAACAAGAAAACACTTTTTATAATCCACCGCTTCCCATAACTTACACCATATTACCACATTTGCAAATTATTTCTTTGATCTAAAACAGGTAGATTTCTAAAGAAGTTTGCTTTTTTCCACTTAACTCCAGAATTCTATCTTACTCTAATAAATGGTAATATCCTATTGTCTGAAAAATATCTAAAAAATTCATTACTGTCATAAGCACCATCTGCGAATAGTTTACCAATTGTTATTTTTTTATTGGATATATAACAATATCAATCAACTCGGGCAATGCCTTACTATCGTGGACATGCTCGTCAGTTACCTTCATTGAAAGAATTTTCTTGGTTTTTACATTAACTAGAACACGTATTTTTAAATACCCTTCCTTTTTTATATGCCATTTATCTCTAATCCATTGGCCTCTGCTTGTTACTTTGATGCCAGTATTGTCTATTGCAATGATAATATATTCATTTTTAGAGACTTTATCTTTATCAGCATTTATTGAAATATTTAATTTATCTATTCTTTTTTTGCAAATAGTTGTAAACTGGAATTGAGGGTATTTTTCCTTTAGCGTGTCCTTGTGTTATTCCTTCTTTGGGTTGTCTGTAGGGTAGATGAAAGTATGCCTTGGCATAACCAAGTAAAAGAAGAAATGTGTTAGTTATGAAATGGTTCACCTATTTTGCCTTTATTCACCTCTTTTAACTCGGTATCCCAATTGTTAATGACATCAAAACTCGCAAGATTTCGCCTCTTCTAACTAAAGATTGATTGTAGGAGGACCAGTTCACAGAATTTGTTGGTTAATGCTAGCTAAATGTATTTGGAAAAGGGGAATCATGCAACAAAGCAGTTTATGACATCAAAGCCTAGCAAGATTTCACCCCTTCTAACAAAAGATTGGTTGTAGACAGACCAGTTCATTTATTTTATTAATAGATGTTAGATAATGTAACTAGAAAGTGGCAATCATGCAACAAAGCAATTAAAAAGTATACTCGCTAAATGTATAAGTTATGTACCGCCAATAGTATTCTAAAAGCATGAGAAATCTATTTTGAATTGTCGTCTCTACAAACATCTTTTCATACTTTTCTTTTAGATAAATGTTTTAACTCATGTTTATAATAACTTTTTGAAATTATATTGTCAACAAATATTATTATATTCTCTCACTATAGTACCAGTGAATGATCTAAAGAACAATGGCTTTTTTGGAAAACCTCTTGTATGAAGTCAATGAAAGGACAAGAAATTGATTAATTAGTGAACATGTAACTGTTTATTGTAATTATGCAAAATCTAGTGTGTATCATAATACCAAACATCTTTTTTATTTGATAGAAAGGTAACAAAAATAACTATTATAAAATTAAAACAACAGTTTATGTGTGCATAATCTTCCGGTACCGGAATATTTCTTTAGCATATTTCCTTTTAGATTTCATTAATTGATCTATTTGATCGTGCAAAATATTTTTTTGATATAGCAATTGTTCGTAGATTAATGGATTTCTTTCTTTTTCTTCTTCCATAATTGTCACTATTTTATTCATTGCAATCCTTAAGGCGACAATCGATTTGTTAAAAGCCTGAAGTTCACTTCTAACTTCAATTATTTCAGAATTCTCGCAATAATAAGGATCGTTTTTTACCATTTCTCGAACTTTTTTTATAGTTAAATGTCTTCTTGCTATTAGCTTGGCTAAATTGGATTGCTTCTCCGGGTCTTTAACTAAAAATAGTTCTTCTGCAGAACTGTGACTTATACTCGAATTTTTGATGTCTTCAATAACATCATCAGGTAAATTTAGCAAAGCAATTCGTCGTAGTATGTAACTTGAATTCTTTCCTAACCTATATGCTAGTTTAGTTACACTACCCCAACCATTGTCAGATACATATATTTTAAATGCATGAGCTTCTTCTAAAGGAGTAAAGGATTTTCTCCGGATATTCTCTACTAGTGATATTTCATAAGCCTGTATATCATTCAAATGTGCTGTATGACAAGGTATTTTCTTCCATTTGAGAGATTTGCATGCTAAAAACCTCCTGCACCCTATTACAACTTCAAAATAATTTTCTTTTGGTCTAACAACTATTGGCTGTAAAAGGCCATGCTGCCTTATGGAATTTACAATGATTTCTAAATTTAAATTGGTTAAAAAACGTACATTATAATCTGATAATTTGATATCTGATATTGACAAATCGCCAACTTCCCCAAAGAAGCGGCTACTATCTTTGCTAAATGAGTATATTGGTGAAGACATTATTTATTAATATATTATAATAATGCAAATAAAAAAAATTTATGGGATAGATCTGCTGTAGAGTTTTCCCTCTAATGCTAATTTGTACATTTCTGCTACGTATGGGTTTCTTGCCGGTGTTTCTGCGCCCAGTTCTACCAATCGTGCATATACTCTAACTACATATGCTAGTGCACCCATAAAGGCTACTACTACACCCATGTTAAAACACCAGTGGTTTGGTACTGAGAATATTTCTTCTACGAACCAAAAGTGCCATAATTCGTTGATACCGATTGTGAACATTGTTGCTAAATAACCGATAATGGTTATCTTCAATCCAGTATTCATTGTATTGTTTGGACCTCTTAGTGCAGGGACCTTTCTGTCATACATAGCAACCATACCCCAGCCTATTGGGAGTGCAATAAAGTGGCTGTATAACCACCAGTGAGAGGGTGTAAATGCACTATCTCTAATGCTTGTTTGGTGCAATGAACCATCAACAAAGTTATCGACTTCTACTGATGCAGCAATAGTACCTAACATAATGATCATGATGTAGATCTTTTTTAGTCTATGAATCTCTACTTCTTTTGGAATTAATGCAGGCATTTGTGCCATTTCAATTTAATTACGTATTTTAAATATATAATATAGCAGTTAACAATACTAATTATCAAAGATAATTAAATGGAAACAAACAAATTTTCGTTTTAATTTATTTGTTTATTCTTATTTTATAGAAACAAGTAATAATTAAGTTATTTTAATTGTATTTCAATTACAATAATTTACAAGAATTAGATATTGTGCAAAAATAACAAATTAATATAATAATGATTTTAAATAATGATTTACAAGACTTGCTCGTGTATCATTATATTTTTTAATATGTTATTATATTTTGTTTCCAACACAAACTAATTAATCTAAAGGTTTCTAATTTTAAGCATTGACCTTGACACACTTTGTTAACATATTTGAGTTCATATTGTGCTCATTTTTCCTGCCTATTTATCATGTGTTATAATCCTTAGATGGTAATGAGAATTTGATAAATCTTTTTGCAGATATAAAATTATCTTTTTTTCTAATGCATATATGTGTACCTTTTACATCTAATAAATTTAGAGATCAAATAAACTAATTTGGGAACGGACAAAATAAAAGATTTTTCATATTATAAGACATATTTTCTCTGTTTTGTATTTTACTATGATAAAAAATAATAATTATCCTCTTAACCATATTTCGCTTTCTATAATTGTGTCTTTTTTAAAATTAATATATTCTACTTCCTGTATTATCCATGTCTTGACAGATGATTTTTTAGGATCTGTTAGCTTAAGGGAAAACCTTTAGATTCAAAACAACCATATATCATATGTATACTAGAAACAGACCATCTTCACAAATTATAGATTATGGTTTATACTTGTACTTAGATTATTCTTTAGAAATATTACTAAAGCTTATATTTCTTAAGAATAGCAAAAATAAACCATGTTTCAATCTGGAACCGATTTCAAAAGTACAAACCAAGGAAATGCCTCAATGCGAAAATTCAAAGGTACATTATTGATGAAACTGCAATAAAAGTTATCTAAATTAATATGGCTTTGGACTGTCATAGAGCTAAATGGTAAAGAAATTCTTGCATAGGATATATCAAAAAAGCGAAATATATCTATTGTCAACCGATTTCTGTCTCATGTAATAAACAAGTATGGATTATATCCTACTTTGACAGACGGTGATACTTGGTACCCTCAAACGTGTCGATTTCTAAAACTTTTTTAACGCCTTCATTATTCTTTGAAAAAATTCTAATAGAAAGAACAATGTAGTAAATGATAGAACGGAAAGCTTTGATGATTATTTTCCTTGTAGAAAGAACAAATGTATTTTAAATTATATAAAACAATGGCCCAATTGTTTGTTTATGAGCATAATAAAGAAATAATATCTAAAGTTAACAGAGCCCTAATATTAAATAATCTGAATATACTAATAGTCCATTCCAAAATTCGATAGGATTATAGCTCTTTTCCTCTTTTGATAAACTGTGGCCTCCATCAAGAAGGAGGAGATAAAGAAGAAGGAAAATAAACATCGTACCGTACTCAAGATTCCTGATGAATTATGGGACAAGATTAAGAGTATTTTCCCAAAGGAGAAACTACTCAAGACAGTTGGCCGACCAATTATTCGATACAGAAAAGTGATCGATGAAATTCTCTATGTACCTGAGAACAGAGGATGCCAATGGAAAATGCTACCTAAAGAATATGGTTCTGGTTCTACCTGTCATCGTAGATTTCAAGAATGGAATGGATTAAATGCATTCAAAAAGGTATGGATAAAACTATTGAAAACCTACGATGATCTTATCGGTATCAATTTGACTTGGAAATCCGTCGATAGTATATCCATAAAGTCGCCTTTAGGGGGGGGCGATGACTGTAGGAAATAATCCTACGGATAGAAGCAAACTAGGCACAAAAAGACATATTTTAACAGATAAAAATGGAATCCCTATATCTGTTGTAATATCATCTGCTAATACTCCCGATATTAAACTTGTAACAGATGTGGTTGATAATAGAGTTATCAAAAGACCATCATTTAAAACTAAAAAAACAGGAAGAAGAAGAAGAAAACTTCAACATCTATGTCTTGATAAGGCATATAATTTCGAACAAGAAGAACAAGAACTAATCAAACGAGAATATGTACTACATATTCCACCAAAGAGAAAAAGAGATGAAAAGGAGTTCAAGGTTACAACACTTTATCGCTCAAATCGTAGAAAATATTCTGCAAAAAGATGGGTTATAGAGAGAACCAACTCATGGCACGACAGATTCAGGAAACTGTTTACTCGATATGAGAAGAAGGTGGAAAACTATCTCGGATTAATACAGTTATCCTGTTGTATAATCATTTATAGAAAGATAATTTTGGGACAGGCTCTAAATATAATAATGTGTATAATTGTTAAATCCATCTAAATTAATTATCAATTTATAATTATCATATGATCACTTTTTGACAAATATGTTTTTAATCTAAAGTTAATTGTATAAAATGTAACAGTGAATAGATTTTTGCATGATCATTATATATCTAATTTGTAAGAATATTTAACGATTAGTAAATTGCTAAACTTTGCATTGATAATATAAAAACTCAAATGTTTAATTATTAATTTTTTTTAATTATTGACTAAAATTTAATTCAATAAAATTAACAACCTCACTAAATTTATTTATGCGATTAATTTAATGCGTTTTAGAATTCAAAAATATTAATCAAAGGTTAAAAAACGTCAAGTAATTTAGCCATATGTTTAATACATAAAATGAAAATTATACCATCATGAAAATCGGTATTACATTGCCACAAGTGGGAAGCATGGCAAATAAAGAAAATGTAAAGAACATCGCACGTATAGCTGAAGATGAGAAACTTGATTCTCTATGGGTATTTGAGAGACTGTTATGGCCAATTAAACCACAAACACCATATCCTGCAACAGAAGACGGCAAACTCCCTGATGAAAATAAAATTATCTTTGATCCTTTGCAAACTCTTTCATTTGTATCAGCTATAACAAGTAAAGTCAAGTTGGGAACATGTATAATAGACATGCTTTTTCATAATCCTATTATATTATCACGGAATTTTGCAACACTGGATGTTTTGTCTGATGGTAGAGCCATAGCAGGTTTTGGTATTGGATGGTCAAAGGACGAATACAAAGCTTCTAACATTCCATTTACTAACAAAGGTAAAAGAGCTGACGAATATTTACAAGTTATAAAAAGAATTTGGCAAGATGATGTTGTAGAATTTAAAGGAACGTATTATACCATCCCTTCATCAAATATAGGACCTAAACCTATACAAAAACCAAATATTCCAATATACTTGGGAGGATTTAGTCCCAATACTTTTTCAAGGATTGTGACTCAGGATACAAATGGATGGTTAAGTACTTTTGGAGGACCAATTGAACAAATTGAAGCAAATATAAAAAGTATAAAACAAAACGCAAAAAATGCAAATAAAAATCCAACTGATTTCAAAGTAATTCTTTTAGCGTTTCCCAATATAGTAGAAAAAAACAATGAGGAATTAAACGGTAATCATAAATACCCAATGGTAGGCACAATAGATCAAATTGGCACGAACATAAAAAGAATCAAAGATATTACAGACCACATCATATTTGGATATAATTTTTCACCTTTAGGTAGAGATATAGATAAAATGATCGATATAACAAAACAATTGTCAAAATTTGCTAATTGAATATTTTAGGAATGATCTATAAATGATAATATTTAGATTTTATTTTTAAATTTTGTTATGAAAAATCTTTTCCATATTATTGATTATTATTTATATTCGCATTGTTCAATTTAACATTTTTCAATAAATTAAAATATCAGGTATATGAAACTATATTTTAATTTTCAACTCAAGTCTGCCTAATATAGACTATAGTATAATTCTAAGTTTATCAATTTTATTTATATTTAATATAACAATGTCATTAGTATAACGGCACAGATCATAAAATGTAGGTCAATATATCAATAAAAAATACAAATATCTAGATTTTTAATATCAATCTAAGAAAAAAATAAATATTATATGCAAAATCGATGTTATATTAAAAACTGTAACAATAAATTTTATTTTCTATAGGTTAATATTTTTGATATGTGTAAAACTGCAGTATTATATGGGAAAGAACTTGCTGATTACAGCTTTGGCATATCACATCCATTTAATTCAAATCGAATTTACTCTTTCTGGTCTAAATTTAATTCTTTAAATCTTCATAAATCATCTAAAATAACGATTGAAAAACCATCAATTGCATCTGAACATGATTTATTAGAGTTTCATAGTAAAAATTACATAGACATAGTTAAAGAATATTCAAAACTTGGAAGTGGATATTTGGATTCAGGTGACACTCCAGCATTTAAAGGGGTTTTTGAAACATCCTCTTATGTAGTAGGTTCAACTCTACGAGCATTAGATTTGATAATGGAAAAAAATAACGGAATTCATCATTCTTTTAACCCCATAGGCGGTCTTCACCATGCAAGAAGAAATTAGATGGAGGATTTTGTGTTTTTAATGATATTGGAATATTAATAATGCTTGCAAGAAAAAAATACAATTTATCTAGAATTTTATA
>CAWHOB010000009.1:0-25477 GCA_963830925.1 uncultured Nitrososphaeraceae archaeon | reverse complement strand
CTAACTATACTATTACCTATGAATCAAAAATATTCAAATCCAAATATATCAAAATCTCTTGATGAAAAGATAAATCTAAGGTATATGAAAAAAATCTCGGATTATGACATCTATTTAGATGATTGTGAAAGCAATGATCCAATATTTTATGAACATCCGAAATCACATGATAAAATAAAAAATTTTATTACATTTTTAAAGCTAGTTGATGAAAAGATAGATAATTAATTATATTTCTTTTTGTTTCTGCGAGAATATGATATTTAATTTCTAGAATCACTAAAAATAAGCAGATTTTTAGTGCTTTGTTGCATAACCAAACCTATTTAGCTAGGATCCAACCAATTAATCATTTGTGATCCACTGGCCTTCTTATAACCAGTCTCTTGTAAGACGAGGAGAGATACTTTTTTCCTATGATTTTCTGGATAACTGGGATGTTGATCTTGCAAGGATGAATGAAAATAAGAATGGCAAAAAGTACAAATTTCCAGATTCTTTTGTTCTCATAGTTGGTCACATCAAAGTATACTTTCACCTTCCATATAGACAAACAGAAGGAATCATAAAGGCAACTGTAGGAAAGAATCTTCCAGATCATCCATGTTATTCACAGATATGTAGAAGAATAAACAAACTGGACATTGACATCAATAACAGTATTGATGATGATGATGATGATGATGATGTCGTTATCATCATAGCAGCGGGGACAGTACCGGAATCAAGATTACAAACAGAGGTCTCGGTGGATGCAAGATAAGTGGGATGTAAAAAACAAGAAAGGCTATCTAAAGATACATGTTGCAGTAAATATCAAGACCAAAGAAATTCTTGCACTGAAAGTCACAGATGAAAAGGTGCATGATGGAAAGGTTATGAAGAATTTGGTGGAAGGCGTGTTGAATAATAACCGCAATGTCAAGATCAAATCTTTCATTGGTGATGGAGCCTACGATAGCAATGAAAATTTCAAATACTTGAAGGAGAAAAGGATTCGACCTGTCATCAAAGTAAAAAGAAACTCTATCGTTTCATCCAAGAATAGCAATGTAAGGAATAGAGAAGTTGAACTTCAAATAAAGGATTATCATAAATGGAAAAAGAAAAGAAAGTATGGACAAAGATGGATGGTTGAAACAGCATTTTCATCTATAAAGCGGATGTTTGGTGAATATACATCTGCAACCAAGTTTCAAAACATGATAAAAGAGATGACTATGAAGGTATCGTTGTACAATCTGTTTAGAAGAGTTGCATAAAATGGATGGAAATAATTTAAGGAAAACTAGTTATGCAACAGAGCAGATTTTTAGAGATATTTTATATTTTTTTATTATTATTTCTATCTGTATAATACTTTTGATTCATTTGAATTCTGTTGCTATATTATTTTTTAATTCTTTGTTTTTTAATTCAAATAATAGTATCCCTAATCTGATAACATAATTTCAAATATTTTGTTATGGTTCAAAGTCAATTGTTGAGCAGGATTAATTGATTTAAATGATAATTTCTGTAAATATACTATATCATTCTTTCAATAATAATTTTCTCATAAGAAGAATGAAGATGATGCGGTAAGGTTCAAGAACTTGCATGGTTGTGAATATCAAATACCTCAATTTGATGTTGAAACATAATGTAATTTATACATGTTTACTATTTGATGCAGAATACGTTCGTTATAGATGTGTTTCGCTCTTTAGATATACCAAAAGAAAAATTGCATATTTGAATCTATTATTGCCCTGGTTTAAATGTGTTCCAAACCACTTATATTTTTGTTTATATATTGCTTTGTTGCATAACTCAATTTTTTCGTAACTATATGACATATTTGGTTTAAGTTTAATATACCATCCATTTGAAATTCGTATTATTTTGACAAAAGCTCGATCATAAAAAACGAATTTCAGAGTTATGCAACAAAGCATTTATATATTACATATTCATCGATTTTATTTTTCTTCGAATATATGATTCAAAGTTTGTACTTTTGTATATAGATCACTATTGATACATATTTCTTATTTTGATGTAAAAATAATAATGCGTTGACAGTGTTTCTAAAGGTGGACTATAAAAGTACAAATAAATTCTTAATATATGATTTTTGTGAATGTTCTATTTCTAGAAGATATAAAAGATATGATTGTTTTAATTATAGATTTCTTATTAGGTTGAAGATGTTTAATCGATGAAGAAAGGCAATATTTACATATAATGTATAGAAATGACATTATTTTATAACTTGCCCTGTTCAATGATGATTAATACCTTAGATTGCAATATTGTTGAGCAATTAATAATAAAAATTGGGGTACATTCCTAGAATAAACAAGATATTCCTAATTTTTGTTGTTAATAATGATGGATCTTAGTAACATTAAAGCAACGTCACCATTAAAAGATATATATAAACATACAGAGAAGATCTCATTTGATGTTCTTATTTTTTTCACGCCAAATTCTAAGAATAACTATTTTGAATTAAACATGCAAGTATTGTAATTTTATAATATCTTTTATGTATTATAAAGCATTTCAAAATAATTAAAAACATATTGTCATCTCAATTGATAAACATAATACTTTTGATGATAGTATATATTTATGGATATATTATTTACAGATAGAAAACAGGCTGCAAATGAATTATTACCCTTGTTAAATAGTATAATTAGAAATGATGTAGAGAATCTTTGCGTGTTAGCAATCCCACGAGGTGGAGTAATAATAGGTGATGTCATAGCATCCTATTTTCATTGTAATTTAGATATAGTTGTTTCACGAAAAATAGGTGCCGAATCCAATCCAGAGCTTGCAATTGGTGCTGTAATGCCTTCTATGAAAAAAGAAAACAAACAAGATAATAATTATTTTATAAATGAGCGAGTTATGAATGCTTTGTCACATATTTCTCAAAAATATATCGATGAACAGATTAAAATTGAAGAAATGGAAATAGAGAGACGATTAATTGAATTTAGAGGAAGCAAGGATTATGGCGCCAAACTATATAATAAAAATATAATATTAGTTGATGATGGTATTGCAACTGGCTCTACCATTCTTGCGTCAGCACTTTGGATTAGAAACAATCATAATTGTAAAAGTTTGATTGTATCTTCACCTGTGGCGCCCAAAGACAATGACAATATTATAAATACTTTAAAAAAAGTGGCAGACAAAGTTGCAATACTTTATACAATCAAAGATTTTTCAGGCGTAGGTCAATTTTATAAAAACTTTGACCAAATAGGAGATCATCAAGTGAAAGAAATAATGAAAAAGTACGGTTATAATATCAAAACATAAATCCGATAAAATTAACATGGTAAATCAGTATTTATTAATGCAATTCTTTGCCATGTTGTAAGATATTAAACCATGAATACCTAAAGATAAATTTTGTCTGACTTTTACTTGTCTTTGTAAGATAATAATTAATAAATGCAATATTTGCAATATCTTAAAACAATAATTAAAATTATTATTCTTTTATGCAAATAAAAAATTTTAATAAAAAAATTTAAAGCAATGGATTTATTATTAATGAAATATATAAAATTATGAAGCTCGTTTATTTGAACTATTCCAATAACTTATCAATACTATCAATCATAATTTTATTATTTGTTTTTCTTCAATTACAATCATTCATTAAAACATCAGAAGCAATTCCAGATAGTTACCTTTCTCACACAAATTCGTATTCAACTTATATTATATCTAGTATTATCAAGGAAAAACAACCCCTCTATTTAATCATGAACATGTCGGGTAATTTTACAAATCATCAAACTCAAAATGGAATTGTTACCTGGATACAAGATGGATCATGGGAATTGAATATACTTGGACAGTCAAAAAAACCTAATTTCTCTGTTAACGGTACATTAGAAAATACCAAAGCTATTTTTAACGCTAGTTTTACAATGATAAAACCTGACGGAAGTTTTTCTCATACTCATCTTATTAATAATTTTGTTTCCAATAGCATAGTATTTAAAGGCAAATCGATATTCATAAAAGGAATATCTGACATACATTCAACTATAGGTATGGAGTTTAAACAAGTGCCTATATCCTTACATATTGTAGATAAAAAAATATTGAAAATTCTGATTGATGTAGGAAAAACTAATTGGCATTTTTCAGGTCCTAATGAAATTCAAGGCAAGATTATTAAGGGAATAGGCTTGGATAACGTTACCAAATTAACTTGAAGAATATTATGAATTTATATGATCGATTAGAAAACATGAGAATAACCTAAAATATAAGAAAACATGATTTAAAAAACAACAATATATTTTACATCTCTGTAAATCTGAGCAAATAGATATGAATTCTTCCTTATTCATAAATGATGCTATATCAAAAAAAGAAATAGAACAAAACTTGAGAATAGTGCATATGCTTATTCTGTGTTGTTTCTTGTACTCATTCTAGAATGTGGCACTTTTAATCTATAGGTTTTTGTTAATTCAAAAGAGCACAGATGTAGTATTATTCCCTTGTGAACGCTGATAATGAACTATTATCATTATTAAAATAAAAAATTCTGTGATAATGCATAGATTGTTTCTATTTATACCAAATCGATTATATCTAAACTATATAAATTGACAACAATAGGCAAAAGTGTTTTAAAATGAAGATAATGGAGTTGATTTGTTGGAATGACCTTATATGCTATAGAGAATCTACAAATATTTTTGATATACAAAAAGACCATTTTTCCGTATACTTCTACGAGACAATACTAAAAAGTAAATAAGTACTACAATATTTTGGATAGCATTTTTTCAACTGAAGCAAATATAATACATAATATATAGATATATATAAATCCAAACAAAACTAAAAGAGAATATAAACTTATAAACTTTAAAAGCAGTAATTATTATAAAATAATATTGTCCAATTCTGGTGAGGATAATAATGATGAAATAGTTTCAATAAAGCACTTAAATTTATTTGGTAACCAAGATATAATATTAAATGATATTTCATTTGAAATAAAAAAAGGAGATTTTTTTGGTATTATTGGACCTACTGGAGCAGGAAAAACGTCGTTATTTAAATGTATGGTAGGATTGAACAGAAATTATACAGGAATCATAAAGATTTTTGGTAAGGATTTAAAAAAAAAATCTAGAGAAATTTATAAAAAGATTGGTTATATGCCTCAGACAAATAATTTTAATTCGAGATTTCCTGCTACAGTAAAGGAAATAGTTGAATTAGGCTCATTAGGGATAAAAAAAAATAAAGAAAACATGGAGGAGATTTCCCATCTAACAGGAATTTCTGAATTTATGACTAAAAGGATCGTAGATCTTTCTGGAGGTCAACAACAACGAGTGATGATCGCCAAAGCATTAATTCACGAACCGGATCTATTAATATTAGATGAACCAGATACAGCTATTGATGTAAATGTTTTAAAATTATTTTATAAATTATTGATAAAATTAAATGAGGAAAGAAAGATAACAATAATATGGTCATCACACGACCTTGATGCAGTGAACTTATTATCCAATAAAGTTGCATGTATATATAAAAAATTATTATTCCATGGCAAGTCAAAAGAGTTCTTTAGTGACAAAAATAATTTAAAAAAATTTGCGGAATCAGCTATGCATATACATATAAAAAATCATTACCATTAATTTTAAAATATAGTATTGCAACCAAATTTATAATATTCTAAAGGAATCACAATATATCAAATTAATTTAACCTGGTTTTATTCGTCAATGAAAGAAAATGATAATATGATAGGAAATGATCGCATAATTAAAACGAGCAAAACGAGAAGTATTACATTTAGATTAGAAACCAATACAATAGAAGAATTACAAACAGAGGCCGAGTTTAGAGAAACGTCTTTAAATGTACTTATAAATCAAATATTACGTCGTTATTCGAATTGGGAAAGATATGAAATCAAGATGGGGATGCTCCCTATTCCCAAGATTATGATATCCAGTATGTTAGATGAAGTAATAAAAGTGGGCAAGGAAAATGGTATTAATGATATCACCCAATTTAGAAATTCATTAATAAAAGAACTTTCGCAAATAGCTTTCACTTTTTTAAAAGATTCTGTTTTACTTATTAAAAAAAACTATAATCTGTTTACAGTCTTGGAAGTTTTAGAGCAATATATGAAGGTAGTTGGAATAAATTCAGAACACCGAGTGGAAGAAGATGGTAAACATATTTATGTTATTCAACACAAATTAGGTGAAAATTGGTCTTTATTTATAAAGGAATTTCTAATACTGTTATTCGAAAACTTAGGCAAAGTAAAAGTCGAAATATCAAGTACTAATAACACCACCGTAGCAAAAGTATTTATAAATTTTTAATATAAATTTCTCGAATTCATGTAAAACAAAAATTAAAAATAATAACAAATTAAAAAGGATGTTTTAAATTTAATTTGATGTATCGGCAATAATATATAAATTTATTACCTAATTCGATATACTCTCTCATATCATCATGGGTTCTTGTTTTTTAATGATGATTATGGTTCATTATTTTGTAGTTTACTATGCCTATAACTATATCTTATTTCTACGGTAATTTCTTAATTTATTTATAAATATATTGCTCATTATACTATATTTTCCATTCTATAGATAGTATACACCATCATTACACTTTTTTTCAGCGTAATTTTTGTTATACTCTGTTTGCTTTTTGAACTGATATATATATTTTTCTCTTCTTTCTATTTGATATGTATAATAGTTATTCTATCTGATGGTGGTATTTGGTACCCACAAGCATCTCGATTTCTAAAACTTGTTTAACATCTTCATTTTTCTTTTGATACTTTAAAAAAAAGCATTATTAAAAGGACAATACTGCATATCAAATATAGAATAGAAATTTTTGAAGATTAATTTCTTTGTAAAAAGAACAAGTGTAGATTAAGCCATTTAAAACAATGGTTCAAGTTGTTTGTTTATCTATATATTAAAGAAATAGTAATACAGTTAATAGTTGTGTAAATATAGGGTTAATCATTATTACAAACTAATTGTGCTCGTTTAGATTTGTTAATCTTCATAGTTTTGAATTTGAATCAAAAAAATATGATAACAATTTTGTTGCTCAAAACAAGCAGTATTAGTTTACAAATGCACTACAATCTTCTTTACACAACTGTTAAAACAGCCTAATATTCTAATATGGATAAATGTAATTTCCTCTGGCAGTTTAACTTGTAAATATAAATATTAATTTGCGAAAATTGATATAATGTCTGTTTTTTTTTGCAAACAAAGTTTTTTATTATTTTGTTTACTTTTTACTCTGGGTATTATCATTAATCCTTATGTCTCTGGTCAATTGACAAAACAGCAAAAAATTCCCGAGTTATTTGGAAATAACAACCATTTATTAAATGATGCCTTTCGTAAGGTAAAGGATTCAGTTGTACAAATTACTACAGAATATAAGGGAACCACAACAGGATCTTCAAATTCTTTGCTAGGGTTAGGTAATACTAATTTTATGCCTACAAAATATGGGTCTGGATTTGTATATGATAAATTGGGATATATAATAACAAATTATCATGTAGTTAGTTCAGAAATAAATATTGTGGTTACATTTAATGATGGAAATTCTTATCCTGCAAAATTGATAGGAGCGGATCCATATGGAGATATTGCGGTAATAAAATTATTAGACCCTGTTAACGAGAATCTAGTTCCTGTGAAATTTTCAAATTCTTCTAATTTAAAAGTAGGCGATCCAGTACTTGCTATTGGTAATCCTTATGGGTTAGACAATTCTTTAACTTTTGGAATTGTGAGTCAAATGGGACGGTTATTACCAGATTCTGACTTAAATTATTCTATACCAAATGTAATTCAAACTGATGCAGCAATAAATCCTGGAAATTCTGGGGGGCCTCTTATTGACCTTAATGGATCTGTCGTTGGAATGAATACGGCAATTTTTTCAAATACTGGTGCATATACAGGAGTGGGTTTTGCAATTCCTTCAAATGATGTTCTACGATCAATTCCGTATTTGATAAAAACAGGAACTTATCCTCATCCATGGCTTGGAATATCTGGATACAAATTGACACCTTATTTGACTGATCTTTTCAAACTCCCTAGAAATTATAAAGGTGTATTGATCATTAGTGTAGTAAAAGATGGACCTGCCGCTAAAGCAGGAATAAGGGGTTTAGTTTTTCAAGTTGATATGTATGGTCATCAACAAATTATTGACAAAGATATTCTAATTGGATTAGACAATATTCATGTATCCAGACTTGATGATGTTATTTCTTATTTAGATTCAAATAAAAAAGTAGGGGACAATTTACTACTCACCGTTAATAGGGATGGACAAATTTTAAACTTGACTGCTACCTTGGCTTTGAGACCTCCTGTATCTGTATTTAATGCTCCTTCCACACCGTCGCCTGCCAATCCTCCGCCCTATAATCCGTATTCTTTATTACCTTCGTTGCCACAACTACCCCAACTACCAAATTTCAAACTACCCCAACTACCAAATTTCAAACTACCCCAACTACCAAATTTCAAACTACCGTAAAATATACATAATTTTTTATATATTGAATAATCTGACTTTTTTTAACATTATGATTATATTAATGGAATTTATCTTGTTTTATCTAATTTCAATAAATAATTGTTTTGCTTTTAATCATATAAATTAGTTATATAAACAAATAGTCTTTTAATAATTTTATATAATCATATTTTTCAGACAAGTCAAACTAAATTTTGAAGTTATATATATATATTTATTACCTATCTATATTTTTCAATTTTCTTTAGAAATAATATAAATTGAGTCTTGGTCATAATTCAAAATAACTAATATTTATCCTCCACATCATGTCGCTAGCCAGTCCCAAGCATATACTTTATTGATTTTGGATTGGAGCTGTGTCTACTTTACAATTATAGTATACCATTAGCTGATGATACAACAATACCGATAAAAGTACAATTGCAGATACTTTGTGAAATCCTTGTGCTGGTAATGGGTCTATCCCAAAGACTGATTTGATGTGTGTTCTATTAGCGGGGCTCTATCGATATCCTTCTCAGGCTACATATATATGTACTGCCCAAATACCGATTGATAAAAACATACATACCAGCTCAAGCCTCTTTTTGGGAGTACTTTTGTAGCTTTCAACAACAGGACAAACTACCAGATCTATTCCCAATGTTTTTTACTCTGCTCATATAGTTTCTTATTATCATATCCTGGATTAGCAACCATATACAATGCAGATGGTAATGAGAAAACAGAAGAAGATAATGATGTTAAAAAGAAACATACATTTAGTTATCCTCTGTATATTTGTGATAGTTACATCTGCGGCTGTTATAGAGGTACTATAAGATCTCCTTGCTGCTGTTGCTGCTGTACATATAGATGTAGTTTGTATCCAAATATTCATCCATCCTTTCTTGGTATGACTATAGCCCCCACCACCGTAAATCCGTGTCAATACCTACAGAACATGGTACTTCTCCTTTATTCATCATCATGGATGATTTATGCCATATACTAACTACCCTTTGCTTTTATCAGAGTGTACTATCTGTTGCCGCGGTTATAGAAGGATCTGCTAGATGGTCTGTAACAAATAGATAGATATCCCATTGCAGTTATCCTTTGTTTAATATTTGTAGATATCCTCTTCAACAATCGCCTATCAAAAGTTCGTCTACTGCTACTAGGTATTGACACAAGACCACAAGCTAATACAAGTTTATGGTTATACTGACAGCAGTTCATGTTAAGAAAAATATGCAATGCATATATTGTTTGAATCGATTCTAAACCTGTCTTACAATAAAGCATCTTAATTACTATTGGAGTATATATACGGTCTACCGCGTTTCCGTGGGGCTTTGCTGATATTGGTTCTATAAACAGGATTCTATACCTTGTTAGAGTAAAGAGTTATTTAAAGATATTGGAGCAGAAGGGGTAGAATTTACTATTAAGAGGATGGTAAATCTTATTATTCATTCTTCAGTTTGTGTACAGTTTGACGGCCCGAATAATTCTTTTCACAAAAAGATAAGAACATGTTTCTTTACTATAGTTAAGAGGAAACGAGTTAGTTTATTTATTTAGTTGTTATTATCGCGTCCAATGTTCCTGCTGTTGTCATTCCCGTTGACTACATTACCAGCTGTTGCAGTTGCAGACTCACTGTGTCCTCCGTTGCCCCCAATACCATTTAAGATTCCATTGCTACCATTAGCACTTCCTGCAATAGAAATAGAATTACCGTCGTGGCTACTAAATCCTACAAATGGGTTCCATTTTTGATGATAGTTAAGTTATTAGATGATGATTGTGATTGTAATAATTTATCCAAGATAAACCATCTGAATATGGCCGGAGTAGGATCGACATTGCCTTGGCTATCAACTGATATTATCTGTATTGTGTGCAGTTGGTTTGACGCAAAGCCGCTAAGGGGCATAGTGCCTTCGTTGTTATTAGCAGGAGTATTAGATAGAGAGAAATAGTGTATGTAAATCAAGTTATTCAATGTAATAATCCATCATTGATCAACATAATGAAGAAATAATGTACTAGGTAGAATCTTCTTCTAAACCTAATAAATTTGAATGGAATCTAAGAGTTTGCGGTAATGGTGTTATCATATTTTGTCCTAACATCGGGTTTATCAGCGCTATCTCTCTTTAATTTTAGGATATCCGTAAAGCGTAGAATGTGATCGTAGTTCCACTTTAGATACCATCCATCAATGAACTGTTTTCCTTTGAGAGGTATTTTATATTTTATAAAAGGATACAAATCATTTCTATTGCTGAATCTATCCAGTATAGATTTTAAATCATTTGAAGCGATTAATCCGATCAACTGTGGTTTCTCAAAACAAATGGATGCATCATCAATAGCAGGACCAACAACTAAATTATAAGTATAAAAATAATATCCATAACTAATTGCTCCTCTGAAAAAGAGATCGGTACTTACTAATACCGATCTGTATCATATTGCTAAGAAGAATTCCTATTTTCGAGATATTTTGGATACTTATGTTATTGCAGTAGTTTGTGCTTATCATGATTATCATTGAGTCGGAAAAAATATATTTATTACAAGAAAAACCACTTTCTTTGAGACATTTATCTATATCGAAATTAAGATTGTCCCACCTTTTAAAGTAAGATTTAAACTCAGGTTTTTTCCAAATCCCTTTGATACCTAGTAAATCCATAACTATTAAAAATCCTTTTCTCTGTGAATTTAGTAGTCCTTTTGGTTTAATCCGCTACTACTATAATATCCAAAGGTATTTACATCCATTTTTCTACGTGATTATAACTCAAATAAAATCGTAATTTACGATTAAGAAATTTGATTAGATCTAATTATGACTAATAAAAAGTACGGTTGGATTATCTAGTAAATCAATTGGATCTTAAATATATCTGTAATTTCTATTAAACCCTTTGATAAAAGTATTGGTATGAGCGAAGTCCGCCATTGTTTTCTAGATATGGATGCTTCGAACATTGCCGCTAGCTTTGGCATCATCACATTCATAATAAATATCTGAAATGGAAACGATGGTGCAAATAGGTGCAAACAGATCAAACCTATCTATTACAGGCTTGATTAGTGGAATTTGATCCAAGTTTATTCTTTCTTGGTTGTCAAAGCGAATGTTATCTCCTGTTGAACCATAAGGATTGACAGATGCTATGATAACCGTTGGAGATGTAATTTTAGCGTTTATACCATACTTATTTATTGTAAACTCGCCTTCTTCCATTACATCAAGTAAAAATTCTTGATCTTCGGGGGTTGTTCTTCCAATTTCATTTAGAACACAGATAGCACCCCTTGCTGACGGTACTGGCCCTATTCTTAAACAATAATCTCCATCTGGTTCCTTAGAAACTATTGCAGTCAAACTTTTACTTGAAACGTGTTGACTACTCTTATATCTACTGTTGGGCACAAGTTTTACACTTTCTTTTATTAATCTTGATTTTCCAGTACCCAGGACTTCCTACAAGCAATAGGTGGATTCTATTTCTAATGTTGTTGCCACAGTAAGTTCTTCTGATGAGCTTACTGCACTCAAAAGTATCCTTTTTTTATGATATCAAGACCAATAATAGAGGGTGCAAACATTTTTTTTGTTAATGTCCCAATTAAAGAATCCTTTTTTAGTTCCTTGAGTTTTTGTATTGATTGAATGTCTTGATAAGATAACTCGAATTTTTCTTTATTTTCATACTTTATTGTAGATGAATATAGTCGCGATATGGACTTGCCATTTTTTTGTTTTATTATCTGAATACTTCCTGCTACTTGAGCATTGGAGCCAACTTCTACATCTATAGTATTTTCATCAAATAAAATGCACGAGAGTTTTTCTATCTCGCTGAAAGTATCTGAATCTTGTAGCTCTATAGTTACCGCATTTTTATACTCTGCTTCTTTTATTTCCATACGGATGTTACACCCTTTGCAGTTGTACAAGTTACATGGAAGTTCTAGTATGGGTATTGGATAAGCGATAGTCTGGCTACTACTACAGCTTTGACAAATAGTGGTGAAGGATTTTATCATCTTGTATATCTTGGAAATACTTGCAATCGTTCCTTTTACTTCTATGTCTCCTGAATGCAGTCGTATGGCGACTTTCACACTTATAGGATTTTTGTTGTCAGATACGTCAGATACGTCAGATAGAGGATCAAAAGAGGATGCTTTATTATCTAAGGGATTATAATCAATCAAACTTGCTAGCCCTGCATTTTCCATTAGTTGGTAAACCTCCAATGATTAGAAGCAATCTCTCTTATACTTGATAATGCCTTTCTAAGCAGTATATCGTCTTTAGCTGAACTTTTTGCTAGAATTCTATGCTCTGTCTGCTTGGCTATTCCTGCAATGACGCCAGGAATTATACCGTTAAGTTTGCGATAGAACTCTGCAGGAGTTTCACAATCTCTTGTAAATTCTTTAATATGCTGTTTTGTTTCGTCCCTTAAATCCTTAAAACTAATGTCAAAATACGCAGTAGGAGAACCAATCCTTAGATACTCGAACTTTTCTTCGAATTGGTCGACATATTTATTTTCTACTCCTTTTTCATCGTGATTGTCACTTCTCATTAGATCATTAAAGCTTTCATCTTTTAGTCGGGGAACGCGACCATTGATCGGATAATGGTGGTCGTGGTTGTTGGGTTGATGTTGATGATGATGATGATGATAGTGTTGTAACTAGTGTCATCTTATTATCGGCTCTCACTTGGAATTTTTTCAGCAAGGCCTAAGTCTAGTAAATTAGCTGCACATCTCTTGCAGAAATCCCCCGTTTTATTGAGATATTTAACCTTGAGATTTGTTATCGATTTATTTGAGCAATTCAGGCCCGCACACGTATATAGGTTTTTATATATTTGAGAATCGATACTATAATTAGAGTGATCATTATGGTTTTTGTTTTTTTTCATAATGCCTTACTCCTTTCCTTTAACGGTGTCTGCTGAGTAGGCCGCAAACTTCACAGCAGACATCGATTCTTTTTTTATTAAATCTTCTTCTCTGATTATCTTTAAGCGCAAGTCATCAATTCCATTAACTTGCAGTATCAAGAAAGCCGTTCTTGGATCGATATTATATGATTTGACAATTTCTGATGACAGTATCATTGCAAGAGATCTCTTTTCTCTTCCAACTGCATAAGGTTGTATAACATATTGATTTATCAAACTTCTACAAGTTATACATATCATAAAACTTTTATAAAGAACGATAATGATAAATGGATCGTTGGACACATGAAAGGAAAGAACTGATAACTCCATATTATATAATAAACTCGTATAAAAATCTCGACTATTCATTAATATTGATTGAGCGAAATCAACAGATCTCAAAAGACATCCTAGTGTAATTGATCTATGATAAACTAGAAGATCATCGAGATCAAAATCGTTCTTTATTTGGTAATTCATTTGATTATTTTTTGGAGTTCTATTTATCTCCATAAAATATGCTTTGTTGCATAACTCTGAAATTCGTTTTTTCATGATTGAATCTTATTATAATAAAACGAATTACGAATAGATGTCTCCTAAACTTGAATTATATGTGTCGTATATTTATGATAAAATTAAGTTATGCAACAAAGCACATAAAATATATAGATACCTATTAAGTATAATAAATCTTTTTTCGCTTTAGAATAGGCTAAATCAATAGTTATTCGTAACAACCGCAATAGATTTCATTATATTCATTTTGTTTTATCCTTAAAACGGCTACAAATGACAGAGGAAAAAAATTAGATGAATATGAATGATTTTTTATCGATCGAAAACCTTACAAAAATGCCACTGTAGAAATTTATTATCTGCTTATAGCAACGAAGATAAATGGTAATAATTATTATTAACTATCATAAACATAGCGATACTAAATGTGGATTCTACTCGACCAATATTGACTTGATACTAAAAATGAGAGTTATCTTAACTTCTGAATATCTATCTTTTGTAGTAGATCCTGGATTCTTTTTTCTACCTTCTCTTGAAACAAGTTCATGTCACTTTCGTATTTTTGCTTTAATGATTTTATCTCCTCTTCTCGCTCTTGTAGTTTACCTTTTATGATATAGGTTTCCTCTTGATTTTTTTGTTCATATTTATGCAGCTCTTTTTGCAGCTTACCTTGTTTATCTATCATGAGAAGATCAGAGACTTTAAGATAGTCTTCCAATAGCTCTGTGTCTGTAGGTCTGTAGTAAGAGTTGATTATACCTATGCTATGGGATAATAATTTCTCTATATTAATGGGCTTCATACCTGCTATCTCGCACCTGGTCTTGGACCACTTTCTAAAGCTATGTATTGCTTGGAAGGGATGCCTCTTTTTTCCTTTCTCTAATTTTTTACGAAGACCTTGAGCCCACATAGCTCTTTCCACTAATCTTTTTACTTCAGAGGCAGCTAGCTTTTTTAGTCTAGTAATAAATCCTCTTCCATGAGCAACTTGAGTATCCCACAAGTCTCTCATGAGCCAGCTGTTTTCATCGATTAACTCACCTGAATCTTTACGATATTTCATCCATTCTTTTAGAGCGTGATATGCTTCCTTTGATATAAAAGAAAAATATTCTTCGTCTTCTTCTGCATAGACAATAATTTTGGCTGCTACAACCTCTCCATCTTTTTCTATTGGTCTTACATTCCCCCATCTTAAATAATCCCAAGCGCCAAGACGGATACCCGAAGAGGTCATTGTATACACTATGGCTTTGATTCTTCTATCAGGATATTCCAGTAATTTATGAATTTCTTCTATAGTAGTAATTCTATCATCTGCATAGTTTTTTCCACGCGGTAAACCTCTTGTGATTTTTTTCCACGAGATTGGGATATCAGCCATCTCACAGTAAAGTTTGATGCTTTTGAGAAAGTTTCTTACGGTTGCTCCAGTTATTTCTTTACGATTAACTCTATCAAGATGAAACTGCATAAATTTTACATTATTGTTAAAGACCCATTTATCGTCTCCTGCTTCTTTTATTCTCAAGATAAAACTCTTGCTCTTTTCTTCAACTGTCGAACCTTCTACGCCTATAAAATCATAGAACTTTTCTAGTCTTTTCTGGTATTTCTGGCGGGTCACTGGCGACTTTAACGAGTATAAATACAGTGACCACTCATCTTGATCTAATTCTTTATTTTGATTAATATTATCAACCACTTGTTTATTACGCCATATTATTAGCAGAATCCACTTAAAAGCACCCATATCGTAGTGGGCACGTGGGGATGCAGTAGCAGGCCATGGTATACAAACCTATCAGATCCAGAATGTTAAAAAGATGGATTTCTTTAATCTATCAAGACAATCTTTGAGACAGTGTTTCTCAAAATCATATCTCAAGGGTTAGCTTTAAGCTGTTATAAAATAAATCAAGGATATTTGAATTATGACCCTGTTTCAAGTAATTACTTTACTTTACAGGATAGTTTTTTCGTGTACTATTGAGATTGAGAATAAAGGTGTGTCTGTTCCGTTTGTTTTTATTTATATACTATCGATTGATATATACAGATATAGTTTCAGAGAATGTTATAATAAGAAACTCTGTAGAAGAATTTGTATCTCTTGTGTATTTTATCTATAAAATTAATTCCAAGGAATTAATAGTTTAATTGTTAATGGCTCGGTAAAGAGGAGATAGTAGACAAACAAACAAACAAACATAAATGAAAAATTATCAGAATACAAGTGCTTTGTTGCATCATTCGAAAATAGTTAAAATCTGGATTTATCCGTAACAATAACAATTAAATGTACTATTTTCGTTTTTAATTCATCAATAAAACATAGCAAATAACGACCAAAAAAATTAATCATGCAATAAATAGTCTGTCAATCGTCTGTCAATCGTCTGTCAATCGTCTGTCAATCGTCTGTCAATCGTCTGTCAATCGTCTGTCAATCGTCTGTCAATCGTCTGTCAATCGTCTGTCAATCGTCTGTCAATCGTCTGTCAATCGTCTGTCAATCGTCTGTCAATCGTCTGTCAATCGTCTGTCAATCGTCTGTCAATCGTCTGTCAATCGTCTGTCAATCGTCTGTCAATCGTCTGTCAATCGTCTGTCAATCGTCTGTCAATCGTCTGTCAATCGTCTGTCAATCGTCTGTCAATCGTCTGTCAATCGTCTGTCAATCGTCTGTCAATCGTCTGTCAATCGTCTGTCAATCGTCTGTCAATCGTCTGTCTCTGGGAATGAATACTAATCCATAGTCTAATGCAAGTTTGTGGCTATACTGACAGCAGCCCCTGCTAAGAAAAATATGTAATGTATTGTTGGAATACTGTCTGAACCATAACCTAACGATAAAAAATCTCAAAATTACTATTGTAGAATATACATACTGTTTGCCACATTTTCTTTTTGCAGTAGGCCATGGCATACAATATATCAGATACATAGAATGTTAAAAAGATGGATTCCTTTATTCTCTCAATCTAATCTTTGGGACAATATTAATCAAAATCATATCTAAGTGGTTAGCTTTAAGCTGTATGACCTGTATTAAAAAATAGACTTGAATTATGACCATGTCTCATCTATTTAGACAAGATTGACATATGATCAAAGATTATAGGAATAATGCAACCACGCCGTTATTATAATATTAATATTACATTTTTTAACTGATTTTCGAATCATGCAACAAAGCAGTGGATCTTAATATTTCTAAATTATCCATTATGATTTTTAAAAATAAATAATAATATTTTTTAATTGATATTTTCATATTATTTGTAGTATGAAGAATTATGGTTTGGACGAAATGAATGTTATTACAGAAAATAATTCATATTCTCTTGTTTTATTTTATGCTGATTGGTGCCCCTATTGTACCCGATTTAAACCTGTTTTTGAAGAAACTATGAAAAAAATCGATAGCAAAATTTTATCAGGAGGTGTTCAAATAAACGATGATGATAATCCATTATGGGATAAGTATCAAATTAATGCGGTACCAACATTAATTGCCTTTTCAAATGGATCCATTAAAGCTAGACGCGATGCTAAAATGGGTATGGGTTTGACCGTTGATGATCTAAACTCAATTTTATCGGATATAGGATATGATAATGTCACTAAATAATAATAGTATCGTCTGCGTTAATACCAACTCATGTGATGACCTGATGGCATTTTACTATTCATATTGTCGTTTAGATATGTGTGTCGAAAAAGTGTATTAATATGTATGAAATTAAAAGATATTTATTATTAAAAAGGCTCATCAGGGAGGCAAGAACTCTTGCTCTACTTGGAATTGCTGAAGCAGGGTCAGGTCATCCTGGTGCTTCTTTTTCATCTACAGAAATTATGGGCTCTCTTTATTTTCAAATTATGAATTTGGATATTTCGCATCCTACTTCAAAAGATCGTGATTATTTTATAAATTCTAAAGCTCATTCCGCACCAGGTTATTATGCGATATTGTCTCTTGCAGGATCATTTCCTAAAGATGAGATAAAGACATTAAGAAAATTAAATTCCCGTTTACAAGGTCATCCTGTAAGATATAGTGATTTTCAAAAACATCATAGTGTTCCCGGGATCGAATATTCAGGGGGTTCCGAGGGAATAGGTTTATCAATTTCCGTTGGAATTGGTCTTGCCAATAAACTTGACAAATTGGAAAATATGGTTTATTGTCTTTTAGGTGATGGCGAAATTAATGAAGGCCAAGTATGGGAAGCGGCGATGGCAGCTTCAAAATTTAAGCTAGATAATATAATAGCTATTTTGGATAGAAATAATATTCAACAAGATGGATTTAGTGACGATATTATGCCATTAGGACCAGTAAAAGAAAAATGGTTGTCTTTTAATTGGGATGTAATAGAGGTAAATGGTCATAGAATTGAACAACTAGTTAGTGCATTAAAAACAAGACCTAATGGAAAACCCAAAATTGTTATTGCAAATACTGTAAAAGGACATGGAATTAAGCATATGGCAAATAATCCTCTATGGCATGGAAGGGCCCCCTCAAAAAAACATCTGCCGGTATTACTGAAGGAACTTGAAGGAGAATATATGATTTCTCCATCTATAATTGCAGGGAAAAAGACGGAAACTTTTGAGGCTAAAATCGAAATGGTGGAAAAATTGGGTGTAGATATGATTCACCTGGATGTAATGGATGGTAAATTCGTACCAAATACAACTTTCTTCTATGATACTATAAAAAATTTAAGAGGCGTTACTAAATTGCCATTTGATACTCATTTAATGATTAATAATCCATTAGAACAATTGGACTTTTATATTAGTGCAGGTTGTGATATCATTACAATACATATAGAAGAGTGCGTAGATGAGAAGTATTTTGAAAAAACAATTAATACCATGTTATCCAATGGGGTAAGCCCTGGTCTGGCAATTAAACCCGATACTAATTTGCCGTCATGGACCCATCAATATTTAGATTGTCTCGATTTGATAATGATAATGTCTGTCGAACCTGGGTTTGCAGGACAAAAATTTATTCCATCTGTTTATTCCAAAATGAAAACTATGATTCCTGATCTCAAAAATAATGGTTTTAAAGGGTATTTTGAGGCTGACGGGGGGGTAGATTTGTCAACGATATTAAGTTGTTATGAAGTTGGGTGTAGAATTTTTGTTATGGGTAATGCAATTTTTGGTAGTGAAAATTATATGGATTCTGTTAATAATACAAAATTTTTATTAAATTCATATCTTGAAAAGGATTTACTAAACGATTCTATATCTGCAGATATTAGAGAGGATTGGATGAAACATAGAAAAGCTATAATAAATGAATTTAATGTAATAAAAGAACAAGGATAATGATAAAAATAAAAACATATTTAAAAATTAATGAGAGTGGTTAATCTATATTGACATTTTCTTTAAAAACTACTTCACAAATCTCTGAAATGAGGTCCGCATATGGTGAAACATTAGTACAATTGGGAGAAGATTATGGTAATATTGTTTGCGTTGGCGGAGATACTACTGACTCATTAAAGACTAAAGCCTTTGGAGATGTGTTTCCCAATAGGCTATATAATGTTGGTATAGCTGAAGCAAATTTAGTGTCTATAGCTGCAGGATTAGCAATAGCCGGAAAGATTTCATTTGCGAGTACTTATGCCGCATTTATACCTGGTAGGTGTTTGGATCAAATCAGAAATGCAATTTGTTATCCTAATCTAAATGTGAAAATTGTCGTGTCTCATGCGGGGTTATCTGTTGGTCCTGATGGTGCAACCCATCAGCAATTGGAAGATATCTCTATAATGAAATCTCTTCCTAATATGAGAGTATTGGTTCCTTCTGATTCTATAAGTACAAAAAAAATAATTAAAGAGATTGTCCTAAATTCTGGACCATTTTATGTTAGATTGGCCCGTCCCTCTACACCTGAAATTTATAATTTAGATTCGGATTTTCGAATTGGTAAAGGTAATATTCTTATAGACGGAAATGATTTAAGTTTGATCTCATGTGGAACCATGATTTCCTCTTGTATTAAAGCATCAAATATTTTAAAAGAAGAACATGATATTTCATGTAGAGTTGTTGATATGTATTCTATTAAACCGATTGATGGTGATTTGATTTATAAATGTGTAAAAGAATCCGGACCTATAATATCTGTAGAAGAACATAATGTTATTGGTGGATTGGGTTCCTCTATTTCTGATGTTACATCTGACTCTTGCCCTACTTTCGTAAAAAAATTGGGTATAAGAGATATGTTTGGCGAATCTGCAAGAGATGATGAAATAGAACAATTGTTTATCAAGTATGGTTTGTCTCAAAAAGAAATAGTAAATACTGCGATTGAATTAAAAAAGAGTGATCGGAAATGAAAATATTTTTAGATACTGCTAATATTGAAGCAATAAAAAAATACATAGATCTTGGGATTCTTGATGGTATTACTACTAATCCTAGTCTTTTATTAAAAGAAAATTCTACTGATCCAATAGATACTATGAAAGAAATCGTTAAATTGGTTGATGGGCCGGTAAGTCTAGAGGTTGTAGCTACAGGATTTGACGAGATGGTCAATGAATCGTTAAAACTTGCAAGTTATGGTGATAATGTGGTGGTCAAAATACCTATGGGTAGCACAGGCTTGAAAGTTGTTAATTTTCTATATAAAAAGGGAATTAAAACAAATGTAACATTAATATTTTCTGCAAATCAAGCATTACTTGCAGCAAAAGCTGGTGCTACATATGTAAGTCCTTTTATTGGACGGTTGGATGATATTGGATATGATGGTTTAAACTTAATAAGTGAAATTGTTGAAATATTTTCTAATTATGATATCCAAACAGAAATACTGGTTGCTAGTATCCGCCACCCTATTCATGTCATAGAGTCTGCGAAACTAGGTGCAAATATTGCTACAATGCCTCCTGACATACTACAAAAAATGATTGATCATCCTTTAACTGACAAGGGTTTGGATATATTTTCGAATGATTGGATAAGATTGAAGAAAGATTATCCAGATATAAAGTTTTAAATAGACTTTAATTCAATGTTAAAAGGTTTAGTACCTTTTTAGGCAAATCTTGCAATCTCTTTTTGGATAATGATAAAGTTTTTTCATAATTTAGATACCTGAGATTATATCCAATATTTATTGAATCATTTGTATCAACACCCAAGCCTATGGCAATCATTCGCATGCCATTTCTTTTATAAGATATTACTGTTTTCCTAACTGCGTCAGTATCCGATGGTTCGCCATCAGTTAATGTTACAAAAATATCTGGTTTAAAAGAATTGATTACTGGTTGGAGTATTCCATAAACCTCTGCTAATGGTGTTCCGCCAAGAGGTTTTATTTTCATTAATCTTTTTGCGTATAATGGTCCCCATCCGACATTTTGATGTTTGATAATCCAACATTTAATCGCTCTTGATTCTGTATTAAATGCGTATACAGAAAACTTAATTCTCAGATATTCTAAACCTTCACAAAGGGCTACTGCAGCTTTTTTATATTCTATCTCATTGTCTTCTATGCTACTTGAAAGGTCGAGTAGCAATGAAATTTTTATATCAATTGCAATCTTTTTATCATTCATAAAAACTTTTTGATGTCTTTCAATATAATGTTCAACATCTAGTTCTTCGCCATGGTAATCATAATTTTCTTTCCAACCTGATCTCCATTCCTTTAATGCAGTTTTTGTCTTGTTAATTAAATCCAGATCGTAAATTCTGTTTTCATCAATATCTGTATCATTCTCTGGAATGGAAATTGATAAATTCTCTATTGTTTCATAACCTTTATTGTCATTTTTTTTACTTTCTTTAACTAATACTTTAAATTCTTCTTTTATATCTTTCCCTTGTTCTACCTCTTTACCGACTTTTTCAATTTCAATTTCTTTGGTTTTTAATTTAATAACTTTTTCTATTTGATTCTTTAACTCTTCATGATTAACAGAAAGACCAAAATTATTCTTAGGCATAATGATTGGAATGGGTGGAATAGACATTAATGAGTCAACTTGAAGAATTTTAATTACTTGCCTTGTCTCATTCTCTATATATTTTTGCGCTTCTTTAGCACTTGTTTGCTGATTATTCTCTTTATATTTTTTCATGTAATCTTTTATTAGATCATTTGCATAATTTGATGCCTTGATGATTCTTTCATTCTCTCCACCATATATTTCTCCTTTATAAAATCCCGTTAAAAAATATTGGGCAAATCCTTCTATAATTTTTATTTTACCATGCAATGTGTTCAACAGAACTTTATTATTTCCTGACAAAGATTCGTAGAAAATAATTTCTTTAATCATTCCTTTCCATTCATCAATACCAAGGATTTCGACTCTTTTTGTTTCAATAATATTAAAAATATATCCAAATGCTATATCTGTGTCATAAATTTTAAAAGAATATTTTAGTCGCATTGATTCATACCATAATAATGTTCTCCATTGACGATATTTTTGAAATGTGTTGCCATAAAAATAATCCAACTCTGGAAGAATTATTTTCTTTTTTTCAATGTTTGTGGTGGTTTTTCTTCCTCTTGAAATCACCACTGTTACATCATCTATGTTAGACCATCTTCTTGATAAAAAGGTGGAAATATCTAATAGTACATCAGTTCTTATAGAAGCATGTTCTATTTCTGAATCTTCATCTTTGGGTAGTTTTATTTGATTTGATAATTTATTTTTATCTTTATCAGATAATTTGTTTATAGGTTGCTGCAGATTTTTTTTTTCTTCTTTTTCTCTGTTCCAAAATATGGACATTCTGTCAAACTCTATTAAACGAAAATTGATGTTATAATATCCATCACTTTTCTATATTCTATTTCTCCCCATTGGTGATAAACATTCGCAAAAACTATCTCTGCCGCTTCTTTTGGATCCGTGTTATTTAAAATGAGTTTCGAAAATGCTATTGTTTCTCTTATACTTGGACTATAAAATATTTCTTCTAATGATGCAGCTTTTCGTAGATTATTGGCTAATCTAATCGAATTTCTTACACTTTCTTCAGTATTATAGTCTAACTTTACATGTTTTTTTATTATTTCTAATTCGGTATTTTCTGGGGGATAATCTAATAATATTCTAATTGGAAATCTACTAATAATTTGTGGAGGTAATTCTTTTGTTCCTACATGAGATAGAGGATTTATTGTTCCAATTGAAAACCATCCTTCTTTTGCAACTATTGTTTGCCCTTCAGATTCTTTTAAAACGATTTGTCTTCTATCGTCTAAAGCTTCATCTAATCTTAGCAATACGTCCGGTTCTGCTGCATTGAGCTCATCTAAATATAGAATATTCCCTTCTGTCATTGAACGCAGTAGAATTCCATTGACAAAATTAATTTGACCATTGTCAATAGTGTTTGTTCCAATTAAATGTGATTCTCTTGTCCTTAGGCTAAAATTAATGGAAAATAATTCTTTATTAATAGAACTTGCAAATTTTCGTACCAAAGATGTTTTACCGGTACCTTTTGGACCAATAATTAATACAAAAAGCCCAAGTCGATATGCTTTATCTAATATACTTAAAGCGTTATTCCAATCTAGATATTCTATAATGTTATTTTTTGAATTTTCAACATTATTATTAAAATTTACTGCTGATGCTGCGGGTGCAGATATCAATTTAAACTTTATGTTATTTCCATCTAATTAAAATATATCGAATCCTTTTTCCGCATGCTAACAAATTATTAAAAGCACTTTATAGTCGTAATCTTCCATTGGCGTTAATTATTGATAAGAATTCGTTTTTTGTATTAATATCTTGTTTAAATATTCCTTCAACTGCTGAAGTTGTAAATTCTGCCGTGCTAGATTGAGTTCCCCTTGCAAATACACATGTATGAATTGCTTTTATAACTACTCCGATTCCTTTTGGCTCTAATCTGTTATTTATTTCTCTAAGAATTTGATAAGTCAATCTTTCTTGTAATTGCGGTCTAGATGATACTTTATCGATTAGTCTTTGAAATTTTGATAATCCAAAAATTTTATTGTCAGGAATGTATCCGATAGCAACTTCTCCGAAAAAAGGTAATAAGTGGTGTTCACAGAAAGAGAATAATCTTAGGTGGTTTCCAATTATCATATCATCATGATCTGCTTTGAATGTGGTAAATTTGTTGTATTCTCTTTTGCGTGATAACTCATCACCAAATAATTTTAACCTTTCGCTTGTTTCTGTGTCGTATTTGTTTTCGTCTCCTCCAATCAATTTATAAAATCCATTAATTATTTGATCTAAGTTTTCCATCTTGTGTTCTGTATTCAAATCATCTAATCTTTTTTTTTCAGATACTTGTTTATAATGTTCAGTCATTTTTATCCAATTTAATTTGTATAAATAAAATACTCATTTAGAAATTATAATACTTTTTGTTAAATATAAGTTATTTTTTGATCATTTATATACAAAATTTGTTATCTGATAACTTACACTTTTCTGCCATTCTTTTATAGGGATGTATTAGGCAATATTGTTTATGCTAATTGATTCTTTTTAAATAAATTCTTCATTCTAATAAGGTATTACAACAGCAAACGGCTCTGTTAATTGTTATGTACATTCGTTGATAATCATTAATATAAACTGATTATGCTAGTTTAGATATGCTAACCTTTAAATTTTAATATCTCAAAATAATGGCAACAATTTGGTTGCTAAAAACAAATATCATTAATTTAAAAATGTACATACCGCCTTCTTTACATAACTATCAACTTTAGATATTATTTCTTTATTATGTTTGGTAATTAAATAGATTATCTATTGTTTTACATGCTTTAATTTGCATCTGCTTTGTTGCATGATTATTTTTTTCGTTATTAACAAACGTCTTGTAGATTAATTAAAGACGAAAACAGTGAAAATTCAATTGTTATTGTTACAGATAAACTAATATTATAACGGGTTTTCAAATCATGCAATAAAGCAATTTACATCTATTCTTTTTACAGGGAAAATGAATACGATGATATAATTTTAAGAAACTATCGACTGGATGATACCGACTGTTACTATCTGTAGAAACAGGTAAGCCCATATTCACCAACAATATTTGACAGAAAGAACTATATAGCAAACACATTTCATTCTTTCAATCTCTTAAACTAAAGAATATATCTATCTTTTGGTTCAATGGATATCTTAAATCCTTTTAATTCAGAACTGGCTTTTGTATCAGTTTCCAATATTATAAATTCATATATTTTGGTTTTACTATAAAATAATTTTCTGATTTGTACTTTTGTATTCAATCTCTAATTGCAGTGTAATTTCTCATAAATAAATTGATATATTGCTTTAGGAGTATTTCTTA
>CAWHOB010000008.1:0-29529 GCA_963830925.1 uncultured Nitrososphaeraceae archaeon | reverse complement strand
GAACGCTTTTCTAAGCCCATAAATATATATATATATATATATTGTATGATATCCAATAGAGGTCCAGCCAAATCCCCGGAAAGCAAGGCCTTTCAGAACGATATAATCGATTCATACATGTACTAAAGGCTCCCTGAATCCAAGGAATAATATTCTGGATTCTATTTGCAATAAAGTAACACTCCAATATTTATGTTATTTGAAAAAAACCGCGAATAGACTTTGAGTTTTCTACTCATAGCTCAAGTCTCCACTTATTTCTGAGATAAATATTTCTCCAGGTGTAATCGTAGGAGGATGGTTTGTAAGCGTGCATGTATCACAATAACCCTGTGAAATGCTTGGAGATAGCATGAGAAAGCACAAGACTTATTTTGGGGCACTTGTGCATTTACATATTGTATTCCTGTTGCTATTGTCATCATCTTGTTCCTATTACTGCAAAACCAATCGCTGATAATATCAAAAAGGCAAAATTCAGTGTTTTTATGTTATATGAAATAACATGATCATTATCTAACAAGGGTTCTTTCATACAGATTGTGCGCATCAAATTTAAATTAAATTTAAAACATTGGTTTAGAAAATATGATGAAAATGTTAGGCTAAACATCCTGGTTTCATATGGTTATATAGACAAACTTTAACTACTGTTGTTGTTGATGATGATGACTCATGTTCGCTATTGCCAAAGTGTGCTGTAATTTTGTGTTAACCTATATCCAAGTGTACAAGCTAATGGTATTCGTCAGCGATACTTGTGGTGAGATGCTTGGTACTTTCGCTTGATATGGTAAGTGTTATACTATCTATTGATACTCTTACCATCAGACATCATTTTCCGATATCAACTACTCTACACTCTTATTTTTTTCTAAACGGGTAAGTCGGCTAGTTTGTATTTCACTTGATATAACAAGAGGCAGTGTTATAGGCTTTTTCGCCTTTTTAACAGAATCTATTGGCTTTTCAGGAACAATTGTAGAAGATGACTTTTCCCTATTATAAACAACGGCACTCCGATGTACACTTGTTATTAACGCCTTAGCCTTATTCTTATAAAAACACACTCCTGTTGGTCTTTAACCTATCCAACTGGCTTTATCTGTTTGTACATTATAATAACAAAGAAATAATATCAATTTTACAGAGATGTTATAAGTCATGTATGATATATACAATAGTGGAACAAAAATTCCCAATAGAAAGTATATGTGAATGTAATTGTCATAGCGGAGCAGACGTGACAGAATTTTGCAGTTATTGTTTTAGTTTTCATCAACGAATTATGTTTTCTAAAAATAAAGTAAGAAGACGACAACAACAACAACAACAACAACAACAAAGAACGTTAATCAAAACTTCGCCTCCTCAAATCCATCATAATAACAAAAAAATTGCGATTATAATTTTAACTATTATGATCAAGGTTTGTTTGATCAAATGATAAAAAAGGAATAAGATATAAAAAAACTACACTAATATTCTGATTTTCAATATATACTTAAACTTCTAAAATGCTGTTTATTTATGGACAAGGCATCAACTCAGTATAAATCCAAGAAGATGTTAAAGTATTTTAACGAAAACAAGGATACACTAATTCCTGCCTATGCTCCAACCCTAACATCACCTAAATTTATGATGATAGAAGAAGTTTAGAATATTGCCAAACGAGATCTGCGGTTTATTCTAATTATGCAAGAGATCTATTTTGTTGGTTAATGTTATCTAAATGTATTTAGAAATGATGAATCATGCAATAAAGCAGCTTTTTTAAATAGTTACTTATTGTCTATGGGGATAATCTGTCATGGTGGTTGATATGTTACCTTCCATATTATACCGCTATGAAGATATGGCCATTGTGTTGGCATAGGCAATAATGCACCATTTGGAGCTATCTTTATTACGCTATAATCGCCTATACTGGCAATGTACATAACTTTTCCATTTGGATTAAATTTTATACCTACCGGTCTAAAGCTTTGATCAGGCGACTTCATGGATATAAAGTCGCTATAGTTGCCTGATTTTAAATCCAATTTAATAATTTTTTGACCTATTATGGCCTTGCCTTCAATTTCATCTTTGACTATGCCTATAGGAGTATGTGTAATTGGTGCTTGTGTTCCAAATTCAGCAATGTATGCCTCATTATTGTTAAATCCTTTTTCTTCTATTATTTCTTTTCCACCTATTATTTTTGCATTATTATTGTAATTTTGAGATGGAATATCAGTTTGAGATATTCCGATAGCAAATCCTGGATCTGCAAATAACTTTTCAACAGGAGAATGTTTTTGTATAAGAAAATGAAGTGGTTGATTGGATCTAGGTGATTTAAACTGTGAATCAGTTACAGGTTTCAGAAATTTTCCTTTACCAAAGAAGTCTGGCCATCCATAAAATTTACCTCAGTTACTAGCATTTGAAATATTGATTAGATATAGTTTATTATCATCGGAAGCTATTGGCCTACTTTTAGGTTCTTTTTCATTTGCGCCGTTATCAGTTACTAATAAACTTTTACTATCACCTGTAAACGCAAGACCATAAGGATTTCTGATACCCCATGCTAAAATCTTTAGATCGGTTCCGTCTAATTTCGAACTTAAAATACTGACGTTGCATTTTATATTGCCTTTAACTACTTGTCCTTTGGTTGTTTTCTCCCCCAGGGGAACAAATGCTCCAGTTGTTATATTATCTTTGGGATTTGAAGAAAGAGGATTTGATACATTAAAGTTCTGACCTGTTAGAACTATATCCTTGCATGGAATGTCATGGAAACTCGGGTTTGATTTTAACCATCCTCCACTTTCACTACCTGTTCCTCCCACGACGCCACTATTAGTTGCAGTTCCTTGGCCAAAATATAATCTTCCATCATAACCAAAAGCTATTTGATTATTATGATGATCTCCTGCACTAGGCAGTCCAGAAATAATATCATTTACAAAGCCCGTTTTTGGATCTACAGTAGATATTTTGTCTCTATTTGATACGTATATCTTTCCGTTATGATATTTTAAATCCGTTATAGGGCTATTTAGATTTCTATCAACCAAAACTGATAGATTGTCATTTTTGAGGTTTAACTGAAGAATTCTAGGGGTTGATTCTAAACCACCATAAATAAAGCCTCCTTCTGCTATATACATTATATTTCCTTTATCATTGAATGTAACTGTAGTTGGAAGTGAAAGATTCCATAGTATAGGTTGCATTTTATAGCCTGGTGGAAGATTAAAATTATCCGTTGATGGAGATTTACCTGAATTAATCGCCATTAAATCTGCTTGCTGAGATTTAGGAAATTGTAATGCAAATACATTTAATTGCTCATGTTGTTGTTTCTGTAGGGTCAAAGATCCAGCAAAAGTAGAAAAAAGTATAATTAAAGCACTAGTAAAAATGTTTGAAATTAAAGCAGTTTTTGTTGTCGAGATATCTTTTCTATTTCGTTTATACATTACAACAATGTAATTGTCATATTACATAAAAGATACTTTGTTGCATGATTTAAAATTCAGTGCTTTGTTAGATGAATCGAAAACGAGTTAAAACTTTGATTTATCTGGGACAATAACAATGGAAATTTTTACTGTATTCGTTTTTAATTAATGGACAAAACTATAACAAATAGCGTGGAAAATAATCACGCAGCAAAGCAAGATATATTTGTTACCTGTTTGTCCTGATACATTCATGTATTGTTTCCAAATCTTTCTCATCATATTCTTAACATCTTTGTTATTGTAAACAATATAGTAGTTTTTGATCCGCGTATTCCATTTGCTGAATAAATAATAGTGAATTAGGCAGAAATTATCCAGTATTGATGCTTTTATTCGAAGTTCTATCCAACAGCATCAATGAGGATCACATGAGATAAACAAACTAAGGTGATAGTAAACTAAAGTATTATATTTTCTGACAACCATTTTTTTGAAAACAATATATCATTCTCTGTCAAGTTGTGACTTGATTGTTGCCATTTTAAGGTAACAATAGCCTTGCTTTTCTGCAATATATTTAACAGATCTTCTGTCTGGTGTTTTGATACTATTGGATCAAGTGTCCCTGCAGATAAAAGAACTTTTTTATCTGATAGATCAGGCAGAACATCCGGTAGAAAGGGAACCATCGCTCTAAAAAGGATTGCAGCTTTTATTGTTTCAGGATTAGAAAGAAGAAGACTTGCAGCAATATTTGCACCATTGGAAAAGCCTACTGCGATTGTTTTATTTATATCAAAACTGTAAACATTTGATGCATCCTTGACAAAATCGGCTAATTCTTTGGTCCTAAACTTTAAATCCTCGATATCAAAAACTCCCTCAGAAAGTCTTTTAAAAAACCTTGGCATTCCATTTTCCAATACTTTCCCTCTAGGGCTTAACAAAGATCCAGATGGTGATAACATCTGTCCAATCTGTATTAGATCATCTTCATTTCCTCCAGTGCCATGAAGCAGTAGCAAAGTCCATGATTCAGATTTATCATCTTGAGATCTTTGTTTTTGATTAAAGTTACTGGTAATTTTTTGCTGTAGCGGAGAGGGAATAAAACGATGTTTAAAATCAAGTTGTTTCATTACTTTTCACTTTTTATGGTCTACTTACGAGAATGAAGAAAATTTATCAAGAGCAGGTACGTTAACTTTAGGAAGTGTTTTCTCAAGATATTCACGTTCTGGCTCCAGCCATGCTGGTAACAAGAGTTTCTGTCCTAGCTCATCTTCTTTTTGATCTACCATAAAACCCGGAGGATCAGTTGCTATTTCAAATAAAACGCCGCCAGGTTCTCTAAAATATACTGAATGGAAATAGGTTCTATCAATAACAGGTGTAGCGTCAAGCCCAGTAGTGATTATCTTTTTTCTCATTTTTATCTGAATTTCGTCAGTGGGAGTTCGCCATGCAATGTGATGGACTGTACCTATACCCATAGAACCTCTTTGAGTATAAGGCAAACATACAATATCTACTACAGATGATGATTTCAAAAGATCAAATTCTCTTTTTTGTTTGTTACTATAAAAATCATCTATTATTTTTTCTTTGTCTTCAATTTCAAATCTAAATCTGTTTCCTTCATTTTTAATTTTAGAAAATCCCATAGTCTCAGTTAAAAGTGCAGCAGTTCTTTCGTATCCTTCTAAGGAAATGGTTGTTGAATAAAATCCTCTCGTAGCATAATTTTCAGGAATGGGACCTTTTTTCCAAACGTGATCTTTTCTTTCTTCGGCAACCTTATGGGCAACAAGTTCTAATTCTAAACCATCTGGATCATAAAATGTAATTACTTGTTCATTATTATTAAATCTCTTAATTGGACCCATAAACTCAATCCCATAATTTTTTAATCTATTGATCCAATATTCTGTTGCGTTTTCAGGTATTAAAAATGATGTAGTAACAACTTGACCTGTTCCTTTAAATCCTTTTGGAATATATTGCCACGGAAAAAATGTAAGAATTGTTCCGGGTCTGCCTATATTATCCCCATAATATAGGTGATAAGTTTCAGGGTCATCAAAGTTAACTGTTAGCTTGACTAAACGCAATCCCAAAAAGCCAGTATAAAAGTCAATATTTTTCTGAGGGTCACCTGCGATGGCTGTAATATGATGTATTCCAAGTATATCTTGATGACTTTTTTTACTTTCCATAGAATTATTATTCTCATGAACATTTAAACTTATGATTTGTGAAAAAGAGCTCAATTTACCAACTCTTTCTCAATATAAAATTCTATGACATTCAATCAATTATTCATATATTTTAATTTACATTTTTTGGTAGGATAATTTAGTCGTTGAAACATCTATCTAATACTTTTGTTAATAATTATTAAATTATTACTCCAATAATGTTATACGGAAAATGAATATGATTCTATAGATTAAAAATTGCATGCATAATATATACTACATTCTATATCTACTTTTCGGGTTAAAACTCAATGTAAATGAGATTCTATAACATATAATTGAGTATATCATTACGAATATATTCTATTCATTATATAATCAATTAGAAATAGCTTTTCACCTTTATCGCGTATTTTATACAAAAAGAATTATAAGTTTTGGTAGATGATTTTAAAAATTAACAGCAACGACAAAAAAACAATTATTGGATATACAAATCTATCCAATAATTGGAAAAAAAGAGCACAAAACAACTGCAACCAAATTTTAATCTCTATCTTGTATAAAGAATACTCTAAAACTCATAGTCAAATTTCATTGGCTGATTAGAAGCTAGTTTCTCTAATGTCTTTATTTCACCTTGTTCTATTAATTTTTTTATGGTTTTTGTAGAAAAATCTGCATTCTTTAACATTGTGGGAGATTCTAATTCGCTTCGCATGATTCTTGTAACAGATTTTATTTCTGCCCCATATTTTTCTATAAGGTTATCATATTCTTCTTTTATATTTTTTAATTCCTCTGTATTGATTTTGGATTTATCTGTATATTTTTCAAATACATCATATAATTTTTCTATAAGGTTAATATGACGAGTTATCAATTTTGACAGCTGTATATTATACATATCTTTATCGCAGAATAAAATATCTTTATATCGATTAATGACTTCAGCCATATTCATAGGAAGACGATCAATTTTCTGCGGATAATTTTCCACTATGAAAATATTTTTATCATTTCTTGGCGACACATAGATAACTTCTCTAATTGGCGTATTACTAAGTAAACTTCCATCCCATCCAAATACGTTCTCTTCAATTTCAACCCATGGAAATCCGTATATAGGATAACCTGAACTTGCCAGAATATGTTTTGCTTTAATTTCCATTTGTGCATTATCAAATACAAGCGGTTTTCCAGTCATAACATTTACAGCAGTTATAATTAGTCGAAGAACTTCGGGTTTTTCCTCTTGTGTAGCAGCGAGATTTAATTTTTTATAATCGATGTATTTGTCAAGTGTTTTTTCAAGTGGGAAATGATCGTATAAATAAGTCCAATTTTTTGGATTAAAATAATTCTCTTTATCCGTTTGTTTTGTTGGACCAGAACTATTCCACCATTGCCACCGTGGAACAAACATTTTCGGAACACCGAAAAATGCAGCATTTGCAGAAGCAGATGAAATTTTTTTTGTCAAATATTCTTTATTATGAGAGTCCCATTCATACATCCATAGATCGGGAATAACTTGTACAGTACTTTCACTTATTTCAAGCCAAAAGTTTTCTAAATCTTTTTCAGGATGATCACTTTTACTTCCTGCAATTATGGCAGCATTTACTGCACCAATAGAAGTACCTGCAACTATATCTATTCTTATATTTTGTTTTACTAGTGCCTTAAATACCCCACAAGCAAAAGATCCCAATGAACCGCCACCTTGCATAATTAGAACATTTTCTATGTTTCTTGATTTTTTATGCCTGGGATGTATTTTGTGTTTTAACTTATAACTCACATATGGTATTAGGATTTTATTATGACTAAAACTTTTTCATTTAAAATCTTATATAATAGCAAAATTATTAATAAATACGATTTCGTTTAAAAAATGCTTTTTATGTCACATTTTGTTTATGAATTTCTCAAGTTTATTATTCATTACATCGTCTGGGGTAAAGCACTCTTGATCTACAAATTAACAAATCGAAAGCATTGAACTAGAATTTACTAATAGAATAATTTACATTTCATCTAATTTACATACAATATTTAATACACTGTAGAGAAATTTTTTATAAATTGAGAAGATATTATAGATTATACAAGACGGTTTATTTAAGTAGTAAAATGCAATAGTATGATAAATTTATAAAAATTATTAAATGTGTTAAATTAGTACCAGACCCTATAAAGTTAAGGAATCACTTCTTTGTTATAATAATCTGTAAATAGATTTAACCATTGTTGAACGTGGTTTAATCTACATTTTTTATTTTTACATGGAATATAGTCATCAAAACCTTCAGTTTGGTCTTTGATATATTACATCGTCCTTTGAATAATGACGCTTTTCTCATATGATGAATAAACATGATTATGTAGTTTCAAAAAGCGACAAGCTTGTGGATACTATGTTCCACCGTCTATTGAAATCAATATTGGCCATATTCATCTAAAATATCAGAAAGAAAATAGTCTTTAGCGAAACATGTTCCTCTCTTTTGATATTTGATATGCTTATTAAGAATATTCTTAGTTTCAGATTCGATAATAGCAACCTATAACCATATGATTTCTGGTCCTAATTTGAGTTGAGTTTTTAATCTATTATAAATTCAGATATTTTGATTTTACTATAAAAAATCTTTCCGGTTTGTACTTTTGTATCCAATCTCTAATTGCAGTATGACTTCTTATAACGAATCAAGATATTGCTTTGGATATGTTTCTTAATGAAAGACCGCTGGAATAAAGGTGTAAAGAATATATAATATCTTCAGTTCTGTTCTTTTTCTAACTTGTTGTATCATAAATAAAAAACAACTAGAAAATCTATAGCGTTTTCCTTAACTTTACAAAACCAAGTAGTATAACTAAATGTTTATATTTAATTCTATTTTTTGCGAATATATTTTACGAAGAAAATTTTATATATATTTTCTCCACTATTAATATTATTCATATTTTTGTGCGGATTCTTACCATCTTTGACGTCTCTCGCTTATTTATCTGATCGTAGTTCCTCTATTTCTATTTCTACATCAACCTTAACACCCATAAAACATTTAGTGATAATATTCCAAGAGAATGTTTCTTTTGATCATTATTTTGGTACTTATCCTCATGCTTTAAACGGAGATAATGGATCCAAATTTAAATCAGAATCCCATACACCTGCAATTAATGGGTTAAATGAAGCTACTTTAATTAATAATACTAATTCCGTAAACCCATTTCGAATGGATCCATCCAAACAAAGAACTTGTGATATAACACACTCTTATTCAGGGGAGCAAAAGGAATATAATGGAGGGCTAATGAACAAATTTGTTCAATTTAGCTCGCCTTTATTTAGTTTTAATCCAAATGATTTTGGAATATGTAATCCAATCGAGGTAATGGGTTACTACGATGGTAATACTGTCACTGCATTGTGGAACTATGCACAACACTATGCAATGAGTGACAACTATTATGGATCTATTTTTGGTCCTTCTGTACCAGGACATCTCAATCTTATTTCAGGGCAGACACATGGCGCGAATCCATCTAATAGTATAGATGTAATTAATGGCACCGTAGTGGGTAATCCTGATCCCGTATTTGATGATTGTTCTCCAAGTTTTATATCATCTTCCAATTTAATATCGATGACTGGAAAGAATATAGGTGATCTCTTAAATTCAAAAAATATCTCTTGGGGATGGTTTGCGGGAGGATTCAAACCTTCCACCAAAACAGAGAATGGAAAGTGGGTTTGCACCTTTAACAATCATACCAGTATTGGAGGCTGGAACTCTCATGATTATTATCCAGATGATGAACCTTTTCAATACTATAACTCAACCGCAAACCCTCATCATCTTTCTCCAATATCTATTTCCATGATTGGTCATACCGATCAAGCGAATCATCAATATGATCTGAGTGCTTTTTGGAAGGCTGCTACATCCGGAATGTTACCTTCAGTAAGTTATATCAAGGCTCCCACATATCAAGACGGACATCCTATGATATCAACTCCAGCAGATGAGCAAAACTTTTTGGTTAATACAATAAACCGTTTACAGAGTATCCCTGATTGGAAAAGTATGGCAATTATAATAACTTATGATGATTCTGGTGGTTGGTATGATCATGTATTTCCACCGATAGTCAGTCAATCAAATGACCCTGCTCATGATTTTCTAAGTAATGCAGGCCTATGCGGTCATGCTCCTTCGAGTTCCCCTCAAGATAGGTGTGGATATGGTCCTCGTTTACCTCTTTTAATAATTTCACCATACTCCAAAACAAATTTCATAGACCACCAAATAAAAGATCAATCTTCGATTTTACGATTTATCGAGGATAATTGGCATACAGGAAGAATTGGAAATCATTCATTTGACAAAAAAGCTCGTTCACTTACAAATATGTTTGATTTTAGCTTAAAATCCGGTTCTGAAAATAAATTGTTCTTGGATCCTTTAACGGGATCAGAAACAAAGTCACAGTAAATCAAAAACTAACTATATGATAACCTAAAATTACCCATCAAAATTTTTGTGTTCCTATACAATATGATTAAATGGTGGATATAAATTTGAATCATATCGTAACATTAAATATTAGATCTTGTATGATTATTTGCAAACAGCTTTGTGAGCAATAGATCTCCACAAACCTGTTCTATCTTAAGAGATATACAAAAGATTGAAAGTTTAATAAGAAAATGAATGCCCATACCTAAAAATATATAAATTGGCAGAAAGGTTTGAAGTTCTTATTAAGTTCCTATATGCATATCATCAAACCGAGACATTTTCAAAAGAATTATATAGTTATAATCAAGTGCAAAACTGCACTTGATTTAATACCAAGTTCAGCTGCTATTTCTATAGGATACTATACTTTTTTACAGATATTATCAAAGTGCAAAATCGATATAGAAAAGATGTTTGCATTATGATTGGTTATTATCATCTTTTATTTATTTATCGTAACTGAAAGAACTATCCTTTTTTATAGATAGATTTTGTTGTTATATCATCACAAACAGTTTGTTACCAGTACAAAGTCTGCTGAAGATTCGTATTTGGTTAATAGATTTCTATAATAATATAAAAATGGGTATCTGCTCTTTTTACAAATTCAATTAACATATTAATGTTTTTCATAAACTTCTTTTTGTTTAAAATAAAATCAACAAGCATTTTCTGTCATCGCATATTACTAGTGTTGTATGTGACGAATCTACAATTTTTTGTATGGGTATATATATTATTTTTCCATTAGATATCGTATTTAAAAGTTCTATTGTTTGTATTTATAACTGAATATTTCTGATAAGGGCATCAAATTGATGATCATTGGTAAACACTGTTTTCTATTACTTTTATTTAAAAAAAATATCATTATCCTCTTGTTTTATGATTATATCATAAACTATTGCCTTAGTATAGGATCTGCTTTTATAATTCTTATTATTAACTTTTATATTGAATACAAAGACAATACAGTCCAAATACGGCCTTTTAAAATCTGTTTTGGTAGCAGAATATACTCATCTTGATAGCTATAAGTCTGTTGATGAATTACAACAACAAAAACAAAATTACTTTCTAATCTGTCAAAGTTGTTTTTGGATGGCATCAACTTTAAGCCATCTTAAATTAAATAATAACTCGCCGGCTTTTTATAAAGAATGTCAAATTTGCGAAAGCAAAATAGATGAATTTTCTATTCTTGATTTAAATTGTCAGATCTAAAAGGAATGACTTTTTTGTTTAGTGCTAAAAGATCACCCAAACTGAAAGCATCTATAATAGAACCTATTCTATTACTTTGTATAAATGAGATATCCCTTTATCAGCTGCCAATTGAAATACATGGAATATCACCACTTCCATGTAAGACTTTAAAAAAGTATTTGTTTTATCTCGTTAGTTGTGAGCTTGTATCATATAATGGTCAAAGACAAATCTATGTGACCGAAGATGGAGGCCTTGACCTATTGTATAAAATTCGTCAAGAAAAACAAAAAACTTTGGCAACTAGTGAAGATATTACAATTACGATAGAATAATAGTATTGATATTTAATTTACTTATTCTAGACAATAATCGAGTTAAAAGATATACAACGTATTATTATATGTATCATATTATGAAATAGTATTAATTACTAATTTTGTTTTTAATATAATTCAGTAATATTTGTATTGTATGTGGCGCTACAAATATGAAATAAAAAAAATATAAAAAAAGATATATGTTGTGCAACGTAGATTTTTAAATTTAAAATTTTTAATAATATAAATAATATTGAGGCATTTTATTATTTAGAAATAATATATCTATATTTACTAATAAAATAATGATAAATGAAAATGTCTTTCTACTTTAAAGAAATTGATGGAAAAGGTCCTATTCCCAAAGAAGGAACAACTAATACTGTAACAAATTCATTTGGAGCCGTTGATAATGATGATCCTAAACCTCCAGGTGTTTGCACAGATATTTTTTGAGGATTATTCAAACTGCTTAATGTTGTACTAACGACTCCACTTTGCAAATTCTTTATTAAATCTAGTGATTGTAGTGCAATATTTAGTGTAACTGGAGTTAACTTGGTTTGATTAATTAAAGAATCAATGGAACCTGAACCGCTTGATAATGTTGATGCTACCTTGGAAGATTCTGCAGCCAAATATAATAATTTAGTAAGATTTGCAATAGGCAATTTTGTTACAATTACAGTCACTGGTAATGAATTTTTTCCAGTGTTATTTTGAGCTGGTTGATAATTCAATACAGCTGATATATTTTTATCTCCAATTGCTATTTCATTAAGTTTAATTCCATTAACCATGCTAATTCCTACAACATTGGTAAGAGAAAAAATGCTATTCAATTTTTTAACTGCAGCCTGATTGATTTGATTCATAGTGGCGTTTTTGCTCTTGCTAATTGTGTTTTTAATTGCATCATTAGCCTGATTGATTAAGTTAAATGGGTTGTTTTTAATTGCATCATTAGCCTGATTGATTAAGTTAAATGGGTTGTTTTTAATTGCATCATTAGCCTGATTGATTAAGTTAAATGGGTTAATGGCATTACTAGCCTGATTGATTAGGTTTTTAGAGGCGTTTATCCCATGGTTAAATACGTTTTTAAGAGTATGCGGTAATCCTAATCCGCTCCCATTGTTATTTAAAGAAGGAGATAACTGAGCAAAAATCGGATTAGATAGAGTTGTAGATGCAATACAAGAAATGAGTATTAAGGATGTGAAACTGATAATAAATAATTTTTTCTTCATTAACTATGTTTAGACGATGTTATTTATTAACATGTTCTGATAAATTAATACGTATTTAAGATTTTTCCTAGTTTATTTATAACTGTTATTCGGATCTAGCAAGAATTGTAATAATTATTTTATGCGAATCACTATTGACATATCCATATTAAAAAATATAGCAAGTCTATTTATTAGATCTTTTGCATAATTAGAAACATTTCATTCGGTCCATTACTTTCGTACTGCCTTTTCTTTTAATAACGTTGGTTATTTTGTCATAGATAAAATTAAAATTTTTATTTATTATTAAGTGAATAATAATGCAATCAAAAAACGATTTATGTTCCATATTGCATTTCATGCATCCATATTTATTTAATAAGATCTGTCATCATATTTTTGTATTCTCAACAATCATTCATTTCATCAACTACCTGCTCATAAATTCTTTATTCTTTATTCTTAGAAATTCTTTTTTCAAAAATGTATTCTAAAGGGAATAATAAATAAAAAAGATGTATATTATTGCATCATTAATGCTTATGGTTGATTATAAAAGAAGACTAGATAGAAAAATATCATTTAATATAATATATTATTATTTTTCTTTTGAATTGATATAATTTATTAATTTTATATTCGTGGCTATATATAGATAATATATGGAAATTAATTTAAAGTTGGTGTCTTCGATATGTTTATATCGAATTAAATAAGAAATAAGGTCATTGTTATAAAGTTGTGTTGCATGACTATGCATATCTAGTAGTAATTATCTAGAGATTTCAAAGTATTTCACATTTAGTAGTTTTGATAAGGATTATTACACGTGTAATTACTATATCTAATATTATCAATTTCCTAGGCGATATCGTTACCATCATTTCCTCGGCTACTAACATCATAACTGTTAGTACTATGCTATCGAATAATCCAAGATGATAGTTAAGTTTTCAAAAAATAGAACATTAGAACATTTTTTTGCATAATAAAAAGAGATTCAGAATGTTTATAAACTAATTTAAAATCATGTTAAAACCACTACTTATGATAATTTCATCAAGAAACTTGACGATAATAATCTTTGCAACATTAATTGCATCGACTACTTTGTTGTTATATTAGACGACTAATTATGCAAGAGATCTATTAACTATAATAGAATACTCGATAACTTAAGTTTCTAATATAAATATATTGTTTATATAACTCTTGCATATAATCATCGTATGAGCGAATTTGATCAAAAGAATCCAAAAACCATAAGAATCGTACAAATAGTATTCGGAGTAATTGCTATTGTTTTATCTCTTTCAATACTTATTGATCCAGGAGTTGGTATTGCAACTCTTGTATTTCTACTTTCAATTACATTACTTGCTGCAGGAGCTGAAAGAATCACTGCAGGAGTACTGCCATATCTAAAAAAATCTTCACGTACCAGTAATATTATATTGGGAATCATAGCTATTGGATTAGGCTTTACAGTTCTTGCATTTCCATTATCCACTACACTAGTCTTGATTACTTTACTTGCTGCTGGACTATTAGTAATAGGAATTGCCAGAATAATACAAGGTGTAACAAATAAGTACATATCGAAATGGTCAAGAGCAGATCTTATAGGAATAGGCATACTGTCATTGGTAATATCTTTTATAGTGTTTGCACATCCGGTATCAGGAATAATATTGTTAATATTTCTGTTAGCAGTTAATCTGTTAATAATTGGAGTAGAAAGTATTGTACATGGTGCATCTGGAAAAAGAGACATGGTTACATCTACTTCTATGCATTAGCAAAATAAGAAATATAGGAATAGATCTTTTGCTGCTTTGTTGCATGATTATTTTAAATCGTTTTTTATTAGCGTTTTGTTGTTAAGGATATAACGTAAATAGTCAAAATATAATTATACTTGTCCTAAATGAATTGCATCTTTAACTATTTTTCGAATCATGCAACAAAGCAATCTTTTGCCTAATGGGTGCCTATCAAAATTTTAGATATTGTAAATAATATCTTATAATATTTTTATTTTAATTATTAAGCATGTTGTTGAAGTATATTTCTAATTTTTAGTTGTTTTTCTAATGTATTAATTATGCAAGATCTAATGTGTATCAAAAACATATGTGTATTAGTAAATGAAGTAGGAGCTTTATTTACAAACAGTTATAGAAAACAGATATCAATATCTAAACTAATCAAGCATTCGGTAGAAAATATAACTTGCAGAAGCAAATTCTATGACAAGATTTTCCAATAAACTCTAGCGTTAAGCCCAATGATATTAATATCTATACCAATTAGCATAATTAATCATACTATAAATCTCTAGAACATAGAGAAAATTAACCCATACAGTTCAGGTACATAATCTAAATGGTATAATATACTCCTCCAAATGATGGTTTTCATAATAGGAGATTTATGTCAATACACTTTCCTGAAGAAGAAAAAAAGAAACGATAGAACAAGAAGAATTTAAAAAACAATTCGCGGATAACAAGAAATCTCTTGCTATCCTGGGAGATTTTACTGCATCTTATATCAGAGATAACCACTATTTGTTAAATAAAGGTTGGAATGACATTGCAATAGAAATACGTAAAATATTCTATGAACTTGTAAGTATGTCTGTTCCAGAGTGAATAGATCTTCTTAAAGAACAAAGAGATGCTATAGATGAAAGTTCAGGAAAAACAATGTTTGGGTAAGAGCATTCCTTTTAAATAAAATAAATGATGCCCATTCAAGACATATAAAAAGTGATAAGGATAGCCAAGGTGAACTTGAATTCCGTTTGAAGGTAGACTATTGCGTAGAGAATAAACTCATCCCCTTTCTTTTAATTTTAAAAGAAAACAATGTCTTAATCACAATTAATCACAATTGATATAATGAACGAATTAAAGTTGAAGAATAACATAGAAAATTTAACTGCATTAAAGGATGTTAGAAATCTACTTGGATTTGAATATGTTAATAAATATGTTAATGGAAAGAAAATTAGCGTCTTGAAAGGTACCAAGGATAATTTTATCAAAATTATTGATATGGATATAAAATAACCTTATTCCTTTATGCGATACTTTATAAATTTGATCCCTTAATTTTCATATTTAACACAAGTATATATGTCGTAATCTTATATTTTTAACTATATTATTACTATAAAAAAATTATATAAATAAAAATCAAAGTAAATGATCATATATTAATTTTAGAAGTTATACATAGCATTGTCTATTTGTAATATACTATACTTGAAGCCGAACCTGAATTAGAACCCTATAAGGAACCTAATCCTGAAGTTAAATTAGAATTTGAGGCTGAACCTGAAGTAGAGATTATATTGTGCTATATGGGACGCTATTATTATTGTCGGATTATTTTTTGGATTGGATGTTTGATTGTTTATATTGTTATTGTTGGTAGACTGTCCTTGTTTTGAAATCTGATTTTGATCATTGATGTTGCCATTATTATCCGTGCTTTTGATATTATCATTACGATGAGCATGTTGCCGTCCATTATAATACTACGATCAATACCAATCTCTTACTAATTTTCATATGGTTCCACATATAGATTATTAAAATTAAAGATTAGCCTGATTCTGTCTCCTAGTAAAAGGTTAAATAACATATATATATTCCTTAGTTATGAGCCAACAATTTAAGGGAAAGATTGGACGTACTTTTGAAGATTCAAAACCATGGTGGCCACAGCCTATTCGTGCACCGGCTGATGCACCTAATGTAGCGATCATTGTATTAGACGATGTAGGATATGGTTGGTTGAGCTGTTACGGTGGTGCTATAGATACACCACATATGGACAAACTTGCAGCAAACGGTTTATTATATAATAACTGGCATACAACTGCTCTGTGTTCTCCTACACGTGCATGCCTGCTGACAGGTCGCAACCATCACTCAGTAGGAATGGCTGCCATCACAGAACTTGCAACAGGCTTCCCCGGTTACAACGGTATAATGCCAAAAGAAAAGTCTACTATTGCAGCTATGTTACGGCTTTATGGCTATAACACTTACTGTGCTGGCAAGTGGCATAATACTCCTACACAAGACACAGGTCCAGAAGGACCATTTGAGCGATGGCCAACAGGCGAGATGATGGGTTTTGACCGATTTTATGGCTTTATAGGTGGAGACAGTAGCCAATGGAATCCACAACTTTATCATGATAATCATCCGATTGAACAACCAAAGACTGCAGAGGAAGGCTACCATCTAAGCGTAGACCTAGTAGACAAAGCAAACTTGGCTATAGCCAATCACGAATCCGTTGCTCCCAAAAAACCTTGGTTTCTTTGGTTAGCGTTTGGTGCATGTCATGCACCGCATCATGTACCAAAAGAATGGATTGATAAATACAAAGGTAAGTTTGACAAAGGATGGGACAAAATTAGAGAAGAGACAATAGAAAGACAGAAGAAAATGGGTATAGTACCCTGAGAACACAGAGCTAGCACCACCAAATGAAGGAGTACAGAAATGGGATGACCTCTCAGCTGACGAAAAAAGGTTATTTGCTAGAATGATGGAGTGCTATGCTGGATTTCTAAGTCATACAGACGAGCAGATTGGACGTTTCATTCAATTCTTAGAAGAAGTAGGCAAGCTAGAAAATACGATGATATTTGTATGCTCTGACAATGGTGCAAGTGCTGAAGGTACACTTACTGGTATATTTAATGAGCTGTCCATGTTCAATCTGGAACCTGAAACTGTAGAGGACAACTTGAAGAGAATAGATGAGCTTGGTGGACCTACTTCATATAATCATTATCCTACTGGATGGGCAATGGCAGGTGATACTCCATTTAAGTGGTACAAGCAATACACACATTATGGCGGTACTAAAGAATCCGTTTATAGTACATTGGCCAAAAGGAATAAGAGACAAAGGTAAGATTGGTACTCAATTCCATCATGCCATAGATATCGTACCAACCATACTTGAAGCAATAGGAGTTGACCCACCATCCCAAATAGCAGGCTGTACTCAAGCACCAATAGAAGGTACAAGTATGTTTTATAGCTTTAATGATGCTAATGCTCCTACAACAAAGCAAATACAGTATTTTGAAATGTTGGGAAACCGTGCCTTATGGTATAATGGTTGGAAAGCAGTCACCTTTCACGGACGGCTACCCAATGAGAACAAGGCAAAATGGAGCTTTGATGAAGATAAATGGGAACTTTATAATGTAGAAAAGGATTTCTCTGAATGTAACAACCTTGCTGATAAGCATCCTGATAAGCTAAGACAACTAGTAGAGTTATGGTGGGCTGAGGCTGGAAAATACAATGTATTACCACTTGACGACCGTACTGTGAGCCGGTTGGGGGCACGGGCAGAAGAAAAAGGAAAAGAAGAAGGAGAACAAAAATCATACGTATTCTATCCTGGCACTGCAAGGATACCAGTGCACGCAGCTCCTGGTACACTCAATCGCTCTTATAACATCACTGCCGAATTAGAAATTCCTACCAATGGGTCTGAAGGTCCAATCGTATGTCTTGGTGGATCAGATAGTGGGTGGTCACTCTATATTAAGGATAAACGTCTGATGTATTGCTACAATTTCCTTGGCAGACAATCATTCTTTGTACGTGCAACAAAAGATGTACCTAGCGGGAAAGTAAGGATTGGCTTTGAGTTTGAAAAGACAGGTACACAAAAAATGGGAGCAGGTGGTAATGTAAGGCTATATATAAATAACGACAAAGTCGGAGAAGGCCAGATACCAAAGACAGCTAAATTTGCCGAAACCATTGGCGAGACTTTTGATATAGCACGCGATACAGGAACGGCAGTAACCAAAGAGTACAAGGATGGAGCTAAATTCACCGGCACAGTAAAGAAAGTGATAGTTGAACTTGTTAGTGAGCGACATATTGACGCTGAGGCGGAGGCCCGGATAGCAATAAAGAGGCAGTAATCAATACCATTTTGGGAAAAAGGATCATAATACTAGCCACTAATATATATATATATATATATCAGCATCGAATATCCATTTATAACGAAATTCATTTTTTTATAAAATAAATATCGTCAAATGATTTAAAAATCAGTTAAAAACGAGATTCATCTTTAATAATGACAATTAAATTTTAACTGTTTTCGTTTTAATACTATCAATAAACCGTTATCAAACGATGAAAAAAATAATCATGCAACAAAGCATGTTTGGTGAATATGTTTATTCTGTTATACTAGAAAATATAATACAAGAAATGATGTTAAAAGCGTCATTGTATAACAAAATGATATCTGTTTAGACATAATAGGTAATAAATCAAAGATACAGGAATCATGCAACAAAGCAGTTTAAAGGTTATACCGACGATTATTTCTCCTGAAACCTCAAAAGAACGTGCTTGATAATTTTCAAATTTTCTTAGTTAAAGATAGCCATGGTCGATTTTTAGGTGTAATATATCTGCAAATGTTTTATAATTATAAAATAAATTTTTAATTTATTGTCTGTGGGACATAGGTAAAAAATTGGAATTATTAGTTAAATTGTTATAATTATTCAAAATGTATTGTGCTTTTGTATTGTCTATTTTTTTAATTAGAATTACTTTTTTTTATTTTAAAAAAAAATTGGTTGGGTTTTTTTAAACACTATTTGCTGTGGGTTTACCAGCCCCAGCCGCCACAGCCGCCACAGCCGCCACAACAGCCGCCGCCCCAGCCCCAGCCGCCGCCACAGCCGCCGCCACAGCCGCCGCCACAGCCGCCCCAGCCGCCCCAGCCGCATGCGAATGCTGAATGAGAGCTTGATTCAACTGCAGAAATTCCTGCAAACATTGCTGTTGCAAAAATTGCTAATGCAATTATGCTGATTTTTTGGTTTTTATTCATATATTATTACCTTGAAGGATCATAGAATGATTAAATACTTAATAATTACTATAAATTTATTTAGAATAGTTTTCTATAAGAAAATTTTACTTCCATATATTTGTATCTAAATATTTAACCTTTCTTATTGATGATTTTTCTAAAAAATTATTACTCCATTCTATCGGATAGCGATTTATAACAGGAATCCTTACCAATTTTAATAGTTTTCTTTGTAAACCTTTGATAGGAAAACAATGATAAAATCAAATGTTTTTAACAGTTAAATAAAAATAAAATAAATCACAAAAGAGAAAATAAATCAACAGAAAAAGGTCATTGTAAAAGTTATGACTGTTAAAAATAATGTTCAACAGGTATTTGATTTTTTTTAAACCCAAAAAATATAGAATTAGAAGGAGTATTAAAACTAGTAAATAATAATGAGGATGGTTGATGGATCTTTGACCATGATATGATGGAAAGATCAAAAATAAAACACATTCCATCTATTCATTATGGCATACTCGATCATATCTTCATAGGAGGAGAATTAGAGTGGAATGTTTACGTTCGAATCATCCCAAATGAACAAGGATCCACTACTACATGGACATTTTTAAATCCAGATGTAAGGATGAAAATGTGTTTGAGAAACAACTTGAAATGTTTGACAAAGAAATAGAAAATTTGAAAATATGATCATTGCAAAAATATGAAATAAGATGGTTATATCAGGTTTTAAATAACAAATATTACCAAAGTTTAAATACTATATAAATAGTTATATTTATAATGAGTAATATTACATTAAATCAAGAAAGAGCGAAAAAAACATCTGCCATAGTTTTTGCAATATTTGCTGTAGTTGCAATATCTACATTAGCTATTATAGTTACATTAGACGATGCATCTGCAATAGTTGTTCGTCATGCTAGCTTCCACGGCAAACATGGTCATGGCGGTCATGCAACTTGCATCCGTGTTCACGGTCATGTAAGATGTCATGGTCACAGACGTTAAGAAATAGATAGATAGATAATATATCTAATTTCTAATCATTTACTTCTGAAAACAAAAACAAAAACAAAAGGGATTAAAAAGGCAATAATATTGCCTTACACTTCCTGAGTTTAACCTTTTTATTTGCTCATTTATGAGTTTGTTGAATTTGTCACTGGATGTTTATCTTATATAATAATTTTGATATTCTTTGTTTAAATTTATATCTTCATAAAGTCTTTAGATTTATTCAATAGCAAATAATCTTTTACAAAAACGTTTCATTATTAAACAATGACTTTATCTTTAATCATATTTTACATTAAAATATTAGATCTAATCTGCTTTGTTGGATGATTATTTTATTCGTCATTTGTTAACGTCTTATTGATAAATCTGTGACGAAAACAGTTAAAATTCAATTGTTGTTGTTACACATAATTGGTATTATAGCTGATTTTCGAATCATGCAACAAAGCAGATCCATCAATTTTGAAATAAATCAAATGCCTATCGTAATGCAAGGACAACCTAGATCTCATGGCCCTTAAGTGAAACTCGGCATACAAGGTCCTGTATGACAGAATGGACGTAATGGATATCCGTATGGCCATACTGAGGCTATTGGTTAGCAGATCATCAAGATCCACCAGGAGCGCGTTGTTATATCACTTTTACATATTAATATTGAAGTTCTTTGGAGGCTTGTTTCATTCAATGTTCTTTTTTCCTCATCCGTTAGTACACTGAATTTATCTTCCGTTTCTCCGCTATCTCTGATTTCATGGGATTTAGTGCTCAAATTTTTATTATCTTCAAGAGATAGCTTGTCTGGAATCCAAGACAAACCCTCACAATATAGAGATAAGCTTTCATTCACTGCAGAGATTTTGTGCTTACCTGAGACACCGATTCTAGAAGTTGAATGGAAAACAAAATCTTTCACTGATAGATGATGATGAAACGTATGATTACTCCGCAGGTTGCAGAGACTAAAAACACGGCAGATATAACACCTTTGTTCTCAAAAGGAAAAGAGATTGCTGAAACTAAACCTAACACTTTTGAATACAGTTCCAAACAGAAACGTGGTTTCTCTGCAGTGGCTTTTCTATTTTACTCGGCTATTCATACTCTAGAAACTTAAACAGTCAAAAATAATAATATCTCTTTCGACTTATTTAGATAATCATATATGAAAGAGCAGCAGCAGGAGATACCAGACTTTCAAAGAGTACTCGTCCTACAAGGTGGTGGCTCACTTGGAGCATATGGAGCAGGTGCATACAAGGCATTCTATGAGATGACCACCAAATATAATAAGGAAAGAGGATTTAAAGATAAACCACTATTAGATATTGTAGCTGGAACTTCTATTGGTGCAATAAACGCAGCAATAATCGTAAGTTATGTGATGGAAAATAATACATGGGAAGGCTCTTCTGAAAGACTAGATGAATTCTGGGATTATTTATCAAAAGAATCATCATTAGATTATATTTCGAGTTTTACACAATGGTGGGATTATCTACATAATAACATTAACCGTAATATTGCCACAGGAGAAGCTGCAAGACGATATTATACTACACAAGAGTTTTCTCTTATAGGAGTACCTACTGTTTTTTCACCTTTACCACCACAACCTGATACCAAATTTTTTGATCCTCAAAACACATGGTATCGCTTTGATAGTGGTCCGCTAAAAAGAAGTTTAGAGAGATTTGCAAAATTTCCAATAGCGACAACTTTCAATCAAAAAGATTCATTCACTCAACCAAGACTTATACTTGTTAGTGTTGATGTGGCAGAAGGTGCTACTGTAGTATTTGATAGTTATGAGAAGGAAGATGGTTCAAGAAAATCAGAGTATGGTAAATATATTGTTCAAGGCGAAAAAGAAATTGGATTTACTCATATTATAAGATATAACGAAGGTATTACAGCAGATCAAGTTATTGCAAGTGCATCTGTACCACTAAATTATAGTTATAGTACTTTAGAAGTTGAAAGCTTTAATAATACTACATCTAGCTATGGGAAAAATGTCAGGTACTTTTGGGATGGTGGAATACTGAGCAACACTCCACTATCACAAGTTGTTCAATTACATAGACAGTATTGGCTTAAGAGAAAGGGGTTTAAAGATAGCGTTCCAAGATTAAATATCTTTATAGTCAATCTTCATCCAGCTCAGCAAGATATAATTCCGTGGGATCGTGATGGTATTGTGAATAGAAGAGACGACATAACCTTTTCTGATAGAACAGAACGTGAGGAACAGGCATTATTACTTGTATCAGATTATGTAGATCTAGCAAGAGAATTAATCAAAATTGCAAAAGATAATGGTGTAAAAGATAATGTAATAGATACATTATTGGATAGAAAAACTATGAATCATGATTTGGCATTCCGATCTAGGAAATATTCAGATATACTAGAAGGACAATATAATATAGGTAAAGTAATACGTATAAATCGTAAAAATGATGAACACACTGTATCAAATAAAATATTTGATTTCTCCTATAAGACAATTAAACAACTGAGAGAAAGCGGATATAGCGATACTCTAGAACTTGATTTTCAGAATCTTTGGTAACTCCATTTAATTAGAATTCCTCTGATAAAATAGACTATATGACCATGGTTAAATCCTTCATAAAGCCGCCCATAAAAAAGGGAAAATACATGATTACGATTTCTATAAGAAGGATCATCTGGACGCCCCAAAACAAGCTATTAATGTTTATGACCTTGGATACAAGGGCATAAAAAAGGATTCTCCTGAATAACTATCATCCATACCCAATAGAAAGAAGAGGAATCTAGAATTATCAGAAGAAGAAAAAGAACGCAAGAACAAAAATCATTCTAACAAGAGAATAGTGATAGAACATACTATTTTCAAATTGAAAAAGTATGGCAGATAATTGGTCAGGTATTTAGAAATAAGTTAAGAAAGTACAACAAGATATTTCTATCAGTTCATAAACAACAACGGGTACTTGATTATAATAGCCAAAAATGATTTGAATCTAAAATATAGTCAAATTTGTTACTAGTCCCCTCGACCCATTATTAATATAATCTTATATTTTATTATAACCCAATTATAGAGTAAAATTTACTGTCTGCTAAATTATTCTCTAAATATCATTCTTTTATCATCTTCTCAATTTATAGAATAAGTATATTTGTCAGTCTTCTTTTACATTTGAAAATACATTTCAAGAATCCGCTTTTGTCCAAATATCGCTATCCGCTTTTCACTTTCAAAAATTACTTTTCTTTTCTATATCAAACCAGTTTCTGAAAGTGTTCCATTGATTCCATCTACTTTCATACCATTCAGTACTTTTACAGAAGGGATTCTATTACCTGCTAATCTAATATCCTTGATATCATACGCGCCTGGCAACTAATAACTATCTTTTGTTATCGTATTATCAAATTTCGAAATATCATCAACTCTTTCTAGTAATGCATTGCTACTGTGCATATGCTCACAATCAGTTACCTTTATCATTGAAATAATTTTTTTGGTCTTTTAGTTAACTATTGCTAAGTTCATATATACTATCATTCTTCACTTCTATTTACATTATTATTGTTAGTCTATATCCGTCTTACCTATATATAGCATTCTTCTGCTTTCCAATTATTTTAATTTGATAATGTAGATAGTTATTCTATATGCTTCACTATCTATATATAGTATAAATAGTATATAAACATTTATATGATAGCCATTTCGCCTCGGTAGCAGTTCATCTGATTTATTGGCTAATGCTAGATAAATGCATTTGGAAAAGATTTCATGAAATAAAGCACCTTACTCCCAAAAGCATGCATACTATATGGTGTTACAAAATGTCTTCACAAGCACTATTGACGATTCTTCGTGGTCTATTTGTTTGACCATCCATTTCCAATTCTCATTACAAGTTAACTTTTTGCTTCCTCAATATACTGGTATACAAAATGTATACAAGCTACACCAAACCTGTTATAATTATCCAATATAATATCTATATGGTGTAAATCTTTTATATATATTATCAAATACTATATGAAATTTTTTTTACTATTTATTGTTGGACAAACCAAAAAGTCTCAGAAGTAGACTATAACTATAATATAAATGTTTATATACTATTTGTACTTTATATAGATAGTGATTCTATTAGAGAATAACTGATTATTATTTTGAGGAAGATTGAGAAGAAATAGCAGTTGAAAAGTATATCCAGGTAGCCTATATGCTGATGCTGCTATCGCTCGCTTGTATGTAGCCTATATGCTGATGCTGCTATCGCTCGCTTGTATGTAGCCTATATGCTGATGCTGCTATCGCTCGCTTGTATGTAGCCTATATGCTGATGCTGCTATCGCTCGCTTGTATGTAGCCTATATGCTGATGCTGCTATCGCTCGCTTGTATGTAGCCTATATGCTGATGCTGCTATCGCTCGCTTGTATGTTGGTAGCCTTATCCCAAACTTATACATCGAATAAATTTTATTCCATTTATACAAAGAAAGGATAGAATCCATTCAATTAGTGCCATTTTATTAGACAAACTATTCTAGCGGACAAACTCATTCTAAAAGAATCATCTAAATTGACAATTTAATATATTAAAAAGAAAACTCATTTGCAATTTTTTACTAAAATTTTTAAAAGATAAATTAAAAAATATTCTCATGTATTGACATCGTATGATTTTAAGGACTAACTTATATAGTGATTTGATTTTTATAACGAATATGTTTTAAACATTATTTTAAAATTTTATAAATAAAGTATAGAATGTTTCTGACTTTTAAGATCTACTTTAATACATATTAGACCATTTATATTACAATTGATAAAGTTGATAGAAAAGAAATGAAAAAATTATAGAGAAAAATATACTAGAAGAAATACTCAATTTTAAACACGTTATTTATTGGAAAAATATTTTGTAATATGCACTAATTGTTTTTGGGTAGCATCAACATTATCATTTTTACTAAACAAAGATTTGTCTTATTCCAAAAAAGTCCTATTTATGAAAATAAAGTAAAGTTCTCAATTTCTAATTATATTTAAGACAATAAAACAAAATGAGTTCAATAAAAAATAAGAATACCATTAAATCTCTTATATTACAAGGCATGATTGTAGAAAACATTTTGTTATTACTACATAGAAGAGAATCATTCTATGAGAGCACTTTTATTTGAAATACAAAGAAAAATGCCTTCGTCAGATAAAATACTTAAAAAATATTTGGTATGTCTCGTTGACTATGAACTTGCAACCTATAGTGGGCAAACACAATTATTTTTTATTGAAGACAAAGGACTTGATCTATTAATAAAATTAATACGAAAAAAAGGGTCAATGGATGTAGCGAAGATATTACAATTACACTGGAAAACGCCTTTTTACAATATGATATATTTCCTGTGCAGTTGCCTAAACTAAATGAAGCAAATCCCTAATTAAAAAAAAATTTAATAAATATTGTTTTAGAGTCTTAAAAGATTGAAGATCTATGAAATAAATTATTTTGTAAAATTACTTGTAGTATTAGCAGAAGATGATATAACATTACTAGATTGGATCGAAGAATTATTTGATGGAGCCGTCGATGAACTGTTATTGTTTCCATTTATAGGTGTATTACCTTGAGAAAAAACAGGTGCAGAAACGAATGTCAAAAATATGACACTTGCTAATGTCAATGACAGGTACTATTCCTAAATTAAATATAGTTCTTTCTTTATTCATTAATTATTATACTTAGTTCAATATTATATTATATATTTCAAATATGAAGTTTAAAACAGACCTGTGCAGAACTTGCTGATTTTTGATTATATCTGTTTATATATAATAAATAGAAAATTCTAGGAAATAATTAATCCATAATAAGAACTTTAAAGTTGATTAATATAATAAATATTCAAAACAATTATTTACAAATTGTAAATTAGCATTAATTTGTTAAGAATTTATTTATATCATTTAAAACTATCGATATTTAACATATTAAAAAGAACATGATTAAAAAAATATTAGCGCCAAATATTTTCACTATTTTGCTAATATAGATCATCATACTTAAATTTGTTGGACTTGACTAAAATTTTAAAAAAAAGTTTTAGATATCAAGACAAGAAATTGACTCACAGCTAATCATATAGATATGTCTATTCTAATTATGCAAGAGATCTACTTCCTAATATATACAATCTATTCAATCTAAAGATTGCTACTTATAAACTATATATGAAGGAAACATGAAATTGTAATAATAATGGTTTTGAATTAACTTGGCTTTGTTTGAATATTATTTAGTTAAAAAATAACAAATTTTCTTTCCTTTAGTCCTATAAAAAATATTACATATTTGCTGTTGAGTGAATTCTATCAAACATTTCAAATACAAAAATATTTTGTTCTATTGAATGGTGACATATGGTAACTATTTCAAGCTTGCTAATTCTTAATCCATATAATTATTTTCATTGTTGTTATTAAAAACATATCATCAAAATAATAATTTAATATAGAAAATGTAATAGAAAACTTTGACAACTACTTTTAAATTTAAAATTAATGCAAATTAATTCATATCAAATAATGGATTAATCCGTTATTTGTACAATACTATAAAGAAATCAATCCTAGCTTAGATTAACAGGCATTTAAACCATGTAACTGTCTCTAATTATTCATCATCATCTTTTAATTTTAATACTAAATAATAATTCTCAAACATATAAAATTTACAAATAATTTTTAATTATTTTGGCATTAGCAATTTAAACATCCTAAACTTTTTTATTATTTCTAAATTAGTTTTACTTTAACTTTATTTCATCTTAATTAAATTTTTCTCTATGCGCTCAAACATCATATACTTTATAAAAATCTCATATATATTTATTAGAATATAGGCATATTTTACATATATCTTATTTATTTTACATATTTTTTAGATATACTTATATAGTTTTTACAATAAACTAAAACGATGAATACTACTTCTATTTTAAAAAACCAACAATATGCTAGCTGTATTGAAAGTTGCAATGAATGTATGATGGCTTGCGAGGCTTGTTGTACAGAATGTATGAATATGACAAACCAAAATCAAATGTCATCTGTTGCAAGATGTATGATGATGTGCAGAGACTGTGCAGATATGTGTAGAATGGCTTGTATGATGATGTGCAGAGGAAGTGAATATGTTAAACAAATATGTGATATGTGTGCAGATATGTGTGAAGCATGTGCTGTAGAATGTGATAAGATGGCTGATAAAATGGATGCATGTAAACAATGTGCAGATGCATGTAGAAAATGTGCACAAGAATGTAGAAGTATGATAAGATAAATAAAAGAGCTTTTCTTTTTTAATCATCAAATAAAAGTCTTGAATAATATTTAACAACTCCTTTTTATTGTATTACATATTTCAATTACTAATACGCACAAATTGTTTACATCCAAGGTAAACGTCATATTTTTTTCTAGTTACTAATACTAATACTAATAATTATATTAGATTTACAAAAAATATATATATTAAAAATAAAATAATTTATAAAATGCAAAATCATTTCAAATAATTATAAAAAGAATGTTTAACTATTTTATTATGTATGTACAAAATGCATCATATTCAAGCACAAAAAACCAGTAACATCCAGTTGCAAAATCCAGCATCAGACATCAAATATCGCATAGGTAAAACACATGACATCGTTTAGTTTACAATGGATCTCTGTAGTATATATGTCGTGTATCCTTCACTAAAAAAAATCTTTGGAAATCACGATATAAAAATACAAACAAGAGATCCATTGTTTATATTATCCTTTATAAGGTAACAGTATTAAAATTTCAATTTGTTTTTTATAACTTTTCCCTCTCTCTCTCTCTCTTTAAGAATCTGTCTCTGTTTCGGTAGTAAAATAGAGAAATAATGTATTAATTAAATATTAATTTAGGATATATAAATAATTATTATTTTATTTTCGCAATGTCTTTTATAATATAATTGTATTCTACTATTATTACTTTATTTTATTTTTTTATATTATTCGTTATATATGTCAATATTACATGATTTTGGAGAAATCGTCTTATTATTATATTGGGCTCTGTTAACTTAAGGAAAAACCTATAATTAAGGGAACCATATATTTTATATCTGCTAGAAATAGAACATCTTCAAATATCGTTGGTTATTGATTATATTTGTATTTTTTAGGTTTATCCTTTAGAAATACTGCTAAAGCATTATCTTTTTTACTTCTAGTAAAGATAAGTCACGTATCAATCTGGAACTGGCTTCAAAAGTACAAACCAAAAAGGAAATCAGAGAGTATATAATTGATGAAACTGCAATAAAATCTGGTTCTGAATTAATCTGGTTTTAGATATTCATTAAACCAAAGAATAAAGAAATCCTTGTAGATTATACATCAAAATAGCGGAATATATCTATTACCAAACGATTTCTATCTCATGTAATAAACAAGTATGGTAAACATCAAGTTTCGTCAGATGGTGGTACTGGTACCCTCAAGCCTGCAGGTTTTTAAAACTTGTTCACCATCTTAACTTTTCTTATTAAAAAAGCATCATTGAACGTACAATACAATATATCAAAGATAGAACCGAAGGGTT
>CAWHOB010000007.1:0-12899 GCA_963830925.1 uncultured Nitrososphaeraceae archaeon | reverse complement strand
TGCTTTGTTGCATGATTCCTCTTTCCCAAATACATTTAGCTAACATCCCTCAATAAAACATATGAATTGGTCCGTCTACAACCAATCTCTTGTTAGAAGAGGCGAAATACTGCTAGGATTTGATGTTATAAACAACTGGGATGCAGAACTAGAAGGGATGAACAAAGACAAGATTGGCGAGCCATTTCATTATCCCAATACCTTCCTTCTCTTGCTTGGATATGCCAAAGTGTACTTTCATCTTCCTTATAGACAAACGGAAGGAATCGCACAAGGACACGCCAAAGGAAAAGTACCTTCCATCCCACATTACACCACAATAAACAGAAGAATAAACAGACTAGATATCAAGATAAAAGATATAAATAGTAAAAACAAGGATTTTGAAGACGAATACATCATCATTGCGATAGATAGTACAGGTATCAAGGTTACCAACAGAGGTCAATGGATGAGGGATAAATGGAATGCGAAAAATAAGAAAGGATATTTGAAAATACACGTAGCAGTTAATGTTAAAACCAAGAAAATACTTTCTATGAAGGTCACAGACGAGCACGTTCATGATAGCAAAGCGTTACCTGAATTGATTGAAAATATTATAAAATCAGATAACATGGTATCCATAGGTAAACTGTTGGGTGATGTGGCGTATGAAGGCAATAATATTTTTAGATTCTTATCAGACAACGGAATCCAACCTTGCATTAAAGTAAGAAAAAATGCTAGAGTTCGATGGAAAAAAGGAAACACCCTTAGAAATCTAGCAGTGTTAGCGCAGAAAAGTGATTTACAAGGATGGAAGGATAGCGTAAGCTATGGACAAAGATGGATTTTGAAACTGTGTTTTCGTGCATAAAGCGAATGTTTGGTGAATACTTATACTCGGTTAAACTAAAGAATATGGTACAAGAGATGATGTTGAAAGCGTCCTTGTATAACAAAATGATATCTGTTTAACCAAAATAGATGGTAAAATCATTGATTATAAGAATCATGCAACAAAGCATAATCTAGCACTCCAATGTTGCTGAAGTTTATGTATTAGTGAAAACCATTTGTGATGGGTTATACACATTATCAATTTTGATTAATAGAACTAATAATTATTTAACATATCAATTAGTTTTTTACTCAATTAAATCCAATATTTACAACTTGTTTAACTAATATAATATTAAAAGTTTATGATATTCTTAAAATTATATACGTATTTTAATTTACAAAATTGATGAAATTTGTACACTGGAGTTCAAATAATGTATATCAAAGAGATAAAACTCGATTTAAAGTATGAAAATTGTCTTAGTAATATTGAAGAACAGAATTTTCTATACTAATTTAAAATATTTTATTTTATAGTTTAAATTAGAATTAATACATAATTGTTAAACATATTGTTTATTATTTGAGTAAAATAAATTATATATATGTATAATCAAATGCTGTTAATATATCATTTTTTTGACTGTACTTAAAATATAGTGCGGAACTTTTTTGGAAAATTAAAAGGCAATATCTTCAAATTCAATCTGATATTCTATCTATTGAAAATTTAAGTAGTGTTATTTTCATTTTTATTTTTGGCATTATCTAAAATCTGTTTCAAATTTTGCAAATACCCTACCGATGTACCTAAATTTCCAAATCCAATCGAATTTAATGTTTCAGATGGGACCAATATTATTGTATTTTCATGTATTTTCATGGTTTCATATAACATATTAGATTGCCTTAACGAATATGCTACAGGGTTATTTGAGTAAATTTTGGAGGCATCTAAGAATTTTTGAGCTACAAGTACTTCAGATTCACCATAAGTTACCCTTGCTTGTTTTTCACGTTCAGCTTGTGCCTGCATAGACATAGCTGACTCTAATTCTTGTGGTATGATAACCTGCCTTATTTCTACCCCTGTTACCATAATTCCCCAATTATTTGATTCTTCTGCAATTAAATCTCGTATGGAATGATTTATTTCCTCCCTCTTTGAAAGAATCTCTTGAAATAATGAAGAACCTATGCTATTTCGTAACGTCGTTTGTGAAATTTGTTTTATCATCTCATTAAAATTTTCTACATTTAATATTGTATCATTTACTTTTTTTTCTATTATTTTGTATCGAAGGATTGCATCGATAGTTACAGGTATGTTGTCTTTTGTAAGCATTCTTTCTGCTTTGAATTCTCTTACTCTTTCTCGAATATCTATTACCAAAACATTGTCGATAATAGGTATTCTAATCTGAATGCCTGGATTTAGTTGTTTATTGTATCTTCCTAATCTTAAAATTATAGCTCGTTCATATTGATTTATAAGTATTAAAAAAGATGATGCTATTATTATAATGCTTATACTGATTAAAATATAAAATAATAATTCCATATTGGTTTCTAATTTTAACCATATGGATAAAATTAAAATTATTATTCCCAACACTAGTTGAATGCCTGAACCTTTTCTGGTAACTATGTCTTCAGAAGAGGACAGATTATTTTTAGATGATATTGACATTATATATCATGTCTAAAACAAATAGAAAAACTTATTTAGTATCAATTCAGATATCTATCTTTTATTATAATATATTAATAATTTTTAATTTTTAAGTCTGTTTACTTAAAATTTGATAATATTATACATATTCAAATTTTAATTTAATAGTCTTTACGTATAATAAAAATGAATTTTGACTTTCCGTAGTAGAATTATCAACTATTCCAAAACAAATATTGATAAAATAGATCTCTTGCATAATTACTTCCAAACAGCTTTATGACCATTAGTTTATCATTAACTTGTTCTTTCTTTGCTTTCATACGAGAGGTTATCCAAAAAACCATTACTTTTTAAATCATTCACCGGCTTGACAATGCAACAGTTTGATAACATTTACGATAATGAAATAACAAAAAGGTATTGTAAACATGAGATACAACGTTTATCAAAAAGAAAAAATAGAAAGCGAGATGTAGGTGCAGGTAGACATTTCAAACTAGATACAAGAGACAGATTTCTCTTGCTTTTGATATATTATCGTCTTTATATCACTTACACGTTAGCAGGTTTTCTATTTGGTTTGGATCAGAGTAACATCTGCAGAGATATTCAAAAGATTGAAAGTCTGATTAGAAAGTGTGTACCAATTCCACAGAAAACATACAACATAATCAAAAGGCTGAAAACGCTAGAGGAAGTTGAAAAGTATTTTCCTGGATTTATGGCTTTTACAGATTGTACAGAGCAGCAGATACCAAAACCTGAAGATAAAAGAAGACGTCAAGCATACTATTCAGGAAAGAAGAAAAGACATACAGTAAAGAATCAGCTTGTGGTTAATAACAAGGGTTATATCGTTTACAAATTAGGCCATAAAAAAGGAAGAAGTCACGATTATGATGTTTATAAAAAGAATCATCCAATCATCCCAAAAGATGTTCTAAATATGTATGATCTTGGATATCTTGGTGTAGAAAAGGATTTTACAGAACAGATATCTGCACTACCATATAAAAAGAAAATAAACCAGTGTTTGTCACAAGAAGAAAAAGATTACAATAAAATTCATTCCACAAAGAGAATAGTGATAGAACATACTATTTGCAGATTGAAAAAATACAGAATACAGAGCGACATTTTCAGAAACAAATTGAGAAAGTATGATAAAGTGTCAGATATAGTGGCAGGACTAGTGAACTATAGAATATCAAATAATCTGAACTAGAAATCGAGATAGAGTTAGAAGGGATGGTCTAGATTATTTCTAATTATGCAAGAGATTTAATATACAGCATAATTAAAAATATTACTCAATCAATTACTCTTTACCATATTTTCTTTTAGTATGATTGATTCAATATTCTAAGTTATTAATCCTGCAATTATATTTGACATTCAATTGTGTTTAGTATTTTCTCACTCTATTTTTAATTATCTAAAAACATCTAATTTTTTTGCACGACAGATGATATGTTCTTATATCTATCCTCTTTAGGATTTTGTCTTTTATTTTCCTGTGTCCGTTTATAAATCAGGAGTCATCACTGTAATTATCTATAGCGTGTCTTTATGATATACTTATTATTTTTTACTCCAATAAGTCTCGTTTTACTTTTAGTTGCAATACCTATATCATATAATATCTGTCAACAATACGCATTTGCTCAATCGGTATTATTGGTATCATTGATTTGGTCATGAGTTGGGTGGCGCTGCGGGTGGTTCTGCCGGAGGTACTGCGGTACAATTCTCTATCGAGGTACATCCTCCCTGGCTCCCCACAAGATGTAATTTTTGTGAAGATATGATACCATTATCTGTAGATGCACTAACATGTTTAATTGCCGTAACTGGTAAAATAAACGAAATTAATAGCAAAAATACCAATAAATTGGTTATTTTATTCATGTTCTTTTTATCATGTGTATATATACAGTTTTTTATATTTGAAAATTTCAACAATGTGCCAAGTTATCTTTTAAAACTTTTTAAAAATATGGATTTGATTGTTGAATTCATTCTATGATACTTCCGCACTTATCGGTAGGTGTCTTTCCCTTTAAAACTAGATGTTTTCTGATGTTTAACAGCTGTCACTACTGAATAAACTCGATTAAAGAATAAGATAATATTCCATACGGTATTAAATTGCTTATTGCTATGGTGGTATCCATCTTGAAAGATCAATGTATAGAATGCTTTGTTGCATGATTATTTTAATCGTTATTTGTTAACGTTTTAATGGTAGATTGTAACGCAAACAGTCAAAATATAATTAGCCTTGTCTCGAATGAAGTATATCTTCTACTGTTTTTCCTTCTAGCCCTAAAAGAACTATTTTAATAGAATTTATTATTATTATTCGGCTCTTAATTTAAGATATTAATTCTTTATTGTGTTCATAAACAAACAACTAGGGCCATCGATCAATATGATTTAGATTATTAATGTATATTGCTAATAAGAACCACTATCAGGTTAGATGGGATTTGTTGTGCTAGCACTCGAAAATTAGATTCCCATAATTAGAAGAATTAACTGATCCATAAAGTTTACTATAGTATTCTATAAATAGATGGATTAGAAAATATCGGATTGGATAACGAGACTGAAGGACCTGATGTTTGGGTCCATTGATAAGTTAATGGAGTAGATCCACTTGGATCATAGCTGTACTACTGTTTAGAGTAACTATGTGTGAAGATTGTGCTATTTGATCTGGTCCAGCATTAGCGATAGGAAGAGTGACAATTATGGCGATAGTGGCATCAATATAGTTATTTACATATATGTCTCCATTATCAGAATCATACGCAACACCCGTAGGAAAAGATCCGACAGGTATGGTAGCAGTCACTGCTTTACTAGAAGGATCTATTACAGAGACGGTGTTAACATTCTGATTATCTACGTATTTCTTCCCATTGCCTGAATTATACGCAACACCCCATGGAAAAAATCCAACTATCATATTATCAGTCACTGTTTTGTGTAAAGTGTCAATTACAGAGACAAAGTCATTACCATGGTTAGTTACATACATATCACCATTACCTTCGTTATATGTCACACTAAATGGATTATTCCCAACTATTATAGCATATATAACCTCATCCTGAGCAACACTTGATAAAATTCGAAAATGGAGCTACCAGGATAGCCAAAATTAAAAAATTTTGTATTTGATAATTCAAAGAATTAATATTTTATTATATTTGCACTCTACTTTGGACTGTTCGTTTTACAGTGGCTTTATATATATGTTACGGCACTGGTAATTGTGAATAGAATAACTATTTCATTGATATTTTTAATAGTAATTTCAATGTTTTTCCCTGCTTCAGCAATTATGTATGCTAGCGGACAAACTGATGATAATAATAGTAATGGCTCATCAACTGGTGGTGGATCTACAACTACAATGGATAATAATGGCTCATCAACTGGTGGTGGATCTACAACTACAATGGATAATAATGGCTCATCAACTGGTGGTGGATCTACAACTACAATGGATAATAATGGCTCATCAACTGGTGGGTCTACGGATAATAACGCCACCTCGCCTACTACATCTACGGCGAGTAACAATACTGGAAATACTGCGGATTTGGCCAACAGTATCCTGGCTGTACATAACAGCGAGCGTGGTGCCGTTGGAGTTCCTCCTCTCGTATGGAATGACACGCTTGCCGCCGACGCCAAGCCTTGGGCTGAGCATCTTGCTACGACTGGCGAGTTCCGCCACTGTGATACGGCGACGGAAGTGTGCAACTATCACGGAGAGGGTGAAAATCTTGCAGGCTTTAATCCGTCCTTGGGAATATCTGCCCCAGGAGAGGGACAGCAACTATGGGTCGCCGAAAAGAAGAATTATCACGGTGGCGTATTGACACCGGATAATTGGTATCCGTCCGGCCATTACACGCAGATGGTATGGAAGGACACTAAACAGGTTGGTTGCGCAACAGCCAGTGGTAATGGTCATCCATTCAGCATTCTAGATTGTCGCTACTATCCGCCGGGCAACTACATGGGGCAAGCACCGTATTAGAGAAGCCTTCATCCTGTCACGGAAATTGCTCGCTATCAATCTGTAACAACCTCGGATTGAATTCATAGAACGATATGAGCAATATTATAGTGAGGGAGAAGTATTCTTAATTTGATAAATGTTATATGCCTTTTCCATCTTTTACATATTTGTAAAGTTTCATAATCTATTGCCTTGATGTCTTCTTTTTTTAACTTGTATTATAGATTATATCGATTCAAATCCTCTTTGAACTTTCTCTAAAACTTCATCTCCATCTGTTCCAACTATAACCGACTCTGTCGTATTTAATTGAAAGTCATAGAATATCTCATCATCAACTATCTTGATAACGCCTTGGTGGAGTCTATCTTGATTGGTTTGAACTTGACTCAATTAATTGGAGAAAGTTGAAAGAGGAAATGTGTCATCAAGTATTTTTGTTCCTTGTCCTTGTTTAAAACTCTCGTTCAGGATTAGTTTGTCTGTATTCTTCGATACGCATCTTAACTTGCTTGGGCATGATATCAATTTTATACAGTTTTTTAACGAATGTATATGCAGTAGAAGATTTTCCAACATATAATAAAATCAAGATCACGGTGAGTGGCATCCCCGGTCAGACTGGCAAGTCAGTTAATTCTTACGCCTATGATTTTAATTAATATATCATCTAGTCTTCTTCTCCTGCCAACTATACTGGGAATTTCTGGAGGAATTATGTTCGGTGATAACATACCACTACAAGCCACCTTTCAAATTACCACCACTTCTAAAATTGATCAGATAACAATACAGATCTCGTAAATTCGAAAATCATGTTTTCTGGAATACTGAAATCCGGGAACCATTACATATTCTCAAATGGCAGGGTAGAATAAAGGAATGGTGGCAGTGTTGCTATCAGTAAGATATTGACCCTGGCTGCAGAACAGAAATTAATCAGACAGCCATACAAAGTCTATATCTCGAACTGTAGATATATGAGGCATGGTCATAATTCAAAATAATTTATCTTTATCTTTACCATCGTATCAGATAGTTCCAAGCATATACTTTATCGTTCTTGGATTTATTTTCTCAGTTTTACAGTTGTAGTATACCATTATCTGATATAATAAGACAGACAATAGTACAATTGCAGATACCGTATGAAATTCACGTACTGGCAATGAGTCTATACTAAAAACTGATTTGATATGTTCTATCAATGGCTCTATGGATATTCTTCTTCTTCTTCTTCTTCTTCTGCTGTAGATAGATTGCCCCAAAGTCGATTGATAAAAACATACAAGATCAAGCCTCTTCTTAGAAGTACTTTTGTATCGTTCAACAGGGCAAACTAGATCTATTCCCAATACCTTCTTGCTATATTCATACAAGTTCTTATCATCATAACCTGGATCTCCTACCATATACAAGGAAGATGGTAAAGAGAATACAGATGAGGACGAGGATGAGATGGACGTTAAAGAAACGTACATCTGATTATCCTGTACATTCGCAGTAGTTACATCTGCAGTTATAGGTACTACAATCTTGCCTGTTGTACAGGTTAGATGTAATTTATATCCGAAAATCCATCCTTTGGTATGGCTGTAACCCCACCTTGCACCTGTATCAATGCCAGAACATGGTACTTCTCCTTTCTTCATTGATGATTTATGCCATACACTACCCTTTGCTTTTAAAAGAGTACTATCTATTGCTGTTATAGAAGGATCTACTAATCCTTCTGTAACAAACAGGTATCCCATTGTAGATATCCTTTGTTTAATATCTGTAGAAATAGTCTTTAGCCTTCTGTCAAACGTACGTCTACTAGGTATTTTTATCAAACCACAGGCTATTGCTAGCTTACGGTTATACAGACAATCCACGTTAAGAAAAATATGTAATGCATTGTTGGAATCGATTTTAAACCATATCCTTACAATAAAACACCTTAAAATTATAGTTGGAGAATATACATATGGTCTTCCACGTTTCCTTTTTGCAGTAGGCCATGGTATACAACCTATCAGATACAGAATGTTAAAAAGGATGGATTCCTTTATTCTATCAAGAGCTAATCTTTGGAACAGTTGTTCTCAAAATAATGTCTCAATGGTTAGCTTTAAGCTATGTAGATCATGTTGAAAATATATTTGAATTATGACCAAGCCTCAGATATATATTCCACTTATTTGTGAAGAACATCTGGCGCACCAATTAACCTTGTAGATCGGTTAATACTGATTCATTATTCTATAATTTACCAAGCCTGCGACTATGTCTGAAACCTTGTTATGAGATGAATCATGACCAAAATTAAAATATATTATTATATTAGTATGAGAGAAAAGGAGAAAAATGATAACAGAAACTGAAACATCTTTAATAATGTATTCAGAAAATATTCAGATAGTATTTAATAAAATTAAAGGTATGCAGAATATCTATGATTTTAAATTAGAACATAATATGGATGAACGAATAATCGATACCTATTTTATTAATATTTTACATTCTCTCCATAAAAAAAAATTTGCTTTACGTACAAGAAATAAAAATATGTTGATTTTATTACTCTAAAAGGACCGCCAAAATATGAATTCCAAAGCGTTAGTCGTTCAGAAAATGAATACAAATGGTCAGAAGAGGCATTTGATACAATTACTAAACAGCTCGCAGAATTAACAGAAATTAACGGAAAAGAAATAGACAAATATTTTGATAAAAATCCAATAAAAACTTTACAACAATTAGGTTTCAGAGAAATACATACACATAACAATAATAGAAAGGTAATTAATATAACAAAGAAAAATGATGTAAAAAATGATGTAATTGCAGAGATGGATATTGATAATGTAACTTTTCCATTAAAATCTAATTCGAAATTATTCAATGTATCGGTTATTAATGTAGAAATTGAGAAAAAAGGTAAAATAAATCAAGACGATATTATAAGAATAATAACTAGTCACTTAAAACAAGAATTTGGAACTGATGCTGTAAGAGAGTGGAAATATGGAAAATTGGCTTTAGGTATGGGTATCGAGAAACTATATAAAGAAAACGAATTGAAAAAATACATTAGTTCCAATGGCTATCTAAAATGTGATGTATTGGATAAAATTAAAAAATTTGTTGATAAAAGTATAATTTGAGTTTTGGCGAAAATCATATTCTAATAATATTATAATATGACTTATGAGAAAATATCCTAAAGCAAATTGCGATATTCCTTATAATTGAAATACATTAATGAATTTCAGATTTTACTGTATTGTAGCATATAAATTAAATTGTTAGGATAAAAAGTAAAGTGCTTTGTCGCATGGTTCCAAAATCAGCTATAACAACAATTACCTGTAATAATAACAATAATATTTTCACTATTTAGGTCATAGATTCATCAACAAAATGTGTGCAAATAACGAAAAAAATAATCATTAAACAAAGTATATGGCCTTCAATACCTTCTGTCTGTTTTTGATATCAAGTTTAAAATGTCTACCTACGGCATCAAACTTTCTCTTTCTATGGTATTTTTTATTTGATTGTAGCCGATGTATCTCATGTTTATAATATTTTCTTAATATTTCTTTATCTAAAATTTCCTCCAATTCTTGTATTGTAGGCCTGTAAACTATTTGAAAAGCAGTAGTGGTTTTTTAGATAACCTATCATAGGAAAGCAAAGAGTGGGCGGGTATTTCATAGAAGGGATAGCAATCATAAAGCTGTTTAGGTGCAATTATGCAAGATCTAATTAATCAACAGAATAATATTGAAATTAATGTGATTATAAAATTATTATATGTCTAGTCATTCTAAGAGAGATTTTTCTGAATATGAAAAGGATATATTTTATGATGTAATTTTCTCTAGGCGAGACGTTAGACAGAATTTTATAATTAAAAAAATTGAAGACAAGGTCTTACTTAGAATTCTAAAAGCTGCACATCATGCACCTTCTGTTGGGTTTTCTCAGCCATGGAATTTTATTTTAATAAAAAATAGAATAATCCGAGAAAGAATTAAAGAATCATTCTTAAAAGAAAGATTAAGATCTATAGAACTTTTAAAAGATGAGGAGAGACAAAAAAAATATTTAGATTTGAAATTAGAAGGAATTCTTGAATCTGATATAAATATTTGTGTGACATATGATCATAAACGATTCGGGCCCTTTGTTATAGGAAGAATGACTATTAAAGATGCAGGAATTTATAGTGTATGCTGTGCAATACAAAACCTATGGCTTGCATCAAGAGTCGAAGGAATTGGTGTAGGGTGGGTCAGTATAATTGATAATGAGGAAATTATTAAAACTTTGAACTTGCCAGGTGAAGTTAAACCTATTGCATATTTATGTTTAGGATATGTAGATCAATTTAATGATTCTCCCGATTTAGAGAAAAAGGATTGGTTAAACCGGTTAAGATTAAAAGACGTCATATTTTTTGAACGTTGGGATGATGGAATTAATGATGATTGGAAAAATTTTCAATCATTGTTGTCATAATAATATAACTTTCTTAAATCTGCAAAATTTGTTGTGTTTAATTTCAGACTCTTTACCTTTTAGGATTATCTTGATATTAAAAGCGTCTATCTATTATCATCATCATCAGGTCTTGGTATCTGTTGTTGTTATTCTGTAGTGGAATCGATAAAAGCCATAAAGCTAGAAAAGTATTTCTCTACTTACTCTAGAGTTTTTAGCCTTTTTGTCAATTTGTATAATTTTTGAGGGATAGGTATATGCATTTTCTAATCAAACTTTCAATCTTTTGTATATATCTACTGAGGAGACTTTGATCCAAATCAAAGAGAAAAAGCTGCGAAAGTATAGATTATGTAAAGACGATAGTAGTAGACTAAAGCATTAGAAACCTATCTATTGAATCAAGTTTGAAAGGTCTTCTGTTTGCACCTATGTCTCTTTCTCTATTCGTTCTTTTGGACAAACACTTCATCTCATGTTTGCCATATCTTTTTGTTATTTCTTTTTGGAAAATGTTATCGAATTCTTGCGCTAAGCCGGTGAATGATATGAAAATCAATGGCTTTTCGGATAACCTATTATACGAAAGCAAAGAAAGGACAAGAAACTGATGGACTTCGATAATATGTTGTTTATTCTAATTATGCAAGAGATTTATTATATTTAATTTCATTAAGTAACATATTTAATAATTTTTTAGATAATTTGAAGTTTAGCTGCCATCTTTTATAATTTTTTAGATTTTGTGTTAAAATAATATAGAATATATGAATACAAATGATCAGACAATTAATTTACATTGTTTCTTATATTATTGATATATAATAGATCTCTTGCATAATTAGATACATTTCATTAAGTTGACTACAGATACACCATTTTTTCTTTTAGTTATGCTGCTTCATAATTCTGTAGTTTATCAAGCCTGCGATTATATCTGACACTTTATTGTACTTTCTGAGCCTATTTCTAAATATATCACTCATTATCCTGTACTTTTTCAATCTACAAATAGTATGTTCAATAACTATCCTTTTTCTAGAATGACTTTTGTTGTATTCTTTATCTTCTTGTGGTAATTCTTTTTGATTATTTTTCTTTTTATAGGGTAGAGATGATCTTTGTTCTGGAAAGTCCTTTTCTACTCCAAGGTATCCCAGATCATACACATTTAGAACATCTTTTGGGATAGCAGGATGATTTTCTTTATAGATGTTATAGTCATGTCTGTGTCCTTTCTTATGATCTGCTTTGTGAATAATATAACCATGATTGTTAACCGTAATCTGTGTCTTTGTTGTATGCCTTTTCTTCTTGCCTGAATAGTACATCTTACATCTTCTCTTGTCAATAGGTCTTGGAATCTGCTGCTCTGTACAATCTGTAAAAGCCATAAATCCCGGAAAATATTTCTCTACTTCCTCTGGCGTTTTCAACCTCTTGGTTATCTGATATATTTTCTGCGGAATTGGTACGCATTGTCTTATCAAACTTTCTATCTTTTGGATATCTCTGCAGATGTTGCTCTGATCTAGATCAAATAGAAAACCAGCTAATGTGTAGGTTATGTATAGGCGATAGTACACTAGAACCATGATAACTCTATCCTCAACAATGAGTTTGAAATGTCTCCCTGCACCTACATCTCGTTCTCTCCTCCTTCTTTTTGAGGATAAGCGTTTTATCTCGTACTTTTTGTATTTTGATTTTATTTCTTTATAAATGTCATTAAACTGTTGAATTGAGAGACCGGTAAAGGATTTAAAGAGTGATGGCTTCTTGGATAATCTATTGTAAGATAACAAAAAGAATGACATATTTACATACGATAGACGGAAATAAAGCTGTTTTGGCTAATTATGCAAGAGATCT
>CAWHOB010000006.1:0-440109 GCA_963830925.1 uncultured Nitrososphaeraceae archaeon | reverse complement strand
GCCAATCCAGAGCAAAAAAAGACACAAATAAAAAAACATTACAAGAATACAAAGCAGAGACTAAACCAACAGAAATCAGAAATAAAGATTATGATTATCGATATGACCCGGAATATTCTACGAACCTATAAAATCGTTCTTGAAGGTTTAAATCAAGTGGATGACCCCAAACCATTTGTTATTAACACCTTTAATTTTTCAATAGATGCAGCAACACATTTTTTAGAAATTTATAAATATCACAAGTTATCCACTACCTATTATGATCTAATTATAATTGATTTAAAAATACCCGCAATTAATGGAATTCAATTATATCAGATTATGAAAATTATTGACCTGAATATAAAAGTATTATTCATATCAACTTTATACGCACTCAGAATTAGATGGTATTCTTCCAGGCATTAGAACAGACGATATATTAAAGAAACCGTTTGATGTTGATGACTTTTATTCAAGAGTAACAAAATAAAGTAAATCAACATAAATAATATGCAAAAATAAAAAAGAATTAAAAATAAAAAGCTCAAAATCAATTTTTATTTTTAAAATATTTAACTAGTGATTTAAAAAACTTTCATATAACAAATTTAAATTCATAGTAAAGATATAATTACCAAATACTCAAATTTGAGCACTAAACTAAAATTCTTTAATATAGCAGTTAACGAGACTTATCTTTTCTACATGGAAAAATTCTTTAATCATGATATCTACCTATTTATTGTTATTATAACCAATTTAAATAAGCTAACTGATGAAACCTTTTTCTCTCAAAGATAACTCTAAACTAATAAAATTCCTTGATTGAGTGAAAATCAAGACTTATAATTAATTACATCATATAATATATTAAAGGTAGTATCGAATTAATAATAATTCGAAGATATTAGTAAATTATAGTTCCATATATAAAAATTGGGAATTAGTTTTCAATGATTTAAGCATAGATTTTAGATATTATTTTAACAACATAGTTAGATATTATACCAATTAGCATATGTTTTCAAACTTTATAAAAATATTTTCCTTTATGTTTTGGAAATTCATAGTTTGCTTTTTTATGCTAATTAGTATATCAATTTGTACAGATATAAAGATAATTTTTTGCTAGGCAGTATATCACCACATTAAAAATATATCACCTTTAAAAAGGAAATATAAAATACAAATTTCCAAATAACTTTTAAATTTCATAAATAATTTTAGCAAGTATTTACAATATCTACGTATTGAAAAAAATAGAAATATATATACCAGAAAATCAAATAAAGCCCTTAATACAAATCTTACAAAATAATCAGGTTGAAGGTATTTCTTATAATGATATTATGGGTCAAGGCAAATTAGAAAGGAGTGCATCTGAAAGAATTGTTCAAGGATATAGAACAAATGAAATGTTTATTCCAGAATTTGTCAAGAGAATTAAAGTCGAAGTAATTGTTTTAGATGAAGAGATTCAAGATATAACAAATTCTATAAAAAATGATCATACAATAAAAGGCAAATTAGTCGTGTCAGACGTAATAGAATATTCCGGCTTGTAAACTAATCTAATGAAATTTAATAGACTTTAATTACAACTTCTATTTACTTTTCAAAGGTAAAACAAGAAATTAAACTCAACTAAACAAAATTATACTAGTTTTCAAATCTAGAGAATATAACATATTAAAACAATAAAAAAATACGAAAACCATCATTGACTTTTATATGATCAATTAAAAACACAAATAATCTTATTTTGAATATTATTACTATCAAAGGATACTTAGATCTTTATTTTTTAACATATTAAACTTATTCATTAATCGATTTTAGCAAGAGATTTCCATAAATACCAAGATGCTACGCTACGGTATGGTCTCCAGGATGACGATACTTCTAATATATAAGATGATAATGGAAGATCATCCAATTCGTATAATATTTTTATGGCCTTTCTAATACCTAAATCCTTTGTAGGAAGTACATCTTCTCTTTTTAAATAAAAAATTAAAAACATCTCAGCCGTCCATTTACCTATTCCTTTTATTTTAATTAATTCATTTATAATCTCGTCATCAGATAATGTCGATAGGTGTACAAAATCAATTTTTCCATCATAAACTCTTTGAGATAAATCTTTAATATAAGAAATCTTCTTATACGAAAGACCAATTTTTCTTAAATCACTATCAGGGGTTTCTATAATCTGAATAGGTTTCGGTTTTACATTTCCATAATAATTTTTAAAGCGATCCGAAATTTTTTTTGCAACGCTTCCTGATAACTGTTGAGAAATAATTGACCGAATCAAAGTTTCAGATGGATCTTCATCGTCCCTATTTATCACATATTTTCCAACGTTTTTTATTATTACAGCCAATTTATAATCTCTTTTAGACAAATATTCTGCTGGATCTATTCTCATATGATATTAGAAACACCTATAATAAAATTAGCTTTTAAATATAGAGATGTCGATAGGTGTACAAAATCAATTTTTCCATCATAAACTCTTTGAGATAAATCTTTAATATAAGAAATCTTCTTATACGAAAGACCAATTTTTCTTAAATCACTATCAGGGGTTTCTATAATCTGAATAGGTTTCGGTTTTACATTTCCATAATAATTTTTAAAGCGATCCGAAATTTTTTTTGCAACGCTTCCTGATAACTGTTGAGAAATAATTGACCGAATCAAAGTTTCAGATGGATCTTCATCGTCCCTATTTATCACATATTTTCCAACGTTTTTTATTATTACAGCCAATTTATAATCTCTTTTAGACAAATATTCTGCTGGATCTATTCTCATATGATATTAGAAACACCTATAATAAAATTAGCTTTTAAATATAGAGTAAGCCAGATTTAAAAATTTTAAATATTCAATATCTTTTAAAAATATCCTTTCCACTTTGACTAATCCACTAAATAAAAAATAGTAGAATAAAAAGATCGATAATATATATCACAATACTGTTAAAGTATTATAATTCTATTAAAAATATAATGGTTTTTATATATGAATACCAAAATATAGTTAAAAAACACATTTTATCGAAATAATTGATGAAATGACATTAAAAGACAATATCTATATTAAAAAATTATTTTAATATGATCCTAATATTATATCAACACAATAACAAAAAAATCCTTGTTACACAATTCAATTTTTAATATATATTTTTAACATCAATCATTTGTTTTTTATCATTTTTCACAAAATAAAAAGACTCGTTTCCTATATGGATTTTATCCCCATTATTTAAAACAGTTCTTTCTTTTATTATAACATCATTTAGTTTTGTAAATTGATTATATCCATTATTAAAAATACAATATTCACCATTCCTATGAACAATTTCAATGTTGTTGGTTCGACTTAGATTTAAATCTCCAATAAAAACATCAGCATCACTATTTCTTCCGAGCAAAGTAGGCCTATTTTTGGAAAGAAAAAACGTTGTTCCTAACCCATTTGTTGGAATTAAACATGCATCATATACACATGTCAAATTATGAGTGTTCTTTATAAATAAATCAAATTGAGCTTCTTCAATCATTTTTTCTTTGGTTTTTGTTCGAAGGTTTTCTGAGTTAATTTTTTTTGCGAAATCAACTAATTCTCCTCTTACTTCATTAAACGCTTTTGGGTTATATCTATAATATTTTTCATTATGTATTTGATCAAGTAATTTAAATCCTACTTCCATTTCAATTAATTCCTTAAAAGTCTTCTCTTCAACCAACCCGTTTTTGTTTAAATAAGAAATGCTAGATCTAAATATAGATCTCAAATCTTTGCTTGTGCTTGAATGATCATTAGAATCTTCGAAAAATACTAAATCCAAATTATTATTATCATCAGTAAACGCCTTTTTAAGCAACTCAGTTTTAGATACCCATTGTTGTGGTATTTTTTGCAATAGTTCATATATTTTTTTTGCGGAATTATTTTCAAAAGTAATATTACCATTATTTTCTACATATTTATAATAATATTCATTCAAATTGGAGTTCTTATTTATCCTCAAATCTTTGGAAGTTTCCTTAATTATCACAGATATTTCATACAATATTCCGATACCAGCCAAAAAATCAATATATTGAGTTATAGCCTCTTTTGTAAGATCTAGAATAATCCCTTTTTGATCTTCAGCGCCTTTATATTCTTTTAATTCTTTTCGCGACCACCATTTTGAATGATTCGCCATTATAGTAATTATAGATATGATACTAGTATTAGTAAAAATTTTTGATATTGTCGGTATTCGTCCACCATTTCTTTGTCCTCTTTTTTCGAATGAAACTCTTTCACATTTATAATAGTGTTCTGGACACTGGATATTTTCAGAATTTTCAGGTTTTATTACAAAGGAGCCACAGACAAATTTATGAATATATTCATCAAAATAAGGTTCTTTTTCTATAGATTTACATATTGGACAATGTACTTGTAAATCTGAGTCTTTGTATATACCCTTGTTATAAAAATATTTTATACCACATTTAATACACTTCCATCTAAATGTGTCAAATATTTCATTAAATAATGCCATAATTTATTCAATAAGAATATATAAATAAATATTGCGAATTTATGTATATAATTGTAATTTATTAATATTTAAACCAAATAACATTAACGTTAGTTCCATTGCACAATAAAGTCAATGATACATATAGATTTGAATATTAAAAACAAATTTTCTTCTTTATAAAAAGTAATCGAACCATAGGAATCATTAAAATTTACGCTTCATTTAATTAAAGGCGAATAATAAGGTATAAGAAATAAAATATATTTATATTTATATTTATTTTAAATAATTTTAATCGGGTTTCAATTTCAAATTTGATATTTGAATCCAAAAATTTTTATAAATAGTATTTTTGTCTAGTTTTATCTGTTTTGCATACGCTATAGAAATTTGTACCAAAGTTCAAAAAAAAAAGATTATATTATTGTTAGATTTTAAATTCAAAATAATTCAATAGACATTAATAAATATAGATACACTTCAATAAAAAAGAAAGTGTTACTTTTTAAAAGTATTTTTATATATACCAAAGATAGAATATTTAACTATTTATAATTCGTTCCATTTTATTGATTACATCATTTATTCCTAAATCAACTATATAATTTCCTAATTTCGGTCCTTTTTCAGTATTTATTAGAATTTTATAAAAAATCCTAAAAAGTTCCCTGGGTTCTACTCCATTTTCTTTAGAAGTTGAAAAAATAATATTTTGAACTTGATTTGCTAATTCATCATCTTGATACCGAACTTTTGAGTCTAAATCTTTAGAAATTTTATGTAATTTTTCAAGTACTATATTCACGGCAGTCTTTTGCTTTTCGCTTAATTGAGTCCATATAACCCTTTCATCGTCCGAAATATCATCCACCTCCTTAAAATCTCTGGCCCATATTAAAGAAAGTTCTATCCTTTTTGTTAATTCAGGGGTTTCTTCCTTTGTTAGACCATATTTCTTTAACCGATCATATATTTTCTCCATAATTTTCTCTTTGCTGTCAACAAATAGTTCTGATTGTTGAACCAATATTCTATACGGTATATGGATGTTTGAATTACTTGGAGGTTTAAGATTATTACAATATTCATAAATGCCTTTGATCTTTGCTAATTTTGATTTATTTTTTTCTTTTACTTTATTAAAATAAATATCTTCGTATAAATCATATTCATCCATAATAATTGGGATATCATCTATTCCGATATGCCTAGTACCACCTATTCTCTTATATAGTAATAATAATAGAGATTCGGGAGTTCCATATTTTAACCACATTTGAGGTGTAAATACATTTCCTGCAGATTTGCTTATTTTTTTCCCGCCTTTGTCCAAAAACATTTCATATTTTACATGAAAAGGATGAGGATAATCTAAAATTTCACTTGATATCCAATCATTTGTCCTTACAGAATCCATAATATCTTTTCCGAATGCTTCGAATCGTACATCAAATGCATTCCAGCGTGCAGCAAACTCTACCTTCCATGCTAATTTACCATTACCGTTTTTAATATCAACTTCACCTTGATGGCCGCAACCTTCAATATATATTTTATTTACAGTATTTCCAGTACAAGAATAACTCAAGGTTTTATATTCGGCATTATAATCAGTTGCACTTGCAACATATAATCTGCCACATTGTTGACATATTGGAAAAAAAGGAAGAAATTTAGTATATTTTTGTTGTCCAGTAGAATCAGAGATAAAATCACCAATTTTTTTACTATTAATTAAAATTTTATGAATTTGATTGGCTAACTGTCCGTTTTTATATATTTCAGTTCCACTTTTAAATTCATATTTTACTCCGACTTTATCAAGACCATCCAATAACAAACTACTCATGTGAGCACCATAGGACGAATGACAATTTCCGAATGGATCAGGAATTGTGGATACTGGTTTACACAAATAATCGTTTAACCATTCAGGAAAACCAGACGGAATTTTTCTTAGGCCATCAAAATCATCAGAAAAAGCAATTAATTCAGAATTGTACCCTAAATTTTTTAATGCTAAAGATATTCCAAATGCTCTTACTGCGTCACCCATACTTCCAATATGAGGAATTCCAGATGCACCAAGACCACTCTCAACTTTTATAATTTCTAAAGATCTACCAAGTTTCCGTTCTCTTTCTAATATCGAAAAGGCTATTTTATCTATCCATGTTCCTTTGCCGATAGTTATTTCCCCTAGAGAATCATCCATTTTCTATATGAATTTTGTTACATATGGTCCATTAATAACATATCCGAATTTCTTATAATATTCTCTAGTTCCTATAGCGCTAATTACGTTTATCTTTTTCAATAAATATTCTTCTTTACAAATCCTTTCGGCCTCTTCTATTAGTTTTTGACCCAGGCCCCGGTGTTGATAAAAAAAATCATTGATATAATTTTGATACTGTTTTATTTCCAAAGTATTTTTAAAAGTTTCTTTTATAGAATTAGATCCAATTTTTACTAGAGGACCATATACATGTAATTCCCTAATTATAGCACAAGGTGACTGTGTTTTAAAAGAATTTTCAATTTCTTGATCTTCTAGTTCAAGCCTTTGAGGATCATAAGTTATCCTCAATCTTAAGAACCCAAAAATAATATTATTGTCAGGCGATTCAAATGACAAAAATATTTCTTTACCATCAGAGGAAAAATATTCGATTCTATTTAATTTAATTTCAGTAACAGAAAACATTTTATCCATATTTTTTAAACCGATCTCGCGACATCGGATACATTTACACTTTATTCCTTCTCTTTCTAATTGTTTTAGTACAATTTGTCTTAAATTTCCTGTTTTTGGTCCAGATATAATATCTTTATAGTCAATTTCCCTTTGAATTCGCATAATTCTCATCCATGGTGGAACGATTTTTTTAATTTCTACTAATATTTTTACCAAGTCTTCAGTAGAATAGCTAGCATATTTTTGATTTTGATAAAGTTTATACAATCCAGTATTTTTGATAACCAAAGTAGGATAGATTTTTAACATATCAGGTTTGAGTCTTTCATCATCAAATAATTTTTTAAAATCATTTATATCTTGTTCTATAGATGACAGAGGTAAACCAGGCATCATATGAGCAGCTATTTTATACCCAAAATTTTTGGCAAAACGAAAGGATTCATATGTATCATCAAGAGAATGTCCCCGATTAACTGCTTTTAACACAGAGTCGCTCAAAGATTGAACTCCTATTTCAATTCTTGTGGCGCCCATCTCTAACATAGAATTTATATGTTCTTTTTTACAAAAATCAGGTTTAGTTTCTATTGTCAATCCTACACATCTTATTGTAGCAGTTTCATTGTTCTTCTTTGCACTTTCCAGATTATCTTCTAACTCAATATTTGATTCATCTTCTTTCTTTAAATTTAAATTATATTTATTAAAAGCATTGTAACATTTTTTAACAAAGTATTTTTGATAAGTTTTTGGATAAAATGGAAAAGTACCACCTACTATAACTAATTCGGCTTTGTCAACATCATGTCCACGTTCAACTAATTGAGTAAGTTTAGCTGTTACTTGTTTAAATGGATCATAATTCACAGCCTGGGCAATTTTTGTAGAGGGTTCTGTTCCAATATAGCTTAGAGGAGTATTCATTTCTATACCACCAGGACAATAAATACACTTTCCATGCGGACAATCAAAAGGTATAGGCATTACAGTAATTACAGCTACACCTGATGAAGTTTTAGATGGTTTCAATTTCAATTGTTTTTTATATTTACTATTTTCAGGAAGAAGTTTTAGAATATCTAGATTTCTAGGCAATTTTGATAATTTATATTTTGAAGAAATGTTTCGCATTATTCGAAATAATTCCTTTTTATTGACCGTTTGAGAATAATCCAGTGATTCAATACGCTCTGCAATCTCTTTACATGCTTTTTGATATAATATATCAATAGCTGAATCCCGCATTGTGTTGCTAGATGAAGAAAATTCATTATTTGAATCTATTCCATTATCTTCAGCCAAATATAATATTATATATTCATTTATGAATTAAATGTTTATAATGGATAAACAAAATTCAAATTAGATTATAATCAATCGTTACATCAATCAACAAAATATACATATATGTATTATATATCTCGAATTTTTCAAAGTCACACTTCAATTAGAGATTGGATATAAAAGTATAGGTCAGAAAAATTGTTTTTAAAATGATGGTTTTTGAATTTGTAGTTGAGGAAACACAAATTAAAGTAGTTCTAAATATGCCTGGGTCGGAGTTGATATAGTGAATCCTATACTAAGAACATTCTTGCAATAAGTATATCAAAGAAGCGAAAATTGTTTCAGATATTTAATCTTTTTCAAATGTAAAAGTACTACAGACACTCGGCTGTATAAACTTCAGAGGGAATTCTTGAATTATTCTATTTGTAGCTTTCCATCCAGTACAATGACAAGGAATTATATAACAAGGATCCATAGATTTTAATTCCGTTATAGTTGGTTCTATCGCATTTTCATACATACCTCCGCCAGTCAGATGAAATCCACCAACAACTGCAAATACTTTATTTATACTAGTTAGTTTTTTTGCATAATCTATCGTGTTTATAATGCCTGAATGAGCACAGCCCGTTATTATAACCAATCCTTTTTCCTTAACATTGACAATAATGCTTTGATCATCATTAACTAAATAATCAGAAACAAGATTATTTTCATCCGGCTCTTCTTTATATTGTACAGGAAATCCTTTTTCAAAAGATCTATTTCTGGGTATCTGTCCTGTAATTAATAGTTCTGGATCATTAACGCAATTAATAGAAGAACAATGATCATTATTAAAAGCATAATTTTTGATAGAATTTTTAGAAATTAAACTCGGTCCCTCTCTTGTTTCCAATATAGCACCGTTTCTTTCCAACAAGTCTTTATCGAGAAATGGCATTCTTGCTTTATCTATGCTATTCGGATAAACAATCCATCTCTTAAGAAAGCTATCCGGATGGCATATTAATTTTATAGGTTTATTAATTATTTTTAGTATTTTAGGAAGTGCAGCAAAATGATCTAAATGACCATGACTCAAAACCATAAAATCCAATAAACCAAAATTTATGTTAAGCAGACTTGCATTATAAATAACTCCATTTTCACTTACACCGAAATCAAAGAGGACGGTCATAGTTTTACTTTTATATATTTTTTTATTTTTATTGTCCAAACAACTAACCTTTATTAAAGCAGAGAAACCATGTTCTGCAATAGGTGGAGGAAGAAAAACCTCATCTTTGATCATCGGTAAACGAATTGCAGGATAAGATAAAGGCAATAATCTATCAGTATAATTATCCATCAGCAAGGTAATCGATACCTGATCAACTTCAGTTAACATCAAACACTTAAGTTAAGTATTCAAAGGAAAAAAATTTTTTTATTTATTGGATTCAAAACTAATTATAATATTAAAATAAAATATCATGTAAAAAAATGAAAATAAGTAAGAACATACCACACTTTATTATTCCATTTATTATTAACAAATCTACATATACATACATTTATTATTATTAATTTATCCAAAATACTGTTTGTTAAATATTGTCATACACATTTGATATTTAAAGTAATAGATGTTAAATATCTATATACATTATAAGAGAAATCAGTGGATAACAATCATTTTTGTTTTTTTACTGACTATCAGAGAATCCTTAATCATCTAAGATGCTAATTAGATTTATCCAAATCAATCTTACCAAATCTTCATAACATTTCATCTTATATATGCAATATAAAAATAATTGTCTTGAATATTTTTTTTATTTTATAATAGAAATAGATATGATGTAATGCCGCATATATCCTCAATTAAAATTTATCATCACATAAAATATAATTGTAATAATAATAATAATGTAAATTATTTTTTGTTTTATATATAGATGAAAAAATTAATTAAAAATAAAATTTTTTAATTATAAAACTAAAGATTTAAGTTTTATTAATAGATGTAACGATTACCAAAGAGCATTCTATCTTAAGAAACGACATCTTTATTATAATTATCAGTGATCATAATAATCTTTTTATGACATTATTCACATTAATCTTCAACGAAAATAATATCTAAACAGTATCATATATAATTAAATCAATATATTGATAATATTATCTTCAAATAGGTAAAAATAGAGAACAACTTAGGGTTTTATCTTGTTTAATTGGAATAATAACTTTACAAGGAAACAAAGTATACATAAATTTCTTTAAAAGTTGTAAAAAAACATCTAAGATAATACATTTAGTCATGATGTTATGTAGGAAAAAAAATTCTGATTATTTACAGATTCTATGTATATGAACGTCGGCACTATTTCGTTATTTTTGTTATAGTTTTCCCAATTATCTATCCATATTCTCTCCATAAAGGTTATACTTTTTATATTTCTAAATCCATCCTCCGATTGATAAATGACTTTTTAATGAGATAATAAAAAGATTATAATTTGAAAATGTCCTTAAATAAAAGTCTAAAAGTACAAGCACAAACTACTACAATAATATTTAAGAATGATATTTTATTGAATTGGTTTAGCACAACTTACAGTATATATTTTTCCAAGATGATAGGTGACACATAGTCATCAATAGTTTTTCTTTACAAATCCATAAAATAAATTGCTACAAATGCCAAGGTACCCCATATTTGGTTATTTTTTCGGGTATAACTTTACTCCATTTTTTTAACAAAGCAAGGTCTTTTTCTTTATCACGCAACTCATCAGGTAACATTATAGGTATTTCTTCTACTATAGGATAAAATCGCTTACAGTCGATACAATATAAAAAACCTTCCACAATATCATCATCATCATTTTTTAAATTATTAGTAAATAGGGGATCACTTTCTTTTTTAGGTGTCTCTTTTTTTATATTTTCATATGACATAGAATCATAGGATCCTAAGGAATTAATTTGATTTAATTTCGAATTATTATGGATTAAATTAGATTTTATTCTATCGACACTAGAAGTCATTTCTTTTTTTACTACATCATATAATTCTAATGTAGACTTTTTATCAAAAGGACATACTAGAATATCCAACATACGACGAATCATATCATCTTATCACAAAATTAAATTGAATTTTCCATGATATAATCTATTCATGAGTATTATTGAATTTTATTCAAAATAAAAGAATAACCTATTTAAATTAAGAAAAATTCAATTTTCTTCCTCTTGAATAGACTTTGTAGGATTTAATGAATATATTACTCATAATAACTCATGCATATAAAATATAGTGATCAGGATATAATTTGAGATGATATTTAAAAAATTGTATTAAAGGATTTCTTTTAAATTTTTAAAAAGACGATTAACAACTCAGAAAACGTATAAAAATTAAAATTGTATAACGTAAATATAAAAATTAAACTAAAATCCAATTATAAAAGTTTAATTTTTCTTGATGTAAATCTTAATAATTGAATCATGAATTACCAGAGTTTAATATAGAAATAGAAAATGAAGATAAAAAAGACTTTTACAGAAAATTTTTCGCAGATATGAGATTAAATAGATTATATTTTCATATGTCTTTATTAAAATTTTTTACAGGCGAAAAAAATAAAAATCAAATTTTATCATTACTGCAATCAAATATAGTCTTTTTAAATAAAATGGAGTTTTGGATAAACAAATTAAAAACTAATAGAGATTTCGAAGATTTCAAAAAAATTTGTAATGAAGAAATATTAGCAATGGAATCCATCATTAAAATTTACGAAGAAAGGATGAAAAAAGGTAATTAGTTAAGATTTGTTTTCAAATATTTCAAAATCGACTGTATAATTTTTTCATGATCCGTTTGTTTTTCTAACGAAATTCTTAATATATAATTATCTAAGGGAAAATTTAATATTTTTATTTTTTCCCGCATTGTCAAAGAATATATAACTTTACCAAACATATCATCTACATCAGAATGAATTTTATTTATTAATGCATAATCCATGTATATTTTAATAGATTCCAATTCGTGTTCAATTGAAGTAACCCCTGGTTTCATTCCACCAAACGCCAATTTACCCATTTCATCAATAAAACCAATAAATCTAATTTGATTATCAAGAGACAAGATATAATCATAGAATGAATTAAAATTTAGTTCCACTTTATTATTTAAATATAACGAATTATATAAAAATTAAAATTTTTTTTTAAATACATAATTATATTAAGGAATTTAATATAATACTTTATTAACGTACAACATCATATGACCTTTTAGTGCATGGATTTTTATTTATCATGATAACGCCCATAAATATCAATTATCCGAATTAAAAATAAACCAATTTTCTTTCAACTATAGATATCTGCTATATAAGGATTTAATATGAAATACAAATTTAAAAGATTTATACAAATATAAATTTACAACGTAATGATTAATAAATTCGAGAAATCAATTACTTTAATTATCAAATTATTGAAAATTTCTTTTTGAAATTAATGTCTAAACTTCATACAAAATTTAGTCAAAAAAGAGTGTTCATAAAGATGTTTTAGTTTAACCTATTATTTTCTGCTCTGTTGCATAACTAGTTTTCCTTAAATTATTTCCATCCATTTTATGCAACTCTTCTAAACAGATTGTACAACGATACCTTCATCGTCATCTCTTTTATCATGTTTTGAAACTTGGTTGCAGATGTATATTCACCAAACATCCGCTTTATAGATGAAAATGCTGTTTCAACCATCCATCGTTGTCCATACTTTCTTTTCTTTTTCCATTTATGATAATCCTTTATTTGAAGTTCAACTTCTCTATTCCTTACATTGCTATTCTTGGATGAAACGATAGAGTTTCTTTTTACTTTGATGACAGGTCGAATCCTTTTCTCCTTCAAGTATTTGAAATTTTCATTGCTATCGTAGGCTCCTGCATCACCAATGAAAGATTTGATCTTGACATTGCGGTTATTATTCAACACGCCTTCCACCAAATTCTTCATAACCTTTCCATCATGTACCTTTTCATCTGTGACTTTCAGTGCAAGAATTTCTTTGGTCTTGATATTTACTGCAACATGTATCTTTAGATAGCCTTTCTTGTTTTTTACATCCCACTTATCTTGCATCCACCGAGACCTCTGTTTGTAATCTTGATTCCGGTACTGTCCCCGCTGCTATGATGATAACGACATCATCATCATCATCATCATCATCAATACTGTTATTGATATCAATGTCCAGTTTGTTTATTCTTCTACAGATCTGTGAATAACATGGATGATCTGGAAGATTCTTTCCTACAGTTGCCTTTATGATTCCTTCTGTTTGTCTATATGGAAGGTGAAAGTATACTTTGATGTGACCAACTATGAGAACAAAAGAATCTGGAAATTTGTACTTTTTGCCATTCTTATTTTCATTCATCCTTGCAAGATCAACATCCCAGTTATCCAGAAAATCATAGGAAAAAAGTATCTCTCCTCGTCTTACAAGAGACTGGTTATAAGAAGGCCAGTGGATCACAAATGATTAATTGGTTGGATCCTAGCTAAATAGGTTTGGTTATGCAACAAAGCAATTATTTTCAATTTGTTATATTATCATAGTATATACAAATAAATTGTAATTATGATAATACTCTATATAATCAATTATTATGATCTCAAAATTCAGAATTTTATATTTTCATAATAATCTCTATAAGAGTATTTAAAATGATTAAAAATTCATGATATTATCTTTGATCTAATATTAAGTTAATTAATTAATGAATTAGCATAATAAATAATCAATAATTGGTAAGCATTAAGTCCAGTTTTAAGTTATATAGAATAAGAATCTGATTAGATTCAAAGGTAATGGGAATTTTAATGTAGTATAATAGTTAAACACTTTCAATGGTTCTAAATATATATGTATAATAGATCGCATTGTATAAAACCAAGTCTGTTTGTCATTTATTAAAAATGTTTCTTGTATTAAAATTGTAAAAAAAGAATTAACGTTATTTTAAAAGAGATTTATTGGCATACCAGCGGTAAAAGGAATATCAAATGATTTTGATGGATGTGTAGAATGTAAGTTACCAACAGTTCCAACCTTTTGAGGACTAAAGTTGTTGTTATGGTTTTCAGAATTCAAACTCTTAACATTTTGGTCATTGGTATTTTGGTCATTGGTATTTTGGTCATTGGTATTTTGGTCATTGGTATTTTGGTCATTGGTATTTTGGTCATTGGTATTTTGGTCATTGGTATTTTGGTTATTTGTTTTCAAAGATCTGTTAAAATCATTCCAAGATAGTAGGTTATTAGGCTCTCCGAATAGAGATCTTTTTTCGCCATTTTCATTATGACTTTTTTTCTTAAACAATTTATCATCAAAAGATTTATCAGATAATTTGAAATCTACGTCATCGTGGAGTTTTGCTAATCTAGAAAGTAGACCATCATGATGTTTTTTCTCTGATTTATGCACTTTAGAGGATGAAATAACCTTTGGACCGTTTATAATCTGATAATTTACTATTTCTTTACCCGTCTTTGAATTCGTTGCGTTGACTACATTGTGTGTTGCCATTATCGGTTTAGTTGCGTTGACTACATTGTGTGTTGCCATTATCGGTTTAGTTGCGTTGACTACATTGTGTGTTGCCATTATCGGTTTAGTTGCGTTGACTACATTGTGTGTTGCCATTATCGGTTTAGTTGCGTTGACTACATTGTGTGTTGCCATTATCGGTTTAGTTGCGTTGACTACATTGTGTGTTGCCATTATCGGTTTAGTTGCGTTGACTACATTGTGTGTTGCCATTATCGGTTTAGTTGCGTTGACTACATTGTGTGTTGCCATTATCGGTTTAGTTGCGTTGACTACATTGTGTGTTGCCATTATCGGTTTAGTTGCGTTATTAGATACTTCATTTTTTAAATTATTATTAGAAGATAACCTTTTATTATCGCCATTTAATTTGGAATTGTTCGCAGGTTGACTCGCATAAATTTGAGTGATTACGACTATTATTCCAATAACTAGTACTACAGTAAGTACAAGACTAATATTTTTTTTTGATGGAATATTTTTACTATTCATAAACACCAACAAAATGAATATATTATTTATAATCGGTTTGAATAATGTTGCAGTAACAAATAATATAAATCATTTACATTATAATTTTATTAAAGATTTTTTACATAACAAAATTATATATTAAATTACCATAGTTAAAAATTAAAAATCAAATATTATTTTATTAATATTTTCGAAATCCATTACAAATTCCATAAAAATTATTTACGTATATATAATAAAACAATTACAAATGGATTATATGCCATTATGTAAAGTCTATATTATAAATTACCCTTTACAACCACAACAAACAAGTAATCATTTTGGCAATTCTTTTGTATTATAAAGTAAGGATAAGTAACTATTACAAAGATATCTGTTAACAGACCATAATTTAATTTCCTGAATATTTATGAACAATCTATAAATATCGCTGAATTAAATAAATGCTATTTTTAATTTTTTACAAACATAAACATTATAAAATTAATAAATATAAAGCAACAGCAAAATAGAGTCAACAATATAATAAAAATATGGATAATGTGAACAAAGTAGAATTTTTTTTGAATGATAAAGAATTGGAAAATTTAAAGTCAGTAGTCACAGAATTATACAAGTCAAATTCTGTTAGATCTGAAACCTTACAAGAATTCCTAAAATTTACTGTTCATATAATTCTAAACGAATGGAATTCAAATAATCAATCATTAAAAAAGTTTTATAAACAAAATGAAAATCTATTTAAAAATTTATGATAATTGAAAATTCTAACCAATACTATAATTACCCTCAAAAAACATAAAAGAAAAAACAATATCAATAAAATAATAACATATTAAATGCTCTGTTGCATAACTAGTTTTCCTTAAATTATTTCCATCCATTTTATGCAACTCTTCTAAACAGATTGTACAACGATACCTTCATAGTCATCTCTTTTATCATGTTTTGAAACTTGGTTGCAGATGTATATTCACCAAACATCCGCTTTATAGATGAAAATGCTGTTTCAACCATCCATCTTTGTCCATACTTTCTTTTCTTTTTCCATTTATGATAATCCTTTATTTGAAGTTCAACTTCTCTATTCCTTACATTGCTATTCTTGGATGAAACGATAGAGTTTCTTTTTACTTTGATGACAGGTCGAATCCTTTTCTCCTTCAAGTATTTGAAATTTTCATTGCTATCGTAGGCTCCTGCATCACCAATGAAAGATTTGATTCTTGACATTGCGGTTATTATTCAACACGCCTTCCACCAAATTCTTCATTACTTTACTATCATGTACCTTTTCATCTGTGACTTTCAGTGCAAGAATTTCTTTGGTCTTGATATTTACTGCAACATGTATCTTTAGATAGCCTTTCTTGTTTTTTACATCCCACTTATCTTGCATCCACCGAGACCTCTGTTTGTAATCTTGATTCCGGTACTGTCCCCGCTGCTACGATGATAACGACATCATCATCATCATCATCATCATCATCAATACTGTTATTGATGTCAATGTCCAGTTTGTTTATTCTTCTACATATCTGTGAATAACATGGATGGCTTGGAAGATTCTTTCCTACAGTTGCCTTTATGATTCCTTCTGTTTGTCTATATGGAAGGTGAAAGTATACTTTGATGTGACCAACTATGAGAACAAAAGAATCTGGAAATTTGTACTTTTTGCCATTCTTATTTTCATTCATCCTTGCAAGATCAACATCCCAGTTATCCAGAAAATCATAGGAAAAAAGTATCTCTCCTCGTCTTACAAGAGACTGGTTATAAGAAGGCCAGTGGATCACAAATGATTAATTGGTTGGATCCTAGCTAAATAGGTTTGGTTATGCAACAAAGCACATATTAAATATTTAACAATTTTAAAGTATTTAAAATATTAGTATAATTCAATTATTTGAAGATATTTAAAATATTAGAAAATTCTTCCTCTATTTTCAAACAATCTTCATTGTTAATTTTTTCGAAATCAACTACAGATGTTCTTTCGTGTTTTTTTTTATTTTTTATTAATTCAAAATCAATATTGAATGCAATTCCTTCTTCGCCAATCATCAATTTATTAGAATCAATTGAAGCCAGGTTTATCTGATACAATTCTATCGTTAAATTTTCTAAATCTTTTTTCAAGATATCTATAATTTGTGAATTTTGTTTTAATTGGGGATAATCATCTTCCAAATTAGAGGCTTTTTCAGAAAGATGGTTAGACAAATCTTGTTTAGCAAATAATTCTTCAAATAAGGCATAATTTTCAATGTCCTTGTATCCTAAATTATTTAATTCTTGTTTTATAATTTGATCTCCTTTTGTTGTAATTTCATTTTTTATATTGTAGTTAATTTCTTCTAACTCTTTGATTCTTTTATTTATTCGTATTATTTCTTTATCCAATTTATAATATAATAGCGAATGAAATTGTATTCCCATATAGATATAAAAATAATATTTATCTATTTCAATGGTCAATTGAAAAAAAATTCTATGCAGATCATCTGTTTTTGTAGCTTGTACTGGAACAACTTTCCAATTTTTAAATTGTTTAATTTCTTTCTCCTTATTAAAAAAATAATTAATAACTCTATTTGGATCAAAAGTTTCAGCCGTGATAACAGTAAAATCGGCTAACATGACTTGCATTATAATATTTTCTATATTTTCTTTTATCGACCCTTCAAAATTTTTCCTTAGATCAACGTCAATTTTATTTACTAAATTTATAAATTGATTATTAGTGCCTTTATCATTAATAGGTAGTCTCAACAGTTAAATTAAGATATACAAAATATTATATAAATAGAACTCAATAAAAATCCTTTAAATAAATTTAACATAAAAGATAAAGATTAGAACTTAACTCATTGGAATTTGTATAATTAACACCATTAGAAAAATTTCTAAGAATAAGATCTATATTCCAATCATAATTAACAAATTAAAATAAAAATAATACAGATTTTATTTATGATCTATAAACTTTCCTAGCCTTCTAATTATGTGAGATCCATTATGTTAAATAGATAAAAACAAGTTTACATTAATACATTTACTTTTGATGAATCTCCTAATGTTATTTATGTCCGCATTTAGACGCAATGAACGCGATGTTATTTATTTATACAATACTTTTTCTAAATTAATGCAAACTACTACTGGAGGAGATATGCTTAATTTTGGATATTGGGATAAAAAAACAAAAAGTCCTCTACAAGCACAACATTTGCTCACAAATATGATAGGAGAATTTGCATCGCTTAATACAGCTAAAACAGTAATTGATGTTGGAAGCGGATACTCATCACCTGCTTTCCAATGGAAATTACAAAATAATTTGCTACAAATTATTTGCATAAATATAAATTTTCAACAGTTAAAGGATGCAATAACCATTTCATCAAAAGCCTTATTTGAAGAAAAAAAAAGAATTAATTATTTAAATAATCTAGACTTTAAGTTATTTCATCTAAATTCGACATCAACGACATTGCCAATTAAAAGTAATTCAATTGATAGAATAATAGCATTCGAATCGGCACAACACTTTAAACCATTTAAAGATTTTATCGAAGAATCTAACAGAATATTAAATAAAACCGGATTTCTCATTATTGCAATGCCGGTCGTAAACAATAAACACCATTTAATATCAATACCATTATTCATTAAACTTGGAATCTTGGCTTTTACGTGGGCCTCAGAGCATTATGACTTAGAAAGCATTTTGACAACAATTAAATCAAAAGAATTTAAAATTAAGGATATCAGATACATTGGTTCTAATGTGTATGTTCCACTTGCTAAATATTATATTCAAAATAGAACCAAATTGAAGGAAAAGGTCATTGAAGAAGTACTCAAAATTTTTAGAATATATTTTGTACAGATCATTATTAAAGATGCATAATGTTTCTTCCAAAGGGCTTATTGATTATATTTTAATAAAGGCCCAAAAAATTTGAATTTAAATTATTAGTTGATTATTTATATATTTATTAGTATTAAAGGCTCTACGAAGATAAGGAAAAAGATATAGATTTTCTTATTGTAAAGAAATATAATTATCAGAATATTTAATTTGTTTATTCTTTTTGTTTATTGCTGTAATATCAGAGTAGAGTAATTTCTTTTGGAGTGCCCTTTTGCAATGCCTCCGGTCTAACTGCATAACAAATGAAAATATAGTTGGCGGCTCTGTTAACAGTTGTGTAAAGAAGATTATAAGTACATTTGTAAACTAATACTTTCTGCTTGTTTTGAGCAACAAAATAGTTGTCATATTTTTTGATATATATTCAAAAATGAAAATTAACAAATCTAAATGAGCACAATCAGTTTACAATAACGAATATCTAGGTATTTACATAACTGTTAACTTAAGGCATTATTTCTTGCTTTTATTGATGAATAAACAGTTTAACGCATTGTTTCATATGGTTTATTACACGCTTGTTCTTTTTTCTACAAGTAAAATAATCATCAAATCCCTCGATCCCTTATTTTATAAATTGAATTGTCTTTTTTAATTATGCTGTTGTTTTCAAAAGGATACATATATAATATTTTAATTTTAAAAACTTGCAGGCTTGTAGGTACTATATCTCTTCTATAATTAGACACCGGTCAAAATTATAAATTCAATATGATATTTTGAATATTTTTTATTTTTATTTTTATTTTTATTTTAATTTGCTAGCAATGGTTAAAGTCTGTCATCTTTTAAGAATATTTCTAATGGTGCTATTATGCAGGATCTAATACGTACTATTGTATAATGAAACAGAATGTAAACCATTTTTGTTTATGGCCTGAAATAGAATTTGCTCAGCAACAAACATGTTTCGTTATTTTGATATATTAAATGCAAAAGTATTTCTTTGTTTTGGTTCTATAGTTATTAAATTCGTATTAGTATATGATATCAGTCAACAAATTATTTGTTGATGATGGTACTTATGAAGGTAATGACGAATTTAGATTCTTGGAAGACAATGGAATAATGGAATTCTACCTTTATTAAAGTAAGAAAAAATGTAGCCCGATTAAAAAAGCAGCATCATAAAAAAAATTATTTATGCCAACACAAAGAAATAATTTGCAAAAATGGAACAGTGTGAAATATGGACAGAAGGGATTGTTGAAACTGCCTTTTCCTCAATATAAGGCATGTTCGTAGATTGTAGCCTAATTGATTAAACTAAAAACATGATACAGGAAATGACATTGAAATTATCACTGTATAACACGATGACATCAATTTAGAGAAAAATAGACAATAAAATAAGATTTTAAGAATCGGGAAACAGAGCACAGTATAACTCAATATACTTATTGCATATTCACTTGTCGAATAATCTGAGGTGAGGTGGATTTAAATATCGCAAAAACATGATCTCCTATTTCTAAATTTAAATAATTTAAAGACTCATTGGTGATTCTAGATATTAATCGTACACCATTTACCGAAAGATGAACATTTACAATTCCTATTGATGTATTTTTATCTTTGATAATATTTAGTATTTGCATTTTTATAACATTGCGCGCGCTTGTTTTTACTAGATCGCAAGAAAGAATTATGTCTTCAGGTTTAATAAGTAATCCAATCACAGTTCCAATGTAATAATTCCCTATTAACTCAATATGAAAAGAATTGATTTTTATTTTAGTAATTCCATTTAGAGAATCAATAACAGTTCCTTCTAAATAATTATTGTATTCGTTATTAATACCATATGAATACGAGTATGAATCTAAGGATAGGTTATTGTCGGATAATAACACTCTCAAATTTCCATATTCCTTTATCTTCCCGTTTTTTAATATTGCTACAGAATCTGCCAAAGAATAAACATCTTCTTCAAAATGAGTTACGTAAATACAAGGAATCATTTGGTTTTTAATAACTTGACGCATTTCTAGTCGCAATTTCCTTTTTGTAAGAATATCTAGGTTTGAAAGTGGTTCATCCATAAGTAATAATTTGGGATCGACAATAAGAGTCCTAGCCAGCGATATTTTTTGCATTTCCCCACCACTTAGTCCGTGTATAGTTCGCTGTAATAAATGCGAAATACCTAATCTTTTAACTAATACCTCAATTTGATTTTTCTTTTTCTCTCGGTCTTTTTTTTTAAGGCCAAAGATAATATTTTGATAAACATTTAAAAATGGAAATAAAGTTGGCCTCTGAAAAGAATAACCAATGTTTCTTGATTCCACTGAATGATTGGTTATATCCACTCCTTCTAAATATATGGAACCACTATCAGGCTTAATCAAACCTGAGATAAGATTAAGTACAGTAGTTTTTCCGTTGCCTGTTGATCCAAGCATTACAAGAATCTCATTAGAGGAAATGGTCAAATTTAAAGGTCCAAGTGTAAATCCAGAAAATTTTTTAACTAGATTTACAAGTTCTAGCCTCATTTAAGACCACTAATTCTGATAGTATATTCTTTTTTATTTTTTATTATTGAAAGAATAACTAAAGCAATTACAGATAACAAAATAACAAGCAATATGTCAGGTAATGCTTGTTGAAGACCACCAATAGCATTATCCTCAAATATTTGTATGGATATTGTATGAGGATTATATGACATCATCATAGTCGCACCTAATTCTCCGATAGTTCTAACCCATGTTAGCAATATACTTATTAATAATCCAGATTTGGCAAGAGGCAATGTAACCTGAACGAATGTTTCTAGTCGACTTTTTCCTAAAACCCTCGATACATTTTCATATGATTCATCGACTGCTTCAAAAGAAGCTTGACTAGCAAGTATCATAAACGGAGATCCAACATAAGTCTGGGCAATTATTATTCCAAGGAACGATTCAGTAAATTCAAAGGAACGAAAAGTATTTCCAATTATTGCATTAGGGCTAAATATTCCTAACAAAAGTGCACCACTTGCAAGAGGTGGAAGAATTAGTGGAAAAATCACTAAAATATTTATAAAAATTTTCCCTCTAAAAGAATAACGTGCCAAACAATATGCAAGAGGTATTCCAAAAACAATCAACAATATTGTGGAGATCGTCGATGTTATTAGACTAACTACAAAGGCATTTACCAAAGTCGAGCTAGACATATTAAAAATTAATTTTGAAGGATCTACAAAAGTAACGATACTAAATAGTGGAGACAAAATAAAAATAATAACCACTGCAGATAAAATCAACATTACAATATTAAAATGATGATTTTTTATCCCCATTAATACCAATAACCATTAACCTAAACATCAACATTATTATTTGTAATCAAATTTTTAAAATAAACACATAAAGAAATAATATGAATATATTGAAATTTGATTAAAACAACATTCAATACAATATAAATAGACAACAACTCTTCAAATTATTAATTAATAAAATTTTAAACAATATTTAGATTGTACATCTTGACCAATAAATACAAATAATTTAATAATAAATTAACGTTTATTTTCATTAATATAATTTATATATTCACCAAATAAATTAAAAAAAAATTAAAATTTCAAAGGTAGGATTTAAAGATTTAAAGTTTTATGTATTATCCTCAAGTTCTACTTTTTCTTTAAAAGCATTGTTCATTTTTTCAAAGCCTTTATTTACATCTTTATCCAACCGCGAACCGGCTAAAGAAACACCTAATCCTTTAAAGATTTCAATATGTACAAATTTAACCTGATCGGTTTTTATAGGCTCGATAATAAAAATCCGTTCCCCATCAAATATCCCAGGTATAAAAGATTTCCCCATCCAACGAAGCTCGTGAAAAGGTTCCACTTTTGTTACGGTAGGACTATAAGACCTAGTTTTTCCCCCTGATGTAAGAAGATTCATTTGTAACTTTGAGCCTACTTTTGGCTCTCCAATAATTTGACGAATAAATGGGTTCCATTGTGAATAATTATTAAAATCAATCAAAACTTTCCACGTTTTCTCGGCAGAGGCATTGATTATAATTTCAGTGCGGATCTCTTTCAATACACATATATATATTCCTTAGTTGCTTATACCTTCTTTGATTAACTTTTTATTATTATTATCATCAAATCATATCTAATAAATATAAAATACCATGGCTTCAAAATTCTAAAGGAAATTATTTTATAATAAACAGATTGCTTTTAAAAACTTTGATAAGAAATAATTCAATAAATCATATAAAAGAAACAATAATCATGAGAAAATGATTATGATTATGATTATGATTATGATTTATTGCAATAAATTTAAATTAAATGCATTTTTTAACAAAAAAAATCATCATTGTAACATCCTCATTAAGATTATAAATTTTATTATCCGTTTAAAATATAATTTGTTGTATAATAATAATTTTAAAAAGGTTTTAATTAAGAGCCTATCCCAAAATTATCTTTCTATATATGATAATACAACAGGATAACTGTACCAATCCAAGATAATTCTCTACCTTCTTCTCATACCTGGTGAACAGTTTTCTGAACTTATTATGCCATGAATTTGTTCTTTCTACAACCCATCTTTTTGCAGAGTATTTTTTACGATTTGAGCAGCGTTGTGTTATACCCTTGACCTCTTCTTCCTCTTTTTCATTTCTTTTTCTCTTTTGAGGGATATGTAGTACATATCCTCGTTTGATTAGTTCTTGTTCTTCTTGTTCGGAATTGTATGCTTTATCAAGACATAAATGTTGCAGCCTTCTTCTTCTTGTTCCCGGTTTAGGTTTATGGGATGGCAGTTGACGTTTGATAACTCTATTATCAATTACATCTGTTACTAGTTTGATGTCATGTGTACTTACTGAAGATATAACTACAGATATGGGAATTCCTTTTTTATCTGTTAAAATATGTCTTTTTGTGCCGAGTTTGCTTCTATCGGTAGGATTGTTTCCGGTCATCGCCCCCCTAAAGGCGACTTTATTGATATGCTATCGATGGATTGCCAAGTCCAATTGATACCGACAAGATCGTCATAGATTTTCAATAGTTTTATCCATAGCTTTTTGAAGATGTCAAGACTATTCCACTTCTGAAACCTACGGTGACAAGTAGAACCAGAACCATATTCTTTGGGTAGCATTTTCCACTGGCATCCTGTTCTTAGTACATAGAGAATTCCATCGATCACTTTTCTATATGGAACAATTGGTCGACCAACCGTTCTTAGTGGTTTCTCTTTTGGAAGAATATTCTTGATCTTATCCCATAATTCATCCGGAACCTTGAGTATGGTACGATGTTTATTTTTCCACTTCTTTATCTTCTCCTTCTTTTGGATACCGGACATAATTTGGCTAAAGAGGAAAAGAGCTATAATCCTATCGAATTTTGGGATAGGCTCTAATTATTAAATATTCATAACATCAATAGCAAGTAACTACCATATTTAGTAATAAATATTAAAACACAAATATATTAGACTTTCTTCTATAAAATTATCTGTCATTTGAATCATTATTATAATTTGATCATGTTGTCAATTTCAAATTATTCGAAATATGAAATAGAACATTTAGTAGTATTAAATTAAAAATTGTTGAATTAGAAATGAAGATCCCTAATACAACAAATAAATAAAAAATCCAAAGAAATTTTATTATGATATTTTATTCTTGTCAAAAAGAAGAAGATTTAAAAAAATGTGCCGAATTTATAGATATTGGAAAAATATTAATTTTTCCTACGGATACCGTATATGGTATTGGATGTAATCCATTTAACGAGACATCGGTACTCAAACTTTTCAAAATTAAGAATCGACCATTGAATAAACTTTTTCCTGTTTTAACAAATCATATATCTAATTTAAGCACTTATGCAAACATAACAGATGAAGCAAAAATATTGACTAAATATTTCTGGCCAGGTCAACTAACAATAATTCTAAAGGTTCAAAATAACACACCTTTTCCAAAACACATATTTGATAAAAGTATTGCCTTTAGGATTCCCAATAATAAATGTACATTAAAACTAATTCAATATACAAAAAAGAAATTACTAATAGGGACCAGTGCCAATTTATCAGGACAACAACCAATTACAAATATTAATTTGCTTGAAAGTAGCGGAATTTCAGATTATGATGCAGTAATTACTAATGAAATAGATTATATTTTGGATAATTCTCAAACTTTAAAAAATAATAATATAAATAATACAAGCAAAAAACAACCAATTACAAAAAACCCATTAACCGTACCGGAAGATAATTCTAATATTTCACCTCAAGTATCTACAATAATTGATCTTGTTGAACCAAATAAACCAAAAATTAAAAGAGAAGGCATAATTTCAAAAGAACAGATATTTGAAGTATTAGCACGTAAAATGTAGAGGATGTCCAATGGATTTTAACTATATTGCAACAACTCACAGATATAGAGAAGAAGATCTTGTAGATGAACTGCAAACTCTATTTAGAGATAATGGAGACACAAATGCAACATCAAATATATCTCATATTGATGGACTGATTACAGGAACCACCAACGATTCAATCAATTTTGTTAACTTTTTGAGATATAAATTAAAAGACACTCCATGGGAAATAAGATATTTATTAAGATTCATTCCAATAGAAAAGGCGATAATTACAAATATTTCTGAGATAAAAAATATCGCAATTGAATTATCAAAAAAAATTCCAAAGGATGCAACCTTTAAAATTTTAATAGAAAAAAGACATACAAATATAACTAAATTGGATTTAATTAACAATATTGCTCCATTAGTTTCTCAGAAAGTTGATCTGACAGAACCAGAATGGATAATTCTAATAGAAATTATTGGAAAATATTCAGGCATATCAGTAATAAAAAGTGAGATGATATTCAGCTCAATGATTGAAAAAAGATATTATGAATAGTAAAATATAAATAATTTTTATTTTAGTGCTATAGCCGCCCGTTCGATAAGAAATTTTTGAAAATCAATATCATTTTTTAATAAATCATTATTTTCAAAAAATTTTAATTCTTTTTTAAAGAATTTTTCTAATATAAAAGATCTCTTTAACTCAGATATTTGAATCAAGTTTGTGGGATCTTGATCTTTTCCAAGTTTAATTAGGTCATTATAAGTATCCATCAATAAACCCAATGATTTTGAAAATAAAATACATACCACACAACCATTAAAATTATTATCATTTTCATCATTTATTATGTCCAAAGCATATTTAATTTGATTAGTATAACAAATTCTCAATAAAAATTCAACATCTAAATTATTTAGCTTATCTTCATCTCTTTCCAATTCCTCATATAATACTTTTATTATACCAATTATATGTTCCAATCCAAAAATTAATTCAGGTTTTAAAATTACAATGTTGATACTTTTATGAAGAGTTTTAATATTATCATATAAGGATTTTATATCTATGTTTTGAAGAAAACATCCTCTGATAAGTATTTTTAAATCTCCACATAAGTATAAATCATTGATTAAACTATCATCTGCTTTTTTTGCATCCATTATTTTTTCTAGAACCTCTTCCAAATATTAAAAAGTAATTATTCATTTTTTTATTTAACACAAAAATTCATTATCCCGGTTGCATACGAGAATTTATCTTGAAAAATACGGGGTTAGGAAATTTGTATTGGAATGAAGTTATTAATGTTTTAAGAAACATTATTCCTGTATATAATAAAGTAAATAGCATAATTTCGCTAGGAAAAGATAATCAATTTAGAAAGGAAGGAATAATTAATGGTGTTAAACCAGGAAATATTATTCTTGATGCAGGTTCAGGTTTTGGCAACATGTCAAAAACAGCTGCGGAAAATGTTTCTAACGATATTACGATCTACTTTTATGATCCTATCCATGAAATGTTGAAAAGAGTTAAAGAAAATATGAATTCCGAAATTTCACCATATAAAATTTTTTTATGCAGTGGAGTTTTTGAAAAAATTCCATTTAAAACCAATACATTTGATGCAGTTTTATGTGGATATTCACTTAGAGATGCCATAGAACTTGATACAGCCATAAAAGAATTATGTAGAGTATTAAAGAAAAATGGAAGGTTAATTATTGTAGATTTAGGTAAACCAGACAATTTTGCACTAAGGATTTTAGTATCTATTTACTTGAAGTATTTCCTGACAATATTAGCATTTTTAGCCGCAGGTAAAAAGGGGATACCATTTAAAACACTTTATGGAACCTTTTTAAGATGGCCCAAAAACAAAGACTTGAATGAAATGTTATCCAAAAGTTTTTCTAAAGTAAATTTTACAAAAAAGTTACTAGGAGGATCAATTGTTGTTATTGCATACAAATAAGCAACAATATCTTCAATACAATAGATCTCTTGCATAATTAGATATATTTCATCAAGTTCACTACAGATACATCACATTTTCTTTCAGTGATGCAGGTTCATCATTCTATAGTTTACCAATCCCGATACTAATTCTGATATTCTATTGTACTTTCTCAATTTATTTCTGAAAATATCACTCATTATTCTATACTTTTTCAGCCTACAAATGGCATGCTCTATCACTATTCTCCTTCTAGAATGATTTTTGTTGTGCTCTTTTTCTTCTTGTGATAATTCTACATTTTTCTTCTTTCTGATAGGTATAGATGATAGTTGTTCTGGGAAATCCTTTTCTATACCAAGATATCCAAGGTCAAATACATTAACAACCTCTTTTGGAGTTACATGATGCTCCTCTTTATAAATATCATAATCATGTCTTCTTCCTTTCTTATATCTTAATTTATGGATGATGATGCCTTGATTGTTAACAATCAATTGTGTTTTTACAGTATGCCTTTTATTTTTGCCAGAATAGAATGTCGCACGTCTTTTGTTGTCCATAGGTCTTGGTATCTGCTGCTCTGTGGAATCTATGAAAGCCATAAATCCAGGAAAGTATTTCTCTACATCTTCTGGCGTTTGTAGTCTCTTTGTAATGTTGTATATTTTCTTTGGAATTGGTACGCATTTTCTAATCAAACTTTCTATCTTTTGAATATCTCTGTAGATAGTACTCTGATCTAGATTAAAGAGAAAACCTGCTAATGTGTATGTGATGTACAGACGATAGTAGTAAATCAAAAGCATGAGAAATCTGTTTTTTATATTTAGTTTGAATGGTCTTCCTGCACCTATACCTCTTTCTCTGTTCTTTCTTTTGGATAATCTTTGTGTCTCATGTTTGTCATATCTTTTTATTATCTCATTATCGAAAATATTATCAAACTGTTGTACCATCAAGCCAGTAACTGATTTAAAAAGTAATAGCTTTTTAGATAACCTTTCATACGAAAGCAAAGAAAGGACAAGAAAATGATAAATTATTGATAATATAGCTGTTTATTCTAATTATGCAAGAGATCTAATATATGATACTTTTTTAAACACTTACAAAAATAGAATAAAAAAGAATATTTGTAATACACAAATGCTTTGTTAAATAACTCTAAAAACAGTTAAAACCTTGATTTATCTATAACAATAACAATTAAATGTACTAGTTTCGTTTTTATTTTATCCATAAAACGTTAGCAAATAGCAAAACAAAAAAAACAATCATGTAACAAAGCAATACACAACTGCATGAAGAATAAAATGTTTGAATAATTCAATTCAGTTAATCAGATTAAATGTCTGGGTATAAATTACTATAACCTAAAAATTATCTGAGAAAATCATATTTTAAAACTAATAGTGAAAAAATTTGGATTGCCATAAATTCAAAAAATATTAATGATGTGTGATTTGTGGGCTTGAGAAATCAATGCCTGATGGACTGTTGCCTTGTGGAGATTGCATATTAGATTGACCGTTGCCTTGTGGAGATTGCATATTAGATTGACCGTTGCCTTGTGGAGATTGCATATTAGATTGACCGTTGCCTTGGGATCCGATAGCAGATTGATTACTATTTGGAGAGTATATAGGATTAAAGCAATCACGTATTTCTAATTTTGATGCAAATCCCTTTGAACCTGCTACATTAGTAAGACATTTTTGAAATTCCTTGTAATCTTTTTCGAATGAACTATTCTTCCCTTTACTTTTGGCTAATACCGGAGACATAATGGTTGCTGAAGAAATAAACATCGCAGTTATTACTAATATAATTGCGATGGATATTGTTCTTTCTTTTGTAATCATTGTATTAATAATTAACAACAATCTGTTAAAGGATTCGCTACAAACAATCTATTAAATTCAAATATGATTTGTATATAGACAATATTAAATATAATTTTTCCTACCAAATTATTCATATGTAATTAATTAACCCATATCGACAATATTAAAATAATAAAATTACAATAAATATTTATATTTAGATATTTCAAATATTTATCTATAAATTTAAGAAAAATATATAAATCATTTTAGAAATTAAGTATATTCTTAATTTTCTTATCTTTAATTTCTTTTAAATATAAATAATAATTATAAAATATTTGATAGATATTCATCCAAATTTGGATGGATAGATTAGATCTTCAATTATTTTATCAGAATATTCTCTATTTTTTAATTCGTTAATTAGATCATTTTTATTTAATACAAGAGTAGGTAAGTTTTTTGACTTTTTCATTATATTTAACAACTTTATAAGATTTTCATCATCTGTTAATGATTTTTTAAAATTTGTAACATTGTTTATTATTATCGATTCCACAAATTTCGGACTTAAAATTAAGGCTTTAGAAAGGTTAGCGTCAGAGAGAGTTGTATTAAAGAGGGTGGCATGTGAGAGATTAGCATGTGAGAGGTTGGCATTAAATAGGTTGGTGTGTGAGAGGTTGGCATTAAATAAGTTTGCATCAGAGAGATTGGCATTAAATAAGTTTGCATCAGAGAGATTGGCATTAAATAAGTTTGCATCATAGAGATTAGCGTTAGAGAGTCGTGTATGTGAAAGATTAGCATCAGAGAGATTAGCGTTAGAGAGTCGTGTATGTGAAAGATTAGCATCAGAGAGATTAGCGTCAGAGAGGTTGGCATTTATGATCTTAGCGTCAGAGAGATTAGCGTCAGAGAGGTTGGCATTTATGATCTTAGCGTCAGAGAGATTAGCGTCAGAGAGGTTGGTATGTGAGAGGTTGGCATTAAGGAGGTTGGCATTTATGATCTTAGCGTCAGAGAGGTTGGCGTCAGAGAGGTTGGCGTCAGAGAGGTTGGCGTTAGAGAGGTTGGCGTTAGAGAGGTTGGCATTTATGATCTTAGCGTCAGAGAGGTTGGCGTCAGAGAGGTTGGCGTCAGAGAGGTTGGCGTCAGAGAGATTAGCACGTGAGAGGTTAGCGTTAGAGAGGTTAGCGTTAGAGAGATCGGCATCCATGATTTTAGCAAATGACAGATCGGCACGTGAAAGATTAGCGTTAATTAGATAAGATTTGATAAGAATAGATCCATTTAGGTTGGCCTCAGAGAGATTAGCATTTAAAAGGTCGGATGAAAAGATAAATGCATAAGAGAGATTAACAGTATGAAGACGAGCGTTAGAGAGATTAGATTTAAAGAGATTAGCGTAAGAGAGATCGGCATTTGAGAGATCAATATCATAGAGATCGGCATATCCATAATTCAAAAATTTTTGAACTAGTATATATAGATAAGAGTTATCAGACTCTTTAGGAGGATTTTCTAAAATATTAACCAATTGGGTTTTAGTAAACGGTGTTATCTTTTCTTTATGTTGATTCTGATGGTCTGTTTTGAATATATTTGTTAATTCTTCTACTTCTTTAGAAGATAGACCTAAATGTTTTATTTCATCTTCTGAGTATTTGCTTAAACTTTGAAAATATTTTTTATCAAAGATTTGTTCATAGCTATTACCAAAGTTGATTATATTATCCGGAAAATTTTTACCCATACTTAATCTTTTTTAATAAAAAACCTGACTCTAATTTAGAAATAGCCTCGGTCATCTTTTGTGAAAGTGTTATTAATTGTTGTACCAGTTGTTCGTTATTAATATCTGTTTCGAGTTGTTCTGCAATTATCCCAAACTGTGTTATATATCCACATATTTGAATTCTGAAAAGCCCTAGATACTTAACATATTCAATATCATTTACATGTTTTTCTATTTCCTTACACATAAGAAATTGATAATTATCAAGAATCTTTATGTAATTAGAAATTAGAGTGATTTCTTGTATATGTTTGCTTAATTCATTTATGTCAACAGATATAACATGTTGAACATCTGTAAATATCAAGAATTTATAACGTGGTTTTTGATAACTAATTAGTCTTTCGCATTCACTTTTTGTAAAAAAATTTTTAAGATTATTGTAAATACTAACCAATAATCAGATATTTTTTTTCTAATAATTAAATTTTTAATTTTATCTCTGTTACTAGATGAGATTGATTTAGTTAATGTGATAGTTTTCCTAACAAAATATTTTTTATAAAATATTTGATAGATATTCATCCAAATTTGGATGGATAGATTAAATCTTCAATTATTTTATCAGAATATTCTCTATTTTTTAATTCGTTAATTAGATCATTTTTATTTAATACAAGAGTAGGTAAGTTTTTTGACTTTTTCATTATATTTTGACGCACATAAGTTTAGAATTCCACTCCAATCTATCGCATGATATTCTGAGATAGTATAATTGGCCATTCAAAGTAAAGCATATGCTGATTCAATAATTAGAAATGCAGTAATGTTGAAAGACTAGCTGAAAATACCCTTGATGTAATAAGAATCAAAATCAATACCTTTTAACTTGTCAAACAGAGATTTAACACTGAAGATTTGCTCGTTTTAATTATTAAAAATCATAAGGAACAACTTAGGGAGATAAAAAGCCAAAAGTCTGAAAATAATATATAGAAATTAAAATATCATAAAAAAGATGCATTAGTATAGGTTAATCAAGCAATAATATAAAAGAATTTATCAACCATAATTGTAAAATAATGAAAAATGTATTGAACTATTTCTGAAAGATAATTATATTATAAGTAGACCAATATTTATATTGAATTTTCATATATCTATTGCAAATCCTAATTTTCCTGTTATCATTGTGTTGATTTCTATTGTTATTGTTGGTATAATTGGAATACCGATCGGAGATAAAAGATTTACCATGTTTGCCATAACTATTGAAATTGCCTATATATTGATGGCAGTTTTTGTCGCAAAAGGATACCGAATAACCCTTTATGTATGCATTATTTTGGCTATTATGATAATAATAGGAAATAGCTTTGTTTCTGCACATATTTATAGAATTTTAACTCTTACAAAACCTATCAATGCAATTGTATTAGTAATAGGCGGTTATATCCTACAATTAATTTTGATTTATACTAGCATTAGGGCAATTAAAAAGAGTTCAAAAATAAAAAATATTCACTATTAATACAAAAATACATATTTTTTATGTATTTTATTTTTCTTAAATTATATCAAAAAATCAAAATGTTTAAAAAAAATTATATAGAATTTAGATTATCCCTTGACCACATATTCTAATTATAAAAGTCTTTATGAAATAAAATCAATTTATCTTTCATTAATTTTACATTTTTTATCTTCAAGAAAACTAACCATCAAACCCTTTATTTCTATCTCTAACATATTGCATTATTAATTCAATATCCATTTTCTAAAGAAGAATAAAGATGATAATCGTTTTCTTTAATCTTTTCTTCTGAAAAATAGATCTGAAAAGTTCAGAAATGATAAAAAGAGTATATTTTGAAGGCGATCTATTCCCGATTATTAACCGCAAAATAGAGCGCAAATAACGTAAAGATTTTATTAGTTAGTAGGTTCAATAAACTATAGTAAAAATCACAATATATTGTTTTTTATATGTATCAATTTTATACTGTTGCTAAAGGGTCATTTTGTAAAAGGTATTTCACATATTTTTAATTGCCTAATTACCTCATCAATTTCATCAGGGGAAACATACTTAATCAATATAGACTAGTACTTATTCGCATTTATCATAGCATTTACAATACCCGCAATCATTTCCGGATTATAAAAAGCAGTTGAGTCTGACAATAAATCATCTATTTTAGAAACATACATTTGATTATTAATTTTCCACTTACAATCAATCCACCGAATTTTTGAATAGTTTCATAAACACCAATATTATATGCAATATATGCTATTTTTTAGGGATTCAAATAATTATTGTTATTTATATCTTATAATATGAAAATAACACTATAAAAGATATGCAGATATTACAAGATGCTCATTTTAAAATAGATGGATTATAGACATTTAAAAAAATATAATTATTTTAGTTCATTTCATTATAATATTAAATAATTTTAGCAGAATATCTAAAATAAATTTATACATCAGATAATTAAAATTTTAAATAAAAATAAATGGTTTTTCTTCCAGGCGAAATAATTAATTCAGTGTATGAAATTTTAAGTGCCCATGAATCGAACAAGAATATATGGTTTGCAAGAAACAACAAAGACAATAAGAAGATTGTAATCAAAGTTAAAGACCCAGGAAATTTTATACCTGCTGAATGTGAAGCAGTAATAAAATTCAATAAGCATATTAATCTTTCATACTGTTATTGGATAAAAAATATACACAATAAAATATGCATCGCTTATGAATTTATTGATGGATCTAGTTTAAAAGACTACTGGAAAAAATCGAAAAATTTTAAAAACTATGAGACCATTTTATGCATAGTACTTCAACTAATAGAAGCAATTTCTTTTATTGAAAAAAGTGGATATGTTTTACAGGATGTCACTCCTGAAAATATTTATATAATTAATGATCAAGGTGAATTGCCAGTAATAAAATTAATTGATTTTGATGCTATTTCAAAAATTGGTCAAGATTATAATACAGTAGAACAAAAAATTGGACGTTTTAAATATATGCCTATAGAATCCTTTATGAGCCATCTTGAAACCAACAATTCTACCGATATATCAATTGACTCTACAACTTATTCAATTGCATTCATTTTTTATCAAATGATTTCCAAGTCCCATAGAACTCCATTTGAAGATTTAGAAAATGATTCTTTATCTATTGAAGAATGGTATATATTACATTCTAAAATTGAAAAAATGTTTGAAGAAGAACCTGATCTAGAATATTTTAGAAAGGTTTTTCATGAAGAATTACAAAATCAATATAATGATAACGATGTAAAAAATTCGATACTACAAGCAATTTATTATATAATTGCAGGATGTTGTCGGAAAAAATCTGAAAGAATTAAATTAAAAGAATTGAAAGACATTTTAATTCATACAATTATTAAGGAATTTTTATTTGACAAAGCTTCTAACGAATTTAAAGAATACATCAATAACATAAATCAAAGAGAAATACCGCATAATCCTATTCATTCGGATGATTTGAACGATAAAGGTTTATCTATGATAAATCTCTCCAAATATATTTCTCAGCATAATAACGAGTTATCTAAATCATATTTTAAAGAAGCTAAAAAGTATTTTCAACTTGCAATTCAGAGAAATTGTAAACATTTTGAAAGTCGTATAAATTTAATTATATCAAACTATGAATACGAATTATTCAATTTTAACATAATAGATGACTTAAAGGATTTGATATTAGAGTTTCAAAGACATAATGAATACTTTGATTTGTCTTTATATACATTGTACTATTTATCCTATTATTCATTGTTACATGGTAAAATATACGAATCTTATGAGTATATTCAGGATGTTATAAAAAATATCAAAAAATTAAAAAGGCCTTTAAAAATATCGGAAGACGAATTTCATTTTATCAACCAAATTATTGAATTTAATCTATATAAAAAAGGCCAAGTATTAGACAAGACATTTTTTAAAAAAAATAATTTCATTTATGGAGAAAGAATAGATAAACTATACAAAATTTCAGAATATAAAAACAAAATTAATGATTGGACTAAAATATACGATAACAGTTTCGTTGAACAACTAATACATTCAGTAAATAATTTTGAAATTACATCGGTTTCAAAATATAGCGAGGAAAAGTATTTTTCATATGCTTGTTTTTCTCCAGCTCTAAATGGTGAAAACAATAATGACAGTCAAACAATACTTGCATTAGATACAGAAGGGAAAATTCATCGGTTAATTGAAAAAAAATATTATAAAAATAATGAAGAGATCAAATATTTTGATAATCTATATTTAAAATCAAAAGGAAATAAGATTTTTGTTTATATAACGGCTTCTTATGATAGTCAAACAATACTTGCATTAGATACAGAAGGGAAAATAACCTTATGGAATAAAAATGATTATAATAACGAATATTATGAAAATACTGAGCTGGGAAAAACATTTAATGAAAGTGGACAAAGTTTTTCATATGCTTGTTTTTCTCCAGCTCTAAATGGTGAAAACAATAATGACAGTCAAACAATACTTGCATTAGATACAGAAGGGAAAATAACCTTATGGAATAAAAATGATTATAATAACGAATATTATGAAAATACTGAGCTGGGAAAAACATTTAATGAAAGTGGACAAAGTTTTTCATATGCTTGTTTTTCTCCAGCTCTAAATGGTGAAAACAATAATGACAGTCAAACAATACTTGCATTAGATACAGAAGGGAAAATAACCTTATGGAATAAAAATGATTATAATAACGAATATTATGAAAATACTGAGCTGGGAAAAACATTTAATGAAAGTGGACAAAGTTTTTCATATGCTTGTTTTTCTCCAGCTCTAAATGGTGAAAACAATAATGACAGTCAAACAATACTTGCATTAGATACAGAAGGGAAAATAACCTTATGGAATAAAAATGATTATAATAACGAATATTATGAAAATACTGAGCTGGGAAAAACATTTAATGAAAGTGGACAAAGTTTTTCATATGCTTGTTTTTCTGCTGTATCTCAACCTAACTATATAATTACAGAAATTAAAGATAAAAAAGAATTAGCATTATGGTATTATGACAAATGTGAAAACAAAATAAAATTTAAACAAATATTTTATGTTGATTCAAATAATATTAAATGTATAGATTTTTCCCCAGACTCTAGTAATTTAATATACCTTGATCAAAAAATACTTAACAAAATACAAATTAAAAATATAAAAAATAGTGAAATTATAAATGTAATTAACCATGACAGTTATTTGTTTTCTTATCGACTTAGATCATTCAAAGACGATCAAGAAAATAGAGAAAAAATTCAAAAGATAACCAAAGATATAGCTAGAAATATCAAAGATCATAATTTTAAAAAAGCCCAAAACGAATTTACTAATCTAAGTAAAAGTTATTCAAATTATATTGTTTTTGAAGACATTAAAAAATTACTATTCTCAAGCATGGGGGAAATAATTGATCAGGCTGAAATAAATGAAATTTGTAATTTAACAGATTTTTCAAATAATATAAAATATCAAGATAAAAAAGAAGATATTGAAAATGTAAAAAGGCAAATGATTAAACACGGAAATAATAATAACCTCGAAACAGGAATTTATACTTTAAATTCTAATATTGACATTAACTATGGCAGCACTATTAGTTTTAACTTACATACAAATTATGATACTAATAAAAAAACCATTGTAGATTTTTATAGAATAGGTTCAGGACTTTTTGAAATTCTTACTTTAAATTTATCAAACCAATTATTAGTTCATAAGATTGATAAAATAGATTTTCAAAAGGTTCCTGGCATATTAGCAGATAAAATTATAGGAAAAGATTGTTCTAGTTTCTATATATCAAAGAACAAATCATTTGCAGTTGTATTAACATTAAAAGGAGAAATCTTTTGTTACACGTTAAAAAATGGCAAATTTAAAAAACAATTTTCTGACATCTTTCCAGATAAATCATTTACAGACTTGTGTTTTAACCATAACGAATCAATTTTTATGGCAAGTACATCAACAGGTGAAGTTTATATATTTAGAAAAGATGGATATCTAATTAAAAATATAATCAATTCCGATAGAGAGCCTATTATTAATACATTTTTTTCTCATGATAACCATTATGTTTTGATTATTAGTAGTTCTAAAATCAGAGTCTTTGTATTAAAATGGGATTTCAGTATCAAATACTCTATATGATCTATAGATCATCATATAATTAATATACAAAAGTAATTTTTAATTGATTACCTTGTCAATCCATTTTAGAGTAAAATGAATGAGAATCTTTGTTGGAAGTAAGAATTTTTTATTTTGTAGAATGCGTTTACAGTTTAAATGTCTCAAATTTTTCTTTCATATTATTACATAAGATTAATAAATAAAAATTAAACATAAATTAAAAATGACAAATTTCTCAAATTATACATCAATATGATATAACAAAAATCCTGTATTAAATTTTCCACAGATGAAAATTATTCTGGTAAAAAAATAAAAACATCAATCCATAAAATAAATATTATTAAACATTAGCTTTTAATATTAATATGATGGGCGCGATTTACTTTCTAAGTCAATATATTGAAACTAATTTGTTATTTATTGAGGGATTAATTATTCTCTCCGTAACATTTTTGTGTTTTACCCATATTAAATCTCGTTCGTTAATACCGATACTAGATAAATATAATTATTATAATGGTTTTCGAAAACCAAATCACAACAATAGTAATTATCAAAATATTAAAAACTCATTTTTAAATAGTTATGAGAACAAATCTACAAGAATTGAATTCATTTCCGATGATTATAATATACAAAATGAAAAAACAAATAATGAAAAAATTCTTAATACTCTTCCTTTCATAAGTATTATAATTCCGGCTCGCAATGAAGAAAAACACATAAAAAGGTGTGTATTATCATTGTTAGCGCAAGAATATAAAAATTTTGAAATTATAGCCGTTAATGATAACTCTACCGACAATACCTTAAATATTATGAAAGAAATTAAAAATAGTAAATATTTAAAAAATAATGGATTACCAACTGAAAAATTAAAAATTATCTCCTTGGAATCTAAACCAGAGAATTGGACGGGTAAAACATGGGCATCTCAGAATGGATTTCTACAAAGTAAAGGTTCCATATTGCTATTCACTGATGCAGATACACATTATATTCGAAAAGATGTATTATTGCAAACTATTCTTTATATGATAAATGAAAAATTAGATGTCTTAACAGCAATACCTTCACATGAAAAATTAAATGATTTTTGGGCAAAGTTTGCGATACCACTATGGGATTCGATTAGCATATTATTTGGAGTAAATTCTGCAGATGTAAATGACCCTACATCAAAAATAGCTTATCTAATTGGCTGCTTTTTTCTTATAAAAAAAAATGTATTTGTCAAAATAGGAACTTTTAAAGCAGTTCATGATGCAATACAAGAAGATAAATCATTAGGGCTACTTGTTAAAAAAAATGGATATAAAATCAAATTGGTCAAGCTTAAAGAAATGCTATATACTTTATGGGTAGACGATTTAACAACACTTTGGCATGGTATAGGTAGAACGTTAGCACCTCTCGTTATAAAGAATAAGATCAGAGTTATCTTGAATTTATTGGTTGTATTTTTTGCATCTATTCTTCCTTTCATGATTTTTCCAGTAAATGTTTCTTTGTTAATAGATAAATTGATTTTTCAACAAAAAGATTACTTTGCTATTTATCTGGATATTATCTTATTAGTTTCAAATCTTATTGTATGCGGAATAATGATTACTTTTGTATCCAAAAAATGCACAGAATATGAGATCTCTCCCTTGTTCTCTTTTACCACAATATTTGCATCCATATTTGCATTCATAGCATGCTTATATAACATTCTACCATTGTTAGTATTTGGAAATACTAAACCAATCATTTGGCAAGGCAGAGAATATATATATAATAAAAAACAAGAAGGATTTTCAATTTAATATACAAAAATATAAATCATAATTCATTATTTAGTTTCACAATTTTTTTAAATTTAACAAGTAATAGATTCATTATATTGCTAAAGATGATAAATAATTTTTAATTTTGCATTGCAATTCGCTTTATATCTCTATTTTTATCGCCATTTATAGATATTATTTTATAATATTTACATTTGCCGGTTTTTATAAACTTATAATACATTTAATAATAATGCATTTATTAATTATCTTATATTATATCTGAAAATAATGAGTATTAATTATTAAGATTTGATTAATAATAATAGTATAGTTATTTTGATTAATCTATATACTTAAATTAATATAGAAAATCCAATATCCAGTGAATTTAGATATAGAATATATATTACTTTTGTAAATTATATATGATGTTTTTTTTCCAAGTAAAACTCATTTAACTATAGTGAATTAATGTGAGCGCGATATTTGAAGACAAGAGTCTAATGACTTTAATAATTTTAAGTTCTATAGGATTGGTAGTAATGTACATTGAAACGATGGTTTCACCTGCATTACCGGATTTTATAAAAGAATTTAAAATTTCCTACAATGTTGCTCCTTGGATTCTTACTTCATATTTGGTAGTTGCAGTTGTTATGACTCCTGTTATGGGTAGATTGTCGGATATATACGGTCGTAAAAAGGTTCTTTTAATTGGATTGTTCATCTATGCAATTGGTACATTTGGAGCTGGTTTTGCAACCAACATTTATTTTATGTTAATAGCTAGGGCTGCCGAGGGGGTAGGTATTGGCATATTCCCTGTTGCCGTATCCATCGTACGAAATCAATCATCAGAGAAACGACTCGCTTTTAATCAAGGAATTATAACCTCCATGTTTGCAACAGGGGCAGTAATTGGTCTAGCTGCAGGAGGTCCAATAATTCATTATTTTGGATGGCGAGCTACTTTTTTTACTATAATGCCGTTAGTAATAACGTTAATTATATTAGTAATACGTTTTATACATGATAATGATAAGGTATATCGTAAAGATAACAAACATACGTATAAGATATCATTACCAAAGCTCACAAAAGGATCATTTGCACAATCCAAAATAGATATTAATGGTGCGATAGTTTTTTCTATTGGTATAATATCAATACTTTTAATTATTACCAATATTCAAGATAATATGTCATTTATAAATTGGATTATTTTCAGTGTATTAACTATAACTAGTATAGCATCCTTCTCAGTATTTACATATATTGAAAAAAAATCAAACTCTCCTTTGATTGATCTTAAATTGATTATAAATAAAATTTTAATCTCTTCTAACGTTTTGCGTATGATTGCCGGACTGATAATGTTCACCATATTAAATACCATGCCCATATTAATTAGAAATCCAAAACCTGTTGGTTTTAGCGAAAACGCATTCAATACAGCTATGATCATTGTTCCTTTTATGATTGCGTATTTAATTATAGGAGTATCATCCGGCATCATACTTTCCAGACTTGGAAATATCAGAGTAATAATTTTGGGCTCCATACTATGTGTAGTTGGATTTACTATAATGATGTCATTATTTCAAAATTTTGAAATCCTTTTTATAGGATTATCTATTTTAGGTATTGGATCTCAACTATTACATCAAGGTGCAATTAATATCAATTTGGTTTCTACTCCAAAGAATCAAACTGGAATTTCATTCGGAATAAGCAATGTATTTTATTTAATGGGAAGTGCAATAGGTCCTACAATAGTAGGGATGTTTATGCAGGCAAATAAAATATTAATACCAGGATTAGGTTCTTTTCCATCATCTAACTCTTATATCCTTATATTTGAAACAGGTTTAATCTTATCAGCATTTTCAATTATATTATCTTTATTGATATTAAACAAATTCAGAGGCCCCAATGTAATTTCACAATTTTGATAATATTGCAATTAAGAATAAAACAAGAATTAAGATTATAACCAATTTTGTATTATATTTTGTAAAATCCTTTTACATATTAGATCTCTTGCATAATTAGGAGCCTGTCAAAATTATATATTCTCAACGATATATTGTAATATCTTTATTTTCATTTGTTAATTACGATTAAGATATGCCTACTTTTTAGAAATTTTTTTAATGGTACTGATCATGCAAGAGATTTAGTGTAAATAAATTTAATAGATTTATTTACACAGTGAGTATGATATATTTTTTATAATATTAATTAGTGAATATGTCAATTCAGGCTCTGTTAACAATTGTGTAAATACTAAGATATTCGTTATTGTAAACTAATTGTGCTCTTTTAGGTTTGTTAATTTTTATAATCTTGAATATACATCAATAAAATATGACAATAATTATGTTGCTCAAAACAAGCAGTATTAGTTTACAAATGCATATACAGACTTCTTTACACAACTGTTAACTGGATATTATAGCTTTATTGCATTTTTCAATAAATAGAATAATCGATTGTTTAACAGGGTTTAATTTGGGCTTGTTCTTTTTACAAGGAAAATAATCATCAAATTCTTTAGTTTTATATTTTATAAATTGCATTGTGATTTTAATTATGCTTTTTTTAAAAAAAGAAAGCAGATTATGTTTCATTTTTAAAAAATTGACGGGCTTGTGGTTAATATCAAATACCATCACCATATGTAGAAACAGAATGTATTGTATATTTGTTCAAAACTTTAGGCAAAAATCGTTCGACCACAACAAATATGTTTTACTCTTTAGATAACGAAAAGAAAGTATTTCTTTATTTAATGGTTCAATAACAACCACTCAATTTCATATTAATTCAGAATCAACTATTATCGCCGTTTCATCTATTATATATTCAAGAATTTTCTTTTTAATGCAATATATCGTTGGTTTTTACTTTTGAATCCATTTTCAGATTAATACATGACATATCTTCGATTATTAAGAAGAGTAATGCTTTAGCATGCTTTATAAATCATAAATTAAGTAAATACAAGTGATTCGTAACCTATAATATTTGGATATTGTCCATATCTAAAAGATATATGCATATATTTTCGTGTTAAAGATATATTTTTTCACAAGACGACAAGGTCATTGAATCTGTCTTTTAAATAAAGCATAGGATATATTTATCACAAGAAAAAAAATAGTGCTCTGTTGCATAACTAGTTTTCCTTAAATTATTTCCATCCATTTTATGCAACTCTTCTAAACAGATTGTACAACGATACCTTCATCGTCATCTCTTTTATCATGTTTTGAAACTTGGTTGCAGATGTATATTCACCAAACATCCGCTTTATAGATGAAAATGCTGTTTCAACCATCCATCGTTGTCCATACTTTCTTTTCTTTTTCCATTTATGATAATCCTTTATTTGAAGTTCAACTTCTCTATTCCTTACATTGCTATTCTTGGATGAAACGATAGAGTTTCTTTTTACTTTGATGACAGGTCGAATCCTTTTCTCCTTCAAGTATTTGAAATTTTCATTGCTATCGTAGGCTCCTGCATCACCAATGAAAGATTTGATCTTGACATTGCGGTTATTATTCAGCACGCCTTCCACCAAATTCTTCATAACCTTTCCATCATGTACCTTTTCATCTGTGACTTTCAGTGCAAGAATTTCTTTGGTCTTGATATTTACTGCAACATGTATCTTTAGATAGCCTTTCTTGTTTTTTACATCCCACTTATCTTGCATCCACCGAGACCTCTGTTTGTAATCTTGATTCCGGTACTGTCCCCGCTGCTATGATGATAACGACATCATCATCATCATCATCATCATCAATACTGTTATTGATGTCAATGTCCAATTTGTTTATTCTTCTACATATCTGTGAATAACATGGATGATCTGGAAGATTCTTTCCTACAGTTGCCTTTATGATTCCTTCTGTTTGTCTATATGGAAGGTGAAAGTATACTTTGATGTGACCAACTATGAGAACAAAAGAATCTGGAAATTTGTACTTTTTGCCATTCTTATTTTCATTCATCCTTGCAAGATCAACATCCCAGTTATCCAGAAAATCATAGGAAAAAAGTATCTCTCCTCGTCTTACAAGAGACTGGTTATAAGAAGGCCAGTGGATCACAAATGATTAATTGGTTGGATCCTAGCTAAATAGGTTTGGTTATGCAACAAAGCAAAAAAATAGTATATTTGATGATCTTAAAAGGTAATCCAAATACATTATTAACAGGAATTAAGATATTTTTTTAATGCATAAAATACATTATGCATTTATTCAAAATTAAGTTTCCAATCAGTTAACAGTTGTGTAAACACAAGGATACATCTCTTGTAAAATATTTGTGATTGCTTTGCTGCCGTGATTTTTATTATAAATATTCTTCCACTTACTAACTATTGCTTTTCCTATTTCTTGCTCGTCTTTAAATGTAGAATTGTTAATCGCTTGTCTTTGTAGCCATAACCATCTTCAATTAAGTTGAGCTCTGGAGAGCTTACCGGTAGAAATACAAATTTTATTCTTGGACAATATTTGGATATCTCCGACTTTGTTGCATAACTAACATTTTTAGCTGGGAATAGAATAATCCATTATTTGTTGCATCGGCCTTTCTTATAATCAATCTCTTGTAAGACAATGGAAGATACTTTTTTGATATGATTTTCTTGACATTTGAGATAATGATCTTGTTAGAAAGAATGAAAATAAGAATTGTAAAAAGTACAATACCAAATTCCTTCATTCTTATCATAAGTTATATCAAAATATACTTTCACCTTCCATATAGACAAACACAGAAGGAATCATCAAAGCAACTGTAGTAGGAAAGAGCATACTTGAAGATAAACAACCAATTCCAAGTTATTCACAGATCTGCAGAAGAACAAACGAATTAGACATTGATATCAATAGTAGTATATATGATGATGATGATGATGTCGTTGCCATCGTAGAGTACAGTACCGGTATCAAGGTTACAAACAGAGGTCTTGATGGATGTACGAGATAAGTGGAATTTAAAAAATAAGAAAGGCTATCTAAAGATAGATATTGTTGCAGTAAACGTCAAGACCAAAGAAATTCTTGCACTGGACTACAAACGAGAAGAGGTACACGATGGAAAGGTTATGAAGCAGTATTGATTGAACAGGTTTTGAATAATAACCATCATAATATCAAGATAAAATCATTTCCGGGTCATGCAGGAGCATATGATAGCGATGAAAATTTCAGATAATTGAATGATAAAAGGATTCGGCCCATCATCAAAGTAAAAAAGAATTCTGTCATCTCATAAAGAAATAACAAAATACGAAATAAAGAAGTGCAATTACAAACAAATGATTATAATAAATGGAAAAAGAAAAGAAGTATGGGCAACGATGGATGGCTGAAACAGTATTTTCTTCTATAAAGCGGATGTTTGGTGAGCATGTATATGCTATCAGGTTTCAAAACATGGTAAAAGAGATAACAATGAAGGTATCATTGTACAACCTATTTAGAAGAATTGAATAAAAGGAATGGAAATAATTTGAGGAAAACTAGTTATGCAACGGAGAAATCCATATTTGTTTACTACATGAGATAAAAATCGATTGGCAATAGATATATTTCGATTTTTTGATATATCAGTTGCAAGGATTTCTTTATTTGTTGGTTCAATAACTAACCTAAGTCAGATTAATTTAGAAGAATCTGCTTTTATCACAGTTTCATCAATTATATATTCTTTGATTTTCTTATTCTTGAGATATTTCCTTTTTGGTTTGTACTTTTGGAGACAGTTCCAGATAGATAGGTAACTTATCTTTATTAATTTTAAGAAAGATAATGCTTTGGCAGTGTTTCTAAATGATAAACCTAAAAAGTACAAATATAAACCATAACCAATTATTTTTGGAGATGTTTTTTTCTAGTGGTCATGCAATATATAGTCATTCTAAAGCTATAGGTTTTTCCTTAAGTTAACAGCAGTGTAAACGATATACTATATCTTATTGTAAAATAGTTGTGTTTGCTTACGTCACAACACCTATAGCTTGCCACTCTTTAGTAATACTATGAGGGATACTTTCCTCAGAATGCTAACTGATAATGAAAAGAATATTTTACATTTGATGCTTGAAGATATCAAATCAGGATATAGGGCCAAGATAATCTTGCTTAAAGCCGAAGGATATACAGTACCGCAAATAAGGAAAATAACAAAAATCATCATGATCTTAACATAAGAAAATGGATACATCGCTTTAATGAAAAAGGAATCGATGGCATTATATCAAAAAAGCATAATCACAAACAGCATAAATTTGATAATGATTTGGAGAAACAAATAGTGGATATAACATCTGCAAATCCAAGATCTTTTGATTTGGGATTTTCCACATGGTCATTACGTGTACTTGCTGGTTTTCTTATGAATGACTTAACTGGTAACTAAAATAAGCCATTCTGCAGAAATAAGGAATATTCTTCTCAAATATAATATAAAATGGAGAAAATCTAAATATTTTATCAAATAAAAGAAGAAGCAATGATCCAGAATACACTTTGAAAAAAAGTACATTGAACAACTGAGGTACAACACACCTTCTTCGGATTCGGTGTTACTGTATATAGATGAAAAAGGGCCTGTAGCAGCAAAAACCCATGGTGGTACATCATGGTCATCGGTACAGGTAAAGGTCGAAAAGTCTCAAAAGATAAATGGATTGCTAAATGTGTTTGAGGAGCCTATGACCATACAAATGACAAGATACATGTCCAATGTTATAAAAGAAAGACAGGGAAAAAGCAGTTTGTTGACTTTCTAAAAAGAGTCGATAGACGGTACTATGATAAGAATATCCAAAATATCTTTGTTGTACTTGATAACCTTTCAGTACACAAATCAAAGAAGGTAAAGAAAGAAATATCCAAATGTTGCCCAAGAATAAAATTTGTATTTCTTCCGGTAAGATCACCAGAACTCAACTTAATTGAAGTAAGGTGAGAGTGGTTACAAAGGCAGACAATTAATAATTCTACATTTAAAGATGAACAAGAAATAGGAAGAGCGGTTAGCAAGTGGAAGAATATCTATAACAAAAATCATGTCAAAGCAAATACAAATATTTTACAAGAGGATGTAGCTTTGTGTTTACACAGCTCTTAAGATATTATTTCTTGATTATGTCGATAAACAAACAACTTGAGCCATTGTTTTATATGATTTAATTTGCACTTGTTTTTCTTACAAGGAAAGTAATCACCAAACCCTTCGGCTCTATCTTTGATATATTGTATTATACATTCAATGATGCTTTTTTCATAAGAAGAGTGAAGATGGTGAACAAGTTTTAAAAACTTGCAGGCTTGAGGGTACCAAGTACCACCATCGGATGAAACTTGATGTTTACCATATTTATTTACCAAATGAGAAAGAAATCGTTTGGCAATAGATATATTTCGCTTTTTTGATTTATCAGTTGCAAGGATTTCTTTATATTTTGGTTCTATAACAACCCATCAAAGCCATATTAATTCAGAAGAACCTGCTTTTATCGCAGTTTCATCTATGATATATCCCTTAATTTTCTTATTCTCAAGGAATGTTTCCAAGGTTTATATTTTTGAATCCATTTCCAGATAGAAACATGAATTATTTTTACTTTTAGTAAAAATAATAGTGCTTTGGTAGCGTTATTAAATGATAATCCTAAAAAGTACAAGTGTAAACCATAACCTATAATCTGTGAAGGTGTTCTATTTCTAGTAGACATAAAATATATGGTTGCCTTAATTATAGGTTTTTCCTTAAGTTAACAGAGCCGTTAATTTATATGGATAATTAAATTGCACACAAATCTGATCATTTTATAAAATAAAAATTCAAGGCGAAAGATAAAACTGAGAATAAATGTGATGTAAAACGAATAAAAGGATGTAAAACATTTAACGAATTTTTAAATAAATAAATAAATATAAAAAAATATGATTCAGCCATTCATTATAGTATCGACATCATCCTGAGATATATTTCTTAAAGATACAACACTTGTGGGATAGGATAAACTACACAAACGTCCAAGCAGAACGGAATTACCACCATATTGATAAATAGGTATGTTACTTTCGCTCGATATTTTTTTGATATTATCAAAGGTCTCCGAAGGTAAAGAACTTGACGTCAATACGATACTTGTACCCTTAATTAGCTGCATTACCTCCTTTGATCCAGTTTTAAGTTTTTTATTTAGAGAAGCATCTTTAAGTATTTTTTTAAATTTTTTTTCATTCATATATTATTACTCCTTGACACTCATATATAGATCAATCATTCCAGTTCCTACAGGTACTGTGGCTCCAACAATTACATTTTCTGTTACACCCTTTAAGGGTTCAATCTGTCCTTCGAGAGATGCTTTTGCTATGGTAGGTACAGTAATTTCAAAAGCAGCCCTAGCTAATACAGATGTTTTAGTACCAGCAATACCATGACGGCCTATTTGTTGAAGATAACCTTTTGACGTCATAAGATCTGCTACTAACATAATATGTCTTATATCAACCTCTAGACCTTGTTCTTCTAAAGTATTGGTTATTTCTTTAACAAGAGCCGTTCTGGCAGCTTCAATCCCTAAAGTTTGCCAAATTTCAAAAACATTGTTAGTAACTATCCGAGTCAAATCCACACCATCAACTAAAATTACCTTTGCAAGATTTGATCCAGATGTTTGAATTACCCATTCTTCATTTTGTTTAACTATAGTAACACGTTCAATATCAGGCACACCTTTTACCCGAGCATTCAACAATTTATTTCTCAATGTAAGTAGTGTTTGAGCATCAGGTTCTTCTGCCATTGATATTTTTATCAAAAAGTTAACCTCATCTACAGAAACCTCATATCGTTTTTTTGAACTTTTCAATACTTCATGTATTTCATTAATATTAGTGCCTCGGTCTGTCAGTTTTTTATCAGAAAAATTAAAAGTCAAGATACCACTATAATCAGTATCCACCTTGTTCACTAAATCAGAAACTCTAGTAAAAATGATTCTTTTGGCAACTTCTAATGCTTTCTCCCTAGAAGACCGATGTTCTTCATCTAGATAAATATCCATGGTAGGAGTAACAGGTTTCTTCCTAGCATCAACTAATTCTATCAACCTAGGCAATCCCAAAGTAACATTTCTTTCCTTAACACCAGCAAAGTGGAACGTCCTAAGTGTCATCTGAGTGCCAGGCTCCCCAATTGACTGTGCAGTTACTACACCTACCGCCTCACCAGGCTCAACCATAGCTTTTTCGAACATATCACTTATTTTGTGGGCAACCCTTTTTATTCCCCCTTTACTTAGTGGATGATTAACTAATGCATTCTCTATACTAGTCCTTAATTTGGGATTAACTTTGTCTACGTATTTGTCTAACAATTCTTTTATTTCAATTTCTGTAGCTTTGAGATCCTCATCAGCAAATGATTCACTTTCAATCAATCTATCAATATTAACAGCTTCACCATGATCACTCTTTGCAGGATCGACTCCATCATCACCATAAATAAACTGTATAATGTTACCATGAGGATCTCTAACAGTTAAATCATATTCAGCTTTTAAATGTTCTAACGCATTTATTAATCGTCTTTGCATGTACCCAGATTGCTGAGTCCTTACAGCAGTATCCACTAAACCTTCTCGTCCGCCCATTGCATGAAAGAAAAACTCTATAGGGTTTAATCCATCCCGATAATTAGATTTTACAAATCCTTTAGAATCAGGATTTTGCTCACCAGGTTTAAAATGAGCCAAAGCCCTATTTCTATATCCTTTGATTATGCGTTTTCCTCTAATTGATTGCTGCCCTAATGCAGCAGTCATTTGTCCTATATTCAACGTTGATCCCCTAGCACCAGTAGAAGCCATAATTACCCCAGAATTATCATCAGGAAAAGATCTATCAGCAGTTTTACCAGCACGATCTCTTGCTCGAGATAATTCATTTACAACATACAACTCTAGAGCTTCTTCAGGAGATAATCCCCTAGTAAGAGGCAGGGTACCATCTTTATATTGTGAGACTAAATCATTAATTTTATTATATGTCTTGTCAATTACATCGAAGATTTCTTTTCGAGTTTCATCGCTTAGCCACAGATCCGAATATCCATAGCTAAAACCTCTATGAGTAATGTAAGTTTTTAGCATTTTTAAAATAGAGTCTAAAAATTTTTTTGCATCATCATTACCATAATCTTTAGCTATACGATGCAATACACTATCAGGTTCTTCTGCGCCGATTGATGCTTTATCAATTACCCCTGAAATAAGCTGCCCATTTTTTATAACTACATCTTTTCCAGGCTTTTTAGAAGCTTTATTCCACTTGGATGTAATTACAAAATTAAAATCCTTGGGTAAAAATAAAGAAAATAATTGTCTACCAGAATAGAAAAATTTTCCATCTTTTTCTATAGAAGGTTTAGGTAATGGACCATCATATCCTCCAAGATAGGCCAAGTTAGCAATTTCATCAGCAGTCAGCAAGGTCTCATCCATAGTTAAGAGAAATGCACCGGTAATGAAATCGCGTATTCCACCAATAATTGGACCACCATATCTAGGAGAAATAATTTGATCTTGAACTCGCATAAGTAGAGAGGCCTCTGCACGGGCTTCTTGACTTTGTGGAACATGTAAATTCATTTCATCTCCATCAAAATCGGCGTTATACGGTGGACAAACAGCAGGATGAACCCTAAAAGTACGATATGGTAACACTTTGACGTTATGTGCCATAATAGACATTCTATGTAATGACGGTTGTCTATTGAAAATTACTATATCACCTTCCAATAGATGACGCTCAACAGTGAAACCCATAACCAAAGAATCAGCTATTGTAGTACGATCTGTAACATATTCTAAACGAATTTTGACACCATCTGGACGAATGATATAATTTGCACCAGGGTAATTATGCGGACCATTTAATACTAGTTTTTTTAATCTATCAATGTTCCAAGAAGACACAGTTTCAGGTATTGTAAGTTTCTTTGCTACATCACTTGGGACTCCTACATCAGAAATATTCAAATTTGGATCAGGAGAGATAACGGTTCTGCTTGAGAAATCAACCCTTTTTCCAGACAATGAACCTCTAAAGCGCCCTTCTTTACCCTTTAACCGTTGAGTTATTGTTTTTAAAGGCCGACCTGAACGATGATGCGCCTGAGGTATTCCGGAGACCTCGTTATCAAAATAAGTAGTAACATGATATTGGAGCAAATCAACCAAATCCTGAACAATAAGTGGAGGCGTACCAGCTTCCTTGCTTTCTTTTAATCTTTGATTAACTCTAATAATATCAACCAGTTTGTGGGTTAAATCATCTTCAGAACGAATTCCAGTTTCCAAAATAATAGACGGTCTAACAGTTACTGGAGGTACAGGTAATACCTGTAAAATAAACCACTCAGGGCGGGCAGTTTTAGGATCATACCCCAATAGTATCAAATCATCATTTGTAACATTTAGCAATCTCTCTCTAATTGTAATTGGCAATAATCTATTTTCACCAACATCAGTTTTTTCAACGAAAATAGTAGGTTTGGTAAAAATTAGATCATATTGTTCTTTTTGACAATGTGGACAAACTTTAACCTTTTTTGCTTTTTCTATAATTTCGTCTTTAACATTCTCTAAAGTAATAACAGCATAGGCAGCTTTGCTATCACGCAAATTTTTATACTTTTCCAAATCTTCATTATTTAATTTAATACGATTACATGATCTACATGTAATTAATAATAATTTATGAATATCATCTATAAATGCAATATGAAGTACAGGTTCGGCTAATTCTATATGACCGAAATGTCCAGGACATCTTGCAGAAGTATTTCCGCATGTTACACATTTTTGTCCAGGTTCCAAAGTTCCAAGTCTCCCATCCATCAAACCACCTTGCACTGACATGCCATCTTCATCATAAGTTTCTGGAGCAGTAATTTCAGCTACACTATACTTTCTCACATCGACCGGAGATAATACACTAAATCTAATACCATCAAGGATTTTAATTGATTCATTACTCATTTATTTTCACCCGTTAAGAGAAAATTAAACTTTCTCCTTAATTAACAAACGTGGAGCAACATTTAAACTCATCATCTCTTGAAGCAATAATTTAAAAGCGTATGCTATGATTACATTTGAAATTTTTCCTTTATCCCCATCGACTCTACATATATATTTTCTTTGTTTTGTATCATAATAAGCTAATAGACCACATTTTTCACAAATATTAACTTCTGCTTTATCAGATTCTTCTAACAACCTATCCTTTAACATCATCGAAGCGCCATAAGCAATCAAACAATCACGTTCCATCTCACCAAATCTCAAACCACCACCTCTAGCACGACCTTCAGTGGGCTGCTTTGTTAACATCTGAACTTGGCCTCTAGCCCTGCTATGAATTTTATCAGCAACCATATGATGAAGTTTTTGGTAGTATACTACACCAACATAAACATCGGCAGGAAAACGTTTACCAGTTCTCCCATCGTACATTGTTTCTTTACCACTATGTCTAAAACCATAAGATTCCATTATGTCTTTAATATCGTTTAATTTTTCACCCAAAAAGGCAGAACCATCGACTATTTTTCCCCTCAAAGAAGCAGCTTTACCTCCAAGTGACTCCATGAACATACCTACAGTCATTCTAGAAGGGAAAGCATGAGGATTGATCATTACATCAGGAACTACTCCATCTTCAGTATATGGAAGATCTTCCTGGTTTACTAGCATTCCAACCACTCCTTTTTGTCCATGCCTTGATGCAAATTTATCACCTATCTCGGGAATTCTCATATCTCTAACACGGATTTTATACATTTTTCCTCCTTCAACAGATTGAGTCATTATAACAGTGTCTACTACACCACTCTCAGATGGTCTAACACCAATTGACGTATCTCGTCTATATGGTCCCTTTACCTCGAATTCTTTATATTCCTCCATAAATCGGGGTGGAGAGGTACGGCCAATAAGAATATCCCCTCCGTTTACAATAGATTCGTGCATAATAGATCCATCAGTTTCAAGTAAACGATAAGCTCTTTCTCCACGATAGCCCCTAATATTAGCATCAGAAGAAGGTATCTCAAATACATCTTTCATCCCTCCAGGATATTGTTTGGCTTCTGCTTCATAGACCCTATAAAAGAAAGTTCTTGCCAGACCTCTATCAATTGATGATTTACTAAATACTACTGCATCTTCTATGTTATAACCTTCAAAAGGCAATACGGCGACTACACAATTTTGTCCAGTAGGACGTTCATCAAGTCCAAGTAAGTTTATAGCTTTAGTACTTACCACAGGCATTTGTGGATATAGCATAAAATGCTGTCTTACATAAGTACTAGCATTCATTAAAGGAGTGGAAAATCCAAGGCTTTGTTTTGCCATTGCACTTTCATAAGTATTTCTAGGAGATTGATTATGTTCTGGATATGGAATAATAGAGGCGCCCACACCAAGAATAGAAGATAGAAAAATTTCTACATGAGTATGTTCATTAGTCAAGTTCTTTATCTCACTAGCAATATAGCAATTTTCTTCTTCGTTAGCATCAACTAGTTCTACAATTCCCATATAAAGCAGATCAGACCAAGACAGAAATTTCTTTAATATCTTTTCAAGTATTTCTCGAGTTAATAATATATTTCCATCCTTTACAATGGCAAGGGGTCGTAAAACTCTGCCAGAATTACAACTAATATATAACCGCTTTGTTGCATTTTCGTTTAACGAGGAATAATAATAAATACCCATATGAGGGTGCATTCTACCTGAACGTCTCATTGTACGTAATCGAGAAGACAAATGACGGCCATCTTCAATATATCCAATCAAACGACCATCTACAAAAACCCTTGTACCTTTTTGTTTAAGATCGTCATTAGCCTCATTTACATTTTGTACTCCTGAGCTCATACATTTTTTCTATAACATCAGATGATAGTACACTAACAGAAATAATTGCAGATAATGCCAAATTTTTTACTAATCCACAATTAGATCCCTCTGGTGTCTCAGATGGACAGATTCTGCCAAAATGAGTAGCATGCAAATCTCTTGCTTCAAAATTAGGCTGGCTTCTGCTCAACGGAGATTGAATTCTTCTAAGATGACTAACAGTAGACATATAATTAGTTCTATCCAAAAGTTGGGTAACTCCAACTCTGCCTCGACCCCAATTACCAGTGGCAATTGCGTTATTCAATTTATCGGAAATTATTCCAGGTCTTACGGCAGCACCAACTGCATTTATTCCACGTTTTTGCCCTGATCGTTCTAATTGATATTTCATATCCCGTATTAAGTTTCTAAATGCGGTTCTGAACAAATCGGCCAACATTTGACCAGCAAATTTTATAACTTTATTTCCATAATGATCTTTGTCATCAGTTTCGATCCAGCCCAAATTTAATTCAATCAATTTACATGCAGATTCACCCAAAAACAATGCTTTTTCATATCGATTATCAGGATTTTTTCCTAAATGAGGCAACAACCCCCAATCCAATAGAGTTTCAGCACGTTTTATTTGAAATTCCTCTAACATACCGGGGGCAATTCTTTTACTAATGTACACAATTGCATCTCGACTTGTTATAACCTCTCCTGATTTTTCAAAGGATGGCTCTAATTCGTCCTGAATTACTTCATTTAATGAAACAGCGTTTGCAATATCCTTATCTGCTTCAAGTCCTAAAGCACGGACCAGTATAATTAAAGGAATATCTACGGGTGAACCAGGTATCTTCGATACTATTGATCCATCAGGTCTCATAATTAACTCTAATTTCGCACGATAACCTACGATAGAAGAATAAACCTTTGCCTTATAGAGAACAGTACCCTGATGTTTCTTCTATATCAACAATGATTTTATTATATGAAAGATCCTCTAAACCAACTATTACACGTTCAGAACCATTAATAATAAAATATCCACCCGGATCTTTAGGATCTTCTCCAACATCAATAAGTTTCATTTCGGAATAATTGTTTAGCATGCAGGCATTAGATTTTACCATAACAGGCATATCACCAATATGAATAAATCGAGATTCGAGAGTCTTACCTTCTTCCACAATACTACATTCTAACATAATGGGTGATCCATAGGTTAAATTACGCAATCTTGCTTCTACAGGAGCAACATGAGTTATAGATCCATCCAATTCCATAATTCGTGGTTGTTGAATTTTTATTTTTCCTAGTTTAATTTTGTATGGATATTCAGCTGTTTCAATTTCTATCTCTCCTACTTCGTCAATAATGCTTTGAAACCCACGTTCGGTAAATTCATTATAAGAATTAAGATGCTGTCTAGCAACACCTTCACGTCGAAGAATATCATGAATAATTGGCCACATATCTGTAGACGAATTAATATTATAGCTTGTAACCAAATTAATTCAACCTTCTACAACGTAACGGTAATATACACTTTCACCTGCTGTAGAACTCTTTCGGGTAATTTTTATTATATCACTTGGCTGTGCATTCAGCCCTTGAATACCCTTATCAGATAACATAATGTATGGTAACTGACTAGGTTTCGAATTATATTTTTTAAATATTCCATCAGCTTCACTTTTGGATAAAATTTCATGTTTTGGTTGATACATATGATCAACAATTTTAATATCTTTTTTTTCAGTAGACAAAGTAATTACCCTCCAAATTAGACATTGAAATAGTTAACAAAAATGAAATAAATGTCAAGGTAGAATTATAGAATAGTCGCATATATATAATATTGCCCAACGGTTTTATTTGACTTTAAAATTAAATAATAACAAATGTTCTAATCTTGTTATATTAATCAAAATAAATTATATTAAATTTGTAATTTATTACATGTTTCTTATAATTAAAATCGCGTTTACTACAGATTATTATAAATATATAAGACGATCATAATTCAAATCATCTTATACATTTCATAATATCTTAAAGCTAGCATCTAGAATGTTATTTTAAGAACAACTGTTCCAAAGACTAGATCTTGATAAAGGACTATATGCTTCATTTTTATATGATTGATTATATACAATGGCCAGTATGACAAGGTATGCGATAGACCCCATGTATAATCTCTAACCATAATTTTGAGATGTTTTATCGAAGTTACAGTTTCTACTTGATTTCTACAATGTATTTCATATTTTTCTTACTATGAACTGTCAGTATAATGCTTTGTTGCATGATTCCTCTTTCCCAAATACATTTAGCTAACATCCCTCAATAAAACATATGAATTGGTCCGTCTACAACCAATCTCTTGTTAGAAGAGGCGAAATACTGCTAGGATTTGATGTTATAAACAACTGGGATGCAGAACTAGAAGGGATGAACAAAGACAAGATTGGCGAGCCATTTCATTATCCCAATACCTTCCTTCTCTTGCTTGGATATGCCAAAGTGTACTTTCATCTTCCTTATAGACAAACGGAAGGAATCGCACAAGGACACGCCAAAGGAAAAGTACCTTCCATCCCACATTACACCACAATAAACAGAAGAATAAACAGACTAGATATCAAGATAAAAGATATAAATAGTAAAAACAAGGATTTTGAAGACGAATACATCATCATTGCGATAGATAGTACAGGTATCAAGGTTACCAACAGAGGTCAATGGATGAGGGATAAATGGAATGCGAAAAATAAGAAAGGATATTTGAAAATACACGTAGCAGTTAATGTTAAAACCAAGAAAATACTTTCTATGAAGGTCACAGACGAGCACGTTCATGATAGCAAAGCGTTACCTGAATTGATTGAAAATATTATAAAATCAGATAACATGGTATCCATAGGTAAACTGTTGGGTGATGTGGCGTATGAAGGCAATAATATTTTTAGATTCTTATCAGACAACGGAATCCAACCTTGCATTAAAGTAAGAAAAAATGCTAGAGTTCGATGGAAAAAAGGAAACACCCTTAGAAATCTAGCAGTGTTAGCGCAGAAAAGTGATTTACAAGGATGGAAGGATAGCGTAAGCTATGGACAAAGATGGATTTTGAAACTGTGTTTTCGTGCATAAAGCGAATGTTTGGTGAATACTTATACTCGGTTAAACTAAAGAATATGGTACAAGAGATGATGTTGAAAGCGTCCTTGTATAATAAGTTGATATCTGTTTAGGTAAACCAAAATAGATGGTAAAATCATTGATTATAAGAATCATGCAACAAAGCATCAGTATAACCATAAACTAGCATTAGCCTGTGGATTAGTAGTCATTCCCAGCAGACACAAGTTTGTAGACGATTGAATACTGTTACCATAGACATTAAACAAAGAATATCAATAATAAGATACCTGTTTGTTACAGAGAATATAGTCATCGTTGATGACCATTATAGACGCAGTAGATAGTACCCTGATGAAATCAAATGATAGTGTATGACATAAAGCATCTATGAAAAAAGACATAGCACCATCCTTTAATATCATTATAGATATAGAATAAGTTAAAGCCATAATGGTTCTGATTATTCGAGGATTTATTTATTATATATTTAATTTATTCATCTTTAATTGAAATACTTATAAGCTACTGCACGGGTTTGCTAAAACAAGAAGGTAGGATAAGGGATTTGATACAAGAGGGTGAAATAGAAGATTATTTTTTAAAAGGACAAATAGTTCGGAATTTATAGTCTATGAAATTTTAACTAAAGGTCATTCTGAACATATCTGGCTCCGTGGGGATATCAAGTTTCAAACTATGAATCGCCTTGCAGTGATCATATTAAAAGATCGATATATGTCTTTGCGAAGAACATTTTCTATTTGATATTGTACAGGAAATGGTCGATATCCTGTTTCTATGGATTATATATCGGATATCCTCAAATAGGTTTTGAAACTCATTCATCTATATCCCCTTAAAAAAAATTCTTAAAAGAATAATGCAATATGCATTGTCTCCTAACTCAATCTATTTAGATGCAGTTAAACTACTTTATCATTCTTGACTGACTGGTCCTCTTACAACCGCTCATTAGTCCAGCATGGTAAGATACTATTTTCATACGATTTAATAATATTTGGGATTCCAAGCTAAAACTAATGAATAAAAACAAGAAGGGTAACCATTCATCTTTCCAAATTCATTCATTCATTCTAGTCATTGGTTACCTATGTTACTGCTTTTTCATCTTTCTTACAGACAGAGAGACAGAGAGACAGAGAGACAGAGAGAATTATCAATGCTAATGGAAAAAGTTTACCTGCTAATCCACCAAGTTATTATCATATTGCAAAAGAATCAACAAGTTGAATATAGATATCAATAGTCATGATAGAAAGAATATGATGATAATGATAAATATATCATAATAACAGCAGCAGTAGTAGCAGATGATAGCACGAGAATTAAGATAACCAACAGAGTCCAGTGGATGAATGATAAATGGAATATCCAGAATAAAAAAGGATATCTAAAGATCCATGTAGCCATAAATATAAAGACAAAGGAAATCCTTGCTCCCTAGAAGTAACAAACAAGAAGGTTCATGATAGAAGAAGGATGCTAACGAAACTGATTAACCATGTTTTGGATAAACATACTACGAAGATTGAATCAATCCTTCTTGCCGATGATGGAGCATATGATACAAACAGAAATTTTAGATATCTTGAGGAGAATGGGATCAGGACAGGAATAAAGATAAGAAGTGCTTTGTTGCATGATTCGAAGATCAATTATAACAACAATTATCCTGCAATAACAACAATTAGATTTTAACTATTTTCATCACGATTTTATCTATAAAACGTTAGCAAATTGTGAAAAAAATAATTATGCAACAAAGCAGATAAGAAGAAATAATTCCGTTATTTCCATTAGAAATAATAGGTTAAGGAACATGGTAGTAAGACTGCCAACTAAAGAGGACTTGCTGAACTGGAAGATGAAAAGAAAGTACGGTTATAGACGGATTGCTGCCGAGTAGACAGCCTTTTCAACGATAAAGAGAATGTTTGGCGAGTATGTATTTGCTACTCGGTTTCAAATAGGTAAATGAGATGATGGTGAAAATATTCCTCTGTCATCTGTTTAGGAGAATCTAGAGAGCCAAGAAAGGATATCTAAAGGATAAGGAATTAGGCGACAAAGCAATGCAATACATAAAGTATAGGCCAAACAATGTTTTGACAGCTACTTTCCACACTTAAAAAATAAATGTAAAATCAAATATGGCTTCTGATGGTTAAAGCTGTTGATTATTACTCAACAAAAAAGTAATATTAATTTAGATCTTTTAGAAACATTAAATGTTAATATATTTTGTATACGTAATGTATATTAAGATGGAAAATGATAAGTAGCGACGCTGAAGAAGTAATGTTTATTAGATACTATGTTTCAGAATTAAGAAAAAAAAGACAGCAGATTTATGATAATGACAGGGGATTCACAGAATTGGAAGATGAGCAAAGGCAAGTTAATCAACAAGCGATAAGAACACCAGGACGAAGAGGAGAAATAATCAAAAAAGAAGAAATAGAAAAAGAATTTGTACGCCGATATAAAGAATATAAGTCTATATCAAATGTTTTTGATTAATTTCGGTATGTTAACTATACCTCATTTTGAAATGAGGAATTATGGAATATAGAATAGATAAAATATCAAGAATTTTTGTATTTTTATAATAATAGTGTTTGTTAGATTCTGTTCATTTAAAGAAAGTCTATAGCTTAGAGATACTCTATTTCATTTGTGATTTACAGAAACAGAACATCTTCAAAGTATATTGGTTATGGATTATATTTCTATTTTTCAGGATTATCTTTAAGAAAAGCAGTAAACAGATTATCAGATTGCTTTATCAAAAGAAATCATGTATCCATCTGGAATTGGATTCAAAAATATACTCCACAAAAAATATCCTCAAAGAAAAAGAAAATCTCCGAGTATGTTATAGATGAAACCATAATTAAAGTTGGTTCAGAATATGTTTGGGTATGGGTTGCTACGATTGAACCTGAAAATAAAGAAATCCTCTGGATAGCATATCAAAAGAACAAAACATGTTTTGTTATTGCTGAACGGTTTATTTCTGATGTTGTAGAAGAATATGGAGAACATCCGGTTTCCACAGATGGAGGTAGCTGGTATCCACCACAAACATGTAGATTCCTGAAACTAACTCATCATATTCATTCATCTTATGAGAAAAGCATCATTATTGAAAGAACTATGCAGTATATTAAAGACAGAACTGTTGTATGTTTTGATGATTATTTTCTTGTAGAAAGAAGAAATGTAAACTAAAACATGTAAGGAATTGGTTGAATTTATTTGTAGATTATCACAATAAAGAATCAAGTATTAAGTGAACAGAGTCGCAAAGACCTATTTATATTTTGATACGCTTTTTGCAAGTATAATTATTTCTAAATTCAATGGCAATTCAAATCCGCCTTTATTCATAACCAACTTTAATAAGTTTCATGGGGAATAAATTCAGATACTGTAGTTTTTCTTTAGAATAATTTTTTAGGTTGTACTTTTTGTATCCAATATCTAATTGTATTGCGACTTTTTGTAACAAATCTTGATACGACTTATGACGTATTTCTTAAAGTCGTTAAAGAAAAATTTTGAAGTATATAATGTACCTTTAGGTTCTACCCTTTTTCTAAATGGATACAACATAGAAGATGATAATACATAAACCTATAAATTTTTCCTTAACTTTATGGATCTCTATAAACAAAGAAACAAGAAATATTTTTATATATTTAATTTTCGGATTACAAAACAATTGATAAAAATTAATTTTTTTTTAAACGTTAGAAATACGATAATATTTCTTATCTTTATTTTAATAATTGTTTTTATCAATTCAGACCTAAAAAATTCATTTTCAATAGATATATCAAATCAAGATACAAATTCTTCAGCAATTAACCAATCTTTAAGACTTGATCAGAGATCATCAGGTATAAATGTACAAGAATTAAATAATTTTTTTTATTTAAAATATAACAATATTTTTATTCCAATTAGTTTTGTAATGGATAAAAATCACATTCTAAATAATATAATTTACATAAAAGATAAAAAATTGATATTAATACTCAATCCTCTGATTGATAGTAGTGGTAATCTATTAATCCAAATTCCCAGAAATATACTAGATTCTAAAACCCTTGATAACAAAGATAGCAACTTCACCGTGTTAATCAATAATAAGGTAGCAAAAATTTCGGAATGGACTAATAAAAAACTTAATAATTCTACATATACACCTAATCGCGAATTATCTATAAATTTTGGAAAAGATGCAAAGGTTATAGAAATAGAAGGTTCAAATCTTTATAAAATTAAAATGGAAAAGAATGACCAAGATAATGATGAAATAAATACAAATTTCCAAAAAACCTTTCCGATTTTATATGGAAATAATAAAATATTATTGTCTTATAATATAAAAGGCGGATTTTTAAAAGATATCAATTTAAAACAAAATTCTTTGACAAATAAAACGCTGAGTTTCTTTATTAGCCCATATAATTCAAGTGGTAATCTATTAATCCAGATTCCCAGAAATATACTAGATTCTAAAACCCTTGATAACAAAGATAGCAACTTCACCGTGTTAATCAATAATAAGGTAGCAAAAATTTCGGAATGGACTAATAAAAAACTTAATAATTCTACATATACACCTAATCGCGAATTATCTATAAATTTTGGAAAAGATGCAAAGGTTATAGAAATAGAAGGTTCAAATCTTTATAAGAATACAAATCACACTATGCCTAAAAAGATTCCATCAAGTAAACCATTTTCAGCATTTTTATTGGAAATACCCATCATATCAATTGGTATTATTATAATAATTATAATATTACATAAAAAAAAACTATGGAATATCGCAAAAACCTTTGAAATTATAAAAAAGAGCCTTAAAAATAGAGAATAAATACTTTTTTGAAAATATGATAATACAATTTTAATATTGAATTAATAAAATATTTTTTAGATTTTTTAAATACCAAGAAATAGTTAAGAAACTCGCTTATCCAAAACATCTGCTTTGTTGTATAATTCTTAAATCATAGTTTATAATTTATTTATATCTATATTTCGTTATATAATAATGTTTTAGTATCATTTTCTGTATCATATTCTTTAATTTAATAGAATAAACATAGTACTCAAACGTTCTTTTTATACAAGAAAATGCCATTTCAAAATTCATTTGTATCAATAGATTGCACTGTCTTTCTATTCGGAAAAATCTTTAAGATATGCCTAATAGATTTCTAAGAATACTCTTTTTTACTACACTATTTTAGCATTCTTTCTTACTTTAATACATGACAAGATTCCGTTGTATCTTTGATATCTAAAAATATTATTATCTTCATAGACGCATTCACCGGATAGTTTGACAATTGTTATTTTTTTATCCATTTCATAATACCGTTGATCAATTTTAATTATACTTTGCTGTCTTCCACATATTCATCGTACGTTATTTGCATAGAAAGAATTTCCTTGGTATTCCTATTTACTACTATATATCTATTTTCAAATAACATTTCTTTTTCATATGCCTTTTGTCTCTTTTAACTATCTATGTTGTCAACTCCAATACAAAACTGTATATTGCAATAAGATAGCCGCGTTCAAATTCTTTGCTATCTATCATATTTTTTATCTTTATCAAAACGATTCATTCTCTTGGCCTATAATATAATATAATCTAGGACAAAGGGCACTTTTAGCTTGGACTTGTGCTTTTCCTATTTCTGTTTGATCGTATGGCATAGGAAAGTATATCTTCGTATACTCAAATAAAAAAAATGGATTTGACAATAAATGAATCCTTGCCTATTTTATCTAGTCATCATGTTGAGAGGGTAATCTCAGTTATTAATAATATCAAAGCCTAGAGAATTTTGCCGCGTCTAAATAGAAATTGGTTATAGGTAATATGCCATTTCATATGATTTATTGACTCTGTTCACTTAATACTTGATTCTTTATTGTGATAATCTACAAAAAGATTAAGCCAATTCCTTACATGTTTTAGTTTACATTTCTTCTTTCTACAAGAAAATAATCATCAAAACATACAACAGTTCTGTCTTTAATATACTGCATAGTTCTTTCAATAATGATGCTTTTCTCATAAGATGAATGAATATGATGAGTTAGTTTCAGGAATCTACATGTTTGTGGTGGATACCAGCTACCTCCATCTGTGGAAACCGGATGTTCTCCATATTCTTCTACAACATCAGAAATAAACCGTTCAGCAATAACAAAACATGTTTTGTTCTTTTGATATGCTATCCAGAGGATTTCTTTATTAGATCTCTTGCATAATTAGCACCATTATAAAAATTCTATGAAAACAATATATTTCAACCATGATCAGCAGCAGATTAAAATAAAAATATTTCAAAATATGATGGAGAATCTAAAAAATTTTGACAAGCGTCTTATTATGCAACAGATCTATTTTCAGGTTCAATCGTAGCAACCCATACCCAAACATATTCTGAACCAACTTTAATTATGGTTTCATCTATAACATACTCGGAGATTTTCTTTTTCTTTGAGGATATTTTCTAAGGCTTGTACTTTTGTATCCATCAGTTCCAGATAGAACCATGGTTTCTTTTTAATAAAGCAATCTGATAATCTAGACGCGGTCCTTCTTCCTAAAGACAAACCTGAAAAATAAAAATATGAACCATAGTCAATATACTCAGGGTGTTTTTTGTTTCTGAAAATCACAAATGAAATAGGACATCTTAAGCTATATGGTTTTCCTTAAGTGAACAATGTCATATCAATAAATAGAATATTTCGTACATCTCATATAAATAAACCTTCTCTTATTATATTATTACCTTTATTATCATCTTACTATATTATAATGACCATATGTTATTATCAAACTAAAGCTACCATATACATAAGGTTATAAGTTATGTAGTGAATATAAAATAGTGAAACAAAAATTTTCAATTGGAAGAGGATGCGAATGCAATTGTCATGGTAGAGCAGGGGAGTTAGAATTTTGCGGATATTGTGCTTCCTCTCACAGAAATATAGCCTATATAAACAGAGCAAAAAGACAATAAAAATAAGGGAAATACTTCTCTTATACTTTATAATAACAAGTTTAGAATTTATTTTTAGATATTGAAAAATATTATTTGATAAATTTGACAATAACGCAGATATTAATATTAAAACTCTAATCAATCCAATTTTCTCAAGGACATACATTTTCAATTCTTTGTCATTTTGAATAGAAGGATTTAGCATTACTTAATAGATAATGAAGATATAGTATGATTCGATAGTAGAGGGCTCTGTTAACAGTTATGTAAAGAATTATCTAGTTGCATTTGTAAAATAATTGTGATTGTTTTAGCAAATCAAAATAATTGCGATACAATTTATCTGATGCGATTATATAAAAATATCTCAGTCAAAACAACTACACATATTTTACATTAAACATTACCGATGTATTTACATAACTGTTAACAGAGCCTACTTGAGCATCAATAATTTGTTTTCTATCCATTTTATTTGTAGTGCAATTAAAGAAATGATCCACATGGTCTAGATTTTCCTTTCTTCATCAATTAACATTACTTTGCATTTTGAAAACACGAGTGATTTTTATGATTTAGAAAAGTCCTTCTATAATCATTATCAAAATTTTTGAAAACTTTTAATATATCGATCTATGATTATACAACTATAAAATGTTTCCTCATATAGAATGGATTTTATCTGTATGAACTTCTTGGATATGATGTATATTGTCCAGATAAAAGAGAATTTCAGACCTACCATAAAAACATAAATTAAAAAATTGGCTAGATTAATTTGATTAAAGGTTATGTATAATATACATCATTAATTTCATAACTAAAGTTGAATATCTTTGATTATAATATATATAATTATATATAGTTTCAATTTTCCCAAGGATATCCGAAAACTGTTTTTCTATTTTATCAAAATAGATGCGTTTCTATCTTAAAATGGAAATAAAAATATAATCACAAAAGAGGAATTAAGAAAAAGATGAATAGAATTAATTTTTGGATTCATAATTAAAATCAAATTTGAATGTTTTTAGTTTTTGTAAGAAATATTCAACCAAAAGAATATAGAATTACTTTTATCTACTAGGTCGTATATTCAAAAATGAATTAAAAATATAATTTATCCATAATAATAACAATGGAATTATTAATGCTTCCGCTTTGACTTTATATACAAAGCGTTAGTAAATAATGAAAAAAATATTTGTCAAAAAAAAACTTAATGTAAAGAACGAATGGTGTTCACCTAAAAGACTTAATGTTAAAAATAATATATGAAATTCCTTTAGACCGATAATAAAATATCAACTATTAAAGATTTTTTGGAATGAAAACATATCTATATCCATAATGGAGAAAACATTTAGGATCTAGACTTAGAAAAGACACTATAAAAAACCAAAGTTTATTTTTGATATAGGATGAAAAATGTAATACCAAACAAGAAGTTAGTAAAAAATTTATAGATATTCATAGCAAGGAACTAAGTATCAGGTAAAAAGACCATATCAAATTATAATAACGGCTCTGTAAAGTTAAGGAAAAAGATATAGATTTACTTATTGTTTATTATACATAATACAACAAGTTAGAAAAAGAACATCCTCAAGATATCTTATATTCTTTAAATCTTTATTTTCTTGGCCTTTCATTAAGAAATACGTTTAAAGCCCTCTCTCGATTCGTTAAAAGAATCCATACTGATGCAAGAGTCTGGATACAAAAGTACAGACCTGAAAGAGTATCTCACAACAAGACTAAGATATCTGAATTTATAATAGATGAAAAACTTAACTTAAAGTAGGTTCAGAAATCATATGATTATGGGTATTTACTATGGAATCTGAAACTAAAAAGAATATTCTTGAAATGAATATCCAAATAGAAGCCTGTTTGTTGCTCATGAATGGTTACTATCGGATATAATAGAAAAATATGGTTATCATCCAGTTTCGACAGACGGTGGTGGTACATGGCATCCTCATCAAGCATATATGCCCTTAAAACTAAAGCATCATCTTCATCCCTCATATGAGAAAAGTATGATTGAAAGAACAATGCAGTATATCAATGATAGAATGGAATGGTTTGATGATTATTTTCCTTGCAGAAAGAAGAAATGTAAACCAAAGCATATAAAGCAATGGTCTAATCTATACCAATTAGCATATTTTATTTAACGTTCTTAACACATAATTCATCATATTAAGATCAAATCTTTTTGTTCTGAAATACTGAGATATCGTATTCTTCAAATCTACAAATGATTGATAATATTTCAGTACGAGCAACTTCTGTTCTATGTTCCTTCGATACCTTTTCCATTACCATAAACTTAAGTGACGTTTTAGAAAAATATACAGGAAGAATGGGAGTATCTTTTGTTTTCTTTAAAATACTTTAACACATTATTTGATTTGTAGTGTTGTGATGATGCTTTATCCATAAATAGATAGCATTTTGAATTAGCATATATTTTCTTTAGATAATCAAGAAATGTATCTCCATTGAATACATCGCGCTGTCTAAATAACTGCTGCTTCTGCTTCTGCTTCTTTTTCCTTCTATGCTTATGGCTCCAAAAACACATGAACGTTGGTGCGAGCCTGTCGTTATTCTAACAACAGGTCTTTTATCTTGTTCAATCCAAACGCGTCTTACAAGAGAGTCATAAAAGAAGAAGGATTCGTCTAAGAATACTGCCGTAAATCCGGAGTCTTCTTTATGTTGTTGTTCTTGGGTATGCTTATCCACAAGTATTTCTGTGACCGTTTTTTGAATGCCTCTTTTTCCGCTATGGATACGGTGTTTATAGGTATCTTTCGTAGTACCTTTTGTTTAAAGCCCTATTTGCTAAGAATACGGCATATATGTATAAAATAATATTTTATACCCCTTTTCTTTACAAATAACTCTTTTCTATCTATTTTGTAGTCCAACCTTGATTGTTGCTTTCTTCTACTTCCTTAATCTGATACGCAAGACCTCTTCGGATAGTTTGGATGGTCTACCGGTTTTCCGTCTTGTTTTTAATCCTTCTATCCCTTATTTACTATATCTTTTTAACCAATCTGAAGCCCAGGATTTACTTCTATGTAGGTCTCTGTCTACCTGTACAGTAGATATCTTCCTATGATAAATCACGTTGAGAACAAGTAGTATTCTTTCATTTGTTTTTACATCTTTTCATGTCTGTAGATCTTTTCAAACAATTCTTTTAAAAGGGCAAATGAATATAGTATGATAATGAATTAACTTAGCTAAAAGGATTTAGCAAGAAAATAAATAGACGACAAAAGTGTAGTTCGGATATTTATGTTAATTGGTATATTTACAAGGCTCTGTTCATTTAAAGAAAGTCTATAGCTTAGAGATACTCTATTTCATTTGTGATTTACAGAAACAGAACATCTTCAAAGTATATTGGTTATGGATTATATTTCTATTTTTCAGGATTATCTTTAAGAAAAGCAGTAAACAGATTATCAGATTGCTTTATCAAAAGAAATCATGTATCCATCTGGAATTGGATTCAAAAATATACTCCACAAAAAATATCCTCAAAGAAAAAGAAAATCTCCGAGTATGTTATAGATGAAACCATAATTAAAGTTGGTTCAGAATATGTTTGGGTATGGGTTGCTACGATTGAACCTGAAAATAGATCTGTTGCATAATAAGACGCTTGTCAAAATTTTTTAGATTCTCCATCATATTTTGAAATATTTTTATTTTAATCTGCTGCTGATCATGGTTGAAATATATTGTTTTCATAGAATTTTTATAATGGTGCTAATTATGCAAGAGATCTAATAAAGAAATCCTCTGGATAGCATATCAAAAGAACAAAACATGTTTTGTTATTGCTGAACGGTTTATTTCTGATGTTGTAGAAGAATATGGAGAACATCCGGTTTCCACAGATGGAGGTAGCTGGTATCCACCACAAACATGTAGATTCCTGAAACTAACTCATCATATTCATTCATCTTATGAGAAAAGCATCATTATTGAAAGAACTATGCAGTATATTAAAGACAGAACTGTTGTATGTTTTGATGATTATTTTCTTGTAGAAAGAAGAAATGTAAACTAAAACATGTAAGGAATTGGCTTAATCTTTTTGTAGATTATCACAATAAAGAATCAAGTATTAAGTGAACAGGGCCATTTACAACCATTACAACAAAGAAATAACATCTAACTTTATAGAGCCATAACAACTATTCAAAGATTTGATTCATATAATATACATCTAAATTATAATTATAATTTGCCTCTAAAAATTAAAGAAAATTTTTAAATTTAATTATACTAAATAAAATAGGTCAGAAGCATTGGTACTAGATTACAACAAAATGATAGAAATGGTACTTGAAGAAAAACCAGAATTAAATTTTGAAAAATTAAAAGAAATGATAGAAGAGAAGAAACAAAAGGTGGGTGCAGGGTATCTTACTGACCAAGGAGCCCTTTTCCTGGTCGCAGCTGACCTAGGAGTATCATTTGATAAAACCAATAAATCTGATAGCACCATAAAAGATCTTTACGTTGGAGCAAGAGACATTTCTACTATAGGAAGAGTCTTATCCATTCATCCAATCAGAACATTTTTAAAACGTGATTCAAATCAGGAAACAAAAAACAGAATTATCATAATTTACGACAAAGAATCAAATATTAAACTTAAACTATGGGATGAGTTGGTGAATGTACCTGAACAAAATGGCATAAGCATAGGGGATCTAATAAAAATAACAAAGGGACAAGTAAAATCAGGAATGGATGGCAAACCAATAATAAATGTTAGCGGGAGTGGCACACTTGAAATTCATACAGATGAAAGAAAACAAAACATTCCAACTATTGACGAAATTACAATCAAAGTAGATGAAATAGACTCTCCAAAAGAAGCTTTGGTTATAACCGGAATTATAAAATCAGATCCTAGAATATCAGAGTTTACAAACATAAGAGGAGAACACTCAAAATCGCTTCAATTTGAAATATCAGATGAAAATGAAAACATACAAATCAGAACAATAATTTGGAACATTGTTGATGAAAAAATTCCAAAATCTTTAACCGCAGGATTGAAGGTTAAATTAATTGGTGTTAAAACAAAATCTGGCAATCCTAATTATGGTAATGGCAATTTGGAAATTCATGGTGATGAAGGTACAACAATCGAATTTATAGATAACAAAGAGATAATTGAAAGTTATGTTTTAAGGATTATTTCTTGTAATAGGGATAGCACAAATAATAAATTAAACTGTATTGCGGTCGATGATAAAGAAAAAATATACTCTCTGAGTATAAATAAAGAATTATTTGACATCGAGATAAATGAAGATGATATTCTTGAATGTTTCCCAAGTAGAGTTTTAGGAAATACATTGGATATGCAGAACCATGATTCATATATTGAAAAAATAAACGATGATAAAGACATACCCCTTTCATCAAGTTTTGAAACTAAGATAAAAGATATAGAAGTATCAAATAAAATTTACATAATAGAGGCAATAGTTTTGCAATCACCTAATACGATGGATATAAATACCAAAAGTGGTGAAACTATACCTGTTACAGATACAATAATTGGAGACGATACAGGCGAAATCAGACTAGTAGCATGGAGAGAAACCAGCAAAATGTTGAAAGACTATAACATTGGAGAGCGAATAAAAGTAAATGGTGTTTCTGCAACCACCAATAAGGAAGGAAAACTAGAATTAACAATTAAACCATATTCAAATATTTCAAAGATAAGCTAAATCCAAAATATCAAAGACATTTACAAACAGCATTCTAACTATTCCAAAACCCTCTTGTCATAACATACTGCTTTTCTGTTTCATATATAGTCTTAAGCAAAGAATCGTCGTCAACATAATTTCTTAATATTCTAGCACAGGTATCTGCACCAATACCATGACCAGAGAGAACAAATACTGCCATTTTACCAAAATTATTAATTAAAGAAGCAACTTTCCAAGCTCGGTCGAATTTATTCTCATCATCTCTAGATAAGGTAGAGCCAACAAGTTTCCGTTCAATTATTTCTTTAAGATCGGTATCAGACCAAAAAGTTGCAGTAATTAGTCTAGATTTACAAAATGGGCAACGAATGATATCTGGCAATTCCTTCGTTTCATACAGACGTTCCCATTTAGCGCATCTAATACAAATTAATTTATGTTTTGTTTTAATTAAACGCTCTTTAATTAACTCTAAAACACCATTTTCAATATTCATTGGGGCGGAAAATGATTTTTTCATGTGCATTAAAATAGGTTGAGAAAGGTCTGAAAAATCTTCTCGCTCCAACCAATGAAGATTTATTTTTTTTAATTTGATTTTTTCAAGAATTATGCGAGTATTTTCAACGTCATATTTATCATGAATCAATTCTCTTATAGACTCTTTACTTATAGAAGTTTTAGAATATCGATCATATAAAAGTCTAGCAATTTTTTTTTCATATACAGATTCTCTAGATATCAAACCAAAGCGTTTAGCAACCCCCCAAACCTTCCAATTAAAATTTTGCATTCCTAAAAACGATGCAATAAGGACCGATTCTAAATCAAAATCATCATCAAAAAGAGAAAAAAAATGATTTTTTCTTAATCTTACATTATTTGAACTTAAAAGAATTCTATAGGGGTCTGATCTAGCTTCTACTAAATAACCAACCTTAGACGATATAAAAGTAGACAATAGAGAACAAATAGTATTATTTATTTTTGATCCAAGTGTACTGTGAATAACCACTATACTTTGATTTAAAACACTTTCAAATACAATATTTTCAGAATCAGGCAAGATATTTAACGAATTTAAACGTTTAGATAAGTTTTTTAAAAATTCTAAATCAAAATTTGAAAGAAAAGTATTAACCCGAAATAATTTTTGAGCACTAGTAATATGAAATAGATTTTTTCTAACAAGACCAACCATTTTTGCAGTAGTATAATCGACTGGTATCATTTCTCCCACCCAATAAGGTATATTAATGGATGCACCTTTCAAAGGTTCTACATGAACCTGAAGTTTGTTCTCATCTATCATTAAAATTCGCCATTGAGACCCTTTTAATACAAATACATTTCCTTTTTCACCATAATCTCCCACAAATTGCTGATCAAGAGTGCCTATTCTTCTTTTACTAATCGAATCAATTACTTGAAATTTTACCACATGAGGAATTGTAGAAACATTATCATAATAATACCTAAACGATTTTCCACTACGTGTTATTATTTGTTTATTATCATCAAATCGTAACAATCTAGCCATATTTAATACGCTGATACAATCTATAAAATCAAAAAATGAAACAGAGTTAAAAGAGTATGTTGATTTAAAAAGATTAAATAATTTATTTATAGAGACAGGAGTTTTAATTTGCAAGGTAACACCCACTATATGATGTGCCAAAACATCAAGTGCATTTATATGTAAAATTTGTGATTCTATGGATCCTCGGTTAGCTCTTTTAACTATACTAATAGATTCTAAAAAATCGTCCGCAGTATTTGTAATTATAATTCCTTTTGCAGAAGCTCTACGAGTATGTCTACTTCTGCCTATGCGTTGAATTAGTTTAGAGGTCTGCCGGGGAGATCCATAATGAATAACAAGGTCTATCGAACCTATATCCAAACCCAATTCTAATGATGAAGTACAAACTACAATTCCGACAAATCCAGACCGAAGTAAATCCTCTGTTTCTTCACGTGATTCTTTTGACAAGGATCCATGATGAATATGAATTTGAATTTTGTTTTGATTTTTTAAAACAGTCCCCAGAAACTCAGATTCATCCCTAGTATTAGTAAATAACAAAATAGAAGAAGAACAATATTTACTATTTACCAAATCCAAAATATATTTACATGCTTCATTGATAGAACCATCAATATGTTTTATATCAATATCATATTTTCTCAAAGATTTATCTATTAGAACGGCACATTTTTGGTCAACGTTAGAAATATAATTTGAAGCTTCATGCAAGTTTCCAATTGTCGCAGATATTCCTATTTTACTGAAGGAATTTGAAATAAGAAAAAGACGCTGAATAGAAAGTGATAAAGATGATCCTCTTTTTGATGACAAAAGTTCATGTAACTCATCTATAATTATCCATTCTAATGATTTTAAAAGAGGAATCATTTTTTCATTGACCAAAATTACAGCTAAGGATTCAGGCGTAGTTATTAAAATATCGGGAGGAGATTCATAAATTTTTTTTCTTCGACTATACGGAGTATCTCCATGTCTTATATCGACCTTTAAACTTTCCGCCTCTGCGTATTTAATAATTCTTCTAAACACATCATTATTTAATGACCGTTGAGGAGTAATATACAAACATTTAATCCTGGTACTCTTCTTACTACTAGATATTTGATCATAAGATATCATACTTATTACCGGTAAAATCGCAGCCTCTGTTTTTCCAGATCCAGTAGGAGCAACGATTAATACATTCCGCCTTCTAACTATAGCCCTATAGGATTGTTGCTGTATATAAGTTAATTCTTGAAAGCGTTCTTTATGAAACTTTTCAAGCACAAAATTATCAAATTCTTTATAATGTTTAAGTTGTTCCAAATTTATCAGATTGTTGTTGTTTATATTTTCTATCTTTTCTACTTAAATAATCGGCAGCTCTAAATTCTTTATTATCAGATACAATAGATCTAGAAGACAAATATTCATATGCAAACACGCATATAAAAGATACGATAAAAATAGCTAGTGAAGAGTAATATACCAGATTATCAAAAGAATATGCCATTTTTAATACTAATTAAAATGATTATATTAAGTTATAAATATGTTAAACCATATCATTTATAAAAACAAGTGTAAGTTTTTATATAGAAACGAAGTTTGTTTATAATAATTCTTGTTGTTTTTAACAAAAATAAATAGTGATTATAATGTATACAAAGGACTTTTCTAATAAAACGAATCCAGAAAAACAGTCAATAATGGCAACTATTCTACAAAATTTACCAAGAGAATGCGCCCTAACCAAGATCGAATATGAAGGCCCTCGAATAGCATTATATTCCAATAATCCCGAATACTTGCTAAGAAATAACCAGGTGTTATCAAACATAGTAAATCTAGTAAAAAAAAGAATAGTATTAAGAGTAGACGAATCAATTAGAATGAAAACAGATGATGCAACAAAAATAATTGAAAAAAATTTATCAAAAGAGATAGGATTAACAGATATTTTATTTGATCCGGTTCTAGGCGAGTCAACAATATACGTAAAAAAAATAACTGAAGCAGGATTAGACGAGGATTCAATAATCAAACTAACAAGTCAAACAGGCTGGAAAATTAATTTTAGAAAAACTCCAAGAAGTTTATCAATATTAAAGGAAATAAATAAAATAACAAATAACGCCGTAGAACAAAGAACACAATTTTATAAAAGAATTGGAGAACAAATTTTTAGAGAGAAATTAGATCCAAATGTTGAGGCATCTTTGCTCTCGTTAGGAGGATTTGCAGAAATAGGCAGATCCTCCATGATTTTAAGCACAAATGAAAGTAATATACTTATAGACTGCGGGTTAAATATCTACACCGATGACCCACTTTTAATTTTTCCGAGATTTGATTTCGTTGGAATAAAACCATCTAATTTGGATGCCATTGTACTATCTCATGCGCATTTTGATCATACAGGTTTTGTCCCCGCACTATTCAAATATGGATATGATGGACCTCTTTATTGTACAGAACCTACAGCCTATTTAATGTATATACTTTTTAGAGAATATATTAAAAAATATAAAGATAAAGCATACTACTCAGAAAAAGAGTTAGAAAAGGTTTTTTCTCATTTAATTTATTTAAATTATAATACAGTTACAGAGTTATCACCTGACATAAAGATTACACCTTATAATTCAGGTCATATATTAGGTTCTGCATCTTTGCATTTTCACATTGGAAATGGAGATCATAATTTTGTTTATACAGGAGATTTAAAATTTGGAAAAAGTATTTATTTAGAAAATGCAATGTGGAATTTTCCAAGAGTGGAAACACTATTAATCGAATCTACTAACGGAGGTCGAGAAGACATTTTTCCATCAAGAGATAACGCAGTAATAAAGTTAATAAATGATATCAATACAACCATCAAAGACGGCAGGTCGGTATTAATACCTTCACAACTTATAGGAACATCCCAAGAGATTCTTATTACACTAGACAAACTAATGAAAGAAAAAAAACTTGAAAAATGCAAAATTTATATAGAAAAGTTAATCATTGAAGCAAATTCAATACATGAGACTTATACAGAATTTTTAAGCAAAGAAATTCAACAAAGTATTCTTTCATCAACTTATAATCCTTTCCGTTCAAAGAGCTTAAATACGATAAGTATTCTAGAAGATAAAAAAGATCTGCAATCCGGAATCATCATAATCCCGTCATATCTTCTACAATTTATTAATTCTTCCACGTATCTTAAAAAAATAACAGAAGATCCACACAATATGATAATTTTTATTTCAAATCAAATTAATGATACTGTAGGAAAAAGAATAATGGATAGAGAAAGGAACATTGTCATAGGAAATAATCAATATGAAATAAAATGTAAGGTGGATATTTTGCAAACGTTTAACTCACATTCTGATTTCAATCAATTAAACGCTTATATATCTAGATTAAAGCCCAAACTTAGAAAAATACTCATAAACCACGGGGAAAGATCTAAGGTACAAAATTTTGCATCTTATTCAAGTAAAATACATAATGTTGCCACGCAATACCAATTAAATCAAGAAGCAGTAAAGATATTATAATTCAAAGGCAATAATATTATAATAGTCTTTACTATAAATCAGAATCTTTATGCCATATCTTTACATTAGGAGGAGTTATAATTATCCGCTCTTCACCTAACCTAGAGATATCTCCACCAAGACTATTTATAGAGTTGTAAAGATCTTCAACAACTACTCTAAGATCATCTACGTCTTTTTGTGCAAGAGGAGTTATTCTAATAATGAGTATCATATGTTTATTAATATCAGATTTAATTTCATCAATATCACCTATACTACGAAGTGTAAAGGTTTTCAAATAAATAGGCTTATGTTCAATGTTTTCGTTTAGCATCCTCTAAAATATAAGAAATAACTTTAAACAAAGTAATTAAGAATATCGTCACTAAAATAGTAGAATTTATACAAGTCAGTTAAATTCTATATTTATCTACTTCTAATATACTAGAAGGTAATGACGAGATCATTTTACTTGTACCAGTAAGTTTATTCATAACCTTTACATTACAGCTTTGTTCAGGAAGTAAATCAGAATAACGTAGCAGTATTCCAACAGATATCATCAAGGATTTTTTATGTTTACGCAAATCAGGGTTGCATCCATTAATACGCAAAATTGCAATAGGACCAGGAACTGCGACTGTTTCAAGTACATAATCAGATGTCAAAGCAAGAGAAAGTAATTTTTCATTTTCATCATGATTTCTCCCAACGATCAATTTAGAATAAGAATTTAATCTAAAATGTCGTCCAACTTTTAAGAGATCAACATCATTTATCCCAGGTTCAGAAATTGAGTGTTTAAAAAGATCACGAATTCTTTTTGAAAATTGAGGATCAGTTAATAAACATCCACCTGCAGAATTTGGAGGATCTACAATCCCAAATCTTTCAGCCAGCTTAAGCTGTTCTTTTCTGGACCGCCCATGAATAGAACCTAAAAGAGATCGATCAATTAGTCCTTCTTTTTCTACATCAGTTTTAGGCAATAGTTGTGCAGAAAGAGGACGAAGAACTTTACCCCCCATATTTGTCTCATTTTCTATAATAGATAGTGCATTTGAATTTTGACTCATCGGTCTTTGATGTAGAACTTCCCCAGTAATTAAAAAATCTGCGCCAATTTTTTCCATATGTTTTTTTGCCTCGTTATACATCATTTTTCTACAATCAATACAAGGGTTCATTCCCGATCCATAACCATGTTTCGGATTTTTGAGCATGGTCAAATACTCTTTTCCTAAATAAACAGTATTTAATTTTATGTCAAGATCTGACGATACTTCCATAACCTTATGGCCGCACCCCTTTCCACAATCGAAATCACAAAAAGGAGTTTTAATTGCCACAGCCTCTACTTCAACATTCTGTTCTTTCATCATACGAACAGCAATATTACTATCAAGTCCCCCAGATAATAGTGCCACGGCTTTGATCTTTTTCTTTGGAATAACAGAAGTATCGGATTCAAATAATTCATTTACATTATTGAATGATAGAGATGAAGGAGATTTCTCCGAACAATCAACAAATTCTTCAAAAGTATTTTTACCGGTCATGTGTTTCTCGAATTATAGATATTTTGTCGTAGTTATGTTTATACTTAGCTGTTCGATAATGGCCCTGTAAAGTTAGATATTATTTCTTTATTGTAATAGTCAGCAAACAGATTGATCCATTGTTTCACATATTTTAACTTACATTTCTTCTTTCTACAAGGAAAATTATCATCAAAACATTCAGTTCTATCATTGATATATTGCATTGTTTTCTCAATAATACTTTTTTCAAATGAGGAATGAAGATGGTGAACAAGTTTTAGAAATCGACATGCTTGTGGGTACCAAGTAACACCATATCTGATGAAACAGGATGATTTCCGTACTCTTTATAATATTCGATAAAAAACGCTCGGCTACAAACATATTTCGTTCTTTTGATATGTTTATTCCAGTAATTTCTTTACTTTCATATCCAATTGCAACCCATAACCATATTACTTCAAAGCCCACTTTAATGAGTTTCATAGATTATAAATTCAGAGATCTTGGTCTTGTTGTAAGATAGTCTTTCTGGCCTGTATTTTAAAATCCAATCTCTAATTGCAGTATGGCTTCTTTTAACGAATCGAGAGAGGGCTTTAAACGTATTTCTTAATGAAAGACCAAGAAAATAAAGATGTAAAGCGTATATGCAATATCCTTAAGATTTGTTCTATTTCTCTTTTGATATATCATAAATTATAGATAAGGAAGAAATCTAAAACTTTTTCCTTAACTTTACATAGCCTCCATAAGTAAATCATCATCATTAATATCATACGATATTTTTAGAATTCGTTTTTTCATTTTTTTAATAGTTCCAGATACATTAAGAATCAATGTAGTGGATGGAATAAGATAAATAGATAGCAATACTCTATCAACAAATTCTAATCTACATTTTATTATTATAAATTCTGATGGCAACTCATTGATTTTAACAAATCGGATATTACAGTTATAAAAATCAATTTGTCCAAATATTCCCGATATTCGAGTATAAAGACTATGTTTAAATTTTGCAAGAATTTGATCTTTATCAATATGTTGGTCTCGGATTAAATAAATACAAATATATCTAAATTTTTTTTTTGCAAGTGTCATCATCAATACAAACTTCTTTTATCATTTAACCAATTATTCAGATCATTCCAATATTTTTTAGGCTCAATGGTTATTTTCAATAAAAAGGCATTAAAAACTTTTGAGGAAAGCAATTCATAATATCTAGAAGCCCCACTTGATAGAATAAATTGAAAATTGTATTTCGTGCATTGTTCATAAACCCACTTCATATCTGAAAACCACTTTCCTATTTTATCATCTGAAAAACATCTAATGTCTGAAAGTAAATATTCCATTCCAATATTTTTTCCACCGTATTTTTTAAAAAAAGATTTAACAGTATGTAAATCTCGGACAGTTAAAATATCGACATTAGAAATACTTTCTATCGAATATATATCTAGCATAGATCCAATGAGAAAAAAATTTCCGCCATTATGATTATTTTTTTTAGCATTTTTAAAAGAACTGCAACTTGCCCTAAAAATGATATTCTCATGATTATAATATACATACTCATAGTTTTTATTAAAATCAAAACCCATAACATCAATATCAAACATAGATTTTACACTTTTTACCAATTTTCTAGAATATACTAGTCTAGTACCCTAAATCAATAGTCTTAATTATTTTCATGTATATCAATCTATTTAAATTTGTTAATCTTTTTGAAAACTAATCTTATAGAATCAGCATCTGAAAGTGAAATTTTGCCAGTGCAAAATTTTTGTTTATTTAATCGTATATAACAATATCCTTTAATATCAGTATTGGTGCGAATGTAATCATTTATAGTAAATTCACCATAATATTCAATTAATTTATTGTATATTTTATCAAATATCCTATCACAATCTTTTCGTATTAACAGTATTAATCTATTAATAGGATTTTTCCAATGACCCTCAGTAACTATGGAATTTAGTTTTATTGAATCAGCGGATAATTCAGTAAAATCAATAATAGAATTTAATATAATATCTTTATTTTCAGTTGCATGAACTAGAATTGAAACTTCAACTGATGTATACAATTCTGCAAAAAAAATTACTTTTAAGAAGTAGAAGAGGATTGCTGCTCGTTGCTCATTTCCGACTTGCTATCTCCGGAATTATTAGCAACAGCGAAGGAAGATGACACTTCAGTAGCATTATTATCATCAGAAGACCCTGTCACTAATTCATCTGCATTAGTATCATCTTCAGATTCAATATTCTCATTAGCTAAAACATTATCATTACTAATGCCATCTAGTATAGGAGATGAAATTAGCTTTGTTTTTCTTATACCCACATGTCTAATAACAGCTATTTTTTTAGAGATTTCCATCAAATCAGACCCCATTTTTCCCATCGTTACTTCTTTTACAAATTCATTTAAGGTCAATTGTGGTATCCTTTCTCCCAGCACGTTCTTCATGGTCAAACGAATTTCATGTTGTTTGGATGAATTAATTCTTCTTTGACTAAATGCTGTGGCTGATACTCTAAAAACATATCCATCAGAAGTGGCATAATCATTCACATAATTTATCATAGAACTTCCTCGTCTAATTAAACTTCTAAGAAATTCTTTTGCATATTCATGACCTTTGAAAATAGTAGTAGCTATTCCAGCATTGATTTTATCAATCTGAACGAAAATTTTTGTCTGATGTTGAGTGGGATCCTGTTTAAGTACATCATAAAGGGTGTTTTCAATAACCCGTCCTTTAGCTGTAGGTAAATCCGAAACAGGAATATAATTCAAGGGAACCTGTTCAAATGCAGGTGGAGCATTAACTATTATCCATTGTTTATCTCTCCATTTATCACGTACCCGCCCCCCTCTTCTGGAACCTTTTGCCATATTCAGCCAAATTATCAATCCAAAATATAAGTTATGCTAACTTTTTGTTTTTTAATTTCATGGAAGAAAAATTAACTTTGAGAATCACTTACACACCTAAATCCTGCAAAAATTATTCTTTCCTGTGGTTTATAATAATTCCTATAACTATTTCTAATTTGCTTTCTAGAGGTAACATAACAGCCACCACGCAAAACTTTTTGATTTATTGCCCATTTATCAGTATATTCTTCAAATCTAGATTTAAAACCAGGATACAAAACATATTCAGAAGAAGTCCATTCCCATACATCTCCAATCATTTGATAGCACCCACAATGACTTTTTCCCAAAGGAAAAGATCCAGCAACAGTCGGTTTCCATACATATGATTCAAACAAATTAGCATAATGCTTGGAAGGATATTGATTGCCCCATGGATAAACACTTTTTACTTGTTTATCTTCATTCCATGAAGCAGCCTTTTCCCACTCGGCTTCAGTAGGCAATCTTTTCTTTGCCCATTTTGCATACGCATCAGCTTCAAAATAGCTAACGTTTGAGACAGGCTCATCAAGATTTATTTCATTTAGACCATTAAAATCCTTTTTTAACCATCTACATTTTTCTTTATCAAAATACCAATATAGAGGACAATGCCAACCTTCATTGACAACAAAGTCCCATCCATCTGCTAACCAGAATTTATAATTTTCATAGCCACCATCTTCCATAAACTGCATAAATTCCCCATTTGTAACAAGGCAATTATCAATCGAATAAGGATTTAAGAAAACTTTATTTTCAGGCAATTCATTGTCATAGCAAAAATCGTTGCCATTATAACCTAGAGTATAAATTCCACCAGAAATTTTAATCATCTCCCTTCTTATATATTCATTATTTGATGGAATAGTAGACCGCTGTTTAGGGCAATAACAATCCATACTGTTATTAAATCGATTGAAATAGTGTTGAAAGTCGTATACCATTAATTCCTGATGTTGAAGCTCATGATTTATTGCTGTCATAACATCCAAAAGAAATTTCTCAGACAAATTAGACTCATCAAAAGAATTTAAGAATTCAATAAATTTTGTTTCAATTTCTTTCCTATATTTTAGAGATTGTGTAACAGTGGGTCTAGGATACTTTCCTCTTTCCCTCTTTGTCAAAATTTTGCCATATTTTTGATAATAAGAATTTAAATAATCTAAATTAAAGTTGTTTTTTAATTCAATTTTACCTTCATATTTTTCAAGTATTTTATGGAAAAACCATGTAACATGAGCAATGTGCCAATTTGGTGGACTTCCAAAATCACTAGATTGAATTACAGCATCCTCTATATCAAGAGGCGTAAAGAGCTCCATTGTTTTCTCCCTAACTTCAACAAATTCATCAATAATATCGCTCAAAAGTAACTTTGAGAGCATCATAGCAATACATTAAACAAAAAAGTATATTTAATTTACTTTAATTTATCCAATTATATAAACTTAAAATATCAAAGTTGAAATATCCAATTGTATTATAGCACATTACTGAGATAGTTTGGAAAGTAATGAATCACAACCATCAGGTATAGAACAAATATCATCAAATTCAGGTGATAACAACCAAAGAGGTAGATTCCCCAGAAGGGGAGGTAATGATAATGAGAGCGGAGGCGGAGGCGGAAATTATAACAGATTTTTTAAGCCTTCACCAGTTAATGCAGGAGAAGAACATGAAGTAAATATAGAATCCATGAGTAAAAGAGGAGATGCAGGAGTAGGAAGGATTCAAGGACTAGTAATTTTTGTCCCAAATACAAAAGTGGGAGACAAAGTAAAAGTAAAAGTAACTCGTGTAGGAAGAGGTTATGCAACAGCTGAGTTGGTAGAGTCAAAAGCAGAAGAATAAAAACCAGCAAATAAACCTTTAGTTTTTTTAAGGGATTTTCTTTTATATTTTACAAAGCATTGAACCAATCAACACATATAATGCAATTACCGCGAAAGGTAATCATCGGAGATAAAATTATTACAAACACATTGGAATTTATTAAGGAAAATGCTTTAAAAAGTGAGAAAATTGCATTAATTACAGGTATAAATGTCAAAGAGAAAATTGATAAAGTTATTGAAAATTGCTTTGTAGAAAACAATGTACAATATAAATGGATTATAGTAAAGGAAGCATCATTTGAAAGTGTCCAATATGTAGAAAAAGAACTAGAAAATGAAAAAATAGAGATGCTTGCAGGAATCGGAGGTGGCCGATGTATAGACATTGGAAAAATGGCTGCAAATAATTTAAAGAAACCCTTTATAAGTATTCCAACTTCAGCATCTCATGATGGAATTTCAAGCCCTTTTGTATCACTGAGAGGAGGAAATAAACCATATTCTATAAAGGTAGAAACCCCAGTAGGAATCATAGCAGATTTAAATATAATTTCAAATGCACCAGATAAACTATTATCAAGTGGTTGTGGTGATCTAATAGCAAAGATAACAGCAATCAAAGATTGGAAATTAGCAAGAGATGAAAATAAAGAGTATTTTGGAGAATATGCGGCAAATTTATCATATTTGAGTGCAAAAATGATTCTAGACATTGCAAAGAACATAAATAAAGAAAATAAAATCAGTTACCAAATAATAAGAACAATAGTAGAAGGATTAATAAGCGCAGGAGTTGCCGCAGGAATTGCGGGAAGCAGTAGACCGTGTTCAGGATCGGAGCATCTATTTAGTCACGCATTAGAAATTATTACAAATGGTAGATGCGGATTACATGGCGAGAGAGTTGGTATTGGAACTATAATCATGGCAAAACTACATAAATTAGATTGGAATGAAATAAAAAATGCACTAGAAACTTTTGGAGCACCCACTACGGCAAAGGAAATAAATACAGATAAAGATGAAATAATTCAAGCTTTTTATTTAGCAGGCAAAATAAGACCAGAAAGATATACTATTTTAAATAAAATAGATATTCCTAAAAACCAATTGAAAGATTTAATTGAGGAAATAGGAATTGTTTAAGAAACTATAATAAATATTTTTCATAGAGGTATAAGATATTATAATATAATAGATCTGTTGCGTAATTAGATGTCTGCAAAATTTATTAATTATCAATGATATTTTGTAGTTTTTAATTTAATTTGCAAATCGTCATTAAGATATATAGTTTTCGTCGAAGTTTTTCTAATAATTCTAATTATGCGAATCTAACATATATAATACATCATAATTTAGACAGAATTCTAGCCTAATTTATAAAAAAGTTGAAAATTTTAGTATTTAACCAAATAAAATATACGGAAATAATACATCAATACTTCAGGATATATAAACAGTCGATAAAGATCCAAAAGACAATGTCATCATGATGTACAAGGGATAATTGAATTTTTTTAAATCATAATTATATGTCAATATGCGTTGAGTAAAAATAGTATAAAATTAATTTTATAATTTAAATTATTTTGTACATAATATTTTTAATTAATTAAAATATATTCTATCGATTTAATTCAAGGATCGATACATTAAGAATAATAAGAGTAAACTAAATTATTTTTTACTCTTTTTAGAATCCTTTTTTCCATTTGTTTCTTTTGTAGAGGAGTCAGCAGCAGAAGCAGAACCATCTTTTTTATTATCATCGGATTTCTGTGCATCAGTAGATGTAGGAAGTGTTTCTTTTTCATTACTATCTTTAAGAGTAGTATTAGTATTATCGGATTTTGGGGTACTATTTGCATATTTTTCTATAAAAAAGAAATTTTTAAATTCGGGTATGAATTTTGAAAGATCCCCTACAATACCTCTTTTTATAATTTGAAGACCTTCCAACAGAAATACTTTTTCAGGAAGAGTAATATTAAGATCAGAATCCTTTTTATCATAGATCACATCAGCATCATCAATCGGAAGTCTTCTTTTAATTAGACTAGTAATTTTTTCATCCTCACTTTCCAATTTTTTTAAAATTTTAGCATCATAAATTAAGGTTCTACCAGCATATTTATGATTGAAATCAATTTGTACTCTACCTGATCCAATAAAACGCACAATTCCCATTCTATCATCTAATTCAACTACATCACCTACACTTACTTCATTAGCTTTTTCACCCAATTTACGTAATGGAATCATTCTCACTTTAGACGAATCTCGCTCACCAAACGCCTTTTCAGGAGGAATTTCAATTTTTAATGGCTCATCAACATTAGCATCAAGTAAGGCATCATCTAGACCTTTTAATACCCAACCTTCACCTACACCCAACAATCTTGGCTCATATTTTTTAGAGGGATCAAAATCAGGAGAATCTTTTACATCGTTTTCTCTTGTTGTTTCAAAAATTTCATCAGTATCTTTAATCTTTGCAGTATAATCTAATAGGATAAGAGAACCCTTTTCTAAAGTCATAAAAATCGCTATTGATTTTCCATATATTAAGTTTGAGAAAAAAATAAAAAAAATAACGTTATAGTTTTTTGGATATATATTGTTTTAGACGGCCTTGTTGCACGATTCCTATAAAATCGATAATTTTAGTATAGGATATCTCGAAATAGATATCAACTTATTATACAACGACGCATTTAACATCATCTCTTTTATCATGTTCTTTAGTCTAGCCAAATATGCATATTCGCCAACAAACATTCGCTTATTACAAGAAAAAACAGTTTCAACAATCCATCTTTGTACATATCTTACTCTATCTTTCCATCCTTGTAAATCATTTTTCTGTGCTAAAACTGCTAGATTTCTAAGTATGTTTTTTCCTTTTTTCCATTTAACTTTAGCATTCTTTCTTATTCTAATACAAGATAGAATTGCATTGTCTTCTAGATATCTAAAAATCTCATTACCATCATAAGCACCATCTACAAATAGTTTGCCAATTGTTATTTTTTATCTGATTTCATAACATCATTAACCAACTCAGGTAATGCTTTGCTATCATGAACATGTTCATCAGTTACCTTCATAGCAAGAATCTTCTTGGTCTTTACATTTACAGCAACATGTATTTTCAAATATCCTTTCTTTTATTTTATACGCCATTTATCTTGCATCCACTGACCTCTATTGGTAACCTTTATACCTGTACGATCTATTGCAATGATAACATATTCATATTTAGTGACTTTATCTTTGCCAGTATTATTTATTGGAATATTTAATTTGTTTATCCTTCTGTTTATTGTTGTAAAATCGAGATAGATGGTAGGTATTTTTCTAATGAATTATGTTTTGGTTGTTTATATATGCAATTCAAAAGTGAATCAAATCCAACATTGTCAACTATATTAAATTATCGTGTTTTTATGAATGATTTGTGTCGAATGACTACGATTCTATAGATAAAGTGATGTACCAATAGTAACGTCAATGTTACTGACGATTTTAACGCATAAATAAACTTTTTAGCAAAAAAATAAAAGGGCAAAATAATTAAAATTTTTCCATAGCTCTATTTAAAGAGTCAGATGGAACATCAAATCCCAACATTCTTAAAGCAGAAGATACAGATGAAAGAGTTCTTATCACATGATATTTACTAACTTCACCCATTGAACCAATTCTAAAGACTTTGCCTTTCAAATTTCCAAATCCACCGGCTACCAATACTCTGAATTCATTTGACAATAAATCCCTAAATTTTTTGTCTTCTATACCAGGCAAATAATTAACAGCAATTACTACATTACTTCGTGCGTCAGGCTTAGCAAAAGGAGTTAAACCCATGGAACCAAGTCCGGTATAAAATGCATCTGCACATCGTCTATGTCTTTCTATACGTTTATCTAACCCTTCTTCAAGAATCATATCTAATGCTTCATTAAACGCATAGCAAAGTGGCAGTGCAGGTGTAAAAGGAGTTTCAAAATGCTCTTGATAGAATTTAAAATATCGTTTTAAATTAAAATAGAGGATTGGGGAATCATTTTCTTGAATATATTTTTTAGCTTTAGGACTAACAGAGATTGGCGAAACACCAGGAGGAGCAGCAATAGCTTTTTGCGAAGCAGTAATACAAATATCAACATTCCATTTATCAGTGGGCAATTCATCTCCACCCAAAATGGATACTGAATCAGCGATAAAGAAACTACCATGCTTAGAGCACAAATCACCGAGTTTATCCATATATCGAATGGTTGTACCCGTAGATGTTTCATTATAAACAGCATAAAGTGCTTTGATATCTTTATGCTCATCAAATACTTTTTCAAATTCATCATAAGATGGATTTTCTCCAAATTCTGATTTAATTCGTATGGCTTGCCCACCCCAGCTATCAATTAAATCTGCAAGGCGCGTACTGAATTCACCATTAACAGGGATAACAGCCTTATCACCTTTTTTTATAAGATTAACAACAGATGATTCTACAGCCCCAGTTCCCGACGCAGATAGCAACACTATATCACTCTCTGTTTGAAAGAGCTTTTGAGTTTTTTCGATAATCGATTTGTAAAGTGTTCTAAAATCGTCACTTCTATGATTTATAACAGGGGCCAACATTGCATTCATGATCCTATTTGGAACATTGGTGGGCCCAGGTAACATTACTAAATAATCCATATCAAATTTCAAATAAACAGCACATTTAACCGTTATTTATAAGTAATTCAAAAACAATAATATCCCCTAACAAAAATAAAAGACATTGCACATCAAAAGAAGAGATAAACTCATTCAGACAGTAAATGACCATGAGGAAAAAAAAAATAAAACAGAGAATAAAACAGTTATCACATTCAAACCTGAAAATAATTTTTATTTAACAAATTTTTGGGGAGAAGGAATTACAATAACATCAGAAAATGATTTAAAAACTAAATTAATAGTACCAAAATTAGAATACACTAGAGCGAAAAATACATCAAAAGAATGTGATGTAACATCTTCAGAAAGGGGCATAACCTTAATCAACACTACGATGGATCAAATTAATGAAAATGACATAGTTATATCAGATAGTAATGATTTCGATATTTTATCTAAAATTCAGAAAAAGTCAGAAAAAAAAAATAATCTGAATGGGAATGATTTGTTATATCAATTAAGAGAAATAAAAGACAAAGAAGAAATTGAGAAGATAAAAGAAGCATCAAACATTATAGACAAATTATTTGAAATAGCAAAAAAAGAAATAAAAAAAAATATGACAGAAGAACAGCTACAAGCAATTTTAGTATTTGAAGCCATGAAATTAGGAGCACGATTTCCGCCGTATCAATATACATCAAATCCGTTGATTATTGCTAGTGGATATAATGGTTCTTTTCCACATGCAGAATCATCAAAAAAAAAATTTGAGGAAGGAGAATTAGTTGTTCTTGATTTAACATTAAGTTTTGATCATTATATTTCTGACGCAACAAGAACATTTGGATTAGGCAAAATAACTAATGATATGAAGAGGATATATGAAATTGTTAAAAGATCACAAAAAGAAGGAATAAAACAAATTAATCAGACAAGCGATTTTGCAGATATTGATCTTGTTTGTAGAAATACAATTAAAAATGAGAAATTTGGAGATCATTTTGTTCATTCCACAGGACATGGTATAGGCCTAGAAGTTCATGAACCACCATGGATTAGACCAAATTTTAAAAGTACAATAAAAGAGAACATGGCAATAACTATAGAACCAGGCATATACATAGAAAATAAATTCGGAGTAAGGATAGAAGACAGCATAATAATAACAGATAAAAGAAAAGAAATCGGTTTTGATTATTATAATTTACATACATATACAAAGGAACTTATAATTCTGTAATGAAAAGAATTATTTACTTTACATTTATCATTTCACTATTTTGTGTCTAGTTAATAAACAGTATACCAAAATAATTAAAATTTTACTTATTAGATCTGTACAATAAAAAATATTCATTAATAATTTTATATATAAACGTATAGCTTATAATCAATTTGAAATATTGATATTATTTCCAAATAGAATTTCTTAATGTAAAAAAAATAAATTTACAAATTGATTGATCCTTGATTAAAAACCACAATAGTAAAAGTATATGCATAACTTGTTTCATAAAATTTAAATACGTAACCACAAAGGTAAAAAGGCATTTTAAAGATAAAAATTTCAATAAAATAAGAGGAATTCTAATTGATTCAATTAAATAATAAGAAGAATTTCTTCTAAATTACTATAATATTTATGACAAAGATTTTTCATAGTTTTCAAATCAAATGGAAAGAATATTATTCGTATTAATCTGTAATTTAATCAAGTGGGGATGAGGTATGTTTAGCTGCTCCAGTCTGAGTTATACAATGATGACCTCGCGACGAACTGACCCATAATAATTTCATTTTCCAATAAGAATTACACTCAAATAGTTAAGTTATAAATATAATAATTCAAAGCATTTATTTGATATATGGAATTAAATTATGATTATCCGCTATATAGACCTCCGTCAGAAGCTAATTCTATGATATTTCAGGTTACACTAGGATGTTCATTTAACAAATGTTCATTTTGTAACATGTACAGAACAAAAGAATATTCTGAAAGACCATTTGATGAAATAAAACTAGAAATAGAGATGGCTTCGAAATATGAACCCAATGTAGAGAGAATATTTTTAGCAGACGGTGATGCTTTAAATGTATCAACTGACAACTTGATAAAAATATTAAAACACATTAAAGAAAATTTTAAAAATATTAAAAGAATTTCCTGCTACTCTATGCCAAAAAATTTACTACAAAAGACAGATGAAGAATTGCAATCATTAAGAGCAGCTGGCTTAGATATGGTGTATTTGGGAATTGAGAGTGGAAATGATATAGTTTTAAAAAAGGTTACAAAAGGAGCGACTAGTGAAATGATTATCAATAGCTGTAAAAAAGCAAAAAGAAATGGATTTATTCTTTCATGTATGATAATTTTAGGCCTTGGAGGCAGAAAATACTCTAATAGTCATGCCAATGATACATCAAAAATAATAAACCAAATAGAGCCAAATTATTTAGGTGCATTAACCTTATATATGGAACCAAATATAGAAAAAGAATTCTACTCCAAATACAATGAGTCATTTCAAGCATTAGAAGACTTTGAAATACTGAACGAAATGGAAACTTTAATTGCAATGACAAATGTAAAAGAAAAAGTTATTTTTAGAGCAAATCATGCATCTAATGTGTATTCTATAGGAGGTACTTTGCCTCAAGATAAACAACAAATACTAGAAAAAATTAAAAATTTAAAAGAACATCCAGAAAAATTAAAACCTAAAATACTAAGGAGATTTTAACAAAAAGACACAATGAAAGCATAAAACCAAATTATATATTTAATTGGAATTTTATATTAATTTAATTATTACAGGCTAAAGCGATTAAAAAATAGACTAATTAATATATTAGAAAGGAAAACGCAAAAAAGGCTAAAAAAGTAAAAATTTATTTATTTTTTCTGCATAAAGGATTTAAATAAATTTTTGAGCATGTCTATTGGATTGTTAGATTTTTGAGCACTAGAATTATTTTGCATTGAACTTTGCATACCTGGAGAAGAGGCACTAGAATGAGAGATTGCAGAAGCAGCTGGAGAAGAGGCACTAGAATGAGAGATTGCAGAAGCAGCTGGAGAAGAGGCACTAGAATGAGAGATTCAGAAGCAGCTGGAGAAGAGGCACTAGAATGAGAGATTGAGAAGCAGCTGGAGAAGAGGCACTAGAATTAGAGATTCAGAAGCAGCTGGAGAAGAGGCACTAGAATTAGAAGATCCAGAAGCAGCTGGAGAAGAACTACCACTTGCATTGGATGCACCAGCACCTGTAGAGTTAGAATTTGAGGATGCACCAGCACCTGTAGAGTTAGAATTTGAGGATGCACCAGCACCTGTAGAGTTAGAATTTGAGGATGCACCAGCACCTGTAGAGTTAGAATTTGAGGATGCACCAGCACCTGTAGAGTTAGAATTTGAGGATGCACCAGCACCTGTAGAGTTAGAATTTGAGGATGCACCAGCACCTGTAGAGTTAGAAGTACTATTAGCTTGAGCATAAGTGTTGTGAACTGCAGCTGTACCAGTCATAACAGAAATTACACCGACTAATGCGATTACTGCTAGCAAATTTTTGTTAAAATTCATTAGAATCTACTAGTACAAGGTTATTTTTAAAATTTACATAAATAATTTTTATAATATACCTATATAAAATAAATATAAATAGCATAAAATAAATCCAAAGATGTAAAAATTTAGAAAAACAATTCACATTTATAAAATTAATAAATTAAACTATTAAAGTCCTCATTTAAATGATATAGTAAATTGAAGTAATATGCTAATAACGTACAAACTTAGAAAAAAAAACCCTATATAAATTCCAATATATTTCTTAAACATTGGAATTAAAGCTAATAAAGTAATCGAAGTGGCCAAGATCATTTGAAAAGATAAAACAGAACTATTAGGAATTATAGTAAAGAATCCACCATGATACATTGCAGCAAATACAGCAATACCAAGTAACAAAGAATTATTCAAAATCTTTGAACCCAAAACATTTGCAATTGCAATTGATGCACCAGTAGAACCTTTCCTTGCAAGAATCATCATTGAAATTTTTTCAGGCATTTCACCAGCTATTGGACTTACAATTACTGCCAGAATTACTGTAGAAATTCCAATATCAAAAGAAAAAGACTGTAATGATAATATAAATGGGTTAGCACCTATTAAGATTCCTAATGTTCCTACTATAAAAGCAAGAATAGATTTGATCATATCATAATTATTCTTTAAGAAATGAGGAAAAGAATCAGTAAAATTATTTGCGGTTAAAAAATCTTGTTTAACATTAGAATGATTATCGGTTGTGAAATTATTTTGATTATTGTTATTTTCCTTTTTCAATTCCAAAAAAGCTACTAATATATATGCTGTAAATATTCCAAAAAAGATTATACCATCTAAATAATTATAACCATCAATTAATAAAATAGCACTAAGTATAGCAGAAACTAATAGAAAGATTTTATCAGTGTTAAATGTACTAATATCTAATTTTTTTGAAGGGAATTTAGAAAGACGAGTGGTGGAAATAATAAGCATCAATGCCAATCCAAGTGTCATCATCAAAATATTACTTCCAAGACCTGAACCAATAGCAACATTATAAAGTCCAATTGAAGAAGCATTGATTACTATAGCAATTTCCGGAAGAGTTGTTGCAATACTCAATAATGTTCTTCCAACAAATTTAGCTCCATATCTTATTGAAAGATGCTCAGCACCATAAGATAAAATCCAACTGAAAAAGCTTAATTCTCCAAGCCAAAACAACATACTCAAGAGATTTACAAGATTCAAAAACTAGTTAATTCTTATTTCAATGAATATAAATTTATAATAATTGATATTTATTATGTTTTCGCTGCATTGTTGTATGATTATTAAAATTCCATATTTACTACATGTTTATTTAAATTTATATCATCTTATTATATAATGATGATTTTAACATCAATTTCTGTATCATATTTTTTAGTCTAACAGAACAAACATATTCTCCAAATTTTCTTTTTAGAAAGGAAAATACAGTTTCTACAATCACCTCTTGCCATATCTAAATCTCTTCTATAACTTTTGTAAATCATTGTTTTGTGTTAACACTGATATGTTTCCGAGCATGTTACCTTTTTTCCATCTTGCTCTAGTATTCTTTTTCTTACTTTATGCATGGGAAGGTTACTTTGTCTCATATACATCCAAAAAGATTACATTGCCATAAGATCCATCAGCAAATAATTTACCTTTAATTTTATTTGACTTTATCATATCATTGAGTAACTCGAGCAACTCTTTTGCTATCATAAATATGCTCGTCAGCTACCTTTATTGAAAGAATTTTCTTGGTCATTACATTTACAGCAACATGTATTTTTAAAAACCCTTTCTTGCTGTTTTTGTTTAAAGGTCATTTACCTTGTATCCATCGTCCTCTATTGGTAACCTTTATTTCAGTGCTATCTATTACAATGATAATTATTCATCTATACAGAATTTATCTTTGGCACCATATAATAGAATATTTAATTTGTTTATTCTTCTATTTATTGTCATAAAACAGAAATAGAAGGTATTTTCCCTTTTGAATGCCCTTCTGCTATACCCTTGGTCTATCTATAAGGTAAATGGAAATATGCCTTGGCATAGCCAAGCAAAAGAAAGAATGTGTTAGGATAACGAAATGAATCTCCAATATTGTCATTGCTCATCTCTTTTAGAAGTATCCCAGTTGCTAATAATATCAAAGCCTAGGAAGATTCTACCGCGCCTAATAAGGTATTGGTCGCAGGTAGACCAATTTACATATTTTGTTGACGAATGTTAGATAAATGTATTTGGAAAGAGGGTTCATATAACAATACATATAGATCCTTTTATAATAATGAAAACAATCTGTGATATATGTGTGTGTACTCTCTAATGGTAGTCCACATAGGAATGCAAAGATATAATGTTGTCAAAACAAATCCTACAATTCATAAGTGAATAAAGCACATATTTTACATAAATATTAACAGTCAGTATATCTTCTTTTTCTTTTTACAAGTATAATTTACAACCATAAATCTATCTAATACATCAGTATTAAACAATACCAATATAAAAAAATAGGATAAATTTAATTTATATAAAACAGTTTGACAAAGATTTCTAAAACACTTTATTTTGCTAGTAGTAATGATAATAAATTTCGAGAAATTAAAAATTTAATTTCAAAGGAGAACAACTTTGACCTGGAATTTTCCAAGATAAATATAAACGAAATTCAATCAGAATCCATTCTAGAAGTTACAGAAGACAAAGTAAGGAAAGCATATGACATTATTAAAAACCCTGTAATAATAGAAGATGATGGATTATTTATAACAGAGTTAAATGGATTTCCAGGGGTATACTCTTCATTTGTTTTCAAATCTATAGGGAATTTAGGCATACTCAAATTACTAAAAGATAATAAAAATAGAGACTCAAAATTTGTCTCGGTTTTTTCATTCTTCGATGGCAAATTCATAAAATCATTCACCGGCGAAAATATAGGTAGTATATCTTTAGAAATAATACCAGGCGGCTGGGGTTTTGACCCGATATTTAAACCTGTAAATGAGAGAAGGACATATTCTCAATTAGAAATACAAGAAAAGAACAAAATATCGCATAGAACAAAAGCATTAAAAAAATTTTTACAATGGTATTGTAAAGATTATTACGATACTAATACATCATTTGTTTAAAATATAGATTTATCAATAACTTTCAATCCATCTAGAAATAGGCCTACTATTATTTTGTAATACAATAATTCTTGATATCGCACTTTCATCCATTATAGAATAATTAGGCAAATATTTTAAAAGACCGCGTGTAAAGTTTCGGACTTCATCCATTTCAAGCATGTTAAATTCTTCTAGCCTATTAATAGACATTCCAATGTGCATATAAGACTTTAATTCTATAAAATGAGGTGATCCAATTTGAATTAGTTTAGCGAAGTCTTTATAATATGATTCTCCATCGTTAAAGTTGCGTATAAGAGTCATACGTAAAACAGTCCTGGTTTTTGAAGATGATATAAATTCCAAACTTTTTAACCATCTTTCCCAAGCATCCTTATGTCTTGGACCATTTATTTTATAAAACATATTCTTGTTAGAAGCATTAGTCGAAAGATAAATTTGTGTTGGTAATGCATTTTCTTTCTGAAGTCTATACAACATATCAGGTTCCTGCCCATTGGTAACCAAAAATATGGATTTAGTTGCTTTTAATGTTTTCATATATTTTATAAGTTCAGGCAGTTTAGGATACATTGTTGGTTCTCCAGAAAGCGAAATAGCATAATGCTCTGGAAACAAAGATTCATCCAATTTTACAGTATTTACATTCTTTTTCCCATAGAACCCTACAACAAGCTTCCTGCGTTCTTCTAAAAGATTGTGTATAATGGTTTCAGGCCCATCTACAAGATGAGAAGGCATTTCAAGAGTATCATAAAATTCAGTAGGTCTCCAACAATAAACACATCTATTTTCACAATTCATAGCGCATGGAGTCATTTCCATACAACGATGTGTAGAAATTCCATAGAATTTATGTTTGTAGCAGGTGGCTTCATCTGAAAAAGATTTTTTGGTCCAATGACATAATTCAACAGCAGAATGGTTTGAAACTCCATATTTGGCCTTGATTAATTTTTGTTTAATTGATGGAGTAATTTGAATTAAATTATCATCAGAATAATCATGAGAATAAACTTCACCAGAACAGCTCATTTTTTATATGATCACACAAACAAATATAAATTTTAAAAAATGATAAATCATATAATTCAGACATTTATAAATATTATCTAACACAGTCTAATTTTAATCGAATCAAAATAAAGGCTCTGCAAAGTTAAGCAAAAAGATATAGATTTCCTTATTGTTTTTTATATATTATTCAACAAGTTAGAAAAAGAACAAGCGTTGAATATGTCATATATTCTTTATACCAATTAGTATATGTTTTCTAAATTATACCTCTTAATAGATTGTTTCTCATACAAGATTGAATCTTTTTGTTCTGAAATATCTAGAATTCTTATTCTTCAAATCTGCTAATGATGAATAGCACTTTAGAATAAGCAGTTCTCGTTTGGCTATATTCTATATCTCTATCACTATAAACTCAGGTGACGCTGTAGGAAGATACACAGGTATCAGAGTATCCTTGTTTTCTTCAAAATATCGTATTACCTTTTTGCATTTATAATGAGCAGATGCCTTATCCATGAACAAATAGCATTTTGAATTAGCATGTATTTTCTTTATATAATCAACAAATGTATCGCCATTGATTGTCATACTGTCGGAATAATTGTTTTCCTTCGATGCTTATTGCTCCAAAAATGCACGAACGTTGATGTTAATCTGTTACTCTAAATATAGGTCTTTTCCCATTAATTCAAACCCTTCTTACAAGATAATCATAAAAGAAAAATGATTTATCCGTAGATAATATAGTAAATCCATATTTCTGCTGCTGCTGCTGCTGTTGTTGCTGCATTTCCACAAGTATCTGTTATGTAGTCTTTTTTTGAAATTCTCTTTCTCTTCTTTGGATGCTGTGTTACCATGAACATTTCTTGGAACCTTTTGTTTAAATCCCCATTTTCGAAGAATACGATATATGTGAGTATAAAGTGATATTTAATATCACTTTTCTTTATGATTAACTCTTCTACCTGTTTTGTACCATTAACCTTATTTGGAATTTAATAGTTCTTGCTTAATTTGGTAACTTGTTCAGATAGTTCAGGCGGTCTACCACTGCTTTTTGTTTTATCATTTAGTCCTTCTAAACCTTCTTTATCATATCTTTTAACCAATCAGAAGCCCAGAGATTGCTTCTATGGTGCATTTCTTTTACAATATGAAAAGGAATTTGTCACTCTTGTCGTACTTTGATAATTAGTATAAGCAGTCTTTCCTTAACCTTTGAATCATGCTCTTTTTTGCATAGATTAACCAATTTGGATGTGGTCAATGGTGACATTTGGATTAGATATAGAATGATACAAGAAGCTAGATAGCTTTTGTGTTTTATGATAATTATCATGATAAATTGTTTAGTATAATTGTGCTAATTGGTATAGATATCAACTTATTATACGACCCTGTTAACTTAAGGAAAAACCTATAATTAAGGTAACCATATATTGTATGTCTACTAGAAATAGAACATCTCCAAATATCGTTGGTTACGGATTATACTTGTACTTTTTAGGATTATCATTTAGAAATACTGCCAAAGCGTTATCTTTTTTAAAAATAATAAAAATAAGCCATGTTTCCATTTGGAACTGGCTTCAAAAGTACAAACCAAAGAAATATCGAAAGAATAAGAAAATCCAAGAATACGTCATAGATGAAACTGTTATAAAAGCAGGTTCTGAATCTATTTGGCTTTGATGTGTTATTATAGAACCAAAGGATAAAGAAATTCTATCATTTTATATATCAAAAAAGCGAAATATATCTATTGCCAAACGATTTCTGTCTGAGATTGTAAACAAGTATGGAAACCACCAAGTATCATCAGATGGCGGCACTTGGTACCCACAAGCCTGTAAGTTTTTGAATCTATATCATCATCTCCATTCCACCTATGAGAAAAACATCATTGAAAGAACTATGCAGTATATCAAGGATAGAACTGAATGTTTTGATGATTATTTTCCTTGTAAAAAGAACAAGTGTAAATTATACCATATTAAACAATGGCTCAAGTTGTTTGTTTATGAGCATAATAAAGAAATAATATCTTAAGTTAACAGAGCCTATTATACAACGACGGCTTTAACATCATCTCTTGTATCATATTGCATCTTAACGAAGTATACATACTTTCCAAACCTTCTCTTTAACCAAGAGAAAACAGTTTCTACAATCCATCTTTGTATATAGAAAACAATATCCTTCCAATTTTGCAAATCTTTTTTCTGGACTAAAATTGAAAGATTTCTAATAATGTTTTTTCCTTTTTTTCATCTGATTTTAAAATTCTTTCTTACTTTAATGCAATGCAAGATTCCATTGTCTCCTAAATATCTGAATATATCATTGCCATCATAAGCGCCATCAGCAATGAGTTTACCTATTACTATTTTTTTATCTGATTTCATAACACCGTTGACAACTCAGATAATACTTTATCATGGAGATGTTCACCAGTAACTTTCATAGCAAGAATTTTCTTAGTCTTGACTTTTACAGATACATGTATTTTCAAATATCCTTTCTTGTTGTTATTTTTTAAATGCTATTTGTCTCTCATCTACTGAACTTTATTATTAACCTTGAGACATGTACGGTCTATTGCGATGATAATATATTCGTCTTTGAATTCCTTGCTTTTGTTATCTTTTGTATCTTTTATTTTGATATCTAATCTGTTTATTGTTGTAAATAGGTATAGATGGTAGTTTTCCTTTGGTACAGCCTTGCGCTATTCCCTCGATTTGGCGAAAGGTAAATGAAAATATGCCTTGGCATAGCCCAAGAGAAGAAGAAAGGTGTTAGGATAATGAAATGGCTACTCACCTATTTTGCCTTGGTTCACCTCTTTTAATTCGGTATTCCCGTTGTTAATGACATCAAATCCTAGCAATATTTCACCTCTTCTAACTAAAGAGTGGTTGCAGATGGCAGGCCAGTTCATATATTTCTTAAAAGATGTTAGCTAAATATATCTACAAATAGAGAATCATGCAACAAAGCATTAAATAATTATTTAATTAAAAAATAAGAAATTGACAACAGTGAAATAATTGAAAATTTAAAACAATTATATATTAAGAACAAATATCTAATTTTGAATAGTGGCCTTCGTAGTATAGTCTGGTAAGTATAGGCGGCTGTGGACGCCGTTAAATAATGGCGATTGAAACCGCCCGAGGAGGGTTCAAATCCCTCCGAAGGCCCATCTCAGGAATTCAGAAACAATATTGTGAAAAAAGCTTTTTTAATTTTTAAAAATATGAAAACCAAGTCGAGTCATTTAGAACTTATGCCATTATTTAACCCAAGGAAGAATAAATAGAGATTTTTTTATTACTAAATTCATAGGAGACAAACTATTTAAGAAAATAAAGAAGAAAACACATATTTACGAAGTTTTAAAGACCTAGAAACTTATTAATTAACTATGTTAAAACATTTGCTAATTTTTGATAAAAAAAATTAATAAAAAATATTATATTAAAAGTTAACTACCAACTAATAAATATAAGAAAATATAATAATTGATGAATTAAAATTAAGAGTCATAATCAATCTAATTCATCTACTACTACCGCTCAATTACCTTATTCATCTTTAAAATCAAATAATAAAATGAAGAAATCTATAGAAATAATGAAGGTTAATTTAATTGAGCATTATACAAATATTTTAAAAACTATTGTTTATCTTAATTCAGTTTCACAATCAAATGGAACAATTGTAGAATCTATAACAAGTTTGAATAACGAAATTATTAAAAATCCTCCAGAAACATTCAATAATAATGAAAATACAACAACAAAAGACGAGATATCAACAACAAAAGAAAAAAATTCTGAGCATTCAAATGTTAACAATAACCAACAAAATATACTAGCAGTAATGAATTATCTCAAGTTTACAGGCTTTATTGATTATTACATAGACAATATGAAAAAAGATAAGATTACAATTACAATTTCTCCAGTAATTTCAGCATTTTTATTACAATATTATTTTGAAATAGGAAATATATTGGATAATACCAGTTCTAACCAAGCAATACTAAAAGATCCCAAACATAATGACGATGAGAGAATTTTACTATTACAAAAACTATTTGTAACATCATCTTTAGCCACAACAGGCGCAGGCGGAGCAAATCAATCAGCTTCAATAGAATATTAGACTAAAAAATACCGAATCCTTGAAGTAACTGAATTGACTATAAATTAATTAAATATAAATATTTAGACATCTTTTCAAAAGTAAAAATACAACAAGAATTAATTAAAAAGATACAGCAACCTAAATCCATTTCGTACTAGAAACAGATGAAGTATATACGAGTAAAAATAAACAGAGAAAAATTTAAAGATATATAGAAAGAAATCAAAATAATTTAACAAAAATTAAAAAGATCAAGAATTTACTAAATTAAAAGAATAAATAATAAATCATTAAATTAAAAGTGTATTTCAGTCATCGTTATTTGATAAAACGACCTGAATATGTTTATCTTTAATTGTTGTACTTCCAGACATGGTTGACACTTTTTGTCCTGTTCTAATGTATCAGTATCGGTTGTTTTAAAGATTTCATGAACTTCTCTGCCGGTGCCATTCCTTTTATTCCACCATGTTCTCTTTCATAGTTATATGAATTGACAAATGATTCGTACTTCTCTATTCCATCTTTTTCGTCTATCAATTCTTCTACTTGTAGAAATTCAGCTATGACTATCTTGTTGTACGCTTCTACTTTACCTTGTTCTTGAGGATAACCTTTGGGTATTTGCTTGTCCTTTATTCCATGGTATCTAAGATAATTTTTGAATTCATTCGATGTAAATTCTCTACCACCATCGTGTGCATCACTTTCATAGGTTTACCATAGAGTTCAATCCATTCTTTGAGAACCGATAGTGCTTTTTCACTAGTTCTTCTGCTGCACCATTTACTAACTACTTTTCTTGAGGGGCAATCATCTATAACATGAATAAAATAGTGTTTATCTCGTGAGCCTTTTAGATAAAAAGGACCTTTGGTATCCATTTGAACCAATTCGTTTGGATATCTCATTTCAAAACGTTTGTATTTTCTTTTTATTTTGATAGATAGTACATTGAGATTATGTCTCTTTAAAAGATTATAAATGGTTTTAGTGCTTAAGTTAGTTTCATACTTTCTTTTTAACCTGAACCTAATTCTCATCGGACCGAACCTATTATTTAGTCTAAGTTCAAGGATAATCTTTTCTAGTTCTTTGGTTACCTGCACATTTTTAATATTGTGTGGTTTTCTTGATTGATTTTTTAGTCCATCTATGCCATATACATTATAGCGTTTCTTCCATTTGTACCATGTTTGTCTTGAAACACCATATGCAGTACAAACATCAGATATTGTTCTACCTGAAGTCTCTGATTCAATTATCATTTTATACCTATTTTCAATTATATCCATTATTATTACACTCTAAGACTAGAGTGTCAACTATGTTAGGAAGCTAAAATGTCAACTATGTATGGAAGTACAACATTTAATAAATTCATAAATAGAGAGACTTATTCGTATTCCAAAAAGGAATCAAAACAATTTATAAATAATATAGACAATAGATTATGAAACTGATTTAAATGACGATTTTATATTTTATTAATAAAAGGTATATCCAATATTAAAATCTACAAGGAAATAACAATACATAGAAAAATAGAAACAATAGATCGAATTAAACAACACAATACAAAAAAGAACAATATTCCGACAACATATCATTTTCTTCTAAACAAAGATTATAACAATATATGTAGTCCAAAGTTATTATTATTTAATGATATCAAAAAATCACAATTTAATATTAATAAAATAAAGACATAGTAAAGTATAGTTTTCTATTTTATAGACGTATTTGATGCTACTATTGTTTGGTAGTTTTACAAGAAATGCAAATGAAACAGTAGCCACACTTTATATAATAATGTCGTTTACTTCCTTATTTGTTACACTTTTGATGATCAATTTATTATCTTCAATTATGATTTCACAAATTGCAAGTGTAAACGCGAATTTATATGATCCAATTCCTAAAGATCCGTTCGAAGTTGCAAAGCAAACTCAAGATAGTATCTTTTCATTTATTCCGCCTCACTTAGATGCAAAGATTAATTCGAGTAAATCAATAATGCATGTTTGTAATTTGAATAATAAAACCAATGACAATTGCATAATAACACCAGCAATACACCAAAATCTCAAAAGTAAATCAAATAACTCAATAATAAATTTTAAGAATGGAGCAGTTGGAACCCTTTTAAGAAACTCAATTTCCTCCGGGAATAACCCCCAACGGGATTCAACAGCATCAGATTTAGGGTTAGATAGAGGTATTCCAAAGGGCATTAGTCCTCCAGTAAATTTATTAACAAAATGTGACAATGAAGGTTCCTTCAGAACAAATAATCACATTAATAATAATAACAATTTATTTCGTGGAGTGCCATCTTTGGCTTTAACATCAAATTCAATTATGTCTATGGCTACATCAAGTAATCAAACAAACAATAGTACTTTAACAGGTAATAATAGTCAAAATACAACGAGTCCAAATACAACGAGTCCAAATACAACGACCTGTGTTATTACAGGTAGTTATGGACCAGATATAATTATAGGACCATCCAGGAATACTATAGCTTTGAGCAGTGCCAATCCCGGTTCCAGTACAGGAGATAAGGAAATTCTCAGAGGGGTGGCGGGAAATGATATAATATTATGCGGATCCGGATCCAGTTGTACAGTAACTACCGGACCAGGAGACAGCATACTTAGGTCAGGAGGTGCCACCGAAGCTAAACTTTATGGAGGTATAGGAGATAATGTTTTCATAGGAGGAGACGGCGATTCTCTCATGGTAGGCAACTTAGGAAATGAACAATTTTACGCAGGCACCGGTCATGATACCATGATAGGAGGGCCAGGTAGGAATTATTTTGATTGTGGTCTATCAGGCAATGCAGTAGTACTTAATTATAATCCATTATTAGATACAAAAGCAGGAAATTGTAAATATATAGTTTATCAAAAAGCACCCGTTCCACCTCTTCCATAGAAGAATCATTGTCAAGTGAGAAATTATTCTTCAATATTTTTTTCAATATCTTTATCCATAATTCAATCTCAAAAATATTGATTTTTAATGATTTTGAGAGCAAACATATAAGAATTATTTAGAATTTTTTTAAAATAAAATTCAGGTTAAATCCATTAAGGTTAAATCATTAAAATGGAGTTCTATATAATAATGAAAGATATCTTGATTTATAACAATTTATCATTATATATTCACAAAAATCAAAAAAATACAGTAAAAAGGTTTTATATTAAATAAATCATTGATTTTTACTATAATTGGATCATTTTTACTATATAATTTACAAATATATATTTTTTGAACATGCTTATGCACAATCAAGCACATCTAGTAACAGCGCAACAATTATATCATCATCTTCAACTAACCATTCGAGCAAAAGAGGGCAAAGTAACATCATCTTCTCCTTCAAGCAGCAGACCAGTTTAACTTGCTCAAAATTAAACAGCAATATTTGCAGAATTAGGCAAGTGTATTCTATCAGGATCATGTCGTCCATTAATGGGATCTGAAGAAGATGATCGTATATAAGGTGGGAACTGCAGTAACATCATAATCGGATTAGGAGGCAATGACATCATACGTGGAGGTAGCGGCGATAATGTAATTATTGCTATTGGTGGTCCAGGAGACAATCAATTGTATGGTGAAACAGGCAACAACAACATCATCGTAGCAAGTGGTTCAGGAATAGATGAACTATATGGTGGAAATAAAAGCAATATATTGATTGAAGGTGCCGGAAGTACACTACTTGTAGCAGGTAAAGGGAATGACAAACTATATGGCGGTGGAGGCAATGATGTATTTATTGGCGGTCCAGGTGCAGACTACTTTGCATGTGGTTACTGCAGGAAGTAAAAGTGTAGTTATGAACTTTAATGCAGCAAAAGGTGACGATACAGACGGTAACTGTGGTACTGTTTTAGGACAGTAAATTTTTATTTAATACAAATACTCATGATTCAATAAAATTTTCTATCAAAAATTCTTTTCCAAAAGCCGCTTATCAATTTCCATATTAATCCAATCAGTATAATGTTCTACATCAATTACAACAAATAATTCTGCAAAATCAACACCTTTAATAGACTCTACTTTAATAAGAATAGACTCTATAGTAGACAAGTTTTCACTGAATAAATAAAATCGCATCTCATCTGGAGGATTAGCAAAGGATCGAGGAGCATAAAAAATATTTGAACGAAACTCTTTACAGATATATTCGTATATAAAATGATATGAGGACTCTTGCACATGAACCGTTAAAACAAATTGCAAATATCCAAATGTAGAAGCAGAATTACATAAAACAGAAAACCGGATAACTTGATTTTGAATCATTTTATTTAAACGACGAGCCACAGTTTTTCCAGATATAGAAATTTGTCCTGCAATATGAGAAATATCCATCCTAGGATTAATTAATAAATATTTGATTATTTTTAAGTCAGATTCAGTTGGAGTATAATTAACCAAAGGTTTAATTTGAAATATTCTATAAGTAGTTTTTGATCCCGAAATATCCATCAAGGATTTTATTTCATCATCAAAGTGATCTGTTATAGAAAACCCATATTCAAAGCCTCTACCCAAATGTCGAATGCGAATCATAAGATTACCAAATTCCATAATTTTTTTTTGTATATCAATTTCATCAATATTTTTTCCACCTCGTCCTCTCAAAATACATACTTTAGTATACCCTAAAGCAACAGGATTCACAACCATATGAAAAGTTTTTATAATATTTTTAGAAAGCATCTTATCAATACGAGCTTTAGCACTTTTCGATGTTAAACCGATATCAGCAGCAACAGATCTAAATGACATACGAGAGTTGTTTGCGAATAAATAAATTATTCTTAGATCACGTTCATCCAATAAATAGCTCAACAATGCATCACCATTATTCTACAATAATATATTTGATCATACTTCCATAAAACAGATTATCAATATTCTAAAATTCAAAAAAGTAAGACTTATTGAGTTCTCAGGGCATCTATTGGAAGTAACCTAGAAGCTTTTAATGCAGGTAGTACTCCCGCTAAGACGCTTAAACCCACAGAAATAAACCATACTCTAAGCATACTATCTAAAAGATAAAGAGGAGGATTAGTAGAGCCGCCTCCTGAAGTCTTCATAACCGAGCTTAAAGCATATCCAAATCCTATTCCAGTTCCTAAACCTATAGTTGCTCCAAAAACCCCAATTAATAAAGCTTCAAACAAAAATAGAATTAATATTATTCGATCTTGCGCACCTATGGCCTTCAAAGTGCCAATTTCTCGTGTTCTTTCAATAACAGAGGTATAAAGTGTAGTAATAACACCAACTGCACCAACTATCAAAGCAACAATACCTATACTAGTAAGAAATGCACTTATTCCTGCGGTGAATTGCTGTATAGTCTTCAAAATGGCTTTTACAGTAGTGATACCAATATTATTTCCATATAAATGCCTTATTTCTTGTTCTACAGATTCTACATAATCACTTGTTTTTGCAATTACGAATAAGGAAATCATATTTTCCAGATTTTTGTAAAAGAGAGTTTCCCGCCTGCAATGTAATGACAATTCCATTATCAATCGTAGGATTACCAGTTTCCCTCATTAATCCAGTAACCAAAAAATTTTTTGATTCTGATTTCTGATTACCCGTGTCAGGATCTACAAAAGAATATGTAATCTTAGCACTATGTCCCAGCACCAAAAAGGGATTAGCATCTCCAGCAGGATTTGCAACGTCAGTCGCAACAGTCATGGATGAAGGACTATTAGAAATTACAGATCCTTCTGTAAATTCCAAAGTTGGTGCAATAACTTGAAGTTTTTGTGGATCCATAGATAAAATTGCATCACTTCAAGTCTCGCTTTGAGATTGAATAGTAACCTCACTTCTGAAATTAGGAATAACATCAGTAACTAACGGCAATGAAAGGATTCGATTTACAACGGCTGCATTTAATGTAATCTTGAGTGAAGGTGGAGGACTACCCGTTCCACCTAAGCCCCCCAGGACCACCTCCACCTGGCGCCTGTTGAGAATTAGTAATAAAGAGAATATTAGGTGCCAAATTACTAAACTGCCTATTAAATGATTCAGTAAATCCAGCCCCAATCCCACCAACTGCAACCAAGAGAGCACTTCCAACCATTACCATTAAAATTGTAAGAATAGACCTAACTTTTCTATCCCATATAGATTCAATAGATAATGTGAAAATTTCCTTAATATTCAATTAATACTCACTTATTCACTTATTGTGGTGATAATTGGATAAGTATTAGTTATTTGGATTTTTCATGGCTCTTACAAATCCTTGCTTTTTGGACCTATACCTGCACCTTGACCTATACCTGCACCTGCACCTGACTTTGTATTAGCAGATTTAGACGGTAAAGAGGATGGCGACTTTGATGATAATGATTGTGATGAGGATTGTGACGAGGATGAGTGGGAGGATGAGGTCGAGGATTGAGGTGCGGTAGAGATGTCATCGAGAAAAAGTTCCATATCCTTGTTGTTTTGAGACATACCAGCACCAGCACCCATTTTGGATTTTCTTTTTTTAAGTAAAATCATTGCAACTATTGCTGCAATAATAATTAGAGGGATTGCAATAAACATAATGTTGGCAATTGATTTACCTATCTTGAATCCCAATATTGTAATAAATCCAGCATTTGGATTAGTTTTTGGTTGGAATTTAGATGGCTGATAATTAATAGATGTATTCAATATAAGAGTATGAGAGACTTTTAAATCATCACTATACACTACTTTAAGTGGAACTATATGAACACCAGGAGTTATAGATGCCATAGTCTTGTTATTTACACCCAAAGGAATACTAAATGGCAGAGGAGAATCTACAGAAAGATCACCTAGATATTGAGATGGAGGCAATACAGGTACAAAGCTTTTACCTGAAGCCGGTTTTGCTAATTCAACAGTAGTAAATAATCCAACAACGTTTCCTTCATTCAAAAGATTTCCTACGATATTCGCCATACCTGCAATGTAATTGATATCAACACCATATGCAATAACCTTGATATCACCACCAATATACGAACCTACATTCAAAGTATCAGTCTTTGCCTGATTACCTAACACATAATCAACAGTTAATGTAAATACACTAGGCGTACTAACAATAGTATTGGCACCTAATACTGAAGTTGACAAATGTATCTTGGATTGTGGACCAATAGATTGAAATGTCCATCTAGAATCACCAATAACCTTTACAGAGGTTGCTGGAGAATTAAGAGTAGCAACAACATTAGTTATTGGTTTTTTAGGATCACTGTTGGTAAGAACAAGGTTTATAGTCTGAATTTTTCCTGCGGGTACAATGAGAGCCTTTCCACCATTTGCCGTAACGTTTAGAACAGATTGAGGAGGAGATGGCAATATTACCAAACCTATTGGGAAGGTAACAGTTTGTTGATTGCCATATGCATCGCCATAAGTTACCTGAATATTTAGATTCTGTGCAGTTGAACCAGCAGATAAACTAGGATAAATTACAGGATTTATTTGTGCAGCTGGGCCATTTGCAGGCACAGTTCCGACGTTAAATGTAGTAGATCCAATATTTACTGCAGGTACAGAAGTTACAGAAGGCAGGGTTGCCTGCTGCACTGGAGAATTAGTTGTATTTATATTAGCATAAGAGTTGGCAGCAGGAGCAAAATTAGCTGTTGATGAGCTACTACTTTGAGTACCAATAAATGCATTAGTTGATGAAGTTGATGATAATCCATTGTTGCCGCTGCTGCTGCCGCTGTATCCATTATTAGTCATTCCTAATACAGTAGCAACAACACCTGTTGCGCTAGCAGTTCCTTTATTTTCAAGCAATATCTTTAGATGATTAGGAGTGGACGGTGTTAATTGAGCATTTTCAACAATTGCATCTAAAATAACTTTTCCGGTAAGTCTAAAAGGTACATTAAATGTAGTCATAAGCTGACCTAATTGATTTACTTTTGTATATTGTAAGGTTAGAGGAAAAGAATATCCACCAACCTTTGCTTGTTTTAAAACATTCATGTCAAAATAAAGTACAAATGTATTACCAGCCTTTACAACAGAATAAGCACTAGCAACAGCTTGTGTTCCATTGTTTTCTCCAGGCAGTGGCACAAAACCAGAAGAAGGAGATAAATTCAAGAATCCTGTAACCCCAGTAATATCATTTCTTCCAGCATTTACAAGTACTACTGCAAGGGTAGAAGCACCATCTCCAGGACCAACCTCTTTCTTGACAGCACTTGAAGACACAGAAGAGGAGGAGCTCAAATAGTTTGTCCAATATGCATCTAAAAATGCAGGAGCCTTGTCTGTATCTACACCATTATTTGGAAAAGTAGGAAAATTATTTGGAGCATATGTAGCATAATTGTTTACACCATAGGTAGTTGAAGTAGCAGGAGCAGGATTAGCAGAAGGAAAAGAAGGAGCAGGTACGTTCGAAGTAGAATTGGAAGTATTAGAAGAATTGTAAGTAGAAGTATTGGAAGTAGTATTGGCTGCTACAGAGGAGGCTACAGAGGCAGCATTGGGAGTAGAGGCAGCAGTGGCAGAAGAAAGAGCAGGATTAGTACCAACAGCAAGGTCACCAGCACGTTTAGCAGTTGTATCTGATGGCATATTGGTAGATGATGATGAGGAGGAGGAGGAGGAGGAGGAAGCGAGAGGATTAGAAGTAGAAGTATTACTATTAGTAGATTGGGCAAAAGCAGTTGTATAAACAGTAGCAGAAGATGTCATTATAGAAGGAAAAATATAACTAGGAATAATTAAAAGAATAATTGCGAATAATGATAGTATTTTTTTATATTTAAATTCAATAAATTTTGACTTGGATAATGTATTAACCATTTTAATTGACAGTCTCCCTTTCGAGGCGTCCATCCTTAATATAAAAGGACTTATCAGTTTGTTCTGCAAGTTCAGGATTATGTGTTACAAATACAATTGTACGTCCATATTTTTTTGAAAGCAATTTAAGTAAATCAAAAACTTCATTTCCTGTTTGAGTATCCAAATTTCCTGTAGGCTCATCCGCAAGGATAAAGGTAGGATTATTTATGAGTGATCGGGCAATAGCAACCCGTTGCTGTTGTCCTCCACTAAGATTCATAGGTTTTTGTTTCGCTTTATTTTTAATTCCCAAAATATTCAAAAGCTGTAATGCGCGAGAAGATCGTTCTTTAGAGCTCATCCCTGCAATAATTCCAGGAATTTCTACATTCCTTTGTACAGTCGTTCTATTAATTAAATTAAAGGATTGAAAAATGAAGCCTATCATACTGTTTCTCATCTTTGCAATCATATCATCAGATAATGCAAATATATCCACACCCCCAATGTACACTTTACCAAAAGTAGGTTTGTCCAAAGCACCTAAAATATTTAATAAAGTAGACTTTCCACTGCCTGAGGGACCGATGATCGATACAAACTCCCCTCTCTCTACATTGAAACTAATCTTTCGGAGAGCAATTACACGGCCTCCAGCTGATTCAAATACTTTAGAAATATTTTGAACTTGCAGGGCATATTCAATTGGGGTATAATTATTAACACGATCTTTAGGTTGGTTAATATAATTAGAGTTTGTCGTCATATTTATTATACACTCATGTTTATATAACTAATAACAAACATTACAACTAAATTCCGACAATTTAAATCGTACGTGTATCTTCATCTCTATTTACAGTATAGAAACTCTGCTACTTATATTTGGTGGAATAATAATTTATTCTATAAAAAAGATTTAGAAAATTAAGATTGTATTATGTCCGAGATGTGGAACTCTCACGTCCATCAAATATAAGTATTTGATAATGCATAGTTGTTTTATGCTCAAACTTGTTGAATGTTTAAACGACGATCTAGTATTTATCGTTGACGTATCATTTCGATATAACAATTTATTAGTAATTAATAACTGTTTAATCACAAACGAGGTATAAGTTTCAAAATGTCAATAAGGATGAACAATATCTCGATATCTTTACTCGTTTTAATATTCTTTTTTTCAGCATTAGCTGTTCCCCAAATAATATTTGCACATGGTGGATCTAGATCTCATCATGATTCCAGCTCTGATGGATTTTCCAATCCAATTAATCCACAGGTTTTAAATCCCGACGCAAATCTCATAGGTAGAACTAATCCACAGGTTTTAAATCCCGACGCAAATCTCATAGGTAGAACATTACCCGTTCCGGTAAATCCTTTAACACCACCTAATCAAGCACCAGTCACTGCTATTACTAGATCCTTACTTACAGCAGGATTACAGCTTCCTAAAAATTTAATTGTCCCATCATGCCCGGCAGCCACTATTAGCTCCGGTACTGGTTGTCCACCAGTCGTAGGTACCATGGGACCCGATCTAATAATTGCCACAGCAGTACAGGATGCTACTATTTATGGCATTGGAGGTAATGATATTATTCAATGTGGTCCAGGAAATTGTAAAGTATATGCCGGTCCAGGTGATAATGTTATAATGGCAGGTAGTTCTACTACATCTCAGCTTTTTGGCGGTTCAGGTGACAACATGTTCATAGGAGGTACTGGAGATGCACTAATGGTAGGAGGAAAAGGAAATGATCAATTTTATGCAGGAACAGGTCATGATGTCATGATAGGTGGTGGCGGTAGAAATTATTTTGATTGTGGTACTGCAGCTAACGGTGTAATTTTAGATTTTAATGCAAAGAATGGTGACACGAAAGCAGGAAATTGTAAATTTGCCGTTACAACAAACACAGGAGTTCCCACTTTACCATAACTTATATTAAATATCAATATCCATACCCATATCCATATTTTTAACAGCAAATTTAACAATGAAAAATATGTTATTTGATTTAGTAATATAATTTAGTTTTTAAAACATTTATCTTCATTAAAATACAAAAATACATTAGACAGCATTAGATTATTTCTAATTGCACGATCCAGAATATATTAACCGGCCCTGAAATATAATAATTACATTAACAGTAATAACACCGTTAAATTTAAAGAAGCATTAGTTTAAAACTAGAAATATTAAATTTCATTTATTCGCGTATCACAATAAAAAATTAATTAACTCCTTTTAACAATACGTTAATAACTTCTTTAAATTCTTCAGGTTTTAATGGAGAAATATTCGAAATTTCGAGATTTTGTTTGAGGTGCTTCATTTTTTTATAGCCTATTAACGGAGCAATAATGGATGGACTTGATCGCAATATTTGAATCAACTTAGCAACCGGATCAGTTAGTCCAGCATAGTCAGGAATTTTGGATTTGAGTAATCGACCCTGAAATAAAGGAATGCTTGTAAATATTTTTATGTTCAATCTTTCTGCGGCTTCTAGAATGGTCAAATTTTTTTCAAATCCAACACTTTGATTCTTTAATAATAGTGCTTCACTATATGCTAAGTTGTAAGGCAATTGTATAAATCTAAACCCGTGGGAGCGGCCTCCAACCTTTTCAGCGATTTTTACCATTTCTTCCAAGGATAGATATTCTTTACTTTCATTCTCAACCCTAAAACAGGTCCATGTTGCCATTCCATAATAACGAATCTTATTTGCAGTTCTATATTTTTCATAAACATCAAAGACTTTTGAAATCATTTCGTTGAATTGCTCTTTATTTACATCATTATGCCAACTTTCATATGCATTATGTATATAGACAAGATCAATAGTGCTTAAATGCAAATTCATCAAAGACTTGTCTATACATTTTGAAATATAAGATGGATTAAGGACATTATAGCCAGAGCTTATATCTTTTTGATCGATTATTCCAGGCGTAACAAACATATCTTGTATGTATTCCATTACGCCTAATCCAGGATAATCACCATCATTTGTGATGTATCCATTTTTTGTACATATAAAGACATTATCCCGGGTTATAACCCCATCATTAACCAAACGAATTAAACTTCGACCAACACTTTTCTCAGATTTCATTGATCTATAGTTAATAGCAGTATCAATCACATTAACTGCTCCAGATTTTATGGATTCATATACTGCATTTTCCATATCCAAATCATCTTTTGAATTTGGCTGTCCAAGATATGTACCCATTCCAATACTAGATAAAAATAGTTCATCAAATAAGCGAAAGTGGCTTTCAGGTTTACCCCTATTAATTGCATATTTCAAATATTCTTTTGTTCCAGAAGGAGTTGCATAACCGACTAATAAATCATAATTAGAAGACAAATATAAAACGCTTATAATAAATCAAATTAATATATTTAATGTAAACTAATAATCAATATCTGCTTTGTTGCATAATTATGAAATTCGTTTTTTATAATTGAATGTATGCCTTAATAATACGAATTTGGATATATACCCACTACAAACTTTAAATGAATATGTTAGGCCATTACGAAAAATTGAAATGCAACAAAACATCAATATCAATAGAATAAATTTAATTAATAAAGTAAATTTGAAATTCTACATTTAAAATGATAAAACAAATATAATTCAATATCATATAATATAAGATGAATAATAGCGATCAAGGAGATTCAGACTACAATTCTAAATATGGTAATAGAAATGATAATGAAAATAATAAAAAAGATGAAATAACAATACGCATAGACAAGGATAAATCTCAAATTTATAAAAAGGAAAATAATGACCAATCAACAATAAAAATGCACGAGAATTTACTTAATCCTTTTACTGCTACAGTTAATTTATGGCAAAATTATTTTAAGATTTGGACTGATACATGTAATAAAATGATGTCTAATAATTCTCCTTTCACAAACAAGGAATTTCTGTTCATGTACTATAGGTTAGATCATAAAACTAGCGACAAGTAATTTTTTATCTAACTATTTTCCAAAGTAAATGATAAAATATTAATTTTTGTTAGAAAATTTAAATAATTATGATTAATAAATCCAGCAATTTAAAAAGGGTCTGTAAAGTTAAGGGAAAAGATATAGATTTCCTTATTATTAATTATATGTGATACAACAATTTAGAAAAAGAACATCTTGAAGATATTGTATATTCTTTACATCTTTATTTCATCGGCCTATCCTTAAGAAATATATCTAATGTAATATCCAGATATGTTCCAAGAAGTCATCTACTGCAATTAGAGATCAGATACAAAAGTACAGGCCAGAAAGAGGAATCCATAGAAAAAACTAAAATATCGGAATTTATAATCGATGAAAAACTTAACTCAAAGTTGGTTAAGAAATCAATGTTATGAGTTGTTACTATCAAATCTGAAACAAAGAATATTCTTGCAATAAACATATCTAAACAGAGAAATATGTTTGTTGAAGAGCATTTTTTATCAGATGTTGTAAAAGAATATGATCAACATCCAGTTTCAACAGATTTGGTGGTACATGGAATCCACCTCAAGCCTGCAAGTTTTTAAAATTAAAACATCAGATTCATTCCTTACATTAAAAAATCATTATTGAAAGAACTTTAAAGCTGCTTTGTTGCATGATTCCTTATTTCCAAATATATTTAGCTAACATTAACCAACAAAATATGTGAATTGGTCTGTCTACAACCAATCTCCAGTTAGACGTGGTGAAATCTTGCTAGGCTTTGATGTCATTAACAACTGGGATACCGAACTAAAAGAGATGAACCAAGGCAAAATAGATGAGCAGCCATTTCATTATCCAAACACTTTTCTTCTTCTCTTGGGCTATGCCAAGGCATATTTTCATCTACCATACAGACAAACCGAAAGAATAGCACAAGGACACGCTAAAGGAAAACTACCATCAATCCCTATTTACAACAATTAATAGAAGGATAAATCGTTTAGATATAAAGATAAAAGATACAACAGATAGTAGCAACAAATCCAAAGACGAATACATTGTTATTGCAATAGATAGCACTGGAACAAAGGTTACTAACAGAGGCCAATGGATGCAAGACAAATGGCATATAAAAAATAAGAAAGGCTATCTAAAGATACACGTTGCAGTAGATGTCAAGACCAAGAAAATTCTTTCAATGAAAGTTACTGACGATGAGCATGTTCATGATAGTAAGACGTTACCAGAATTGGTTGAAAACATTATAAAATCAGATGATATGGTATTGATAGGTAAACTGTTCTGTGATGGAGCTACGAAGGTAATGATATTTTTAGATATCTGGAAGACAATGGAATCCAACCTTGCATTAAAGTAAGAAAGAATGCGAGAATAAGATGGAAAAAGGGAAGCATTCTTAGGAATCTATCCATTTTGGCACAAAGAAATGATTTACAAGGATGGAAAGAGGATAGCGTAAGCTATGGACAAAGATGGATTGTTGAAACGGTGTTCTCGTCTTTGAAGAGAATGTTTGGAGAATATGTTTATTCTGTCAGATTGAAAAATATGATTCAAGAAATGATGTTGAAAGCGTCTTTGTATAATAAGTTGATATCTGTTTAAACAAAAATGGTAGTAAAATCAAAGATTATAGGAATCATGCAACAAAGCACTTTAAAGCATGTTCAACAATGGCTTAATCTATTATCAAACCACTATAACAATAAAGAAATTACTTAATTTTAGAGTCAAAAAAGAATATAAAATCTCTTTATTCGACAATAGTTGTTAATCAATTTTTACCATTTGAATTAATTTAATATCTAACCTTTGGAACTCCAAATTTTAAGAATACAATTTTTATTATTATTAAGATCAGGGTTTTTGTTAATATCCACAGTCATTACTTTATTTATCTTGTTTACAGTAATTCCCTTAATTGTCAATTTATGTCCTTTAAAAATTATTTTTCCCTTTGGTATCTGTTTTGAAATGCAGATATTTTCAATGGATCCAATATTACTTTTTTTAGTCATAAATTTAAACGATTTATATGGACCTTCATTAGAAAAAACTCCAAACTTACCTTTATTTGTAAAAAATAAATATGCCTCTACCGCTACATCCCCCATCTTTGCTTTTGTTTTACCAGCTTTACCTTTTACAATTACAAATGGATGATGATGTGAAACTCCAAATTTTTTGATTTTAAAGTCATTTACATGAAAATATTGAGAAAATGCGTGATCTATAGAAATCATAGTACCTGTTAGTAAAAGAAGAATAGATGACACTATAGCCATAATACTCATTGTTTTATTAGCAATTTTGCTCTTTTTTATCACATTTTAAATATAATATTCAAATATTATTAAGCCTATCTTGACCACAATATGAATTTTAAATATTCTACATCTTGTTCCACAAAAGAAAATCATATTGCATAGACAAATAGAAAAGAGTTTGTAAACCTCTCCAAAAAATACCTTCACATTATTTTTAAAAAAAGTAAAATAGTACTCTTTTGAGATATCAATTTTAACCGATACAACATAGAAAAATTGCTTTGTTTCTCGACTTCTCTTTTCCAAATACATTTAGTTAGGTTTATGAACCAGTTCATTATCCTAACACTTTTTTCTCTTGCTTGAGAGGATAAGATATACGTTCGATCTTCATATAGACAAACAGTGCTTTGTTGCATGATTCAAAAACTAGTTAAAATAATAGTTTATTCTCAACAATAACAATTTAACTTTGACTATTTTCGTTTTTAATTAATCTTAAAAACGTTAACAAATGACGAAAAAAATAATCATGCAACAGAGCAGACAAACAGAAGATATTCGAAAGACCATGTTTATGTAAAAGTACTTTCTATTCCTGATTACAGTACAATAAATAGAAGAATAAACAAATTAGATACTTGAGACTGGGTCATAATTCCTAACAAATAAAGCTGGTCTTATAGGGTACCATATTTTGTTTGAATCAAATAACATCTACAAGTTCTGCTGAAACACATAGTTCATCATCAATCCTAATTAGTATTTTGTATCTTGTTGGAGAATAATTGCCTGGCCTTGTAATTCTATTAAACATCATCATAGTCGAGGTAGACCTTACATATACTCAACAACAATAATCCTGAGATGTTTTATTGTACGTATCTGGTTTCGTCTTGATTCAAACAGGGCACTGCATCACTATCTTTCAATCGACTTATCGTACAACAGAAAGGTGATGAGAGCTTGTATTGGATTATCTGAATCACACTTACCAAGTAGACGAACCTTTGATAGAAGGCTAAAGACCATTTCTTTCGATATCAAAGAAAGGATATCAACTATGGGACACTTGTTTGTTTCAGATGGCATAGTCAATCCTCATATCCTTGCAACAGACAGTACTCTTATCAAAGCCAAAGGTCATGTTTGGCACAAATCCTCGATGGATAAAGGGATAGTACCTAGTTCAGGTATTGATACAGACGCCAGGTGGGGTTTTAGTCATACGAAGGGTTGTTGGCTATTTGGATATAAACTGCATATAATATCAAGTACTGATTCCATCGTCATACCTTTATCAGCTGATATTACAACTGCCAATGTACAGGATAATCAGGTTTATCAAGTATTAACATCTAGTTTGCCATCTACAACATTAAAGAAAACACACATTATATGATAGCAGATCCTGGATATGATGACCAAAATCTGTATGATTTAAGCATACGGTTAGGATTTCAACTTGTATGTCCTGTACGTATATACAGAACTACACCAGAAGAAAGACTGGATCTGGTTGATTTCTATGAATCAGCACTAGGGCAGGTAATCTATTCAAAAAGAGGCACATCTATAGAACCACTAATGATAGAACATATCAAATCCATCTTTAGGATAGACCCAGTACCTGTAAGAGGATGTGATAAGGTATGTAGTATCGTATTGCTGTCCGTATTACTCTATCAGATACTTGTTTATTTCAACTGCAAGATGGAAAAGAACAACCATAAAAGAGCAATCAAGCATATGATAGGATGTTAATCGATTTAGAATTGATGATTATTAGGCAATATTGTTAAAATGAATTATGACCCAGCCTCAGATACTTACATGGGTATTTTCCTGGTTTATCATTTAGAAATGCTGCTAAAGCGTTATCTTTTTTACTTTTAACAAAGATAAGTCACATATCAATATCGAACTGGCTCCAAAAGTACAAACCAAAAAGGAAATATCTCAAGACATAAAGGATAGAACTGAAAGCATTGATGATTACTTTCCCTGCAAAAAGAATAAGTCTAAATTAAATCATATAAAACAATTGCTCAAGTTGTTTGTTTATGAGCATAATAAAGAAATATTGTCAAATTAACAGAGCCCAAATAAGCATAATGGATCAATTACATATAACATCTAATATATTAAAATAAAATATAAAATTAAGTGATTAAATATAATTTTTATTCATTTATTTAAAATTTTATTTATAATCATAATATTGAATAGTGATACATATTACAAATTTTTCTAAAAATTGAAAGTATTATTTATTTTTAACGTCCTAGTTTTAGTTTTTTAAATTTAACCAGGCAGTTATAATACATATAAATATCATTTAACCCGAGTGTCATTTAATCATTTAATTAATACAAAATAATATACGTTTAATTTTAATCGAACTCCATTTTCATAACATTTGTGTCACCCAATACTTTATATCCCAATTTTTCATAAAATGGTTTATTTTTATCGGAACAATACAATAATATTTTTCTACAATTTTGTATAACTTTTGCATGATTTGTTACATATTCCACAATTTGACTTCCAATACCAGATCCTTCATATCCTTTTTTTATTGCAACATCTTCAATATAACCTACTCTAATACCTTTGTTAATAAATTTGGGCTCGATAATTAATGTAGTTGTTCCAATTATAACATCCTCTTCTTCATCCCTTACCACAAAAATCTTATGAAACGGATTAGATTTTATTTCCTTTAATATTTTCTTTGCAGTATCACTATTAATTTCAGGCGGAACTAAATTATCTAAAACTTCTAAAAATCCTATATCCATATCTTCATAGTCTAATTCTCTTATCAAAACCAATATTACAGGAAAATATAATATTTAATATTAATTTTAATTTTTGAACAAGATAATAAATCCTAACAATCTAATAAATATGTGAGGCTTGGTCATTATTCAAAATCACTTATATTTATCCAGAATTCCGTCTCACCAAGTTCCAAGCATATATTTTATTGATTTTGGATTAGATCTATTCTTCTTACAGTTATAGTATACCATTATTTGATACAATAAAACTGATAATAGTACAATTGCAGATACTTTATGAAATCCACGTGCTGGCAATGGGTCTATCCTAAAGACTGATTTGATATGTTCTATCAGCGATTCTACGGATATTCTTCTCTGACTATAAATAGTCTGCCCTGATGTCGATTCATAAAAGCATACAATCTCAAGCCTCTTTTTGGAAGTACTTTTGTATCTTTTAACCGGACAAACTAGATCTATACCTAATACCTTTTTGCTATATTCATACAGTTTCTTATCGTCATAGCCTGGATCAGCTATCATGTATAATGCAGGTGGTAAAGAGAATACCAAAGATGAAGATGTTAAAGGAATGTACATCCTATTATCTGGTACATTAGCAGTAGTTACATCGGCAGTTAGAGGTACTACAATCTTGCCTGTTGTTGTACATGTTAAATGTAGTTTATATCCAAATATCCATCCCTTTGTATGACTATAACCCCATCTTGCATCTGTATCGATGCCAGGGCATGGCACTATTCCTTTCTTCATGGATGATGTGTGCCAGACACGACCATTTGCTTTTATCAGAGTACTATCTGTCGCTGTTATAGAATAATTAGCCAAACGCTCTGTAACAAACAGGTTTCCCATTGTTGATATTCTTTCTTTTATATCTGTAGAAATAGTCTTCAACAATCGCCTGTCAAATGTACGTCTGCTAGGTATTGTTACAAGACCGCATGCTACTGCTAGTTTAATGTTATACTGACAGCAGTCCATAATAAGAAAAGTATGTAAGGCATTGTTTGAATCGATTCTAAACCATATTCTTACAATAAAGCATCTTAGAATTACTGTTGGAGAATATACGTAGGGTCTACCACGTTTTCGTGGTGCAGTAGTCCATGGTATACAACCTATCAGATACAGAATGTTAAAAAGAATGGATTCCTTTAATCTATCAAGAGCTAATCTTTGGGCCAGTTTTAATCAAAATAATATCTCAAGGGTTAGCTTTAAGCTGTATGACATGTATTAAAAATATATTTGAATTATGGCCATGCCTCAAATATGTAGATAAATAAAATTAAATTAAAAATAAAAATATTGCAAAATAATTAAAGCATCATCGTAATGTAATAGTTTCGGTATTAGCATCATAGTTAAGAATTAGAGATTGACGTCCCCATTCAATTACCCAATCAAAGTCATTCAGATTATCATCTTCTGCAATAAGATTAAGATTTGCATTATGAAAATGTTCTAAAAAGTCTTCCTTTCTAATATAACCCTTTTCACTTTCCTTTATAAGGTCAATCAATTGTTTATATAATTCTAAATTAATAAGAATATTTCTTAATAATTTTTTCCTTACTTTAGGACTTGCCGCAATAAATAAATGGCCTTGTTCAGTAATTGATACATCTCCAGACTGGACAGATACAAGATTCAATATTTCACTTGCTTCTAGTATCGGTAAAAGATCATCTAACTCTAAACCCTGTGTCGACGCAATTTTAGCTACGTCAGATTTACCCCCTAAATTATCTAATATTTCTAAAAACCCAATTAATACACTATAGTGAACCCTAAGTACCTCCAATTTATAATATACTACACAATATTGTTCTACCAATGATTTAAATATTATATTTAAGGATTTTTGCGATAATATCATAACATAAATAAAATACCATTATGCAATTAGTGTAGTAATTTGATCTGAATATTCATAAATAGATCTATCACGTTTTTCACGAGGTCTTGGTATATCTATTTTAACTTCTTTAACTATAGTTGAAGGCCTATTTCCCAAAATTATAATTCGATCGGACATGTATACAGCTTCTTCTACATTATGAGTTACCATCATCACCACATCAGGTGTAGAAGATTTATTACTCCAAACTTTAAGAACTTCCTCTCGTAAAGCCTCTGCGGTCAAAGGATCTAACGAAGAAAAAGGTTCATCCATGAGAAGAATTTCAGGATCGGTTACAAGTGCCCTTGCAATACCAACGCGCTGTTTCATTCCGCCAGACAATTCTCTAGGATATGCATTCTCGAAACCCTCTAATCCCACATCTTGAATTACACCCAAGCTCTTTTTCAATCGCATGTCCTTTGGTATCTTCATAGATTCTAAACCAAATTCTATGTTTTCAACTACAGTTAACCATGGAAATAGGCCAAAAGATTGAAAAACCATTGCCATGGACGGATTAACTTTACCATTAACCAGTGCTCCTTTAAATAAAACATTACCTGAAGTATATGATTCAAGACCCATAATTATTCTTAACAAGGTAGATTTTCCGCATCCAGAGGGTCCAAGTATCGAAACAAATTCATTATGATATATAGAAATAGATATATTTTCAAAAACAGTAATTGTTTTTCTATTATCACTCATATACGTCTTTTTAACATTTTTTAAGTCTAAAACAACCATAGAATCATATTCTGATGATTTAAAATTTTTCAATATTATAATATAAATATAAGGATTTATTTTTTTATCGTATCCATATTTGGATTATTAAACTGAATTCTGCTCTGTTAATAATTGTGTAGGTATCGAGTTAATCATTATTGTAAACTAATTGTGCTCTTTAGATTTGTTAATTTTCATAATATTGAATATGAATCAAAAAATATGAAAAATTTTATTGCTCAAATCAACTAATATTAGTTTACAAATGGATATACAATCTTCTTTACACAACTGTTAACAATCATGGTTATATCTTTTATCAGGTCATATAATAAAGGAAAAAGACATGACCATAATATTTACAAAAGAAATCATCCTGTAACTCCAAAAGAAGTTGTTAATGTATTTGACCTTGGATACCTTGACCATGAAAAGGATTTTCCAGAACAACCATATGTCATACCATACAAAAAGAAAGTAATCAGTGTCTATCACAAAAAGAAATCAGGTTCAACAAAATTCATTCAAAAAAGAGAATAGCAATATTACATAGCACCATTAGATTGAAAAGTACAAGATAGTGAGTAATACTTTCAAAAAAAAATGAGAAAATACAATAAAATGTTGGACAGGGTTACCGGTATGATAAACTATAGAATATTATATCAACAGAGCTAGAAATCCATATAGAATTTAAAAAGTCTAACTTGTTTCTAACTATACAAAAGATTTATTATTTCCATAGATTTCATTTTATCTCATCTCACAGATCAATTTACTAAAAATCAAATGTTAATTCAAAATAGTTAACAGAAATTTTTAGCATATATGATGAAATACAAATATTGATTATAATTTACCATTACAGCAATCAAATTATATAAACATTTAAAATAATCGCATTAAAAAAATAAAATAGGAATTAGTTATTTTATAAATCAAAGCTATATTTTTTGACAACTTTCTCATATAGTCGCCTCCAAATTAAGCGATTAATTAGAACAATTACAATAGACATTATACCGACTATCAAAAGCACTAACATAGTATTCCCTACATTATATGATGCTCTGTCCAGTAGCGAACCAATGCCTAATACAGAATATGTCTTATTTCCAAGTACAAGATATTCTGCAACGATTAGGGCATTCCATCCTCCACCCCAACCAGTAATACTGCCAGTAATGAAAGACGGATATATTGATGGAAATAATACTTTTTTAAAATATTGGACTTTAGTACTACGAAAAGCCTTTGCCGTTTCTTCTAAATTTCCAGGCATAGAACGCAATCCACCAATAAGATTAAAAAGTACATACCATTGCATTCCAGTCAAAATCAACATAATTGACAAAAATTCAAACCCCCCAGGAACAAAATTTATAGCAGCTATAGTAAAAGGAAAGAAGGCGGTGGCAGGAATTGCTGCAAAGGTTTGAAATATGAACATAATGTGACTAAATTTTGGACTTCGAGCCACCATAATAGCTACTGGAATAGTCCAACATAAGGTAATAAGATATGCAGCACCTAACCTAATATAAGACAGCAGCAAAGATAGAGGAATTTGTACAATGATATTTACACTTTTGGGATCGCTATTAAGTGACAATGTCATTCGGTAAAGAGATGAAAAAGATTTGTAAATAATAGTGCTTTCATAAAAAAAACCCATAGATATTAAAAATACCGAAATTAATAATAGTATAATTTTGATTGTTTTTTTACTTAATATAGTAATAAACAGATTATAAAATGAGTTAATTAGTATTTCTATTAAAGAGAACAATTTCATAAAGAATTTTGAAATACTATTAAATTTCGAATATATCAATAATCTATAATCAATATTAAAATTAGAAAGATAAGATGACGAAAATACAATAGCATTTCGAAAAAGTTTTGTAATATTATCATTATACAAATTGCGAAAGCTCCTGGAATCATTTTTTATCGAAATAACACCAATTGAAGATGTAGTATTATAATTAAACCTATTAGCATATCTTTGTAAAGGACGCCAAAAGACAAGATCGATTACCATTATAACAAGTATTAACATAGATAATGCCATCATAGCATGTCCTAAATGGCCTGTGGAAACAGAAGTTCCAAGTAAACTCCCCAGACCACTAAGTTTGAATGTATTGGATCCCAAAGAGATAATTTCAGCTGCTGTGAGAAAATACCATCCCCCAGACCAAGACATAATACTATTATAAATTAATTTAGGAATACTAGCTGGAAGATATAATCGTCTTAATTTCAATAATGAATTTGCTCGATAAGCTTTTGTAGTTTCCAATAATTCTGTAGGGATAGAATTAACAGATTCATAAACAGAAAATATCATATTCCAAACCATACTAGTAAATATAAGAAATATTGCTGCAGATTCTATCCCTAACTGACTCTTATGGAATAATGTTATAAAGAATGCAATTGCTGCAGGAAAAAAACCTAGTATGGGTACTGATTGTAATATATCTACAATTGGTATAACAATCTTAGAAGCAATAGAGTTTCGGGCAGCTAGGATTCCTAAAGATATCGCAGTAATAAAAGACAGGCCCAAAGCAGCAAACATTCTATATATAGAAGAAAAAGTGTCAATTAATAAAGTAGAAAAAATCGTATTCCAATTTATCGAAGATTTTTTGTTGCTTTGAAAATGTCCTTCATGATTATTTTTGTCTTTACTATCTCTTCCTAGCAAATCCACAGTTGAATTTAATCGCCCATGTGTATTTTCACCATACGCATTTAAAATATATGGAGAATTTATTCTAAAATGAACATTCCATGTTATTCCTACTGTATTCGTTACAGGTGGAATTATGAGATGAAGTACATAAATAATACAAAACATAAATAAAAAGTTTGAAACAGCAACAGGATCGCAGTACATTTTTTTCATTTCATGAAACAAATTACTTTGTCAATAGTTTAGTAAATCTTTTTCGATTCTAAATTAAAAAAGTTAAAAATTAAATATTATTTAAAAAGTATTCAAACTTAAAAATTAATAGATAAAATAGTTCGTCTCGTTTAACAGCTTGCAAATACTGAATAATCATGATGTAAACCAACATATTAAATAAATTTGTTGAAATTTTTATAATTTAAGAATATATTAAAAAACCAACTCTGATTTTATTATTAGTTAAATGAGGCATGGTCATAATTCAAAATCACCCATCTTTATCCAAAATTCCATTTCATCATCCAGTCCCAAGCATATATTTTAATGATTTTGGATTTATTTTCTCAGTCTTACAGTTATAGTACACCATCAGTTGATATAATAAAACAGACAAAAGTACAATTGTAGATACTTTATGAAATCCGCTTGCGGGCAAAGGGTGTATCCTAAAAACTGATTTGATATGTTCTATCAATGGTTCTATTGATATCCTTCTCTGGCTGTAGATAGCCTGTCCTAATATCGATTGATAAAAGCATACAAGCTCAAGCCTCTTTTTAGGAGTACTTTCGTATCGCTCAACCGGACAAACCAAATCTATCCCTAATACCTTCTTGCTATACTCGTACAGGTTCTTATCATCATAACCTGGATCGGCTACCATGTACAATGCAAGTGGTAAAGAGAAAACAGATGATGCCGAAGTTAAAGAAACGTACATCTGATTATCCTGTACATTCGCAGTAGTTACATCGGCTGTTATAGGTACTACAATCTTGCCTGTTGTAGATGTAAGATGTAGTTTGTATCCAAAAACCCATCCTTTGGTATGACTATAACCCCACCTTGCATCTGTATCAATGCCAGAACAAGGTACTATTCCTTTTTTCATGGATGATTTGTGCCATACAGGACCTTTTGCTTTTAAAAGAGTACTATCTATTGCTGCTGTTATAGAAGGATCTATCAGACCTTCTACAGAAAACAGATATCCTATTGCTGATATCCTTTGTTTAATATCTGTAGAAATGGTCTTTAATCTCCTATCAAATGTACGCCTGCTAGGTATTTTTATCATACCACAGGCTACTGCTAGTTTATGGTTATACTGACAATCCATGTTAAGAGCAGTGTAAATGATATACTATATCTTATTGTAAAATAGTTGTGTTTGTTTAGCTATCACAACACCTATAGCTTGCCACTCTTTTATCTATTATTATGAGGGACACATTCCTCAGAATGCTAACTGATGATGAAAAGAACCTTTTACATCTAATGCTTGAAGATAATGAAGCAGGATATAGAGCCAAGATTATCTTGCTTAAAGATGAGGGATACACAGTTCCTCAAATAAGAAAGATTACAAACCATCATGATCATAACATAAGAAAATGGATACATCGCTTTAACGAAAAAGGAATCGATGGTATCATATCAAAAAAACATAATCATAAACAGCACAAATTTACTAATGATATGGAGAAACAAATAGTGGATATAACATCTGCAAATCCAAGATCTTTTGATTTGGGATTTTCCACATGGTCATTACGTGTACTTGCTGGTTTTCTTATGAATGACTTAACTGGTAGATAAAATAAGCCATTCTGCAGAAATAAGAAATATTCTTCTAAAGCATAAAATAAAATGGAGAAAATCTAAAACTGTGTTATCAAATAATAAAAGCAATGATCCAGAATACACTTTGAAAAAAAGTACATTGAACAACTGAGGACAACACACCTTCTTCGGATTCGGTGTTACTGTATATAGATGAAAAAGGGCCTGTAGCAGCAAAAACCCATGGTGGTACATCATGGTCATCGGTACAGGTAAAGGTCGAAAAGTCTCAAAAGATAAATGGATTGTTAAATGTATTTGGAGCCTATGATCATACAAATGACAAAATGCATGTCCAATGCTATAAAAGAAAGACAGGAAAGAAGCAGTTTGTTGACTTTTTAAAAAAGAGTAGATAAAAGATATGATAAGAATATCCAAAATATCTTTGTTGTACTTGATAATCTTTCAGCACACAAATCAAAGATGGTAAAGAAAGAGATATCCAAATGTTGTCCTCGAATAAAATTTGTATTTCTACCAGTAAGATCGCCCAAGCTTAATTTAATCGAAGTAAGGTGGGTGTGGTTACAAAGGCAGACAATTAACAATTCTACATTTAAAGACGAACAAGAAATAGGAAGAGCTGTTAGCAAGTGGAAGAATATTTATAACAAAAATCATGGCAGCAAAGCGATCATAAATATTTTACAAGAGAGTGTATCTTTATGTATACACAGCTGTTAAGAAAGATATGTAATGCATTGTTAGAGTCGATTCTAAACCATAGCCTTACAATAAAACATCTTAGAATTACAGTTGGAGTATATACATACGGTCTACCCAGTTTTCTTGGTGATGCAGTAGTAGGCCATGGTATACAACCTATCAGATACAGAATGTTAAAAAGGATGGAATCTTTTAATCTATTAACAGCTAATCTTTGGGATAGTGTTTCTCAAAATAATATCTCAAGGGTTAGCTTTAAGCTATATTATATTATGAAAATAAATTTGAATTATGACCAAGCCTCAATTAAATAATAGTTTACAGACGTAAATTTTCAACCTACTTTACATAACTGTAAACAGGGCCAATTGTTCTGATAAAATGTTTGAATAATCATCAGATTATAAATATTAATAAATTATTGGAAATACGTAATAAATTCCAAGCACGACAAACCAATGTCAAATTTTATAAATTTGATTCAACAAATTTATAACAATTAAAAAAATTTATTTTGTCTTATTTTGAATCCACTTTAACATATAAGAATGCCCTTGTTGACCCATAATTTTTTTTAATATTCGAGTTAATATATTCACAAATGGCAATGAAAAATCTTTTACAATTATTATAGGACAATTAAGTCTATAAATCAATAAATTTGCAAAACTAGAATTAGTAAATAAATTATACTTTCCAATAGTCGATTCGGTAATAACCAAGTCCGGATTATGTTCAACTATTGATTTTAAAATTAGTCTTGCAAATTGCGGACCGTCCTTTTCAAGGCCCTCTGAAACATGAATTTCATGTAATTCAACCCCCGTGGTCTCTAAGAATTGATCTTTTTGAATTTTATTCTCGGAATTGTTATCATTTGAGGATTCTACTGTATCAATATTTTTATAATTTCCATTATTTTTTCTGTTGATAGATATAACTTTCAAGTTGAATCTTTCAGTATTTGCAAACCATTTAGTTATTTTCAGAATTTCATCAGAGTTATCCCCATCATCATATAATACGATCATATTTTTTTTATCTGATTTATTAAGTTCCATACCGTTCCCAAGATTTTCTTCCATTAACAAATTGGAATCGCCGTGAGGATATATAGCCAAATAATCACATGTGAGCAATGTTTGTAATTTTTTATTATTTTTGATTGTTTCATAATCTATAATTAAAAAATCTATTTTTTGTTCAGCAGTAGTAGACAAAACTGCTTCTGTTGCATCATGAGATATTTTTACAAAGTAGTGATAAACTATATCTTCTTCATTCAATATTTTTTCTAAAGGAGCAAAAGTCTTTCTTGAAGAGTCTATAAAAGCTATACCGGCAGATAATGGTGTTTGATCAGGTACAGCAATGGTTCTCAAAATATTTATTTCTCCATCTTTTTCTTTAGCTACTCTTATAGCATATCTAATTAGCCTATCAGGATTGTCAGGGGTATAAGGTATCAAAATTCGATAGTCTTTTCTAACTAAGTTACCCTCGCTAGTAACAATTGGAGAATAATGATCTACTTCTTTTCTAAATGTAAAAATTCTATATATTGTGAATCCCACCATAATCCATAGAACTGTAATGACCCAACTAAAAGGAGCAGTAAACAAAAGATATACTGCCAATCCCATTTTTAATATTATTCCAATTATTGGTATAATAGGGAAAAATGGAGTTTTAAATCCATAATCTAACTTATCTCCATACATTTTACGAATAGTAATAACAGAAATATTAACTTGAGTAAATAAAAGAAGAAATATTACAGCTGAGGCTTGAGCAATAGAATCAAGTGGCAGAGCATATGCCATGACTGCCATTATTATTGAAGACATAATTACAGCAACATATGGGGTTTTAAATTTAGAGTGAATGGCGCTCAGTATATGGGGCAAATTATAATGTCTCCCCATCGCAAAGGCAACCCTTGCGGAAGAAAATGTTGTTGCATTTAATGCAGCCAAGGTGGATACTATTCCACCTATTAATACAATAAAAGCACCATAAGGCATAAACAATTCAGCAGCTTTCGAAATACCCAGATCACCATTGTGCCCAATAAACTGCCATGCAGGGATATTTTTAGGTGAAATTGCACCAATCGAAACAAATGCGACAAGGCAATACATTATTACAACCAGAGCAAGTGATATGAATATTGCTTTTGGAATATTTCGCTTTGGGTTTTTTACCTCTTCTCCGGATTGAACGATAATTTCATATCCTTCAAATGCAATAAAAGTCAAACCCATTGCTGAAACAAGCCCACCAATACCCATTGGCATAAAGTCAGCAAAATTAGAATTCCAATGAGAATTATGCAGCATACCCCATAATCCGGTCACTATGACTGCAATAATGGCCAAAAGTTGAACCATAGTAACCATAGTACCAATTTTGCCTGTTTCAGAGGTTCCTTTAATATTAATAATTGTAAAAAGCGCAATAGATATAACAGATATTAATTTGTCAATTGGAATAAATCCGAATAAACTATGAATAGTGAGTATATTAGTCATATGTAATAAACTCACAAAAAATGAACCAAAACCAACTGAATACAGACTGCCGGCAACTATGTGGGCAAGCCAAGCCATCCACCCGCTTATAAATGCGTTTGGACGCGGAAGTCCTTCTCGTACCCACAAATAACCTCCACCAGCTTCAGGCATCGCAGAGCCTAACTCTGCATATCCCATTGCAGTAAACAAAGTAATAATTGCGTTAATAATAAAAGCTAAAATGACAGAACTTCCTGCTAAACCAATTGCAGGACCAGTTAGAACAAAAATTGCACCCCCAATCATTGCAGCAATTCCAATCATTATTACATCAAGCAGATTTAAAGATCGAACAAGCTTAGCTTCATGAGGATGTGAGGGCGTTCCAGGTTGCCCTATTTCTGAAGACATTAAATTCTAAATATATCCCAATAGATCGATAATTAAATGTATACCGTTTAAGGCAGAAAAAACCCTTTTGTTAGAACAAATTCATCAAAATGATTAATTTTTATATGTATACCAATTTGTATAAGTTCGCTAAATTAAATAATTAAAATTAACTTTCTCGTAGACAAGTTATTAATCTCATAGTGGATAATTTTTTATTGTAAAAGTCACTATAAAAATGACTGATTGTTTAGCATACTTTTACTAATTGGTATATAATATAAGACATAACAAGATTCAATAAAGTAAAATTAAGATTAAAGAATGACTGCCGACATTATGTTTAAATAGACATTTTAAAAGCATATTCAATAGATCTCTTGCATAATTATTCGCAAACAGCTTTATGACCTAAAGTTCCTCTCTTATCCGCTCTCTAAATGTGTTCATACGAGAGGTTATCCAGAAAACCACTACTGCTTTTCAAGTCGTTTACTGCTGGTCTTACAGTACAACAGTTTGATGATATTTTCGATAGAGATAACAAAAAGATATGACAAACATGAGATGAAGCGTTTATCAAAAAGAAAAAACAGCAGAGAAAGAAACACAGGCGCCGGAAGACCATTCAAACTAGATGTAAAATAGATTTGTAATGCTTTTGGTTTACTACTATCACCTGTACATCACTTACACTCTATCTGGATTTCTCTTTGACCTTGATCAAAGTACTATTTGCAGATATACAAAAGATTGAAAATTTGATAAGAAAATGTTTGCATACCAATTCCGCAGAAAATATACTACAAAACAAAAAAGAGGCTACAACAAACGCCACAGAGGAAGTAGAGAAATACTTTCCAGGATTTATTGCTTTTATCTTATCGATTCTACTACAGAACAACAACAGATACTATCAAGACCTATTGACAATAAAAGAAAGAACAGATACTATTATTCAGGCAAGAAGAAAAGACATACTATAAAGAATCAGTTGACGGTTAACAATCGTGGTTATATCCTTCATAAGGTTGCCCATAAGAAAGGAAAAAGACATATGATTACAATATCTACAAAGAGAACTATCCTGCGGCATTCCAAAGAGGTTGTTACGGTAGTTGATCTAGGATACCTTGGCATGGAAAAGGATTTTCCAGAACAACTATATCTGCCTTACCATTCAAAAAGAAAAGAAACCAGTGTTTATCACAAGAAGAAAAAGATTACAACATTATTCATTCAAAAATAAGAATATAGTGGTGGAACATACTATATCAGCAGATTGAAAAAGTACAGCAGGATACTTGCAGGTGTATTTAGAAATAAATTGAGAAAACATAACAGGGTATCAGACATAATTGCAGGCTTGATAAACTATAGAATTATGAAGCAGAACTAGAAATCCATATAGAATTCTGGAGGAAAAGTCTATGTTGTTTCTAATTATGCAAGAGATCTAATATATATGGATTTATTCTTTACAGTGTGTTTCTTCTTCTTCTTTTTCTTACCTGAATAGTATAACTTTCTTCTTTTTCATATCTTGTTCTTCGGCATAGGTAGTATTTGCTGTTCCGTAACATCCACAAAGGCCATAAATTCTGGAAAATGTATTGTACAGAAGCAGCAGCCTGTAGTACACCAAAACCATGATAAACCTGTCTTTAACATCTAATTTGAAATGTCTTCTACCTGCGCACCTATAGAGCGTTCTCTGTGTCTTTTGCAGGATAAGCGTTTTATCTTGTCCTTTGTATACTTTGATTCTACTTCACAATAGACATCCTCAAACTGCTTGACAGATAATCTGTAAAAGATTTGAAAAGCAGTGGTTTCTTAGATAACCTATCGGAGGATAACAAAAAGAAAGGACATCTTTACATACGATAGACAGAAATAAAGCTGTTTTGGCTAATTTCGCAAGACATCTATTGTATTGTCAAACAATTTAACAGGCGACAGCAGCAGCACAGGCTACATACAAGCGACAGCAGCAGCACAGGCTACATACAAGCGACAGCAGCAGCACAGGCTACATACAAGCGACAGCAGCAGCACAGGCTACATACAAGCGACAGCAGCAGCACAGGCTACATACAAGCGACAGCAGCAGCACAGGCTACATACAAGCGACAGCAGCAGCACAGGCTACATACAAGCGACAGCAGCAGCACAGGCTACATACAAGCGACAGCAGCAGCACAGGCTACATACAAGCGACAGCAGCAGCACAGGCTACATACAAGCGACAGCAGCAGCACAGGCTACATACAAGCGACAGCAGCAGCACAGGCTACATACAAGCGACAGCAGCAGCACAGGCTACATACAAGCGACAGCAGCAGCACAGGCTACATACAAGCGACAGCAGCAGCACAGGCTACATACAAGCGACAGCAGCAGCACAGGCTACATACAAGCGACAGCAGCAGCACAGGCTACATACAAGCGACAGCAGCAGCACAGGCTACATACAAGCGACAGCAGCAGCACAGGCTACATACAAGCGACAGCAGCAGCACAGGCTACATACAAGCGACAGCAGCAGCACAGGCTACATACAAGCGACAGCAGCAGCACAGGCTACATACATACTTTTCAACTGTTTTTTCTTCTCAATCTTCATCAAAATAATATAATCAGTTATTCTCTAATCAATCACTATCTATATATAGTACAAATAGTATATAAACATTTATATTATAGCTGTACTTTCAATCTGAGACTTTTTGGTTTGTCCAACAATAAATAGTAAAAAAAATTTGATATAGTATTTGATAATATATAAAGGATTTTCACCATATAGATATTATATTGGGTAATTATAACAGGTTTGGTGTAGCTTGTATACATTTTGTATACCAGTGTATGAATGAAGCAAAAAGTTAATTGTAATGAGATATGTGAGATGGACGGTTATGGATGGTCAAACAAATAGACCATGAAGAATCGCCAATAGTGCTTGTGAATATATTTTGTAACAACACATAGTATCCATGTATGCTTTTGGGAGTAAGATGCTTTGAGGTATGATTCCTTTTCCAAATGCATTTAGCTAGCATTAGCCAATAAATTATATGATCTGCTACCGAGGCAAAATAAGTATAATATAAATGTTTATAAACTCGAAGGTCTATATATAGATAGTGAAGGATATAGAATAACTATTCAGATCATTTAATTAATAATTGGAAAGCAGAAGAATGCTATACAAGTGAGGCGGATATAGACTAGTAATAATAAAGCAAATAGAAATGAAATAAGAAAGAAAGAAAGAAAGATAGTATTTGAAAATCATGCAGTAGCAGTAGCCTAAAAGAACAAGGAAATTCTTTCAATGATAAAGGTAACTGACTATGAGTATGTTCATAATAACAATGCATTACTAGAAAGGGTTGATTATATTCTAAAACCAGATAATATGATAACAAAAGATAGTTATTTGGTAGAGGGAGCGTATGATAGCAAGGATATTTTAGATTAGCAGGTAATTGAATCTTTCATTGTAAAAATACCGCAGTGTGAAAGGTAGATGGAATAAATAAAATGCCTTTACCTTCAGAAAATTATTTATTTGTTATAGCATAGAAAAGTGATTTGTGAAAGTGAAAAGAGCAGATAGCGAGGGCTATGGACAATGATAGATTGTTGAAATGGTATTTTCAAATGTAAAAGAAGATTGGCAAATATATTTATGCTATAAATTGAGAAGGATATAAAAGAAATTATTTATGTATGTAATTTAGCAGACATTGACTTTTACTCTATAGTTGTTACGTAATAAAATATTTAACTCATTTGAATAACGAGGCCGGAGGGATGTAATTCAAAAGTGAATGTAATCTTTTTTAATCTTAATAAATTGTTATTATATTAGGGAAGGAAACGAATTATAATATTATCAAAAACAGATATTAAAAAAGGAAGATATTTCTTATGGGCCCAAAGGGTTTAGTAATAGATATATCACGGGTCCAAAGTATCAATATAAACAAATTTAAAACTAAAAATCAATAATAACTAAAATATTCAACAATGTTTTTGTAGGTATTGGGTCCTGGAATTGAGATCTGTTAACAGTTGTGTAAAAGGTATGGTATGTTTTTCTGTAAAATTAATGGTGAGTGTTTAGATGTCGTAATACCTTTAGCTTGCCGCTCTTTAGTAATACTATGAGGGATACATTCCTCAGAATACTTACCATTAATGAGAAATATATTTTACACCTGATGCTTGAAGATGCAAAATCAGGATATAGAGCCAAGGTAATCTTGCTCAAAGATGAAGGATATATACAGTACCACAAATAAGAAATATTACAAATCATCATGATAACAACATAAGAAAATGGATACATCGATTCAATGAAAAAGGAATTGATGGCATTATATAAAAAAAATATAGTCATAGACAATACAAGTTTGATGATGATATAGAAAAAAAGATTGTTGATATAACATCATCAAATCCAAGATCTTTTGATTTGGGATTTTCTACATGGTCATTATGTCGTGTTCTTGCGGGTTTTCTTATGAATGACCTAAAACTGGCAGATAAAATAAGCCATTCTGCAGAAATAAGAAATATTCTTCTAAAGCATGGAACAAAATGAGATATCTAAAACAGTTCTATCAACTAAAAGAATCAATGATCCAGATTACACTTTGAAAAAAGTACATTGAACAGCTAAGGTATAATGCTCCGGCTAATTCTGTATTATTGTATGTAGATGAGAAAGGTCCCGTAGCAGCAAAGACCCATGGTGGTACATCATGGTCATCGGTACAGGTAAAGGTTGAGAAGGCTCAAAAGATAAATGGACTGCTAAATGTGTTTGATGGAGCACATGATTACACAAATGATAAGATACATGTACATTGTTATAGAAATAAGACTGGAAAACAATAGTTTATCGATTTTCTAAAAATAGTAGATAGAAGATACGACCAAGATATTCAAAATATCTTTGTTGTACTTGACAATCTTTCAGCACACAAATCAAAAATGATAAAGAAAGAAATATCCAAATATTGTCCAAGAATAAAATTAGTTTTTCTGCCTGTACGTTCTCCAGAGCTCAACTTAGAGCCTATCCCAAAATTCGATAGAATTATAGCTCTTTTCCTCTTTTCCTCTTTTGCTAAACTGTGACCTGCATCCAAAAGAAGGAGAAGATAAAGAAGGAGAAAAATAAACATCCTACCATACTCAAGATTTCTGATGAATTATGGAATGAGATCAAAAGTATTTTCCCAAAGGAGAAACCACTCAAGACAGTTGATGGTCGGCGAATTGTTCCATACAGAAAAGTGATTGATGGAATTCTCTATGTATTAAGAACAGGATGCCAATGGAAGATGCTACCTAGAGAATATGGATCGGGTTCTACTTGTCACCGTAGGTTTCAGGAATGGAATAGCCTTGACATCTTCAAAAAGGTATGGATAAAACTATTGAAAATCTATGATGACTGTATGGGTATCAACTGGACATGGCAATCCATAGATAGTGTATCTATAAAGTCGCCTTTAGGGGGGCGATGACCGGAAACAATCCTACTGATAGAAGTAAACTAGGCACAAAAAGACATATTTTAACAGATAAAAAAGGAATCCCTTTATCTGTAGTTATTTCTTCAGCCAGTACACATGATATTAAACTGGTAACAGATGTGGTTGATAATAGAGTTATCAAAATACCACCACCATCACATAAAACTAAAACAGGAACAGGAAGAAGAAGAAGAAAACTTCAACATCTATGTTTAGATAAAGCATACAATTCCGAACCTGAAGAGAAAGAATTAATCAAACGAGGATATGTATTGCATATTCCTCCAAAGAGAAAAAGAAATGAAAAAGAAGAACAAGATGCCAAGGTTACAGTACAACATTGCTCAAATCGTAAAAAGCATTCTGCAAAAAGATGGGTTATTGAAAGAACAAACTCATGGCATAACAGATTCAGGAAACTGTTAACAAGGTATGAGAAGAAGGCAGAGAATTATCTTGGATTGGTACAGTTATCCTGCTGTATGATCATTTATAGAAAGATAATTTTGGGATAGGATCTTAATTGAAGTAAGATGGTTGTGGTTACAAAGACAAGCGATTAATAATTGTACTTTTAAAGACGAGCAAAAAATAGGCCGGGTCGTTAGTAAATGGAAGAATATTTATAATAAAAATCATGGCAGCAAAAAGCAATCACAAATATTTTACAAGAGGGAGTATCCTTGTGTTTACACAACTGTTAACGGATGGAGCATATCAAACCATGTTCATGGTTACAGACAAAGGTGTTGTAGCAGTTGATGCTCCTCCAACTATCGGTAACAATTATCTTAAAGCTATAGCAGAAGTAACGAATAAACCAGTTACTTATGTGATATATAGCCATGCTCATTTAGATCATATAGGCTCTGCAAATATCTTTCCAAAAAATACAACATATATTGCACAAGACGAGACGACTGCTGAATTAAAGAGAGCAAAAGATGTAGGGACAAATGCTTCAGCTTTTCCCCAAATTCCTACAATAAGTTTTTCCAAAAATTATACATTGCATATTGGCAATCAGACACTACAGTTAGATTATTATGGCCCTAATCATTTACCAGGAAATATTTTCATTTATGCTCAAACCAAAAAGTACTGATGCTAGTTGATATAGTGTTTCCTGTATGGGTTCCATTTCCGTATTTAGCTGTATCTACTGATGTGGGCGGATATATTAGAGCACACGATATTATCCTAAATAACTATGACTTTGATACCTATATTGGCGGTCATCTTACAAAGCTTGGAACAAGAAATGATGTAATAGTACAAAAGGAGTTTATTTCAGATTTAGAAAAGGCAGCAGCAAAAGCCAATCAGGAGATTACTTTTGGCAATATTGCTAAACAAGTAGACCACTTTGAAAATCCATGGTACATATTCAACAAATATCTTGAAGCAGTTAATGGTCAATGTGTAAATGATATGTTACCAAAATGGCAAAATAAGCTTGGAGGCGCCCAAGAGTTTATGGGAACACATTGCTTTACCATGAGTGAAGCTCTTAGAGTTATGCCGGATTTAGCATCATCATTACAAGGAAGTATTGTTACATACAGGTGATGATCAAAATGTACATACATAATCATAGCATCATTTCATCTTGGAAAAGAACTCTTTTTAAGGATGCTATAATAATAGTTTCAAACACTATTACAATCGCTTCTGAAATATGCAAGAGAAACCGTTTATAGCAAATTTTAGGTGTTGTTTAAGCATATGAATCCCTTTGCATTAACATATGCAGTTATCAAATGAATTTGTAAACCTGTATTTGATTTATACCGTGGCAGATATTGTAAATAATGATCTGCTAATCTGTATATTATAGATAAATTCTATTCTAATGAATTAAAGATGCTATGTTTTGATAGTATCGGGCACTCTACATCAAGGTTTTTAATGGTCTTATATACCAATTTACGAATTAATATCTTGATGCTCAAATCATTCAGAAATGGGATGACAAACGGTTCGGTTATGAATATCGAAAATTAACATAAATTGAAGAAATGGATATATTCATAATGATATATTAGTAGATCCGTTTAAATTACATAAGCATTGCGAGAAGGCGCCCGTAAATAATGCAGAATAAACTTTGGAATATGTATAGAGTTGACATACAATATTAACACGATAATGGTCTAACGTGCCGTTAATCCTTCAATTTAATCTTATAATGAATAGGCTTGATGCGTGTCAGGGTTGTCAGGGTTGGCATAGTTTTTTGTACTGTTATTTTTCTTGTATTGTGATATCCTATAGGTTTCAATATTATCCAGATATTATTACAAAACCAAAAAGCGTCCGTATAAACAACAGTACAAATAACCCCGACAACTAGGACATCTGTGACAAGCTAATTATTAGTATTATAATAGGTATATATACGTCAGTCCATATTGATTGACAAACGTAAAAAATCAGAACATCAAAGAATCAGATCTATATTAAGGATTCATAATATACGATAATGTATACTTTTGCTACTTTCCAAAAAATAAAAGGAAAATATGGTTATTAAATTAGCACAAGAAGGCAAGACCACGCGCGCTATTGCAAAGGAGGTACATATATCATTAAAGGATATTGGCAGTATTATCCACAAAGCCACAGGTAATGATTTTGATATATCAAGTAAGGAACAAGACATAGAAAAACAAAAGCGCCTAAAATCTTTATCACCATATGCTAGAGCCTTTCAAATGTTCAATGACGAAGCTCCGCTTACAGACATAGCTATAGAATTGATATTAAAACAAATATAGTACTGGACTTTTATGCAGATTATCTAAGACTTTTGAGTATGGGCGGCCTGGTAACAATGTATCGAGATCTTGGTAACGATATAACCTTGTTCTTTTATCTATATAGTCGAATCAAAAAGGAAGGTTTGGGAATGGATGATGTTAAAGAACTGTTGGAAGAACAACAACAGGAACTAAAGGTCCTCCAAAAAAGAGTTGAACTATACAATGATCATATTAAATGGCAGAAAGAACAGATCATTCAATTAGATCAAACCCTTTGCAATAGGGTGCCACGATCGGAAAATTATGATGTCCTGTATTCAACTTAATTATAACCAAAGATATTATTTTTGCATCTATAAATGAGTAACCATTAACAGCAAAATCAATTTAATTGCTAGCATTAAACTCAAATATATCATTTTTTTGTCAAAGATATCTGTTTTAGGTTATTCATATTTTTGAATACCGACTTAATTAATTTGTTTATTATTTGTGTTAACTCTAATATTGAATTTATATGGGGCGCCGGACCGTTGATTAATTGCAAGTGATTGAGAGCCTTTTGTCAGAAGGAATGGCAAATTATCTTTTTCAATACATCATAAACATATGTAAATGAGATTTCTTAATAGATAATAAATCTCTTGCATAATTAGAAGCAATTTACATAATCCATTGGATTTCGTATCTGTTTTAGTAATGGATATTCATTATCCTATAATTTATCAATCCTGATACTATATCTGAAGCTTTGTTATACTTTCTGAACTTATTTCTAAATATGTCTACAAATATTCTGTATTTTTTCAATCTGCAGATTGTATGCTCTATCACTATTCTTTTTTGAGAATGATTTTTGTTGTATTCTTTTTCTTCTTGCGACAGTTGCAGATTTATCTTCTTTCTATTTGGTAAGAATGATAATTGGGCTGGAAAATTCTTTTCTATGCCTAGGTATCCTAAATCAACTACATTAACAACTTGTTTTGAAGTCAGATGATGATTCTCTTTATAAATGTCGTAGTCACGCCTTCTTCCTTTTTTATGGCCCGTTTTATGGATAATAATCCCCTGGTTGTTGACCATAAGCTGTGTCTTTACAGTATGCCTTTTTTTATTTCCAGAATAGAACATCTTTCTTCTATTCTTGTCAACAGGTCTTGGTATCTGTTGTTCTGTGCAATCTATGAAAGATATAAATCCAGGAAAATATTGTTCAACTTCCTCTGGCGTTTTCAGCCTTTTAGTTTTGTTGTATATCTTTTGTGGAATCGGCAGGCATTGTCTTACCAAGATTTCTATCTTTTGGATATCCCTACAGATGTTGCTTTGATCAAGATCAAACAGAAAGCCAACCAGAGTGTAAGTAATATAGAGGCGATAATATACTAAAAGCTGCTTTGTTGCATAACTCTGAAATTCGTTTTTTATGATCGAACTTTTGTCAAAATAATACGAATTTCAAATGGATGGTATATTAAACTTAAACCAAATATGTCATATAGTTACGAAAAAATTGAGTTATGCAACAAAGCAACTAAAAGCATTAAAAATCTATCTTTAACACTCAGTTTGAACGGTCTACCTGCACCAGTATCTCGCTTCCTGTTTTTTCTTTTTGATAGACGTTTTAATTCATAGTCATGATATCTTTTTGCTATTTCTTTATCATAGATATCATCAAACTGTTGTACTGTAAGACCAGCAAATAATTTAAAAAGTAGTGGCTTTTTGGACAGCCTACCATATAAAATCAAAGAAAGGACAAGAAATTGAGGAGAACAGGATATGTAAATGTTTATTCTAATTATGCGAGATCTAATATCTTCATCATCAATTAAGGGTTTAGATTGTCATTGAATGAAATCATATTTACAAATAGACAATTAGGTTTATTATGAAATAGATTTAAAAGACAATAAAATATTTGATAATACTTATTTATTTGTCCATCACTGTTCATAATTGACAAGATATGTTTATATTTATTGATCTGAAATGAATCGTTATAGTAAGGATTTGAGTTTTATTGACAAAACTAAACCGAGATAATATAGATGGCAAAAATCCTGATATAAAGGATAAAATCAGTGATTATAGTCTTGATTCTATAGCAGTTAAGAATAATTCAAAGGCTATTTATTCTAATCATACTAAATATAGTAAGAAATATGATGAAAAAACTATAGTAGTTTATGGAAAAAAGAAAACAACAAAATTAATTTTAAAAGCATTACATAATTCAAAGAATAGGTGGGATAATTATACAAATTCAGAAGGCCCTACAATAGCTATGGGTGTATCTCCTCTACAAAAAGGAATAGAAAAGGCATATGAGCGTGGAGTCAAGTTAAGATATATTTCTGAGATAACCAAACACAATATTCAATATTGCAAAGAATTAATGAAAATAGTAGAACTGCGTCATCTGGAAGGTGCAAAAGGAGGGATGGCAGTAAATGAGACAGAATATATTGCTACTGCGCATTTGCATGAAGCAAAACCTCTTATGCATCTCATATACAGTAATGTAAAAGAAATTGTAGAACAACAACAATTTGTATTTGAAAGTTTTTGGTCAAGAGCAGTACCAGCAGAACAAAAAATTAGAGAAATTGAAGAAGGTACGGAACTGGTTAGAACCATAGTATTAGAAAACCAAAGTGATATCTATAATCATCTTATAAATACAATTAGAAAATCAAATGCATGCTATGTTTGCTTTTCCATAGGTGGAATGAGGATGATCTATAACAACTTTTTTAATTCATTTAAAGAGATAATCAAAAGACAAAAAATAGGAGAAGAAAGAGAAAGAAAAGAGCCCTATGGAATCAAATGGCTTACCCATATAGATGATGATGAAAAAGATATTGAATTAGTAAAGGTATTCTTAAACGCAGGTATACAACTAAAACACATAAGAAATCTGCCGTCAATTAATTTTTTAGTTGACACTAACAGTATTCAAGCAACCATAGAAAGAATGGATGATGGTAAAATTATGAAAGACTTGCTAGTAAGCAATGAACCTGCATATATCAAACATTTTATGTCATTTTTCCAGGATTTATGGACAAATAGTGGAATTGATGCTCTTGAAAGGATAAAAAGTATTGAAGAAGGACTTGAATATGATAATCAAATAATCAGACATTCAGATAGAGCTTTTGATTCCTATTTAGATATTGTTAAAATGGCACAAAGCGAAATATTATTTATATTTCCAACTCCCAAGGCATTTATTCGCCAGCTAAAAGCAATATACTGGGCTATTCAAGTATCGAAAGAAAGAAAAGCTAAAGTTAGAATACTGACGCCAAGTAATGAATTAGTTGAAAAATCTATTAAACTTTTATTAAAAGGGAAAGGGAAAGAAGAGGAAGAGAACGAAAAAGAAGAGGAAGATACAAATCAATCTATTACTTCCTATTCCAAAAATGATGGTTATATTAAAATTAGATTCATTGAAAAGATGTCCAATACCAAAGCTACGATTGTGGTAGTAGATAGAAAAGAATCATTGATAATGGAGCTTAAAGATGATACAAAAGATACCTTTATCGAAGCAATAGGACTGAGTACATATTCTAATAGTAAACCTGCAGTATTTTCTTATATAGCAATATTTGAAAACTTGTGGAAGCAATCTGAGTTATATCAACAACTGAAAGATGCAAATGAGAAACTTAAAGTACAGGACATGATGCAAAAAGATTTTATAAATATAGCAGTCCATGAATTACGCAATCCAATTCAACCAATCATTGGTTTAACTCAGTTTCTAAAAAACAAAACCACTGATAAAAAACAACATGAAATGTTTGATATTATAGACAGAAATGCAAAAAGATTATTGAAACTATCAGAAGATGTTTTAGATATATCAAGAATAGAAAGTCATTCTCTATCATTGAATAAAGAAAACTTTAATCTAAATGAAATGATACAAAATATAATTTCAGAAATCACAAATCAGATTAATAAAAATAATTGGCAACAGCAACAGCAGCAACAACAACAACTACAGCAGCAGCAACTACATAAAGATACTCTAAAGATAGAGTCATTGCTTAAAGATGATATTATCATGTATGCTGACAGAAGTAGAATTAATCAAGTTATTTCCAATCTTTTAGACAATGCTATCAAATTTACAAAAGAAAAAGAAGAAGAGACAGATGGAAACATAATAACAATCACTGTGGAAAAGGATAGTAGTAGTAATTATGTTATTGTCAGTATTAGAGATACAGGCAAAGGAATTGATTCGGAAATACTTCCAAGGTTATTTACAAAATTTGTAACTAAACCAGGATCTGGTGGAACTGGATTAGGATTATTTATATCAAAAAGTATTATAGAAGCACATGGTGGCACAATATGGGCTTATAATAATAAAGAAGGAAAAGGTGCAACATTTGGTTTTAGCTTACCACTTATAATTATGGAATAATCTCGTTTAACATTTATTACAATATTTGCTATTAAACAGATCAACTTATTTTAAAGAATTCTTCCATATTATATTAGATCTCTTGCATAATTAGAATAAACAGTCTATATGATCAGCAATTCTTCATTTTCTTGTTCTCTCATTGCTTTCATATGATCGGTTATCCAAAAAACCATTGCTTTTCAAATCATTCACTGCTGGTCTTACAGTGCAACAGTTCGATGACATTTATGAAAAAAATGTAACAAAAAGATATGCTAAACATGAAATACAACGCTTGTTCAAAAAAGATAGAGAAAGACGTATAGGTGCAGGTAAACCTTTCAAACTAGATGTTAAAGATAGATTTCTCATGCTTTTGGTTTACTATCGTCTATACATAACTTACACTATGGCAGGTTTTCTATTTGATTTGGATCAGAGCAACATCTGCAGAGACATTCAAAAGATTGAAGGGTTGATAAGAGAATGTTTGCCAATTCCGCAGAAGACATACCCAATAACCAAAAGGCTGAAAACTCCAGAGGCAGTTGATAAATATTTTCCAGGCTTTCTTCTTGCTTTTACAGATTGTACCGAACAGCAAATACCAAGACCTGCGGATAAGAATAGAAGAAAGATATTCTATTCAGGTAAGAAGAAAAGACATACTGTTAAGAATCAGATTACGGTTAACAATCGTGGTTATGTCCTTCACAAAGTACGCTATAAAAAAGGAAGAAAACATGACTACGATATTTATAAAAAGAACTATCCTGTCACTCCAAAACAAGTTGTTACTGTAGTTGATCTAGGGTATTTGGGCATAGAAAAGGATTTTCCAGAACAACTATCTGCACTACCATATAAAAAGAAAATAAACCAGTGTTTATCACAAGAAGAAATCGAGTTTAACATTATCCATTCGAAAAAGAGGATAATAGTAGAGCATACTATTAGCAGATTGAAAAAGTACAAGATAATGAGTGAGATATTTAGAAATAAATTGAGAAAATATAACAAGGTGTCAGACATAGTAGCAGGACTAGTGAACTATAGAATATCAAATTATCTGAACTAGAAATCGATATAGAATTAGAAGTGATGGTCTAGATTATTTCTAATTATGCAAGAGATCTATTAATTGAAATAGGAACAAATTTATAGTTATTCCCATCGAACCTTATATTGGTTTGTATTGGCAATTTATAGTGAAGAATATATAATGACATTTGTATTCATTTCTAAAAATTTTTATGTTGATTTTTTGCTAAAAAATGTGATTTTGTTGTAATCAAGTTAAAACAGATGTTTTTACTTTGGTATATGCATGAAAATCCGCTAAAAATATGATTTTCGTATTTCGCTGATAATAAAATTTTGGCTATTTTTGATTTAATTTTGTCATCAAAACGTTAACAAATGCCGAATAAAATAATCATGCAACAAAGCAGATATCATGTTATTGGATATAGATAAGTTACTTAAATTAAAAGGATATCAAAAACAATAGAGAGAGTAAAAGAGATACTGATCAAAGAAATTCTAAATGTCAACATTGTTATCCAAGATCGATCTTATACTATAGAAAAATAATGACAAATGATATTTTCCTTAACACTTTATCTTTTTTATTATTTTGTCATTATCTTTATACTTGCCTTTTACTTTTGTAATAAACTCCTATTATCATTGAAGTTCGATAAAAATCAATCACTAGTGTTACGTCATGGATATCATAGATGTCAGGGTTTCTACACTGTTATTTTTGAAAATATATTTCATTAATGATAAAAAAATAACAATAGAAATACTATGACAACCCTGATATGCATTATTTCTGCTTATTAATACAAAATCAAATTTGAAGGATTGACGGCCCGTTAAATCATTATTGACAGAAAATAAGGTTCTGTTTGACATACGAATCATAGGTTCTACAATAACACATTCTCTAAAATGATTATTATTCCAGCTGTTTATAACATCAAAACCTAGCAAGATTTCTCCTCTTCTAACTAGAGATTGGTTGTAGATGGCCAGTTCACAAATTTTGTTGGTTAATGTTAGCTAAATGCATTTAGAAAGAGGGAAACATGCAACAAAGCAAATAATCTGTAAAACGAAAAGACAAAAAGAAACGAAGACAAACGCAGTATTTCCTTTATGATACACAGAAGTTAGCATAGTATATCAAAGTAAATTCTAATTTAATGGAGGCATGGTCATAATTCAAAATAATTTATCTTTATGTTTACCATCGTATCAGATAATTCCAAGCGCATACTTTATTGATTTTGGATTTATTTTCTCAAGTTTACAGTTATAGTATACCATTAGCTGATATAATAAAACAGACAAAAGTACAATTGCAGATACTTTATGAAGTCCTCGTGTTGACAATGAGTCTATTCTAAATACGGATTTGATATGTTCTATCAGCGGTTCTATGGATACTCTTCTCTGGCTGTAGATGGCCTGACCTAATGCCGATTGATAAAAGCATATGAGCTCAAGCCTCTTTTTGGAGGTACTTTCGTATTGCTCAACCGGACAAACCAGATCAATTCCTAATACCTTCTTGTCATATTCGTACAGTTCCTTATCATCGTAACCTGGATCTGCTACCATATAACATGTCAAGGGTAAAGAGAATGCAGATGATGATGATGTTAAAGAAATGTACATTTGATTGTCTGGTACATTCGCAGTAGTTACATCGGCTGTTATAGGTACTACAATCTTGCCTGTTGTAGATGTAAGATGTAGTTTGTATCCGAAAACCCATCCTTTGGTATGACTGTATCCCCATCTTGCATCTGTATCAATGTCAGAACATGGTACTTCTCCTTTTTTCATGGATGATTTATGCCATACAGGACCTTTTGCTTTCATCAGGGTGCTATCCACTGCAGATATAGAAGAATCTACTAATCTATCTGTAACAAACAGGTTTCCCATTGTCGATATCCTTTGTTTAATATCTGTAGAAATGGTCTTTAATCTCCTATCAAATGTACGTCTACTGGGAATGGATACTAATCCACAGGCTAATGCTAGTTTATGGGTATACTGACAACAGTCCACGTTAAGAAAAATATGCAATGCATTGTTGGAATCCAATCGAAACCATATTCTTACAATAAAACATCTTAGAATTACCGTTGGAGAATATACGTACGGTCTGCCACGTTTCCGCGGTGCAGCAGTAGGCCATGGTATACAACCTATCAGATACAGAATGTTAAAAAGGATGGATTCATTTAATCTATCAAGAGCTAACCTTTGGGACAGTATTAATCAAAATTATATTCCAGAGGTTAGCTTTAAGCTATGTATGGCATGTATGAAAATAAATTTGAATTATGACCATGCCTCAATTTAATTTAATGGCTATGACTTCATTCTATGTATTAGAAGTAATAGATTTTATAACTCTGTATATTTCTAGTTGATACTTATTCTAAGGCGTTGTAATTTCATGATTTTTCTTTTTTAACTTTATATTATTACAAACCATTATTACTTAATTACTGTTTTATTAGGTAATCCACAGACATGTCTATGGGGAACAGACTTTAGCAACAAAATAAGTTTTAATAGAAAATACCTTGCTTTTCTTTTTCAATCTATACGAAAAACTGTCATACTTTTTACCGTTATCATTATCTCTATTTCTTTTATTTTGTTCTTTTATTTTCAGAATCAAACTGAACAAAGTATTAAAGACAATATACTTGAACAGCAAATACACAATCAAAAAGATAATACAAGATCCCTTGCCCAACATATACAGTCAGATTTAGACTCTGTAATGGCAAAATTACAAGGGATTGCTTACTCAACATATCTCCAAAGGCAAGATTTTCAATCTAATGATACCAAAACTTTTATTAAAAACTATTATCATCAAATAAACTCATCTTCCCCCGTAGATAGATTATTTGTAGTTAATAATAGAGGAATAGCAAAAGTAGGTATCATTCCAAAAGGTCAACCTCCGTATGTTGGAATGAATTTCTCTTATAGGCAGTGGGTTACAAAAACCAAAGATACATTACAACCTCAATTTTCTGATGGCTTTGTTGGCAAGGATGGCAAATATAGAATAGCTATAACTTATCCTATTCTTATAAAAAACAACAACAGCAGCAGTAGTAGTAGTAGCAGTAGTAGTAGTTCCAGAACTACAAATTATGCCGGTTTGGTTGGTGTAGTAATTCCTACAACTGAGCTGTTCAGATATTATGGAAATATTTATGATATGCAGATAAAATACCTTTCAGTTTTAGACAGCAAGGGCATCCTTCTTACTCACCCTATAGCATCTCTAATAGGCAAGGCCTTTTATGGAAATTATTTTCAAAATCTATCCAAACATAATTTAATATTAAATACTCTTGTTAATACAACGGTATTTGCAGGAAAACCATCTTCAGGCATATATGATTTTGTAAATGGACAAAGGCTTACTACAGGATATCCTATAACAATAAATGGAAAGCACCTATATTCTATATTTGTAATAACACCTACCTTGACAATATATTCAAAAATCGACAGTATAATTTTCAGTGAAAGATTAGAGATGCTCTCTCTTATAGCAGGAATTATTGCTGCTATTATGGTTCTTATTTTATTTTTGATAAGGATGAACAGAATTTTAGATAGAAATGTAAAAGAAAGAACAAAAGAGCTTGAGATATCAAACAACAATCTATTGCTTTTAAACAACAAACTTGAGTCGATTAATGAACAGCTCCAAGATCATGATAGAATGCAACAAGAGTTTATTAGCACTGCATCTCATGAACTTCGGACACCAATACAACCGATACTAGGTTTTTCACAAATTGTTAAAGATAGAATCCAAGACAATGAACAAAAAGCCTTTCTTGATATTGTAATAAAAAACGCAAGTAGGTTAAAGCGATTGACTGACGATATTTTAGATGTAACAAGAATAGAGGGCAACAAACTACTTTTAAAAAAAGAATCAGTCTACCTTTGGGATTTACTATATTATATAATAAAAGAATTTGGACATAGTTTACAAAACAACAACGATAATAAAAATGCCAAGTTGAACCTCAATTTTAGGAATGTCAATTTAGATACAGCTATTTTTGTTGATACAAACAAAATATCTCAAGTAATTTTAAATTTAGTGGACAACTCTTTAAAATTCATTTCTAAAGATAGTAAGCAGAGTGAAGGCGGTATTGGCGGTAACATAAACCTAATAATAAAAAAAACAAAATCAAATAGCAAAGATAATAAAGAAAATAACGACATTCTGGATAAAATTATATTTAGTGTTAAAGACAATGGAAAGGGAATTGATCCTGAGATTTTTCCAAAACTATTTACAAAGTTTACTACCAAATCTTTTCAAGGAACTGGATTAGGATTATATATATCAAAGAACATTATCGAAGGCCATGGTGGCAAAATATGGGCCAAGAATAATGAAGATGGAAAAGGAGCAACATTTTCTTTTAGCCTTCCTTTAATTAATGACAAAAATGATGAATATCTTTTAGATTAAAGTAATTAATATTTATATGTCAAGAAATGCAAATATTTCCAATAATTATCTTTAACTGACACTTTTAACACTTTTAATACTTTAAGCGAATAAATATTGTTATCATCAAAGATAGATGTACAAAATAGATCTTGCATGATTAGCACCATTAGAAAAACTTCTAAGAATTAAACACATCTTAATCGTAATCCGCAAATTAAAATATAAATATTATACAATATCTTTGACAATTATAAAATTTTGATAATGGTCTAATTATGCAAGAAATTTATTAATTAATTTAATAAAGTATTTTAATGGAAAAACTATTTTAATACTAATGGGTTTATATGAAAAAAGAATCCAACAGCAAAAAATAATAGTTTTTGATTCTTGGTTTGGATAGACTCTTGATGGTTATGATCTACTTCTAATGCTATTTGTAATGTCCTCTGTAAATTAACTTTTCTTTCATTTCCATGATCCTATTTTTAGCCTATTGGCCACATTTGCAACATATATAATAACGCTTATTATACGACCAGTCGGAGGAGCAGTATTCGGACAGTTTGGAGACAAGCATGGAAGAAAAAAATCAATGATAATAACAATAATGGGATTTTCAATCATTACCTTTATGACAGGTTTGCTTCCAACTTGGCAAACAGCCGGAATAATTGCTCCAATATTACTTGTCATTTTAAGGTTTATTCAAGGGTTATTTGCAGGAGGTGAATGGGCAAGCGGTTCTGTAATTACAATGGAAACAGTACCAAAAAAGATAAGAGGATTATTTTCAGGATTTATCCTTAGTGGACATTCTTTTGGATTTGTAATTGCATCTATCATATATGGATTAATGCTCACCTTTTTCCAGGTCAAGCGTTTATTGATATAGGTTGGAGAATTTTATTCTTTACAGCACTATTGCCAGGATTGATAGCTTTAATCATAAGAGTAAAAATGACCGAGTCAAAAATATGGATTGAATCCAGGCATAAAAAAGGAGAGCCATACAAAACGCCTTTAAAGAATCTATTATCTGACAAAGCACAAAGAAGACGAATCTTTCTTGCATTAATTATAATGACTGGTCTAATGTACTCTTATTATACTTCCATAGGTTTTATGCCGGTATTTTTAGAAAGTTTTGTAAAGATAAATAAAAATGGAGTTGCTATAATAATGATTGTAGTAACAATTTCAGCTTTGATAGGTACCATTTTCACAGGATTCATAAGCCAATATATAGGAAGAATGAAAACATTGACTATTTTTGCATTTGCCTCTATAATATTATCTGCTCCTTTGCTTTATGGTTTATTTATTTCAACAAATATCTATGAAAAAATATTATATGATTTGATAGTGATATTTGTATCCGCAACAGCATGTGGACCAATGCCTGCATTTTTATCAGAAAGCTTTCCAACAGAGGTGAGAAACACGGCTTCAGGACTTGTTTATAATGGAGGATTGATAATTGGTTCATGGGCTCCGCTTATTGCTATAACTCTTATCAAACACTAAATATTTGTCTCCAAATCTTATTCCATTTGCTCTTGCATTAAATATATCAATAGGTGCAATACTGATATTGATAGGCTCTATAGTAAATCCAGACACTAAAGATGCAGATTTAAGCTAACTGTGATAAAATTCACAAAATCTTTAAGTTTAAGTATGCTTTGTTGTAGGATTCGAAAAACAGTTTAACAACAAATCATCTGTAACAATACCAATTATAATTTAACTATTTCCGTTAAAACTCTATTAGCAAAACATTATCAAACGGCGAATAAAATAATCATGCAACCAAGCAGTTGGACGGTATATCTGTTTCAATCAAAATATGATACTCTAGGAGTATCTTTATTTGTTATGAATTATGACCCAGGCTTATCTATCTTATATATCTGCTTTATGTTATTTACTTATAGAAATTGACATTTGTATCCAAAAATGATCTCGAGAGAACAGAAATATTATATGGTTCAGAAAATGTCATGAATACATTATCACGATTTGTATCTAAATCAAAAAAAATAAACTCTTGTAGTGATTCTAAATCACCTTCATTTATCTTTGAGATTAAAGGATATCGAAAATTATTAACTGAATTAAAAAAAAAGAATATCAAAATAAGATATATTACAGATATTAATAAAAATAATCTAGCTTTTTGTAAAGAGCTGTTGAATTTCTATACAGAAATACGCCATTTAGAGGGAATGAAAGCAAACTTTTCTATAAGTGAAACAGAATATATGGCGTCTTCAACTTTGATCCAATGGGAAGAAGTTCAGCAGACACCTGGACCTATACAACAAGTTATTTACAGTAATGTTAAAGATATTGTAGAACAACAAAAATATGTGTTTGAAAGTTTTTGGAATATGTCGATTCCTGCTGAACAGCGAATCAATGAGTTAGAAGAGGGAGGTGTAGTAGGACATATAGAAATCATTTCAAACCCGGTTATAACAAAAAACTTGTTTATTAGACTAGTAAAATCAGCTAAAGATCAATTATTGTTATTACTTCCTAGCATTAATGCATTTATTCGTGAAGAAAGGTTGGGAATAATTAGTTATTTAAAAGAAACTGCATCCGCTCGTTGTGTAAATATCAAGATTCTTACTCCGATCAATGATTCGATCAATGAAAAAATTCAAAACATAAAGAGCAGTAATATAAAAAATTTTATTATTCAACCTTTCGAAATTACATCTAATATTCAAATAAATACAATTACAATTCTTGTAGTAGATTCAAAAGAATCATTGGTGATAGAAAAAAAAGATGATTCACAGATGAATTTTATAGATGCTGTAGGTTTGTCAACCTATTCTACAAGCAACCCTACAGTGATGTCTTATGTTTCAATTTTTGAAAGTTTATTTAATCAAGTAAAATTATATGAACAATTAAAAATTCATGGTAAAATGCAAGAAGAATTTATTAATATTGCAAGCCATGAGCTTAGAACGCCGACACAAGTCATTCTTACATACTCTGATTTGCTACAGCATCATCCTGAGAAAAGAGATGAAATGATAGACGCCATAAAAAGAAACGCTACAAGGCTTCAAAGACTAACAGAAGATATGCTGGATGTTACCAAAATAGAAAGCAAGACATTAAATTTACATAAAGAGAAATTTGATTTAAATATTTTATTATCAAATACAATCGAGGATTATAAAAGAGATGATAATTGCGAAGGTAAAATCAGATTATTATATACCAATATAAATAAAGAGCCTCTTTTTGTAGAAGCAGATTATGTCAGAATTATTCAAGTTTTCTCTAATATTTTAAATAATGCTATAAAGTGTACATAAAGAAGGTAAAAGAGGTGGTGATGCATACATTACCACTGAAAAAAAGAAAATAGGTAATGGCAATCAAGAAGTTACTGTCAGTGTAAGAGATACTGGCCCCGGCATTGATAATGACATATTTCCAAGACTGTTTAATAAATTTGCTACAAAATCAACTAAAGGGACAGGACTTGGATTATTTATTTGCAAGGGTATAATGGAAGCTCATGGTGGAAAAATTTGGGCTGAGAACAATAAAGAGGGGCAGCAGCAAGGTGCTACATTTGCATTTAGCTTGCCTTTGATAAGTAATAGATTCAGCAATGACCATTTTAAAGTAGCATAAAATATATAAATAGAAACGAAAAAATTATGATAAACAATAATAATAATAATAAAAAAAGAATATTACTTGTGGATGATGAACCTGACATTGCTATAGCTTTTAAAATCGGACTTGAAGATAATGGATTTAAAGTAGATATGTTCAATAATCCAGAAGAAGCGTCATTAAATTTCAAATGTAGTTTGTATGATTTATTACTGCTTGATGTCAAGATGCCAAAGATGAACGGAATCGAGTTTTATTACCGAATGAAAGAGATTGATAAAAAAGTTAAGATCTGTTTTATAACAGCTTCGGAGATATATTATTTTAAACAGATTACAGAAGAAATAATTACTGTATTAGGCATAAAATGTCTATTTAGAAAACCCATTAAATTAGAAGATTTAGTGAATGGGATTAGAAAAGAACTAGGAATATTCTATAATAACAATAAAAAGAAAAATAATATCTCTAAATCACTATAAAATCTAAAAAATTAATTTATTTATTAGGTTACTCTAAAAGAATTATTTTAGAAGAAATTTTACAAATTATTGTATAAACATTATTAAATTCCATTTGTTTTGCCACAAGTACTATCAATCAAAATATTAAGGATGACGTTGTTTGATAAGGTAATTGCAGAATAAAAGATATACTGCAAAATGGAGACGATCAAAGATCATGCTAGTAGATGATGAACCGGATATTACATTTTCTTTTAATATGGGGCTAGAAGATCATGGCTTTGTAGTTGATGCATTTAACGATCCTCTACAAGCATTATCATCCTTTAAGGTTGGACTGTATATTATGGCAATTCTTGATGTAAGAATGCCAAAAATGAATGGTTTTGAATTAGCCGCTAAAATAGGAGAATTAGATGATAAGGTCAAGATCTCTTTTATGAGTGCATATAATATTACCGCAGAGAATTTTAAAACAATAGCACCAACACTTTATGAGAAAAAACCTAACATAATTAGAAAACCAATATCGATATATGATTTAGTATCAACAATCAAAGAAAATTTGAAAATAGATAAGCAGTAATAGAATAAACCAAATGTTAGTTAATAGTTGCAAATGAGTTATACATGCGAGACAATCGACTTTGAAACATAAAAAATTAAACGAATACTCGATTTATATAAAAGAAATGAAAATAAGGACCTTGTTGATCGCATAAATCAAAATTAAAAAAGTAAACAATAAATGAAATTTTAGACGATGGATGATTTCATTTGGTTGTAGCGTAAAGTATCTGAATATTCATTGTCGGAAAATCTTCTTTGATATGCGCATATCCTCTATCAAAAGTAACCAACTTGTCAGATTTTGCATGTTCAGATATTATGGCATGCTGAATATCGTAATTTGATGATAAAGGTCCAGATATATTTGGTAATGAGTCAGGAGTTATTGCATCTCATGGATGTTGTAACGGATATGAATCTAATTATGATAATCTCCGTAATACAAATATACAATAGATTTCTTGCATAATTTACATTTCATTAAGTTCGCTACAGATACAGCATTTTCTTTTAGTGATGCTGGTTCATTATTCTATAATTTACCAAGCCTGTAACTATATCTAATATTCTATTGTACTTTCTTAACCTATTTCTAAACACATCACTCATTATCCTGCTGTACTTTTTCAACCTACTGATGATATGTTCTATCACTATTCTTTTTCTAGAATGATTTTTGTTATACTCTTCTTCTTCCTCTGACACCTCTTGATTTCTCTTCTTTCTATTTGGTATGGCTGACTTTTGTTGTGGAAAATCCTTTTTTACACCAAGATATCCAAGGTCAAACACATTTAGAACATCTTTTGGAGTGATGGTATGATTCTTTTTATAGATATCATAATCATGTTTTTTCTTCCTCCTTTCTTATATCTTAATTTATGAATTATAATGCCTTGGTTGTTAACAGTTGTGTAAACGGTGGCCTAGATATATTTGTAAAATATTTGTGATTGTTTTTAGAAAACAAAATAATTAAGATATGTTTAATTTGATGACAATTGTGTTATAATATCTCAATCAGAACAACTACAAATATTTTACATTAAGCATTACCGATGTATTTACATCCATGAAAATCTCGTTGTATGTTGGTACTCTTTTATATCCTGTTTAGCCATCTATAGTTATATTTTTCATTTTAATAAGATTTTCTAAGCATAGCTATCGCTAGGAATATGTATAGGCAGCTTTGGGTAAATGATCTTTTTCTTTATCTTTGTTCTAATTTCTGTAGCTTTCGTTCATACCTTTGCTTCTCCATGTATCTATAGAGTTCGTTTCTAGTCAGCATGTACCATATAATAACAAGTAATTCTTTTGCTGTTGCAGCAACTATGGCTATAGCATGACCTTTCCTATTTCTTATTCTATCATAAAATATTCAAATGAGCATCGTATTTTATGGCGACAAGTGCACATTGAACGAGTATCCACCTTAACCATGGTGAGGGGCCTTGTTTTGTTATTTTTCCTGTTTTTGTTTTTCCTGATGATTCTCTGATAGAAGGAGCTAACCCTGCATAACTTACTAGTTTCCATTGATGGCGTAGAAAACCGTCTTACATAGACTATTTCTGTGGATATGAGCATCGCAGAGAATATATCTATTCCAGTTATGCTAAGGAGAATCTTTACGTCCTTATTATTCAATGATGCAGCATACTTTGATATCTCTTTTGATACTACGTCTATCTGTTGGTTAATTGCTTCTATGGACGCTATAGACGAATCCAAGATAATTTTATCTACTGGTGTAACCAAAGGAGTTAGTGATTTCAGCCACTCAATTCCGGATTTGCTAAATATATCAGTTAAATCAGTTTGATAATCATATTTGTCAATAAGGATTGAATATACTTTATTTGTCAGTTTTGTTTTGGTTCTTCTGGATAGAATTATCCTGTGTCTAACAAGACTCCTTTTGTCTCTATCTTCCCTCTTTGGTACATATGATTCGTATATCAAATCTGTTCGCAATAGTAGATCAGATAATATTCTATAGCATCAAGTTTATCTGATTTTATCTTGGCTTCTATTGCAATTATCCTTGTCTTGTAGGGATTAGCAATTGGTATCTATTCCATTTTCTTCTATAGTGTGTCGTGAATTCTCATCCACATGTTTTTCCTGTAGATTCTAAGACTGCTCTAATGGTAGAACATTGTCCCTGTGATTGTATTTTTGAGAGAAGATTGTGTATGCCATCGCCATCATTACTAAAGAAGAATTCATCAAATATCATTCCTTTGTCATCTTTAAGTGCTGCTCTACATTTTCTCTTTCCTACATCTATTCCAAGATGATTCATATATTTTTCATTTCCTTTTTTTTAGGTTGGCTTTACAGGCAACGGCATACATCCATCCACCCTTCTTGGGTACTTTGACAGCCGCTTGATAAGATGTGGTTCAGTCACAACTTCGCTCTCATATGGAGCATATAAAACTTGAACCTAGCCAACATACAAACTAGGAGATACTACAAGATTTTCATGTCGTCACAACTGTTAACAGCTGTGTATACATAAAGATACACTCTCTTGTAAAATATTTATGATCGCTTTGCTGCCATGATTTTTGTTATAAATATTCTTCCACTTGCTAACAGCTCTTCCTATTTCTTGTTCGTCTTTAAATGTAGAATTGTTAATTGTTTGTCTTTGTAACCACACCCACCTTACTTCGATTAAATTAAGCTTGGGCGATCTTACTGGTAGAAATACAAATTTTATTCGAGGACAACATTTGGATATCTCTTTCTTTACCTTCTTTGATTTGTGTGCTGAAAGATTATCAAGTACAACAAAGATATTTTGGATATTCTTATCATATCTTTTATCTACTCTTTTTTAAAAAGTCAACAAACTGCTTCTTTCCTGTCTTTCTTTTATAGCATTGGACATGCATTTTGTCATTTGTATGATCATAGGCTCCAAATACATTTAACAATCCATTTATCTTTTGAGCCTTTTCGACCTTTACCTGTACCGATGACCATGATGTACCACCATGGGTTTTTGCTGCTACAGGCCCTTTTTCATCTATATACAGTAACACCGAATCCGAAGAAGGTGTGTTGTACCTCAGTTGTTCAATGTACTTTTTTTCAAAGTGTATTCTGGATCATTGCTTTTATTATTTGACAACACAGTTTTAGATTTTCTCCATTTTATTTTATGCTTTAGAAGAATATTTCTTATTTCTGCAGAATGGCTTATTTTATCTACCAGTTAAGTCATTCATAAGAAAACCAGCAAGTACACGTAATGACCATGTGGAAAATCCCAAATCAAAAGATCTTGGATTTGCAGATGTTATATCCACTATTTGTTTTTCGATATCATTAGTTGTTGTACTTCCACACATGGTTGACAAAACAATGTACCAACATGGCTGACACATTTTGTCTTGTTTTAGTGTATCAATATCGGTTGTTTTAAAGATTTCATGAACTTCTCTGATGGCGTCATTCCGTTTATTCCACCGTGTTCTCTTTCATAGTTATACGATTTGACAAATAGTTCGTATTTCTCTATTCCCTCTTTCATATCAATTAACTCTTCTACTTGTAGAAATTCAGTTATGACTATTTTGTTATACGCTTCTACTTTCCCCTGTTCTTGTGGATAACCTTTAGGAATCTTCGGCTTGTCCTTTATTCCATTGAGAAAAAGATAATGTTTGAATTTATTCGATGTAAATTCTCTACCACAACCATCGTGTGCATTACCTTCATAGGTTTACCGTAGAGTTCAATCCATTCGTTGAGAACCGATAGTGATTCTTCACTAGTTCTTCTGCGGCACCATTTGCTAACTACTTTTCTTGAGGGGCAATCATCTATAACATGAATAAAATAATTTTTGCTTCGTGAGCCTTTTAGATAAAAAGGTCCTTTGGTATCCATTTGAACCAACTCATTCGGATGTTTCATTTCAAATCTTGTATTTTCTTTTTAGCTTGACAGATAGTACATTGAGATTGTGTCTCTTTAGAATATTGTAAATGGTTTTTGTACCCAAGCTGATTCCATACTTTCTCTTTAATCTGAACCTTATTCTCATTGGACCAAATCTGTTGTTTAGTCTCAGCTCGAGAATAATCTTTTCTATATCTTTGGTTACCTTTACATTTTTAATATTATGTGGCTTTCTTGATTGGTTTTTTAATCCATCTATCCCATATACATTATACCGTTTCTTCCATTTGTACCATGTTTGTCTTGAAACAGCATATGCAGTACAAACATCAGATATAGTCTTACCTGAACGTTCTGATTCAATTATCATTTTATACCTATTTTCAATTATATCCATTATTATTACACTCTAAGACTAGAGTGTCAACTATGTTAGGAAGCTAAAATGTCAACTATGTGTGGAATCAGTACAATTAGTAAATTTGTGCTGTTTATGATTATGTTTTTTTGATATGATACCATCGATTCCTTTTTCGTTAAAGCGATGTATCCATTTTCTTATGTTATGATCATGATGGTTTGTAATCTTTCTTATTTGAGGAACTGTGTATCCCTCATCTTTAAGCAAGATAATCTTGGCTCTATATCCTGCTTCATTATCTTCAAGCATTAGATGTAAAAGGTTCTTTTCATCATCAGTTAGCATTCTGAGGAATGTGTCCCTCATAATAATAGATAAAAGAGTGGCAAGCTATAGGTGTTGTGATAGCTAAACAAACACAACTATTTTACAATAAGATATAGTATATCATTTACACTGCTGTTAACCATCAGCTGTATCTTTACAGTGTGTCTTTTCTTCTTGCCTGAATAGAACAACTTTCTTTTATTATTATCTATAGATCTTGGTATCTGTTGTTGTTCTGTACAATCTATAAAAGACAGAAAGCCTGGAAAGTATTTCTTGACTTCTTCTTTAGGAGTTTGTAACCTCTTTGTTATGTTATATAATTTCTGTGGTAGTGGTATGCATTTTCTAATCAAACCTTCAATCTTTTGTATGTTTCTGCAGATGTTACTCTGATCTAAATTAAAGAGAAATCCTGCCAAAGTGTAAGTGATGTAAAGACGATAATACACTAAAAGCATGAGAAATCTATCTATTAAATCAAGTTTGAAATGTCTTCTACCTGCTCCTATATACCTCGCGCCCTCTATTCTTTCTTTTTGATAAACGTTGTATCTCATATTTAGCATATCTTTTTGTTATTTCTTTTTGGAAAATGTTATCGAATTCTTGTACTGTAATGCCGGTGAACGATTTGAAAAGCAGTAGTGGTTTTTTTGATAATCTATTATATGAAAGCAAAAAGAAAGGACAAGAAAGTAATGAATTATTGATAATATAGCTCTGTTTGTTCTAATTATGCAAGAGATCTAGTAATTAAGTATCAAATAGGCTCTATTAACTCAAGACTATATTTCTTTGTTATGTTGATAAACAAACAACTTGTGTCACTATTTAGTATGATTTAGGTTACTAATATATATTGCCAATAAGAACCAATACCAGGTTCGATGGGAACAACTACAAATTTGTTTCTAATTCAATCAACAAATTATACAAAAATTATTCAAAACAATAAGCAATCTGTTAATGAGAAATATCAGAATAAATATTAAACAAGTTTACAACTGCTCTGTTGCATAACTAGTTTTCCTTAAATTTTTTCCATCCATTTTATGCAACTCTTCTAAACAGATTGTACAACGATACCTTCATCGTCATCTCTTTTATCATGTTTTGAAACTTGGTTGCAGATGTATATTCACCAAACATCCGCTTTATAGATGAAAATGCTGTTTCAACCATCCATCGTTGTCCATACTTTCTTTTCTTTTTCCATTTATGATAATCCTTTATTTGAAGTTCAACTTCTCTATTCCTTACATTGCTATTCTTGGATGAAACGATAGAGTTTCTTTTTACTTTGATGACAGGTCGAATCCTTTTCTCCTTCAAGTATTTGAAATTTTCATTGCTATCGTAGGCTCCTGCATCACCAATGAAAGATTTGATCTTGACATTGCGGTTATTATTCAACACGCCTTCCACCAAATTCTTCATAACCTTTCCATCATGTACCTTTTCATCTGTGACTTTCAGTGCAAGAATTTCTTTGGTCTTGATATTTACTGCAACATGTATCTTTAGATAGCCTTTCTTGTTTTTTACATCCCACTTATCTTGCATCCACCGAGACCTCTGTTTGTAATCTTGATTCCGGTACTGTCCCCGCTGCTATGATGATAACGACATCATCATCATCATCATCATCATCATCATCAATACTGTTATTGATGTCAATGTCCAGTTTGTTTATTCTTCTACATATCTGTGAATAACATGGATGATCTGGAAGATTCTTTCCTACAGTTGCCTTTATGATTCCTTCTGTTTGTCTATATGGAAGGTGAAAGTATACTTTGATGTGACCAACTATGAGAACAAAAGAATCTGGAAATTTGTACTTTTTGCCATTCTTATTTTCATTCATCCTTGCAAGATCAACATCCCAGTTATCCAGAAAATCATAGGAAAAAAGTATCTCTCCTCGTCTTACAAGAGACTGGTTATAAGAAGGCCAGTGGATCACAAATGATTAATTGGTTGGATCCTAGCTAAATAGGTTTGGTTATGCAACAAAGCAGTTTACAACTTTATTTTATAGTCATACAAGTGGTAAGCTAAAACCAAATGTAGCTCCTTTTCCATCTTTATTATTATAAGCATATATTTGCCCACCATGAGCTTCGATAATGCTTTTTGATATAAATAATCCCAAGCCGGTTCCTTCTCCTTTCGATTTAGTAGTAAACTTTGAAAACAACTTTGAAATAATATTTTGATCTATTCCCTGTCCAGTATCTTTAACGTTGATTAATACTTTGTTTTCATTATCATTATCATTATCTTTTTTTTCTATTATGATGTCTATTGTACCTTTATTTGTGAACTTGATAGCATTACTTAACAAATTAGAAATAACTTGGCTTATCCTAGTTTTGTCTGCAAATATGAATATATTAGGTTTGATGTTTCTTCCATTAATATTATAATTATTATCGTCTAGTACAAGTTCTTCTTTTTTTATACTAGCAATTTGTTGCTGATTACAATAAAGAAAATTACAAATTAATTTTACATTTTCCTTATCAATTTGATCATCATGGTCTTGAATTATGTCTTGAATTATATCAATTAAATTAAACAACTGTTTATTTAGAGCCAAATTATTAGTTTCAATTTTTGTAACATCCAAAATATCGTTTGTAAATTGAATTAGTCTTTTGGCATTTCTATTGATAATTTTTATTAGGTTTTGAAATTCATTTTCATCTTTTGGTTTATTTTCCATTAAAAATCTGGATAATCCTAATATTGGTTGGATTGGAGTTCTAAGCTCATGAGCTGCTATTTGAACAAAATCTTTTTGTAATTCTTCCGATCTTTTTAATTTTTCCAAAATATCAGAATAAGACCAAAAGCTTTCAAATATTGAAACATATGAAGTAACTGTTGCAGGACTATTAGAATATGTTCCAAATCCCATAGACTCTGAAAATTTTTCTTTTAAATCATTTTTTACCTCTATAACTAGAGATTCTTTTCTATCGACTATAATGATAGTTGATTTAGTGGATATGGATGGTTCTATACTTTTTATAGAAACATTATTTTTATATATGCTAATTTCATTTAATTCATATTCATATTCACGGTATGTTTTTTCTTTTAATGATTCATTTAATGTAGAAATAAAAGAAGGAAAAAGAATTCTGATCTTTAGATTATCATGATAACCTATATTTTTTTTTAATATGTCAAATATCCCAATATGGAATTGGCGTCGCATGGAATTCAATGTAGGAAATATGAGTAATATTTCGTCAGTAGATTTTTCCAAGAGCTGAATATATTTAGTTTCAATTTTAGATGGATTGGTTATGGTTTCAATTTCTGCGGGTAATATTCCTTTTTCAATTTCATTTATCTTTTGTTCTGCGGGTATTGCCTTATTCCATAAAGAATCAAAGAAGTACTGTTGCTGTTGAAGAAATACGGTAATAGTACTATGAATTGCTCTCTGAGATAATGGATCTATTGGCGAAACATCTGTACTTATATAATCATTTTCACTAATTCCAAAAGTACCTATTAATCCATCAATATGTCTTATTTCATCCACCAAAGGGAACATCTTCTTCAAGTAGGACAGGCTGAATGAAGTTATTTCTGTAATAACTCTTATAATTACTCCCCTCTCTTTTACATTCTTATATGCATTTAATAAAAAACTATTAGATGTAACTATAACCATGCTTGCCGCATCTATATATATGTCCAATTTTTCTTTAACTTTATTTAGACAACCTAAAACTAATTTTATTACATCATCAGTACCAAGTATAACCTCTACCTTTTCTTCTGCTTTCGTATCAAAGTGTATTATATAAGATCACCTCTACTATATTTTTCAAATATTTTGAGATAAATAATAGAATCTTATTAACTTGCAGATCTGCAAAGTGAAAGTTTTCTTTTTTCTTATGTAATTGAAGAATTTAACATATCCAGATTTTTAACATGACATGTACTTCATCTATCCATCATGTTTATCATTAAATAATCATTGTTTTGTGCATGATTATTGCAATTTAGTTGACAATAAGGTAATGCAATGAATAAGTGTTTAGTGGAAACAACTACAAATTTGATTACAATATAATTCCTATGTAAAAAAGACAGCAATATATATTTCAGATTTCATTATTATAATGGGAGATCTATTTTGATACAATAAATTTCATATCCTAGGTTTTATTAATCCAAAAGAATATCCAATAAGAGAGATAATATTTTCTTGGGTTATGATGTATATAGATATAATTGATAAGGTTATAGATCAATCTAAAACTTGATTATTAAAAAATAAATATAGTGTATATTTTATTTCGCGAGATTTCCTATTGCATTAGTTGCTTTTTGCTTTATAGATGATAATACAGATGATCCAGATGTAGAATTTTCTCCTGTTCCTGAAGTTGTATGTCCAATTGAGGTTGTTCCTGATGTCAAATTACCACTATTTTTATCCGTTAGTAAACTAGTTGCTTTTTGTTTGATGGAATATAGATCTATGGCTGAAGCCGTTTGTTTTGATGCAATAGTTACTATAGAAGCAGTCAAAATAAATGCTAGAGCAAGACTTGTAAAAGATAGGATTTTGTTCATTTTTATTCATCTTTAGTATTATAACATATTATTTAACCTTAGGTAATTGATATGTATTTAGAGCCTATCCCAAAATTATCTTTCTATATGTAATAGATCTCTTGCATAATTAGCCAAAACAGCTTTATTTCCGTCTATCGTATGTAAATATGTCATTCTTTTTGTTATCTTACAATAGATTATCCAAGAAGCCATCACTCTTTAAATCCTTTACCGGTCTCTCAATTCAACAGTTTAATGACATTTATAAAGAAATAAAATCAAAATACAAAAAGTACGAGATAAAACGCTTATCCTCAAAAAGAAGGAGGAGAGAACGAGATGTAGGTGCAGGGAGACATTTCAAACTCATTGTTGAGGATAGAGTTATCATGGTTCTAGTGTACTATCGCCTATACATAACCTACACATTCAGCTGGTTTTCTATTTGATCTAAATCAGAGCAACATCTGCAGAGATATCCAAAAGATAGAAAGTTTGATAAGACAATGCGTACCAATTCCGCAGAAAATATATCAGATAACCAAGAGGTTGAAAACGCCAGAGGAAGTAGAGAAATATTTTCCGGGATTTATGGCTTTTACAGATTGTACAGAGCAGCAGATTCCAAGACCTATTGACAAGAGAAGATGTAAGATGTACTATTCAGGCAAGAAGAAAAGGCATACAACAAAGACACAGATTACGGTTAACAATCATGGTTATATTATTCACAAAGCAGATCATAAGAAAGGACACAGACATGACTATAACATCTATAAAGAAAATCATCCTGCTATCCCAAAAGATGTTCTAAATGTGTATGATCTGGGATACCTTGGAGTAGAAAAGGACTTTCCAGAACAAAGATCATCTCTACCCTATAAAAAGAAAAATAATCAAAAAGAATTACCACAAGAAGATAAAGAATACAACAAAAGTCATTCTAGAAAAAGGATAGTTATTGAACATACTATTTGTAGATTGAAAAAGTACAGGATAATGAGTGATATATTTAGAAATAGGCTCAGAAAGTACAATAAAGTGTCAGATATAGTCGCAGGCTTGATAAACTACAGAATTATGAAGCAGCATAACTAAAAGAAAAAATGGTGTATCTGTAGTCAACTTAATGAAATGTATCTAATTATGCAAGAGATCTAATGATGCAACAAGATAACTGTACCAATCCAAGATAGTTCTCGACCTTCTTTTCATATCGAGTAAACAGTTTCCTGAACTTATTATGCCAAGAGTTTGTTCTCTCTACAACCCATCTTTTAGGAGAATGTTTTTTACGATTCAGTATCGTTATTGTCTTTTCATCATCAACTTCCTTCCCTTTCTTTTTCTTGTATGGTATGTGCAGTACATAGCCTAGTCTGATTAATTCCTGTTCTTCAGGTTCGGAATTGTATGCTTTGTCAAGACATAAATGTTGCAGCCTTCTTCTTATTCTCCGTTTAGGTTTAGGGGATGGCAGTTGACGTTGACGTTTGATAACAGAGTTATCCACCACATCTGTTACTAGTTTGATATCATGAGTGCTTGCAGATGATATAACTACAGATAGAGGGATTCCTTTTTCATCTGTTAAAATATGTCTTTTTGTGGCTAGTTTGCTTCTTCTATCAGTAGGATTGTGTCCTGCGATCATTGCCCCCCCCTAAAGGCGACTTTATAGATATACTCTATCGATGGATTACTGCCAGGTCCAGTTGATACCAATGCAGTCGTCATATATTTTCAATAGTATTATCCATGCCTTTTTGAATATATCAAGCCGATCCACTTCTGAAATCTACGATGACAGTAGAACCAGAACCATATTCTTTGGGCAGCATCTTCCATTGGCATCCTCTTGTTCTTAGTACATAGATAATTCCATCAAGCACTTTTCTATATGGAACAATTGGTCGACCACCAACCGTCTTGAGTGGTTTCTCTTTTGGAAGAATATTCTTAATTTTCTCCCATAAGTCATCCGGAACCTTGAGTATGGTAGAATGTTTATTTTTCTCCTTTACACTATCCATTCGCTGGATGCAGGTCACAGTTTATCAAAAGAGGAAAAGAGCTATAATCCTATCGAATTTTGGGATAGGTTCTTAATAGATCTCTTGTGCTTTGTAACATGATTACTATAATTTTTGATTGTATTATCTGTTTTCTCTGAAAGGGCATCATTTTGTTATACAATGACGCTTTCAACATCATTTCTTGTATCTTATTTTTCAGTTTAACCGAGTATACGTAATCCCCAAACCTTCGCTTTAAAAACGAGAATACAGTTTCTACAATCTATCTTTGTCCATAGCTTACAATGCTGCCCTCTTTCCATCTTTGCAAATCATTTCTTTGTGCCAATACCGATAGGATTTCTAAGAATGTTTTTTCCTTTTTTCCATCTAATTCTAGAATTCTTTCTTACTTTAATGCAAGGCTGGATTCCATTGTCTAACAAATATCTAAAAATATTATTCCATTATAAGATCCATCTGCAAATAGTTTAACAATTGTTATTTTTTTATCTGATTTCATGACATCATGGACCAGCTCAGGTAACGTGTTACTGTCATGTACATGTTCATCAGTAACCTTCATCGAAAGGATTTTCTTGGTTTTTACATTAACGACAATATGGTATTTTCAAATATCCTTTCTTCTTATTTTTTATATGTCATTTTACTTGCATCCATTGACCTCTGTTGGTAACCTGGATACCAGTACTATCTATTGCGATGACAATGTATTCGTCTTTGAATTCTTTGCCATCATCTATTGTATCTTTTATTTTGATACCAATCTGTTTATCCTTCTGTTTATTGTTGTAAATAGGGATAGAAGGTAGTTTTCCTTTGGCGTATCCTTGTGCAATACCTTCAGTTTGTATATAGGGCAAATGAAAATATACTTTAGCATAACCAAGTAAAAGAAGAAAAGTATTTGGATAATGAAATGGTTCACCTATTTTGTCTTGGTTCATCTCTTTTAATTCGTTATCCCAGTTGTTAATCACATCAAAGCCTAGCAAGATTTCGCCTCTTCTAACTAAAGATTGATTGTAGACAGGTCAGTTCACAAATTTTGTTGGTTAATGTTAGATAAATGTATTTTGAAAGAAGAAATCATGCAACAAAACAATTGACAACGATAAAGATAATACAGACAGTAACCACAACAATAAATCCGAAGAAATCATCATAAATGTTAAAGATACAGGCAAGGGATTAGATTCAAGAACATTTCCACATCTATTCTCCAAGTTTTTCTCTACTTCTGGAGCAGGTGGCACAGGATTAGGATTGTATATTTGCAAATCAATTGTCGAAGCTCATGGTGGTAAGATATGGGTTAAAAACAACAATGAGGATGGGAAAGGTGCAACTTTTTCCTTTAGTCTTCCATTACGCACGCAAGAATAATTTAAAAATATTAGATATTACGATATAACAATATGAGAGAACATTTAATATTTTTTATATCTCTTCTTATTATTTTAATATTGTCATCAATTATGTTAATACAACAAGCATATTACTATCGTAAAGGTATAAAAGATGCAAGAGCTTTGAAGGCTTTAAAGAGATATAAGAAAAGCTATAAGTATTAGCAGATTATTTTATCACAAATAAGAACTATTTAAGATATATTTTAACAATATTTGCCATAAACTTTTAATAAAAACCAAATTCGTCTCTTATCATCTTTGAACTGTTAGAATAATTAGTAGTAACAAATATTAAAAAATGATTTTATTTTTGCTTTAGTTCACGATTTTATAGGGCTGCCAATATTACTGGTTTTATCGTCATTGCTTTCGGATAAGGATTCTTGATTACTACTACTTTGAGACTCTTTTTTATATGCCTTGGAGACATTATCTGTTTTATTCTTGTTTCTATGAACAATATATTTTGATACAAGATAAAATTCATCTTTAAAGCCGGTGTAGTGCCAGTAGTATTTGTTAACAATAGTAGATATTACAAACCAAATTATGCTGTTAACTATAATAGAGAATAAAATTCCATAATAATATGAAATAAATATACCGGTTATTGTTCCGCCTATAAGATATGGTAGTTGACGTTTTAATGTTGATTTTAATACAGGTTCCAAATAGTATCTATTTTATATATGTATAACATGGTTTATATGTTTCTGTATTAAAGTAATAGACTTAAACTAATAAAAATAAAAGATATGTATAATAATAACAATAATTATAAAATAAATGTATTTAAAAATATACTTTGATTGAAAACAGTATTGAATTTAGATTATAAAAATATAAGGTAATGTCAAATTTATTAACGAGGCGTTAAGTCCGGCAAAATCCTGCTATATAACTGTAGACGGTGCTAGATGTTTTACTTGGAGCGAGCAATTGAATTATTTGAAGATAAAAGAGTAATTGGATTTGCCCATACCAAATAAGGACTATCATAACCTATGTCTATTTCTTTTATTATCTAATCAGATCCTGATGTATAGGTTGATGATATTAAATAGGTGTTTCATCATAGAAAGAATACAGCGATTGTCTTCTTTTTGTCTTTTGATGCAATGTATTGACCTCAAGTTATTGTTCTATGTCCTTTAGGCATCAAGAGAATTATTTTCATATAGTTACAATGTAGTATATGTTGAAGAATAATACCTAGATACACCTCCTATGATCTGCTCAGGGGTCGGTGGTATGATAGTTTTACGTAAAGATGGCAGAGGGGTGTTGGACTTGGTGAAGAGAAGATTGTCAGCTCTTTTATGTTGAAGATGTAATTACCTTTGCAGGACATCTATCCTCTCAACGGCTCGTTTGTTTGTATCTCCTGTAGGTATGCCAGGTGGCCTCTACATTTTGTTAACCACAGAAGGAAGCTTTAGCATAGTTTTTGACTTGATCATAAATAAGATTATCTTTTTTGCCTGTAAATTTATGAATATATGATTAAATTTTATATAGTTTTGCAGGTTTAGCAACAATGAATTATTTATTTATATTCAAATATTGCCGGTTATATCATCTTTCCTTCTTTTTTGTCTGTCTGAGATAAACTATAGCCTGTAGTAAAATCTGATGGTTGATCAGTATCAACGATTGTTAGAGCAAAGGTTTTAAACCTAACACTTTTAACACTTAATATTAATAAATCTTAATCTGACGTTTTATTCCTTGAAATTGCTTTGTTGCATGATTATTTTATTCGTCATTTGTTAACGTTTTATTGACAGTGTTATAACGGAAATAGTCAAAGCTTAATTATTATTATAATACAAATATTAAATTTTTAACTGATTTTCGAATCATGCAACAAAGCACCTTGAAATCACTGAAAATAACGCATTATTAATTTATATTTTATCGTTAAATTAATCGAATAAACATAAAACCCTATTCTATCAAAGAAAGGATCCGAGTGGGAGAGAAAAAAGGGAACATCATAAGAAATCTATCCGTTTTAGCCTAAAAAATGATTTACAAAAGTGGAAAGATAGTGTTAGCTATGGAAAGAGGTGGATTGTTGAATCAGTATTCTCATATTTAAAGAGAATGTTTGGTGAATATGTTTATTCTGTCAGAGTAGGGAATATCATACAAGAAATGGTGTTAAAAGCATCATTGTATAACAAAATGATATCTGTTTAACCAATTCAGATAGTAAAATCATAAATTATAGGAATCATGAAACAAAGCATATCTTGATACTTGTTAGATGTAACCAATCTTTCTCTGTATGGATTAGATATTTTACTAAATATATTATGTGGTAATTTCATCTAAATACTAGATAGACTTAAGTATTGACTTGTTCTTTTTTTTTGTAATGACGGAGCATATCATTGAAAGACCTTTGATACTTGTACCTGGAATTCTGGAATCAAGTCTTGCAGTCAAGAAGGATCCTGAATTTTTTGGAATTTGGCCTTTTCCATTAGGGATTTCCTCACCAAATTTTTCAGATAATATTCTCTCTGACCTTGGTAGCAATATCCGAGAAAGCATAGATGATAATGTTTCAGTAGTGACTACAGGTCTATTACCAGGGGCATATGATTATATCATAAATGCTATTATAGGATGGGGATATACACTAGGTAGTAATTTCTGGACCTTTCCTTATGACTGGAGACAATCAAATAAAATTTCAGGTCAAATGTTGGCTAACTTTATTAAAAACAAAAATTTGGATAGTGTTGATATTATATGTCACTCTATGGGAGGATTCATAACACGCTTCGCAAAAAATCAAGGTGCACCTATCAAGCGCACTGTATACATAGGTTCACCACATTTTGGTAATCCCGTATCATACTTTGAAATCAATCCCGAAATTCATAATACAGGATTCTTTAATTTTTATGAAAAGATGGCAATAACAAACGAATTGAAAAATATGATGGGGGGTGCAACTGAATTTGAAAAGAAATGGAAGACCCTATACAGTAAATGGCCTTCTGCGTTTGAGCTAATGCCCGATGACTTTTATCTAAATAATAGACCTGTAATATATAGTGATGGTCAACCCATACTTGGTACTAATGAAACGTATCTAAAAAATGAATGGAGTTTGCCTAACAATATGCAAGATAAAGTCAAAAAAGCAATGGAATTCAAAAAAAGTCTTGGCGAAAGACTACCAGGAAATGACGATGATATACTTGTAATTTTTTGTAATACTCTTGAGACCCTTGATACAATAGGCTATTCATCCATTGGTATAACTATAGATACGAATATTTCATTTCATTTCAGTGCTCCATTTGATTTTAGCCAGCATGGGGATTCTGTTGTAGTTACAGAAAGTGCAATGGGCTCTATGTCAGGCAGGACTACATATAAGAACTCCAAGCCTATTTCTAATATTATTCATACTGCATTACCCAATGATAATGGTACTATAGAGGAAATCAAAAAATTTCTTAATATTACGTAATCTTAAGATATGAATTCTTTATTGTGTTGATAAACAAACAACTTGAGCCATTGTTTTATATGATTTAATCTACACTTGTTCTTTTTACAAGGAAAGTAATCGTCAAATCCTTCGGTTCTATCCTTGATGTATTGCATTGTCCGTTCAATGATGCTTTTTTCATAAGAAGAGTAAAGATGATGTTTTAATTTTAGAAATCGACATGCTGGAGGGTACCAAGTGCCACCATCTGATGAAACTTGATGTTTACCATACTTGTTTACTACATGAGACAGAAATCGTTTGGTAATAGATATATTCTGCTCTGTTGCATAACTAGTTTTCCTTAAATTATTTCCATCCATTTTATGCAACTCTTCTAAACAGATTGTACAACGATACCTTCATCGTCATCTCTTTTATCATGTTTTGAAACTTGGTTGCAGATGTATATTCACCAAACATCCGCTTTATAGATGAAAATGCTGTTTCAACCATCCATCGTTGTCCATACTTTCTTTTCTTTTTCCATTTATGATAATCCTTTATTTGAAGTTCAACTTCTCTATTCCTTACATTGCTATTCTTGGATGAAACGATAGAGTTTCTTTTTACTTTGATGACAGGTCGAATCCTTTTCTCCTTCAAGTATTTGAAATTTTCATTGCTATCGTAGGCTCCTGCATCACCAATGAAAGATTTGATCTTGACATTGCGGTTATTATTCAACACGCCTTCCACCAAATTCTTCATAACCTTTCCATCATGCACCTTTTCATCTGTGACTTTCAGTGCAAGAATTTCTTTGGTCTTGATATTTACTGCAACATGTATCTTTAGATAGCCTTTCTTGTTTTTTACATCCCACTTATCTTGCATCCACCGAGACCTCTGTTTGTAATCTTGATTCCGGTACTGTCCCCGCTGCTACGATGATAACGACATCATCATCATCATCATCATCATCATCAATACTGTTATTGATGTCAATGTCCAGTTTGTTTATTCTTCTACATATCTGTGAATAACATGGATGATCTGGAAGATTCTTTCCTACAGTTGCCTTTATGATTCCTTCTGTTTGTCTATATGGAAGGTGAAAGTATACTTTGATGTGACCAACTATGAGAACAAAAGAATCTGGAAATTTGTACTTTTTGCCATTCTTATTTTCATTCATCCTTGCAAGATCAACATCCCAGTTATCCAGAAAATCATAGGAAAAAAGTATCTCTCCTCGTCTTACAAGAGACTGGTTATAAGAAGGCCAGTGGATCACAAATGATTAATTGGTTGGATCCTAGCTAAATAGGTTTGGTTATGCAACAAAGCAGCAATGACATTCATTTTGACAAACTATTTTCAGCAATTACGAGGCTACTCTGCGCTATCTACAGGACTTGCATTTCTTCCTTTGAATATTACATTCTTATTTATTTCGGGATTTTTGTCAGCAAGATTAGTAAATCGCTTTGGAATCAAACCAAACTTAATTTTAGGAATGGCTTTGCAGACAATAGGATATATTTTACTTTCACGGATTTCAATCACAGAAAGTTACGTTGGCGGATTAATAGGACCAATGCTTTTAATAGGATTAGGAGCAGGGTTTGGCTTTACTGCAATCAACATAGCTGGACTGATGGGAACCAGAAAGGGAGAAGAAGGTCTCGCATCAGGATTGATAAATACATCACGGCAGATTGGAGGACCAATAGGTCTAGCACTTCTTCTTACCGTAGCCAATTTTACAACTTCCTTTTATTCATCAAGTCATATAATACAATCTGAGAATGCAATGATAGTGACTGGATTTGGTTACGCATTCTTGGCAGCCGCAGTGCTTGCTGGGATAGGAATCATATTTGCAGTTTTGCTCAAACAAAAAGGGAAGACACATGACAACAAATCAAAGGTGGACAATATTCTCTAAAGTTAGATTGGATGTTTTGATTGATATTGGTTAACCGTCAAACAATACGCTTCTTTTTATTATGATAATTTTCTTCCAGGATTAATTTTGATTCTATAGAGCGGTTCTATTAACTTAAGGCATTATTTCTTTATTGTGTTGATAAATAAACAACTCAAGTCATTGTTTGATATGATTTAATTTACATTTGTTGTTTTTACAATGAAAATAGTCATCAAAGCATTCTATAATTCTATCTTTTATATAATGTATTGTTATTTCAATTATGCTTTTTTTAAAAACAGAGTGAACATGATGGTATAAGTTCAAGAATTTGCAGGCTTGCGAAGGATACCAAATGTCACCACCGTCTAACGATGAAACAGCATGTAATCCATATTTGTTTACTACATGAAAAAGAAAGCGTTTGGTAATAGATATATTTCGCTTTTTTGTTATATTAGTCGCAAGGATTTCTTTATTCTTTGATTCTATAATCACTCAAAGCCATATTAATTTAGAAGAACCTGCTTTTATAACAATTTAATCTATGATGTGTTCCTTAATTTTCTTATTCTTTAGATGTTTCCAAGGCCTGTACTTTTGAAGCCAGTTCCAGACAGATACATGACTTATCTTTACTATTTTTAATAAAGATAACGCTTTATCAGTGATTCTAAAATATAATCCGAGAAAGTACAAGTATAATCCATAACTAACGATGCTTGAAGACGTTGTATTTCTTGATCTCATAAATAAAATGGTTATTCTAACGCTATAGCGTTTTCCTTAACTTTACAGAGCCTTTTTGTGTCTCGTATCCTCAAATAAAGAAAATATTTTCTAGCCAAGACAATTTTAGTGTCCTAACACTTTTAACACTTTTAACACTTTTTAAAATATTGTGGAAAGAAATGATCGTAAAAGCAATAAAATAAACAGTAATAGTTCAACTAAAGATGACTATAATCCAAGAAAACATGAAGAAAATAGTTTCATAATGGCGAACAAGACACTCCTTCTATCAACGATAATATTAAAATTTGAAAAATAAAACTGCAGTTGTGACAGGTAGTGGCAGAGGTATTGGTAGAGAAACTGCCATTTTATTATATAAAAAAGGGTTAAATTTAGTTATATGTTCTAGAACTCAAACAGAAATCGATTCAACAGTTGAAGAAATCAAACGAATTACAAAAACATATGATGCTTATCGTGATAGAGTAGTTGGCTTAAGATGTGATGTTAGCAACTCCTTTGAAGTAGAATATCTTATCAAGTCAACAATTGATAAATTCAAATCCATTGATATTTTAGTCAATAATGCTGGAATAGTATATGTCAAAAAATTAATTGACACTTCAGAAGACGAATGGGATAAAACAATTGATATTAACCTAAAGAGCTCCTTTCTGTGCACAAGGGCAACACTTCCTTTCATGATAAAAGATAGATCAGGTGTAATTATCAACGTGAGCTCAGGAGCTGGAAAGACTGGATTTCCGGATATATCTGCATATTGTGCAAGCAAATTTGGCATGATTGGACTAACTGAAAGTGTGGCATTGGAAGTAGCAAATTACAATATACGAGTGATGGCAATTTGTCCTGGTGAAGTAGATACCCAAATGCAACAAAATGTTGATCTAAATTATTACAAGAAGAACAAACATAATATGCTTCAACCTAAAGATATAGCAGAAAAAATTGCTGAGATGATATTCAAAGAGCATCAATATCATAACGGTCAATCTGTTGAAATTGGTTGAGGATACATCGAGTGCGAACATTAAATAAGATATTGAAAACATCTGCATTATTTTTACACTTGTTTGAAAATATCAGTTAGCTTAGAGAAGAGCTCTGTTAATTCAAATATTATTTCTTTACAATGTTGATAAACAAATGACTTTATCCATTGTTTTATATGATTTTCATAAAAAGGCAGAGAAAAAATAACTCCGTATAGCCAGAGAATGAAGCTTATCTCCTTATTGTTAATTTTATTTTAAAAAAATAAAATAATTATATTATAGTTTTGCACTTTGGTTTACTCTATTTTTATCTCTTTGCCCTTTGGTTTACTTTCCTCTTTCTTTTTGTCAAAGGTTACTTCCAGTATGCCATTATTGTAGGTAGACCTTGCTGTTCCAATATCAGCTGACTTTGGAAGGTCAATTATTTTATGATATTTTCTTGCAGAGCTATCATCTTTTGTCTTTACGTCCACCTTTTCATCATATGCATTTATTTTAATATCCTCTTTCTTTATTCCTGGCATCTCTAGTACTACTTTTACTTCTTTATCGGTTGTTGTAATATCAGCTAGTGGTTCTCTTTCAGAGGTAATCTGTGGTTTGTTCATACCAAGATACTGACCTGTATTGGTATTGGCAGTAGCTGCTTTTACATTTCCAAATTCCCTTACATGTGGTTTACCATCAGGTCCAATGGTCATAGAGTATCCATAAACAATAGGACCTACCTCTTGTACTTTATTGCCATCTGGAGTTTGGTATTCTCTTATCAGCTCCTTTGGTGCATTTGTAGAAAGGTTATTGAACACATCAAACATTCTGTTCGTTTCTCTGTGCATATCATCAAAGTCTTTGAAAAGATTGGTTGCATCATCAAACAATCCTCTATTTGCTCTTTTTCCAAAGCTAAAGAATCTGTTAAACAAATCAATTGGTAATATATCGTTATTTTCCATAAATTTCACCTACATTATGTAATATAAATTACATAATATATTCTTTTCTTACATATTGGTAAAAATAACATATTAGAAAAACAAATAATCAAGTTAAGAGAGTGTGCTTATCTTTCAAACTGTAAAGGTACCATTAGATAAGGGACTTGAGGAGTTATACACGTGTTCGTCTGGTGAAACCTCATCATATGCGATTGCAAGGTTACCCATGAAAATAACAAGATAATAGTATGGAAAGAAAGAACGGCGAGATTATAGATGATAAAAAGACGAGATTTTTGAAGAAGATGATATTCTTATCCTGAAAGGATACAAAGTCTACATAACTATATCTATAAACATAAGCATTAAAAGGAAGGCTCCATGGAAAAATGTAGGATAAATAGACGAATAGGTGACAGGACCTTCTTTTATGTGATAATGACTTTGCATCGGGACATCAAATCTTTCAATAATGCTTATATCATATGTAGACTCAGTGCACGTCAGGATTGTCATAGTTTAAACCAGTTGTATAATTATTTGCAAACAGCTTTAGACTCAACAGATCTCCACAAGCCTTGTTCTCTCTTTGTTGCTTTCATATAGAGGCTATCTAGAAAACTACTGCTTTTCAAACCGTCTACGAGACTAACAATAAAAGAATTTGATGATATTTACAACAAACATATAGCAAAAGATATGAAAAATATGAAATTATTACCTCCCAAATATGAAAACAATTAATTATAATGGTCATAAAATCATATCTTTGATATATCACTTTGTTGTTTTAGAAGATTCACTATGATTTTCGCTTTGTCATGATATGATTATAAAGCAGATCCTGTACTAGATACACATTTAAGAATTTAAAGATATTGAAACTTTAAGTATCATTTTGTTGAGATATCGCACCATTTTTCCCCACAGAAAAATAAAAAAGATTATCTTATAGCTTATCTTCTTATTGTATCGTTCAAGCATGTGATATTACTATCACCTAAACTACTATTGCCTTCATTACCAGACTCTGCTATCGTAAAGTCACTATGCATATTTAAGTCCCATTATCTCCAGTATATTATCTCAATCTCTATCATTACCACTACCTAAGTCTCCATTACCTATTGCATTACTATTTGTAGCAATTACAGAGACAGTGTTAGAAAAGTCATTTGCTACATACACCTCTTTACTATGTGAATCATATGCAACACCTTGTGGACCACTTCCAACAGGTATGGTAGCAACCACATTATGATTAAAAGTATCAATTACAGAGACGGTGTTATTAATACCACTAATACCAGAATCAGATACATATATTCTACCATTATGTGAATCATATGCAACACCTTGTGGGCCACTTCCAACAGGTATGGTAGCAACCACTCTATTAGTAGAAGTATCGATTACAGAGACGGTGTTATCATTAACATTTGCTACATACACCTCTTTACTATGTGAATCGTATGCAACACCTTGTGGAAGAGTTCCAACAGGTATGGTAGCAACCACTCTATTAGTAGAAGTATCGATTACAGAGACGATGTTAGAACCTTCGTTAGATACATATATTCTACCATTATGTGAATCATATGCAACACCTTGTGGACCACTTCCAACAGGTATGGTAGCAACCACTCTATTAGTAGAAGTATCGATTACAGAGACGGTGTTAGAACCTTCGTTAGATACATATATTCTACCATTATGTGAATCATATGCAATTCCGTATGGGTTAGTTCCAACAGGTATGGTAGCTGTCACATTATGATTAAAAGTATCAATTACAGAGACGGCGTTATTAATACCACTAATACCAGAATCAGATACATATATTCTACCATTATGTGAATCATATGCAATTCCGTATGGGTTAGTTCCAACAGGTATGGTAGTTGTCACATTATGATTAAAAGTATCAATTACAGAGACATCATTAGACAACCCATTAGCTACATACATCTCTTTACTATGTGAATCGTATGCAACACCTTGTGGAAGAGTTCCAACAGGTATGGTAGCAACCACATTATCCGCCCAAACCTTTTCTAGACTATAAAAAGTATGTAAGAGTACATACAAATGAAAAAAGAATTAAAAATGACGATATATAAGTTTTTATCATTAACTCTTTTTTTTGCATTACAATAATAAATATAATGTCCATTGATATAGGCATTTTAACTGCTCGACTAAAATTTTTTATTTTGTTAAATTTTTTTCTGATTGACAATAGTTCCATTTTGAAATAAAAATAGTAGTAGAAAATTTAATCATTTTTTACAGGTATATATATAGTCATCAAAGAAGCATATATCTATGAATTCAATTCCAGATAGAATCTTAGTTTGACTGAAGTCTTGCTTGCAATCTTTACATTTGAATTTTGAATTTCCTCATTTGTCGAGATTATCTTTTTTTAAGTATTTTCTGCCGCTAATAGGCATATGCTCTATCCTTAACTTTAAGGTTTTTGCACCCATCTATATTATATTCTGCCGAGTACATGGACTTAAAATTGATGCCATTAAACACCTGGTTATTAGATGAGCAAATCCAATTACTAGGTGTTATAATAATCTTATAAATTTCATTATTTGTAATAGATTTGTAAAATGCAAAATCATTATTACGTATAAATATATATGTTACCAGTTGAATACACATTAACTAGTCAAAGGATAAGATGCATGATAATACCATATATTAACAGTTAAAGTTCTCTATTTACAGATAGACATATACTTTTACAATATATTGATAAGATCAAGTAGTCAATTTTCAATTATTATATTCCTCATACGCTATATAATGCAACAGATAACTGTTAACTTTATAGATTCATTACAAATCTATAGAGTGCAAATGGTATTATGTATATTCGTCTTTTTATTTATTTTTTCCTCATTGATTAAGTATAATAAGTTAAATTCCTCATTTTCCATTAAAAATTTTTGAATATTTCCTTGATATGAAATAAATCCAGATTCTACAAGATAATACAAATACTTTTTTTAAATAAAGGAAGAGATTGGCAATTTGTGTAATTTTAAATGCTTTGTTGCATGATTATTTTTTTCGCTATTTAATAACGTTTTACTAATAAATCCATAACGAAAACAGTAATGTTTAATTGTTCTTGTTAATGAATAATTGTCGTTTTAACTGAGTTCGAATCATAACAAAGCACCTTTTAGCAATAAGATATGTATATATATATCAATTTAGAGACGCAAGAGATTATTATTGATATATGTTATTAATATTTTAAAATAAAAATATTCATAACTTTTTAATGGTCATTTGTTTATAAAACTATTAAATATTCTCTTTTTTGTTATTATGTATGCTTTGTTGCATAACTCTGAAATTCGTTTTTTAATGATTGGACTTTGTTATCATATTACGAGTTCCGAATAGATATTTCATAGACTTGAACTAAATGTGATATACAGTTACGAAAAAATTGAGTTATGCAACAAAGCAATTATGTACTAATTTTAATAAATACTATTAAAATTTTTAGATTTGAATATAAAAATTGCATAATTATAATTTAATTATTTAATTTATTTAAATTTTATAGAATTAATAAACATCATTACATTTTATATAATAAATGTCAAAAATAAATCTACTTTTCATAATATCTATAGTAACAGTATTTACATTGTCTACTTTGATGATTTCTGCATCAGTGTTTGCACAAAGTAGTAATACTGCAAGTGGCTCTCGTGCTGCACGCGGCACTATTGACAATAGCATTGGCGGTATGGGTACAGGCCCTGGTGGAACAAGTGGCACTATGGGCGTAGGTCCTGGTGGAACAAGTGGCACTGGCCCTGGTGGAGGAGGCACAGGTACTACTGGCACTGGACTTCACAATCCCAGTAGTAGTTCAGGTAGTATAAGTGGTATATCCAATAATACTGGTAAAGGTAGCAGTAATATAGGCGGTACTGATGGTGTTAATAATAATATAGGTGGTACTGGCGGCACTAGTATTGATATTGGAGCTGGAGGTAGCGGGGTTAGATCAGGAGGTGGGCAATAGATAAGTAAAATAAGAAATATTTTCTTTAACGTTTTTATCTATGAAAAAAATTTTATTCTAAATAATCTTTACAGTAATTCCAGTCATCTCTACTATTTATCTTGAATGATATAAATATCCTGACTACTTTTCTGATTTGTTTTTAAATACATCTGGTAATATCCGATATTTTTTCAATCGATAAATGGTATATTCTATAACTATTCGATAGATCTCGCATAATTAATATAAATAGATTTATGATTGTCTATTATCCATCATTTTTTGTCCTTTCAATACTTTTGTTCAAGAGGACATCCAAAAGCCATTATTCTTTAATCATACACAGGTTAATTTGATCCATCTGTTGACCGTTTTGGCGGCTTTATGACCGCATCAACTCTATATATGAATGTCTTTATATTTTATTAATCATTAATAGTATAATTTAGCTGCCTCACTACAAGTCAATAAAACAATAGTTATACAAAAATATCTACAATGTAAACAATAGATCAAATAGGAAACCAAACTAACATTCCAAAGGATAGAGTACATTATTTAATAAAAGATTGGAAAAATAACTTAAGTCTATCAGATATTGAGGAAATAACAAATTTTATAGTATTAGCAAGAAAATCAAACATGTCAATTCAGCAATGTATACCAAGTCTTTAGAATGGCAAATAGATTAAAAAATCTTGATATTAACGATGAGCCAGTTTTTGTTTAGAAGGATTATATCAACAATAATAGTAATGTCAGTATCGAAAACAAATCAACACAGTGAATTATATAATTTCATAGATGTAATATTTAATAGTAAAAATCTAAAGGTTACTCCAGGCAACATATTCTGATTGATTAAAGATTTATTTAATTTTCTTTTTAATATAAATCAAATGTCATCAATATTACATTTTCTTTAATTGGGAATGATGATACATCTTATAAAAATCAATAGATTATTTTCAAACAGAAAATAAAATAGATTATGGAATAATGTCAAACCTTAACAATATCGATGATTCAGATTTAAAATCAAATTATAATTCAAAAAAACAAAATAAAATGCCCATTAATTCTGAAATATCATATTTATCTCAAAAGAAAAAAGAGTATCATAAATTAGAAAATTTTCAAAAAATAATAAAAGATGAAATAAAAAAATTAGAGATAAAAAAATACAAAAGTAGAAAACCTAAACCATATTACAAAAAAGAAAATATCATATATCTTATTTTGATCTATTTGATAAATTAAAAAAAACTTTAGAAAATTATAATATTGAAACAGAAAATGATGTTCAAGGGTTTTCTCAACTAATACACGATTTAAGAACATAGTTATAATGTTACTGAAATAATAAAATAATATTTAAAATCATAATATATTAAACCTAAAAGATATGAAGCCAATGTAAGAACACTACGAGACAAAAGAGACAGTTTTAGCCAATTATTTAGAAGACCTTGAATCTCAAGTAAATCGGCATATACAAGTCAAAATTATTATCGTGAACTTAAAATATTCATTCTTATAAATAAAAAATAAATTGATAAATTTACATTGAAAATTACTTAAATATTTCTCCATGATATAACCAGCAATTTTTTAATTATGCTATAAAATAAACCGGTAAATTTCATGTATTTATAAAAGAAGTTAAGATCCTAAAAATTTTAATACCATAATTTATTTTATAATAAAAAACCTTAAAATTACTCCAATTTAAATATATAAATATGATATGTAAGTATTTGAGTTTAATAATCCAAGATATACAATCTATCAAATACAGAATATGAAAGTACTGCTCTTTTAACATTAATCTATTATTTGGATATGATTATTAATATTATGTATCATAGGTTATCTTTAATCTGTCCTATCTCATATCAAAAGATCATTGAAGATAGACCCGGCATCGAACAATTAGATCATGTAATAATTTTTATATTTTTTGCAGGTCTAAAATATGAATAATAATTTCTTTATAAAAAGCGACAAAAGCAATAGAAATGATTTAGATACGCCACTACAAAAATTGCCATCAATATCTCTTTTGAAATTTCCATTTATCCTTAAGAAAGACCAAATAGAAGCTGTAAATGTATGGATAAACAATAATAAAAGAGGAACAATATTATATAGTACTGGAACTGGAAAAACAGAAATAGCATTCGAATGTGCTAAAATGCTAGTAACTAATAATTTACAAGATACACAATTACTATATACAAAAAAATCTGTAATTGATATCAATAAATCTTTAGAAAACAGTCAAAAAGAATTCGACCTATTAGCAAACCAAAATGATTCTAATAGCGATATCAAAAACAACAAGAACGTCCATTGGTCTTTTTTTAACATTTTATTTCTTGTACCGCGTATTTCATTAATTGATCAAACGATAAATAGATTAGTTTCTTACGGCATTCCAAAAGAGAATGTAGCTGCATATTTTGGAGAACGAAAAGAGATAGCAGAAATAATAATAAGTACATATCATAGTGTGATAAGAAATCCAAATTTAATAAGACGTTCACAAATGGTAATATTTGATGAAGTACATTTAATTAAAGATACATCAAAATCATTTCGTAAAATTTTTGATATTGTAATAGAGGATCCAAAAAAAGCAATTCTCGGACTAACTGCAACTTTGGATAAAAAAGATTTTAGAAATAATACCATTTTAACCGTATTACCACCAGTAATAGAGTATACCGTAAACAAAGCAGTCAAAGATAAAAGATTGGCAAAACCAGTAGTAATTCCAATTAAGGTACCATTAATAGAAAAAGAAGTAGAAGAATATGATACATATTCTATTAAAATCAAGAATATTTCAAATAAATTCAAAAGATATGATGCAAATTCAATGACCGACTTATTGAAAAAAGGGGGATTCGCAAGTGGAATGGCAAAAGCATGGTTTGCAAATATTAGAAAGAGAAAGCTATTGTTAAGCTGTGCTGAAAATAAACTATCTGAAGCAGCAAATATCATATCAAAGAAATTTCCTAATGAAAAAATCATGGTTTTTAGCGAAACTATTGAATCAATTGAAAAATTAAAAGACATTCTAAAGATTCAAGGAATAGAATCAAAAATTATTGATGCTAAAGTAAGAACATCAGAAAGACAAAATATACTTAAAAAATGGGGTCTTGACTTTAATGTACTTTTATCAATCCATACTTTGGAAATAGGATATGACGTTCCACAAGTAAGAATAGAAATTATATTAGCAACTACATCAAACATTAATCAAACTATTCAAAGAATAGGCCGAGTAATAAGAAGGTACGAAGGAAAAAATATTGCATTAATTTATGTGATTTATATTCCAGATACTAAAGATGATAACGTTATCGATATAATACAAAAGGCTATAGGTGAACACAAGGTTGATATTAAAAGTATTTCAGAGGAGTCAATCGTTAAAAAATCATTTATAAAAAGTAAAAAAATAGTAGGAGAAGAAATGAGGCAAGAACCTGTTATATCTTATGCACATATAAAAAAAATTAAATTAAGAGCTGAAAAAGAAGAAAGAAAAGAAATAAAGAACAATATTACTGAGATACAACAATTCGAGAAAAAAAAGCAAAAGGCTTACAACATAATAGAATCAAGTATCCAACAAAGGCATTTTATAACAGAACAATATGATATAAGTGAAAAAAATAAAATCAAAAATAATGACTATAAGTATTTCGAAAATAAATTGGATTATGATAGCAATAATGAAAATACAAAAAAAGCAATAACATATAGAATAAAAAGTAGTACAGACAAAGACAAATTCTATGAAGTAAATTTAGAAAAAAAGAGTTGCACGTGTAAAGATTTTATATTTAGAAAAGTAAAATGCAAACATATCATAGCGGCAGAAATTATATTGCCATGATATATAATATCCAAAATATTGTAATATTCAATGCATAATATATTTAGCATTAAGCCAAATAATTTCAATTTACAGTTTTGTTAACAGTTATGACGACATGAAAGTTTTAAGTATATTCTAATTTGTAGGTGGGCTAGTTTTAAGGGTTATATGCATCTAAGAGATCGAGTTATACCGAACCAAATCAAGCACTAGTCAAAGTACTCCACATACAATAGATCTCTTGCATAATTATTCACAAACAGCTTTATGACCTAAAGTTCATTATTACGCTGTTCTCTCTTTGTTGCTTTCATGCGAGATGTTATCCCGAAAACCACTGCTTTTCAAATCGTTCACTGGCTTAACAGTACAAGAATTCTATAATATTTACAATAGAAAAATAGAAAAAAGATATGAAAAATATGAATTAAAACGTTTATCATATAAAAGAAAAGAAGATAGAAAAAGAAAAGCTGGTGCAGGGAGACATTTCAAACTAGATATAAAAAATAGATTTCTAATTCTTTTGGTTTACTATCGCCTATACATCACATACACATTAGCAGGATTTCTCTTTGATTTGGATCAGAGCAACATCTGCAGAGATATCCAAAAGATTGAAAGTTTGATCAGAGAATGCGTACCAATTCCTCAAAAAATATATAACAAAACAAAAAAGAGGCTTCGAACTCCTGAGGACGTAGAGAAATATTTTCCGGGATTTATTGCTTTTACCGATTGTACAGAACAACAGATACCAAGACCTGTGGATAATAACAAAAGGAAGACTTTCTACTCTGGTAAAAAGAAAAGACATACGGTAAAGACGCAACTGACGGTTAACAACCAAGGTATTATCATCAATAAATTAAGATATAAGAAAGGAAGAAGGCATGATTATGATATTTATAAAGAAAATCATTCTGTCATTTCAAAAGAGGTTGTTAATGTAGTTGATCTAGGATATTTAGGAATAGAAACGGATTTTCCAGAACAACTAATATCCATACCTAATAGAAAGAAGAGAAATCTAGAATTATCAGAAGATGAAAAAGAGTATAACAAAAATCATTCTAAAAAGAGGATAGTAGTAGAGCATACCATCTGTAGATTGAAAAAGTATAGGATACTTGCAGATATATTTAGAAATAAATTGAGAAAACATAACAAGGTGTCAGATATAGTAGCAGGCCTTGTAAACCACAGAATAATGAATCAATATTGTTAAACCGATACAAATCATATTATAAACTGTAGCTTGTTTCTAATTATGCAAGAGATCTAGTATATGTTTTATAGAGTCGTAAAGCCAACTTAAAAAAGGAAATGAAAAAGACATGAATCATCTTAGAATGAATATATAAAAGAAAAAAAGAGCACCGCAAATGAAGATGATAAATGAAGGAACAAGATAAATTCTTTGGTAAATAGAGATTGCATACATAATCTGCTTTCAAGAATACAATCTCATGGAAAATATTTTACGTGAGCAGTATTAGAATTTATAGGAAATATATTGAGGACAATTCACGACATTTAGAAAATCTGATAGATATTATAATTGCCGATCCTTATTAATCATTAATGCACACTGATCAAATTTAGAATATATGTATAATATTCTTAAAGGAACTAGTAATATAAGGTTTTTCTAAAACATATTTAAATCCATTAAAAGACTTTATACATTTCTTAAAAAATTATAATATTTCGAGTGAAGAAAGTTTAGTGCTTTCAAAAATTTGCACAACCTTGTTACATTTTCGCTTCCAACTCATAGAAAAATTCCTCAAGTTAAAGCCATTTTGTTGTTTAACTATTATTTAACTGTTAATCCTTCGTAGTCAGGAGTAGTAAAAAAATATTTTAAATCAAATTCATCAAGTTTTGCCAATAATCGATTTACAAGTTTTTTTTCGCTTTTATCTATCAAAGATAATACACATCCACCCCCACCAGCTCCTGTGATTTTAGTACCAAAAGTTCCACCCATTTCGCAAATATTTACTATTTTATCTATGACAGAATTGGACAGATTCAGTTTTTTTAATAGCAAATGATTTTCATTCATTAAAATACCCAAATCATCTAGTTTTTTATTTTCTATTGCTCTAAAAGATGATTCAAAAATATTTTCATAACCAATACACAAGTCTTTAAACCCTTTTGGATTTTTCTTTTTAATTTTTTTTACCTGCTCAACAAGTTCGAATGTATTATGAGTAATCCTTGTATCAATAATCAAAAACGAAAAATCCTGTATATTATATCTTAATTTCCTCAAGCCGGCCAGTTTATTATAAACACCAATTCCTCCAAAAGTACATATATTACAATCTAAACCAGAAGTATTTTTATTAATAACCCGTTCAGTTTCGATAGCAAATTCACATATAAATTTTTTATCTACCTTCTTTTTCATTTCATGATAAAACGAACTAATTAAAGAAACACAAAACGCAGAAGAAGAACCCAAACCTCCACCTATTGGAATATCGGAATCAATGAAAATATCAATATTGGTTTTAGTAATATCAATATCATCACCAAAAGGTTCATTTTTATTTTTGATAACCAGGTAGTTTAAAATCTTGTATATATTATCCACAATAAAATAATTGGATAAAGCAGTAGAATCATTTGACAAACTTATTTTTGATCCTTCTATTTCTGCATTAAAACCCATATTAGTAAAAATATTAATTTTAGGAGAATCATTTGATCTTTGTATTCTATTTTTAATATTAACAGATATTCCAAGTTTTCTATCAATTGCAAAAATTATAGAAGAATACCCATATACTACAAAGTGTTCTCCAAAAAGGATGACTTTTCCTGGGCAGACAGAAAAAGTTTTATTATTTAATGGTAACATATTATAAATTATGAAAACAATATAGATCCATATCCGACAACAGCAGACTTGTTACCATCAATATCACCACTATTAGAATGATTCAATAAAAATACATTAAAATTTTTTTCAAGCTTTGATAAATGCATTGCAGTTGCAATACATCCGAAACCGCAAATGTTTAATGAATTATTTCTATCCAAAGTATTATATAAGGAATCAACGTCAAAGGATAAAACAGAGGATAAAAATTCTTTTTCCTTTTGATAACAGTCATCATAATATAAGTAATGAGATAAATTCGAAGTTGCTATTAAAATAATCTTCTCTTCATCATGAATGGATGAATAAATGATCTCAGCTAATTTAATTGATGAAGATTTATCCTGTTTTCTTTGTAGTACAGGCAAAAATTTAAAATTTTTATTAGCGTATTGTAAAAACGGTAATTGAGTTTCAATTGTATGATCTATTGTAAAGGAATATGGATCGTTACTAATAAAATTATCATAACTATTATTTGATAACTTAAGAGCTAGATGATCATTTACTGCAATACTCCCTAAAGGTGTTTTCCAAAATCCATTCTTCATAATAGAAACTCCAGGACTTGTACCATTATGATCAGATGACAAGATAATAAAATTATTACAATCTATCTTATTTATCAAATAATAAACAAATGATGATACAAAACCGGAATAATAATAAGCACCATGGGGTACTATAAAAGTCAATTTTTTTTTATTTATAATGCTTTTACCAATATCATCCAATTTTCTTTTAGTATGGTCTGAATTCTCGAGTATTTTAAAAAAATTTTTTATCAAATATATAATTTTTTGATTATTTTTGGGATAATAAACCCCATTAAAAAAACTTTCTCTTAAATAAACACCATCATTCAAATAAGTTCTTCCACAAGTTTTGCTTCGAAATCATCAATTTTTAATGGCATTTCAGAATCAGATTTGATTTTTCCTTGTTTCTTTAAAACTTCTTTTGTTAAAAGCCAATAAACAGTAGCTAAAGCCTTTCTTCCCCTGTTATTCGTAGGAATAACCAAGTCAACTTTCGAAGTTATATTATCACTATTTGACAACGCAATAACTGGAACTCCTGCTCTAGTGGCCTCCATAACCGCTTGTTCGTCTGCTTGTGGATCGGTCACTACAACAATCTCAGGTTCAAGGTATTTTGGAAGAGAAGGATTAGTAAAAGTTCCAGGCATAAAACGACCAAATATTCCTCTTGCACCAGTCAATTCACAGAATTTTTCTATAGGGGTTTTACCATATTCTCTTGATGAAGTAACAGCTACATTACCGATATTAGTTCTGCCAATGAATTTTGCAGCAACATCAATTCTCGCGAGAGTTTTACTTATATCAAGTATATATAATCCTTCAGGATTTGCTCTTGTTATAAATGGAATCATATATTTAGTCTTTATAGGAGTTCCAACTCTAATTCCTGTAGACAATATCATTTTTTCCAAATTATTTGGATCTTCAATATCTTCAGAATTTTCATCTATCGGTGTATCGGTGTTACTTGTTGTTGAGGATATTGTTGAATCAGTCTCAGAAGTAAAAGATGTATCAGAATTTGTATTACTATTGGTTTGTGTTTGCTGATTTTCAGAATTATTAAATGAGTCTATAGAATCTTCATTAGAATCATGAGTATGAGAAGTGTCAATATTTCTTTCTATCATTTTTATATATTGCTCCATTTAGCCATTCCTTCTATTAAACCATACTCTGCAATCCTCAATAATTCATTTAATTTTGAAATACGCTCTCCACCAACTACTCCAGATTTCAGCATTACCGAATTAGTAGCAATAGCAATATGCGAAATATGATTATCAACTGACTCCCCTGAACGATGAGAGGTAATAATTTTGATACCATTATCATTACAAGAGTTTGCAAATAACAAAGAATCATAAAGCGAACCTGCTTGATTCACTTTTAATATAACTCCAGAACATGCATGTTTTTGTACAGCAACCGAAACACGTTCTTTATTTGTGACCAACAGATCATCACCAGTTACAAGACAATTTGGATTTTTAGAGGTCAATTTCGACATTCCATCAAAATCTTCTTCATGTAAAGGATCTTCAGCATAAATTAAATTATATTGATTAATCAAATGGTTTGCATATTCGAGTTGGTCTCCTGAATCTCTAATTTTTCCATGTCTTTTATATTCATAAATACTTTTTTCAGAATTCCAAAGTGAAGAGCTTGCAAAATCTATACCTAAACGGACGTCTTTAATAGTATCATATCCACAATTTCTAACAGCTTTTTCCAAAGTTTCAATAGCTTTATCATTATCAATGTTTGGAGCCCATGCACCTTCATCTCCTTTACCTCCAGTAAATTTTGGCTCCATTTTTTCCAAAATTTTTTTTAATTCTTTATGGATTGTAGAATTTGTTTCTAATGCTTCGAAAATAGATTTTGCACCAATAGGGCATATCAAATATTCTTGAAGATTTGGAGTACCAGAACCAGCATGAGATCCACCACCTAACATATTTCCTAAAGGAAATGGAAGATTAATTTTATCAATTTTTGGATTTAATATCTTATAAAATGGAATCTTTAATGATTTAGAAGCAGAATCTATACAAGCTATTGTAAGTGAATACGCAACAGAACCACCAACATTTGAATAATTATTAGTTTGATCTTCTTTTTTTAAAATTTCATCAATAGCTTTTAAATCGCTACAATCTATTCCAATAAACTTTTTTTTAAAATTTCTGAACTTTTCCAGTGTTTTTTTTGGATCATTGTTAACAAAACTCTGAGCTTCATGTATTCCCACGCTAGCACCAGATGGTGCACAAGCACGACCCAAAAATTGATTATCAGAAATTACATCAATTTCTATAGTTTTATCGCCACGACTATTAAAAACTAATCTTTCATTAATATCGGTAATCGTTGGCAATTTAACCATCCATTTCAGATTGAATTTCTGCACGACGTTTTCTCAAAGATTCATAATAAGGTATAACTTGATATATTGTCTCTACGCTTGAAATAAACATTCTCCTACAACAGTATCGATTAATTTTTAATGAATCCATTACACGATTAGGCTCTTCACCTTGTTTTATACGAGCTAAATAATCATTATAAATATGAGCAATTAACTTTCCACAAGTAAAACATCGAACAGGAACGAGCACAAAATAAAAAAATATTTTCCTACATAAAAACCATTCAACAAGCAAACAAGAAAATTAGTGGTAATATTCAAATTAAACCTAAATTATAAATAAGTTGAAGCGGGAGTCGCCCAGCTTGGCCAAAGGCGTAAGGTTGAGGGCCTTATCCCTTAGGGGTTCGTGGGTTCAAATCCCATCTCCCGCATAAATAAAATATTATTTAGAGAAAACAATAAGTTATATGGAATAATCACAATATCCATGAATTTAATCCCGGCCTTCCCAGCACCAGAATTTAATGCGATAGAAAAATGGAGTGATGGTGCAACATATTCTATTAAAGACTTCAAAGGAAAAGTAATTTTATTAGATTTTTGGACTTATACTTGCATTTATTGTTTAAGAACAATTCCTATCATGAATAAAATAAAAGAAAAATATAAAGATAAAGAATTTGTCATTGTCCCAATTCATTCATCTGAATATGAATTTGCTAAAGACATAAAAAATATAGAAAAGGCAATTAATTCATTAAATTTAAAAGAGTATTTAATAGGATTAGATCTTAAAAATCGAACGTGGGAAGCGTATGGAAATTCATATTGGCCAAAGCACATATTCATTGATAAAGAAGGATTCATAAGATATGAACAACCTGGTTATGGAAATTTAAATGAATTTGAAGAGGCTTTGTCAGATCTGCTAGATGAACCACAGATTATTAAAGAGGCAAAAGAAATAGATTCAAAAGAAGAAAATCTTGAGATTAATGAAATAACGGAAACTTACGGGATGCATTTTACAGGAATAGCTCCAGAGATATGTGTAGGATACTCCAGAATAAGAAGATTTGGAAACAATCAAAAATTAAAAATAAATGAATTTAATATACTAACAGAACCTAATACTATTTTAGATAATATAGTTTATTTAAAAGGCAAATGGAAATGGGAGAAAGAGCGAATACAAGTATCCCTTGAATCTAAAGAAAAAGATCCAACTATAATTTTTAAATATAATAAAGCATCAAATGTTAATGTTATAATAGGGACAACGAATAACAAACCAGCTATTGCAGAAATTAAGTTAGATAATGAATATTTAAGTAAAGACCAGCAGGGTAAACATATCAAAATAAATGATGGAGTCAGTTACATTGAGGTAACTTGGCCTTTTATTTATAATATTGTTAAAACAGGTTCTATTGCTATTCACAAATTAGAAATAATACCAAGAACAGATAATTTTTGCTTTTATACTTTTATTTTCGGTTAGAAGTAGTATATTGTCAGGCTTTGAATAAACAATAATATTTATTTTTATTCTTAACTTTATTATATGGATGACTGTTCAAATAATCAAAATAACCAAAATGTTGTTGTAAAAGAGGGCGATAAACCATTTAGTTTCAGTTTTTTTGACTCCCAAGGAAAAAAATATGAATTAAAGGAAATATTGGGTAAAAAAAATATAGTTATTTACTTTTATCCAAAAGACTTTACTCCAGGGTGCACCATACAAGCAGAAGAATTTACAGAAAATTATAATGAGTTTAAAAATAAAGATATTGAAATTATTGGAATAAGTCCTGATTCAGACGAATCTCATTTGAAATTTCGGGAAAAGATGCATATTCCCTATATGCTATCGGCAGATACAAACAATGAAATATCAAAAAGATATGGTGTATACGGCCTGAAAAAATTTATGGGTAAAGAATATTACGGAGTAAGTAGAACAACATTTTTAATTAATAAAGAAGGAATAATATCGAAGGTATTTCAAAAAGTTAAACCATCAGGACATAGTAAGCAAGTATTAGACTTTTATGAAAATAATCAATGATAAATTTAACTCTGTTCTATACCATATATAGAATATAATATTCTATCAACCTTATTTTCATCAGTATTAAAATAAGCAAAATAGTCTTGTTTTAGTTTATCATTTTTATTTACAATTATATGTGAATTAAAATTTGATTTGAAATTTTCATCTTTTAATGCTTCTCTATAATCTAAAATTATCTGAGAAGTTTCCATCAATAATTTATTAGATTCTTTAATCCAGCGTTCCAATATTTGTGGATCTTGTGTTTCTGCAAAAATTGATGATAAATCATAAAAAAATAGAAAAACAAGAATACGAATTTTCTGGAATTTTATTTTAAAAAAGTTATTATCTTTTAATTTTGGAACATAATTACATATTATATATTGATATTCATCAAAATTTTTAACAATAGTTAACGCTAACCCCGCTGATGGAATGACATTTTTTAATTTCTTTACATCCGTATAACTTATTAATTTTTTATTATCAAAGCCCTTTAATAACAATAACCTAGTTGATATACCATCATTCTCCAAATATCTTGAACAAGATTTTGATGATAAAACCACATTTGAAACAACATCATTTAAAGATATTTTCATCTTAAACCAGCTATTTAAAGAAGATTATAAACCTTTTATTTATGAAATTAAAAAACTATTATATTCAATTAAATTTTATAATAATTATTTGGAATCGGATATAAAATCTATTTGTGATTGCAAATGCCATCAAAAATATGGAGAAAAATCAATGTGTCAAAAATGCATAGAAAGACATAAAGCTTCGCCATACTACAACATTATGAAAAAATATAAATAAATTAAATTTAGGAAAGTATAAAAAATTGAAGATTCTATCGGGTCTATACATAATCTGATAAATAAATTTACTTTGTTTCATGATTATTTTAATCGTTATTTGCTAACGTTTTATCGATTAACTTGCAATAAAAACAATTAAAATTTAATTGTTATTGTTTCAAATAAACCATGTTTCTACGAGTTTTCAAATAATACAACAAAGCAAATATAATTAAAAAATAAAATAGTACAAGATCAAGATGAATTTTAAAAATCATTTAGTTTATATCCAAATTTAATTAATACTGAAATAGGATTTGGGCTAGTTATTCTTATGCAATTTTTATGGAGTATGTAAATAGATTCAATCAATTTTGAATATGTTTTTTCGAATATGTTTACCTCGTAATTCTTTATCTTTCAGGAAAGTAATTATAAATGATTTCAGCTTGCTTTGTTTCATGATTATTTTCTTTTGTCGTTAGTTGAGAACGTTTTGTCGATTAATTAAAAACGAAATATCTAAAATTCAATTGTTATTGTTACAGATAAACTACTATTATAACGGGTTTTCGAATCATGCAACAAAGCAGTTTACAAGAAGAAAGTATCTATGCGTTTACATAACTGTTAAACTAAAAGATATGATAAAGAAATGATGTTGAATGATCATTGTAATCGGATGTAGATATTTAGGACAAATCTATCATAAAATCACAATTATAGCAATCATACAACAAAGCAGATCAAAGATTTTAAATCTGTTTAAAAATTTGTATAAATTGTTTTATAAAACCAAAAGTTTTTTTTGTAAAGCTCTTATTAAAATACTGCCGGTTTGAAAATTTTCTTGCTTCCATTATAATGCTATGATACCATTGAAATTGTTGTAATAAAATGGATAAAACTAATATTGCAATAATTACAATGGAAATAAACATTATAAAATAATGTCTCATAAAATTTTAATAAGAAATAATTTATTTAAATTTTTCATTATGTGTCCAATTAAAAAATATATTATAGATCTCTTGCATAATTATATCTAAACAGCTTTATGACCACTATCCCTTCCATGAATTGCCTACTCTTTGCTTTCATATGATAGGTTATCCAAAAAGCCATTGCTTTTCAAATCATTTGCAGGTCTTACAGTGCAAGAATTCGATAACATTTTCCAAAAAGAAATAACAAAAAGATATGGTAAACATGAGATCAAGCGGTTATCCAATAAAAAATACAATAGAAAAAGAAAGTTTGGTGCCGTAGGTAGACATTTCAAGATAGATGTTAAAAACAGATTTTTGATGCTTTTAGTGTACTATCATCTTTACATCACTTACTCGTTAGCTGGCTTTCTCTTTGATTTGGATCAGAGCAACGTCTATAGAGATATACAAAAGATTGAAGGATTGGTAAGACAATGCGTACCTATCCCTCAAAAAACATATAATATAACAAAAAGGCTGAAAACGCCAGAGGAAGTAGAGAAATATTTTCCAGGCTTCATTGCTTTTGTCGATTGTACGGAGCAACAGCAAATCCCAAGACCTAAAGATAATAAAATATGGAAGGTATACTATTCAGGAAAGAAGAAACGACACACTGTAAAGAATCAGCTTGTGGTAAATAACCAGGGATATATCATTCACAAATTAGGTCATAAGAAAGGAAGAAGGCATGACTATGTTATTTACAAAAAGAATCGTCCTATAACTCCAAAAGATGTTGTTAATGTATTTGATCTAGGATACCTTGGCGTGGAAAAGGATTTCCCAGAACAACTGTCCGCTTTACCATATAGAAAGAAGAGAAATCAGAAACTATCACAAGAAGAAAAAGATCTCAATAAAAGTCATTCTAAAAGAAGAATAGTTATAGAGCATACCATCTGTAAATTAAAAAAGTATAGGATAATGAGCGACATATTCAAAAATAGATTAAGAAAGTATGATAAAGTGTCAGATATAGTTGCAGGACTGATAAACTATAAAATAATGAACCTGCATCGTTAAAAACCAATATGATATCCACGGAGATATGGTGAATTGTTTCTAATTGTGCAAGAGATCTTATAAATTCAAATCATTCTATTATTAAATCTTAATAAAAATGCAAATTTTGATATAAATTTTAATTTTGTAAATTTACAATTGTATTGTGTGATGGAATTTAATAAATTATATTAGTATTTTTTCTTATTTCTTTATCTAATATTTAATATAATCGTAATGGTTTAGGATACTTTTCAAAATAAAGGAATTGATAAAGGACAATTAATTTACCTTTTTTAATAGGTTGCGCATCAAATATGGATAAAGGGTTATCTTATAAGATGATGGAATAGAGTTGGATTTTTTTTATGTTGTATGAATTTTAATATTGAGGTATGCCAAAACCTATGCCGGCTATATGTTTAGATTGGTGATAGGCATCGTTGACTCTAGTTAGTTCACCAGCAATCAGTTTCTTTATGTGTTCATTTTCTAATTGCAGGTTTTTTTTATATTTTTCTGTTTAGAAACAGATAAAGCCATTTTACCACCATTGATGAATTTCTCTTTCCAACTGTAGAATACATTTGGTCTAACATGCTTTGTTGCATGATTATTTTTTTCTTCGTTATTTGCTAACGTTTTGTCGTTTGATTAAAAACGAAATATCTAAAATTCAATTGTTATTGTTACAGATAAACTACTATTATAACGGGTTTTCGAATCATGCAACAAAGCAGGTCTAATATTGTATTAGCGACATAATTCAGCTATGGATATGTTTGTAGTTGGAGATTCTATTACTATTCTTATTTTGTCTTCTGTGGTGTTCACCTACTACTACCATTGATGTTATAGTTGTTACTGTTGCTAACACCAGACATATATCAGACCTCCTGGTTTCAGAATAAAAAAAAGTCCATTGACAAGTGTTCTCATTTTGGATGGTTCCAGACTATTTATATATTTGTATATAATCAAAGAAAGAAATCGCTTTACTACAACAAACATATTTCGCTTTTTATATATGTAAAATAATAGAATTTCTTTATTTTCAGATTCAATAACAATCCATCAAAGCCAAATTAACTTAGAGCCTATCCCAAAATTATCTTTCTATAAATAATCATACAACAAGAGAACTGTACCAATCCAAGATAGTTCTCGACCTTCTTTTTCATATCGAGTAAACAGTTTCCTGAACCTATTATGCCAAGAGTTTGTTCTTTCTACAACCCATCTTTTAGGAGAATATTTTTTACGATTTGTTATCGTTATTGTCTTTTCTTCGTCAACTTCCTTTCTTTTCTTTTTCTTGTATGGTATGTGCAGTACATACCCTCGTTTGATTAATACATGTTCTTCAGGTTAGGAATTATATGCTTTGTCAAGACATAAATGTTGCAGACTTCTTCTTGTTCCCGGTTTAGGTTTATGTGATGGCAGTTGACGTTGACGTTGACGACGTCGTTTGATAACAGAGTTATCAACCACATCTATTACTAGTTTGATATCATGAGTGCTTGCAGATGATATAACTATAGATAGAAGGATTCCTTTTTTATCTGTTAAAATATGTCTTTTTGTACTCAGTTTGCTTCTATCAATAGGGATTGTGTCCTGTCATCGCCCCCTAAGTGACTTTATAGATATACTATCGATGGATTGCCAGGTCCAATTAATACCGACAAGATCATCATAGATTTTCAATAGTTTTATCCATGCCTTTTTGAATATGTCAATCCTATTCCACTTCTGAAACCTACGATGATAGGTAGAATCTGATCCATATTCTTTTGGTAGCATCTTCCACTGACATCCTGTTCTTAATATATAGAGAAGTCCATCAATCACTTTTCTGTATGGGATAATTGGCCGGCAGCCAACTATTATGAGAGATTTCTCCTTTAGAAGAATATTCTTGATCTTATCCCATAATTCATCTGGAACCTTGAGTATGGCAGGATGTTTATTTTTCTCCTTTACACTGTCCATTCGCTGGATGCAGGTCGCAGTTTATCAAAAGAGGGAAAAGAGCTATAATCCTATCGAATTTTGGGATAAGATCTTAGAAGAAGAACCTATTTACATTGCAGTTTCATCTATGACATATCCCTAAATTTTCTTATTCTTGAGATATTTCCTTGGTTTGTACTTTTGTAACTATTTCCAGATGGAAACATTGATTATTTTTATTATTCCTAAAAAAGATAACGCTTTAGCATCGTTTCTAAAGGATAAACCAAGAAAGTACAAGTATAATGCATAACCTATAATTTGTGAATGTGTTCTATTTCTATTGGACATATAATATATGGTTATTTTAATTATAGGTTTTTCCTTAAGTTAACAGAGCCAAAAAAATTTATCTCTAGTAACGGAGTGAATTTTTAAGGATTTTTGATAAAATATAAATATCAAGCGAACAATCCTTCAAAAAGAGTATAAAAAACAGAGAATAAAATTCATAAAATTAATTTTAAAATTGATTAACTACTTTTAATTCATATTTCTACGCTTTCTGTATTTTTATTAATAAATATTACAGGATAAGATATAGACGACAAATTAATTGTATTAAATTCGTCAAAATGACTTGTATATTCTTTATGAGGTGATAATAACTTGTTATTTATTGAATTCATGAATACTTTGAAATTTTGCAAATATTTTTCAATTTGTTGTTTTTGATTATAAAGATCATATACTTTTGTTTGTAATAGATCAGGTTCAGATTGTTTTTCTTTTATTTCTATATTTGTTTTGTTATAATTTTGTGTATCTATTATTAATTGTCCTAATTGTTCAACTTTGCTAACATTCTTTTTAATACTATCATTATTATTATTTTTGTTGTCGTGGTATATACTAACATTATTTGTACAAGTTTCAATTATCTCGTTTATAGCTAGAATATCATGTTCAAATACTCCTTTTTGAAAAAGGTTAGTTATAGCAGGAACTACAAATGAAGTTGCCTTTAAGATATATTGAGAATTGATTATCTGGTTATTTAATTCATTTAATTCTTTTCTTTTTTCATCCAATTTTGGCACAAATCCAAGTTTATCATCATACTGTTCTTCTACATCTTTAAAGAATTTTAAAATGGCTTTATCATTAGGAATGTTATTGGCCTTTGCTATTTCCAACATTGTATTGCATAACTGTTTAATCCTTTTATAATCAAATCCCATGTATTGAAGATTGTTATAAATATCCAAAGTTTGTTATAGTGGTCTATTTTATTTTGTAAACAAAAAATTGAATTGTTTAATTGAGCATTTTGCTTTTGCAACATTTCAAGTTTTTGAGTTTCTTCTTTTATTTTATCCTTTATTGAAATTGCTGTTATATATTTCTCCATTATTTTTGGAAGATTAAAATCAATTATTCTAAAATCGTTAAAAAGCTTGGCAAATTTTTCAAAATCCTCATCTACATCAATAGAAAATCGCTCCCGTAATTCCTTTTTTAGTATATAGTACCACTTTATATATCGTATAATTTTATCATTGTCCTCTTTTAATTCCTTTTTCTCAACCTTGAGAATATTTCTCTGCATTTCTAAATTTCCAATTTCATTTTCTAAATTTTCTTTATACTTTTCTAGCTGTACATTTTCTTCTTTCTTTTGATCTATAAGATTGGATACTTGAGAGATTAGTGGAGCGTCTTTAGTTATGATATGCTTTTCTTGTTCTTGATGTGAATATAGTAACGAGTTTTCAATATTGTTATTTGACAAATAATTGATTGTATCAGAAAAATTAGGTAAAGCAGAAGATCTAGACGTAATTTGATGCAGATCGGTAATCCATGAAAATACCATCTTAGGTTCAATTCCATTATTTTTACAGTTTAGATATATATTTTGCAAAAAAGATGAAAATTCATTAAAGTTAATTTTATTATTGCTATTTGGATCTTTTATCGTATTTATATTTCCAATTTTATTTTCATCATCATCATCATCATCATCAATAATTCCAAGATGTTTCATCATTTGAAACGTTCTATAGCCTTGAATACATCGACCAATGGATATACCTGTTCTTTTAACCTCTATATAAAAATCACGTATTTCTTCAATATTGGATATCATTATTTTATCTTGTATTTCCAATCTTTTATTATGTTTGAAGTCTTACCTGATGATATACCTGCTATTTGAGCGATTTTATCGCTTGATGTACCATTAAGTACTCTTTTATGACAAGTGGTTTAACACTTTGATCTGTGATTGTCACTTTTATATTATAACATATATCAAAACGTTTATAAATAAAAAATATGACCTTCAATTGCCAAAAACTTGCTCACTTATTAATTTAAAAAAAGAAAGTATAAAAATGTTAATTTATGACTGAGATTAAGCCGTCAATAGTTCCGTCAAATTTCGATATTTTCGTCATTTTTTTCGTCATTCCGTCAGAAAACCCGTCATTTTGTATATGAATTCTAAATTAAATGTAATAGCGCATAGAGTTATCATCATTAATTTTTCAGCTGCTGCGTTAACTTGTCATTCAGTTTATTATTGTAATCAAGAATCAGGTGAAATAAATATACTACTAGTTATCTACGAACTTTTAATTGTAAAGCCAAGGGACATATATCATCCACCAAACTACAACTGGTACTGGTAGTATATGTTCCGGCTTAAGTCAAATGTAGTACAATTAGAATTATCTTCAAAAGATGATTTTGATAAACCAACTTTAATTCCAAACATCAAAGAACCAACAAATAAAAATGAAAAACCAGCAGATACAACAAATAAAAATGATTTGATATTCATAAGCTATGCTAGAGAAGATTCTCAATACGCTAATAGACTTTACAATGACCTAAAGAACGCAGGTTTAAACCCCTGGTTGGACAAGGAAGAATTATCACCAGGACAAAACGGGGATAAAGAAATTAAGAAGGCTATTAAAAATAGTAAATTTTTTTTACCTCTTTTCTCTTCAACTTCTGTTGCAAAAAGAGGTTATATACAAAAAGAGTTTAGACTTGCAATTGATACTGCAGATGAAATACCTGAAGGACAAATCTTTATAATTCCAATAAGAATAGATGAATGCCAAGTTCCATTTGATAAGCTCTCTAACATACAGTATCAGGATATGTTTCCTCAATGGAATAAAGGATTACAAAGAATAATCAGGGCTTTATCTGCCTAGACGAAAACTTTATTATTCTGTAAAATTCGTTAAGTAAAATAAAAGAAAATGATATCAAAACTTAATTTGAATAAGTATTTTTTATAGGTTAATAATGTAAATAACCGCTTTATTGAGGTCCGAAAATCAGTTATAACAACAATTAGCCTGTAATAATAACAATTGAATTAACTGTTTTCGTTTTTAATCAATCAACAGAACGTTCTCAACTAACGACAAAAGAAAATAATCATGCAACAAAGCAGATAAGATTTTAGTAATCAAATTAACCTCTTTTAAATTATATAGGCATCATAGTCAAAAATCAATCATCAATAACACAGAACTCCAAAGAATAAGGCAAATTAATAAAAAAGTTGCAATTAGATCTAAAGAAAATCAATTTCCCATATTAAAGGATGCATATAACCATAATGACAAATTTTAATGATTATTGAGAATAAATAACGGATAAGACATAGTTTAACTAACGTAATAATAAAAGTGATTATTTTAAAAGTTTAAAAAGCATTCAATAAATAAAAGAACATAAAAAATATCATAAAACATTCATAACATATTAAAAAGGTATTGGAAAGGTATATATAGAAGAAGAGAATAACTGGATCTTTTTTTTTAATGTTTTTGATCTAGAATATAACATTATAAGTTATCATCATATTAATTCATTTCTATACTATCGATCATTCTACCGGATAATAAATCAAATTTTTGAATCCGAGAATGTCCAGTGCAAGTCTTGTGATCTTGCATATCCGAATTAAATAAAAAACTTTGTTTACATTGGGTACACACCCATATAATGTTTAAATCTCGATCATTCATTTTTTGACTTACAGATAGATTTCACACATATAATATAAGCAGTATGAAAACAAATAATGTTATTTTATTTTGATTTATTTTAGGTAACATTATCCATAATTATTATAACACTTGAATTAATTAATAATGTATTGCTTAAAATTGTATTTATTTTATTTTCAATATTCAAATGTTATCACTTATAAATTTAAAAGACTTAACCATTTTAATTGAAAATCAAGTTAGGTGTTCATGTATCTATTAGCGGAAGTATATCAAATTCGATTGATAGAGCAATAAATATCGATTGTTCTGCGTTTCAAATTTTTACACGAAGTCCAAGACAATGGAATACAAAAGAGATTCCAACAGAAGAATCAGATGGATTTAAAAGAAAATTAAAAAATACACCCATCAATTTTGATTCAGTAGTCGTACATATGCCCTATTTGCCTAATTTATCTGCACCAGATAGCAAAATGTATCAACAATCATTAAAAGTTCTTGAGGACGAAATCGTTCGATGCAACATTCTTCAAATACCTAATCTTGTAATTCATCTTGGAAGTCACTTAGGACACGGTTCAGAAAATGGAATCTCTCAATTAATTAATGCATGTAATACAGCATTAAACAATTACTCTGATTCAAACAATATTGGAAAAAATAAGGTAAAAATATTGTTAGAAAACAGTGCAGGACAAAAAAATAGCATAGGTAGCTCCTTTGAAGAAATTAGAAGTATTTTAGATCGTTTGAATTCTAATAATTTTGGAGTATGTTTAGATACTTGTCACGCCTTTGCAGCTGGATATGACTTGAGTACCTGAAAATAGTAGTTTACAAGTGCTGGATGCTTTATCGGATATAATAGGCATAGACAAAATAAAAGTAATTCATTTAAATGACTCAAAAGGAGAGTTAGGTTCTAAGCTAGACAGACATTATCATATAGGAATTGGAAAAATTGGCAAAGAAGCTTTCAAAGTTTTAATAAATAACAAAAAGACCACTCATATTCCATTTATCATGGAAACCCCAATAGATGATATTCGAAATGATAAAGACAACATAGAATTTGTTAAAAATTTATTGATCCAATAATTATTAATATCTACATACATCTATAATCAAAGGCTTCATCAATCAACCTTTAATCATTGATTTAAAATTATTCTCTAATTATTCAATCTATCTGAAATATGCCGTAATATTTCAAATATTCAATATAATTTATTAATTACAAACTTGTTATTCGAATTTTAAGAGTAAATACAATTGTAACATAGGCTCTGAAGCTAAGATATCATTTCTTTGTTGTAATAGGCAATAAATAGATTAAGCCATTGCTTTACATACTTGAGTTTATATTTCTTCTTTCTACCTTGGAAATAATTATTAGATCCTTTGGTTCATTCCTTTATATACTGTGTTGTTCTTCCAATAATGATACTTTTCTTAAATGTAGGATGTATATGATGGTTTATCTTCAAGAATTTGCATATTTGTGATGGATTTCGTTCCACCATATCTGTGGAAACAGGATGTTTGCCATGTTAGTCCATTATATCCGAAAGAAAACGTTCTGCCACAAAAACGTGTTTTGTTATTTTCACATATTTATTATGGGAATTTCTTTATCTTTTGGTTCGATAGTAGCAGCCCTTGCCCAAATGTATTCTGATTCTACTTTAATAATTGTCAAGTCAATAATACTCTAAGACTTTCTTTTTCTTGGATGATATCCTTTGAGGATAATATTTTTGTATCCAATTTCAGATGGAAAAATGACAAAAGTTCACAATTTATATAAATAATCAAAGATCAATATTTATTAATCGACTGAATACAAAAGTAATGTGCTTACTAACACAAATTATTTTAAAACAATAAGTGCAATCATATTAACAACCTTTTTAATTTCTTTTGCTTGGACCAACGGAGCATCTGCAGTTTCTATATCCCCAAATACTTTCCATTCGGGACCGATATCAAGCATAAATAAGAATTGGATTTTATCTGGTCAATGGATGGGTGTTTTTAACAAAACCAAACCAGGTGACAAAGGTTTTTTCAGCGTTTTCAATATGGTAATGATAAATGGTTCTGCCCCACATATACATAAAATATACAACGCTACTTTTGATAGCGTAACTCATCAAGGCAGTCAAACAATTCTAAATGGATTTGCTTCAGTTACTATGAAGAACGGTCCAGTTAACAATGTACCAATGAAGGTAGTATTAGCAAACAATAGCACAATTGCAATTTCATTGGATCCAGCCAAAACAAAAGATCATTTTGGAACACCAATATATGGTCAAGTCAGCAACTTTAAAGAAAAATTAAAAATATTCAAAGCAATGTTCACGGACCCAGAAATGAAAAGTTGGATTTTATTATCCATAGCAAACACTATACAAAATATAAAAGATTTTAAAGCGAAACATTTAGGCAATGATAGCGGTATATTATCACACTTGCCCATGTTTTCAGCTCACAAGAATATGAATAGCAGTAGCAATGGTAATGGATTACTATCCTTATTACCAATGTTAGGATCTCACAAGAATATGAATAGCAGTAGCAATGGTAATGGATTACTATCCTTATTATCAATGTTAGGATCTCACAAGAATATGAATAGCAGTAGCAATGGTAATGGATTACTATCCTTATTATCAATGTTAGGATCTCACAAGAATATGAATAGCAGTAGCAATGGTAATGGATTACTATCACACATGCATGAAATGCCTGGTGCGGGTGCGGGTATAAACGGCAATGATTCAAACAGCTTTTTATCACACTTGCCTATTTTCAACAACAAAATGTTTTCACAACACTAATACCTTTTTTTTAAAATTATTTATAATTATTATTATCTACCAATACATAAACCAGATGGTAAACTCGTCATACAATTATTGTTTGCATAATAATTATTGTTTATGTTGAGTGGAAGATTATTTGCATTATTGATATCTAAAATGTTATTAAATAAATTATTAAAATTTACTTTATTAAACGAGCTTTGAGCATCAAGAAAAATACCATTTGTTGTATTAATTAGATTATTTCCTTCTATTGTGGAGTTATGAGAGTTTATAAAAGTTATTCCAGTTAGATTATTTTCGTTAAAAAGATTATATCGTATAATTTCATTATTATTAGAATGAGATGCAATACCAATTGTGTTATTGTTAATCATATTATTATTTATATTAGCAGATTTAACACCCGTAAGATAAATTGCAACTTTATTATTAATAAGATTGACATTTTTTGCGGCAATATTATTACTACCCGATACATAGATACCAGATTGAAATCCAGAGATTACACCATTTCCTAATATAACAACATTATTTTCAGCACCAACCATTATTCCAACTTTATTGCTATTAATTCCAGGACCTCTGATAGAAAATCCATTGAGATCAATTCTTGTATTATCATCTCCAATTATTAATCCATCACCATTACATACCAAGTTAGAAATTAATTTTACATCTCCTTTAACCACTTCACCACAAGAAGGATTTATAGTCATTGCATCTTCATTTTCTGATGAAATTACATGATCTGAGGAGGAAGCAGCCAATACAGAAAACTTAAAACCTGAGAAAAAAGTGGCAAATAAAAATATTGATATAAAAATTATTAATAAATATAAAATAGAAATATTAGTATAATTTAAACAAGTTTTGAACATTCAATAAAATCTATATAATTTAATTATATCAATTTTACCTTTAAAATATGATATACAAAATCAAATTATCTCTGGCTCATAATAGCAAGTATAACTTCTAAAAATAAAAACAATACCTAGATAATTAAACCAACATTTTTAAACACATAATAAAGAATCGTTTACACTGTTGCAAAAACTGTATTTTACACCTTATGGAGTTGGTTTGGGGCATGCTAGTCGCCTTTTAGTTTTGGCCAACAAATTCAAAGAATACGGATGCGAATCTACCTTTTCATCATTCGGAGAAGTAAAAAGTTATTTAAATATTCATGGATATGAATGCAACGTTATCCCACCAGTTGAATTCTTATGGGATAAAAATGGAGGATTTTCAGTTAAAGATAATATAACCAAAATTCCTATATGGGTAACTAATGTACCTATTCAAATTAATATGGAAATCAAATATTTAAAAAGATTTAACCCAAACATAATAATTTCTGATTCTAGAATATCTTCACTTATTGCAGGTAAAATCTTGAATATACCTACTATTTTACTGATCAATCAGATTAAGTTACTTTTAACACCAACATTAAGAAAATATCAAGTAGTAAAATTTTTTGAAACATGTTTTGGCGAATTCATGGGCGGAATGTGGAATATTTCCGATAAAATCTTAATCCCGGATTTACCTCCACCTTATACAATTTCGGAGGACACAATTAACTCCGTTAGATCTATAAAACCTAAATTAAACTATGTAGGATTTCTGACACCAAAAAAACTAATTTCAGAAGAAAAGGTGAATTCAGTAGCAAAATCTTTACAGATAGATAAGAACAGATTTATGATTTTTGTTCATATTAGTGGACCAAAGGAAACAAGAAAACCAATAATTTTAAAATTAATTGAAGTCTGCAAAAATATGCCCAACATTCAATTTGTTATTTCAGAAGGAAAAGCCAATGGTGAAACAAAACCAAATAAAATTGGAAATAATATATGGTATTATGAATGGTGTCCACATAGAGATGAAATTTTTTATCTCTCAAACTTATTAATAATTAGAGGAGGACACACCGCAATTTCCCAAGCTATACAATTTGGAAAACCATTCTTATCAATACCGATTGAAAATCATGGCGAACAGCTTTCAAATTCGAATAAAATTGAAAAACTTGGAATAGGATTAACCATAAATCCCAAATTAATAAATACATTATATTTAAAAAAAACAATTGAAGATATACTTTACAATAGCAAATACTCAGAAAAAGCTTTACAATTAATGGAAATTAGTAATAAGTTAGACGGAATTGAGTATATCAAGGACATCGTCTTTTCTCAAATCTAGTTTAATATTTACGATGTTCCTATTTATATCATCTATTGATTGTAAATAACCAAGCATTTTTTGATATAAGTCATCAAAGGTAATTTGATTTGCGTCCAAAGTAGAGTAGATTTCATGATCATTAATTATTAAATTGTTAGATTTATAAAAATTTACAAGGTTATTCTTAGACTCGCATTCAAACATAAAAGGGAGTAAAGGAATTTTATTTGATTGAAATGATAACAAAATATTTTTTTTTACAAACCAATATGGATGTATTAAAGGTGAAAAAGAAAGACATAAAGGATTATTATCGTTAAGATTAAACAAAAAAAAGAGTATTATTTGTTCTTTAAACAATTCAAAAGTTGCGCTATCTTCTAAATTAGAAGAATTAAAATTTTTATATAATTGATCTAATTTAGAATTAATTTTATTCAAATCTATTAAATTAATTTCTATTTTCCATAATGGGTAATTTTTAATGATTTTATTAAAAATTTTTAAAAATTTTAATAATTGATCGCGATTAAAATAAAAAAAGAAAAATAAGGGGGAAAAACCGTTTTTTAATATTGAATCAATCGATAAGAAAGAATAATTATTATAAATTGCGCAAGTAACCTTTTCATTCATAAAATTAAAAGGAATGGCATTTTTTAGCTTTGCAAATATCAAACTAACATAGGCATATTTTGTTCCAATAAGAATGAAAAAAATTTTATCAGCAGTCTCTTCATTTTTAACATATTTAGCATCTGCACAAATAGATATCATTTCACTAATCAAAAAAAACTCTAAATCTTTTAATATTAAATTCTCCGCGTCATTTTTATTTAATATAGAGGAAACTATTTTGATGTGAAATGATTCGCAAGAAAACAATAAATCTTTCCAGATAGAAACAGCACTTTTAGACAATAAATCGTAATTATTCATAAATGATTTAGCTATAAATACATAAGATATGCCAGGAATTTTGGTTAATAAATTCATGGTGAAAACCAATTCATCGCTTTTTTTTAACGTTATAACATAATAATATCCATCTTTTGTTAATGACAATAGTGAAATAGAATTTTCGGATAAGACATTAAAAACCACATCTTTAAGATAATTTATAAATAAATCAGACTTAGTCGAAGGTTCAACTATTATTACTTTATCATTTTCCTTTTCCAATTACAAATTGAGTAATACATACAATAAATAAAAATTATTTAATTATGAATTTAAAAATTCCAAAATATTATCTTTATCTTTGGCGTTTGGAATAAACTTTAAATATGTTTTAAAAGATTCTCTTGCCGCAATATTATCTCCAATCTCCAAAAATACTATACCCAAATTTTTATATATAGATCCATATCTTTGCGGGTTAATTTCAATTGCTTTAATATAATTTTCTTTAGATAACAAATAATTTTTATTTTTTAGATAATAATTTCCAAGCCCTCTATATGCCAAATAAAATTTTGGATTAAGTTTTATTACGCTTTCATACAATGACACGCATTTCTCGTCATTTTTTTCATTTAAAATGCCAGCTAATAAATATAAAATATGAGGATTAGTTTTAGTATTATTATTTTCAGATAATGACTTGTCAATAAAAGAATTTAAAAGAGTAATCGACTCTTGAATTTTACCCTGGAGATTCATTCGTTCTGTTTCTAGATAAATTTTATTAGAATCACTAAATTGAAAAGATTCGTTTTTGAATATATCATACATATCTTTTGGAAATATTAAAATAGAAAAATAATCTTCTTGGGACCATTCATCAATAAACTTATTTACAGGTATGGCACCGTAAGAATCAGGTTCTGGAACATATGTGATTACTCTATCTTCTTTTTCATCATAACCACATACAATTGTCGCAAATTGAATAATATCACCTATACCAGGTAGAATTACAATCATTGGAAAGCCTTGACTAACCCTTTTTTTTAAATCAGAAATCGAGCCTCTATAAACTATAAAAGATAAATTCAGTTTATCAAGTAATTCCAAACCTTCAATGAAAATAGTTCCTTTAAAATTATTATATTTTACAGATCTTTTCTGTATTTCACTATAAGGCACCTCTTCACCCCAAAATCTAGTTAATACGTTTAATACTAGTGGAAAAACAACATTTTCTTCATTTTCATCAACTAGAGGTAAGAGAATATGATTAGTTCTGCCAGCACCATTATCACTTTGCACAAAAATACAAAAATAATTATTAAATAAAAATCATATTATTTTTAAAATATTAAGATATAAGAAGAAAAGACCTTAATTAAAAAAAAGATCGTTGAGATTAACAATAATTTAGATAAATAACACGAATTATCAATTTGTGTATAAAAATATTATATTGTAAAAAATATCTTGAAATTATAGTTTTAAAAAATTTTCAAATAGATATTTTCCATTTTTTCCGCTTTTTTCTGGATGAAATTGAGTTCCAAATAAAGGTTTGCCATTAAAACAGAATAATTCATTCTCGCACTTTTCAGAACTACCTAATAATGTAAAACTTTTTGAGAGTTTAGATATACAAAAACTATGACTTTCATACATTTCAATTGAAGTAGTATTAGGCAATAACTCGGACGATTTTAAAATATCAATTTTAATAGTATTTTGAATTTTTTCCATCCTCTTTAAAGTGCATCCCAAAGTCAAAGCTAGTATTTGAGCACCATAACAAATTCCTAATAAAGGTTTGTCAAGCAATATACAACCCTTTACTATTCCAGAATTTATTTTATTAATCATGGTGGAATTTTGTTGTCTTCCAGATAAAATTACATTATCAAATTTATGTAATAGACTAAGAAATTTCGGATCAAATGAGGAAAGATTTGTACAATTATAAGTGTTCCAATCACAATTAAGATCGTCTAATACTTTAACAATATTACAAATAAATGGAGAAAAGTTGTTGATTAACAGCGTTTTCACAATATTAAATCATATATTGGAAAATGGTTATATTTCTTTAGAATCCGCTACATAATTATACCAAAAAAAATGGGAAAACAAAGAAAGCCAATATTAATAGTAGATGATTCAAATGATTCTCAAAATATAAAGAAAATTTTCAATGAATATAAAATAGAATTTGTGGAATACCATATAAAAAAATTTGAGGAAAGCTGTTGTGGAGATCTGCCAACAACTAAGGTACCTTCAGTAATAGCACCAGAGGGCATATATAAACAAAAAGATTTGATAATTAAATATATACATTAGATCTCTTGCATAATTAGAATAAACAGCTATATGATCAGCAATTCTTCATTTTCTTGTTCTCTCATTGCTTTCATATGATCGGTTATCCAAAAAACCATTGCTTTTCAAATCATTCACTGCTGGTCTTACAGTGCAACAGTTCGATGACATTTATGAAAAAAATGTAACAAAAAGATATGCTAAACATGAAATACAACGCTTGTTCAAAAAAGATAGAGAAAGACGTATAGGTGCAGGTAAACCTTTCAAACTAGATATTAAAGATAGATTTCTCATGCTTTTGGTTTACTATCGTCTATACATAACTTACACTATGGCAGGTTTTCTATTTGATTTGGATCAGAGCAACATCTGCAGAGACATTCAAAAGATTGAAGGGTTGATAAGAGAATGTTTGCCAATTCCGCAGAAGACATACCCAATAACCAAAAGGCTGAAAACTCCAGAGGCAGTTGATAAATATTTTCCAGGCTTTCTTCTTGCTTTTACAGATTGTACCGAACAGCAAATACCAAGACCTGCGGATAAGAATAGAAGAAAGATATTCTATTCAGGTAAGAAGAAAAGACATACTGTTAAGAATCAGATTACGGTTAACAATCGTGGTTATGTCCTTCACAAAGTACGCTATAAAAAAGGAAGAAAACATGACTACGATATTTATAAAAAGAACTATCCTGTCACTCCAAAACAAGTTGTTACTGTAGTTGATCTAGGGTATTTGGGCATAGAAAAGGATTTTCCAGAACAACTATCTGCACTACCATATAAAAAGAAAATAAACCAGTGTTTATCACAAGAAGAAATCGAGTTTAACATTATCCATTCGAAAAAGAGGATAATAGTAGAGCATACTATTAGCAGATTGAAAAAGTACAAGATAATGAGTGAGATATTTAGAAATAAATTGAGAAAATATAACAAGGTGTCAGACATAGTAGCAGGACTAGTGAACTATAGAATATCAAATTATCTGAACTAGAAATCGATATAGAATTAGAAGTGATGGTCTAGATTATTTCTAATTATGCAAGAGATCTAGTCCTTATCTTTTGGTCTTTTAAATAAAAATATAGTTTTTCAAGATATCGCACCGAGCATAAACATCAAAATAAAATCTCTAGTAGTTGACAGAAAAGAGTCCTTGATAATTGAGCTTAAACATGAAAGGGAGGAAAAACACACAGCTTCAGTAGGTTTTTCCATTTATTCTAATAGTGAATCTATTGTCTTGTCTTATTCATCGATATTTGAGGTTCTATACAACCAGAGTATCCTTTATGGACAAATCAAAGCAGATGAAAAAATAAAAAGTGAATTTATAGACATAGCAGCACATGAGCTTCGAACACCTATAATGCCCATTTTAAATGGCATGGAGATCCTAGAAGAAAAGCTTGGAAAAAAAGAGCAAAAGAGATGCAAGCGAGAAATAGACATTATAACACGAAATGCAGCAAGACTGCATAATCTTGCTGAAAGTATTTTGCATATAAGTAAAATAGAAAGCGGTACGTTTAGCTTAAACATACAAAGGAAAGTAGACATTCATCTTTTTATTTCAAATGTAATAGAAGATATTGAAAAAAAATATATGTATACTGACAAAGCAAAAAAGATAGCAATAAAGTTCAATCCCTATTATAAAGGACAAGAAAAAGAAAAAGAAAAAGAAAAAGATATTGGACTAGAAAAAGAAAAGGCATCACAAGAGAAAGACAATATAGTTAAAAACAGCAGCAACAGCAGCAGCAGCAGCATATTTGAAACAGATGAGGGATATAAAAACGAAAACGATAATGATGATGAAGATGATGGTAAAAAGAAAACTGACTATAAACCATCATCGCTGTTATATGTGGATTGTGACACTCAAAAGATAAGTCAAGTAGTTTTTAATTTATTGATAATGCAGTAAAATTTACAACAAAAGGCCTGATAAATGTATCTACTACTTTTGAAATGGATAACAAAAACTATCAACCAAACAAAAAAAAGATATCTTTAGATGATAATAATGATAACGATGTTGCAGTTGAAAATGGAATTGGAAATGGAAATGGAAATGGAAATGGAAATGGAAATGATTCTAATAATGATTTAGATAAAAATGGAAATGGAAATGGAAATGGAAATAGATATAATTTGATTGTCACAGTAGAGGATACAGGCACTGGAATTAACCAGAATATAAAGGATCAATTATTTGAAAAATTTTCTTCAAGATCAACTCATGGAACAGGTCTTGGATTGTATCTGTCAAAAAAAATCATCGAAGCTCATGGTGGAAAAATATGGTATGAAAAGCCTAGTGACGAAGAAGAAGCATCTGCAGATAGAATATACAAAGATTCCCGCAATAGCGAAAATAACAATAATATAACTATAAAAAATCAAAAGATAGCCTCAATATGTAGATTCAGCTTGCCTGTTTTTTAGTTATAGTTATAGTTATAGTGATAAACAGAGCAATGCTTGATATTATAATACTAGAAAATCAAAACGGTGGTTTAAAAAATCACAATAAATAAAGATATAAAAAAAATAATGCTTGTAGACGATGAGGCGGATTTATCTCTTCTTTTCAAAGACGGCTTAGAAATGTATGGTTGCTTTAAAGTAGACGTATATAACAATGCTAAAGATGTTATTGACCATTTTAAACCCAATCTATATGATCTGATTTTGATTGATATAATAATGCCTGATATGAACGGATTGGAATTTTATACAGTTATTCAAGATAAAATCCGTTATTCAAATTCAAAAATCTGCTTTTTTTCAGCAGCAGAGTATAATAATGATAAAATTAAAGGCTCTGTTAACAGCAGTGTAAATGATATACTATATCTTATTGTAAAATAGTTGTGTTTGTTTAGCTATCACAACACCTATAGCTTGCCACTCTTTTATCTATTATTATGAGGGACACATTCCTCAGAATGCTAACTGATGATGAAAAGAACCTTTTACATCTAATGCTTGAAGATAATGAAGCAGAATATAGAGCCAAGATTATCTTGCTTAAAGATGAGGGATACACAGTTCCTCAAATAAGAAAGATTACAAACCATCATGATCATAACATAAGAAAATGGATACATCGCTTTAACGAAAAAGGAATCGATGGCATTATATCAAAAAAATATAATCATAAACAGCACAAATTTACTAATGATATGGAGAAACAAATAGTGGATATAACATCTGCAAATCCAAGATCTTTTGATTTGGGATTTTCCACATGGTCATTACGTGTACTTGCTGGTTTTCTTATGAATGACTTAACTGGTAGATAAAATAAGCCATTCTGCAGAAATAAGAAATATTCTTCTAAAGCATAAAATAAAATGGAGAAAATCTAAAACTGTGTTATCAAATAATAAAAGCAATGATCCAGAATACACTTTGAAAAAAAGTACATTGAACAACTGAGGTACAACACACCTTCTTCGGATTCGGTGTTACTGTATATAGATGAAAAAGGGCCTGTAGCAGCAAAAACCCATGGTGGTACATCATGGTCATCGGTACAGGTAAAGGTCGAAAAGTCTCAAAAGATAAATGGATTGTTAAATGTATTTGGAGCCTATGATCATACAAATGACAAAATGCATGTCCAATGCTATAAAAGAAAGACAGGAAAGAAGCAGTTTGTTGACTTTTTAAAAAGAGTAGATAAAAGATATGATAAGAATATCCAAAATATCTTTGTTGTACTTGATAATCTTTCAGCACACAAATCAAAGATGGTAAAGAAAGAGATATCCAAATGTTGTCCTCGAATAAAATTTGTATTTCTACCAGTAAGATCGCCCAAGCTTAATTTAATCGAAGTAAGGTGGGTGTGGTTACAAAGGCAGACAATTAACAATTCTACATTTAAAGACGAACAAGAAATAGGAAGAGCTGTTAGCAAGTGGAAGAATATTTATAACAAAAATCATGGCAGCAAAGCGATCATAAATATTTTACAAGAGAGTGTATCTTTATGTATACACAGCTGTTAACGAATTGATAGATCAATATGTTTGGCGTGCCATGGCTGATACATCCTCAAAAATCTACGTATTTGGGTCATCATAGGTTAAAGAGCAAAAACGTGATGTTTTTGGATTTTTTCCAGGTAACGAGATTCAGAATTTTCATATGGCTCAGGGCGAAGGATCTGAAAAACATAAGAGTGAGAATGGAGTTTGGCAATATAGATAGAGAGCTAATATTTGAGTTTAGTAAGCCAAAGCAATAGGTAGCAATTTTCTCAAATTTAAAACTCAATCATGGCATACAAAAGATGATGATGATGGCAATCCAATTGAAAATTTGAACTATTGTCTACCAGTCGATTTTAAATCAAAGCCACATGTACATAGTATAGTTCAAACTTTAGACGACAAATACAAGGGTATAATAAAAATCATTGCTGCTTGTATCGTTAAGCTGAAGGACCAAACAAAGCAACTATATCATACTCAATATCTCAAATTCTGAATTATCTAAACAATTGGGACAAACAGATACAGAAAAGAATCGTATGAATTTGAGTGGTAAAATTAATGGTGGCGCAGCTAAAACCATATCAATTGAAGAACCTTTTACCTGCTTTGTTGCATGATTCCTATAATCGATGATTTTACTATTTGGTTTACCTAAACAGATATCAACTTATTATACAATGACGCTTTTAACATCATTTCCTGTACCATATTCTTTATTCTAACCGAATAAACATATTCACCAAACATTCTCTTTAAACAAGAAAACACTGTTTCAACAATCCATCTTTGCCCATAGCTTACGCTATCTTTCCACTTTTGTAAATCATTTTTCTGAGATAAAACGGATAGATTTCTAAGAATATTGCCTTTTTTCCATCCAACTCTTGCATTCTTTCTTACTTTAATACAAGGTTGGATTCCGTTGTCTGCTGAGAATCTAAAAATCTCATCATCATAAGTACCATCTGTAAATAGTTTACCAATTGTTATTTTTTTATCTGATTCTATGACCTCATCAATCAATCCAGGTAATGCTTTACTGTCATGTACATGCTCATCGGTTACCTTTATCGAAAGAATTTTCTTGGTTTTTATATTGACAGCTACGTGTATTTTCAAATATCCTTTATTGTTGTTATTTTTTAAATGCCATTTATCTCTCATCCATTGACCTCTACTGGTAACCTTAATTCCCGTACTATCTATTGCAATGACAATGTATTCATCTTCAAATTCTTTGCTATCCTTTGTATCATCTATCTTGATGTCCAATCTGTTTATTCTTCTGTTAATTGTAGTATAATCAGGGATTGAAGGTACTTTTCCTTTAGCATGGCCTTGTGTTATTCCTTCGATTTGTCTGTATGGCAGATGAAAATATGCTTTGGCATGCCCTAATAGAAGAAGAAAAGTGTTTGGATAACGAAATGGCTCTCCAACCTTGTCTTTGTTCATCTCTTTTAATTCGGTATCCCAGTTGCGTATGACATCAAAGCCTAGTAAGATTTCACCGCGTCTAACTAAAGATTGGTTGTAGGAGGGCCAGTTCACAAATTTTATTGGTTAATGCCAGCTAAATGTATTTAGAAAGAGAGAATCATGCAACAAAGCACCTTTTACCCTATCAGATAATGGTGGTTTAATAACCATGCTTGACGAGCAAGGAGGAATAAAGGTGGATGGAGTGGCTTACTCTATTGCTCATAAAAAAGAATCAGAATGGACCATAACATTTTAAAAGATGCTATATCCAAAAATATTATTAAGATCCAATATAAAATAGTTGAATATCGTTCTTATATTACATGGACCACAATATTTTAAATAAATCAAATCTATAATTACTCTTTGCATATTCTGGCCTATACTTTTGTCATTATCAAAGAAATAATTTTTATTCTTTGAGGATCATTTCTAAATTTCTGTAAATAGTGTGAAGAAAAATACGATGGTGTTCCCTCATTAATAATCTTTATGATTTTAAAACCTATGCCTCTAAATGTTTCAACTAACCATTTTCTCCATTTTTGGTATTTTTCTGCAGTTACTGGCTCAAGAAGATCATCTATTAGCTCAGTTACCAATATAAAATATCCCTTTTTTTTCATTTTTTCTAAAACCATTTTATACAAGGGCTCCCAAGAACTCTGATTATCTTTATCAATATAATCCGGATGCGGCAAAACAGCTAAAACAGTATCTATCGAAAGCGGTTCAATCTCTGAAAAAAATTTCTCAAAAGGTTCATTAATAAATTGAATATTATCTAATCCCTTTTTTTTACTTTTTTCACAAGCATCCTGGAATTGATCATTATCAATTTCAATTCCAATAAAATATACCTTTTCTTTATCATATAATTCTAAAATATTATTTAATAGTATTCCATTGCCTGAGCCTATTTCAACTACAATCTTGTTATATTTTTTAGAAATTTCTGATAGATAATCTTTGTACAAAGATACTATATCTTTTATTAAATATTATATAATTATAAAAGTCAAGAGGGTCAATTTCCTATTATCGTATCTTATTCCTCACAAATAATAATCCTTATCTATTTTTTGTAAAGAAAGAGTATTCTCTCGTTATTTTTTATTTGACAAAATTAATGATAATATTTCTGAATCTTTATTCTTCATTTTGCTTGTTTACCCTCATATTTTGATGTTTATTTTGAAAATTTTTATATAGCTTGCTTTCTATGATAATTTGCTAGCAGTCTTATGTATTGGTAGCAAGTTGTGCACTTTTTGATGTAAACTAATACATCGAAATATACATAAACCCCTGAATGATTTTTATCTTTTATGAGCGCAAGTAAAAAACCACATTTGAATCTGGTGGTTACAGGGCATGTTGATAATGGTAAATCAACCACCGTGGGACACTTATTGGTTGATTTGGGTGTTATTGATCAAAGAACTATTGATACATTTGCAAAAGAGTCAGAGGCAACAGGTAAAGGTGATACTTTCAAATATGCTTGGGTATTGGACAGTATAAAAGATGAAAGAGACAGAGGTATTACTATTGATTTAGCATTTCAAAAATTTGAAACTACAAAATTCTTTTACACTTTAATTGATGCTCCTGGTCACAGGGACTTTATTAAAAATATGATTACTGGTGCTTCAGAAGCTGATGCAGCTATTCTAGTTGTTTCAGTAAAACCTGGTGAAACAGAAGCTGCAACAGAACCTGGAGGCCAAGCAAGAGAACATGCTTTCCTTTCTAGAACCCTAGGTGTTGGACAAATCGTTGTTGCACTAAATAAAATGGATGATGCAAACTATGCAGAAGCAAGATATAAAGAAGTTAAAGATATTGTTGAAAAAATGCTTAAAATGGTAGGTTACAATACATCCAAAGTTAACTTTATACCAGTATCTGCATGGAAAGGTGACAACCTTGTTAAAAAATCTCAAAATATGGCATGGTATAAAGGACCTACACTTGCAGAGGCTTTAGATAGCTTTACTCCTCCTGAAAAACCAATAAACAAACCATTAAGAATTCCAGTTCAAGACGTATATTCTATTACAGGTGTAGGCACGGTTCCTGTAGGACGTGTTGAAACAGGTATAATCAAATCTAATCAAAAAGTCATAGTTATGCCTGCAGGTGTCTCCGGCGAGGTCAAATCCATTGAAACTCATCATACTCAAATGGACTCTGCTGAAGCTGGTGATAACATTGGATTTAACTTGAGAGGTGTAGATAAAAAATTAATCCATCGTGGTGATATGATTGGAAATAGTGATAGTCCTCCAAGTGTTGCGAAAGAATTTGAAGCACAAATAATTGTAATTCATCACCCAACTGCTATGGCACCTGGATATACTCCAGTTTTACACGCTCATACTGCTCAGGTAGCTGCTACTTTATCTGAGTTTGTTGCAAAAATCGATCCAAAAACTGGTGGTACAACTGAAGAAAAACCAAAATTCTTGAAAACAGGAGATGCAGCAATTGTAAGAATAAAACCCGTAAGGCCATTAGCTATCGAGACCTTTAAAGAGTTCCCAGAAATTGGAAGATTTGCATTAAGAGATATGGGTACTACAATCGCTGCTGGAATCGTAAAATCTATAACTGAGAAATACGATCCAAATAAAAAATAAGTGAAATAAATGCCCCAAGAAGCCAGGATAAAACTTACAAGTACTAATCTTTTAACATTGGAAAATGTTTGTTCTGAAATAAAAGATATTGGTGAAAAAAATGGAATTAAACTAAAAGGACCTCATCCTTTACCTACAAAAAAAATGCGAGTTGTTACTCGTAAATCACCTTGCGGACAAGGAACAAACACATGGGATAAATTCGAATTAAGAGTTCACAGACGTGTAATAGATTTAGGTGCAGATGATAGATCTATTAGACAGCTGATGAGATTAAAAATTCCAGAGGATGTTTATATAGAGGTTTCTTTAACCCAATAAAAGATTTTTATTTGTTGTATAAAATAATTTAGCGAATTTATATTAATTTTTATTTTTTCAGCCCTTAATCCTTATCATCATCATTATTGTTGTAAAGATGTTTTGCTGTTATTATTATCATTATTAATCTTGATTGTAGGAGCATTTTCTACAACGCTTATTAACTCTTTTATGACCTCTTGTTTATTTTTAGGATCTGATTTAATTTTTCCTCCAGCTGCAAATTTATGGCCGCCTCCATCTAATAGTTGTTTTGCGATTTCATTGCATTGTAAGGTGTCATTATTTCTTCTAATACTTATTTTTCCTTCTTCATTTAAAAAAAAAGCAACATCTGCTTTTGTTTCGTTAAATACTTCTTCTGAAAATAAGCTAATCTGTAAATATGGCGAAGTCATTGCAAGACTAATTTTTATACCGTTTTTTGTTTCAAAATTATCTAAATTTTTTAATGTCTCTTTCTTTGCTTTATTACAAAGTATTATAAATTCGTCATATTCTTTTTGCATTTCTGTAGTCCATAATATGCCTTTTGCAACATTGCCAGCTAATTTTGAGATCTTTACATAAAAGTCTGGAAAAGTTTTGTAATAAATAATTAGCTCAGAAATATGAGGTATAACTTGTTCTTTTGTAAAAAAGTCTGTTGTATGTGCTATTTTTGATAGTTCTTCTGCTATTGAATTTCCTTTCAAATATTTTTCATACATTACCTCGGTTGCGCACTTTTTTTCTGATTTATCTAGAAAAAGCTGTACCAAACCTTTCTCTGTAGCTGATTTTATTGCTCTATCTGACCATGGATGATGATCTACCCAAACAACTGTCCATAAATTTGATTTTAAAAAAGAAAAAACCTCTTCGAATAGATCTATCATATCATCGTTTAGTCCTAAATCTGAAATAATGATCTGCCCCTTTTCTGGGTTAGATATTACTTCGGCATATAAAATCTGAGAGATCTTTCGGAAATTTTCTTTTCCATAGCTTGTAAATAGGGTTTTAGCTTGCGGAAATCTCATTAAAGCAATTGATGCTGAAAAAATCCCGTCTACGTCTGATTCATGGGATATAATTATAGTCTTCACTTATCTTTTATCTGCTAGTTTTAACAAATAGGTAAAAATAAAGATTATTATCTCAAATCGCTCAAAGTTTCCTCGGTTCTATAATGATCGGGATTGAGTCTAAATCCTCTTGATTTTTCAAAAGGTGTTTCAACTAATTTAAGATAAAAGTTCTTTTTTCTTTTTTGAAATCGTTTGTCTAACCAAAATACAAACTGTTGCTCTAGCATTATCCCCTCCTCTTTTAACATCTTTGGATGAATATGACTTAATTGTCTGATAAATTCTGTTTCTATATAAATATGAAAGAAATCCCATCCCATGACTTTTTTGCCATCGGAAGAACATTCGCATTTTGATTCATAGTGTGCTCCCCATTCTAATTCTCCTATCACATCCATTATTTCCTCTCTTTCTTTGTTAAAATCAAGACATGAACCAGATATCAGAACCATTGGCTCCTTTTCTGCATGCTTTCTATTCATGTTATTAAATTTGTATCAAGGCTATTTAAGACTTCAATAAAAATAAATCATTGGTCATTAGTCATTAGTCCACTTCTTTCAAGTTTATAATCTTTATTGTTTATAATTTGATACACTAATATTAGTTAATTTTTGACCATATTTGGGAGAAATTGGAAGTACCTATATCAGAATACGTAACTTATTTTAATTATGAAGGTGAAAATGCGGATTTCCTTGTTAGAGAAATAAAAAAGGGAGTATTTAAAGTATTAATTAGAGAATATACTGATAATCAGGATACTGATTTTATAGAAAAAGAGTTTTTTGTAAGAAAAGATACTTTGGATATGATGTTTGAAGAATATAATGTTATGAAAAAACCTACTGGTACAGAAAAAATATTGGAACCTACTCATGAAGTAGATTTGTAAATTAAATTTACGATTGTAAATAAAATTTGTAAAACACATAGTTAAAATAACCATTATTATTACAAATTACCCTGTAGCGACGGTCGTCCAGTTTGGTCTAGGACATCAGATTGCCAATCTGGTAACCCGGGTTCAAATCCCGGCCGTCGCATTGCAATAGTCCGTATTGATAAAACCATAATATTCATATTTAATAATTTATATATGTATAGTATATTAAACTACGATAAAATCTATGATGATGGACAGTATTCTATAATGTTACCAAGACTTGATTATATTAAACAAGCCCGTTTAAAATTGGGTGTAACTCAAAGAAAACTGGCACTTTTGTGCGGTGTTAGCACTTCTATGATTAATCAAATAGAGTCTGGACGTTGTAAACCCAGTTATGACACAGCTAAACGGATATTTGAAATACTGTTATCAATGGAGAATAATATGTCGATAAAAGCTGGAGATATTTGCAACAGAAATTTAATTACAATTCAACAGGAGGAGTCATTGAGTGTAGCTATACATAAGATGAGAGATCATAGTATTAGTCAGCTTCCGGTTTTTGACGGCTCAAAAAGGTTAGTTGGAATATTAACAGAAGATAATGTTGCAAAGATAATGATTGAACATAATGATAAAGATATCAACATGGTAAAAATTATGTCCATAATGGAGCCGCCTCCTCCTTTGGTTGATATATCCACGCCCGCCAAAGCTCTTGTTTCTTTAGTTCGTTTTTCAAAATGTGTAATGGTGAGCGAAAAGGGCACCGTAATCGGAATAATTACGCTTACAGATACACTTAAAATTGTAGAATATGCTTGAGTTTTATATTTTTTCTAATCCTATACAACAATCTGCACATTTTAAGCAATCTTCACATAAACTAACTGAGGTATTTTTGTCTGTTATATCGGCTTGGCATAGTGAACATGTTCTTTTGTCCATGTTAGATTTATATGATAATAACATATTAATTTTATTAGTTGTTTTTGCTTGAAATGGATGTAAAAACTTCTACTTCTTCTTCTTCTCTTCTTCCTTGCATAATTTATAACCTTAAAATTAACAAGGTTTAAGAAAATATTTTATATAGATAAATAAAAATATGTGTGTGCTCTCTTTTTAAAATCATCTGGATTTTTGATTATAATAATTAAAAAGGGTAAACAATATAATAACAAGTTAATTTTGTTGGGTTTCTTATAAACATCTCATAAAATTTAAAAACCAAAACTTTTCATGATATATATGTATTAATTGAATACTGAAAACAAGAAAATCAATGATCTGATTATTTCAAAGAAAATTAAAAATGTTATTTTTCTTCCATCTGAGCAACAGATTTGGGAAATAAAAGGTAGTAGCAAAAATATTAATGATAAATATTTAGTGGATTTGAATAAAAATCATTGTACTTGCAAGGGGTTTTATTACAATTCTGAGAATAAAAAAAATTGCTACCATATAAAAGCTGTTCATCTTGCAAGTAATCAGTATTTATTTGAAATAGAATTTTTAGCTGATAGAGATTTAAATAAATATCTTTGTTCTTATTTAAATGATATACTAAATAATACCTAGATTATCTCGTACTTTCAAATATATTATATATTGAAATTTTAAAATCAATGGAAAATTTTGAAAATGTTTTGATAGTTGGTTCTGGCGGAAGAGAACATGCTCTTGGCTGGAAGATATTAAATGAATCTAATGTTAAAAAGGTATATTTTGCAAATGGAAATGGAGGTACTTTTGAAAATATTTCGATTACTCCATTAGAAATTGAAAAGCTTGCTAAATTTGCAAAAGACAAAAAATGTTTTACAATTGTGGGACCAGAATTACCTTTGTCTATGGGAATCGTGGATTTATTTAATTCTATTGATCTACCCATTTTTGGCCCTACTAAAAATGCTGCCATGTTGGAAACAAGTAAAAAATATTCTAAAACATTCATGAAAGAAAATTCTATACCGACCTCAGAATTTCAAGTCTTTGATAAAAGTTCAAAAGCCATAGATTATGTTGAAAAATTAAATTATGATGTAGTTGTCAAAGCCGATGGACTTGCTTCAGGAAAAGGAGTATTTGTAACAAAAAATAAACAAGAAGCTTTTGAAGCTATACATTTACTGCTTGATAAAAAAATCTTTGGAGAAGAAGTATCCAATCAAATTGTAATTGAGAAGAAAATCTTTGGAGAAGAAGTATCAATCATAGCTATATGTGATGGAAATTCCTTTGTACTTTTGGATCCATGCAAGGACCATAAAAGGTTACTTGATAATAATCAAGGTCCAAATACAGGTGGCATGGGTAGTTATTCTCCTGTTTCTACTTTAAGTGAAGAGGATATCTGTAATTTTTCTGAAAAAATTTTTCAACCTACGCTAAAAGGGATGTCAAACAATGGAAATCATTTCAAGGGATTTCTTTATGCAGGGCTGTTGCTTGAAGAAAAAACTAGAACACCTTATGTTTTAGAATATAATGTAAGAATGGGTGATCCAGAATGTCAACCACTCATGATGAGGATGGATTCAGATCTTTTACCTTATTTAATTTCAGTTCAAAATCAATCCCTTGATTCTATGCAACCTATAAAGTGGAAAAGCGAATATTCTGTCTGTGTAATTATGGCAACAAAAGGGTATCCGTCCAAATTTGATATAGGATATTCTATAAAAGGTTTAGAAAATGTAGATAAAAACTATTTAAATATATTTCATGCTGGAACTAAATTATCAAGCTCCAATGAAATATTAACTAATGGAGGACGGATATTGGGAGTTACCTCGATAGGTACTTCTATTGATGATGCAAGAAAAAGGACATATGAGAATGTTGCAAAAATATCTTGGGGGATTAACGAACAATATTATAGAAAAGATATTGCCCAATCTGCTTAACTATTAGTCAATAAAATCTCTTTATTAGTTATAATTGCATTCAGTTTAACATCGTGTGTCTCAGATGGAATATTAAAATTTAAGATCTGAAATTCGTATCCAAACCCTATAAAGGTTATATTTTTGTTTAATAATTTATTTAAAAACTTATCATAGTATCCTTTTCCATATCCTATTCTAAAACCTCTCTTGTCAAAAGCAATCCCTGGTGTAATTATTATATCTATATCTTTGCATAAATTGTCTTTTTCACGCTTTGGTTCAAGAATGTTATATTTTCCTTTGACTAAATTATTATATGTAAAAAATCGATAAAAATTCATTTCGTCATCATTATCGTCGTCAAGTCTTGGTAGGCAAATATTTTTTTTACATGTTAATGATCTTTGAATAACCTCAAATGTTTGAACTTCGTTCAAAATGGGTAAATATATACCTATTGTTTTACTATTAATATAATAATGTGAATTTAAAAATATTTGCTGGACCTGCCAACTTTTAATAAATGCTTCAGAAGCAGGGAGATTTTTTCTCAATGTTAAAAATTTTTCTTTTAATATTGATTTGCTTTCTTTCAATTTAATTTATTCGAATTTAATAATTTAGCGGCTTTGACGGTGTTTTTTAATAACATCGTAATGGTCATTGGTCCAACGCCTCCTGGTACAGGTGTTATAAATCCAGCTTTTTCTTTGACTTTTTCAAAATTTACATCCCCTAATAATTTACCATTAACTCTGCTTGTTCCAACGTCTATAATCGTGGAATTTTCTTTTATCATATCTTCTGTCAATTCAAATTTATTTCTATTTCCAATCGCTGTTATAATTATATCTGAAATTTGCAAAAGATTATTCAAATTCTTTGTATGAGAATGACAAATAACAACCGTAGAATTTTTTTCTAATAAGAGTGAAGCAAGTGGTTTTCCCACAAGGTTGCTTCTATTTATAATAGTTGCAGTTACACCATTTAATTCTATTTTATAATATTTTAATAATTCCATTACTCCCATTGGAGTACAAGGTACAAGCTCTGCTTTATCATTAGATAATAATCCTGAATTATAAAAAGTAAGTCCATCAACATCTTTCATTGGATCAATGGTGTTTAAGATATTAAATTTATTCAAGTGCTTTTTTAACGGTAACTGCAGCAAAATTCCATGAACTTGATTATCTTTATTTAAAGACTGAATTAGGTCTATTAACTCCTTTTCTTCTACATTTCCATCTAATCTGTAATCTCGAGTTTTAATTCCAATTAGATTTGCACTCTTTTGTTTGTTATTTATATAAGAAATAGATGGTGGATCATCTCCGATTAGTATGGTTGACAAGCATGGATAAATTTTATTTTCAGCTAATGCCGTGATCTCTATCTTTAGCTCTTCTTTAATTTGATTTGAAACTAATAATCCGTCTATAATTGTGGCAGTCAATATTTATCGTTTTTAAAATAATTGATATTTTAGTTTTTTTAAAAATTAAAAAATGAGGTTTTTTATTTTACTTTGATTTTAGGAGTTTCTTCTTCAATATGCAATCTATTCAATGCTATTTCTGCAGCTTTATTTCCTGATAATAACATAGAACCAAAAGTTGGTCCCATACGTGGTAATCCAAAAGTCTCTGTTACAGACATACCTGCTGCAATTAAACCCGGAAATACTTCGCTAGTGCTATGAACTACTGCATCTTCTCCGCCTTCGACCCACATAGGATTCATGCCCTTCCATTCTACCAGGCCTCTTTCTCGTAGTCTTTTTACTGCTACTGAATCATGACCTGTTGCGTCAATGACTATTTTGCTTTCAAATGCTACTGGATCTACACATGTAATATTTCTTGGTAATGCAGATACTGGCATCCAATTAATTACTACTCCGCATACCTTTTTGTTTTTAAGTACCAAATCATCAAACTTTGTCAATTGTAAGAATCTAACTCCTGCATCACATGCAGATGATATTAGTTTAGAACATGCGTCTGGGCCCCAAGTTGCAAATAAATTATCGCTTATTTTTTTATAAGGTACTCCTAATTCATCCCAGATTTTCTGTGCAGGTGCTCTAACTGTTACAGGATTCATCATATAGCCACCTACCCAATATCCTCCGCCTAAATAATTATTTTGCTCAATAATTAGTGTTTTAACTCCTTTTTTAGCGAGGTTTCTACCTGCAGATAATCCGGCAGGACCTGCACCTAATATTATAACATCAGAATCACTATATTCTTGAATGGTTTCAAAGAACATAGAGGCAATGGTACGTGTAATTTCCTTTTCACTTACATCTGCAAATATTTTATTATCCATATTCAATTTTCATTTATGTATTATTAATACATTTTTGGACTTATTCAAAAATAAAAGATTCAAAGATTCGAAAAGTCGATATTGTTGCGAGATGTCTATTTAAAATATTAGTTATATTTTAAACGTATTTTTAAATTATAGTATAGGTGAACCTGGTTCTACATCTTCAAATAGAGTTAGTAATATAGGTTTATTATTTTTCTCTGCTGCTAATATCATGCCATTTGAAATATTTTCTCCAAACTTTTTTGGCTCCAAATTTGTACAAACAATTACGTTTTTACCTATTAACTCATCCGGTGAATAATGTTTTGCAAGCCCTGACATGATTTCTCTTTTCTCATTACCTAAATCTACTTGTATTCGAAGAATTTTATTATATCCTTCTAATCCTTCTGCTTTTATTATCCTACCTGATCGAAGGGTAACTTTTTTAAATTCATCAAAACTTATTGATTCATTTTTCTCTTCCATAATTAATTTTTAAAATTCATTTCTTTTTTTAATTCTTTGTATCATGTTTCTTAATTTTTTAATCTGATACCTTTTATATTTAAAATTAAATGCAATTGTTTATTTGTTATTACTATCAATAAAAATTATTTTTGAATTCTATCGTATTATTTTATTTTATTTTATTTTACTATATCGTATTTATATTGCTTTAATCGATCCCAAATTGTGATTATAGCGGGATTTTTTCTGAATATCTTTTTTTCAATACTTGTTATCGGATCTTTGGCAATATGGACCTCTTTATTTTTTACATTAAAAAAATCTTTTCATTTGTCTCCTTCTCTTTTAAAAAAAACTCATCCAGATTTTAATAAAATCTTTGTAAGTATAATCATTCCTGTTAGAAACGAGGAAAAATTCATTAAACAATGTTTATCTAGCCTTTTAGAACAACACTCGTTTAAAAATTATGAGATCATCGTTGTGGATGATGGATCTACTGATAATACGATGAAAATTTTAGACTTTTTTAAGAATGATCAAAAAATAAAGATATTCAAAGCAGGCGACAAACCCGTTGACTGGGTAGGAAAAAACTGGCCATGTTATATAGGATATAAAAAATCTAAAGGTTCATTTTTGCTTTTCACAGACGCTGATACAATTCATTCTCCTCAAAGTATCCATGATTCTTTAAATACTTTATTGTATGAAAAACTGGATGTTTTAACTGCCGTTCCCAATCTGATATATCCTTCTTTTATGGTTAAAATGGTTTTACCAATCTTATCAATTTTCATGTTTTCTAGATATTCACCTTTACGTGTAAACGATCCTAAGATAAAACTTGGATATCTTTTTGGTAGCTTTTTCGTTATATCAAAGGAAGTTTATGAAAAAGTTGGGACCCATGAATCTGTCAAAGCAGAAATTATAGAGGATGGTGCACTTGGTCAAAAAATCAAAGATGGCGGATATCGATTAAGAATGTTTAGAGGCGAAAACATTTTAAGTGCATACTGGGCAAGAGATTTTTCTACTTTATGGAATTCATTAAAGAGATTAATTATTCCTATTTATTTTAATAACAAAAAAAATTCAGTATTGATTACAATAGGTGTTTTTATGTTGATGTTGTTACCTTTTATAATTTGTATTTATTCGATTATTTCTCTTTTTTATATAAAAGACTCTAATATTACAGTTATTATATTATTTATATTTAGTATTGCTTGTATTCTTTCTATATACTTGACAAATTATTATCAGTTAAAAAGAGCAAAAACTCATAATGTGTTATATAGCATAGGCTCTCCACTGGGGTGTTTTGTAGTCTCTATTTCTTTTATTTATTCTATTCTTTCTTCTAAAAAAAAGGGTGTTATAAAATGGCGTGATAGGGTCTATAACTATAATAAATAAATAAATAAATGAATAAAAAAATAGGCTACTTTAATTTTATCTTTATATTTTTATTATTTTTTTTGAATTTATGATATGCATTAAAATTTAAAAAGAATAACAAATTAAATATATAAATTATCAGATATATCGAAATTAATTATTGTCCTCTATAATATTAAAAAGATTTAAAAATACTTGTTGTCTTTAATTCTTTTTATTTAACGTTTAATCTGTAATTTTTGACATTTTTTTTACAAAAATTTATAACTGATGTCTTTTTTTGGGATTTGAGGGATCAAAATTCCAACAATCTATAGTAAATATATAGGATATGATGCAAAATTGCTTTTGCAAGATGGTACTGTCTATGATGGAATTGGCTTTGGGTTTCCAAAATCTGTAGTAGGGGAAATAGTCTTTAACACTGGGATGGTTGGTTATACAGAAACACTTACTGATCCATCCTATCGTGGACAATTACTATGTTTTACATATCCATCAATTGGAAACTATGGCGTTCCGTCAGAATCTAATTTAGATGAATATGGTTTACCAAAATATTTTGAATCTAATGATATTCAATCTTATGGCGTAATAATTCATGAACTTTCCACTGTTGCTAGCCATTGGACATGTGTGAAAACATTAGATGAATGGTTGTATGAACAAAAAATTCCTGGAATTTATGGAATTGATACACGAGAATTAACCAAAAAAATTCGAACAAAGGGTGTGATGACTGGCTCTATAATGATTAATAACAACGATATTTTGAATAACAATAAAAATAATAATGTTAGTAAAGATTTACAGTTTGACTATAATTTTCATAATTTTATGAATGAGGTATCTATTAAGAGCCCAAAATTTTATGGAAACAAATCTAATCCTTTAGTAGCACTAATTGATACGGGCACAAAATTCAGTATAATACGGAATTTACTTGATTTAAACTTTAGTGTGATTAGGCTTCCGTGGAATTCTACTTTTGATCAGATTATAAAATATAATCCTGTAGGCATTGTCTTGAGTAATGGTCCTGGAGATCCTATAATTTGTGAGGAAACAATAAATACTGCTTGTAAAATTATTGAAAACTCGATCCCAACTTTGGGTATTTGTTTGGGACATCAAATATTGGGATTGGCAGGAGGTGCAAAAACTCAAAAGCTAAAATTTGGACATAGAGGTCAAAATAAAACATGTGTTGATTTAGAAACAAATCATTCTTTCATAACAAGTCAAAACCATGGATACGGTATAGAGTTGGAAAGTCTAAAAAATACAGAGTACGAATTATGGTTTCAAAATATTGATGATAAAACTGTAGAGGGAATTAAACATAAAAATAAACCTATACTATCTGTACAATTTCATCCTGAGGCGTCACCTGGGCCATTTGATTGTTTATTTGTTTTTAAAAAATTTAGGGATCTTATTTTAAATAGCGGCGATAAAAATAATTGAAAGAGATGATCATGTATTGTATGTCAAATAATTTCACTATGTACTTTTTAAATTGATGTATTATGGGTAAAAACGAAAGTATTAAAAAAGTTCTTGTATTGGGCAGTGGAGCTATTAAGATTGGGGAAGCAGGCGAAAGCTAAATCAAGTTATTGATATAGCCGCCATTTTGACTACTCCGGTTCTCAATGTTTAAAAGCTCTCAAAGAAGAAAATATATCAAGTGTACTGATAAATCCTAACATTGCAACAATACAGACTGATAAAAAATTTGCGGACAAGGTCTATTTGTTACCAATAAATAGATTTTTCGTGGAAAAAATAATTGAATTAGAGCGACCTGATTCAATAATGCTTAGCTTTGGTGGACAAACTGCTCTCAATTGTGGTGTAGATCTTTATGAAAATGACATCTTGAAAAAATATGGAGTTAATGTATTAAACACGTCTATAGATGGCATAAAAATAACTGAAGATAGGCAAAAGTTTAAAGAAGCCATGCTGAGCAGTAAGGTTCCAGTATTAAATAGTGCACCGGCATATTCTTATGAAGAGGCTCTTAGAATATCTAAAGATATTGGGTTTCCTGTGATTATTAGGGTTGCCTTTACATTGGGTGGAAGAGGAGGTGGAGTTGCCTATAATGAATATGATTTATATGAAATTGTACAAAGGGGCCTCTCTTTGAGCATGGTTAAACAGGTTCTTATTGAAAGGTATGTGGGCGAGTGGAAACAGATTGAGTATGAAGTAATGAGGGATGCAGAAGGAGATAGCATTATTGTTTGTAATATGGAAAACGTTTTGGGAATGAAAGTTCATACCGGTGATAACATTGTAATAGCTCCTTCTCAAACTCTAAATAATCATGAATATCATATGTTAAGGGATGCTGCATTAAGAGCCACCTCTTTTTGTAAAATAATAGGAGAATGCAATATTCAATTTGGATTAAATCCGTTATCTGATGAATATTGCGCCATAGAGATTAACGCAAGATTGTCAAGATCTTCTGCATTAGCTAGTAAAGCTACTGGTTATCCTTTGGCTTATATGGCTGCTAAAATTGGACTTGGTTACTCCTTAACTGAACTTGTTAACAAAATTACAAAAGTAACTTCTGCTTGTTTTGAGCCTTCATTGGATTACATGGTAGTTAAAATGCCTCGTTGGGATTTTAAAAAATTTGAATTCGCAAAAAGAAAACTTGGAAGTGCCATGAAATCTGTTGGCGAAGTTATGGCTATAGGAAAATGCTTTGAAGAAGCAATTCAAAAAGCAATTAGAATGTGTGAAACAGGAAAAGACGGTTTAGTCGCAAATAGTGATAATAATAACGAAGATGAGATTACTTGGAACGATACCCAAAATGATAAACTTGTTAATTCTGATACCTATTATTCGTCCCAACTTGAAAAAATCGAATATTCTTTACTTTATCCTGATGATGAAATTATTTTTACTATTGTTAAAGCTTTTAAAATTGGATTGAGTGTTGATAGAATAAATAAAATATCTTCAATCGATCCATGGTTTTTATTAAAAATCAAAAATATAGTTGATAAAGAGTCTGCTTTAAAAAAATCATCATTTGACATTTCATTAATAAGAGAGGCAAAAAAATTGGGATTTTCAGATAAACAGTTAGGTCGCTGTTTAACTTTAAAAGAACATCAAGTTAGAGATCTAAGAAAAAAATTTGGAATAATACCTGTAATAAAGCAAATAGATACTTTGGCCGGAGAATGGCCTGCTAGAACAAATTATTTATATCTTACTTATGGTGGTAATTTCGATGATATTTCCAATAATATCACTAAAAATAACGAAACTAATAATATAGACGAAAATGAAAAAAGTGTTATTGTTTTAGGAGCTGGACCATATAGAATAGGAAGCAGTGTTGAATTCGATTGGGGAACGGTAAATATGGTTTATAGTCTTAGAAATAATGGACAAAAAAATATCTGCGTAATAAATAGCAATCCTGAAACCGTGTCTACAGATTTTGATGTACCTGATAGATTGTATTTTGAGGAACTTACTCTTGAGAGAGTATTAGATATTTGTGATAAAGAAGATCCTTTAGGTATTGTTGCCTGTGTAGGAGGACAAAGTGCAAATAATTTGATATCAAAATTAGATGCTAATCATATCAAAATAATGGGAACTTCTAGCCATGATGTCGATAAGGCTGAAGATCGTTCAAAATTTAGTAATTTGTTGGACTCTTTATTGATAAAACAACCTCCTTGGAAAACCTTTACTAATTTGGAAAAGGCAAAAGAATTTTCCTCTGATGTTGGATATCCTATGCTTGTTAGACCTTCCTATGTCTTAAGTGGTGCTGCCATGAGGGTTGTATGGAATGAAGACCAATTGGAACAATTTATCAAAGATGCATCTAATGTTAGCCCTGATTATCCTATTGTTATAAGTAAATTTTTAGAAAATGCCTCCGAAGTAGAGGTAGATGCTGTAGGATTTTCAGATAAAATTCTAATTGGATCCATAATTGAGCATATAGATAACGCCGGAATTCATTCAGGTGATGCTATGATGTGTATTCCCCCTTGGCGATTAAACAGAAAAACAATTGACACAATTATAGATTATTCTATAAAGATAGGATCCTCTCTTCATGTAAAAGGACCGTTTAATATTCAATATTTGGTTAAAGATGATGAAGTATTTGTGATCGAAGCTAATATCCGTGCTTCACGTTCCATGCCATTTGTTTCAAAGTTTTTTGGAATTAATCTTATTGAATTATCTGCAAAATCAATTTTAAATATTAAAGTACCTTCCTTTGATAACGACCATTGGTTAAAAAAATCCGGTTTTGGAATCAAAGTTCCACAATTTTCTTTTATGCAGCTAGAAGGGGCGGATATTGTATTGGGTGTTGAGATGCAGTCTACAGGAGAAGTTGCCTGTTTTGGAGATACTTTTTATGATGCTTTATCAAAGTCTTATATTGCTGCAGGTTATTCACTACCAAAATCTGGTTCTGCTTTAATTACTGTAGGCGGTATTGAAAATAAAGAGAAACTCTTTCCGCTTGTTTCAATGATTTCAAAGATGAATTTTCAAATTCTCGCTACTGAACATACTGCAGAATTTTTTGAAAAATTTGGGATTAAAAATCTTGATTTGGTATATAAAATTAGCGAACCTGATAGACATCCTAATATTTTAGATTTATTGTCAAATAGGAAAATTGATTTTATAATTAATATACCTTCTACATCTACTATAGAAAAATATGTTGGAATGTTGGATGATGAATATCTTATAAGAAGAAAAGCCGTAGAAATGGGAATCCCTGTCCTAACCACTGTTGAAAGTGCTATTTCTTTTGTAAAAACTTTACAATGGATACAACATAATTCACAAACAGTCGGAGACATTGGTAAATAAGGTAGCTATATATATAGAATTAAAATATTTTTATTTATTTTATTTTAGTTTTGACTTTGATTTACTTTATTATTTAATATTGGAAAAAGAAATATGCAATTAATGAATGATTAGAATACTTTTTTCAAAATAATTTAATTTATGTAAAATTTATGTATCGAAATTCTATTAATTATGGTAGATCGAGAATAAGTTTTGACTATTTATACTTGTAAAATATGTTTTATTAATTAAATATGATAAAAAACATTAATCTTTTGTTATTAATTCATCTATTAAATTAGATCAGGTTCATCTAAAAGTTTCAAATCTCGATAAATCAAAAAGATTTTAACAGTGTTTATGATTTTTAATACTGCTTCTAATTCCGGAATACATTTTTTTAGCTGATAATTATCATCATCATATAGCTATAAATACATACAAGAAATTACAAATAATTTATAAAAATGTTCATTGTAATGCTAGATTAGATCATCTTGCAATAACTCTTACAAGTGAGGAGACAATAAATTGATTGGATGACCAAGTATTTACATAACTGTTGACAGAGCCGTTCTTGTATATTTAATATTATTATACTTTATAATTTAAATGAAAAATATATTTTATGTTGTATATTTTATATCTTTACTAAATTAGTATCATGATTAAATAATATCAAAAAATAAAAACCAATTAATTCTAAAATTTTATTACTGTTGTAAATCTATTTGAAGGTTTTAATTTTAAATCATAACTGTACTGATTCCACACATGGTTGACATTTTAGCTTCCTAACATAGTTGACACTCTAGTCTTAGAGTGTAATAATAATGGATATAATTGAAAATAGGTATAAAATGATAATTGAATCAGAACGTTCAGGTAAGACTATATCTGATGTTTGTACTGCATATGCTGTTTCAAGACAAACATGGTACAAATGGAAGAAACGGTATAATGTATATGGGATAGATGGATTAAAAAACCAATCAAGAAAGCCACATAATATTAAAAATGTAAAGGTAACCAAAGATATAGAAAAGATTATTCTCGAGCTGAGACTAAACAACAGATTTGGTCCAATGAGAATAAGGTTCAGATTAAAGAGAAAGTATGGAATCAGCTTGGGTACAAAAACCATTTACAATATTCTAAAGAGACACAATCTCAATGTACTATCTGTTAAAATAAAAAGAAAATACAAGATTTGAAATGAAACATCCGAATGAGTTGGTTCAAATGGATACCAAAGGACCTTTTTATCTAAAAGGCTCACGAAGCAAAAATTATTTTATTCATGTTATATAGATGATTGCCCCTCAAGAAAAGTAGTTAGCAAATGGTGCCGCAGAAGAACTAGTGAAGAATCACTGTCGGTTCTCAACGAATGGATTGAACTCTACGGTAAACCTATGAAAGTGATGCACACGATGGTTGTGGTAGAGAATTTACATCGAATAAATTCAAACATTATCTTTTTCTCAATGGAATAAAGGACAAGCAGATTCCTAAAGGTTATCCACAAGAACAGGGGAAAGTAGAAGCGTATAACAAAATAGTCATAACTGAATTTCTACAAGTAGAAGAGTTAATTGATATGAAAGAGGGAATAGAGAAATACGAATTATTTGTCAATTCATATAACTATGAAAGAGAACACGGTGGAATAAACGGAATGACGCCATCAGAGAAGTTCATGAAATCTTTAAAACAACCGATATTGATAATGTAGAACAAGACAAAATGTGTCAGCCATGTTGGTACATTGTTTTGTCAACCATGTGTGGAAGTACAACACATAACCATATTTATTAATTTTTATTCACTATTCACAATAGAGTAGTTTTTATCTTTTTGTTACCAGAAATTACCTTTGTCTGAACAATCATATTCTGCACCACAAACAAAGCATTTTAAATGACATGTTGATATTTCAATCATAAAATTATCGCATCTAATACAAACAAATTGCATTTTCTTTCTTTTCCTATTCATAAAAGCCTCATCAATATGAATTTCAAAATATTAAAAAATTACGTAAAAAAATAATATCTTTATACATATAGATATTTCTTCTATATAATATAGATCTCTTGCATAATTAGAAACAATCTAGACTTTTCAATTAGGATTATTCGGATTTCTAGTTCTGTTGATTTAATATTCTATAGTTTATCAAGCCTGCAACTATATCTGATACCTTGTTATGTTTTCTCAATTTATTTCTAAACACATCTGCAAGTATCCTGTACTTTTTCAATCTGCTGATAGTGTGTTCCACCACTATTCTCATTTTTGAATGACTTTTGTTATACTCTTTTTCATCTTCTGATAATTCTAGATTTCTTTTCTTTCTATACGGTAAAGCGGACAGTTATACTGGAAAATCCTTTTTTACACCAAGGTATCCAAGATCAAATACATTTAGAACATTTTTTGAGTTACAGGTTGATTCTCTTTATAGATGTTATAATCGTGTTTTCGTCCTTTTTTATATCTTATTATGAATGATGATGCCTTGGTTATTAACCATCAGCTGTGTCTTTACAGTATACCTTTTCTTCTTGCCAGAGTAGAATGCCTTTCTTCTTTTATTATCTATTGGTCTTGGTGTCTGTTGCTCTGTACAATCTATGAAAGCCATAAATCCAGGAAAATATTTCTCAACTTCCTCCGAGGCGTTTGTAACCTCTTTGTTATGTTGTATAATTTCTGTGGAATTGGTATGCATTTTCTAATCAAACTTTCAATCTTTTGAATATCTCTACAAATGTTGCTTTGATCTAGATCAAAGAGAAAGCCTGCTAGTGTGAAGGTTATGAACAGACGATAGTAAACCAAAAGCATAAGGAATCTATTTTTTACATTTAGAGCCTATCCCAAAATCATCTTTCTGTATATGATTATACAACATGATAACTGTACCAATCCAAGATAATTCTCTGCCTTCTTCTCATATCTGGTGAACAGTTTTCTGAATCTGTTGTGCCACGAGTTGGTTCTCTCTATAACCCATCTTTTTGTAGAATGTCTTTTACGATTTGAGCAATGTTGTGTTGTAACCTTGGTTTCTTTTTCATCCTTTTTTATCTTTGGAGGAATATGCAGTACATATCCTCGTTTGATTAGTTCTTGCTCTTCATGTTCGGAATTATATGCTTTATCTATGCTTTGTTGCATAACTCTGAAATTCGTTTTTTAATGATTGGACTTTGTTATCATATTACGAGTTCCGAATAGATATTTCATAGACTTGAACTAAATGTGATATACAGTTACGAAAAAATTGAGTTATGCAACAAAGCACTTTATCTAAACATAGATGATGAAGTTTTCTTCTCCTTCTTCCTGTTTTTTTAGTTTTATATGATGATGGTCGTTTGATAACTGCATTATCCACTACATCTGTTACTAGTTTGATGTCATGTGTACTGGCTGAAGAAATAACTACCGATATAGGAATTCCTTTTTTATCTGTTAAAATATGTCTTTTTGTGCCCAGTTTGCTCCTATCAGTAGGATTGCTTCCGGTCATCGCCCCCCTAAGGGAGACTTTATAGATATACTATCGATGGATTGCCAAGTCCAATTGATACCGATAAGGTCATCATAGATTTTCAATAGTTTTATCCATACCTTTTTAAATATATCAAGGCTATTCCATTGCTGAAACCTACGGTGACAAGTAGAACCAGATCCGTATTCTTTAGGTAGCATCTTCCATTGGCATCCTGTTCTTAATACATATAGAATACCATCGAGCACTTTCCTGTATGGTATGATTGTCCTACCAACTGTCTTAAGTGGCTTCTTCTTTGGTAAAATACTTTCAATCTTGTCCCATAATCCATCAGGAATTTTGATTATAGTAGGAGGATGTTTATTTTTTTCATGTACACTTGCACTTCTTTGGATGAAGGACACAATTTAGCAAAGGAGTAAAAGAATCTATAATCCTATCGAATTTTGGGATAGACTCTTAGTTTGAATGGTCTTCATACAACACCTATGTTCCTTTCTCTGCTGTTTTTTCTTTTAGATAAGCGTTGTATTTCATGTTTGTCATATCTTTTTGTTATTTCTTTTTGGAAAATGTCATCAAACTGTTGTACTGTGAAGCCAGCAGCGAACGATTTGAAAAGTAATGGCTTTTTAGATAAACTCTCGTATGAAAGCAAAGAGAGAACACAGTAATGAGGAACTTTAGGTCATAAAGCTGTTTGGAATTAATTATGCAAGAGATTTAATATGTAAAATTTTATTAATTTATATCTGTTTGATAAGATTAAAAAAAATATTGTTATACTATAATCTGTTGCTTGATTTTATCTAGATTTAGATATGTACAATTTCATATGATTGTATAAATATTTTTATTATTTTTTGTGAATAATTTTAATAAAATGTCTTATTGATTACTTTAATTCTTAAATCAAAAAGGAACATAGTATTTTAATAGAAAAAAGATGGTTTGCTAGGATTATAAAATGATTAATCTATCTCCTTAGCATTTGTAATCGAGAACCCATGATAAGTTTTATGCCATACCTGGGGTTTAAAAATAAACTCTATAATGGCTATTAATCCTGCAATACTTAATAAAATATTATATGCAGGCATAAGTAGTATATACTTGTATTTTTTCAATGAAAAGTGAGCCTGTTTTATCGCTAAAAAACTTACTACTAAAACAAAAGATATCCCAATTATAAAATTGATCAAAGTAATATAAAAAATAAATAAATTATAATCATAAGCTTCATAAATCCAATGTGCAAAAGGAATTGGAATATCTATCCAAGTTAATAAAACTATAAAAAATATAATCCAACCGGGTAAAGCAAGCATATTGATAACTGGACCGATTAATTGATAAAGTAAAAAAAAAGCAGGTTTAAATCCAATATCTTTAATCAGATCAAAAGGTTTTCTATAATGAACTTTAAATGTGTATAAAAATCCTTTATTCCATCGTATTCTTTGCCTCAGCCAAGGATATAGTTTTGGTGGTGCCTCTTCCCACGTAGTACTGTCAAATGGTACTGTTTTTCCTCTTTGTCTGGCAATACGAACACCTAAATCTGCATCCTCTGTAACATTCTTTTCATCCCATCCGCCTAATTTTTTCAAAATTTCAGTTCGAAAAAAATTGCTTGTTCCACCTAAAAGGACTACTAAGTTCTTTTTATGCATTAACGGTAAAAGTATATTAAAATGATTTAAATATTCAATAGCGAATAACTTTGTAAGTAGAGATTGTCCTGTATTATAATATCCTAGTTTAGCTTGTAAACAAGCTATATCGTCATGTTTTTCCATATATGAAACCATTCTCTTGAGCTGATCTGGTTGTGGTCTATCTTCTGCATCATATATAATAAGGTATTTTCCCTTTGCAAATGATAAGCCTCTATTTAGTGATTTAGGTTTTGCTCTTGAATTTTTTGGATTTAAATATATATAACATAAATTAATTATAGTTTCTTTCCATAGTTGAACTTTAATTGGCATGTTAGCATCATATTCTACTTTCCCGCCAGGTATTTCATTATAGGGCAATGATAGGAGAGACTTTATTGTCATATGATCATCTGGTTCGACTAATAGTTGTATGTCTAATCTGTCTTTTGGATAGTTGAAATTGGAAATGCTCTTTAAGAGATACGGTAAAGTTATCTCTTCTCTATAAACGGGAAGTAAAATCGATACTACTGGAAATTCAATATTATCTTTGGTGTATGAATTTGAATTTTCGGTTTTTTGTTTCTTTATACTTAAACTAAGCAAAAAATAAGTTAAAATAATGCTAGAAAAAATGAAAAAATTCATTGATATTATTATATAAATTAATATTATAATCGATGGAATATTCAAAAAAGATCCCCTATAATTAAGTGAAAGGAAACTACTCTCATTTTCTCGTTAGAAATTAATTAAATACCCGTATTAATTTTTTTAGAAAGAATGTTTTTATTGTTTCTACATTTAGACTTTGGTTGGTATACTATGGTTTAATTGATATTTTATACGAGGTAAAAAGGAGTTTATATTTAAAGACATGCAAGAAAATATTTTATAGGAAATTCTTCTTTTGCCAAGATATTATTATTGATAAATCAAAATCAGAGGTTAATAAGATAAAGCAGAGATTAAAAAGATTAAAGAATTATCAAATACAATCAATATTAAATTCTTTTAGTAACATTTTAGCAGATTTATATTATAGATATTATTTCAGATACAATTTTGCAGATCTACTAGATTTATTTTATTTGGATACTTTAGCAAATACTTGTATATTGTTTTTATTTTTGTCTGTAATGTATACGTTATTTAATGAATCTGTGGCGATTCCTTGTGGATCGATAAACTGGCCATTGTTATTGCCTTTGGAGCCCCATTTAGTCAAAAGATTTCCATTTGAATCGAATTTTTGAACTCTGTAATTGCCAGAATCTAGGATATAGATGTTATTTTGTTGATCAATTGTCAAGTCAACAGGCCCAATAAATTGACCGTCGCCTTTACCTTTGCTTCCCCATTTTGTAATAAATTTCAGAGTATCGTTAGGTGTAAACGAAAATTTTTTTATACTGTAAAAATTACTATCATAGATGTAAACATTATCTTTGTTATCTAATGCAATGCTGCTTGATGATTCGTTATTGAAATTATTAAAAGATTTTGTTATGGTTGGAATTATAAATGATTCTTGAGGTGTATCTAATTGTAAAGAGTGATTTGATGATTGCAAAATATACAAATTTCCACCGGAATCAATTTTCATGTCTAATGGTTTCAATTTTTCCGGTATTGTTGATGGGTTTATTTTCCAATTTTCAATAAATGTTCCATTACTAGATCTTTTTTCTATTAAAGAGGTGCAAAAATTTAATATATAAAAATTATTGTTTAAATCTATTGATATTTTATTCGGTTTAACAACTTGTTTTTGATTTATACAGTCAGATAATATCCATTTATCGTTAAGACCCCCTAAGGGATTAAACTTCTGAACTCTATTATTATTTGAATCCATTACAAATATGATATTTGAATTACTTATTGCAATTTTCGATGGCATTAAAAAATTTACGTTAGGAGGAAAATTGTGTCCTAAGATATATACAAATCTATAACTCTTATTTATGTAGTTTGGATGGGCTTGTGCTTGAGTTCCTTCCAGAATAAATCCAATAAAAATGAGCACACTAAATAGACAAATTAAAACTGAAAACATTTTTCATATCTTTGATTAGAATATTCTTAAAGGTAATTAAGTCTATAATCATGGCCTATTCTCTTTTATTATGATTTTATGGATAAATATAAAGATAAAGATGTTTATAATTGTACTTTATGACTATAAGAAAAAAATGGTTAACTGTACTGATTCCACACATAGTTGACATTTTAGCTTCCTAACATAGTTGACACTCTAGTCTTAGAGTGTAATAATAATGGATATAATTGAAAATAGGTATAAAATGATAATTGAATCAGAACGTTCAGGTAAGACTATATCTGATGCTTGTACTGCATATGCTGTTTCAAGACAAACATGGTACAAATGGAAGAGACGCTATAATGTATATGGGATAGATGGATTAAAAAACCAATCAAGAAAACCGCATAATATTAAAAATGTAAAGGTAACCAAAGATATAGAAAAGATTATTCTCGAGCTGAGACTAAACAACAGATTTGGTCCAATGAGAATAAGGTTCAGATTAAAGAGAAAGTATGGAATCAGCTTGGGTACAAAAACCATTTACAATATTCTAAAGAGACACAATCTCAATGTACTATCTGTTAAAATAAAAAGAAAATACAAGATTTGAAATGAAACATCCGAATGAGTTGGTTCAAATGGATACCAAAGGACCTTTTTATCTAAAAGGCTCACGAAGCAAAAATTATTTTATTCACGTAATAGATGATTGCCCCTCAAGAAAAGTAGTTAGCAAATGGTGCAGCAGAAGAACTAGTGAAGAATCACTGTCGGTTCTCAACGAATGGATTGAACTCTACGGTAAACCTATGAAAGTGATGCACACGATGGTTGTGGTAGAGAATTTACATCGAATAAATTCAAACATTATCTTTTTCTCAATGGAATAAAGGACAAGCAGATTCCTAAAGGTTATCCACAAGAACAGGGGAAAGTAGAAGCGTATAACAAAATAGTCATAACTGAATTTCTACAAGTAGAAGAGTTAATTGATATGAAAGAGGGAATAGAGAAATACGAATTATTTGTCAATTCATATAACTATGAAAGAGAACACGGTGGAATAAACGGAATGACGCCATCAGAGAAGTCCATGAAATCTTTAAAACAACCGATATTGATAATGTAGAACAAGACAAAATGTGTCAGCCATGTTGGTACATTGTTTTGTCAACCATGTGTGGAAGTACAACAGTTAACTATAGTTATATTTATTTAGCAATAAATGCATAACATATCATTACCTGGCTTCTATCGGTTTTTCTTTATAAAAAGATAAAAGACTTTTATACTAATAGCTTGAAAATGCTTTGTTGCATGATTCCAATAATTTCTGTTTTTACTATCCCTTTTGTTTAAACAGATATCAGCTTATTATACAACGATGCTTTTAACATCATTTCCTGTATCATATTCTTTAGTTTAACTGAATAAAGATATTCTCCAAACCGTCTCTTTAAACAAGAGAAAACAGTTTCAACAATCCACCGCTTTCCATAGCTTTCGCCGTCTTTCCATCTTTGCAAATCATTTCTTTGTGCCAAGACCGATAGATTTCTAATGATGTTTTTTCCTTTTTTCAATTTAATTCTAGCATTCTTTCTTACTTTTATACATGGCAGGATTCCATTGTCTGACAAATATCTAAAAATATTATTACTATCATAAGCACCATCAGCAAATAGTTTGCCGATTGCTAATGCGGTCATGTGATCTGATTTTATAACACCATCAACTAACTCTGGTAATACTTTACTATCATGAACATGTTCATCCGTTACCTTCATTGAAAGAATTTCCTTGGTTTTGATATTAACTGCTATATGTATTTTTAAATATCCTTTCTTATCTTTTATACGCCATTTATCTTGCATCCATTGGCCTCTATTGGTAATCTTGATACCAGTGCTATCTATTGCAATGATAATATATTCATCTTTGGAGACTTTATCTTTGCCTGTATCTATTGGAATATTTAATTTGTTTATCCTTCTGTTTATTGTTGTAAAATCAGGAATAGATGGCAGTTTTCCTTTTGCATGAGCTTGTGCAATGCCTTCGGTTTGTCTATACGGCAGATGAAAGTATGCCTTGGCATAGCCAAGTAAAAGAAGAAAAGTGTTTGGATAATGAAATGGTTCACCGACCTTATCTTTGTTCATCTCTTGTAGCTCTGCATCCCAGTTGTTAATGACATCAAATCCTAGCAAGATTTCGCCTCTTCTAACTAAAGATTGGTTGTATGAGGGCCAGTTCACATATTTTATTGATAGATGTTAGCTAAATGTATTTGAGAAGGAGGAAAGATGCAACAAAGCAGCTTGAAAATTATAAATATCGACTATAATTTTGGTGATTTCATGCAGTAATTTCAAATAGTAGTAATTCTTAATTTCATGCATTCAAAATATTGGATATGTATACCAGCGATTTGTTAATCAAAATATATACTATTGAATAGATATTTAAATAATTTTTTTAAATGGATCCTTTACATTAAATCTTGTAGTTGATTCAACTGTTATAATATAGATAGCAGATTAATGTAAATACATATTAATAAATAAATAGGTTATGTTTAAAAATTTTATATTGATATTAAAAAATAATAAAATGACTAAAAGATTTTTATCTTTACGCATATGAATTTATTTTTTAAATTAGAATAATAATATTACGAGTTGTATTTTAACAATGTGATATTCAAAAGCATGATATTTTACCAAAAACGGTGATCTTTTATTTGCGAAAGAAAAGATGCTTAATCAACATCTTTTCATCGGTTTTATCATAAATTTTTATTGTTATTTATGAATGTGCTGTTTCAATGTTACGTTCAGTTTATTTCCGTTTTGTAAAAAGTCTTTGAATAAGATTCTAAATCATTAAAACTTTGTATTGGAATAGTTTTTATGGGCTCCATAATTCTATATCTTTTGGGGATATCGCTTTTAGAAATTTTATAGTTTTCCTTTATCTGTAACATTAGTAAATGATTGTTTATCTCTTTTGTTAGTTCGCTATTACAAATCTTGCTATTGTTAATTGCCATCAGAGAGTCTTCCATCATGCCTGTCAAGTGGTCTACACCTTTTTCCTCATGAAGGTGGGGGTTTCTTGACTCTATTTGAAAAATTTCTATTCCTTTTTCAAGTATTTCAGAATAATCCGTGGGAATTAAGCCACCATATTTTTCTAATATATTTATAAATTCATATGGTTCAATAGAATATCCGCTTGAGAAATGAAGATTTTCTGCCAAACTCATTGATAATGCATGTTCTCCTGCATTGCCTGTTGAAATTATGTCACTCTCAAAACCAACAATATTGGAAATTAGTGAATTTAAATATTTGTTGCTGTGTTCTGAAATCCTGCCCCATTTAGGGAACTGTAATTTGTTATTAACAATTTTAGGTTTGGATTTCCATGATATTCGTATATTACTATAAGGGGTTGTAGCCATTTTAAATCCTGTTGCATAGATTTTTACATACTCATTGACTGCGCCTGGAAAATAGTTATCGCCATCTATAAAACCAATATATTTTTTTAACTGAGATTTAGCCAATACCATGCCAATGATCATTCCTTCTGCTTTGCCATTGCGGATACGATTTTTGGAGTCTAGAATTCCTTTATATTTTACTTTTTTAAAGGTCTTTGCTAGTTCTTCATCTTTTTGATGAATTATCATTATTTTTTTATGAGTAAAACGAGAATACTGTTTAACCATTTCTACCTCCATAGAAAATTTATCTCTGGTAGAACGCTCACTATTTGAAACTATGATTATAAGACATTCATTTGGTATGCCGCTCAATACACCTTCAATAAGACTTATTTTTTCATTTTTTATTGGAATGACGATGGCAAGATCTTTTAGAATGTCTGATAATTCTGTATAACTGTATCCTCTAGTGGATGGAACTTGATTATTTACATTAATACTAGGTATTGCTCCTGAATCTATCTCATAAATTTTTTGAAGTGCATGTATACTTACCGAACCAATCCTTTCAGTATGTCTAGGTGGATAATCAATTCTCATTTATACGTTTTCTGTTATATATATTCACTTATAAATAACTACCATAAATAGATAGGTAAAATATAGTTGATATTCTTATTTAAATTTGTTAGACCAATAAAAATTAATTAATTTAATGATTATCTAAACTAATAATAATAAATTAGTCTTATTTGAATTATGTGTGTATATAATGATATATCTTATAATAAACTGGCTGCATTTGACATGGATGGAACACTTCTTGATGGCAGATTAATTGAGGCAGTTTCAAATAAATTTGGATTATATGATCAAATCAAATCAATTCAACGTAACCCTTCTATAATGGGTTATGAGAAAACTACAAAAATCGCATATTTACTTAAAGGTATAGAAGAAAAAGAGTTAATTATCGCATTAAATTCGTTACCTTTGATGAATAACTGTAAAAAAATAATATCTTTATTACGAAGAAATGGATACATCTTAGGAATAATTACTGATAGTTATAATACTGTTGCTAAATATCTCGCTAATAAGTTAAATATGGATTTTTTTGCAGGAAATGATCTAACTGTGTCAGAAGGATTGATAACTGGAGAAATAAACATGCCGCTTGGATGGGAAAAAATTAACTGCACTTGCAAAAATTCAGTATGTAAAAGATATCATTTAGAATTTTATTCAAAAAAATATAACATTAAAAAAGAAAATACACTAGCAATTGGAGATACAAAGGGCGATCTATGTATGATAACCTCCGCAGGGACAGGTATTTCATACATGCCAAAAGATAATTATGTGGATAACTGGAAGAATTTGATTTCAAAACCTGATCTATTAGATATTTTAAAATTTGTAAATATTGATAATTAAATAATCAAAGTAATTATTTATTATATATACCTTGTTTACTAACTATCTATGTGAATAAATAATATGTGCAGTATTGTAGGTATTTTAAACAAAAATGATGGAGATGTAGTTAATTTGATTAGTAAAATGTTATTTTGTATGAAAAATCGTGGTCCTGATGGTGTAGGTTTGGCAACTAATGATCAAATAATTTATTCTGATAAAATGGATTCTTTATTTTTTTCCCGTATAAATGGACAAGAAATTCTAGGACACAGTAGATTAGCAATAGTAGGTGGTTCATCTGGTTCTCAGCCATTTATTAGTTGTGATAAAAAGCTACTATTAGAACATAATGGTGAGATTTATAATTATAAAGAAATTAAAAAAAATCTTTCTAATCAACACGTTTTTAAAACTTCTACAGATAGTGAGGTTATTGTACATCTACTCGAAGAACAATATAAAAAAAATAATTATGATCTAATTAAAGCAATCAAAAAAACCGTAACCATATTAGATGGGATATACATTTTAGCAATAAAAGAACAATCTACAGGTAATATTATAATTGTTAGGGATGGTATTGGTGTTAGGCAAATATATTACTGTGAAAATGGGCAATTTATAGCATTTGCATCTGAAAAAAAGGCGCTATGGGAAATTAATATGTATAATAATATTAAACGTCTTATGCCTGGATATGCCTTAATCATATCTCATAGTAATCAAGATTCAAAATATATTACTTCTACTATTCCTATTAGTATAAATACAAAAAAATCTATTGGGGAAAAATATCCTGTATTATACACTGATCTTGATTCCGCAGTTAATGCATATAGTAATACTCTATTTCATTCAATGAAAAAAAGAGTAAGGGGATTTAATAAGATCGGCATTGTTTTTTCAGGTGGTATTGATAGTGTTATTGTAGCATATCTTGCAAAACAGATGGTGCCAAATGTAGTTTGCTATACATCAGGAATTAAAAATTCAAATGATGTTATTAATTCGCAAATGATTGCAAAAAGCCTTGATCTTGATCTTCAGATTGAAGAAATGAGCGAAATTGATATAGAAAATAATATTCCTAAAATAATTAATATAATTGAAGATGATAATATGGGGCAAGTAGAGGTTGCCATACCTATTTACGGTGCCGTTAAACTTGCTCATGAACAGGGAATACGAGTTATGCTAACTGGTCAAGGTGCAGATGAACTTTTCGGAGGATATTCCTGGTATTCAAAAATAGTAAAAAAGTATGGTTATGATAAAATTCGAGATTATATGATCAAGGATCTTAGATTATTATACAAAGAGACGTTGGAGAGAGAAGATAAAATAACTATGTCCCAGAGTATAGAATTGCGAGAACCATTTTTAGATACTGATTTAATAGATACTGTCTTGAAAATAGATCCACGTTTAAATATTATAAACGAAGGTACTGGTTTTGATAATTTAGGAAAAAGAGTCCATAGAAGGCTAGCAGAAAAAATTGGCATACCTCGAGAAATTGCGTATCGGATAAAAGAGGCGGCTCAACATGGATCTGGTGTACATGAAGTCTTGGATAAATTGGCAAGAAAAAATGGTTTTGATGAATCTCAAATAAATGATATATATATTTCTAAACTAAACAAAAGAGAACTTGTCGGTAGCTCTCAAAGATATGGTCACCTATTTGAGAGTGAAAATATTTGGACTATATCTCCGCATATTCAGATGTATTTAGAAAATATTGCAAAAAATATTTTACCAAAAATTAATTGACCTTCAATAATTATTTTGAAATAATTTGGTAAATTAAAAATGGTTTAAATGTGACCTAAATGAAATTTTAATAGATCGTATTCTGTCTCTTATTAATTTTATGGTGAATAAGACTTCAAAATAATTAAAACTATGCCCCATTATTCAATTATTCATTATTATTGTTTGAATTATGACAAGTTGATTTTTTGAAATACTTATTGACATAAAATGCAGTCTTAGTAATAGAATATTATGATCTTAAAAATGAGTTAAATTAAAAAATTATTATTTAATGAATATTTTTAATTTTTTTCCATCTATATCAATTGCTTTATATTCAAACTCTTTGTTAGTAGTTTCTGAAAAAACAACATCTTTTACGCGAACCAAGTTTTTAATTTCTTCGTAATAATTTAATAGCATATTGATTTCATCCTTTGGTATCTCTGAAATGTATGCAGAAGAGAGAATTTCTGTGGGGTTGTGCCCCAATTCTTTCCTAAGCTGTTGTAGATTACGCGATAAATCTCTCACTAATCCTTTTATTATTAACCTATCGTTTCTAGAGGTATTTATTAGTAATAATATATTATCAGAATCCATATTTATATAATTACTATTTGGTACATATCCTATATCTAAATCTGTCAAACTCAGTTCTATTGATTTATTTTCATAATATTTGAAATAATACGTTCCTCTCGTTTGTAATTCGTTTAAAATGTTTATTTTATCTAATTTAGCAAATTCTGTTATTAAAATATCTATATCTGATTTAACTTTTTTAGCAACGTTTTTTCTAATAATATTTACAGTTGGTGAAATCGGAGCTTTTTTCTGCAATAATTTTAATATTTTGTCCGCATTATTATCATATTTTAACTCTTCAATAATCAAATTCTGAATATTTAACTGATCATTTAAAATTTCTTTCATTCCAGAGGTATTCAAAAAATCTATATTATTACAATAAATGTAAGCAGATTCTAATGGCCATCTCCTTTTTAGCTTTGTTTTGTTTCTAAGAGAGAAAGACATTGATGCAATCTCTTTTACAATGTCAAAAGATTTCTCGATATCATTATCTGAAACTTTTTCCAGTATGTCTTTATTTGACCATTCCTCCATTAAAATAGTTTCATATTTTTTAAAACACTTTAAATAGAGAAAATCAGTTGTAAATGGACTAAATGGATGTAATAAAATATCAACATTTTTAAGACATTCTGATAATACTGTATATATTGTAAATCGACGAGGTAAATTCTCTGATTCGTCATTCCACAGGTCGTACCTAATTAAAGGAACATATGTTTGACTTAAAGAATTTATTATAAAGTCTTCTATAAGTCTACTTGCTTCATGGAATTTGCAATTATCAATAAGTTGTGTAGTGGTAACGATTAATTTTTTTAGTTTGGTTAATATCCATATATCTGGCGTATCCAGTTTGTTATTATTAAAAATTGTTTGCAACTCGTTTGTTTTAAGTGTATATTTATCATACTCACTATTTTGTTTATAATATACGTGTAAATAATATAATGTGCTAATTATTTGGTAGGGTCTGCTCTGCATTTCTTTAATACTAAAATTCAGGGGTTCTATTGGTGAAGATTTCCATAAGAAATACAATCTTATTAAATCAACAGGATAATCTTTAAGTAATAATGTTGCGTCTATAACGTTTCCAATACTTTTACTCATTTTATTTCCTTTTTCATCTAAAATATGACCTGTAAATAGAAAAGATCTAAAAGGTGATTCATCTGAATTACTTAGTATAACATTTAATATTAGTAGCGTATATGCCCAACCTCTTGTTTGATCTATTCCTTCTGTTAAAAATTCGACTGGTATTAGTTTTTGATACTGTTCGTTAGTTAAAGAAGCAAAAGGTGCACCTCCGCTGTTGTGCCAAGTATCTAAAACAAATAATTCTCTATGCATAATCCCTTGACATTTTGGACATGATATTTTAATTTTATCTATCCAGGGTCGATGTAATTCAAAATTCTCTCCATCGGGTAATTCAATAGCTTGTTGGATTATTTCTTTTCTAGAAAACAAGCCTTTTTTTTCAAAACAATTGCTACATATCCATATGGGTAAAGGTGTACCCCAAATACGTTCCCGTGAAATACACCATGGCACTTTTTCTTTAATTATTTCAATATACCTATTTTTTGGTTGGTCAAAATAATAATTAATTTTATTAGCTGCATCGATGGGTTTGTTTAAAAGTTTGTCGATCATATAAAAATATTCTCTTCTAGCTAACCATACTATTTTATGACCCGATCTCCAACATGTGGGATATTTATGCTTAATTTTACCTATCTTTACTACTGCATTGACATCGTACATATCATCAACAATTAATCTATCTGTGTCCCTTACAAAATAATTAGCATATTTTCCTGCCTTATCTGTAAATACTACTTTTTCGTCTATTGGTACAAATACTGGAATATTCCATTTAGTAGCAATTTCAAAATCCATTTCTCCATTTGCAGGAGATAAATGTACAATTCCACTTCCTGTAGTTACATCAACAAAATCTTCTGCAACGACAAAATGGATTGATTTTTTAATCGCAATTTCAGCGAGCCCAGGAATGTCTTTTATCAATGGATGAACATAGTATCGTTTCTCCAAATCTTTTCCATAAAAGGTATTTATAATTTCATATTGATTTATTTTTAATTCTGATAAAAGATCATTTAACCTATAATCTGAAACTATCCATTTTTCTGATTTATCATTAGCTGTAACACTAATTAATACATACTGTGCATCTGGATTTACACCAATTAATTCATCAGTGACCAGAGTAAATGGCATAGTAGTCCATACAATTAAATAAATATCGTCATCTTCTAATCTTACTTTATAATAAAATGACGGATCTTCTACTTGCTCGTAACTCTGATTAATTTCTGAATTACTAAGTGATGTTTGACAAGATGGACAGAATGCAACTACTCTAAATCGCTCTTTTAAAATATCATTTTCATATGCTCTTTTAATATATTGCCATTCTCTCTCAATGTAATTATCCGTAAAGGTCCAGTATGCATTTTCATAATCAAAGGACATGCCAAGTAAATTGTCCATCTGTCGCCATTTTTTATTATACTCTTTGATAATTTTTTTACATGTTTGAACTAGTTTTTCTATTCCTACCTTTTTGAGATTCTCACTTTTATTTCCAGTAAGACCCAAAGTCTTTTCTGCATTTAATTCCACTGGTAAGCCTTGAGTATCCCATCCAGCTCTAAAAATGATGTTTTTTTTCTCAATAGTATTTTTTCTATACCATAAATCTTTAATTATACGACCTCTTAAATGACCAATATGAGGTTCCCCATTCATTGTGGGGGGTCCATCTATATATCCGATAAGTTTAGATGAATTTTCATTTTTATTGACGGTTTTATTGACAATATCATTTACTTTTATTTCATGATAGTAATTTCTAACATAATTTTCAATAATTTTGATATCAAATTTTTCTTCTAAATTCATCTTATAAGATGAATTTTACTGTTCCAATTTTTATGTTTTGGATAAACTCAAAATGTTTTATATGATTGTATAGATTGAGAATATAAAATACAGGGTATACATTTTATATAAATTAACTATATTCTATAGAATTATATTCAAATTCTATTAATTATCCATATGACTATTAACAACATTAGCTCAGGGAAAAATCCACCAACAGATATACTTGTAGTAATTGAAATTCCAAAAGACAGTAATATCAAATACGAAGTAGACGAAAACACAGGGGCCCTTTTAGTTGATAGAAAATTATATACCTCGATGAATTATCCTTTTAATTATGGATTTATACCTCAAACCAAGGAAGAAGATGGCGATCCAGTAGATATACTTATTTTGAGTAATGATCCTTATATTCCACTATCTGTAGTCAGATCAAAGCCTATTGGAGTTTTGATCATGGAAGATGAGGAAGGAAAGGATTCTAAAATAATTGCTGTTCCTAATAAAAAAATAGATGTAGTCTATTCTAAATTTAATGAAATAGATCAAGTTGATGAGGAAACATTAGAGAAAGTGAAACATTTTTTTGAACATTATAAAGAGTTAGAAAAAGATAAATTCGTGAAAGTGATTGGGTGGGAAGGACGAAATAAAGCTGAAGAAATTATTTTAAAGGGAATTGATCGTTTTAAAAATCAATCTACTCTACACTAAAGAGCCTTATATTGCTCACTCCAACGCATATATGCTCTTATCATTTCTGAACTGACACTGGGTTTCCGAACTTTTATCATTTCTTTAAAATCCACTAAATTTATTGCACGAGGAATTTCCAATTTATCTAGAGGATCTCCTTTTTCAAATAATTCATTAACAACTTTTAATTGGACCGATTGACAAATATCTTTAATGTCACTAGCACTGTAAGATTCACATAATTTTGCTAACTCATCAATTTTTAGTGACGAATCGTTATTCAGTTTAGCAACATATTGTTTAAAAAGATCTTTTCTTGCTAACATATCTGGTAAAGTTACATAAATTCTCTTTTGAAATCTTCTCAAGAATCCTGATTCTAAACTCCATGGTTTATTAGTGGCACCAATTACATATATAAAGGAATTTCTAGATTTATCATTTATTCCATCCATTTCAGTTAAAAATTGGTTTTTAACTCTAACTTCTCCTCCTACCTCGCCATTCCGAGTACCTAATAATGAGTCTATTTCATCTATGAAAAGTAATATAGGTACTTTTTCTTTTTCATGTAATTTTCTAGCGAAAGTAAATAATTTTGAAATATTTTTTTCTGCTTCTCCAAGCCATTTACTCATCATAGAAGATGCGTCAATATTAATAAAATATCCTTGAATTTCTGCTGCAGCAGCAGCAGCCAAAAGTGTTTTTCCGCACCCAGGTGGACCAAATAATAATATGCCTCTTGGCCATCCTAATGGAAATAGATCAACCCGTTTTGTTGGATATACAATGGACTCACGAATAGCTCTTTTTGCATCATCTAATCCCACTACTTCATTCCAAGATACAAGTGGTTTTTCTTTGATTATTAAATTTTCAAACTCCGAATTTAACTCTGAACTGTTATTACTTGGAGAATTAGAATAAGCAGATTTATTCAAATCCCGATCATTAGGGTATACAGACTTTAAGTTTTTATTCAAGATTGAATTTGTAGTAAGAGATTTTGAATTTTTTTTGATCTGATTGTTGTCAGAATCGGATAATGAATTATATTCTTTGAATGATTGACTATCATCATCTAATATTCCATTCGCCATTTGTAATGCTTTAATGCGATTTTTATATGCATTTGCGCGCTCTATGTAAACTCTATTTAGTTTGTATTCAGGATAGATTTCAACTAGTCTAATTAAAGCTTCACTAGCTCGTTGGTATGACATAATTGCAATAGAATGAGAACCTTGAGAATCGAGTTTTATTGCTTCAGCAGCGTATTTACTCGCAGTATTTTCTAATTCCTGTGGTGCCAGCGTCATTTTTATTACTTTCTTATTATATTATCATAACTTGTTTGAAAGGATACAAAGTAAATTTTTATTCTCTAAAATATAAAAAAAAATAGACTTCAATTCAAAATAAATGTAGGTTATTTTTTTTTAATTATTTATATAAAAACATTGACAATTGATCTTAGTATGATCAATAATAATGAAATCTAATGCTGTATGAAGAAATTAAGGATGATAACCAAATTTTAGGTGGACTTGAAGAAATCGGTTTGTCAAAATATGAATCTTCAGCATATTATAATTTACTTGGAAAAGGGATGATTTCTGCTACAGAAATTGCTTACCGTTCAAATTTGCCACGACCAAAAATATATTCAATATTGAAAAAACTTGAAAATAAAAATCTCGTATCAATTACCTATCAAAAACCTTTAATGTGTAGGGCCATCCCGCCAAGTGAAGCTTTTAGTAATATGATGATAAAATACGAAAATAAATTATCTGGTTTAAAAAAGATAATAAATAAATTACAGGAAATAAACGATGAGGGTTTACGAAGTAAGGGTATAGAAGAAAAAAAATATTTTGTGCTAAATCAATTCTCCACTGCTAACAAAATATCAGATTTAATAAGAAAATCGAAAGAATCGATAAATGCAATGGTTAATACATATGGTAATAAATTATTGTTGTATTCAAAAGATGATTTAAAAAAAAATATAATCGATGGATTAAAAGTTAGAATAATTTGCGATTTTAAATGTGAATTAGATAATAGAATTTATCCTAATGCTATTGAACAAAAATATCGTAAAATTACTGCAAATATATTTATTTTTGACAACTCTTATTTATTAATTTTGGATGATATTGGTACCAAATCTGCTTTGATTCACTCCAACGAGATCCTTTTATCTACGATGATAAATCAATTTAATAATTTATGGAATCAAAAAGAAAATTCGATCATTAGCTCTATGAATTGATATGATTATTTATATTAATTTACTATTTTATCAAATGGCTTCATAACTATTGGTAGTTCTTTTAATATGTCTGATGAGAGAATATGTAATCCAAATTTATCGAATAATTTTCCTGCTGCAAGTCCATTAAAGTATACGCCTAATATTGCTGATTCAAATGGATTGTTCTTTGTTAAAAATCCTGCTATTAGACCGGATAAAATGTCTCCTGTGCCTCCAATTGTCATGGCAGGGGTAGTTCTATCTATAATTGTTGTGTTATCGCCATCTGAAATAATGTTCCAATATCCTTTCAAAACAATGATAATACCATATTCTTGTGATTTATTAACAACTTGATTTATCTGCTCAGTTCTAGATGAGCCCGCAGATTCTCCAAACATCCTTTTAAATTCTCCCGCATGTGGAGTAACTACTGATTTCGTATTGGTTATTTCTGGAAGGATGGTGGGAATTAGTGATGAGGCATCAAGTATCAATTTTGTTTTATCTTCAAGTAATTTTTGAATTAAGTAACGTATTGATTCTGCTTTGGTAATGCTCATTCCCATCCCCAAGCCCGCACTTTGAACTTTTTTAGGTAATAGAGAAAATACTTTTCGTGCAGAACCCATGGTTAATTTATCATCCGGTAAAGGTAAAAAAATTAAATCTGGTGACATGGATCTAGATGACGAAATATTGATTTTTGGTATTGCGGTATAAACTAAGTCAGTGCCACTTTTTAATGCTGCAATAGATGATAAAATGGGGGCTCCATGATAAATTCTGCTACCACCAACTATTAATACAATACCATTTTCTCCTTTTCTAGATTGTATTTTTCTTGGGATTACAATTTTATCTATGTATCTGTCGTTGACCTGTATAAGAGTTTCTTCCAACATTTTTGTAATTACAATGTATCTTTTATTCTTATGTTAATTGAATGACATGATAAAATTTTTAATTTACTTTTAAGTATTTAAAAATGTGCAAAAAGATTTGAAGGAAATAGACAAACCCACAAAACACTGTGAGATAGTCTCTACGGTACCTTTAGAAATAGATACTCATTTTCAATTATATGGAAAACATATGTGGGAGGTTAAATATGACAATGAGTGTCCTTTATGCGAGAAAAGAATAGATGAATTTGGTTATTGTGCTTGTAATGCATGTTCAGGATAAGGCATTTATCATAAAATTTAAAATATTTTTAAAAATGTAAAATTTAAGGTTATAATATTAGCATATTTTTTGTTAAATGAGATAAAATATTCATTTATTGTTATAATAAATCTGTCAATTCTATATGAATTCAATTATAAAATTGCCTAATTGTACTGATTCCACACATAGTTGACATTTTAGCTTCCTAACATAGTTGACACTCTAGTCTTAGAGTGTAATAATAATGGATATAATTGAAAATAGGTATAAAATGATAATTGAATCAGAACGTTCAGGTAAGACTATATCTGATGCTTGTACTGCATATGCTGTTTCAAGACAAACATGGTACAAATGGAAGAGACGCTATAATGTATATGGGATAGATGGATTAAAAAACCAATCAAGAAAGCCACATAATATTAAAAATGTAAAGGTAACCAAAGATATAGAAAAGATTATTCTCGAGCTGAGACTAAACAACAGATTTGGTCCAATGAGAATAAGGTTCAGATTAAAGAGAAAGTATGGAATCAGCTTGGGTACAAAAACCATTTACAATATTCTAAAGAGACACAATCTCAATGTACTATCTGTTAAAATAAAAAGAAAATACAAGATTTGAAATGAAACATCCGAATGAGTTGGTTCAAATGGATACCAAAGGACCTTTTTATCTAAAAGGCTCACGAAGCAAAAATTATTTTATTCATGTTATATAGATGATTGCCCCTCAAGAAAAGTAGTTAGCAAATGGTGCAGCAGAAGAACTAGTGAAGAATCACTGTCGGTTCTCAACGAATGGATTGAACTCTACGGTAAACCTATGAAAGTGATGCACACGATGGTTGTGGTAGAGAATTTACATCGAATAAATTCAAACATTATCTTTTTCTCAATGGAATAAAGGACAAGCAGATTCCTAAAGGTTATCCACAAGAACAGGGGAAAGTAGAAGCGTATAACAAAATAGTCATAACTGAATTTCTACAAGTAGAAGAGTTAATTGATATGAAAGAGGGAATAGAGAAATACGAATTATTTGTCAAATCGTATAACTATGAAAGAGAACACGGTGGAATAAACGGAATGACGCCATCAGAGAAGTTCATGAAATCTTTAAAACAACCGATATTGATAATGTAGAACAAGACAAAATGTGTCAGCCATGTTGGTACATTGTTTTGTCAACCATGTGTGGAAGTACAACACCTAATTAATATACAACAAGATATTATATAACTTTTAAATTTAAAAACGAATTATTTTGGTGTCTCAATTTTATTGATAAATGATGATTGATCAAATACTTAATTTTATGCTATATAAAATTGGTTACTATTTTTGAATAAATTATTGTATTATGTGTATTGGAATTGGATTGGTGTAGTTAACATGATTGGATGAAAACGAAGTTTTATATTCTAAATAATATTACTTATCAGATAACAAATCGGAGCTCCGGTGGTGTAGAAGCTAGAAATTAAGCTGCATAATCCGGTTAAGCATTTCGCCCTCTCAAGGCGACGATCCCGGGTTCAAATCCCGGCCGGAGCATTTGAAATCGACGATAAGATAAAGAACTTCAAAAAAATCGAACTAAAAAAAGGTTCAGTAACATTAAAACCATTATTATCATCAAATGAGCAAGTAAGATGTACTAGCAATAATGTCATCAAATTCAGTAAGCAAACAGGATTTTCTTTGGAGTGATTTTAAAGAATATCTGATTGCTTAAAGACAGAGCAAAAGTGGCATTAAAGACAAGTTATGCTATGCTCGAAGATTTCACTACATTAAAAAATAAAGATGCTCCTCCTATTTTAGGTCTGTCTTATGGCTTTAAGAACCATAAAATAAAGGCCTTAGCATCACTGTCAAAGTTTTTAGGGAAATACATGACAACAAATCAATAGCAAAATCTGCTTTGTTGCATTATTCGAAAAACAGTTAAACCTTGATTTATCTGTGACAATAACAATTTAACTTTGACTATTTTCGTTTTTATTTAATCGACAAAACGTTATCAAATAGCCAAAAAAATGCTCATGCAACATAGCACTAATGTAAATCATTTAAATCTACTTTAGATACTATAAAAACCATTAAATTAATTAGTATTTTTTCAATTTGTTAAAGATTAAGATAATTAATAGATAATACGTTAATTTTTCCGTCAAAATATCTTAACCTTACAATTTTTTTATAAATCATAATTATATTTGTCATAGATAATATTTTATCAACAACTTGTTATAAATTGGATACTGTCAAAGATAAATAAAGGTTATTAGAATTGTGAACTTTTGTTTATTTGTTTCTAAATATATTTATGGGTTAAAATTCCAATTCAAGAAAAAATTTCTAAATATAATCAAATATTCTCAATAATAACAATGACTGTATTGTTTCGAGTAAATACTTATAACCTAATATAATTCAATATGATGAAAGAACCCATTATGGTAATATCGTCAAAAAATCTATCTATAGTAGTATTTGCGGCATTGATTGTAATCGCCGCTTTGTCCTCGTTTTATATCTATGAAACCTTTTCTGTTGGTTCTAACATAAATCAACAAGTAGATCCATATGGCAAAAATATTGCAACATCTGACAAGATTGCATTGAGTAATTTTACCGGGACACTTTACCCTTTGTTTAAATCATTAGATGAGATAATGTCTAATGTACTTGCCAGTAAATCTAATGTTAATTTATATAATATGTCATCAACTCTGATCGATAAGGCTAAAAAAATAGATTCAGGGAAAAAAGGATTAGACGATCCATATGGTCTACCTAAAGGTATCGACAATCAGAAAAGGGTTATTCTTGATCAAATAATGGATCAGTTTAAAGCTAAAAATCCAGGAAAAGATTTAGTTTATACATTTATTGCAACAGAAGATTGTAACATGTATGTTATGGAACACTATTCTGATCAAAAGACTTTGAGAACTGGAATATATCCTGATCATCCTTGGTGCATTGAGTTTTATGATAAAAAAGACAGATCTGCAGAATATCTTACTGAATTTTACTATGCAAAAGCAAGATTTTCTAAAGTTAGTTCTATTGTATTTCCCTTACATGCAAATGACGGTAACATTAGCTTTTATGTGGGAGGTACTCTTGATATGTATAAATTTACACAGGATTTTTTTAATCAACATAAGTTAGGAGACTGGCCAAAAACTCAGATTTTATTACTAGTGACACACCTTGACGATGGTTCTAAAACTCTTTTTGATCCTTTATCTACTGCAACACGAGGTGTTATGCATTATAAAGGTGTAGACGTAGCAAAGTATGAAAATAGTAGTTTTACAGAAGATGATCAAAAAGAGATAATTAAAAACATTGAATCATTTGATAATGGAAATGGTGTTGTAAAACCAGTGTCTACTAATAATGGAACATATTTGATAACTGCGACCACAAAGCTTTTACCTAACAGTTATGAAATCGCTAATCCATTACAAAATCATTCACATTTGGTAGAGTGGGAATGGATCATAATGAGAAACATTCCAGATACTCAAACGACAATTAATTATCTGGTAAGTGTACTGGATTATTATCAGGTATTAAACAATTTAATAGTATTACTAATTTTGATATCTCTAGTAGGTTTAGGAGCTACAATTGTTTTGTATAGAAAGGTTAAAAAAATTGGTCGAGGTTGGTAAAAATATTTTATACATTCGTGATTGAAATATTTTAAAATTTTAGTTTTAATAATTGATCTCAAAATTCAGATGTAAAAATATTATAATAATATAATTTTGATACTATCTAAATAGAAATACTCTAAAAATATTAACTTAGTCCATCCCAGTAAAATAGATTGCTATATCCTAGACTTTAATCTATATCACAATTTGTATACTATGGATTACTTTTAGGTTTATATATACAAAATTATAAAGATAGGTGATATTTAAATATTAAAAATAAAACTTGTATTGATGGATAATGTTTATTAAAATAAGTTATTAATTGTCTACTAATTTAGAGGTCGTCATATCTATATGTTTTACTTATTTAATATTTTGTCAAAATAAAAGAATCCTTTTTTTACCACAAATAAAGCAAATGTTGATCAAAATATTGTTACTTGTTTGTGTTTTAGTTTTGCATGGTTATTTATCTCTATACTGGATTTTAATTAATACACAGGCCATTTATTATAATGTAAAAAAGATATAACAACAGTAAATACTTTTAAAACTAAACAAGATAATTTGTTATTTACTTAATGAATGAGAAGTCTATATCTAATATCATTTATCCTCTAAAGATATAGTCTTAAGTTTTAATTTGTTTAACAAAATCTTTTTTTATTAACGGTATATATTAACTATTATTAATTCAATAAAATTTAATGATTTTTAACCAAAATTACAATAGCAAATGGTACTGACTAAAATAAATTTAAAATGATATAGAAAAGATTATGCTATTTGTACGGTTGTTTTTCACACTCTATTATAAATATCTTTTAATCGAACGATATCATCTTCATCAAAATCTCCAATTGAGATTTCCAATATTATCGCTGCATTATCTAAATTGATGATCCGATGTTTTAATCCTCTTTTTATAAAATAGGAATTACCTTCGTTTAATGTATGTTCGTGGTCGTTTACTAATATTTTAACAGATCCTTTAATTACTTTCCACCATTCATCTCTTTTGTCATGATATTGTAAACTGGTTTGAGAATTGGGCTTCATATATAAAGTCTTTACTGTACATTTTTGATTTTCTACGTATCTCTCAAATTTTCCCCATGGTCTGTTTTCTATGTATATTTCCATTTGATTCATCATCTGTTTTTAATTACCATAGGTTGTACAATAATAAAAGATATTATTTTCCATATAGATCGATATTTCATTTTATATTTTATTATATTTATAATACTTTTTATCTTAATCTTTTTAAATGTATGTTCGGAATTGTTTTTTTATCTTAATAAACGCATATTTGATGTCTCAAACTAAATTATCTACTTTTATAAGGCTTTTCAATTCTTGTACTATGGTCAAATGAATCATTTTTTTTACTTTTGGTACTTAATACTTTAAATGACTCTGTAAAGTTAAGGAATTGATAATTATTTTTAATTAAAGAAATTTGGTTAGTAGACCATTTTAAAAAAATAAATTTGGCAAAATGAACTTAAATTTGATATACAAACCAAATTTTTGATGGAACATTATATTTAAATATTTTACAAAATGAATTTTTATTTAACTTTAAATCCATTAATATAAGATCTAATTTAATATTAAAATTCTTTTCCAATATTAAAAATTATTTTTTAGATTATTATGCCCTGTAGGATTTTACTTGTCTTTAAGAAATAGGAAATTATAAGTCTTCTATTAATGAGATATAGTTATCTATGCTTCTATCAAGTATAGTTGTGTTTGATTGCTTGATTAAATTTTCAACCTTATTAGGATTCTTGAGATAATATTCAGAAAATTCAACACCTCTTTTTCTTACTATAACTTCAGAATCAAGCAATCTTTTTAAATTCCATGATGTTGTTGATGGCGCCTTGCCCAAATAAATAACTAATTCATTAAACGTACATCCATTTTTTTCCAATAGTTTTGTAATAATTTCTTTAGTTGTTTTTATCTTTAGAAAACCAAGAATTATAGTTTCATCGTTGGATGTTGAAGCTGGATAATATCTTGTAATGTTGCTATTGTTTGGTCTCATTACTTTAATATTAGCACCTTTTTCCAATACTGAAAGGTGATGTGATAACGTACCATTATTCAAATTAGTCAAGCGTAATAGTTCTCTATATCTTATCCCGGGAGAGAAGTTTATAATTTTTAATAACAAGCTCTTTCTATCGTTTTTTTCTTTATCTGATTTTAGAATATTCAAAAGTTCACTATAACTCATTTTCTCTCAACCTTGATTACCCCTACCGCAAATAAAGCAAGCATGAATAATAACAATAGGTGGGGTATTTCAACATCAATAAAAGGAATCTGAAAATCTCCTAAAACATTGCTTGATTGTAGCAAATATAAAAATTCGACAATTAAGAGTATTCCAAAACTCAATGATGTCAGCAAAACTTTTTTGCTTTTTGTTTTTTTAAATGATAAAGCCGAAATAACTGTTAAAAAAAGTGCCATATTTAAACTCAATATATGTATTGAAATATGGAAGATCATTGAAGGGTGAGATAAATGTGGTATAAATAGTGGATAAAATATAATAGATGTAAACATTATAGATAAAACTAAAAAAAGATTAGTTTTGCTACTCAGAAATAATTGAATATTTTCTATCCATTTGTTATTCTTTGTAAAATCATCACCACTTTTTAACAATAATGGTCAAATAAGAAAAGTTGTTTAAAAGGTAATTGGTACAACCATCAAATTCATGTATCTATTTATTTTAAATAAAACAAGTTTAATGTTGATAATTTCAAAATAATGTTAGAATGAAAGAAAAATTAAATTGATAAATAATATTTACAGAAATTGCTAGCCTTCAAAATGCTTTTTAATTGATTTTCCATATTTCCATTCGTTTTTCTCCATAACATTTAAAAATTCTATGACGATATTCTTCAGTATTTCTATAATCTTTTCACCTTTTTGCGATGATGCGATTCGGGGATCCCCTGTATATCCTGTATCTGTTAATTCATTAAATTTCCAGTATAATCTAATATCGTCCTTAGGTAGGTTAGGTATTATTGGATTAGATATATTATTAATTTCTACAAGGTCTGGTCTGACGTATAACATGCCTGATGTTTCAGCTTCACCCCCATGTCCAAGACCGTTCCAAGTTTTAAACAGAGATTTGTCTTTCTGACCTACTATTACCCACCAAGACTCCAGGCAGGCTAATGTGACTTCTGGATAATCATTCTTGATCTTTCTTAAAGCAATCTCTATTGGCGATATATTTCCATCGTGTCCATTTAAAATGATTATTTTATTTATACCATTTTTTACTACGCTTTGAATAACATTTTCTAAAATTGAAATCATTGTATTGGGATCTAAACTTATGGTCATCTGGAAGTTATTATGATGAGAACTTACTCCATATGGAATTATAGGAAGAAGAATGATATTGTTATTTATTTTTAATAAATCCTCAATGATTATTTGCATAAAATTTACTGGAAAAATGAAATCTGCTCCAAAAGGCATGTGATTTCCATGATTTTCACAGGCACCCAACACGATAAATACTATTGTTTTTTTATTGATTTTGTCTTTGACTTGAATTGCGGTCATTTCCTCTAATAAATATTTTTTCTTTGACGACATTTTATCAATTCTTTATATCCTATCTTTGAATTTATATTAAGTTTATGACTTTTTTATAGTTATTCAAAATAAAGTAATGATAAATCTATAATATTTGTAATTGTTTTTAAAAAACTAAATAATCAAAAGGTTATTCAATAACAATTTGAGACAAAAAATCATATAATGCCGATAAGATATTAATTTATGAATAATACTTATAATAATAATGAGTCAGTATCATCGAAAAATATAACCTTTTTCAAATATAAATCGCTAGGGGATATGCTAAAGGTAATTCTATACTCTTCTCAATCTCCAATAGGATTGATACCTATGCTATATCATATAAACAATAATAATCAAGAAATCTTGTTTATCCAAACTGGAAATATCGGTGGAATAACAATACATTATTTTGTTTCTCAAGAAGAAATTCATAAAAAATTTATACAGTTAAAAAGATTAACAGGGGAATTCAATTTAGTTGATAATATAGGTTTAGATACACTCTCAATTTATATTCCTATACTAGAGTTAGAAAATATAAATTTTAATTTCCCTAGTTTCAATTAATCTAAGACTATGTAATTTTTTTCCAAACCGTAAACCCTTTGTGATCCATTAACTCTACTTTAAATTTGTTTAAAAGCTCGTCTCTAATATTATCGGATTCTTTGTAATTCTTGTTTTTCCTAAAGTTGGTTCTTGCAAATATAAGTTTTTGAATGTCAATTTTCTCTTCTTGTGAAACAGGTTGAATTTTTAAACCCAAAATAAACATAAATTTTTTCATTAAGTCAAATAAAAAAGTATACATTTTTTGATTTCCTATGATCGTTGAAAAAATATTGTTTAATTTATTAATAAATTTGGAAAAAGAGGATAATGTATTAGCAAAATTTAGATCATTATTTAATGAATTTTCGAACTCATTATATATTAAATTACATTCGTTAATGAATTTGCTTAGATCAAACTTTTCATCTTTGTTCAACTCTCTTAAATTTTCTTGGTTTTCAATACGATAGATTAATTCATAATAGGCATTTTCTATTTGGTACCATTTACTATGCATCTCCCGAATTATTTCGTCAGAATAATCCAAAGGTTTTGAATAGTGTGACGATAAACAAAATAATCTAATGATGTTTGGATTCATCTTGTTTAAGAGATCTGATATTTTTATAGTGTTACCTAATGATTTTGACATTTTTTCGGAATTTATTGTAACCATTCCAATATGTAACCAAAGTTTTGCAAATGTAGACTCATTCAATCCTTCTGATTGGGCAATCTCATTTTCATGGTGTGGAAAAATTAAATCCTGACCACCACCATGAATATCTATGCTATCACCTAAATATTTTAGCGCCATGGCCGAACATTCAATATGCCACCCTGGTCTCCCTGGTCCCCATGGACTTGGCCATTTGGGATCTTTGGACGAAAATTTCCATAATGCAAAATCGCGGGGATCATCTTTTGTATCATCAACTTCTATACGAGCTCCTGCCTCTAACGATTCGCCTTCTTTTTTGGAAAGTTTACCATAACTAGGAAATGATTTTACTTTGTAATATACGCCATTCAAGCCTACATATGCTTTCTCAATCTCAATCAATTTTCCTATAAAAAATATGATGTCTTCTACATGTTCGGTTGCTTTTGGATATGCAGTTGCTCGTATGACATTCAGCGTGTCAAAATCTTTAAAATAGCTTTGGATATACTTTTCTGAAATTGCTTTAAAAGTAGTCTGTTCAGATTCTGCTCTATTTATGATTTTATCATCAATGTCTGTAAAATTTTGAATAAATAGGATATCAAAATTTTTAGACAAAATATATCTTCTAAGAACGTCAAAGACGATTATGGTCCTAGCATGTCCTATATGACAATCATCATAAACTGTTACGCCGCATAGATATAGTCTTATGGGGGCCTTCTTAAAATCTATTTCTTCTAGTTTGTTTGTAAGGGTATTTACTATTTTCATATAAAAATTTCAAAATAAATTAAATATTAAGATAAATTTCGTTTTTTCTTATGTCCAGTTCAAAAGTATTTAATTTGACGCCATCTAAATAATCTAGTAATTCTCCTGTTCGTATATTATAATGCCAAAAGTGTAAAGGGCATTCGACTACTTCACCTTGGACCTTTCCAGGGGCAAGTGATCCATCTTGATGTCTGCACAGAGCTTCTATAGCATAATATTTATTATTTGATAAAAATAATGCTATTCTTTGGCCATTTACATTTACTTCTTTTCCTTTTCCCTCACCAATTTCATCCTTATTTGCAATTTTTACCCACGTCATCTGCCAATAGTATTTTAATTATAAAATAATTAAACGTTTATTTATTAGTAATAGTTATTTGTATATTCGTTCAACGGGATTTTTTTTCCATATTCATTATTTGTTTTAAAATATACTGTTACAATTTTATATATGTAAAATTTTCTTCATATTCTAGTACGATATCAATATTAATAGTAAAATATAAAATGATTAGTTAGTTAGATTAAAATCCTTTTAAAAGGTGTAATTCAACAAAGAAAGAAAACAGATGGATAATAATATATTTAGTAATGAAACAAATAACTATGATAGATTAAATAATTCTTATGATGTAGGAAATAGTATAGACAACACATTAGAAAATTGCAATGATGGTAAATCTAATACTCAAAAAATTAAGATCAAAGGTAAAAAAATAATTGTAACATCTGCTCTCCCATATGCAAATGGAGAAATTCATTTAGGCCACATGGCATCAACTTATCTGCCTGCAGATATATTTACGAGATTTCTTAAACTAACCGGAAGTATTGTATATTATGTTTGTGCAACAGATGATTATGGTACGCCTATTTTAATAAAATCCGAAAAGGAAGGAAAAACTCCAAAAGAATATGTTCAAATTTGGAATGACAAAGATAAAAAGGATTTTGAATCTGTAGGAATAAATTTTGATTTTTTTTATAAAACAAGTTCTGATGAAAATATAAAATTTGTACAATATGTATTTTTAAAATTATATAAAAATAATCATATAATTGAAAAACCAGTTATACAATTCTATTGTCCTTTTGATAAAAAATATCTACCTGATAGGTATGTAATCGGTAAATGCCCATTTTGCAATGCAGATAACCAATACTCTGATTTATGCGAATCCTGTGGTAGAGTACCAGAAGAAATATTGGATCCAAAATGTGCGATTTGTGGCAATACTCCAATTAAAAAGGCGAGTAATCACTATTTTTTTAAATTATCTGATTTTTCGACCCAATTGAAAACATGGTTATTAGATAATCCTAATTTGCAAATGGATATTGTGAATTATGTTTTAAATTGGATTGAATCAGGGTTACAAGATTGGGATATTACTAGAGATCTCAGTTGGGGCGTCCCAATACCATCAATAGATAAACCATTTAACAAAGAAGAAAAGGTTTTTTATGGCTGGTTTGATAATCATCTTTGTTACATTTCTGAAATTGAGACTTTTGCTTCCAAAGTTCTAAAAGTGGATGGAAAAAAATTATGGAATGATTCTGAAATTTATCATTTTATTGGTAAAGATATAGTCTATCATCACTATCTTTTTTTACCTTCTATCAGAATGGGTATCAATAATGAATATAAATTACCTGATAAAATAATCACTCGAGGACATCTTTTATTTCAGAATCGAAAATTATCTAAAAGTAAAAATTGGTACATTAGCTTGAGTGACTTTGTAAAAAATTTTAATCCTGATTATCTAAGATTTTATTTTGCATCAATAATACCTTATTCACAATCGGACATCAATTTTGATTGGGATAACTTCTATGAGAAGATAAATAACGAACTTATTTCTAATATTGGAAACTTTGTAAATAGGACATTATCTTTTTTAAAAAAACAATTTGATGGTGTTGTTCCGGAACCTGCTGAAATAGATGTATTGGACAAAGAGGCAATAGAAAAAATAGAAAATATCGCGTATAAAATTGGAATTTTGATCTATAATAATAACCTGGATAGAGCGATCAAAGAAATATTACATTATAGTACATTTTTTAACCAATTTTTTCAAATTAAGCAACCCTGGAAAAATAAATCTACTTCTTCGACTACGTTATGGATTTCAATTAATGCAGTAAAGTCGTTGGCAATAATTTTATTCCCTTTTATACCTGATTCTGCTAAAATCATATGGAATCAGCTTGGATATATATCAAAAATTGACAAACAAAATTGGTATACTGCGTCGGAAATATCTATAAAAAAAGATCATTTCATAGGACAAAATATAGAACCTGTATTTAGAAGAATAGAAAGAGATGATATAGAAAGACAAAAAGTAATTAATACTACACTCACTTCCTCTTAATACTTTGGTGCATTATTGCTATAATTTATGATTTTATTGTATATTCTGTCTAAATAGATATTAACATATTGTACAGTGATACTTTTAACATCATATTTATTGTATCTTATTTTTTAATCTTGTTTTCTAAATGTATTCTTTAAACGTTATCTTTTATGCTGAAATATGGTCTAAATTTAACTTTGTCCATAAATAATGCTAATTTTCAAGTCCTATTTTCATTTTTATTTAATTCTCTGATATTTTCAACCAAATCTAATATTGCTTGCTATAATGATTTCGTTAGTCAGTTACCTTTATTGCCGAAAGAATTTCCTTGGTATTTATATTTATACTAATATGTTTTTACATATCTTTTCTTTTTCTTCAGTCTTATTTATCTTGCATAACCGGGATCTCTTGGTAATTTTTATTCATGTATTTTTTATTGTAATGATTAGATAATCTTTTTCAAATTCCATGTTTTTGCTATTTTTTATTTCGATCTTTAACTTGTTTATTCTTCTGTTTATCATAGTATAATCTGAAATGAAAGATAATTTCCTTTAAAATGACCTCGTGTAATGCCCTCTGTTTGTCGGTATAGCAAAAGAAAATTATATTTTAGCATATCCATGCAAAAGGCGAAATGTATTACATAGCAAAATGGTTTTAATCCTGTGTTGTCTTTGTTGCTCTCTTTTAGCTCTGTACCAAGGTTGTTTATTACAAAAAGCTTAGCAATATATCCCTATTATAACTAAAGATTGATTGTAGATAGATTACTTTACCTGTCTTGTTGGTTGATATCATCTAAATATATTTGGATAATGAGAATCATAGAATAGAGCCGTTTGAAATTGTTATTTTGGCTATACTTTAAAAAAGATCAAAACGTTTATAGAAAAATATGCCGTCAACAGTAACCGTCAAAATCTTTTTCTCAGTATTGATGAACCACTACATATAAAATCAAATTATAATCTACTTTAATGTTAATTCAAAAATATATGCCATTGAAATAGTATTAGGTATTTAGATTAATACTAATCGTGATTTACTACAATATGAAAATTCCATTCATATGAAATATGTTAATTAAGGGTTTGATCATTTTTTAACAATATCTGCATTTTTTTCGTCATATCATCATAAAACAGTCATTTTTATCTAGATGCGAGAGTGAGCACAATAAGCACGAATAATTTCATCAATTTTTATATTAACATATATCATTACTATAATTCATAATATAATACAAATAGGATGTAAAAATTACAACTAATAACCCATATCATTGTATATAGCGGTATTGTAGATCTATGGACAGCAATATTTGGTTACTTGTTTGAATTAATGGATTAGGTCAATGATAAGAGTATATTAATAAAATGATAATATATCATAAAATCTATTTTCATCGTCAGATTATTTTATCAACTTGTTTTGTTGAAATCATTAGTTGATGAAGATATAATGAGTAATTGCATGATATCAATTTACAAACCATTCAGTAATGGTCTTATGATAAAAGACATATTTAGATTTTTATCTGACAATATAATGATGTTGAATATGCTTAAGAAAGAATGCCAGAGTTTTGAAATTCCCCGACTCGATTTACATAAATTGATAGATAGATTTTAGATAACCTTGTCACCATAGTTTATTGTTAATTGAAACTTATTACTAGATAAGGCATAAAAAGATGAACATGATACTGAAGTAAAAGAAAGGATTCGTCGTAGAATGAATACTACTGGACAAACAGCATATCAAATAGGCTCACAAGATTTAGATATATCAAGATCTGGGTATAATAAAACAAAATACCGACGATAAAAATGTATGGACTAAGGGGTGAAAGACCATCATTTGTAAAATTTGTGATAAAAGGTTATAATTATAAAGTTGTTTTGTCTCGTGATTTAAAAAATTGTTAAAAGATGATTTTGTATTACAATAACAATTGATTTTTGATTATTCTATTGTAACTTTAATAATAAGATGTAGCAAATGATGAATAAAATAATCATATAACAAAGCAATTTATACTATGTCTTGTGTCAAAATTGTTGTCTTTTATTAAACTAATTTTAATGTTAATTCTGTTGTAATTCATTAGAATCGTGAATTAATTCGAGCTTTAATTCTTACAAATAATTTGGTTAATCTTATTTATTAAAAATAATTTGTTTAAGAATTTTATTTTGGTTTTAGCAATACTAGCTCATACCAGTTGTTTTTATCAAAAAACTCTTTTTCTATTGAAAAACCCGCTCTACTTGTAAGATTTTTTATACGATCGTGGTCATACTTATAAGAATTTTCGGTGTGTATTGTCTCGTCTTTTTTAAAATGGATGTTTTTATCTAATGCAGAAATGTAAACTTGTTGTTCTATGTTAGATAGTATATGCATTTCAATCCTTTTTTTGTCTTGATTATAATATGCTTTATGTGTAAAATTTCCGATATTAAAATTTGCGCCTAACTCTTTGTTAATTCTATTTAATAGATTTAAGTTAAACTTTGAAGTAATTCCTTGTGCATCATTGTAAGCAGATTCTATTACTGACCTTTCTTTTACTAAATCAAATCCTACTAGTAAAAGATCATCGTTAGTAATGTGTAATCTTATATCCTTTAAAAAGTCTCTTGCCTCGTCTATTTCAAAATTACCTATACTGGATCCTAAAAAAACTAACAGCCTTGAAATATATTTTATTTCGATATCATTTTCAAACAAAATGTTATTGCAATGATTAATCCCATCGATATATTCAGATGGAATGCCTTTGACAATTACATTCGATAAAGAATTTTCAAGGTTAGATACAACAGAAGTCAAATAATTAAAAGAAATGTCAATTGGAAAATAATATAATTTATTTTGTTTTTTTAATATTTCATCAAATAAAAATTTTGTTTTCTTGGAACTTCCACTACCTAATTCTATTAGTTACAATTTCTTTTTCAATTTCTTTTATAATTTCAAATGAATACTTTTCTAAAATTTTTATTTCGGTTCTGGTAGGATAGTATTCGGGTTGTTGTGTGATTTTTTCAAATAATTCAGAGCCCAAATCGTCATAGAGATATTTAGATGGTGTCGATTTTTGAAATTTATCACCAAGACCCCATATGATATCTTTTCCAAATTCATTTGAATTTTTGTCTAAAAACAACTTTATTTTTTAAAAATATCAATATAAAGATTTTTGCTTTGATGTTTTAAAACTGAGAATATCTACTTTTTGTATTTGTATTTGTTAATAGTTATCAATTCTTTATATGAGCCAAATATTGAAGGATCAATTTTATCCAAATTAGATTCATATTCAATGTCGTTTTTGTTTTCATATTCTTTGATGATTTTATAATTCGATGTTCTTTGTGCAGGAATTCTTCCAATCGAACTTATAATTTTTCTAATGTCTTTTGGACGCATTAATTGTCCGTATTGAGAACCTGCAGAAGTAGATATGCTCTCATTTATCAAGCTTCCACCAAAATCATTGGCACCTGTTTCTAAAATAATTTGAGATAACTTTTGGCCTTCTTTAACCCATGATACTTGTATATTGTTTATTTGAGAGTTGAAAAATATCCTAGAAATAGCATGCATTTTTATTATTTCAGACCCTTCTGCTCCTGGTCGGATATTGTGAACCAATTCTCTATTATACATTGGAGATTCATTATGTACAAAGCTAAGGGGAACAAATTCTGTAAAACCTTTAGTTTCTTTCTGGATATTTCTTAATATATTCAAATGCTTTACAATGTCTTCAGTTGTTTCAATGTGGCCATACATTATTGTTGATGTTGTAGATATGCCAAGTTTGTGTGCAGTCTTGACTACATTAATCCAATCTTCTACACTTATTCTCCCAGGAGATATTTTATTTCTAACCTCTTTAACAAGAATTTCAGCAGATGTACCAGGTAAACTGCCTATTCCTGCCTCTTTTAACATTTTTAAATATTCTAAAATACTAGTATTTGCCATATGAGATCCATATAGGATTTCTTCTGGAGAAAAAGCATGAATATGAATGTCCGGTAGTTCTTTCTTTATTGCCTTACAAATGTCTATGTATAAATGACCGTCCATATTGGGTGGTAAACCTGCTTGAATACATACTTCCGTCGCTCCGTAATCCCATGCTTCTTTTGCTCGCTTTACTATTTCACTGATTGGTAATAGATACCCTTCCTCTTGTCTAAAGTCTCTGCTAAATGCACAAAAACCACACTGCTTAATACAGACGTTTGTAAAATTTATATTTCTATTTACAACATAGGTTACTATGTTTCCATTTTGCCTTCTCCTTAATTCATTTGCTACCAAGTTTAGTAGCGATAATTCTAATCCATTAACGTCAAATAATTTAATAGTATCATGAGTCGAAATCTCTTTGTCGCTCAGAGAGTTACTCAATATTTCTGAAACTTCGGAATCTATATTTTTTAATAAGACATCAATACTCATTGTATATAGTCCTCTTTGACTAATCCACTTTTATCTATTAAAGTTTCAATATGGTTTTTTATATTGTCATGTACAAATTGATTGTATTTCTGTTTATCTACGATATACTGGGGATACAATGGCAGTCTGGCCCGTAAACTATACCCTTTTGATTTTGTAATTTTTCTTACATCTTCTATCCTGGGCCATGGAAATTCAGGGTTAACGAAATCAGGAGTTAAAGGGGAAATTCCTCCCCAATCATTAATTCCTGCATCAATATACTTAGAATATACCTGTGGACTGAGATTCGGTGGGACTTGAATGTTAATCTCTTTCAATAATATTCTGGAAACGGCTATACATTTCAAAAAATAATCATCAGATGGTGGATTACCTTTTTCCATTGCCGTACCTATTTTCGGCGTAAAATTTTGAACAATTACTTCTTGAATATTTCCATATTTTTCATTAATATTTTTAATTGTTATCAAAGATTTAATGACGTCATTAAATTTTTCGCCTATTCCTATTAACAATCCTGTAGTAATTGGAATTTTTAGCTCGCCAGCTGAAATTAAGGATTTTATTCTCATTTTTGGATTTTTACTTGGGGCTTTTTCATGTGCTTGACCTATTTTTATAAGCTCTTCACTAGAATTTTCAAGCATCATGCCAACGCTAATATTTGTGGATTTCAAAAGAGATAGTTCTTTTTTTGTCAAACTTCCAGCATTTGTATGAGGCAATAATGTTGTCCTTTTTAAAATCATTTCACTTACACTCGCAATTAATTCAACTAATGTTTTATATCCTAACTCCTTTAACCATTTTCTTGCTTCTTGATATTTTAATTCTGGCCTTTCTCCTGTAACAATTAATGCCTCGGTGCATCTTAATTTTTGACCTGCCTTAGATATTGATATAATTTGTGAAGGAGTTAACATCGTTGCCTCCATTGAAGTAGGTTCTTTTTTATAAGTACAGTAAGAACAAGTATCTTTACATAAATTAATTAAATTAATAAAAATTTTTCTTGAATATGTTATTATTTTGAATTTGTCGTATTTATTTCGAAGTAATCTCGAAAAATTTAGTAAATCAATGGTGGCAGATTTTAAAATAAAATCGGTAATATCATATTCGTTTACACTTTTATCTTCTAATATTCTATATACGATTTCTTGATCATAAAAATTCTTTTGATAATCCAAATCACTATGACTGTCCATTAATCTATGATAATTAAAATAATAACTTGTTAATAATAATAATTGCTTTAACTTCGTTTTATAATTTGATGTCTGTAAATATATTATTTATATTTGTTAAATACTGTTTAGTTTGCAACTATTGATATAAAAGTACTTTTATGCTTTGTTGCATAACTCAATTTTTTCGTAACTGTATATCACATTTAGTTCAAGTCTATGAAATATTTATTCGGAACTCGTAATATGATAACAAAGTCCAATCATTAAAAAACGAATTTCAGAGTTATGCAACAAAGCATACTTTTATATATTACGAATATACGGAAGTTTATTTAATTATAATATATTAATATTAATATCTATAAAAGATCGATCCAAAAATTGAAGCGTGCCACCAAGAAAATAAAATCCCTATTTTCTGATTGATATGTATTGGTAGGTTCCCTTATCAATACATAAAGTGTTTTAATATTTTAAGAATATAATAAATACACATAGATGATTATTGAAAATTATTACTACGTATCTAAAATAGCATTTACCTTTAATAATAGATTATTTTACTATTTTTAATAGTAAATGCGGATTTTTCATTTTCAGGTTAAATTATTAAATAAAAACTTTTAAACAAATTAAAATAAATGAATTTTATTTTTGTAGTGATAAATTAATTTAGTGAAATAAATCAAAAAGGAATCTTGAATTGCATTTTTGAATACTTTTTGTCACTGATTACATTAAACGAGATCTTTATATCACGGAATAAATTTAAATGACCATTAAAAAATATATAATATTTTCTTGTTACTTGGTGTTTATCAAAATCTAATGTGAAAACATTTCATGTGCTTTGTTGCATGATTCCAATAATTTCTGTTTTTATTACCTGTTTTGTTTAAACAGAAATCAACTTATTATACAGTGATGCTTTTAACATCATTTCCTGTATCATATTCTTTAGTCTAACTGAATACACATATTCTCCAAACCATCTCTTTAAACAAGAGAAAACAGTTTCAACAATCCACCGCTTTCCATAGCTTACGCTGTCCTCTTTCCATCTTTGCAAATCATTTCTTTGTGCCAACACGGATAGATTTCTAATGATGTTTTTTCCTTTTTTCAATTTAATTCTAGCATTCTTTCTTACTTTTATACATGGCAGGATTCCATTGTCTGACAAATATCTAAAAATATTATTTCCTTCGTAAGCACCATCAGCAAATAGTTTGCCGATTGCTGATGCGGTCGTGTTATCTGATTTTATAACACCATCAACTAACTCTGGTAATACTTTACTATCATGAACATGTTCATCCGTTACCTTCATTGAGAGAATTTCCTTGGTTTTGATATTAACTGCTATATGTATTTTTAAATATCCTTTCTTATTTTTTATATGCCATTTATCTCTTATCCATTGGCCTCTGTTTGTTACCTTGATACCAGTACTATCTATTGCAATGACAATATATTCATCTTTAGAGACTTTATCTTTGTCTGTATTTATTTGAATATTCAATTTGTTTATTCTTCTGTTTATAGTTGTAAAATCAGGAATGGAAGGTACTTTTCCTTTTGCATGACCTTGTGCAATGCCTTCTGTTTATCTATACGGAAGATGAAAGTATGCCTTGGCATAACCAAGTAAAAGAAGAAATGTGTTAGGATAATGAAATGGTTCACCGACCTTATCTTTATTCATCTCTTTTAGCTCTGTATCCCAGTTGTTTATGACATCAAAGCCTAGCAAGATTTCGCCTCTTCTAACTAAAGATTGGTTGTAAACAGACCACTTCATATGTTTTATTGAGGGATGTTAGCTAAATGTATTTGGGAAAGAGGAATCATGCAACAAAGCACATTTCATGTAATAAATAGATGAACAATGCACCTAAATTATACATAATCTTCATCTTTTACTCTGATTTTTCTGATATAGATTATCATTATTATAAGAACTATTATTACCGTTGCAATAAATCCATAAACAGCATTTAATAATAAAAATGAGGTTATTATTCCCAAATATGAAGGACTGGATGTATTTTCATTATTTACAACCATATGTTGAGACGCATTTGGATTTTTGTTTACTATTGTATTATATTCTGTAAAGGAATTTGAATTTTGGCTATTTTCAATTCTTATTTGAATCTTTCCAGGAGAGCTAAAAACAAATCTTTCTATTCCTGATCCCATTTGAGTAAGCCCATTAGTATTGTAAATTTCCTTTCCATTTTGGATTATTTTAAATGTGTATGGCCATAAATGTAATGGTTCATTTTGAGGGTAATTAAAAAAATCAATAATAAATGTAATGGGTTCATTAGTTAAAAGATCTTTAGGACTCCAGGAAATACCTGTTTCTAATTTTTTGTCATTTGAAAAGGTATATAATGGAAATTTTATATTTTTGCTATTTGATTGATTAGATAAATTTGTGATTGCATCCTTTTTTTGTTTATCTTGTTGTCCAAAGGAAATTTGTGAAATGTGTTGTTGATTAATAACAATAAATAATGCTGCAAATAAGATTATGGATGATAAAATTATCTTAATTTTTTTCACAACGTAAGTTCTTTTTGTGTAGAATATATTTTTTAAGTTATTTGTGAGATAGTTTTGATTTTACCGGGGAAATTCCAAAATTTGTTAATTTTTTATAAGGAAAGTAGTCGTTAAATTTCTTGCTTCCTTTTTTTTCTTTTAATAATACCTTTTTCTAGAAGGAGTGAATAAAGTTAACAGGTTTTAGAAATAGACATTCTTGATAGTACTCTATACTACCATCTGTCAAAACAGAATGTAATCCATATTTGTTACCTCTGAAGATATATATCGTTCGGAGACAAAAATTGCTTCTTTCTTTTGATATGAAAATGAAAGAATTTCTCTATTTTTTTGACTTGATAGCTATCCAGACTATATTATCTCAGAGGTTGCTTTTATTGCAGTTTCATCAATTATATATTTTAGAATTTTCTTATTCTTTTGATATTATGCAGGTTTATATATTTGAATTCAATGCTAGATTGATACATTGCTTATTTTTAATATATATACAAAAGATGATGCTTTGGCAGTTTTTCCAAAGTATTGTGCAAGAATACAAATGTAATCCATACTCAATGATTTTTATACGTGTTCTATTTCTAGTGGACATAAAATATGATCTTCTAAAGGTATCTGTTTTCATTAATTAGAGGAGCCTGTCTTTATTATAAAATAAGGTTATAAAAAAAATCTATATAGATCAAATGAATTATTTTATTTATAACATTTAATTAAATAAATAATGTAGATTATACTTCATTAAGCCTTAAATATTTAGATAGTGGATAGTGTTGTACCGATGAAGACCAATACTATAACGATAATCGCATTAATGGCTATTGTAACAAGTATGGGATTATCTACAAATAATGCTATTGCAATAGGATCATTTAAACATCATCATGTTCATCATATTTCACATCATCATCATCATCATTCTATTGATGTGTTTGAACTTTTCAATGTATTTAATGATTTTAATAATATAAACCAGGGCGCTTGTATCCAATACCCATGGGTCTTAAGTCCTCACTTCTGTACATGGCATCATTAAGGTTATTGTAAAAATATACCATATTTTTTATTTAAAAATTAAATTTTAATATTATTTTGTTATAAATTAATCAAATTAATCTTTCCAATCTGATATTATAAGTATTTATTTTTGATGGAATTTGTAATATATGACAATTAAACAACTCGTTGTTAAGGTTATTACCTCATTTTAATACAATACTCCAGAATTAAAGGATAAATTAAAGTGGAAATTGTTTACTTAAAAACTAATATTGTATAATGCATAATGAGAAACATCAAAAAATTTTTGTATATATATTGTGTGAACAACTATTTTAGCGATGTCATCTATAAATTATAGTAAAGGCCATTATTATTATTTATAAAATTTCGAGACATATCTCTATGCATGAAATCCACTATACGGATCTCTATGAATTTGAGTTATAATTTCTTTATTGTTTTGTAGAGCCGATAAATTAATCCATCGTTTAACCTGTTTTTATCTGTATATTTTTGCATGGGAAATAGTAAATTACTCTGTTCTTTCTTTTATAGACTACATCGTTTTTAATGTGTTTTTCAAATTAAGAAATTTACTATGATGAACAAGTATTAGAAATGAATATGCGTTAGGATATCAAATACTTTATCTCATAAGTAAATTTGATGTAATGTGTATTTATTTAGCACTTAATTATTTAGATCAAACGTGTTCTTATCTAAATATAGAATAAAAAAATTTCTCTTTGAGTTTGATAAATATCTAAAATTATATTAATTCACAAATACTTTTATTACAGGTTAATATTTTGTATACTCCTGATTATATTCTTTTTACAACAATTTTGATCTACATCTCTTATTTATAATTTGATAATGATATTTACCAAGTGTAAAAATGATATTTTTGCTTTGTTGCATGATTATTTTTTTCGCTATTTGCTAACGTTTTATCGATTAATTAAAAACGAAAACAGTGAAAATTCAATTGTTATTGTCACGGATAAACTACTATTATAACGAGTTTTCAAATCAGGCAACAAAGCACCTAAAATATTTTAATTTAATCCATTGGGTTTATTCAAATCCAACAAAATTATATTATCTTGTATATAATAGAAGCTAAACTTTAAAAATTAAAATAATACATTATTAGTTTCATTTTTGTCAGAAAGATTCCTTAATATTAAAGTTATGTAAATATTCAGATAATCATTATTGTAAACTGATTGTGCTCGTTTAGATTTATTAATTTTTATAATATTGAATATGAATAAAAAATATAATGACAATTTTGTTGCTCAAAACAAGTAGTATTAGTTTATAATTGTACATACAAACTTTTTTTTACACAACTCTTAGTCCATATCCATATCATCTACAGATTAAAAGATGAACGATAAAAAACATGTTTCGTATTTTATACTCTTGATTCAAGAATTAGAATATTTTTATTTTTTTTAGATATTTTGATAATTAAAGTAAACATTATAAAAAAATTCGGAGTATATCTAGGATTCAATAGGTTTATAAAGATTAGAGTTTGGAAATATAATTTCTAATCGAACTATGAACTTTGTTTGATATTTTTTGCAATTCAGAATTTACAATATTTGAATCTTCATTTTCAAGTCTATCAGTAATAAAGTCATAAATCCATCGTGTTTGTGTTAAATAGGAAATTTTTTCGTTATTTTTGCATTCATAATCAACTAATTTTCGAAATGCAATATGAGTAAAATTTTGTTTTGGCAGTGCGCCATGAAAATGCAATACATCTGAAGGGATAGCAACTATATCGCCTTCATTAAGCACATTTAATTCAATATCTTCTATTTCAAAATTCAAAACATCATTTTTTTTTAATTTGCCTATAATTCCTTTTCCATAATACGGAATTAGAATTTGTTCGGTTTCATGAAAATGAATAGTAGTTAATGCACCATTTGAAAATTCAACAAAATAAAGCTCTTGATCTTGAGAATTTTTTTCATCGAATACTTCTTTAATCGAAACTTGACCATCAAAATATTTTGGATTGACATGCCTTTCAACACAGTCATAAAAATTTTTCTTCATAAATATCTGAATTTTAAAATATAATATTAATATTAATATTAATATTAATATTATATTTTAGAAATCTTTTAATTAACACCATTAGAAAATTTCGTTATATATGAAACACTTTAACCATGATCATCAAATTGAAATAAAAATATTATTAATTATAATAGAGTATTATATAAAATTTTTATAGCTATATAATTGTGCTAGATCTAATGACTATTTCATAGTAAAAAAGAACAAATGTAAAGTAAATAAGTTAAACAGTGGCCTAATATATTCATTGATTAACACAATAAAGTAATAATATTTTGTTAACATGGCAATACAAAATAATGCATATATCATAGATATTTTAAAGGTGTTCTGATTTTCGTCGCCGCAATTGGATAGAACATATTTAAACTCGAATTTTTGTTAAGTGAAAGTCTACAAATAGATGAAACAACAAATTAGGTCAAATTTATTCCTGATCCTATTTGTTATAAACCACTTTGTTTTATGATTCTTAAAAACTCTTTTTATTGCCCATTTTTTCTAAAGGATATATCCTATTGTACAATGATGCTTTTAACAACATTTCCTGTTCTTTTTTTATCTATTGAAATAAACATACTCTTCTACAAACATTCTTTTTATAGGAGAAAATTCAGTTTCTACAATCCATCTATTTCCATAGCTTATACTATTCTCTTTCCACTTTTGCAAATCATTTTTCTGAAATATGACAGATAGATTCTGAGGATATTTCTTTTTTTTCATCTAATTCTAGCATTCTCTCTTACTTTTATGCATGGCAATATTCCATTGTTTCCTATATCTAAAAATATCATTACCTTCATAAGCTCCATGACCGAACAGTTTGCCTATTGATATCGTTATCCGATTTCATAATATTTTCAATCAATTCAAATAACATCTTATTATCATGAACATGATCATCGATTACTTTCATAGAGGGAATTTTCTTGCTATTTACTTTGACTATTACTCCTTTTTCAAATACATACATACTTTCTTTTTATTTCATTTCTATTTACTTTATTATTGTCTGTATCCGCTTTACTTTTATGGTATTACTACTACTTTCCAATTGCTTTGATTAAATAATGTGGATAGTTATACTATACCTTTCACTATCTATATATAGACGAATTCACTTTATAAACATTTATATTACTATTACCATGGGCGTACCTAATCCCTTCTCACAATAACTTTTCCTATTAATAATATCGTAAAATAATGACGAGTGCATAGATATTATTTAAGACACGACTATATAGTATATCATATGAGAAATTAATTTAAAGTTGATGTCTTTGGGATTTCCCAATGAATTAGACGAATATAGAGCAGGCTGTAATTTTAAATGTAGGCATTAAACAATGGAGTATTATATTTTGCCATGTTATAGGATCTTCGTTTTCAAATATAGTTATCTGAGGCATGATCATGATTCAAATTATCTTTTGTATATTTTATAACATCTTAAGCTAACCCTTGAGACATAATTTTGACTAAAATGATCTCAAAGATTATCTTGATATAAAGGAGCCCATTCTCTTTAACATTCTGTATCTTATAGGTTGTACACCATACCCAGTTTACCATCACGAAAAGGCGGTAGACTAACATATTCCAATAATAATTCGAAGATGTTTTATAGCAAGAATATGGTTTAAAATCGATTCAAACAATATGCATTACATATTAATGCCTTGTTATCATGTACATGGGCTCTGTAAAGTTAAGACCAAAAATCCATTTTGTAAAACAATTAAATTGTAATGGTCAATCAAAAATTTGGTTTGTATGTAAAATTTAAGTTCATTTTGCCAAATTTATCTTTTGAAATGATCTACTAGCCAAATTTCTTTAATTAAAAATAATTATTAATTCCTTAACTTTACAGAGCCTGTACATGCTCATCGTTGGTACCTTAATCATTGAATGTATTTTCTTTGTCTTGACGTTTACAACAGCAACAACATGTATTTTCATTTTTAGATACCCTTTTGAATATGTATTATAGAAAGACAATGTAATACATCAAAGATAGAATATTGAAAGATTTGACGATTACTTTCCTTGTATATAGAATGTAAACTAAAACATGTTTAAAAATGGTTAAATCCATTTGTATTTACTGCAATAAAAAAAGTAATTACTTTACTTTACAGGACAGTTTTCAGTGTACTATTGAGATTGAGAATAAAGGTGTGTCTGTTCCGTTTGTATTTATATGCTGATGTCAATATTATACAGATATAGTTTCAGAGAATGTTATATAAGAAACTCTGTTAAAGAATTTGTATCTCTTGTGTATTTTAGGTATAAATTATAATTCCAAGGAATTAAACCTGCTTAATTGTTAATGGCTATGTGAAGAGGAGATAGTAGACCGACAGACCGACAGACCGACAGACCGACAGACCGACAGACCGACAGACCGACAAACAACCAAACAACCAAACAACCAAACAACCAAACAACCAAACAACCAAACATAATTAAAAAAATTATCATAATAAAGTGCTTTGTTGTATGATTCGAAAATTAGTTGTAAAGCCAAGGGACATATGTCACCCCTCCACCACTACAACTGGTACTGGTAGTATATGTTCCAATTTAAGTGCTTTTACAAATCGTGTATACCAACCATCATCTCTTTGTCCAGAGTATCTTTCTTCAGGATAGCATTTTGTAGTGGATATCTTCTTTCCATTGTTGTACCAGTCAATGTAAGATAAAATACATCTATCAATACTTTCATGGTCAGTACTATTTCTTCCCAGTCTATGTAGTAGAAATCTTTTCAGCCCTCTTTGGGCATTGGAAAGTTTGCCCATTGTTTGCGGGTGATGTATTGATGTCCAAATGTGTTTCCCTGTTAAATACTGGTCACAATATTTTTTCATAATAGAATTCCTTCTGTTAAACTGGCTACCATTATCAGTTAAAAGAGAATCATACTTTTGGTCATGTAATTGCTTCATACCACCTACTACATTGTCATCTGTTTCATTCTCCAATATTACAGCCCAGAACTTTCTGGAATGATCATCTTCCATAGTTAATATTGGTATCATTGAATCTTGTGAGGTCAGCCTGTACTAACTCATCAGGCTTATCTCGTTCAAACGATTTGTATTCTTTAATTATCTTTTTCTCTGCATAGACCAGCGAATGTCTGGCTAAGATATTGTAAGCTGTGGTTTTGCTGATATGCTGATTATTTTTGTGTTCTATATCCAAACTCTCATTAACTATACTTGCTAGCTGTTCAGAGCCAAAACCTGTAGCTATTCTTACTTGGATTATCCTTCTCTCAATTTCTATTGAAGTTTTGTTTAAGATATTGCATGGCTTTTTGGATTTAAATCTCAGACCTTTTATGCCTTCTTCTCTATATCTTTTTACTATTCTCTGCAGTTGACGTCTACTTCTATTGATCATATCAGCTGCTTGCTGTCTAGTTATTCGAATAGTGTCACTAACCAGTGTTCTAGCTATTGCATGATATCGCTTTCTAACAGACTCTTGTTCATTCTTTAATATGGCTATATGCCATTGTTCTAGGTACACCTCTTCTTGTACAATAATCATTTGTTCTCACTTTGTTTATTGTGCAGGAGGGGTGACACATGTTACTTAGCTTACCAGATTCGAAAATTAGTTAAACCAGTAATGTATATATAATAATAACAATTAAACTGTACTATTTTAGTTTTAATTTTATCCGTAAAACATAGTATATAACGACAAAAAAAATAATCAGCGATAAAGCAAAGTAGTTGCTAATTTGTATGATTATGGACGTTGATAGTTTAGCAAGTAATGGTTTCACACATTGCTAAGTCTGTCGTGCTTGTATTATATCACATTGGATTATTGTCCTATTTACCATTTATATCAGATGAAGTAATATTTAGAATGTATAATCAAGACTAAAAATTACGCCCTAGGCAGTTGGCAGGATAATAGGTATGTATGGCAGAAAGGGCTATTTCAATAGCTGTCAGCATAAAGCCATTTAGCCGACTTGGCGTTGGCTGAACATGTGCTGCTGTTAATGTAGTGAACGATGTATCAATACTGCGAACAATGCTATTACTAATATAGAAAATTTTATCATTAATAATAGTGATAGAGTACGCCATTTGTAGGTTGAAAAAGTACGGATAATGAGCGATATTTTCAGAAACAAATTGAGAAAATATTACAAGGTAAAAGACATAGTAGCCGGTTTAGTAAACTATAGAATGATGAACCAGCATCAGTAGAAGAAAAGTATTACATCATTAATGAATTGAATGAAATGTTTCTAATAATACAAAAGATCTAATACATATATCGTTAGGTAAAGATAGATTAGGTAAACAATTTGCAGATTTTCCACCACTTGTTATTCTTATTACTTTCTTCCTTGTTAGAATCTATATAATTTTCTTTGCTACAACGAGAGTATATAGTATCAAATTCTTTTAAAATATTGCTCCAATTTTGGGAAAATTCATTATATGATTGCGTAAACAGGTCAACAGAATTCCGAGAATCTTCTGGAAGGTTTTGTACTTGCTTTAGTATTTTCTCTTTTTCTTCAGTTGTCATATCCTCAAAATCTTTCATACCAATTTATTGAGTGTCAAACTAAAAATAAGCTAGTTAATATGAACTTCACTGGTAGTCAATCATTTTTGATTCTTTTTATTGCGTTTTAATGCGACCTCCCCAGTCTATAGGCATGGCAAATGAAAATATACTTTTATATGTCCAAGTAATAAAAGAAAAATATTAGGATAATGAAATGGTTGGCCTACTTTATCTTTGTTCATTCTAGGTTTTGTATCTCAGTTGTTGATAACATCCAGGCCTACAGCACTTTGTTACGCCCAATAAGAGATTGATTGTAGAAAGACCAAATTTAACAATATATTTTTAAAATAAGCACTAAATTTGTTATTTAAAAAAAGGGCTCTGTAAAGTTAAGGAATTGATAATTATTTTTAATTAAAGAAATTTGGTAGTAGGCCATTTCAAAAATAATTTTGGCAAAATGAACTTAAATTTGATATGCAAATCAAATTTTTGATGGACCATCACATTCAAATGTTTTACAAGACAAATTTTTATTTGACTTTACAGAGCCAAAAAAGTTATGTAATTCATATATTTAATAAATTTTCAATGTTTTAATTAAGAAAATATAATAATTAAAGATATGATGTCTTTAATGGCCCTGTTAACGTTATTATAAAGAAATAAAATAATTATATTATAGTTTGTCCTTTGGTTTACTCTATTTTTATCTCTTTGCCCTTTGGTTTACTTTCCTCTTTCTTTTTGTCAAAGGTTACTTCCAGTATGCCATTATTGTAGGTAGACCTTGCTGTTCCAATATCAGCTAACTTGGGAAGATCAATTATTTTATGATATTTTCTTGCAGAGCTATCATCTTTTGTCTTTACTTCCACCTTTTCATCATATGCATTTATTTTAATATCCTCTTTCTTTATTCCTGGCATCTCTAGCACTACTTTTACTTCTTTATCGGTTGTTGTAATATCAGCTAGTGGTTCTCTTTCAGCGGTAATCTGTGGTTTGTTCATACCAAGATACTGACCTGCATTGGTATTGGCAGTAGCTGCTTTTACATTTCCAAATTCCCTTACATGTGGTTTACCATCAGGTCCAATGGTCATAGAGTATCCATAAACAATAGGACCTACCTCTTGTACTTTATTGCCATCTGGTGTTTGGTATTCTCTTATCAGCTCCTTTGGTGCATTTGTAGAAAGGTTATTGAACACATCAAACATTCTGTTCGTTTCTCTGTGCATATCATCAAAGTCTTTGAAAAGATTGGTTGCATCATCAAACAATCCTCTATTTGCTCTTTTTCCAAAGCTAAAGAATCTGTTAAACAAATCAATTGGTAATATATCGTTATTTTCCATAAATTTCACCTACATTATGTAATATAAATTACATAATATATTCTTTTCTTACATATTGGTAAAAATAACATATTAGAAAAACAAATAATCAAGTTTATACAAGTACTCTATTGTACGATTCACATGTTGCAAATAATTCCCTCATCATCTATCTAAAAAGATAGGAATTTCTTATATGACAATGCTTTTAGCATCTTCTCGTATCATATTTTTTAGTTTAATAGAGTAGATGCACCCCCAAATCTTCGCTTTATATAAGAAAACACTGTTTCAACAATCCATTTTTGTACATAGATTAAGCTATCCTCTTTCTATTTTTGCAAATCAGTTTTTTGTACCAAGACTGATAAGTTTTTAATCATGTCTCTTTTTTTCCATCTGATTTAACATTCTTACTTTAAAACATGACGATTCCTTTGTCTTACAGATCTTTAAAAATAATATTGTTATTATAAGCACCATCATTAGCAATGAGTTTATCAATTGTTATTTTTTTATCCAATTCTATAACACTATTAACAGTTGTGACGACATGAAAATCTTGAAGTATCTTCTAGATAGTATGTTGGCTAGGTTAAAAGTTTACATGCTCATATGATAGCGAGGCTCTGACTGAACCACATCTTATCAAGCGGCTGTACAAGTACCCCAATGAGGGTGGATGTATGTATGCCGTTGCTTGTAAAGCCAACTTAAAAAAAAGGAAATGAAAAATATGACTCATCCTGGAATAGATATTGGAAAAAGAAAGTATAGAGCAGTAGCACTTAAAGATGATAAAGGAACGATACTGGATGAATTCTTCTTTGATAATAATGGAGATGATATACACCATCTACTCTCAAGAATACAACCCCGTGGAAAATGGTCCACTAGAGCAGTTTTAGACTCTACAGGAAATATGTAGATGAGAATTCACGAAACACTGTAGAAGAGAATGGAATAGATACCAAACTTGCTAATCCCTACAAGACAAGGATAATTGCAGAAGCCAAGATAAAATCAGATAAACTTGATGCTAGAATATTATCTGATCTATTGCGAACAGATTTGATATACGAATCATATGTACCAAAGAGGGAAGATAGAGACAAAAGGAGTCTTGTTAGACACAGAATAACGCTATCTAGAACCAAGACAAAACTGGTAAATAAAGTACATTCAATCCTTGACAAATATGATTATCAAACTGATTTAACAGATATATTTAGCAAATCCGGAATTGAGTGGCTGAACTCACTAACTCCTCTGGTTACACCAGTAGATAAAATTATCTTGGATTCGTCTATAGCGTCCATAGAAGCAATTAACCAACAGATAGACGTAGTATCAAAAGAGATATCAAAGTATGCATCATGAAATGCTAAAAACTTAAAGATTCTTCAGTATAACTGGAATAGATATATTTTCTGCAATGCTCATATCTTCGGAAATAGTTGATGTAAGACGGTTTCCTGCACCATGGAAACTAGTTAGTTATGCAGGTTTAGATCCTTGTGCTTTGTTGCATGATTCTTATAATCTCCGATTTTACTATCTATATTGGTTAAACAGATATCATTTTGTTATACAATGATGCTTTCAACATCATCTCTTGTATCATATTTTTCAGTTTAACGGAGTAAACATATTCACCAAACCTTCTCGTTATACAAGAAAAAACAGTTTCTACAACCCATATTTGTCCATAGCTTACGCTATCCTCGTTCCATATTTGTAAATCACTTTTCTGTGACAACACTGCTAGATTTCTAAGAATGTTTCCTTTTTTCCATCTTATTCTAGCATTCTTTCTTACTTTAATGCAAGGTTGGATTCCGTTGTCTGACAAATATCCAAATATATCATTACCATCATAAGCACCATCAGCGAATAATTTACCGACTGCAGCAGCAGCAGCAGAAGTAGAAGAAGTTGTTGTCATATTATCTGATTTTATTACTTCATCAACCAATTCCAGTAACGCCTTACTATCATGTACATGCTCATCAGTTACTTCATTGCAAGAATGTTCTTATTTTTTACATTAACTACTGCTATATGTATTTTTAAATATTCTTTCTTTTTTATTTTCCATTTATCTTGCATCCACAGAGACCTCTCTGTTTGTTATCTTGATACTAGTGCTGTATATTGCAATGACAATGTATTCATCTTTTAAATCTTTATTTTTGCTATCTATTGTATCTTTTATTTTGATGTCTAATCTGTTTATTCTTCTGTTTATTGTGGTGTAGTTTGGGATTGATGGTACTTTTCCTTTAGCATGAGCTTGTGTTATTCCTTCTTTGGTTTGTCTGTATGGTAGATGGAAGTATGCCTTGGCATAACCCCGTAAAAGAAGAAAAGTATTTGGATAATGAAATGGTTCATCTATTTTGCATTGACTCATCTCTTTTAGCTCAGTATTCCAATTGTTTGTGACATCAAAGCCTAGCAAGATTTCGCCCCTTCTGACAAGAGATTGGTTATAATTAGACCAATTCACAAATTTTGTTGGCGAATGTTAACTAACTGTACTTGGAATGGGAAATCATACAACAAAACAACTCTTAATAATAACAATTGAATATATAACTGTTTTCGTTCTAAATTCAGTGACAAAACGTAACGAATAACGAAAAAAAATAATTATATATAAAAGCGTGGACAAGCTTCAAAAGCATACATCGACAGATCTTATTTGAGTGTTCAAAGTTCATCATTAAAAAGAGAGAAAAAGAAAAAGAGAGAATGCTCTTCATAGATGATGGCGTAGAGAAAGATCAAAAAAAATAGGTCTTGTTTACAGTACAGTATTCATAATCTCAAATCTACATCTTACACTCTCCTATTGCATACACAACATATTGTTACCGGAGTACATACATTGTGCAAGGATATATAATGCATAGTTTCATTCTGTTTCTAATATGGCATGTGCGTGAAGATGTTGCCTGGTGGACTGTAGTCGCACACCAAATATCTAATATTGCCATTAACATTCTGGCTGGTCGTTCCGGTATCGGTGACAGTAGAGCAACCAACACCAGTCGTGGTCCTCCAGACAATTTGCGTATAATGAGCATAACATTGTAGATCGGAGGCGCTGAACGGATGTTCGGCATATGGTTGACATGAAATACCATTATGATTACCACCGTTCTTTTCGTTGACCCATGATTGAGTTAGTTGAACCGTCGTATTTAGGGGCGCGCTGCTTGGCCACGCTGTGCTGACTGCGATGTTCTCGCCTGTTGTTCCAGATGTAGCGGATTGGGAGTGGGGTATCTGCAGGGGTCCGTTAATAGGCAAGCCGTGGTTAATCGTCTTCAAATGGTTTACCCAAGCGTCCGCGATGACCGCTAGGTTGTCGTTCCATACGAGAGGCGGAACGGGTGGAACTCCAACGGCATGGCGCACCTGGTTGTGGAGATTTAGGACGGCTGTGTCCACGGCGATAGTATTGCTAATATTGTTACTCTTAGATGACTGGAAGGCTAGTGGTTTGTCAACTTCAAATGTGTAGTTGTTTGAAGGTATTGCAATCGAATTTGACGTTATAAATGGAAATAAAAAGGCTAATAAAACAATAATTAGCATTATCGTATTTATGACTTTCATTGAAAATATAATACATTATCTCATATATAAAAGATCTGTTAAATAATTATACTCAAAAATATAAAATCACACAATAGTATAATTTCATCTGTGGATAATAAAAAAGACACAGATAGTGATACCAAAGAAAGACTCTACTACTTATAAGGCATATTAGATTTGATGATAGAGCAAAGGTATCATAGATAGAAATGAATAGGACAGGATAGTGGTGGTCCTAGAAGTGGATACAATATGCCAAAATAAAACAAAAGATAATAGATACCATTCAGATGGAAAGTCAAACAGATCGTGGATTTCATAGATGAAAATACAAGAGGTATTAAGAGCCCATTCCAAAATTCGATAGGATTATAGATCTTTTCTTCTTTTGATAAACAGTGGTCTTCATCCATTAGAATTATGGAACAAAGGAGAACGATAAACATCCTATTATAGATAAATTCCTAATGGATTATTGAATGATATTAAGAGACTATCCCAAAATTCAATAGGATTATAGCTCTTTTCCTCTTTTGCTAAACTGTGACCTGCCTTCAGAAGAAGGATAAGATAAAGAAGGAGAAAAAGAAATATCCTACCATACTCAAGATTCCTGACAGATTATGGGATGAGATCAAAAGTATTTTGCCAAAAGAGAAACCTCTGAAGACAGTTGGTCGACCCATTGTACGATACAGAAAAGTGATTGTTGGAATTCTCTATGTACTATGAACAGGATGCCAATGGAACATGCTACCCAAAGAATACGGATCTAGTTCTACGTGTCACCGTAGGTTTCAAGAGTGGAATAGCCTCGATATATTCAAAAAGGTATGGATTCAAATATTGAAAATCTATGACGACTGTGTTGGTATCAACTGGACATGGCAATCCACAGATAGCATATCCATAAAGTCGCCTTTAGGGGGGCGATGACTAGACATAATCCTACTGATAGAAGCAAACAGGACACAAAAAGGCATATTTTAACAGATAAAAAAAGAATTCCCCTATCTGTTGTATTATCATCTGCTAATACTCATGATATTAAATTGGTAACAGATGTGGTTGATAACGCAGCCATCAAACGACCATCACCATCATATAAAACTAATAAAATAGGAAGGAGAGGAAGAAGAAAACTTTAACATCTATGTTTAGATAAGGCATACAATTCTGAACCTAAGGAGGAAGAACTAATCAAACGAGGATATGTATTGCATATTCCTCCAAAGAGAAAAATAAATGAAACCGATAAAGAAGAACATAAAGAGGCCAATATGACAGTACAACATTGTTCAAATCGGAAAAAGCATTCTGCAAAAAGATGGGTTGTAGAGCGAACAAATTCATGGCATAACAGATCCAGAAAACTGTTAACAAGATATGAGAAAAAATCAGAAAACTATCTTGGATTAGTACAGTTATCATGTTGTATGATCATATATAGAAAGATAATTTTGGGATAGGCTCTTATTCTCAACCTGTTAATTGTCTTAATAATATTCTTGTCTTATAGTATTAGTAACATTTTGAGAAAAGACTTTTCAACCCATAAATTAACACAATAATAAAATCTTCAACAAAACTTATGTGCATGTATATACAATATATTAATAATGATAAAATTAAATCAAAACTTCAACAGCAAAATCGCCTTAGTAACTGCAGTATTTTTTATTAGCGCATTTATTCTGAATACAGCCTTGCAAGAAAAAGTATATGCATCGCCTCCCCCAAAGGAGTTCGTATCTTTTATATTTACAGTAAAACATGTTTTTGAAACAAATTCAAAAATCCAAGTAATAGGCAAGAACAATAATTATAACGAGATTGCAACAGTTCCTGGTCAATCAGGTACGCAACATGTAACAATATCTATAGACTTTCATAATCCTACTGCTGTGAAGAAAGGAGACCATTATACTTTATGTCTATCTGCACCAGGTCAGGGTAAGAAATGTTTCCACGAACATATTACTAGTGATAAAGTTGGCAAACACCTTACAGAGCATAAAACAATAAACATGAAGGTTTTGGGCCCTCATTAATTGTTGTACTTCCAGACATGGTTGACAAAACAATGTACTAACATGAATGACATCTTTTGTCTTATTCTACTGTATCAATATCGGTTGTTTTAAGATTCATGAACTTCTCTGCTGGTGTCATCCCATTTATTCCACCATGTTCTCTTTCATAGTTACATGATGACAGATGATTCGTATTTCTCTATTCCATATCTCATATCAATTAGTTCTTCTACTTGTATACTAATTAACATAATTACGTGAACCATGTTTTCCAATCAGTTTCATTTTTTTCTAAATGTTTATAGCTGTGAAGATCCTATTTCCATTCTGCATAGTGTTTGAATATTACTCGAACAACCTTTGAAAGAGTTTACAGGACTGAAAAAGATGCAAGAATAAAAGAAAGACTGCTCCTTGTACTCAACGTTGTATACCATAATAAGGTTGCAGCTCATGTAGTCAGAGAGATTCACAAAAGTAAAGGCTGGGCATCTCAGTGGTTAAAAAGATACAGGGAAGAAGGCATATCTGGATTAAAAGATAGACCAAAAGGTGGCAGACATCCAAAGGTATCCAGACAGATAGAATACAAGATAAAGACTATTTTAAAGGAAAGTAACCAAGGTTGGAGTACAAAGCAGGTAGAGGAGAAGATAATACAGGAAAGTGGAGTAAGGTATCACCATAATTATATTTACCATATGCTCCGTAGATGGGGCTTTAAACAGAAGGTGCCACGAAAGGTACATATCAATACAGCATCATCAGAAGAAAAAGAAGAATTCAAAAAAAGGTCAGCAAGATACTTGTGGATATCCAATACCAAATGAAAGACTTTACTCTAGTATCTGAAGATGAATCCTTTTTATTTTATGATTCTTTGGTAAGAAGGGTTTGGATTGACAAGGAAAAAAGACCTGTGGTTAAGATAACAGGTTCACACAAACATTCATGTTTGTTTGGAGCCATAAGCATAGCCGGTGAGCAACTTTTCAGACAGCATGATAAATTCAACGGTGATACCTTTCTTGATTTTCTAAAGGTAACTCATACCAAGTTTCCAAAGTGTTATCTGTTTCTTGATAAAGCATCTCCACATTATAGGTCAAGGAAGATAAAGAAGTATTTTGAACAAAACAAGGACACTTTAATCCCGGTATACCTTCCCACAGCATCTCCTGAGTTTATGGTGATGGAAGAAGTATGGAATATAGCCAAACGAGATCTAACTTGTACTAAAGCATTATCCATCGTTTGAGGATTTTAGGAAGAGCATATCTCATTATTTTAGAACAATAAGATTCAATCTTAATATGAGGAACTATTTGTTAAGATGTGTTTAAGAACATATATGAAATGGTATAGAAATTCAGCTATGACTATTTTGTTGTACGCTTCTACTTTGCCTTGTTCTTGTGGATAACCTTTAGGTATCTGCTTGTTCTTTATTCCATGGCATATAAGATAATTTTTGAATTTATTAGATGTATGTTCTTACCACCACTATCATGCAATACTTTCATCGGTTTACCATGGAGTTTAATCCATTCTTTGAGAACTGACAATGTTTCCTCACTATTTCTTCTGCTGCACCATTTACTAACTACTTTTCTTGAACAGCAATCATCTATGACATGAATAAAATAGTGCTTTGTTGCATAACTAAACCTATTTAGCTGAGGATCGAACCAATTAATCATTTGTGATCCACTGGCCTTCTTATAACCAGTCTCTTGTAAGACGAGGTGAGATACTTTTTTCCTATGATTTTCTGGATAGTTGGGATGTTGATCTTGCAAGGATGAATGAAAATAAGAATGGCAAAAAGTACAAATTTCCAGATTCTTTTATTCTTATAATTGGTTATATACGAATATACTTTCACCTTCCATATAGACAAACAGAAGGAATCATAAAGGCAACTGTAGGAAAGAATCTTCCAGATCATCCATGTTATTCACAGATATGTAGAAGAATAAACAAACTGGACATTGACATCAATAACAGTATTGATGATGATGATGATGATGATGTCGTTATCATCATAGCAGCGGGGACAGTACCGGAATCAAGATTACAAACAGAGGTCTCGGTGGATGCAAGATAAGTGGGATGTAAAAAACAAGAAAGGCTATCTAAAGATACATGTTGCAGTAAATATCAAGACCAAAGAAATTCTTGCACTGAAAGTCACAGATGAAAAGGTACATGATAGTAAAGTAATGAAGAATGCTTTGTTGCATGATTATTTTAAATCGTTTTTTATTAGCGTTTTGTTGTTAAGGATATAACGTAAATAGTCAAAATATAATTATACTTGTCCTAAATGAATTGCATCTTTAACTATTTTTCGAATCATGCAACAAAGCAATGAAGAATTTGGTGGAAGGCGTGTTGAATAATAACCGCAATGTCAAGATCAAATCTTTCATTGGTGATGCAGGAGCCTACGATAGCAATGAAAATTTCAAATACTTGAAGGAGAAAAGGATTCGACCTGTCATCAAAGTAAAAAGAAACTCTATCGTTTCATCCAAGAATAGCAATGTAAGGAATAGAGAAGTTGAACTTCAAATAAAGGATTATCATAAATGGAAAAAGAAAAGAAAGTATGGACAACGATGGATGGCTAAAGAAACAGCATTTTCATCTATAAAGCGGATGTTTGGTGAATATACATCTGCAACCAAGTTTCAAAACATGATAAAAGAGATGACGATGAAGGTATCGTTGTACAATCTGTTTAGAAGAGTTGCATAAAATGGATGGAAATAATTTAAGGAAAACTAGTTATGCAACAGAGCATAAAATAGTGTTTGTTTCGTGAACCTTTTAGATAAAAAGGTCCTTTGGTGTCCATCTGTACCAATTCGTTTGGATGTTTCATCTCAAAATGTTTGTATTTTCTTTTTATTTTGATAGATAGTACATTGAGATTGTGTCTTTTTAAAAGATTATAAATGGTTTTTGTGCCCAAGCTGATTCCATACTTTCTCTTTAATCTGAACCTTATTCTCATTGGACCAACTCTGTTGTTTAGTCTCAGCTCAAGAATAATCTTCTCCAGTTCTTTGGTTACCTTTATATTTTTAATATTATGTGGCTTTCTTGATTGATTTTTTAATCCGTCTATACCATATATACTATACCGTTTCTTCCATTTGTACCACGTTTGTCTTGAAACTCTAAATACTATACAAATATCTGAAATACTTTTACCTGAACGTTCTGATTCAATTATCATTTTATATCTTTTTTCAATTATATCCATTTGTTGTTACACTCTAAGACTAGAGTGTCAACTATGTTAGGAAGATAAAATGTCAACCATGTATGGAAGCAGTACAGTTAATTATATGAATTACAACGAGTATAAAAATTATTGATTTTTTACATGAACAAGGAAAATGTATCCTGTACTTCCGAGCCTCCGACTTTTCGAATCTATATGTTAAGTAACATTCTACATATTTTTGATCTATCCTCAAATGTAAAAGATGTTATATCACCGGAGTCATGGAATCTCCGGAGGCATTTTCATAACTTACTCAAAATCATATCAAATAATTCCTTGTTTTTGTACTGTAATGTATCTTCGAACTTTAATGGTAGGATACCCGTAATTTTTGATCTACGTATAGAATATTTTATTATATTATCAAAATCTTTAACAGATGGATATAATGGTTCTATAACATTGTATTTTAATGTCCAATCTTTTATTCTATTAAAAGATTCTTCATAGGATAGTTTTACAATATTTGTGAAATAGGGTGCTAGAATAAGGCCGATAGCATTTTTACGATAATCACTTAAAGGCAATTCCAATAGTTTTTCCATATAAGGAATGGTCGAATTATTGTTTGACTTTTGAAAGTTACCTTTATTTTGTAGTTTATCTCTTTTTTGTTTTTCTAAATCTTTTTTTAGTTTTCTATCTGTAAGGAATGTTATAAATTCTACTAATAGATTGTCAATTGAAGGTAAAGGTTTAGAATTGTCCGATTCTTGGATAACCTTTACTTCTGGATCTATATATTCATCAAAACATTTTGATTAAATGTATGTGGAACCCTAACCAAACATGATTTAAATGCAGGAGTGTTCGCTTTATCTGCTTTGTTAAAGGATAGATATGACTTGGCAAATTGTAGAAACTCGCTTGATGGCTTTTCTGAAAGTGTTTCAAACTCTTCAAAGTGTTCTAATGATTCTTTTGCGTCAACTGGAATTATAATATGATAGCCACGACCTGACCACAAAATCAGGGGTTTTGAGCCTTGCAAAATTTTGGAAATATGTTTTATAATTTTATTAATATTCTTATCTAATTCCAATCTTGATGAAAAATCTTTTAGATCTAATTCTAAGAATAAAATGTTTGGCGCAAAAATACTGAGATTAATTCCTTTCTCATAATCTTTTTCTTCTGCTTCATTTAGAAAGGCTGGATATGCATTAATTCTACAATTTTTATATTCTGCTTCCTCAAATTCTTTTATAATCTCCTCAAAAGAATATACGAGAACCTGGACTTTAGTTACAAAAGTCATTATTTTTCTTGGAAAAAGGCGTTGTTGACCTACCAGAGAAAATAATGATAAAATGATCTTGGCTCCTTCTTCAACCTTTTGTTTCCTTACTGTATAGTCATTTTTCAAGTTATTGTTCATGGTTAAGAGAATCTACATCCTATTGGAAATACTAATAAATGATAATCTATTCTTAGACAATAGATCTTTTTCTACATCAAAACCTAAAATTTCAATCACATCTTTAATCGAATTAACAAGCATTTCTTTGTATTTGGCATAGCTGATATCTGTAAGATCATCTGATTCGTTTAAAGCTTTCACACTTTTTTGTTTACCTGCAAGGTCGTAGAAGGTTTCTTGTTTATCACATTTATAATATACCAATTAGCATATGTTATCTAAACTGCATCTCTTAACAAATAGTTCCTCATATCAATATTGAATCGTTTTGTTCTGAAATATCTAGAAATCTTATCCTTTAGATCTGCAAAGGATGAATAATATTTTAAGATAAGGAGATCTCGTTTTGCAATGTTCCATATCTCTTCCATTATCATAAATTCAGGTGATGCAGTAGTGGAAGGTATATTGAAATTAACGTATCTTTGTTATCTTCAAAATACTTTAACATCTTCTTTGATTTGTAGTGTTGTGATGCTTTATCCATAAACAGATAGCATTTTTCAAATTTAGCATGTATTTTCTTTAGATAATCAAGGAATGTATTGCCATTGAATTTATCATACTGCCTGAATAGTTGCTTGCCCTCAAGACTAATGGCACCAAAAATGCATGAATGTTGGTGCGAACCAGTTACTCTAACAACCGGTCTTTTATCCTCATCAATCCAAACCCGTCTTACAAGAGAATCATAAAAGAAGAATGATTCATCTGTGGATACTACAGTAAATCCATATTCCTGCTGTTGCTGTTGCTGTTGCTGTTGCTGTTGCTGTTGCTGTTGCTGTTGCTGTTGCTGTTGCTGTTGCTGTTGCTGTTGCTGTTGCTGTTGCTGTTGCTGTTGTATATCCACAAGTATTTGTTCTGTCTTTTTTTGAAAGCATCTTTCTCTTCCAAAGATGCTGTATTAACATGTACCTTTCTTGGCACCTTCTGCTTAAATCCCCACTTTCGAAGGATACGGTATATGTGAGTATAGTGATATTTTATACCACTTTTCTTTATGATTAATTCTTCAACCTGCTTTGTAGTCCAACCTTGATTGCTTTCTTTTAGTTCTTGCTTAATTTGGTAACTTGTCTCTTCGGATAGTTCAGGCGGTCTACCGGCTTTTGTTCTATCTTTTAATCCTTCTAAACCCTCTTTATCATATCTTTTTAACCAGTCTGAAGTCCATGGATTGCTTCTATGTATTTCTTTTACAATACGAAATGGGATTTGTTTATCTTCTCTTACCTTGATAATTAAAAGTAGTCTTTCCTTTACTTTAGGATCCTTTTCTTTTTTATATTGATTAACCAATTTGGATTTGGTCAATGGTGATGTCATTGAGTATACATAGAATAGTTGGAGGATTTAGATAGCTTTTGTGTTTTATGATAATTATCATGATAAACTGTTTAGCATACTTGTGCTAATTGGTATATACTAAAAGGTCACCTTTGTGCAGTCCATTTTTAATTCCGAGTCTTTTTTGTAAACACTCATTTGCATATTCTTCTGGATTTTTACCTAGTACCAAAGATATTGCTAATCTTTCTTTTGGTATTTCTCTTTTATCTATTTTATCAAAGGCTTTTTTGAGTTTTGGTATAGGATTCTCATTGTTTTTGATATCTTTTATCAGATCTTTAAATGTTGCTTGAATAAATTCTGGTATATCAGATTTTATTGCTTCCATTCCTGTTATAACAGGTTCTTTATTTGAATCATCTAGGATACCAACATAATGTTTTTTAGCAACAAGGATTAATTTTTGAAAAGTTTTCTCATGTGTTACATCGACCTTTAATCTTTTTGCGCATTCATCTATAAATTTGATGATATCTTTATTGTTTTCTATGCCACTAATAAATAAAGAATCAGTATCTCCGTATAAAATGGTAAAACTCACTTCATTAACAATCTTTTGCATTTCTAGTAGTGTTTGTCTTCCTAATGCTGTTACTATTTCAGCAACCTTTGGGTCATAATATTTGAAATAAGGGGCGCCAAATACACCGTAACCTGAATTTATTATTGCTTTAATTGTCATACTTTCTACATCCATTCCCATGTTTTTGTAATGTATGCGCTTCTTGGTTAACTGCTGAAGTATATTTGAAAATAGACCTTTTTTTCTACGGCATATCCAATAGCTTGATTCATTATCGTTATCTTTCATATATTGAAAATCCTTTAGAATATCTTTATCAAATACCAGCCTAGCTTGAACATCATTTTTACAACAGACACAGTTAATGGTTTCAGGAGATATATTATAATTTATTATCATGGTAGGATAGAGGCTAGTAACATCAAATACGTGTACATTGTAGTGTAGTCCTCGTCTGGGCGATAAAACCAAACCGCCCTTATATCTTGTTTCACTATCTTTTTTTAATAATACATCTCTGGTATTATCTAGATGTATATTAGATTGATAATAATCAATTGTTAGAGGCCTTGAATTTTTTTCTTTGATTTTTTGTTCCAGTAATTCAACATATTGCTCATAAGAATTCTTTTTATATTCTAATAGTAATTCGCCATTCTCAAAGTCTTCCTCTTCGTTATCTTCATCATCATTATAATCATGATAATTGTCATCAAACTTTGCGAATGATATTCTATTAGAATACAGTTTACGCAATACAATTGGCAAGTTATTATATCCAATAAGAGATATTTTTTTTGATATAGTATCATTGAGTATTTTTTTCCATATTGCAGTCATTCCTTTATGACAAACTTCTTCAAATTTTAAGCCAGTATGAGTTGATATTATATCCATCATCTTTAAAATATTTCCATTATCAATTCTCACTAATTCTGCTACTATGTGTGCATCTTGTAAACAATATGATTTTCTTTCGTTTGTGGACATTTCATCTAGTTTTGCACCCGTTTTATTTTCTAATTTGCCATATCCTAACAGGGCTTTACCTACTTCATCAAGGTGGAGACTTTTGTATTTGTTTTTAAATATTACATTTTTTACAAGAGGTTTGGCAAATACTTTGAGCAAATCGATGTCTTTTACTTTTGTAGATATGCTATTATTATTACCAGTTTTATGACTTTCAATGTAGGGTATAGATGTAAATATATCGTATTTTATAATAGATGCAATTCCATTGGCTTTAAAGTTTGAATCTAAAGTAACAAGATCTGCATTGATTCCTTCTAGTTTTCCTGATTGTTTATCTTTTCTTATAATGGATTTAGATCCCCATGCAAAACAGTAATTGTATTGTAATAGTTTTTCTTTTATTGCTAGTAAAAATGATTGAGAAGAATTAAAATCTGTTATATCTAGACATCCTGAGACACCACTACTGTCTTCAAAACCAAAAGTGGTAATAGTGCTGTGCAAGTTTGGGGCCGGAGCCTCTGAGCCTCCGGAGGCATTATTTTTTATTTTAGTATTTGTATAGTTGTTGGAAAATGGGGTGTTATTATTATGTGGTATAGAAGGTTATTGCCATTCTAAATCAAATGCAATCCAAGTACTATATTCAAATTTGGGATTAGAGATAATATTGGCATTACTGTTTCTGATAATATTAACAGAATTACATTCCATTTAAATCCCTCCAGAGCAATCATCAATGCATTTTGTACTGTCTACTTTAACATCTGAATTTGATATGGAAATTTTATTTAATTTCTCTATTACACAAGTAGAAGAAATTGCCTCCGGTGATTCCGAGGCTCCTGAATGTATATCAGATATACAATGTTCATTTGATGTTCTAATTAAGGCAAAATCATTTTCACTTTGATCGTTGTTATTATTTATATATACGGTTTTTCTTAAAACTTGCATAGCATAAATATGCTGATTTAATGAAATACAAGAGGGGTTTAGATCAGATACTGTTCTTCTACTAACTGTGATTATTGATGTGTTATTTATACTTCTTCCAACTTCTATGTGTATTCCGTATGCATCTTTTAGATTAGGTATTATTGTTTTAATTTTTTTGACAAGGCTTGATGCATTTCTAGGAAACTGTCTGTTATCAATATTAATGTCGTAATTCTGGGCATAATCTATCAATTGTGAATATAACTCCTCTGGTTGAAATGTGATTTTTTTTATTGGACCTTGTTTATTTTCAATGTCCAAAATATATTTTAAAAGTAGAGAGCCAACAATATTTTCATTAATTGCTGTTATATTCTGCTCATTTATATTATCTTCATATATCTCAATAAATGAACCCGGCGAATAACCCATAGCTTGAGAAATTACTTCGCCCCAATTTGTAAAATCCGCCATTCTAGAGAGCCTCTTTAAATTTAGTGTTGTTCTGATTGGAATCGCCTTTACTAGTGTATCAAAAATATATGCAAGAGCTTGTGGTTTTATTCTTTCAAATTCGGCCCATAAATCCGATTCTATCTTTCTTTTTTCTTCATCAATATCCTGAAGTTCTATGGATACACAACGGCTTAATGCATCTGATTCTGTTAATGCGACATTAATTCCATTTATGCCAAGGCATCGTCTATGTTCATAAATAATATCTTCATCGTCAGTGTAAAGCATCCGTTTCGTATGGCCTGCACCAGTGACTGCTCTGCATATTTCATCAGACAGCCAATAAGGAATAAATTTTACATTATCATAGTAACATAAATAGTTGTGATTAACCTGTTGAATAAACTGCTCCATATTTTTATTCAAAGTTAAAAGAATAGGTTTTGCTGGATCTATTGTCTTTTTTATTAGCTCTAACAGAAAACTCTTTGCTGAACCCTTTGGACCATATGTAGTTAAAATTAAATGATCTATTTCTGGAACGAGAGTTGAAATGATATAGACTTTAAGCAACTGTCTATGAGTTTGATTTTTGACATTGGTTAGATTTAATAATTGTTCAAATATGTCTGATGGATAACTCCTATCTGGTTCTGTTTGTGATTGTTGATTATGTCTTTTAAAAATAATAGGGATATCTTTGTTACTTCCATCAATTATTCTCCAACCATCTTTAGATATTTCTACAATTCTACTTTGAGCATCACTCATGTCGTAATAAATGCATTCTTTATTTGCACGATTTTCAATAGAGCCCCATGCAACTCTTATATGGAGAGGTATTATAACATCGTTAAATTCAGCTTTCGATGCAAGGTTGGTTATAACCGAATTTAATGAGCTGTCGGTTATACTACGTCCAGTATTTTCATAATATAGCCATGATAAATAGCGTCTGTATCTGTGCCTATTTAGTGATAATATTTCTAAATGTTTATCTTTACCTAATCTTACTGCCGCATATGCTCCTCTATACTGATCTTTAAAGAATTGTTCGGTATTTTCGGAACTTGATGCCAGATCGATTAAAACGTCTATTTTTTTATTTTCTTTTTCATTTTCAATGGCATCATTCGATCTGGACTCTTCTTTTTCGTCGTTATATTTTGAAATATGCGTAATATTGCAATTTATGCATGTTATAATGGAGTTAATTATAAGTTTTTTTTCTCCGGGTGTAGAACTTGTTATTATGTCATCCAATTGTTTTTTCAGCGGTTTGATTGTTTTATCTGAAAAATCATTCAGGTAAATTGTTTGTGTAATGGTTTGATTGCAAGCTTCAACAATAATTGAATTACTTGGTTTTTCAATTCCTATTCTTTTTACAATGTTCATATTAATAATTGATGAATCAAGATTAAATTCCAAGTTTGAGTTATTATCGTCTTTTATTTTCTGAGGAGAGGATTGAGATTGAGATTGATGATTTTCTTCTTCTTCTTTTTGTAATACCGATTGTGATGATCTAGAATCTGTGGATTGTAGTGATGATGTTGAAGGTAAGTCGGATCTGTCAGGACTAGAAGAAGAGGGCATTATTGTTGGTGGCAATTTCTAATTACACGCTCCTTTTTTATGGTGGATGTCTTTGTTAATCTGTCAATACTTTTTCTCAATTTTCTTTTTTTATGGTGATTGTTTATGTCATAGTTATCTAACGCATACCCTTCGTGTATCTCTTTACAGGATTTGCAAAATCGCTCAATAACATGATCCCCACATTTTAGATAATATGTGGGAATATAATAACAATCTTCAAAACAACATTTGAATCCATTTCTAAGATTAAGAGGAATCCGCTCAAAAATAAATGGACTAATATCGATTTCATCGATTATCTTGTTTTGATCTTGTGGAATCCCATCTGATGGATTAGAAGATTTCAAATTTGTCTTCCTCTTTTTAAAAATTTTATATTGTTACAAACTATGTTAAAAGTTTTATATTTTTTGTAATAAAAAGTAGAAACAGATTTTGTATTAGACAGAAATGATTTTCTCTTTGCTAATTTTATTTTGTATTGTTCGGTAGTAGACATAGTTGATTCTACTCTATTGAAATTTCCTTAGGCATTCAGGACAAAGGTGCAATAAAATCGTCCCAAATTTTTCACCACCTATCTCTACTTTTTCCGTCGCCTTTTTAGAGCAGCCAAAAGCATAGCAGATCTGTTTAAAGGCTAGTTTGTTGTCTTTATTATTCGTTGTAGCAATTCTGTTAGACATTTCTACAATAATCCTTGTTCGGTTAATTCACGGTTAACCGAACGTTTTTTTGAACTTTCCAGTAATTCGTTTATTATATCATCATAGGTTTGTTTTTTACTTCCTATGCTTCGCAGTTTACTACGTGTATTTTTTTCAATAAAAATTGTAGCCATACTTAATTATTATATACAATAACAAATAGTTATATGCATTTAATTAGACACTTTAAGACAACATAATTGAGCATTGAAGATAGTATCATAGAAATCGATAGAAATAAAGAACAACGAGATAAAATAATAGAATATATTACGAAACATCCTAAATGTTTAAAAGAACCAGCAACAAGATATGGTGAAAAGTCAGGGTCCGGTTCTAGGGAAACTATGCGAAAAAGAATGACCGAATTAGAAAAAGAAGGAATAATATGTCATACTATGGAGAAAGGTAAAAGAAAATTATATCAATTGACAAATGTATCTTATTTATCTTCAATCATTCCTCAAAATATGCGTGAAATCTATAATCACTTTGAAAATTTCATTAAACAAATAATCGAATTACTTAGAAAAGGTAAAGTAAAATCAAGAATTAGAAATTCCAATATTGACCTTTCTGATGCATCACACAAACAATCTCTTTTATTAATACCATATTATTTAATAGATATAATTAAAGATGTTATGGAATTTTATTTTACATTCACATTACCTAATCAAATTCCTAATAATGATGCCATTTCACAGCTGCAGGTGATTTATAATGGAATTATTAATAGATTCCTTCCTTATCTATCTCAGAAATCAAAATTCTTTGTTCTCTCTAATAATCATTTTGACTTTGTATATTGTAATCATATTGAAAATTATTTGGAATCTAGCAAATACTGGAATTTTGAAAAGATATGCTATGTTTCGAATTTATGTATGATGTATGAAATTGATGATAAATTGTTTGATGTTTTAGATTGTCTATGGATTAAATATAGTGTAACTGTTTCCAGAATGTATAGGGAATTTATTGATAAAGCTCTTGTTTATAAAGAGCGTATTGACAAACACATTTTAGATAAATTAAATAGTATTGATAAACATCTTATTTATAACAACGATACCTTAAACAAGATACATTTATCTATAAATCAATACGTTTTAAATAATATTGTAAATCCTGCGATAGATAAAAGTTAAAATTCCTTTATCTTATTTATAGATGTAAATCAATTAAATTATATTTATATATTAAGAATTTTATATTTGTTTTAATATAATATATTTCAGTTACTATATCCATTCTTCAAATTATTAAATTGATGCTAATCAATAACGTGATATATATTATTGCAGATATACTATTTCTTATAGTTGTTTATTGATTATCTAGCGTATTTGAAATAGTGTATAATATAACACAACAGATTCCCATTTCTTTCTATATCTTACTTATTATTTTTCCATGAGATAAACCAAAGTCCATCTAACATTTTAAAGTATTAATTCGGACTAGTTGCATAATTATCTTTTCCACCATTTGCCAGTATTTTCCTAATGGATATACGACAAAAACAGTTATAATATTCGATTATTATTGTCAAAGATTAATTGTTAGTTTAATGAATTTTCAAATTATACCATGAAGTAAATCAAAAAAATATTATAACTTATTTCACTATTTCCTCTAAAATCTCAGGTTTTATATTGACTAGTTTAGGATTTTGTTGAATAAGTAAAAACATTTGTGTAAATTTATCATTCATATCATTTTTTAAATTATGAATATCTTGTTCATACTTTTCCTTGAATAATAAAATATCATCTTCCTTTCTCTTTTGATAATTTTCCTTTTGAGAAGATATTTTTCGCAAATTATTGTTAATTTGTAAATAATCAAATGTTTTTTTATATTCTTCAAAGATCTCCTCTTCAGAGGCTTTGTAATATACAGAATCTAATCCTGTGCTATGGCCAACCAACATTTCACGAATTGTCTTATCTACTTTTGCTCTTTGCATTTGAGTAATAGCAAATATACGAAACGAATGACATGGATGTAATTCATGTCGGTGTTGCGAAACTGCTCTTTTTTGGGTATTCTCTGGTTCCAAATTCTTTATTCTTAAACCTAGTAATTCCAATTTTGGAACCAAAATATTTCGAGTTATTGAGCTTCTATTTGTTATTGGGTAGAATTGTGATAATTTGATCTTTTATTAAATGCTCTAATTATTAAATGAGTATTTGCGGGAACCCAACCAGTTTCTGTTTTTACTAGTTTTTCCCCATATCGTTTTCTAAATTCAAGATATCTATCAATCGCCAAGGCGCATTCAGATGAGCAAAATGTATAATATCTATATTTAGAAGAGGACGAATAAACTTGAATTTGATAAATATAATTTCCATTTTCATCTATTACCCATTTTTTGAAATCCTTAAAAAGAAGTGGATGAACCGCACCTACCCTTATACCAGTAGACGCCAAAAGAAGAATAATCACTTTTTCTCGTTCATCAGAGATTTCTAAAAGACGAGATATTTCTTCGTGGGTATACGATCGATATTCATACTTGTTTTCAGATTCACTCATGAACTTTTTTATCTTTTTACGATTTATCATAACATCGTTTATAGAGAAAAAATGAGTCAAGGCCGATAGAAACACATTCTGTGCACTATATGATAGATCTTTTTTATGGCGCATATCTATTAACAGATCTATTATCCCTTGTTCTATTGTGCGCAAATCTCTCGATAATAATTCATCAAATGTTGAAAAAGAAATGGAAGGTGATCGTAAATAATTTTTTAATCTTATAACATACGATTTTCTAGTAATTGGCGATTTTAAAGATGACACAAAGTTTACATAAGCCTTGTGATTTTCATCTATCAAATCAGATTTGGTAATTAAAGATGGATCAGATAATCTAACGCTTTCATATCCTGTTATCTTTTTACCATTGACAATCATTTTTAATTAAGCGCCCTCGTGTTCTTCTCATAATAAATAGGCAAAGAATAATATTTATTGGTGCATATTAACCTCACAACTTTAATTATCCTTTATTGTATCAGATATGGAATATATGAGCCTGTCAAATACAGATTATGATATCATAGTAGCAGGTGGAGGATTAGCAGGCATGATTGTAGCTTCATCTGCAGCATATTATTCAAATCAAAGATTAAAGATATTAATTATAGATAGAAACGAAATACAAATCCAAGGTAGAAAAACAATTTCTGGTTGGATATGCGGGGATGCTGTTGGAAAAAATACTGTAGAATATATGAAAGAAAGAATCAAGATTTCGTGGAGCAATCCAGAAATAGAACACCCAGTTAAGGGAGTTGTGGCCTTTTCTCCTGATCATGAGACAAAAGTTTCATTTGATGGAGAAGGATATATTCTCAATAGAAAACTACTACCACAAAAACAATTGAAAGAAGCTACCAAGCTTGGGGTTGAAGTTATTAATAATACAATAATTAGAAAGGCAATTACAGAAAACAATTACATAGTTGGAATCGAAGGAGAAAATACAAAAACAAAAGAAATTGTTAAAAAGACAGCAAAAGTGGTAGTCGACTGTACAGGGGTAACATCTGTTTTGAGAACAAACTTACCAATTAAATCATTTATTCAAAAAAGAATCGATAGAAATGATCTTGAATCAACTGGCAGATATATTTATGATTTTGAATCTAACGAAGATAGAGAAGATAAAACATATTTTGATCCTGACTACTGTATAATTCACCTTGACCAAAAACTTGCACCAGGTGGATATGGATGGGTTTTCCCTAAAGGGAAAAATAAAGTAAATATTGGTTTAGGAGTACAACAAAAACTTTTTGATAAAAGTAATAAAGAAAGAGGAGAAAAAAGAGATCTTAAAAAATTGATAGATGACTACGTAAATATTAATCCCTCAATCAAAAACCCACAATTGTCAGATGAAGAAGAAGATATAGGAAACGAATGGGGCACATGGCAGGTTTCAGTAAGAAGGCAAAATGATTGTTTGGTTGCAAATGGATATGTCATGGTCGGCGATTCAGCGTGGATGCCAAAACCATTGGACGCAGGAGGTATTGGTCCAGCAATAATTGCGGCAACCATCGCAGGAAAAGACATAGTAGAGGCAATAGAGAGAAATGATGTATCAGAATCAGGTTTATGGCATTTTAATAAGAATTTTATTAATGAATATGGATACAAAACACCAGGTCTAGAAGTTTTCAGAAGAATGTTACAGCATTTGACAAATGAACAAATCAATTATGGTATGAAACACTTTTTATCTAAAATGGATATTGATAAAATAACAAGAGGAGAACATCCAGTATTCAGTACAGTAGACAAGATTGGCATGTTAATAAGAGGAACATTAAATAAAAAATTAGCAGAAGATCTGAAATACACCGCAAATATGAACGAAACATTAGTAAATCATTTTAGAAACTATCCAGACAAACCAGAAGGATTTACTACATGGTCCAATATACTAAATAAACACTTGGCAGAAGCATTTGCAAAATTTGCATAGTATTTCCTTAAATACAATAACTTTCTTTTAATATCAATCGGATAAAAGTTTAGAGCCATCTGATATTTGCTTAAATTGATTTAAGAATGTAATTCTCCTGTATTCTTCAGCCATCGTAATTCTTACATCTTCAATTATTCTTTTAGAAATATCCAGTTTTTTTCTAATCCCATTTACAAGATTATCATAAATTGCGAATGGATAAATCAGGTCGTATATAGATTGCATAATTTCAAATAAAGACAATGAAAAATCAGTATCATTTTTTCTAAGACTATCATAGATCATCCGCTTTATTTCACCAATTAAATCTAACATACCAGTAACGTATGCATTTAAAGAAACATTCAAAGATTCATAACCACTCAACGCAGGTTTTCTAGTTACTATTTCTTTTAACATAAATGCCTCTACATACTCTTGTTCCGCAGGCCATAAATATCGATCTAAATCAAAAATAACATGTTTTTTCAAGTTTTTGATTAGTAATATTGACCTATCCAACAAAGATTCAGCTTCTTGGATATTACCACTGTGTAAAAAAACTATTGATTTACTACACAGCGATATTATTTCTCTTGTTTCTTTTATCAAAGTTTCTCTATTTATCTCTAACTGCTTCATTTGAGTAGAAAAGAGATTTAAAGAATTATTAACATCATCAAAACTGACGCTATAGGACATATCATTAAATCATTATTAAGGATATAAAAAAATTTATTGGAATATAAAATTAAAAATTGTATTCGATTGACCAATATTCGTAGAAGTAGAGGATATAATTTTGAATATAGTTTAGTGAAGAAATTAAACATTGGAGAATGGAATGCAAGGCGATTAGGAGGTTCTAGTACCGGATTACCTGATATAGTAGCTGTGAACAATAAAGAATCAATATTATTATCAATTGAAGCAAAGTCTGGAACTAGTAATAGCATATATGTACCCGACGATCAAATTGATAGGTGTTATTTAATTACAGAGATGTTTAAGATTTATAACTACAGACATATTATTCTTGCATTTAAATTTATGAGAAAAAAAAGACAGATAATTGGAGGAGAAATAGAGTACGGACCTCGGAAAATCAAAGAATATTATAAAATAATAAAATTCAAAAGAAAACCAAAAAATTTTCCAATAATTAAATGTAATTATAATGGAGATACATATGCCATATATGATTCAAGCATTAAAAAAGTAAAATTAAAAGATTTTATCATGCCTTTTAAATATAATATAAGATAGCAAATTTAAAAACAAAATAAGCCAACTTTAATAATAATGGTCAATATTTTATGGAGAGAAGGATGGATTAAACCGTTTCTGACAGAATCATTACCATCAGAAAATTGTAGTATATGTAGAAAAGATTTCAAGAATATGGATTTTGTTACATCGTGTGAATTCTGCGAAATTAATATAATGCATGATCATTGTGCAAATCAACATATACTATCAGATCATGACAAGCAAATAAAAGATAAAATTAATGAACATAAAGAAAAAAGACTTCATTCATTTCAATAGCCATAAACAACAATTAATTAGCAATATAATAAAAATAGATATTTATGACAAGCAAATCTGAGTTTGATAAAGAATTTGAACCCATTACATCTCAACAAATGTATACAATTGAAAACATCGGAGAAAAGAGATACAGAATGAAAAAGATTTTAATGATGGAAAATGCAGGTTCAAGAATATCAGATTATATTTTAAACAAATTTAATGATGATATTATTCATAAAAAAATAGTCACCATCTGCGGACTAGGTAATAATGGGGGAGATGCCGTGGTAGCTAACAGGCATCTATCAGGACATATTTTTGCAAAACAATTAAAAAATAACAACAACACTGACAAAAATAAAGCGAATCTATCATTAATTTTATTAGGAAAGCCCAATCTTTTAAAAACAGATGAAGCTAAGAATAATTGGGAAATCATTGAAAAACTCGAATCAATCAACAAGATAATTTATGATGAAAATAATTTAAATGAGATAGAAAATGAGATAGAAAATGCAGATATAATTATAGACGGCCTTTTTGGAACGGGTATAAGTAGTACAATAAAGAATCCCTTTTCAAATATAATAGATAAAATTAATCATCAAAAAACAAAATCATTTATTTTATCTGTAGATATTCCATCAGGAATAAATCCCAATACAGGGGAAATTTATGATAAATGTGTAAAACCTCATGCTACAATAACATTTCACAGAATAAAACACGGTCTTTTAAAAAATTCAGAAAATAGTGGAGAAATAATACCAGTAAAAATAGGAATACCTATTGAAGCAGAAAAGGATGTGATACAATAAATGGTAAAAATAGAACAATTTTTAGTAGGCAAAATGGATAATTTTACATATTTAATTATTGATGAAAAAAATAAAAGTGCAATAATAGTGGACCCTTCATGGGATTTAAACATCATTTTTGATTTTTTAAGAAAAAATAATCTTTCAAATCCATTTATTATAAATACACATTCTCATTTTGACCATGTAGCGGGCAATGAGCAAGTAGTTAGTACAACTGAAGCAAAAATTATACAGCATAAATCATCGCAATTAAGAAAAGACATTGAAGTTCAGGACGGAGAAAATATAAAATTTGCGGGTGTAGACATAAAAGTAATTCATACACCAGGACATTCACCTGATTCTATATGCTTGATAATAGACAATAAATGGATCATCACAGGAGATACATTGTTTGTAGGTAGTTGTGGTAGAACTGATCTTCCAGGTAGTGATCCCAATGAAATGTATGATTCCATTTATAATAAAGTTGTTAATTTCGATGATAACCTAATCGTATATCCAGGTCATCACTACGGAAATACAAAAACATCAATTTTAAAGGACGAAAAGAAAACTAATTTTGTCTTTAAATTTCATGATCGAGAATCGTTTTTAGATTATATGGGGACATGACTTTTGCAAAAACAGGCAGCGATTATAATCAATTGTTTTTGCAATTCGCTTTATAAATTGTGATATTCTTATGAATATTATTTTAAAAAGTTTTATTTTTTAATATGCTTCTAAATAATATCACAATTTTTTGCATAATTTTCGCATAAAGAACTTTATAATTTAAAAAAATGTCAGATAAAGATACCAAGTAATCTAAGTTAGATAATAGAAATTCTATAAATCTAAGATAAAATAAATATTAATACTTTTTAATATGGGAACCTTATGCTACTTTTGTTTTGTCGGATGATTCGAAAACCCGTTATAATAGTAGTTTATCCATAACAATAACAATTGAATTTAAATTTTTAGTCCATCAATAAAAGGTTAGCAAATAACAAATAAAATAATCATTCAATAAAGCATGCTACTTTCAATGGCTCATAGGTAACAAAATTTTAACAATCATTTAAAAAGAATAAATTTGTAAGGTAATGAAAAAATAAGAGCAAAAAGTAATACACCTTTTATAATCAAATGTACGTGTATATCTTATAACTCGTCATACAAATACAAAGAACATTAAAAATATGTTATGTAGAAAGACATAGTAAAAATCAAAATATTTAATTGAATATAGATAATAAAAATGTGTGTGTATGTCAAGTCGGTTAAATAACATAGAATACAAAATATAAGATTACCAGAATTTATAACAAATCAAAAGATAAAATAATTTATTATCATTTATTAAACAATATGGAAACCATTGAAATAATATACGTATTTGATTTTAAAAATATAAACAAAATTTTTTCAACCATTGCTTTCAATTCAGGTATGGAAAAGTAATATCAGCTATAAACAAGAAAAGTATAATATGCAAATAAATCAAAAATAATGAAACTGAAAATAAATGATGAATTTTTTAAATATTATCCATCAAAAGAATCATTCAAATATTAACGATTACAATATAGATAAATCAATTTTTTTACTTATTATGTCTCACACAGAAACTGCAAAAATACCCGGACTGACAGTTGCAGGAGCAAATACCGAATTAATTAAATATACCCCAGCTGCAGATGCAGAATATATTCAACTTGGAAAGTGCAAAAGCATAAACACAGTACCAGCCACTCCAGATGGAAAACCAACTCCAGCATTAATAACTAAAACAGCATTAGAACTAGCAAATATAGCCATGTTAGCCATTGATTCAGGAGCCATAATTAAACCAAAGATTCCACATATCAATATAAATTCGCCCCATGGAAAAAACATTGCAGTCGAAAGAGCTGTAGAAATACAAGATGTCATTTCAAATTATGAAATGGGCAAGATGATAGGTGCTCAAATTTCAAGAAATGAGGATTTGATTATCATAGGCGAAAGCATTCCAGGTGGAACAACCACTGCTCTAGGAGTATTATCAGCATTAGGCATTGATGCATTTAACAAGGTAAGCAGTAGCATGTCAAATAATCCACACGAATTAAAAAATAATATAGTAAAAAAATCACTTAATAAAAACAATATAAAAATAGGAGAATATCACAATGACCCATTTAATGCAATATCATATTTAGGAGACCCGATGATGCCCACTATTTGTGGAATAGTAGAAGAGGTCGTGCACAATAATAAGAAAATAATGTTAGCTGGAGGAACTCAAATGTGTGCAATAGTCGCACTATTAAAAGCACTTGAAATTAAACTAGACAATAACAAGATATGTATTGGAACAACATCTTATGTAATAAATGATAAAAGTTCAGATTTAATTGGTTTAATGAGCCAGATCTCGTCTGACGTTCCCATCATATATGCAGATTTGGGATTACGAAATTCAAAAAAAGAAGGATTGAGAGCATATGCAAACGGATTTGTAAAAGAAGGGGCAGGTGCAGGCGGGGCAACAATAGCTGCAAAATTAAAAAATGATAAAATTACAATAGAAAATTTTATGGAGAAAGTTGAGGAGAAATATCAAGAGACAATAGAAAAACCAATGAATTTAAAAAAATGAGAGAAATAAAATAAAAACAGTTATTTGAAGTATAATAAGTTTATAATTTTCATATGCTTTAAGAAAGATTTCAAATTTCAAGAGTATCAATAAAACAAAATTATATATAAATAAAATTAAAAAACGTCAAAAATGAAACACAAAGTGATTGAATTTAGAATGATTTAATAATAATTCTAAAAGAAAGCCTCATCACTATTAAAATTAGCAAAATATTCAGTAGAATTGAGCGTATGAGTAATTTAATAAAATTAAAAGAATGTCTTGATTTAAATAAGATTTTAAAAAGAGAGAAACACATGATTGAGGGTGAAAAAATAAGAGGGATCATATTAGTAGCAGTAGCATTAATAGGTTTTTCAATTTATATATATATTATATTAGGCACTACATTTGACATATTATTAATGAAATTAACTGCTATTTCAATAGTAGGGATAATTTTTTTTATAATAGGATGGATCGGAATTACATTAACAACAAATGAAAAAATTAAATAAAAGTTATTTTTTTATAAAAATATCTGTAACTGTTTGATAAATTCTCGGGCCTACTGCCCTAACTATTTGTGTATGTTTTATTTTATAATTATACTTTGTAAATAAAGAATGAACATATTTTTCAGAATCATCTACAACAGTAGATTTAGTATTGCTTTTAATATGAGAGAAAAAATGTAAATAACCCCCCGTAGACTTTAAACATTTTATAGCCACATCAATATATTCAAATGCTTTTTCAGGTAAAGGCATAAGAATCCGATCGGCAGTATTAATTAAATTTGAAGAAGATAAAATATTTTGAGCATCCCCATGTAAAGAGACAACTTTTTTTTCGACTTTATTCAATCGCGAATTTATTTTACTCAAAATAAATGCATCAAGATTGGAGTCAATATTATAGATTAATATTGGATTTTTTTTTGCAATAATTATAGAAAAAGTTCCTACTCCAGCGAACATATTTATTATAGTTTCATGCTCATTTGTCATTTTAGCCATCCTCATTCTTTCGGTGGATAATCGCGGAGAAAAATAAGAACTTGCAACGTTTACAAGGAATCTGCATCCATATTCTTTATATATAGTAACATATTTTTCTATTCCTGCAATCAACTCTAGACCCCTCAAACGAAATTCACCATCAACTGCAGTATTCTGTAAAAAAATCGAGCTTAAATTAGGTATATTAGATAAAAGAGTAACACCAATGACATTTTTTTTTGATATCAAAGAATCAGGAATTTTTATAATGGCAATATCTCCAATAATATCAAAAGATGAATAGACTTTTGAAATTTCATCGTTAGGCAAAATATCCTTTAGTAATTTTTTTAAATATTTTGACATGTATTAAATAAAAAGTTATTTTTTTATATAATAGTAATTTCCATCTTTTTTTTGCATTCTATCTAATCGACTATCTTCTTTATTTACTCTTGGTCTACCAGTAGTTTCATCACGTCTAAAAGTAATATTCAATGATTTCAAAAAGTCATTCATACCTATTTCTTTAGTTATAGGAGATGATCCAGATCCATTGATTCCAGGGACACCATCAAATATTATAAGGGAATCAGAAACAAGATCTATAAGTTGAATATCATGATCGATAATTAGAGCAGATTTTCCTTTTGATTTGATTAATCTTTGAACAAATTTTGCTAAAGAAATTCTATCCTCAATATCCAAGAATGCAGAAGGTTCATCAAGTGCATATACATCGGCATCTCTAATAAGAGATAAAGAAACAGCAACTTTTTGTAGTTCTCCTCCACTAAGTCCTTTCACTGATTTATCATACAACTTTTTTAAACTCAATGGATTTAAAATTTGTTCTTCCATTAATGAGCCCTCAAATGGACCATTATTTACGGAATAAATTAATGAACGCACATCTCCATCAATATCCTGATTTAGATATTGTGGCTTGTAAGAAATTCTCACTTCTGCGTCTAACTGACCTTCATCCATTTTTTCTAATCCAGATAACATTTTCATAAAAGTCGTTTTACCTAAAGCATTTGCACCAACTATTCCTACAACTTCTCCCTGATGGATTTTCCCTGCATTTACATAAAGATTAAAGTCTCCCAATTTTTTTTTCATGGCACTATAACTAACAATAGAAGTACTTGAAATCACATTTTCTGTAACGCTAGATATATCAAACTTATACGCCTTATCTCTAAACCTTACATTTTCAGTAGGTATAAATCCTTCCAAAAAGTTATTGATACCGATTTTGGTACTTTGTAAAGCAGATACGATACCGTAAGCTCCAGGTTCACCATAAAGTATAAAAACATTATCAGAAAGATAATCTAATAAAGACATATCATGTTCTACGATCATTACACTCTTACCATCCTTTGCAAGATTGTTAATTACCTTACTCACTGCAAGACGCTGATAAATATCATTAAAAGAAGACGGTTCATCAAAAAAATAATAGTCTGCATCTTTTGAAGATGCGACTGCAACTGCAACTCTTTGAAGTTCACCGCCACTTAACGTTGAGACATCTTTATTGAGAGAATTTTGTAAACCTAAATCAGATATTAATAAATCGCGAATTTTTCTTTCATCATATTTTTTCAATAGATCATTTACTGTACCTTTAAAAATTTTAGGTATAAGATACACTAATTGGGGTTTTATCGAGGCCCTCAAAGATTTAGTAGATATTTTTTCAAAATGTTTTCTTAATTCTATATTAGTTAAATTATTTAGAACATCATCCCACTCCAAATTTTTATCAAAATTTCCGAAATTAGGTTTGATATTTCCAGCAAGCAAATTAATAATAGTTGATTTGCCCATACCATTTCTTCCAACTAAACCAGTAACAGAACCTTCTTTTGGAATAGGTAATTTATATAATCTAAAGCTATTAATTCCATATTGATGAATTTTGTCTTCACCAATTTCACTCGCTAGATTTACTATAACAATAGCATCAAAAGGGCATTTTTTTATACAAATAGTACAGCCAGTACACAAATCTTCAAAAATAACGGCCTTACCATCTTCAGGCCTTTGAATAATACATTCACCACCGGTTTTATTTACAGGACAATAAAGGATACACTCTTGCCCACATTTCCTTGGCTGACATAGCTCTTCATCTAGGACAGCAACTCTATGAACAAAGTTAAAGCGTTTATCCAATGTAACCAAATATATTGTACATTCAGCATATTTAAATCCTGAACATATTAAATAAAAACTAAAAATATAAAATTGATTATATTTTACATACATAAAATCGGGTCAAAATTACAAACAAAACAACTAAAACGAACAAACATGAATCTTCACTATATATGAAATAAATAAAAGGCTATAAATATAGTCTTAATATTATAAAGATTAGCCGGCCATAGCTTGAGGGCCCGACCCGGACCCATTCCGAACCCGGAAGTCAAACCTCTTGTCGCTGCTGAGTACTAACATGCGAGAGCTGTGGGGAAACAGCAGTGCTGGCACTTTTTAATGTTAATAAGAAAATTAAGATATTTTAAAAAAGAAATTAAATAAATAAAAGGCTATAAATATAGTCTTAATATTATAAAGATTAGCCGGCCATAACTTGAGGGCCCGACCCGGACCCATTCCGAACCCGGAAGTCAAACCTCTTGTCGCTGCTGAGTACTAACATGCGAGAGCTGTGGGGAAACAGCAGTGCTGGCACTTTTTAATGTTAATAAGAAAATTAAGATATTTTAAAAAAGAAATTAAATAATTCTATAAAAATTTACAAAGTATTCGATTCCAATAATTTTATTATTGTACGAATACCGAATCCAGTAGCACCTTTAGGATTATAGCTTTTTTCAATAGTTCCATCTTGTGTCCAGGCGGTCCCAGCAATATCAATATGTGCCCATGGCACATCATTTACAAACTGGGATAGAAAAGCAGCAGCAGTGATTGCACCACCAGTTCGCCCACCAATATTTTTAATGTTTGCAACATTACTTTTTATTAAATCATGAAACTCCTCATATAATGGCAATTGCCATATTTTTTCTCCAGTATCTATAGAAGATTGAATAATTTTTTGGATTAGAACGTCATCATTACCAATTATTCCGGCAACATTTGTCCCAAGTGCAATTATACAAGCTCCAGTAAGCGTTGCAAAATCAATAACAGATCTAGGTGAATAATGTTCTATACCATAAGATAATCCATCTGCTAGAATTAATCTACCCTCAGCATCAGTATTTAAAACTTCAACGGTTTTACCATTATACATTTGTAAAATATCACCAGGACGATACGAAGAACTGGAAGGCATATTTTCAACTGAAGGTATTATTCCTATAACATTAAGTTTAATATCTAGCATACTCAATGCCTTAAAAATACCAAGAACAGTACAACCCCCGCTTTTATCAAACTTCATTTCATCCATCTTATCACTTGGTTTAATTGAGATACCACCAGTATCAAATGTTACAGCTTTACCAACTAATAAAATAGGTTTTTCTCCAGAAACACCCTGATTATGTTCCAATATTATAAATTTTGGAGGATTTTGGCTACCTTTACCAACAGATACTACACCATTTAAACCTAAATTCTCCATTTGATATTTATCAAATATTTTAACTTTAATCCTATTGGTACTATCAAGTGATGATGCAATATTTGCAAGTTCTGCAGGAGACATAACATTAGGTGGAGAATTAGCTAGATCTCTTGCAAAAAAAACAGATTGACAAATAATTAGCGTCTTTTCTATAAGCTGTTCAAGTTCTAAATTAGTATTTTCATCAGATAATAAAACTATATTACATTCATCGAAATAATTTGACTTATTATCAGCATCATTTTTATATTTATTAAACTCATATAAAGAAAGAGCAAGTCCTTCAACAATAGATTCGACATTTTTCAAAATAGGTTTAAAAAAGTCAGAAATTACAACCTTAAAACATTGTAATTCTTTTGCTTTTAACGAAATAATTCCTCCAAGTTGTCTAATTTTAGATGAATTTAAATCAGAATATTTCCCGGCTCCAAGTAATAAAACTTTTATAAAGGTTTTATTGTCACCTTCACAAAAAAACAACAAGCTTTTTCCAAATTTTTTAGGTATTTCTTTAATATTTTTAAGAGCATTATTAATTTTTTTATATAGATCACTAGACGAGATTTTATTTAAATAACCAAGGTCAGCAGTACTATCATCATATGTGCCAATAACAAACAAACTATCAGTTAAATCAATTTGGTTGTAATTTTTTATGGAGATCTTGACCATAATATAAACTAAAATTACATTTTATAATTACTTATCTAATCAAAATAAAATTAAAATTATTTTATATTATTAACAAAATTTCACTATGCTTCATGCTTCCATTTTATCGAACAACCTACAGATGGATCAAAATCCTTTTCTAAAGATTGTCCATTTAATAATTTTTTAATGTTTTCCTCCATGGTATTATAAGTCGGTATCGCCGATGGATCATTTGCATCGTTAATTTTACCATGAAAAACTAGTTTTTTATCTTCATTAAATAAAAAAGGATCAGGAGTACATACTGCCCCAAAATCTCTTGCTACATTTTGAGTTTCATCAATTAAATATGGAAAATTTAGCGAATGCTCTTGGGAAAACTTTATCATATTAGCAAATCCCTCGCCCTCATAATTTGAATCGTTACTATTTATTCCAATAATTTGTAATTCAGAACTATTGAATTTAGATTGTAAATCAACAATATCTTTAATTCTTGCTTTTACATATGGACAATGGTTACATATAAAGACTATTAAAAATGCTTTAGATCTAAAATCTTTCATAGAATATATTTTGTCATCGACCCCTTTCAACGAAAAATTAGGAGATATTGAACCAGATACCAATTTTTGGTTTGATAACGTCTTAACCATAAACTTTGTTTAGTTAAAATAAAATATATATATATATATATATATATATTTGATGTAATTTAAGGATGTCCAATTCCTTTAAATGTCTTTGAATCAAATAAACCATAATTCAATAATCCCCTACCATCATATATTGGAGTTTTTCCTAATTGTTCTGGAGTTAAACCAGAATATTCTATATGATCAGTAGATAAAATAATTAAATCGCGATTTGAAATGGCAAATTCAAGATCTTTTGTAATTTGAATAGTTTTATTTTTTCCTATTAATGTTTCATCACTGGATAGCGGATCATGAATTATTATATTTGTAATTTTTAATTGTAATAATTTTTTTACTAAAGCATAAGTAGGAGAAAGCCGAGTGTCTGCAACTCCGCCTCTAAAAGCTAATCCTAATATAGTTATTTTAGATTTTTTCAGATCTTTCTTTCGAAGTAATTTCAATGCATTGGATAAAGAGTATAAAGGCATATCATCATTCAGGAATCTACTTGTTTTAGTTATCTTGCAATTAATTTTATTTTTATCTGCAACTTCCAATATGAAATGAGGATAAACAGGAATACAAGCACCTCCTACACCTATACCAGCTTTATGAATATGACAAAAAGGTTGAGAATTTGCTGCGGCTCTTACTTCCCAAAAATCAATACCCAGCTTTTCACAGACAACAGACATTTCGTTTGCAAGGGCGATGTTTACATCTCTATAAACACCTTCAAAAAGTTTTTCTGCCTCTGCAGTTCTTATATCGGACAATTTAATAATTCCCTTTTTATAAATTAGCGAAAAAATTTGTTCTGCTAAATCCAATGTATGATCTCCAGACCCAGAAACTATTCCATGATAACTTTCCTCTATATCTTTAATAGCACGACCTTCATAAATCCGTTCTGGATTGTAGATTACATAAAAGTCCTTGTTTATTTTTAATTTACTTGATTTTTCCAAAATAGGTACCAAATGTTTTTCCGTAGTTGAAGGAGGAACTGATGGATGTAGCGAAACAATATCATTTTTTTTTAAGCCTTTACCAATAGACAATGCTACTTCAACTACAGCTCCCAACTCTGCTTTTTTATTCTTAAGTAAAACTGGAACGCATATCATTTTTAGTTTTGAATCCATTGATGCTTTAACGGGATCATCATAAATTAACAATTTATTATTTTTGATACCATCAGTAAAGGCTTCATTTACACCAGGTTCGGGTATATGAGTAATCCCATTTTTTGCATTCTCTATAACATTTGGAGATTTGTCAACACCTATTACTGTAACACCAGATCTTAGCCAACAAGACGCTATAGGTGCACCAACGTGTCCTAACCCATAGACAGAGACGATATATTCACCAGATAGAAGTTTTTTTACGATTGATTCTGGTGTTTCTAAATCTAAAGAAGTATTTGAGGATAAAACATTATTTTTTTTATCTTTGTTTTTATCTTTCACTATCTTCATAAAATATTTAATTTGTTTCTTGTTATTATATCTTGATTAAAAATAAAAGAAAATGATTTTCATAGTAAAAATTATCTATATTCAAATACATTATAATATTTGTCCATACATTGCAAATTTAAACATTTTATATAATGATACTTTACCATACGTTTTATCACACAAATTCATAATAAAAAAACGAAGAACCATAACACATATCATATATAAAAATTCCTTTTAGTTTATTTTCCGCATTACAATTTCAATTTCAATTTAGCCATAGAAAAGATATTATAATTGATAACATATATCGTAATTAAAAATAAGTGTACAAAGACCATTCAATAAAAGATTACTTTTATTATTTAATGTTTGATAAACATTACAGATAAATTATAATATGCATTCTTGTTTTTTAGAACAGACAAATAATACATAAAATTTAGATAATGAATTTAATTTTCTTTCATTTTAATATTCTTTCGAACTGTTTTTAAAAAGTATATTTCCAAACAAATTTAGAGGAATAAGTATTCTATATAAAGATCACAATTGTAAAAAATATTTTTATAACGACTATAAAAAGAGAAGGAATAAATTCCACTATTGCTATTTCCAGGAACTAGAGTATAGAAGATACATCTTTATAACACCGTACTTTTTATTGCTACATATGTTTTAAGGTAAAGATACTAATATACCACAGTTTTAATTTGTATAGATCCGAGAAATCAATTTCAAAACAAAATTTTAATACAAATTTCTTGATAATGGTTATTATTAAGTTTCTATATAATACATAGATAAAAATTTACTATAAATTATAATAACTTCATAATCTTTGTAATCTAAAATATGTAATAAAATACTATTAATATTTCTAAAATATCTATTGAAATTAAAAATATCTTTAATTAACATTTAAATAACAATACTATTTTCACTATAACATAAATAAAATCAATTATATAAAATAATTAATAAAAGAATCTCATTATTAATTCAAAAGAGAGAAAGTATAGAAGATACAGACGGATGTTTTACAAAATCAATCATATATATTATTGTTTTGGCGGTTTTAACAACTCTGCTTCTAACAATTGTTGAATTAATTGAACAACTTCTTGTTCAATTTGCTGGCGCGGTAAATTCAGTTTAGATGAGAAGTTATCAGCCAAATCGTTAACAGTTTTTTTACCATCACAGTCATTCCAAAAATCTACAATGTTTTCATTTACCATAAATCCTTGTTCTTTTTCATTTATTAATGAAATAGATCCGTCTTCTTGTTTAACCAATTTTCCATCTTTTAATGGCATATAAGTATCATAATCTATTTGGAACCTAAGAGAGGGTTTGCCATAACCAAGTTTTTCCCGTACTGCAGGATTCATTTTTTCAATTGACCATGGTGGATCCCATACAATTTCTACGTTAATGGAACCGATCCCATCAATTCTTTTTAAATTTCTTTTAACATCACCCACTAGAGTATCATGTAATGGACATCCCCTAGTAGTCATTGTCATTTTTACAGCCACATCATTCTTGTCAGATACATCTACACCATATATCAGACCTAAATCCACGACATTAACTGGAACCTCTGGATCCATACACTTGCGCAATTCAGAAAATACCTGTTCTTTTGAAACTTGCTGCAAATTCACCATTGAAATTGTATTAAACTGCTTTTTATATTTTATTTTCTTTGCCTTGCATTAGTCTACTATGCACCTCAAATAACTCAGAAATACTATTTTCAAAAGGTGAATTCAAAATCCCATTCTCGGTGATTATCCCGGTTATCAAATCCGGCGGTGTAACATCAAATGCGGGATTAAACACTTTAACACCCTTTGGAGCAACCCATTTACCAGCAATTTTCAAAACTTCATCAGCAGATCTTTCTTCTATAACTATATCATCTAGACTATTTTTTAAATCAAAAGTGGATAAGGGTGCAGCAACATAAAAAGGAATTTTATGAGTATTTGCCATTAATGCAACTTGATACGTTCCAATTTTATTAAAAACATGACCACTTTTCAATATCCTGTCAGCTCCAACTACAACTTTGTCAACCATTTTATTCAACATTAAATGACCCACTGCAGTATCTGGTACTAAACTTACTTCAATGTTATCATAGGCTAACTCAAAAGCAGTAAGACGTGAACCTTGCATAACAGGACGAGTTTCAGTTGCATATACGCTGATTTTTTTTCCAGACTCTTTAGCAGATCTAATAACACCTAATGCAGTTCCATACGACACAGTAGCCAGAGATCCAGCATTACAATGAGTCATAATTACATCTCCATCATTAATTAAACTAGATCCAAATTTACCCATGTTTTTATTTATTGTAATATCATCATCCGACATCTTTTTAACTAAATTAATTATATTTTTTTTGATCTCCCTCACAGTATCATATTTAGATGATTCGTCCATTATTTTATCCAAGCCCCATTTTAAATTAATTGCAGTAGGTCTTGTTTTTAATAAAATATCATAGGCATTTTGTAAGTCTGAAACCAAATCTTGTTTATTAGTATATTCATCATTTACAGCACAAAGTGCAAGTCCCATAGCTGCAGCAACCCCAATTGCAGGGGCACCTCTAATAGACAAGTTTTTTATTGCATCAGCTACCTGCTGGTAATTTTTACAAACGAGATATTCAAGGGTCTCAGGCAATTTTGTTTGATCAATTAATTTTACATAACCTGAATCATCCCAAGTTACAGTTAGCAACACATCGTCATTGTTATTCATAATATACTGATAACAATGATATGATTATTTATTTTAATCCAAACTCATGTTTTCTGCTTTGTTGCATGATTCCTCTTTCCCAAATACATTTAGCTAACATCCCTCAATAAAACATATGAATTGGTCCGTCTACAACCAATCTCTTGTTAGAAGAGGCGAAATACTGCTAGGATTTGATGTTATAAACAACTGGGATGCAGAACTAGAAGGGATGAACAAAGACAAGATTGGCGAGCCATTTCATTATCCAAATACCTTCCTTCTCTTGCTTGGATATGCCAAAGTGTACTTTCATCTTCCTTATAGACAAACGGAAGGAATCGCACAAGGACACGCCAAAGGAAAAGTACCTTCCATCCCACATTACACCACAATAAACAGAAGAATAAACAGACTAGATATCAAGATAAAAGATATAAATAGTAAAAACAAGGATTTTGAAGACGAATACATCATCATTGCGATAGATAGGTACAGGTATCAAGGTTACCAACAGAGGTCAATGGATGAGGGATAAATGGAATGCGAAAAATAAGAAAGGATATTTGAAAATACACGTAGCAGTTAATGTTAAAACCAAGAAAATACTTTCTATGAAGGTCACAGACGAGCACGTTCATGATAGCAAAGCGTTACCTGAATTGATTGAAAATATTATAAAATCAGATAACATGGTATCCATAGGTAAACTGTTGGGTGATGGGGCGTATGAAGGCAATAATATTTTTAGATTCTTATCAGACAACGGAATCCAACCTTGCATTAAAGTAAGAAAAAATGCTAGAGTTCGATGGAAAAAAGGAAACACCCTTAGAAATCTAGCAGTGTTAGCGCAGAAAAGTGATTTACAAGGATGGAAGGATAGCGTAAGCTATGGACAAAGATGGATTTTGAAACTGTGTTTTCGTGCATAAAGCGAATGTTTGGTGAATACTTATACTCGGTTAAACTAAAGAATATGGTACAAGAGATGATGTTGAAAGCGTCCTTGTATAATAAGTTGATATCTGTTTAACCAAAATAGATGGTAAAATCATTGATTATAAGAATCATGCAACAAAGCAATGTTTTCAACAGATTTTTATGTACATTTTTATATTATGCAAATAATGGAAAGTATTTTAGATCAGATTTTAAAGAAACCAAAAAGGAAATTAATAGTATCTTCTAACGATATTATACTAAATAAAAATATAGATAATATCATTTTTATTTTAATGGTTGAAGAGTCTTTAGGTTCTGCGGGCGGAAGAGGCGGCGGATCAGGAAATAGAAAAATAGACAAAATAATGGGATTTAAAATAAATAATAACAATATTTTAAAAATTTTTGAAACAGAAAACAAAAACACCATTGAAAAGTTTGAAATACCATATAACGCGGTAGCTATGGATATCATTCTTGGATCAGGAGATCCTTATGTAGTACAAGGAATCACAGATACTGAAATGATAAATGAATATATGAAAATAACAAATTCTTTAATTTAGTTTATTTTTTATGTGAATATGATAAAAATGGTCATTTCTGCATATAAACGAGCAAAATTCTGAAGTACAAATAAAATTATTATCAAAATTACACTTTATTGGTTCAATATTATTAAATTTTTTATTACAAAATGTACAAATATTTTCTAGAGAAGGAATATTGATTTTTGTATAATATAAACCACATTTTCTTTTTTCCTTATACCATAGTATTTGATAATTAGTTTTTTCTGCAAAAGTCATAACCTTATCATATGCTTCATAAAAACCCATCGCAAAAAATTGTCTATAAAAAACTTTATTAATATTGTCAGAACGGATAAAAGCTACTAGCCATTTTTCCTCCAATGAATCATTTATTCCATATTTTGGGTGTTCATTTACAAAGGACTTATTTTCGTGATCGGTCATATCAAACTTCTTTTGAATCTATATCCGCCAGGCCTTTGCTTAACAAATATACCGATAGATATTCAGGAATAAAATTTGGACCTTTATTTACATGATATTTCTTACCTTTCATAGAAATAGAAAATTCAACTTTGGAATTAACTTTAACTTTGGAATGATCAAATAAACAAGCATCTTTAAAAGGTTCAAATTGTTCAAGATCAGGTACAAGGTACTTTTACAAGACCACTTTTACTATTTATTGAACCAGCAAGTCTAAATATTCGATGAATATCCATTGTAACCATAGGATCAATTTTTATAGATAAATCATTTACAGTATCTGAAATTATTTGATGAAAATCAGATTTTCTTATAGATTCTAATTTGGATATTTGTTTATTTAGACTATCTTCAGTGTTTTTTCCATAAGAAATAATAATTTTAAGATTTTTTAGAATCCTTCCCTTCCACCCCGCATCTAATTGTTGTTGTTGTTTGTACTTTATAATAGGGCTAAATTTTTTTACAGAATTCATTTTAAAGCCCAAAGAGTCTATTTTAAAACCTTTTCCTAAAATATAGTTAGAAATTTCAGCTCTTTCATTAGACAATAAAAAAAAATAATTACTGTCAATTACATGCAAATGAAAACCATTGTTTCCAGAAAAATAAATCAAAATATGTTTAAAGTCAATTCCAAAATCATCAACAAGCAAATTTACTAATTTTTTAACTTCCTTTTTAAGAGCAAATATACAAATTTTACAAGGAATATCGATAATATTCAGTTTATGTCCATTACAATTATCACATTTTTCTGAAATTTTTTTCCGAATTATACCACAATTTAAGCATTTTGTATAATTATGAGTTAATGCGCATTCAAGATGTAAATCTTTTCCATCAATATCAAATATCAATTCAGAACCATACCAGTCTTTTTTATCCATTGGTTGGTCAGGATATCGATAGAACGAAGAAGAACAATAAATATCAGATGGCGAGAATTTTAAAACATATGCATATAATTCTCCAGGAGAATCAAAAGAGAGATGACGAATCATTTTGTCATCATAATACCTGAAACCAAATTCCCTGGCATTAAGTTTTTCAGGCAAAGAAATATTAACAAAATATTTAAAATAATATTTTTTAAAAATTTTTTTTAACCATATATTATTATTACCTATAAATTTACCGCTTGTATTTGTATTTAAATTACAAAGGCTTTTGTTATTTTCAATTTCAGAGATATTCTCTTCACTGTTAGAATATTAAATTTTTATTTATTTATGTCCTTCGTTTTATCTATATCCATATAGTTGTTCATCCAGGCGATTCTAATTTTCTGAACTAGTTCTTTTTAACAATTGAATAGGATTAATAATGCCTTTGCATACAAGCGTTTCATAACAAAGGTTTTCTAATCTTATCTTTTCACAAGAAGGAACAAAATATTTTTTTGAACCACCCTTTTTACCCGATAAATGTTCTAACTGATATCTAGTTATTCGTTCGTTAAAATCGGGTAATTTTTTAAAAATTTCAACAATTTCATCAATATTTTTACCAGAAAATATCAAAAATGTAGCCAACAATAACCTAGCTGAATGAGGTAGATTGTCTCCGTTATCAATAGATTGATACAGATGTTCTATGCATGGAGGTGTTATATTTTTTTTATTCATAAAACTAGAATTAGAAGTATTTTTATGGATAGAATTCCAATAAGAAAGTAGAAAATTAGACTTTAATACCACTTTGTCTGGAAATGTCACTATTTTCATATTTTTTATTCTATCAATAATAACTAGACTTAGTTCATTTCTAAAAAGTCTTACAATTTCATTAACATTTAAATAAACAAACCCATTTTTAACAACCCGGTTTATCAATTTCCATTCTTCTTCATGAAACAATATAGATTGACGAATATAATCGACGATTTTTATTTTATAATATTCATTAACAATAGTTTCACAATAAACATCAATTTTAAAAACTTCTTTGAAAATTTTTAATAATACCATTTTTTTTTCGTTATCTTTAAAGGAATTTTTAAGATCATCTACTAAATATTTTTCAAATCGCATAGATTCCAGCAAGGCAAATTTCTTTATTATAAAATCATTAAAAGTACATTTGATAATTAATAAAGAAGCTAAAAACGTTAAAATCTCTACTTCGGATTTATTTATTATATACTGAGTTTCACCTTTTCTTATAAAATCATTGATTTTTTCAAAGGATCTAGTCAAAATAAAATCCATTTCAGGTCTATCAAATTCCTGTAAATCAAAATGAGTATCTTTAACATAATTAGAGGCTTCGTTCAAAAAAGGATATTTAGCTAAATCAGTTGTACCCAATTTTATAGGCAATTGTTTAAAGTATAAAACAAAATAGACAAATAAAATTATTGTTAATAAAACAAATAAATTTAGAGATATTCTAACGTTGGTGAGTATATTTATGGACAAATTACAATTATCAGAACATTGTAAAAATTTGAAACATTCTGAGTGTAACGAATGTATGTGTAATTGTCATGTTCCAGGAACTATGGAAAACTTGGCAAGGAAAATATCGTTATTGGACGAATCAAGTCCAGGAATTGGAGAAAATATATGATGATAAGAATGCTTTGCGCCATATCACCCATTCTTTGAGCAAACACTACATATTGATGATGACGCTATAATTTCTACAATATAATTATTATTTAATTACTATCAACATCATCATCATCATCCTTGATAAAATCTTTTGAGGATTGATCTGGCATAGATATAATTGTTTCAGAATTTGACCAAAATTTAGGATAAGTACCAGGTTTCATAACCATTCTTTTTATTTGAAATGAAATTCCCTTTTTTTGTTTGAAAAAATCATCAAATGATAACAAAGAAGTACCTAATCCAACAATTTCGCCTTTTTGGGTATAAATAGCAGCCAGATCATCTTTTTTTAAACCCTTCGGTATAGAAACGACCCCAGGCAATGCAAGTTGTGCTCCATGACATAAGGCATCAACAGCAGTATCACGAATAACTACAGCGGGTATATTACTGAGAGCAGATTCAATAGGTCTAATTAATTTTCGTATTTTATCTTCTTCGTTTTTTTCCTTAAAAAGATAATATGCATCAACTAAATCATGAAGTTTAACAAATTTTGATTCATCAACAAAATGCCATACTTTAGTTCTCCGTAATTCAATCATCGATGCACCATATTCAAGTACTTCACCAATGTCATAAATCAATTTTCGGATATAGGTTCCTGATTCACACAAAACTTTAATTAAAATTAACCGATCAAATTGATCTAGTAAATCCAATTCATAAATTGTCCTTATACGAGTTTCACGCCTAACTGACGATCTTTGAGGAGGTTTTTGAAAAATTTGTCCTGTAAACTCTTTTAAAATTTTTTTTAGTTTTTCACGGGGAATTTGATTATGAATTCTTGCTAATGCTATGTATTCCTTTGGTCCAAGTAATAAAATTGGTATTATTTTTGTACCTTCTTCTAAACCTATAGGTAACAATCCTGTTGTACCAGGATCTAATGTACCGCTATGTCCTGCTTTTTCTAATTCCAGTATTTTTTTGACATATGAGACAATTTCATGGCTAGTATGTCCAGGAGGCTTATCCAACAAAACTAATCCATAATTAAGCAAATTTTTAATAGGTCGGTTAAAAGGATAATAGCCATAATTATCATCAGTTATACTATCATTTATTGTAATTAGATTATTTAATTGTGGTAAATTTTCATTCATATTTTTTCTTCTAATAAGGTATAAATAAATTAAGAACTCAAAACATTTTTAACAATATTTACTGTTAAATCTATCAAATGTTCTAAAGATAACAAATTTGTATTAATTGCAAAATCAAAAACTTCAAGATTTTCTCCAAAATTAAAGTTATATATCTTTTTGTAAAGCAACCTATTTGCATTATCACGCCTTAAAACAATTTTTTTTGCTTCTACAATATCAATATTATCTCTTATAGCCATTCTTTTTGCCCTAGTTTCAACAGAACCTTGTAACCAAAATTTAAGTGTAGCATTTGAAATCCAAGGAAGAGTATAGCTTGTAATTACAACATTACCATCATTAACTAAATTGATTAATCTATTATCAACTTCTTTATCAAATTGAGGATCATTATCTCTAATTTTCATAAATTTTTGTGCCTCATTAGTATCCCACCAATCATGATACAATGAAGATGAATAGCCCTGCTCAAAAGCCATCATTTTTAAAATATCGCCACCATTCCATAGTTTTAGTTTAAAATTTTTTGCTATTGTTTCTGCAATAGTAGTTTTACCTACTGCAGGCCATCCAGAAATAACTATGCTTAAATTTTTTTTATTTATTTCCCTTTTAATAAACTTTATTTCATTTGATCCCATATCTAACACTAAAACTAGATTTTTCTCTTTGTTTACTATCATATATATATAGTTATCAATAATATTTAGGCTCTGTAAAGTTAAGGTATTATTTCTTTGTTATAATAATCAGCAAATGGATTAAGCCACTGTTTTATAAGTTTTAATTTATATTTCTTTTTTCTACTTGGAAAATAATCATACAACATTCATTCTATTTTTATATTGCATTGTTCTCTCAATCATGCTTTTCCATATGAGAAATGAATATGATAAATCAGTTTCAAAAAACGACAGGCTTGAGGACACCAAGTACCGTCATTTGTAAAAATAGGATGTAATCCATATTTATCTACAATATTAGATAGAAAACGCTCTGCAACAAACGTGTTTCGCTCCTTTGATATACTTATTCCTAGGATTTATTTGCTTTCAGATTCAATAGTAGCTACCCAAAGCCATATTAATTCAGAACCAACTTTAATTTGAGTTTTCCATCGATTATAAATTTAGATATATCTGTTTTATTATGAAATAATTTTCTGATTCGTACTTTTGTATCCAATCTCTAATTGCTAGGTGACTTCGTGTAACAAATCGAGAGATGGCTTTAGATGTATTTCGTAATGAAAGACCGCTGGTGAAATAAAGGTGCAAAGAATATGTGATATCTACAGGATGTTCTTTTTCGAACCTATTGTATAATGTATAATATATAATAAATAACTATAACCTTTATAGCTTTTTCCTTAACTTTACAGAGCCAAAATTTATGAAATGTTAATATGAGATAGGGTTTTCAAAAATATGCAATTTTAGTATTAAAACTCATAATCATTGATAAGTAATAATATAAATTTGTAAGGTAACGGATCAAATAAATATCATCATTATCATAAACTATGAAAATATATTTAAGATAAAACTAAAATAATCATCAGCAAATAAATTAAAATAATTTGAATCGAAAATATAGAAATTTATTATTTGTCCTTATATGAATAAGATAGTATTTTGCAAATTTTATTTGTAGCTTCCTCAAGCTGACCATTATTATTCTGAATTATAGAAAATGGACATCCAGCAAGTATAGAACTCGATGCAATCATTATTTTTGAAATATTTAATTCATCAGATATATTATCCAAAGATATTAAATCCCTTTGTCGGGTTGTATCAGCTTTACGTCTGTCCAAAATTTCTTGAGGAGCTGCAATTATTAAGATCAGATAAGCAGGATTTAAAATATTTAATAATTTAGATGGGATCCCCGGATAATAGCCTTGTGCTGTATTTATAAAAAGATGAGTATCAACAATGACAATATCATTTTGAAGCGAGAAAATATAGTTTGCAGTCATTTCTTGTAACGATCTTTGTTGTTCAAGCGATAACTTTCGTAAGTCATCTCTATTTGAAATTGATAAAAGTTTCGCCTGTTCAAACATCAATGAACCAAACTCAGCCATTGTTATATCCACTCCGCCAGTAGAAAGAGTATTTAAAATATTTGTTATAACAGTAGATTTTCCAACTCCAGGAATTCCAACTATTATAACTCTTTTAGTCATACAGTATTTAATAAAAAATAATACCATTATTTTTATCTTTATAATTTTGAAAATAAAAAATAAAAAATAAAAAATAAAAAATTTATTTTATTTAAATTGTGAAACTAATCTAATCTCTACCCAACCATGTTGCAAGTTTTGGCATATGGACATCCACTTGCTCTCTTACCAGCAAATTATAATAGTTAACAAGTATATCAACCATCAATAGCATACCTATACCTGAACCAAATACGTTAAAGACATTTGAAACGGAAGCTAACAACCCAATAATTATACCACCAATAATAGTAACAGATGGGATATAACGGTTAAGCAGCGACTCAACAGAGCTTTCTGAACGTCTAAATCCTGGCACTTGAACATCAGCATCCAAGAGATTTTTTGCGGCAGCCTTTGCAGATAAACCACCTAGTTCGACCCATAACCTTCCGAATATGGTAACTATAGCAGTAAGAAACAGTACATAGACTACCGCATGAACAGGATCAGCCATAGTCCTATCAAACGATCCTGGTGCAGTTATATAATAAAACAAGCCCCCAGTAGGATTATTCGATTGTGGAGAGTATTGTGCAATCCAATTGAACAAAGGATTATCATTGTTAGGATTATAGCTAGCCCACAACATATGCCCCACAAACATAGCATTTGCAAGCAAAGCCGATGACAATATTACAGGAATATTAGACGTATAAAGTAGTTTTATCGGATAAGTAGCCGTAAACCCCCTATATCGAGTAGATACAATCGGAATATCAATATGTATACCCTGCGTGTATACCAGTAGCGCGAGTATTCCGCCAGTCACACCAAATCCAAACAAACTTGGAAGGTTTGGAGCAGGTTCGGGAGGTGCAGAACGCAAAATAGCATCTGCAATATGTCCTTGAGCACCGCTAGTTATAAGGAACGGTACTAATCCAGAAAATTCTTGAAAATTAGGAATAGGAATAGGATTAAAAATTGCCCAAAGAATTTGCTGTGCAACACCCGCTGCAATAAATATACTTATACCAGAACCTAACCCCCATCCTTTTTGGACTAGTTCGTCTAAATACATAACAATAACACTGGCACCTATCAATTGTGCAACTAATACAGCCAAATGATAATGTGTTGGTGTTTGACTACCATAAACACTAATACCGTAAAGGGATCCTTCTGCAATAATAACTATTATCGTAACAATTTTTGTTGCAGATGTAAAAAGCGAACGATCATCAGGATCTTTAAAATTTAATTTTAAAATATCAGAACCTTTCAATAACTGCATTAACAGTCCTGCAGTAACTATTGGACCTATACCAAGTTCCAAAAGAGTTCTCTGTTGCGCAGCAAAAATTACTCGGGCAAAAGCCAATGGATCTGCGGCTCCGGGATTAACATGTGTACCAAATAATGGAACTTGACCCATTACAAAATATATTAATAAAGCAATTCCAGTCCAAATTAGCTTATTTTTTAGCGTAACCTTCTTTTTTGGTTTTTCAATCTGAGGAATAACTGGTGAAACTCTCTTTACAACAGTTCTAAAGATACCGCCACTAAGCAGCGAACTCATCTGAACCTAACACCTCACCGCCGGCTTCATTTATTTTTTCTTTTGCAGATTTTGAAGCCCTTTTAATTTTAACAGTAAATGCAGCTTCCACTTTACCTAAACCTAGTAGCTTTTCATAACCAAGTTCATCTAGATCCAAGATTATTTTTCCTTCTGGAGTAGCCTTTGAATGTTTTATTAATTTATTTAGATCTTGTACATTAAGCCATTTACTAACATCGCTTTTTCGTAATGCATGAAATTGCTCATGTCCAAAATGATCGGGTTCTTCCATTACTGTGCGTATATAGAAATGTTTGTGTTTTCCTGCACCCCCTACTCCACCACGACTGCCAGAAGCACGATGCTGCCCTATTTGACCCCATCCACAAAAACGAGATCCTCTATTTCTGCGACTTTTTCTTAAACGAGTAGCCATGTTACAATATCTCCTCTTCTATCCATTATTCCAAAGCTGATGAAATTAAATATTAAAGTTTTCAAAGCAAAATCATTGTTCATTGTACTTACATCATCCTCTTGACTAAAGATATTAGATCTTTATTTTCGCCCAAAATTCCATCTTGAGTAGAAGAATGTTTGGATTTCTTCTTGAATCCACCCTTTGGCGGATTTAATGCAAACCAAGGTTTTATACCAGATATTTTTGACAAATATGTCTGATTGCTTTTTAATGTATATACAACATTATCTAGATCAACCTTTGGAGAGTCTTTCTTTTTAGCATCAATAGATACATCTTCATTAAATTGGGTTTGAGATTGATCGCTCAATAGTTTGGATGACGATATCCTACCCTTCTTTTCAATGAATTCTTTCATAAAATTCTCATCCACGGTGGTCCAAGAAACTATTTCCTTTATTTTTCTAAGCATTCCCAAAGTCTCTTTGTTTTCTGGGATTAATGTAGCACGAAACTTTTTATTTAAATGCAAATTTTCCAGGGTTAAATCGGCCCATCGGGGAATATTTACAGTCCCTTTCATTCTAACTACCAAATAAACCATTTTTCCACCTATCCTGTTTGAAATGAATTTCTTAATGCGTTAAAAATAGCTTTTGCAGTCGAAGACATGGTGTTGGTTGATCCATATGTTCTAGTCCAAGCATCTTTTAATCCAGCAAGCTTTAACAAACTTTTAATGTGTTCACCCGCTACTATACCCAAACCACGTGGGCCAGGTATTATCTCAATAGTAACGCTGCCCCCTCGTCCCATAACTCGAAATGGTACGGAGTGAGATTGATTGCACCTACATTCCCAACTACCACATCCAAGCTTTACCGGAATTACATTCAAATAAGTGGCATTTGTAGCCTTGTCTATAGCATTTCTCATTTGATGGGCCTTTCCTTTACCCAAACCGAACCAGCCAGACTCATTACCAAGAGCAACCAATGCATTAAATCGAGTTAATTCTCCGGCATCAGTTTGTTTCTGAACAATATCGACACTCACCACCTGGGTTTTAACATCAGGTAACAAATGTTTGACAATTTCTGCCTCTTGTATTCTCAAGCCATTTTCAAATATTTCTTCCATAGTCTTTATTTTACCACTGGATACCATCATTCCTAAAGTTGTTCTAGGCTTCCATTCAACTTCAGGTTCTGCATGTCTTGCCATTCTACTCATTCTTTCCACCTTCGTTAATAACTGGCAAAGTTTTGAATATTTTTACATTATTTAATATAAGCAAACATACTACCCTACCAAATTTTGTTCTATTTTTATTTATTATTCTTTCGATATTTAACTTTTGAAACATATTTTTAACCTCAATTGAAATTGCTTGACAAAATCTTATTTTTAATTTCCTCAAAGTGTTCAGGATATTTTTCTGGATCCAAATCATTTTTTATTAATTTAGAAAATTTTTTTTCATACAGAGTTTTGTCTTTTTTTAATAGTGTTGCATATTTGGATACATGAGTACTACTTATTCTATCATTATCAGGTAATGAATCCTCGGATAAAGGTATTTCAACCCCAGCGGTTGATACGCCTTTCAAGCATGCTGCAACTTTACTCGTAAATATTGTTTTTCCAGTATACAAAATAGCAGAATTAATATTTTTAGCAAGCATTTTTTTACCTAGTAATAAACCAACAAGAAAACTAGCTGATAAATTATTAGATGAACCTTTCCACCCATGTTTAGCAAGCTCTTTGCTATTTGAAAAAGAAAGTACTATATCCCCTTTCAAACTGGGTTTTATAAGTTGACAATGAACATGTTCATTACTTGTTTTAATAGTGATAAAATTACGTCTACCAATTAATACTTTTTTACGTTTTCGATAATTTGTTTTATTATTTCTAATTCTTTTAAGTGTTCTAACATAAGACATTTAATTCATCCTCTCTCTCGCTCTTCTTATCTAACAACCAACAAAAACCTTTTGAATCTCTTATAAACGTTTTAACTTTAATACAATTAACAGACCTTTTCTATTATCATTAATATATTAAATATTTTTACTTATAAAATAATATCACGTATAACTTAGATTAATGTATTAAATCATTTACCTTTATTAGCTATTAAACCTGCATATATGCCACCTCCTATCCCATTGTCTATATTTACCACGGCAAGTCCAAAAACACAAGTTTGGAGCATTGAAGATAATGATGCAATACCATTTGAACCGTAACCATAACCTACTGAAACAGGAATACCTATTACAGGAACATTAACCAAAGAAGTGACCACAGAAGACAAGGCCCCCTCCATACCAGCCACAACCACTAAAACATCTACATTATTTGAAATCATTTCCTTAAGAGACAAAAGCAATCGTTGTATTCCAGCTATTCCAACATCATATCCAAGCAAAGTAGAACAGCCCATTGAAATAGAAGCTAATCGAACTTCTTCGGCAATACCTATGTCCGACGTTCCTCCACATATAATTCCAATTTTTCCACCTTTATCAGACGGCAATGATTCTAATTTATCATACACTAAAATAGAGGTACTTTTGTAACCTTCTTCAACGAAAAGACCTTTTTTTTTAAAATAAAGAATCAATTTTCTGAGAATAGTCGACTTAATTTTACTGATTAGTACATAACCCTTTCTTTCCAAAATTTTATTCGATATAGATATTATTTCCATACTCTTTTTATTGATAGCTAAAACTACTTCAGGCACCGATTTCCTTAAATCCCTATTTACATCCAATTGAGCTATATTATTATCAACGTATTCTATAGAAAAAAGCGATAGGGATTGAATTACTTCCTCTAAACTTTTTCTATCATTATAATAATCTAATAATATTTCCTTTATATCCATTTTAAAGTAGATTATAATGAAAAGTTAGATATCGCATCTTTTACATTTTGTGCACCATTCAAAAATTCACTTTTTTCAAATTCATTTAAAGGTAGTTCTATAATCCTCTCGACGCCTTTTTTTCCAACGACAACAGGCGCACCCAAGCAAACATCATTTACTCCAAACTGTCCATCAAGATAAACTGAAAGAGGTATCAATTTTTTTTTATCTTTAACTATAGACTCGACCATACTAGCAACGGCATTTCCAGGAGCATAAACAGTTGCGCCTTTGTATTTTATTACCTCTGCTGCCACTTGTTTTGTTTTTTCATATATTTCTTCAGCTTGTTTCTTATTGATAAATTCTTCAAGTGGAATTCCAGATATAGATGAAAAACGTATTAAAGGTAGCATTTTTTCACCATGTTCACCTATAACCATTGCGGAAATAGAATTTCTAGATATTTTAGTAAAATCGTGAATAAAACTGGAAAATCTAGAAAGATCTAGCATACCTCCCATCCCCATTACCCTTTCGGATGGAAACTTTGTAGTCTTTAATGCCAAATATGTCATAGGATCGAGAGGATTTGTAACTACAATTAAGTTACAATCTTTACCATCAACATTTTCAGATATTTTTTTTGATACATCTTTGACTATAGATGCATTTGTTTTAAGCAAATCCATTCTAGTCATTCCAGGTTTTCTTCCAACACCGGCAACGAGAACTACAATATCTGAGCCTTCTAAATCACTGTAATTATTAGAACCCTCTACATAACTGTCCAATCCTCGTTCGGAAAGCTGATGATTTATATCCATCGCTTCACCTTGAGGTAAACCTTCAATCACATCTAATAATTTTATTTGGGGATCTAGTTCTCTAATACCACAATTTAATGCAATTGATGCACCAACTCTTCCGGAGCCAATAATAGATATAGTCATATTAAAGTTGAAAGTAATTTTTTATTTATAGTTTTAATTAGACAAGATTATAATTTTATCGATACAAAGAAACTCATTATATATAAGAAATATATTATTGATTTATGTAATTAGAATTTACTATGATTCTTAATAGTCTAATCTTATCATCTAACTTATTATTTTGTGAATCAGAGGAACATACAAGCAATCCAAATAATTTATCGTAAAAATGTAATGAATAAATTAAAATATCTAATTTAAGATTATATATTAAAAAAATAATGTTCAAAATTAGTGATGTCTAATGTTTACGAAATTGTGTCCGTGATCGTGATCACCTCTAAAAAAATCATTTCTATTATTATGTCCGTTCACGAAATTTCCATTATTGTCTCCGTTCATAGACATTCCATTTCCGATGCCACGGTGAGTATTTGTGAGAGTACCGGTATTGCTGTCGTAGGTGGCAGAGTTAGAGTTGCTGTCGTGGGTGACAGAGTTAGAGGGGATGACAATTTACGGAAAGTAGTCATCAAAACTTTCAGTTCGGTCTTTGATGTTTTGCATTGTCCTTTCAATGATGCTCTTTTCTTATAGTAGGAATGGATATGATGTTTTAGTTTTAAAAACTTGCATGCTTGTGGGGGGCATTATGTTCCATCATCGTCAGTTGAAACAGAATGATAACCATATTCATTTACTATATCAGAAAGAAACCTTTAACGAGCAACAAACATGTTTCGCTCCTTTGATATGCTTATTCCTAGGATTTCTTTGCTTTCAGATTCAATAGTGATCCCAAATCCATATTAAGTCAGAACCGACTTTTATCTCAGTTTCGTAAATTATGAATTCAGATATTTTCATCTTGCTGTAAGATAATCTTTTAGGTTTGTACTTTTCTATCCAATCTCTTATTGCAGTGTGACTTCACGTAAATAAATCGAGATATTGATTTAGGAGTATTTCTTGATGAAAGACCGCTGTTAAAAAAGATAGAACGAATATACGATATCTTCAGATGTTCTTTTTCTAACTTATTGTATCACATATAATAAACAATAAGAAAATCTATATGGTTTTATTTAACTTTACAGAGCCACAAATGTATGTCGATATATTTGATTGACAAAAAAATTACAATAATATTAAAATGCATTATTTGAAAGCAAAGGTTTTGTTTTTAAAATAAAATAAAAATATTTCAAATTATACAATTTATTTCATCTATAAAGTTACAAGGAACTAAAAATCTTAACATTGTTTAACAAAAGAACATGGAATTACATTAAAGTATACAATAGAGTTTAACTATCCTATTTCTTAAAAAAGGCATAGATATCAAAAATTATTTTAACTTTTAAATTAAATAATCTCTAAGAATTATAGAAAGTATATAGGTATTTCAGATGGATAAAATAATCATAATTGATCCTCAATTATCAGGAATATCAGGAGATATGTTACTATCCAGTTTGGTGGACAGTGGTGCAAATAAAGATAAAATTATAAATAATATAAATTTAATACAAAAGTATTTCTCAGATACAAGCATCGAAAAGATTAATTTCATTAAAACAGAATCCAATGGAATCAAAGCGACAAGATTTGTTTTTGATTTTGATGAAAAATCAAAAGAAAAAGATGCCACAGAAATGTATAGGATCATTGCAAATTGCTGTCGCAATATAGAGATGTCAGAAAAAGCAAGAAAATTTGTAATGGAATCAATTAAAACGATCATTCAAGTAGAATCAATAATACATAACAAAGATATAAAAAAATTGCACTTGCATGAATCATCCAGTATAGATACAGGAGCAGATTTGATAGGATGTGCAACAGCACTTGATGATCTTGATTTATTTAATAATTCAACTTTTTATACAACTCGAGTAGCTGTTGGTGGAGGAACAGTGAAATTTTCTCATGGAACCATTCCAAATCCAGCTAACGCCATTTTAGAAATTTTTAAAATACACCAAATTCCGATTTTTGGCGGACCAATTAATACAGAGTTAACTACTCCTACTGGTGCATCAATGTTAGTTAATTTAAATCCAAAAAAAATATCAAGTTATCCGGAATTTATTCCCCAGAAGATAGGATACGGAACAGGAACCAAAAATTTTAAAGAAATACCAAATATCCTAAGAATATCAATAGGAATTCCCCAATTCTTTAATAATATTCAAACAGATTTCGTTACAGTACTTGAAACAAATATTGATGATATCAATGGAGAAATACTTGGCAATCTGATTGAAAAAATGTCCCTTGAAAAACCGTTTGTAAAGGACATAACAATAATTAATGGAATAACAAAAAAAAACAGGCCAATATATATACTTAAAGTAATATGTTCTGATGATATTGAAAAAGAAATTGCAAAAATGATTTTCCATGAAACTGGTACACTTGGCATTAGAAAATCTAGAATGGAAAGATATATAATACCAAGATTTAATTTGCTTGTTCCAATAGAAATTGAAAAAGAAAGCCATGTAATCAACGTAAAAATATCAAAGGATCCAGAAGGCAATATATTAAATATAAAACCAGAATTTGAAGATATAAAAAAAATTTCTGAAAAACTAAATTATCCGCTTAAAAGAACAATAGAGATTGTCAATAATTTAATATCCCAAAAAGATCTATATAACATATAACGTATTTGAGATCAAAATCAACAGAAAAAAATACAATCAACACCTTGGCAATAGAGCCATCAAAAAATGATGATGATGCATATTTACGAGAAGAAAATATTTCCGAAAAATATAATAAAATTATTGAATGGTTTCAAGTATTCAAAAAAAATAATGAGAAAATTTTGGTTGCTTTATCTGGCGGAGTAGATAGCGCTGTCGTTGCAATGGTTGCCAAACATGCATTAGGTAAAGATAATGTCTTGGCCGTTACAGCAAACTATCAAACACTATCTAGTGAAGAATTAGATACTGCTACCAAAGTTGCAAGCGAACTAGGAATTAACCATAAAATAATAGAATATAACGAACTTGAAAATCCGGAATTTATAAAAAATGATAAATCTAGATGTTTTCATTGTAGAAACGAATTAGCAGATAATTTATTAAAATTGGCTAATGAGGAAAATTATAAATTAATCGTAGATGGAAACAATTCAGATGATTTAAATGATTATAGACCAGGGATAATAGCTTTACACCAAAAAGGAATAAAAAGCCCTTTAATAGAAGCAGGATTCAATAAAAAAGAAATACGAAGATTAGCCGAAGTAAACCATCTTTCAGTATATGATAAACCATCAAATGCATGTCTAGCCTCGAGAATATCAAGAAATATAGAAATTACAGCACCAAAATTAAAAAGAATAGAAAAGTGCGAATCAATAATTAAAAAAATTTTTGACGTTAAACAAGTAAGAGTAAGAGATCATGGAGAATTGGCTAGAATAGAAGTCGAAAAAGAAGAATTGATAAAACTATTTGACGTCAATAAAATTAATGAAATAGAGATTCCTTTCAAGGAATCTGGTTTTAAATATATTACAATAGATATAGAAGGATATAGAAAAAGTGGAGAGATTATATCAAATAAGATAAAAAATCTGAATACAAGAATGAACAACAAAAATGACGCCGAATAATAATCAAAATTATATATATTTAGATAATGCCGCTTCTACCCCCATATACAAAGAAGTTGTTGATGATATGCTTCCTTTTATGTTCGAAAATTATGGCAATCCATCATCACTTCACAAAATAGGAAGAAAAGCAAGACAAGGATTATTAAATTCTCGTCTTAAAATTGCAAATTCAATTGGTGCAAACATACATGAAATTTTGTTTACTTCTGGCGGAACAGAATCTAACAATCTTGCATTAATAGGTGCATCAAAATGGATTAATAAAATAAACCCAACATCTAACCATATCATTGTATCAGAAATCGAACATGATTCTATATTAGAAACAGTAAAAGAAATAGAAGAACAACAAAAATTTAAAATAAGTTTAGTATCAGTTGATAAAGAAGGTATTGTTAATGTGGAAAAATTTAAAGAAATGATTTCTCCAAAAACGTCCTTAATAAGTATCATGTTAGTTAATAACGAGATAGGGACGATCCAACCAATCAAAGAGCTTATTCAAATTTCAAAGGACAAAAATAAAAATATAATTTTTCACACAGATGCAGTACAAGCCTTTGGGAAAATTTTAATAAATGTTAAGGATTTAGGAGTAGACCTTTTATCAATATCTTCTCACAAAATCAATGGTCCTAAGGGAGCAGGAGCATTATATATTAAAAAAGGAACAAACATAAGACCTGTTTTATTTGGAGGAGGGCAAGAGAAGAAATTAAGATCAGGAACTGAGAATGTTCAATCAATAGTAGGTTTCGGAATGGCATGTGAAATATTCCAAAAAAATTTTGAAAAGGATCGAAAAAGCATTAAAGAGATTCAACTATATGCGATAGACAAAATAATTAAAGAAATACCTTTTTGCAAACTCAATGGATCAGATAAATACAGAATAGCAAATAACATCAATTTTTCTTTTAGCGGAATAAATGGAGAAGATTTATTAATTAAATTAGATGAGAACGGGATTGGATCATCAACAGGTTCAGCATGCTCATCAAATAAAAAACAAAAGGCATCACATGTTTTAAAAGCAATAGGATTATCTCACGATGAGATCACAGGATCAATAAGATTTTCTATAGGTCATCAAAATACACAAGAAGAAATCAAAACGATGATCGTCAAGTTAAAACAAATAATTTTAGAACTAAGGAAAAGTAGAGATTTTGACAAAATAATAACAATGAAAAAATATAATTAACGCAAGGGAAATAATATGAAAATTCGGCTCTGTTCACTTAAGGAAAACCATATAGCTTAAGATGTCCTATTTCATTTGTGATTTTCAGAAACAAAAAACACCCTAAGAGTATATTGGCTATGGTTCATATTTTTATTTTTCAGGTTTGTCTTTAGGAAGAAGGACCGCGTCTAGATTATCAGATTGCTTTATTAAAAAGAAACCATGTTTCTATCTGGAACTGATAGATACAAAAGTACAAGCCTTAGAAAACACCCTCAAAGGAAAAGAAAATCTCCGAATATGTTATAGATTCGACTATAATCAAAGTTGGACAGCATATATTTGGACATAAGAGGCTGCCACTATCGAACTAGAAAGTAAAGAAATCCTTGGTATAAGCATATCAAAAGAACAAAACATGTTTTGTTATTGTTGAACGATTTATTTCGGACGTTGTAGATAGAGAATTATGGAGAATATTCGGTTTCCAGAGATAATGTATTTGGTATCTACCACAAGCCTGTCGTTTTTTGAAACTAATTCATCATATTCATTTCTCATATGAAAAGAGCATCAATATTGAAAGGACTATTCAATATATTAAAGACTGGACTGCATAGTCTCTTGCATAATTAGACGCTTGTCAAAATTTTATAGATTCTCCACCATATTTTATAACATTTTTATTTTAATCTGCTGATCATGGTTGAAATATATTGTTTTCGTAGAAATTTTTATAATGGTGCTAATTATGCAAGAGATCTAATGTTTTGATTATTATTTTCCTTGGAGAAGAAAAAGAAATGTAAATTAAAGCATGTAATTAATTGGCTTAATCTTTTTGTAGATCATCATAATAAGGAATTATGTCTTAAATGAACAGAACAATTATGATCATATATAATCTTTGTATATAAATGGAAAATTTTATTAATCAAAATTCTAGAGTTTTATCTCGAAATATTTTTCTGAAAATTCTCACGATAGCAGACTGTAAATATATAATTCCTTTTTCTTCTTCTTTAAATAGTGAGTAGGCAAACAAGAAAGTTAAGCATTATCTTTACTAAAAAGATCAAAGTTAAGAATTTAAACTGCATATGTTAGCAAATACTATAACATACAATCTTTTATATACAAGAATTATTTTCTTTACAAGATTATATAATTCGGCATATTTATTATTATTTGTGCTTTGTTGCATAACTCTGAAATTCGTTTTTTAATGATTGGACTTTGTTATCATATTACGAGTTCCGAATAGATATTTCATAGACTTGAACTAAATGTGATATACAGTTACGAAAAAATTGAGTTATGCAACAAAGCAATTATTTGGATTAAATTTAAGTAGTATTGTTGAATTGAATGATAATTACTGTAAGCGAACTAAAGCTATGTAGTATTTGTAATTTAGGAATCACTTTTGAAGTTATTTAGTAAGGATCGTTAATTTGACATTATTTTTTTATCATAACTATATATTACAAATTAAATCATTGTAATATATACAATATTAAATCTAATATTTTGCACCATATTTTATATTGTTTTGAAAGAACAAAACAATATAAAATATAATGAATAGACAGCATAGTAAAAATATATTCTTGAGGCAATGAGTCTCGGATCATTATGATAATGACCTTTTAAAAGATAAATATAGAAGATTGTTCAATATTGGATTAAATTGTTGTAATATATAATCATAGATGGAACCTAATCCTGAGACGAATTTTAACAAAAATAACTGGAATTTTATCTAATATTTTCTTATATATTTTGAATTGAATCCAACTGTATATTAAACAATCCTTTTTAAATAACACGAAGTTTAGATTAGATCTCTTGCATAATTAGAATAAACAGCTATATGATCAGCAATTCTTCATTTTCTTGTTCTCTCATTGCTTTCATATGATCGGTTATCCAAAAAACCATTGCTTTTCAAATCATTCACTGCTGGTCTTACAGTGCAACAGTTCGATGACATTTATGAAAAAAATGTAACAAAAAGATATGCTAAACATGAAATACAACGCTTGTTCAAAAAAGATAGAGAAAGACGTATAGGTGCAGGTAAACCTTTCAAACTAGATATTAAAGATAGATTTCTCATGCTTTTGGTTTACTATCGTCTATACATAACTTACACTATGGCAGGTTTTCTATTTGATTTGGATCAGAGCAACATCTGCAGAGACATTCAAAAGATTGAAGGGTTGATAAGAGAATGTTTGCCAATTCCGCAGAAGACATACCCAATAACCAAAAGGCTGAAAACTCCAGAGGCAGTTGATAAATATTTTCCAGGCTTTCTTCTTGCTTTTACAGATTGTACCGAACAGCAAATACCAAGACCTGCGGATAAGAATAGAAGAAAGATATTCTATTCAGGTAAGAAGAAAAGACATACTGTTAAGAATCAGATTACGGTTAACAATCGTGGTTATGTCCTTCACAAAGTACGCTATAAAAAAGGAAGAAAACATGACTACGATATTTATAAAAAGAACTATCCTGTCACTCCAAAACAAGTTGTTACTGTAGTTGATCTAGGGTATTTGGGCATAGAAAAGGATTTTCCAGAACAACTATCTGCACTACCATATAAAAAGAAAATAAACCAGTGTTTATCACAAGAAGAAATCGAGTTTAACATTATCCATTCGAAAAAGAGGATAATAGTAGAGCATACTATTAGCAGATTGAAAAAGTACAAGATAATGAGTGAGATATTTAGAAATAAATTGAGAAAATATAACAAGGTGTCAGACATAGTAGCAGGACTAGTGAACTATAGAATATCAAATTATCTGAACTAGAAATCGATATAGAATTAGAAGTGATGGTCTAGATTATTTCTAATTATGCAAGAGATCTTATATCTACAGTTTTAGGAAAATAATAGATCAGACAATCTCCTGCATTTTTTATTACTTTTCCATTATAATTATTTATTATTGATGCCATTGTATTAAGAAATATGGAATAATAATTTCTAATTTTATTTGAGTCAGCTAATAATTGCTGATTGATTTTAGTAGAGTCTGTAATGTCTATAATGCAAATACAATAATATCGATGAGTACAATTGATAAAAGTTATTTGATTTTTTACTGAATTATGTGTTACTTTAGTATAGATTATGATTTTATTTGCAATGTTATTGTTATAATCATCTAAATCCATTATTTTTTTTATCAATTGAAATATGGTTTATGCCTGAATCCATTTTACTTCATCATTATTTCTATTGGAACAAAACGTCTCTTCAATTTCATTTATCTTTAACAATAGGGAATGACTTCTAAATTTCTTCTTGTTTTTTATATCAATATTGTTTATATTATGCTTTTCATTAGTTAAAACAAAATAATTAATCATAAAAAAACTAGCCTTTAAATTAATAAAAATATTGTGAAGCGAATAGTTCCATATAATATTCTTTTAATTTATTTATTTTGTACAAACGTTTAAACTGTATATGTTGACTTAGAACCTGTCCCAAAATTCGATAGGATTATAGCTGATTGTTAATCTTTATGAAAGAGTTCCTTTATTCCATAAATATAAGGACAAGAACTGTCTATTATTACCAAGGTTTCAGACGAATTATGGGATAAGATATCTGATCTTTTATCGGATGAAAAACCAAATGATACTATATAGTTCGGCCTGCCATTACATTTAGAAAGGTTCTAAACGGTATTCTATATGTTCTTAGAACTGAATGCCAATGAAAGAAGATGTTACCTTTTGAATTTGGTTCTGGTTCTACATACGATCGACGATTTCGGCAATGGGTTCAACCAGGCATTTTTAAAAAGATATGGATGAGGTTGTTAGAAGAATATGATGGCAAAATAGGTATCAAATTGATATGGTAATCACTTGATAGGATGATCAATAAAGTCGCCCTTAGGGATGATGACTGTAGGAAGCAGTTCTCTGTTGATAGAAGCGAAATAGGCACAAAAAGGCATATTTTAACAGATAAACAAGGTATGCCAGTTTCTATGACACTATCATTATCTTTATCATTATCATCGGCAACCACTTATGATATAAAATTGGTAAAAAATATAATTGATAATTCGGTTATTTAACAGCAGTGTAAATGATATACTATATCTTATTGTAAAATAGTTGTGTTTGTTTAGCTATCACAACACCTATAGCTTGCCACTCTTTTATCTATTATTATGAGGGACACATTCCTCAGAATGCTAACTGATGATGAAAAGAACCTTTTACATCTAATGCTTGAAGATAATGAAGCAGGATATAGAGCCAAGATTATCTTGCTTAAAGATGAGGGATACACAGTTCCTCAAATAAGAAAGATTACAAACCATCATGATCATAACATAAGAAAATGGATACATCGCTTTAACGAAAAAGGAATCGATGGCATTATATCAAAAAAACATAATCATAAACAGCACAAATTTACTAATGATATCGAAAAACAAATAGTGGATATAACATCTACAAACCCAAGATCTTTTGATTTGGGATTTTCCACATGGTCATTACGTGTACTTGCTGGTTTTCTTATGAATGACTTAACTGGTAGATAAAATAAGCCATTCTGCAGAAATAAGAAATATTCTTCTAAAGCATAAAATAAAATGGAGAAAATCTAAAACTGTGTTATCAAATAATAAAAGCAATGATCCAGAATACACTTTGAAAAAAAGTACATTGAACAACTGAGGACAACACACCTTCTTCGGATTCGGTGTTACTGTATATAGATGAAAAAGGGCCTGTAGCAGCAAAAACCCATGGTGGTACATCATGGTCATCGGTACAGGTAAAGGTCGAAAAGTCTCAAAAGATAAATGGATTGTTAAATGTATTTGGAGCCTATGATCATACAAATGACAAAATGCATGTCCAATGCTATAAAAGAAAGACAGGAAAGAAGCAGTTTGTTGACTTTTTAAAAAGAGTAGATAAAAGATATGATAAGAATATCCAAAATATCTTTGTTGTACTTGATAATCTTTCAGCACACAAATCAAAGATGGTAAAGAAAGAGATATCCAAATGTTGTCCTCGAATAAAATTTGTATTTCTACCAGTAAGATCGCCCAAGCTTAATTTAATCGAAGTAAGGTGGGTGTGGTTACAAAGGCAGACAATTAACAATTCTACATTTAAAGACGAACAAGAAATAGGAAGAGCTGTTAGCAAGTGGAAGAATATTTATAACAAAAATCATGGCAGCAAAGCGATCATAAATATTTTACAAGAGAGTGTATCTTTATGTATACACAGCTGTTAACTAACTTTTGTATCGAACAAGCAAAAAAAGAATGAGGCGACGACAACAGTATCATCATTTATGTCTTGAAAGAGGATGCCAATCCAAATCAATAGAAAATAGATAATCAAACGAGTAGGATATGTTCCCCATTTACCATATAAAAAAGAGGATAGATGAAAGAAGAGAATACACATAAGAAAAGATATTATCCTTCTAAAATTAAACGAAGTTAGGTTGTCGAGAGAACGAGTTCATGATTGCATATCATCAATTTCTTGTCCTTTCATTACTCTCGTAGGATGTGCTGTCTCCAAAACCAAAACTTTTCAAATCCTTCACTGCCAAACCAGTGAAGGATTTGATGATATGTATGTTAATAAAATTACAAAAAGATATGCTAAACATGAGATGAAGCGTTTAAAAAAAATTGGGAGCAATCTGTGGGTGCAGGAAGACCATTTAAACTTGACTTAAAAAAACTAGGTTCTAATGCTTTGGTGTATTATTGTCTTTATATCACTTACACTTTCTCAGGCTTCCTCTTTGACCTTGATCAAAGTACCAATCTATAGAGATATACAAAAGATGTAAGAATTGATTAGAAAATAGGTGCCAATTCTACAGAAGATAAACAGCATAACAAAGAGCGTAAAAACTCCTCAGAAGAAGTAGAGAAATATTTTCCAGGCTTTCTTGCTTTTATAGATTCTATAGAACAATCAATTCCAAGACCTATAAATAATATAAGATGTGAGATATGTTATTCAAGCAAAAATAAAAAACATATTATAAAAACACAACTTATGGTTAACGACCTGGGTACTGTTATCCATAAATTAAGATACAAGAAAGGACTAATGCATGACTATGACTTCTATAAAGAGACTCATCTAAACTCACCCAAAGGTGTTCTAAATGTATTTGACCTTGGATCCCTTGGTGTAGAAAAGGATTTCCATGAATAAATATCGTCCATACCAAATAGAAAGAAGAGAAACTATAATCTATCCCAAGAATAAGTAGAGTATAACAAAAATCATTCCAGAAAAAGGATAATTATAGAGCGTATTATTTGCCGATTGAAAAAATACAGGATGATGAGCGAGAAATTTAGAAATAAATTGAGAAAATATAATATAATATTAGATATAGTTATAGGTTATTAAACTATAAAATACTGAATCAATATTATCATCATTTAAATACAAAATCAGGGCGGTTGGTATTACATTGTTTCTAATGTGCACGCGATCTACTGTATAGGATATCTTATTTTACTAAATCTCAGAAACATTTCACTTTCACTTTCACTTTTTCATAAATGTAATTTAAAAAATTTGAATATTATATAATATCCTGTGTTACTATTCCAATCCTTTTTAAAAATATTATATTTTCATGTTATTACTGTACCACCATCTAGAATTATAATATTTCCATTGGCGTATGAAAAGTCATCACTAGCAATTGAAGCTGCTACTTTTGCAACCTCCTCCGGTCTTCCCCATCTGCCCATAGAAGATTCCTTAATTGTATTTTCTTTCTCGTCTATGTTCATTGATTTGCATGTTGATTCAGTTTTAATATTGCCTAATGTCAAACAATATGCTCTTATGTTATCTTTAGAATATTCTCTTGCTATACATTTTGTAAGAGATATGTTTGCAGCTTTTGCGATTGTATATGGAAATCCGTTTGTATATCCTGTAATTGCCGGAGTTGATGAAATATTTATAATTACTCCACCTACTGTCTTTTTGTCTCTCTCTATAACTTCAGTATTATCTATTATTTTATTTTTTACCATGATTGGAATAATTGCACGCGATAAACGTACCGATCCTTTGAAATCTATATCAAATATTTTGTCTAGTTCTTCTAAAGTAACTTCGTGGAACTTTTTATACCATAGTTTGTTTTCGAAGGGGTAACCTGCATTATTTACTAATATGTCGATCCTCTTATGCTCTTTAACTATTTTTTCTATTAATCTTTTTATACTTGATGTGTCGGATACGTCTAATTGAACTGCCTGTACTTTTCCTTTTATTTTATTTGCTGCAATTTTAGCACGCTCAAGATTTCTAGAACAAATTATAACTATTGCATCATTATTTTCTGCAAATTCTTTTGCAATTGCAAAACCAATCCCTTTGCTCGAACCGGTAACTATAGTTATTTTATTTGAAAGTGACATTTATTATCTCTATTTTGGTTTGTCGTATTTACTGATTCTGTTTTTAATGATAATTTAAAAAATATTTTATTTAATTGTCTTGTATGCTCTGTTCATTTAAGATATAATTCCTTATTATGATAATCTACAAAAAGATTAAGCCAATTCCTTACATGTTCCAATTTACATTTCTTCTTTTTCCTACAAGGAAAATAATCATCAAAACATTCAGTTCTGTCTTTGATATATTGCATTGTTCTTTCAATTATTCTTTTTTCAAAGTGGGAATGAAGGTGATGATGTAGATTCAGGAAGTTACAAGCTTGTGGAACCAAGTACCACCACCATCACATGAAACTTGATGTTTTCCATGCATGTTTTCAGCCAGCGATAGAAATCGCTTGGCTACTACAAACATATTTCGTTCTTTTGAGATATGAAACGAAAGAATATTTTTTTATTTTCCAATTCAATAATGACCTAAATCTATATTAATTCAGAGCCGGCTTTTATCATGGTTTCGTCAATAACATATATTCTTTGATTTTCCTTTTCTTGAAATATTTCCTTTTTGGTTTGTACTTTTGTAAAAATTCTAGATTGATACAGGACTTATCTTTATTATTTTTAAGAAAGATAATGCTTTGTTGGCAGTGTTTCTAAAGGATAAACCTAAAAAATACAAGTATAAACCATAGCCAATAATTTATGAAGATGTTCTATTTCTAATACACATACAGTATATGATTGTATTCAAGCTATAGGTTTTTCTTTAAGTTAACAGGGCCATAGGTTCTATTTTATAATGTGATAATGTCTATGTAGTATGAAGTATAATCTATCTATGATGTTAAAATTAGATAATCTTTTTTGTTTTCAGAGTATTGCTATTAAAATAAAAATGTGTTAATACAAGAGAATACTAAAAAGTGATTTCTATTTTTTATTTTCTATTTAACCTATAATTAAAGTATCAATTATTTGCAGATTATGAATGTAATATGAGTATGAAGTAGATCTCTTGCATTACTAATTCCAAACAGCTTTATGACCTAAAGTTCCTCGTTACCATGTTCTCTCTAGATGTTTTAACACGAGAGGTTATTTAAAAAGCCACTCTACTTTTTAAGTCGTTCACTGCTGGTCTTACAGTACAACAGTTTGATGATATTTTCTATAAAGAAATAACAAAAAGATATGACAAACATGAAATAAAGCGTTTGTCAAAAAGAAAAAACATCAGAGAAAGAAACACAGGTGCTGGATGAAGGCCATTCAAACTGAACACAAAAATAGATTTCTTATGCTTTTGGTGTACATTCGTCTATATACATCACTTACACTTTGACAGGTTTTCTATTTGATTTGGATAAGCAACATCTAAAGAGATATACAAAAGATAGAAAATTTAATAAGAAAATTCACCAATTCCTCAAAAAACATATTATAAAATAAAGAGGTTGAAACCTCCTGAAGAAGTAGATAAATTTTCCAGGATTTCTTCTTGATTTTATCAATTTTACTACAGAACAACAGAGACCACGACCTATTGACAATAAAAGAAAGAAGATTTTCTATTCGGCAAGAAGAAAAGACATACGGTAAAGAATCAGTTGACGGTTAACAATCGTGGATTTATCCTTCATAAATTAAGATATAAGAAAGGAGGAAGAAGAAGAAGAAGAAAACATGACTATGATATCTATAAGAATAACCATTCTACTGTCATTCAAAAAAAGTTGTTAATGTAGTTGATCTAAGGGGTATTTGGGCATAGATTCAGACTTCCCAGACAACTATCATCCTTATCATTCAAAAGGAAAAGAAAACAAGATCTGTCTCCAGAAGAAAAAGAATACAACAGAATTTATACTAAAATGAGGATAGGGGTAGAGCACACTATTTGTCGATTGAAAAAATACAGCAGGATAATGAGTTATGTGTTTAGAAATAGATTAAAAAAACATAACAAGGTATCAGATATAGTTTCGGGTCTGGTAAATTATAGAAAATTGAATGTTAGAACAAGACCCATATGGAATTCAGAAGAAATAGTCTATATTGTTTCTGATTATGCAAGAGATCTAGTGAATAAGTTTGTATTTTATACCATTGCGAATTCTTTCTACTATATAAATTTTTTTGTATATTAGTTCTTGTATAAAAGTACTATATTTTTATTCTTTATTTTTGTATTTCATTTATTGAGGATACTAATTTATACTGGGAAGGGGGGTACTGGAAAAACGGTTAATTCTTGTTCTACCGCTATAAGGCTTGCAGATTTGGGTAAAAAAACCTTGATAATCTCTGCAGATCCTGCTCATACACTAAATGATGCATTTATGGTTAATACTGTTGGTAATGACCCAATAAGAGTTATTGATAATCTATATGCACTACAAATAGACCCAGTAATAGAAATGAATAAGAATTTTAATTCCATTTTGTCGTATAACGCTTCTTTATTTTTTTCTAATGGTATAGATGAAACCATCGCATTTGAAATCGCTATGCTTCCTGGAATGACACAACTATTTTCATTATTGAAAATTCAAGAAGCTGCGAGTTATAGTGATTATGATGTCATTGTTTTAGATATGCCTGCGTCAGGGGAAGCTTTGAGGTACTTGTATTTGCCAAAATTGGTGGGAAGTATTGGTAAAAAATTGACAAAATACACAGGTATATTTAGTGGCTTTGCGAAAATGCTTGAAAATTTTTCTGGATTTAGTTCAAGTGCGCCTTCAAATGTAATAAATGATGAAATTAGGTTAATAACAAAACTTGAAGACTTATCAAAATTAATAATTGATCCTACAATTACGAGTTTGAGGCTAATTGCTAATCCTGACACCTTTAGTATTGAAAATGCAAAGAGGTCTTTGATGTCTGCAAATTTGTATGGGATTAATGTGGATCTCAGTACTTGTTAATAAAATAATGCCAAATAGTAATGATATATATTTTTCAAATTGGTCTGTATTTCAAACTAACAAGGTAAAAGCTGCAAAAACCAATTTTTATCCATTGCCTATTAAGGAGATAAGATTGTACGAAAAGGAATTACGTGGAATAGATATGCTCAGAGAAAATGCTTTGTCTTTATTTCGTGATGATGATCCTTCAAAAATATTTTATTCAGAAAGTGTATTTGAATTTGTGAAAGATGATTCTTTATTAAAACTCAGACTTAAAGTTCCTTTTACCAGTGGAGATGATTTTAATTTGGATCGATCTGGTGAAAATCTTACGATAAAAGTAAAGGGTTCTGTAGGTTATGTCGTTAATGTTATTCCTTTGCCTGCCGTGACTATTGGAATGAAAATTGTTCGATCTGAGCTAGTTAAAAATAACTTGCAGATTTTTTTTGAGAAAAGATGATGCATATAAATAAAATAATTAAAAAACCCTCTGCTTATTAGCAAATTCTGATTTAAATGGTTTGATATAAAATTTACATGTTCTTTTTAACAGTTGTTCTTTTTTGAAATCTATATGATTTAAGCTATGATTTTTTTTATTTCCTCATAATTTGGCTCTATAAGGGGATTATCTGATACCCATTTATATTTTATTTTTTTATCGCTATCGATCACAAATATTGCTCTTTTCGCAGCTTTGTAATCTTTTAATTTGCCTAAGTTGGGCATTACTACATCATATTTCTCTATAGTTTCTCTGTTATAATCACTAAGTATGGGAAAATTGAGATTATGATGTTCTGCAAAAACTTTGTTTGCAAACGGGCTATCAACAGAAATTCCTAAAATATCTATGTTTTTTCCCTTGAATTCGTTTAGAGAGTCTCTAAAATTGCACATTTCACCTGTACATACTGGTGAACCTGCTGCAGGAAAAAATGCCAAAATTGTTTGATTTCCATTAGATCCCAATTTATAGACTTCTTGATTTGTGTCTAATAGTTCAAAATCTGGGGCATTATCTCCTATTTGTAATTTATTGTTATCTTCTACCGATGACATAATATGCTATTGATTCTATGCAAAAAAAGCTTTTCTATTAAATTTATTTTAATTTTTTAAATACCACTTAATGGTTTTCTATATTCTTATTTTATATTGTAACAAAATTTTGAATTGAAATAGGTATTAATTACATTTGACTTATGTCTTTGATTGATAACTAGGATTTTAAATATTCTATATAATAGATCTCTTGCATAATTAGAAATAATCTAGACCATCACTTCTAATTCTATATCGATTTCTAGTTCAGATAATTTGATATTCTATAGTTCACTAGTCCTGCTACTATGTCTGACACCTTGTTATATTTTCTCAATTTATTTCTAAATATCTCACTCATTATCTTGTACTTTTTCAATCTGCTAATAGTATGCTCTACTATTATCCTCTTTTTCGAATGGATAATGTTAAACTCGATTTCTTCTTGTGATAAACACTGGTTTATTTTCTTTTTATATGGTAGTGCAGATAGTTGTTCTGGAAAATCCTTTTCTATGCCCAAATACCCTAGATCAACTACAGTAACAACTTGTTTTGGAGTGACAGGATAGTTCTTTTTATAAATATCGTAGTCATGTTTTCTTCCTTTTTTATAGCGTACTTTGTGAAGGACATAACCACGATTGTTAACCGTAATCTGATTCTTAACAGTATGTCTTTTCTTCTTACCTGAATAGAATATCTTTCTTCTATTCTTATCCGCAGGTCTTGGTATTTGCTGTTCGGTACAATCTGTAAAAGCAAGAAGAAAGCCTGGAAAATATTTATCAACTGCCTCTGGAGTTTTCAGCCTTTTGGTTATTGGGTATGTCTTCTGCGGAATTGGCAAACATTCTCTTATCAACCCTTCAATCTTTTGAATGTCTCTGCAGATGTTGCTCTGATCCAAATCAAATAGAAAACCTGCCATAGTGTAAGTTATGTATAGACGATAGTAAACCAAAAGCATGAGAAATCTATCTTTAATATCTAGTTTGAAAGGTTTACCTGCACCTATACGTCTTTCTCTATCTTTTTTGAACAAGCGTTGTATTTCATGTTTAGCATATCTTTTTGTTACATTTTTTTCATAAATGTCATCGAACTGTTGCACTGTAAGACCAGCAGTGAATGATTTGAAAAGCAATGGTTTTTTGGATAACCGATCATATGAAAGCAATGAGAGAACAAGAAAATGAAGAATTGCTGATCATATAGCTGTTTATTCTAATTATGCAAGAGATCTATAGATACAAACAAGGATGCATTTCAAGATGTTCTTGATTGTGGATTAGCAATGATTGATGCTAATGCAGATCTTAATAATAATTTAAAAAAAAATGAACTTCCAACAATTAATTATAGAATTAGTGCAAATTATGGAAAACTAGAGATGGCTACCTCATTAAATTCAAATTCCGTAGATTTGTTTGGACCTACAATTAATATTTGTTCGAAAATTAACCATCTTGCTCTGTCAAATGGGATGGTTATTTATAAGGATCTATACGACGTAATTGATAAAGCATCATTTTTCGATGACTATTGTTTTAAATTAATTAATAATAGTGACAATATATACGATGAAAATGATATATGGGATAAAAATGAAACTTCTATTTCTTATGAAATTTTCTCTGTCCAACGATGCAATAATCCGGAACATCAAAAAGAAATAGAGTTTAAAAAAAAGCAAAATCAAATAAAATACAAAGAAAATAGGCTTAGTCAATCAAACTCCTCTTTTAACATTCTTTTAATAGATGATGACGCAGATATTCTCTTCACATTTAAAACCATAATTGAAAGTGAAAAATTCAAGACAAATTCATTTTCAGATCCCAGTAAAGCATTAGAACATTTTTCTCAGGTAACACCATACCATTATGATTTAATTATAATGGATATACGAATGCCAGGATTAAATGGTATTCAACTATATTCAAAAATGAAAATAATGAATCCTGATATCAAAGTCCTATTTTTATCCGCATTAGATGCAGTAGAAGAGCTTTTAAGCATATTTCCAGATTTATCTCCGAAGGAAATAGTAAAAAAACCTATAGACTTCAATGAATTTCTATTTAAAATTAATAAAATATTAAATCATAGACTCCTTCCACGTTATAAATTTGTAATTCAATCTTTTAAGGATAATTATAAATTAAATTTCTACTAAAAGATCTAGGATTAAAAATGCTATTTTTAAACAGATTGATTATGAGTAAAATGATAATAGTAAATATAATATATAGAATGCATAAAATTCTGGAAAAAATTTTTTGAAAAAAATTTAAATCAAATTAAAAAAGTGAATTATAATAAATTCTATAGATGAAGTAATAAAATATAACTTAATTACAGAATTTTTCAGTATTTTTGATATACAATTTTTTAATCCAAAGGTTTTTATATAATTAAAAATTAATATTGATAGTATCTAATTTTATAAGTTAATAACTTAAAAATTAGTATGGATGGCTACACCATCCTTCTAAAACAATTACGATAAATTAATCAAGATGAGCACACCATAGTGAAACAAACTGTCAAGGAATTGAGATTATAAGAATAAATTCAATGTCGTTTAAAATTAAAAATATTGCAAACAATTTTACCTTTTATAATAAATTAACAATCAATTGACATAGAAAGATAAACATTTTCACGTCATTATCCTATATCAGGATTGGAAATTTATCTATTAATTCTTTATCAAATAGTTAAAAAGCACATTATAAAAGCCAGGCCTGTTAATTTAAGGAACTATTTACTTATTATTTTGATAAACAAACAACTTAAGCCATTGTTTAATATGATTTAATTTACACTTGTTCTTTTTACTAGGAGAATAAGATTTCAGTTTTGTACTTTATTTATCGTATTGTCATTTCAATCAGGTTTTTTAAAATGTGAGTAAAGATGATGATGTAGTTTTAGAAATTTAAATGCGGGGGATAAATGTACCTACGTCTTATGAAACTTGTTGTAATCCATACTTATCTAGAACGTTAGAAAAAAAACGCTCCCATAAATATATTTATTCTTCTAATAGCCAAAATAAAAGAATTTTTAAGTATTGTTCCAATAATATCCAAATACACATAAGTAAGGAGAATTATCTTCTATCGCAGTTTCGTCAATTATATACTATTTGATTTTCCTTTTGCGATAAAGATTTTTTGGTCGATATTTTTGTATCCTTTTCTGATTGATACCTCACAGTTACTTTTATTATTTTTATGAAAGATAATACTTTGACAGTATTTTTAAATGATAAACCTGAAAAGTCATATATAATCCATAACCAATTATTTTTAAAGGTGTCCTATTTCTTGACCTAGTAGGAGACAGGGTCATTTCAATCTATAAGTTTTTCCTTTAGTTTACAGGTACATTAATAAATTTGATGAGTTATACATCAGTATAAAAGTAAAAAAATTTTATGATTGAATGATTCTTATACTTTTATGTAATTAAATTTTATAAGCCGTCATAGGTATCATAATTATTTTTATGGTTCTTATACCTAGAGTCAAACATCATGTTGTATTTGTTCCAAACCATTGAGATATTGCATTATTTGTGAATTCTTTTTCCCTTGCTATTTCTACATTTCTAGTCAAGTCTGTAGTACTTTGGAAGATTTCTTTGATCTTATTGATCCAATACATCGAATAATTCTGCCAAATTTCAATACTTGTAAAAAAAGGATCAAAATATTCTTCCGGATGATTCGTTTCGATTATATTGTTATTTATTTCATTATTATTTTTCATTACAATATTGATATTGTAATTTTGTTTAGTTGTTTCAGCTTCTCTTCTTGCACTTGTTTCAGCTTCTTGTTTTATTTCTTGAGCTCTTGTTTCAGCTTCTCTTCTTGCACTTGTTTCAGCTTCTTGTTTTATTTCTTGAGCTCTTGTTTCAGCTTCTCTTCTTGCACTTGTTTCAGCTTCTTGTTTTATTTCTTGAGCTCTTGTTTCAGCTTCTCTTCTTGCACTTGTTTCAGCTTCTTGTTTTATTTCTTGAGCTCTTGTTTCAGCTTCTCTTCTTGCACTTGTTTCAGCTTCTTGTTTTATTTCTTGAGCTCTTGTTTCAGCTTCTCTTCTTGCACTTGTTTCAGCTTCTTGTTTTATTTCTTGAGCTCTTGTTTCAGCTTCTCTTCTTGCACTTGTTTCAGCTTCTTGTTTTATTTCTTGAGCTCTTGTTTCAGCTTCTCTTCTTGCACTTGTTTCAGCTTCTTGTTTTGATTTCTCTCCTGCAAATATCATTGTAGTCGGGCCAATTTTTTGCATAATTTGTTCTTTATTCTTAATTTCTTTTTCGTTTTTAATTTTAGTATCACCAATTTTTACTTTATTTTCATTCATGTTATCTTCCAAAATAACATTTTTCCTCATCTTTTTACTTTGATTATTCGCATTATTCGATTGTTTGTATTGTATTAAACCCTCTTCCTTTTTATATCTGTCATTAAAATTCATTGAGATATTTTTTGGGTCTGTGATTTTTGTATTGCTTTGTTTTTTCTTCTTATTTTTTAATAGCTTATTACTATTCTTTTTATAAAGTGTTTCATATTCTTCTATCGAAGGTGGATTATCTCTTTTATATTTTGTATTTGCTTCATGCTCCGTTATTGCAAATCTTAATTCATTTTTATTGAAATCCTTTAGCAAAGATCTCGGGAGATAAAACTTATCTTTGTTTTCTACTCTTTGAGCTAATATATAATGTAGTGTAATTTCTTTGATTTTGCCAAATTCTGCCTCTTTTACACCTTTTGCCTTTTTGTCTAAAACTTCTTCATTAATAATATTATTGTCATTAGTATTATCGTTAAAACTTGACATTTTTAAGCACATTATTAATTGTAAATAAAGATATTTAATGGTTCATTGTTATATTTTATTTTTGGCGGATATGTTTTTCTTATATGTATTGTGATTTCATATTTTAATATTGGTTGAAATTTTAACTTATTTTAATATTAGACTAAATATTAAGTCAATTGATGTATTATAACAATGGTGTTCTAATTTATGTTTTGGATTCGTTTTGGTCTGTACTTTTATATTACGACATGCTAACTACGGGTAAATTTGAATAAATAATCTTTAAATTCTATATACGTCTTAGAGATTGACAATGCTCCTATTATCCTTGTAATATATGCTATTAATATAGTTAGTTGTACTGATTCCACACATAGTTGACATTTTAGCTTCCTAACATAGTTGACACTCTAGTCTTAGAGTGTAATAATAATGGATATAATTGAAAATAGGTATAAAATGATAATTGAATCAGAACGTTCAGGTAAGACTATATCTGATGCTTGTACTGCATATGGTGTTTCAAGACAAACATGGTACAAATGGAAGAAACGGTATAATGTATATGGGATAGATGGATTAAAAAACCAATCAAGAAAACCGCATAATATTAAAAATGTAAAGGTAACCAAAGATATAGAAAAGATTATTCTCGAGCTGAGACTAAACAACAGATTTGGTCCAATGAGAATAAGGTTCAGATTAAAGAGAAAGTATGGAATCAGCTTGGGTACAAAAACCATTTACAATATTCTAAAGAGACACAATCTCAATGTACTATCTGTCAAGCTAAAAAGAAAATACAAGATTTGAAATGAAACATCCGAATGAGTTGGTTCAAATGGATACCAAAGGACCTTTTTATCTAAAAGGCTCACGAAGCAAAAATTATTTTATTCACGTAATAGATGATTGCCCCTCAAGAAAAGTAGTTAGCAAATGGTGCAGCAGAAGAACTAGTGAAGAATCACTGTCGGTTCTCAACGAATGGATTGAACTCTACGGTAAACCTATGAAAGTGATGCACACGATGGTTGTGGTAGAGAATTTACATCGAATAAATTCAAACATTATCTTTTTCTCAATGGAATAAAGGACAAGCAGATTCCTAAAGGTTATCCACAAGAACAGGGGAAAGTAGAAGCGTATAACAAAATAGTCATAACTGAATTTCTACAAGTAGAAGAGTTAATTGATATGAAAGAGGGAATAGAGAAATACGAATTATTTGTCAAATCGTATAACTATGAAAGAGAACACGGTGGAATAAACGGAATGACGCCATCAGAGAAGTTCATGAAATCTTTAAAACAACCGATATTGATAATGTAGAACAAGACAAAATGTGTCAGCCATGTTGGTACATTGTTTTGTCAACCATGTGTGGAAGTACAACACTTAATGATAGCAGGAAGTGGTTTTAGATTTTTTAGTTCCACCTGGGCTCTTGGGGATATCGTTGTAGGAATATAGATATTGTGTGTGTTTTGCTCTGAATTGTATTCAAATTTTGTGCCTGAACAAAATGCGAAGAACCCAAATTTAGTATTGTATTGCATAGTAAAAATAGAAATCCAGCTGATAGAATTAATTTAAGTACTGTTATAGAAATGCAATTTTGAATTGCAGGCATTAGCATAGATTTGCTGTATCTGGGATTTGTATGAAAATCAGTAATATGTGTAAGATGCTTCACGACTCTTGTCATGTATATACGACCTATCGTGTCGTATTAAAAGTTACATATAATTAGATATAAAGGGAATTATTTGGTATTAGACACCCCTTAAATTTTGCAAAAGAACAGAAAAAGTGTCCCATATATACATTGGATTAATAATCTTGAATAATAATCCTATAGGATCCTCTCAACACTAGGTATATTGTAGATAATACTTCTGAACCTTTAATTATAAAGAAATAGTATAACAATTTATATGATATAGACACAACAAGTGGGTATTATTGCTTTGTTGCATGATTCCTCTTTCCCAAATACATTTAGCTAACATCCCTCAATAAAACATATGAATTGGTCCGTCTACAACCAATCTCTTGTTAGAAGAGGCGAAATACTGCTAGGATTTGATGTTATAAACAACTGGGATGCAGAACTAGAAGGGATGAACAAAGACAAGATTGGCGAGCCATTTCATTATCCAAATACCTTCCTTCTCTTGCTTGGATATGCCAAAGTGTACTTTCATCTTCCTTATAGACAAACGGAAGGAATCGCACAAGGACACGCCAAAGGAAAAGTACCTTCCATCCCACATTACACCACAATAAACAGAAGAATAAACAGACTAGATATCAAGATAAAAGATATAAATAGTAAAAACAAGGATTTTGAAGACGAATACATCATCATTGCGATAGATAGTACAGGTATCAAGGTTACCAACAGAGGTCAATGGATGAGGGATAAATGGAATGCGAAAAATAAGAAAGGATATTTGAAAATACACGTAGCAGTTAATGTTAAAACCAAGAAAATACTTTCTATGAAGGTCACAGACGAGCACGTTCATGATAGCAAAGCGTTACCTGAATTGATTGAAAATATTATAAAATCAGATAACATGGTATCCATAGGTAAACTGTTGGGTGATGGTGCTTATGAAGGCAATAATATTTTTAGATTCTTATCAGACAACGGAATCCAACCTTGCATTAAAGTAAGAAAAAATGCTAGAGTTCGATGGAAAAAAGGAAACACCCTTAGAAATCTAGCAGTGTTAGCGCAGAAAAGTGATTTACAAGGATGGAAGGATAGCGTAAGCTATGGACAAAGATGGATTTTGAAACTGTGTTTTCGTGCATAAAGCGAATGTTTGGTGAATACTTATACTCGGTTAAACTAAAGAATATGGTACAAGAGATGATGTTGAAAGCGTCCTTGTATAACAAAATGATATCTGTTTAACCAAAATAGATGGTAAAATCATTGATTATAAGAATCATGCAACAAAGCAGGTATTATTTTTCTTATCATATAGGTGTTGCTGCGGTGTAAATGGTCGTTACAGCTCCAACATTGCAAACCACCAGGCAATGGCCCCAGGCCAGCCGATGATTAACTCATACAAAAGCAGAGTAAAAGGACAAGAAAAAAAAGATGAATTGCTGATAAAATAGTTGTTTATTCTAATTATGCAAGAAATCTACTAAAATAAAATGAAATTCGTTGATTATTATTGTTATAGAAAGTAAATTTAATAAAGTTATTTTTTAACTAATTGTTATTCTTATATAATAATACTTATCATATTATTGTATTATTGTCAATATCTGAAAATATTATTCCAAATGAAAAAACCAAGTTGATATATGATATTGAGAGCGCGATATCCTATGGGGTAAAATTTCTTCAGAATTCTAAAGGAAGAATGGACGTTTTTGTAGATGAAAACGGGCCTGCTATAATTATAAAATACCACATTTACAAGGATAATTATCTCAAAGCAAGGAGTCGAGGTGTAAAAATAAGATTTGTTACAGCGATAACAAAAGATAATATACATTATTGTAAAGAATTAAGTACAATTGTCGATGAATTTAGACATCTTGATAATATCAAAGGATCGATATGTATAAATGATTTTGAGTTTTTAGGTTCAACAACTTGGAGAGAAAGCCAGCTTTTAAATCCTGTAATATATAGTAATGAGAAAGAAGTTGTAGAACAGCAGCAATGTATCTTTGATACACTTTGGAAAAAGACAATGCCTTATGATCAAAGAATAATGGAAATTGAAGAAGGCATTATACCAAAAGTTATTGAAACCATTAATAATCCACTTGAGATCCAAAATAAAATACACGATCTTCTAAATTCTGCCAATAATGAAATATTAATAATATTTTCAACTTCAAATGCATTTCGTAGGCTGGAAAAGACCGGATTTATACAAAAACTAATAGAAATAAGGCAAAATAAACCTTGGATAGCAATTAAAATTCTAACTCCTAAAGATATTGGAATAGAAAATTTGGATTCTGGATTGAATAATTCTAATTTTACTTTTAGATTGTTCGATCTATTATCCAAAATGTGTATTTTAATTATAGATAGAAAATATTCCTTGGTTGCGGAATTAGCAGATGATTCAAAAAAAATACTAACAGAAGCAATAGGGTTTGTAACTTATTCTAATAGTACACCAACCGTATCGTCGTATGCTGCAATATTTGATAGTCTTTGGAAACAGACAGAGATGTATCAACAATTAATAATTCAGGATAAGATGCAAAAAGAGTTTATCAATGTAGCAGCTCATGAATTAAGAACACCCATACAACCGATACTTGGCATAGCCGAGATAATAAGAAAAGAGTTAAAAGATGAAAGACAAAAGGATTATCTTACAGTTATAATTAGAAATGCGCAGAGATTAAAAAAATTATCAGAAGATATTTTAGATGTAACTAGAATTGAGAATAATTCTTTAACTCTAAATAGAGAACACTTTAAAATAAAGGAACTAATTCTTTATATTATTGATAGTTATAGAAATAATACCGATAGTAAAAATATAAAATTCGAATTTATGATAGATGATGATTTCACTGTTTATGCTGATAAAATTGGTATAAGTCGTGTTATTTCGAATTTAATTGATAACTCCATTAAATTTATTCCCCATGAGGGTAATGTATCTATAATTATTCAAAGAAAAGCAACTACTAATGAAAATAATAATAATAGTAAAGAAATAGTTATTGTCAGTGTAAAAGATACAGGTGTAGGAATAGATAACAATATTTTTCCAAAACTCTTTACAAAGTTTATTACAAAATCATTTCAAGGTATAGGTATTGGACTTTTTATCTCAAAAAACATTGTCGAATCTCATGGTGGAAGGATATGGGCGGAAAATAATGGAGACGGTAAAGGCGCTACCTTTTCATTTAGTATGCCTTTATATGAATAAAAATATGGTGTCATTATTTTCTAAATAACAGGGAGGCTTGGTCGTGTTTTCAAATCTATTTTCAATACATTTCATATATCTTAAAGCTAACTTTTGAGATATTATTTTGATTAACTCTGACCCAAAGATTAGATCGCGATAGATTAAAGTAATCAATCTTTTTAACATTGTGTATCTTATAGGTTGTATATGCTTTGTTGCATGATTCCTATAATTTGTTTTAATATCTATTATCTCTAAATTGATATCATTTTGTTAAACAATTATACTTGCAACATCATCCCTTTATTATATTCTGCAGTTTATAGAATATACATACTCGCCAACAACGTTCTTTTTATTGATGAAAATACAGTTTCTACAATCCACCTCTTTCCATCGTTTATATTATCCTCTTTCCATTTTTGCAAATCATTTTTCTGAGCTAAAACTGAAGATTTCTAATGATGTTTTTTCCTTTTTCCATCTTATTCTAGCATTATTTTTCTTACTTTAATACACCAGAATTCCACTGCTGTCTGTTGAATTTAAAAATATTATTGCTATCATAAGCGCATTATCATCAGCTAATAGTTCACCTACTGTTTTATGGATCTTAAAAATACCATTAATCAATTCTGGTAATGCTTTGTTATCATGTATATACTCATCGTCGGTACCTCATCATTGAAAGAATTTTCTTTGTGTTGACATTTACAACAGCAACAACATGTATTTTCATTTCCAGATACCCTTTTGAAAATGTATTATAGAAAGGACTATACATATATCAAAGATAGAATATTGAAGGATTTGATCATTACTTTCCTTACAAATATAAAAATGTAAACTAAAACATGTTCAAAAAAATGGTTAAATTCATTTGCCAATACTACAACAAATAAGTAATTACTTTACTTGACAGGATAGTTTTTTCAGTGTACTATTGAGATTGAGAATAAAGGTGTGTCTGTTCCATTTGTCTTTATATACTATTATCAATATATACAGATATAGTTTCATAGAATGTTATATAAGAAACTCTGTTAGAGTTGCTGTGTCTCTTGTGTATTGTAAGTATAAAATTAATTCTAAGGAATTACCATAGTTTAATTGTTAATGTTCAGCCATATAGTTACGAACTTATTGGGAATCCGTTTTGTTAGCTATTTCAAGGACACTATGCGCATTTCCGACCATTTTCTTTGGATCCACCACCTTATCAAATTCTTCTTCACTAATAAAATCTCCCTTTATCGCCGCTTCTTTCAATGTAATATTGTTATCGAGAGCATTATGTGCAATCATAGATGCCTTGTCATAGCCAATAATAGGACTAAGTGCAGTTACAAGCATAAGAGATTCCTCCACAAATTTATTAATGCGTTTTTGATCGAGTTTGATTCCTTCTATGCTATACTTACGTAATTTAATGCATGCATCACCGAGAATTCGAGCACAATGTAATATATTGTTAATGATGATTGGACGCATTGTATTAAGCTCAAAATTTCCCTGAGAACCTGCAAAGGCTACCGCGTTGTCTTCGCCAATCACTTGTATACATACCATGACCATAGCTTCTTCTTGTGTTGGATTAACTTTACCTGGCATGATTGAGCTACCTGGCTCGTTGCTTGGTAGAATGAGTTCATGAATTCCAGACCGCGGTCCTGAACCAAGCCAACGTATATCATTGGCAATTTTCATGAGCACAACTGCCAATGCCCTCAAAGATGCACTCGCAGCTACCATTGCATCTAATGACCCTTGTGCTGCAAATTTATTTGGAGCGGTGACAAATGGGTAGCCTGTGAGATTAGCAATCTCTACCGCAATTTTTTTACCAAAGTCCGGCGGAGCATTAAGGCCAGTTCCAACTGCAGTTCCTCCTATAGCTAACCTATACAATCCCCTGAGAGATTGTTGAATTAATGCCAAGGTGTCGTCAATCTGAGTAGCATAGCCTGACCATTCTTGTCCAAATGTTAAAGGAGTAGCATCTTGAAGGTGCGTGCGTCCTATCTTAACGATATCTATCCATTCGCGTGCTTTTGTCCATATGGTATCCTTAAGTGTGGTCACTGCCGGTATAAGCCTATTGCTGAGTTCAAGCACAGTTGCAATATGCATAGCAGTAGGAAAGGTATCATTTGATGATTGACTCATATTCACATCATCATTAGGATGGATTGGATTTTTACTACCAAGGGTTCCGTCAACAAGTTGAATAGATCTGTTGCTTATTACTTCGTTAACGTTCATATTAGATTGAGTTCCAGAGCCCGTTTGCCAAACATAAAGTGGAAATTCGCTGTCCATCTTTCCAGATATAACTTCATTAGCAACTTTTGAAATCAAATTAGCTTTCCACTTTGGCAAGTGTCCGTCGATGGAATTTACTATGGCGGCTGCCTTTTTTATATAACCATAGGCGTGATAGACCTCTTTCGGCATTCGATCATTACCTATAGAAAAATGAATTAAAGAGCGCTGGGTTTGAGCTCCCCAATAGTGGTCAGCAGGGACTTCGATTTCTCCAAGGGAGTCAGTTTCTTTTCGAGTACCCTTTACGTTTAAACCTATTGGAATATCTAATATTGATGGACCAAGTTCATCGTCATTTTTATTAGTTATATGATTACTATTTTTATCCATATGAATCAGATTCTAGTATTACTGATGAGCACTACTATAACTTGCATATTTTGGTTTATAAAGCATATCTCTAAGCCATGTATTGAGGATCTTTCTATCAGATACCGATGGTGAATCCACTCTTTCCAAATTTCGGTCAAATACAAGTCTTATGACGCGTTCAGCTGTATGTACTTCTGTTTCCAAAACATTGCTTTGAGGAGGAAATAACATGCCCATTTTAAGTTGTTTGTCAGTCACCTGTTCAGTAGTAGCCTTTGAAGCTTCAATAAACATTTCGTCAGTTACAAATTTAGCGCGAGTTGCGTAAATTGCAAGGCCTATTGCAGGATAGATATAGAAATTATTTGCTTGTGAAGGAAGAAAAGTCTGGCCATTATAGTGAACTGGAGCAAATTGAACCCCTGCTGCGTAAATAGTTTTTCCATCAGACCATCTATATGCTTCTTCAGCTGTGCATTCTGCATGTTCAGTTGGATTAAATAATGCAAAAATTATTGGCCGATCATTAATGTTGGACATGGTCTTGATCACAGTTTGAGTAAATGCCTTTCCTATTGTACCTACGCCAATTAGGATGTTGGGACTGATTGTTTTTATGGCTTCTACTAAATCTTCTGTAGGTGCATGAGAGTGAGCATATATTTTTTGTTCAGGTATCAAGTCTTTTCGAGTATCTTCAAGTAAGCCGTGTATATCAAACATCCAGATGTTATTTCGAGCTTGCTCTTCTGATAGCCCCTCAAGTTTCATTGCTGATTTAATCATATCTGCAATTCCAATGCCTGCTGATCCAGCACCCAGAAATAGAACACGGGAATCTTTAAGACTTTGACCGGTTATACGCATAGCATTTATCAGACCGGCCACGGTTACACTGCCTGTACCTTGAATATCATCATTAAAGCAACATACTTTATCTCTATAACGGGCAAGGTAATGAAGTGCATCGGTGCCTTTCCAATCTTCAAAATGAATGCAACAATTTGGAAAAGATTCTTGAACTGCATCTACAAACTCATCTACAAATGCATCTGTTTCTTGAAGAGTTGGGCGTGTTTGTCGTAACCCTAGATACAACGGATCGTTTAGCAGCTGATGATTATTTGTACCAAAATCAAGTAAAACAGGAAGAAGACCATTTGGAGGAACACCTGCACAGGCAGTATACAATTGTAATTTTCCAATAGGTATTCCCATCCCGTTTGCACCAAGATCACCTAATCCCAGAATACGACCACCGGAACTTACACAAATAACGCGTACATCCTTTTCCGTCCAATTGTTTAGAACCTTTTGAATTCGCCCTTTTTGATTCATTGATGTATACATTCCACGTGGTCGACGATAGATATGTCCGAAAGTTAAACAAGCTTCACCTACTGTAGGGTCATAAAGTATTGGTAGAAAATATGCAGGGTCTGCCATAACAACGTTGTAAAAAAGGGTTTCATTTGAATCAAAAAGTTGAATAAGATATATGTAACGCTCAATATCAGATGTCTTATTTCCTAACTGCTGAAGTACACGTAAATGTTGTTGCTCTATGGTTTCTATTGCAGGAGGAAGTAGGCCTTCTAAACCAAATGAAGCTCGCTCAATATCGGTAAAAGCTGTACCTTTATTTAATGCGGGTGATTCAAGCATATCAGGACCTTTTTCTCTGTTTTGAGAAGATTCTGCTGATGAACTATGCATATATATGCTAACCACATTCACTCTGAAATAATAAGTGTTTTCTATATGGTTGTTGTATAATTTGAAAATAGATCTCTTGCATAATTAACGACATAAGAAAAATTTCTAAAAAGTAGACATATCTTAATCATAATTAGCAAATAAGTTAAGGATATTACAAAATATCATTGAGAATATATAAAATTTTGACAGGCATCTAATTATGCCAGAGATCTATACAGTGGATAATAAGGAAATGCCGTCATCCGATTTTACAGTTCACATGACTGTAAATATACCAACACTCGATCCATTCACGAGCAATGAAATAGGTACTATGGTAAAATTGATATCTGAAAAATATAATGTAATCACAACCCAATCAAAGATTCCATCTGGATACATATGGATATAATAGATCTCTTGCATAATTAGATACATTTCATTAAGTTGACTACAGATACACCATTTTTTCTTTTAGTTATGCTGCTTCATAATTCTGTAGTTTATCAAGCCTGCGACTATATCTGACACTTTATTGTACTTTCTGAGCCTATTTCTAAATATATCACTCATTATCCTGTACTTTTTCAATCTACAAATAGTATGTTCAATAACTATCCTTTTTCTAGAATGACTTTTGTTGTATTCTTTATCTTCTTGTGGTAATTCTTTTTGATTATTTTTCTTTTTATAGGGTAGAGATGATCTTTGTTCTGGAAAGTCCTTTTCTACTCCAAGGTATCCCAGATCATACACATTTAGAACATCTTTTGGGATAGCAGGATGATTTTCTTTATAGATGTTATAGTCATGTCTGTGTCCTTTCTTATGATCTGCTTTGTGAATAATATAACCATGATTGTTAACCGTAATCTGTGTCTTTGTTGTATGCCTTTTCTTCTTGCCTGAATAGTACATCTTACATCTTCTCTTGTCAATAGGTCTTGGAATCTGCTGCTCTGTACAATCTGTAAAAGCCATAAATCCCGGAAAATATTTCTCTACTTCCTCTGGCGTTTTCAACCTCTTGGTTATCTGATATATTTTCTGCGGAATTGGTACGCATTGTCTTATCAAACTTTCTATCTTTTGGATATCTCTGCAGATGTTGCTCTGATCTAGATCAAATAGAAAACCAGCTAATGTGTAGGTTATGTATAGGCGATAGTACACTAGAACCATGATAACTCTATCCTCAACAATGAGTTTGAAATGTCTCCCTGCACCTACATCTCGTTCTCTCCTCCTTCTTTTTGAGGATAAGCGTTTTATCTCGTACTTTTTGTATTTTGATTTTATTTCTTTATAAATGTCATTAAACTGTTGAATTGAGAGACCGGTAAAGGATTTAAAGAGTGATGGCTTCTTGGATAATCTATTGTAAGATAACAAAAAGAATGACATATTTACATACGATAGACGGAAATAAAGCTGTTTTGGCTAATTATGCAAGAGATCTAATGTATAGTCAAGATTGTTCAAGCACGTAGAATCGGATCAAGCAAGAACATGTATAATTAATTACAATATTAAAAGAATAAGATAATGATGCTTTGTTGCATATTATTTTTTTTGTAGTTATTTACTAACGTTTTGTTGCTGAAGGTAAAACGAAAATAGTACATTTAATTTTAATTGTAATTGTTATACATAGATCGTATTTTTAACTGTTTTTCGAAATATAACAAAGCACTTTTATTCGGATAATTTTTTATTTATATCTGGTTGGTTGGTGGTCTACTATCTTCTCTTCACAGAGCCATTAACAATTAAACTATGTTGCTTTGTTGCATAACTCTGAAATTCGTTTTTTAATGATTGGACTTTGTTATCATATTACGAATTCCGAATAGATATTTCATAGACTTGAACTGAATGTGATATACAGTTACGAAAAAATTGAGTTATGCAACAAAGCAAACTATGTTAATTCCTTAGAATTATAATTTATACCTAAAAGACACAAGGAGATACAAACTCTTCAACAGAGTTTCTTATATAACATTCTCTGAAACTATATCTGTATATATTGATAATAGTATATAAAGACAAATGGAACAGACAGACGTAATACGCAGACTTTTATTCTCAATCTCAATAGTCCATACGGAAAAAAACTATCTTATAAAGTAAAGTAATTACTCCTTTGTTGTAGTAGTCGACGTGCTTTGTTACATTATTGGAAAATCCGTTAAAACAACATTTAACCTGCTTTGTTGCATGATTATTTTATTCGTCATTTGTTAACGTTTTATTGACAGTGTTATAACGGAAATAGTCAAAGCTTAATTATTATTATAATACAAATATTAAATTTTTAACTGATTTTCGAATCATGCAACAAAGCACATTTAACCTGTAATAATACAATTGAATTTTAACTGTTTTCGTCATAGATTAATCAACAAAACGTTATCAAATAGCGAAAAAAATAATCATGCATCCAAGCACTTTAATCCTATAGCACTCTAGTCCTTATCATATCGCAAACAGCTTCAACCAGTAAAAGACAGATTTCAAAGATCAAAGTCTTTTCAGATGTGAACGCTGCTGTTAATAATAAGAAATCCATTGCCAACATTTTTGGTAGAAAAGAGCCGTTTTTCTTCATACTCCATATCCTTGGTCTATTGGAACCCTGGAAAGCAATAGAAACAGGCCTAGGCTTTTTCTACAGCATTATGCCTTGAACTTACTAAATCATATTAACCGATCAATACAACCAGTGGTACAATCTAATACGGTGCCTTATGAAATGAGACACTTACCTGATAAAGCGGTTCTGTAGTTAGTACAGTTACTAATTACAACGTTACAAGGGTGCAAAAATATAGGTTAGTTAGGTGGTAGTTACAGCAGTTAGCATTGTTTTATTGTATGCTTTTCTACTCCTGCTCCTCCTGATGCTGAGCCTCCTCCTGATTGAGTGGTTTCACACAGATGAGGATTTCCTTTTGGAGTCACTTGGGACAAATGTGGATTTCCTGTATCTGGAATAACATGAAATTCGCCATGTGGGTTTCCACCTTGGGGTGGTGCTGCGAATACGAACGAGAGCTGAACCAGTCCTACTGTTGTCATAATGGTCAATGTCATAATTGTCAAGGCCAAGATAGTTCTATACGTTTTATTTTCTATGCAATAATGATCTATAAAAATACTCAGGTACTAACGTACGCAGATTGTTACAGATAACTTGTTAAATTACACGCGCATATGCTGTAGCATTGATATCTTCATACTGATATCTGCGGTATTGTTCGATTGGCAAATTCTATCAAACGTTTAACTTGTCTAATAGAGATTAAAATAATTCAAGTATTCGTTCGGCTAACCAATCTAATAACACTCAAAAAGTATTTACTAACTTCGAATGAAATCATCCTTTTCAATGTCGTATATCTATGTCAAGTTTAAAAATATGGAAAAATGATGGTATTAAAAGTATTGTATAGCAAAATGATATCTATATACAAAATATGTTATGCTATTACGAATTTTATGAATCTTGCAAAAGCATTATAGACAAGTATACATTATTTTAAAATAAACTAATTGAAAATGGTATCCTGAAAAAAATTTAGATATTATGAACGTACATTATATATATATATATTTATTATACGTATGCTACGGCTCTGTAAAGTTAAGCTATTATTTCTTTGTTGTAATAGTTGACAAATAGGTTAAGCCATTGTTTTACATGCCTTAATTTACATTTCTTTTTTCTACAGGGAAAATAATCATCAAAACCTTCGGTTCTATCTTTTATGTACTGCATTGTTCTTTCGATAATACTTTTCTCATATGATGAATGCAAATGATGATTTAATTTCAAAAATCTACAAGCTTGCGGATACCATGTACCACCACCGTCTGTAGAAACAGGGTGATAACCATAATTCTCTATAATATTAGATAGAAATCTTTCAACAACAAACATGTTTCGCTCTTTGGATATACTTATTCCAAGAATATTCTTAGTTTCAGATTCAATAACAACCCATAACTATATTAATTCAGAACCAACTTTAATTTGAGTTTCATCAATTATGAATTCAGATATCTGGGTCTTGCTGTAAGATAGTCTTTCTGGCTTGTACTTTTGTATCCAATCTCTAATTGCAGAATGACTTCTTTTAACAAATCGAGATATGGCTTTAGATGTATTTCTTAATGAAAGCTCACTGAAATAAAGATGTAAAGAATATAAAATATCTTTAGGTTCCGTTCTTTTTCTTATTTGTTGTATCATATATAATAAACAAAAAAGAAATCTATAGCTTTTTCCTTAACTTTACAGAGCCTATGCTACAGTGCTCTGCTGTATATACAACTAATGCATATGGAACAATGCCAAGCAATAATATATTCCAACAATATAGCATAGATGTAGGTTACTTTTTTTATCTGTTGGAGATTTAGAATCATCTTGAAAATTAAAGTGATGATGATGTCTATGCGCAAAAGCCATTCCATTTGTAGTAATATTTATCAATGTTGTTAATATTATTATTACCATGACTATTACTTTCCATTTCTTCCTAGTTATATAAGAACAAGACCGCTCCAAAGTACTGGTGAGATTCATATTTAATTTTAACATGTATAATTTATTTATGATACTTAATCATATTTGCAATCAATGTTCTAGTCTAAGTTTGGTTAATAGAAATTTTTTGGGATATAAATACACTATATGTTTTTAATTATACTACATATTAAATAATTTAATTGAAAAGAGATAGATACTCATAATTTAATGATGTCATTGATTTCATTGATATAGATATGGATATAGATATGGATATAGTATATCTTTTTTTGACTCAAATTAACAGCTGTATAAACACAATGATGCATCCTTTGTAAAATATTTGTGATTGCTTTTTGCTGTCATGATTTTATTATAAATATATATTTTCTTCTGCTTGTTCGGCTCTGTAAAGTTAAGACCAAAAATCCATTTTGTAAAACATTTGAATGTGATGGTCCATCAAAAATTTGATTTGCGTATTAAATTTAAGTTCATTTTGCCAAAATTATTTTTTGAAATGGTCAATTTAACCAAATTTCTTTAATTAAAAATAATTATCAATTCCTTAACTTTACAGAGCCGCTTGTTCTATTACTTGTCTTTTTCTTCTTGTTCGTCTTTGCAAGTAAAAGTGTCCATTGCCTGTCTTTGTAACATCATGACCATCTAACTTCAATTAAATTAAGCTTGGTGATCTTACTTGCAGTAGAAATACAAATTTTATTTTCGGACAACATTTGGATCTGGATATTTCATCCTTTACCTTCTTTGATTGATATACTATGTACTGATAGATAATCAAGTATAACAGAGATATATATTTAGATTTATCATCATATCTTTTATCTACTATTTTTAGAAAGTCAACAAATTGTTTCCCTATATTATTTTTATAACAATGTACATTCATCATATCATTTGTTTGGTCATGTCATACGCTCCTTCAAATACAATTAGTAACCCTTTTATCTTTTGGGCCTTCTCGACCATTACCTGTGTAGGTGACCAAGATGTACCACCATGTGTCTTTCATGACATTAGTTATAAGCCAGGGTATTTTCAATTAGTAGAATGATCCTTTAGAACCATTTTATGAATACAACAAGAACCTTAATACTGCTTTGTTGCATGATTATTTTTTTTGTCTTTTTTTGTTATTTACAACCGTTTTGCTGTGGAAGATAAAACGAAAACAGTTAATTCATTTGTTATTGTTACAAACAAATTGTTGTTTTAACGGATTTTCGAATAATTATACAACAAAGCAGAGAGAAAGCAGAAATAATAACAAACAGATTAAAAGTCCATATAAATTCAGATAACTATTTGAATTTAATAAAATTTGGTTTTGAGAACTTTTATTCCTCTTATTTATTTATCTAATATCTTTGATATTATTTTGGCTTGTCGTACTCGTCGTGACGACGCCACCAGACACCATTCTCGTTACGCCCCTTGGGAGCGCGGTCAAGCTACTGATACATGCCCCACAAGCCATCCAGTCCTCGCGCATAGGTGGAATAGGTATGGTAGATAATGCCGTCCTCGAGCACAAAAGCGCTCATACCTGGTCTATCACGTGAGTACGTGGACGCGTCTGTTCCACATGTGGATGCAAAATGGGCGACGGATTCCGGCACTGGTATTGCATCCATCGCATGATCCCCGCATCCATAGTTGTATTCGATAAGCCCCTTATGCTGCTGCTCCTCTGTAAAGGAGACATTAAAGTCGAAGTTGAAGTCGTTTTTAAGCGATGATGCCCAAGGAAACGTCCACCCCATTCGCCGTTTCGTACTCTTGTAACTTTGCGAGAGGCGCACGTGATACCCCCCAAAGCATAACGTCGTGGTTTGCTAGGTGAACAACAAAGCCATTGAACCCGTCTGCAATTGAAGAGCAGGATGGACAACCTGCCGTGTAGTCCGGTCCGAACATAAAGTGGTATACGAGGAGCTGCGAGCACCCTCTAAAGAGTTCTGCCAGCGAAGATCTCCCTTCATCTATCTCAAATTGGTAATCCTTGTCGACCCTGACCCATGGCAGTTCCCGACGACGCTGTTTCAGTTCGTCGTTGCGTCGGGTTAATTCTTTTTCCTCTTTGAGCAGCTTGAGTCGAGCTTCAAGCCACTCTTCACGTGTCTCGGTCATGTGCTTTGTCATTGCTCTTCTCCCGTTAATATTGCTACATTGGCTGTGGTATCAGATCCCCAAAGTGTTATTTTCCATGGCAGTAAATTTAAGATATCCGTTAAAGTAATGATTAGTAAATTGTCATTCACAAACATGCACTACTGCAAATAGGTCTTTAAATTTTTATACAATCTAAAAGTGCAGTAGGAAAACCTGGACAGCAAGCAAATAGTGTTTAAGTTATTCCAATAAGATGGAACAAGTGTTCCACGTTATCAATAGATCTCTTGCATAATTAGAATAAACAGCTATCTGATCTTATTCTCACCAATTTCTTGTCCTTTCTTTGATTTCATATGACAGGTTATCCTCGAGCAACACTTTTTTGACCCTGAGTTGGAATAAAGTCAAAAACTTGTTATACATAAAAAATATTTCGCTTATATTACTTAAAATAGAAACAAATTTGTAGTTATTCCCATCGAACACATTAATTATCTAAAATATAATTATATAATGATAAAGATTATTATAAGCAATGAATTCCCTTACATATGGATGTAAAATCATCGTGATTTCCTTTTATTTGCAATCAAAACTACTCCACTCATTATTATCCCTGTAGCAATTATTATCTGAGGAGTAATGGATTCATTAAGTATCACCCATCCCAAAATAACTGCTACTACGGGACTTACATAGGTAAAAGTATTGGCTAATGATGTGGATGTATTTCTAAGAATCCAGAAAAAACCTACCCATCCTGCCGTACCTACTGTTATAAGGTAAAATAGAGAAGTCATGGATGGCCTAGAAATTTCAGATATATGGAAATTCTGTAGCTCGCCTGTTGCAATACTCAATACAATCAAAAAAAATCCGCCTACAAATAACATCATACCCGTTGATACGAGTACGTTGGCTGGGAGATCTGCTTTAGAGGAATATAAAGATCCAATTGACCAGATTATTGCAGCTATTACTAATGTAGTTATACCGACAAGTTCAAATTTCAAATTAGGAGAATCTATTCCTACAAATTGTGTTACTAGAGAATGAAATACTAATATTACAAAGCCTATAGTGCCTGTAATAACTCCAAGTACAGTAAATTTATTAAGATTTTCTTTATATAGTACTTTTCCCAGTAGTAACACCCAAATGGGAACTGTAGAAAATAAGAGTGCAGTAACACTTGATGAAAGATATTGTTCCCCCCACGCTAATAGTCCTTGTCCGCCAATTATCAATGCACACCCGCTAATTGTTGCATTCTTCCACTGTCTCTTGTTAAGTATTGATACAAGTTTGATTCTACGACTGATCGGGGTATTTTGATTTTGATTAGTCCGATAGTTGTCATTTTGGGAAGGAACTAGAATGTATACTAGTATAAGAAGAGCACCAGATGATGCATACCTTATTCCAGACATTAAAAATGGTGGGATAGTATCGATCGCAATTTTTATGGTGATGTATGTGGAGCCTATAACTACCCAAAGTAATATTAACACCAACCAAACCTTAATCTTAGTCATAGATTGATACCTTGGTAACCAATGAGTTCAATTTTGATTTATTTCTATAAGTTATTTATATATTATATTTGTTATATGGTTGATTAAACACCGGGCGATATCTCATGGCGACATATAAGATCCTTTATTGCCAGTTTGTATCGACTACGGATTCCTAAAACTACTCCATCACACCAAGTTATTAATTAGATCTCTTGCATCATTAACACCATTGGAAAAATTAAGGATACGGTTCATATCAATAATAATCTGTAAATTAAAATTTAAATATCCCAAACTATATCTGATACTCTAATAATTAAATACATGTCTAATTATAAGATCTAATTAATAAATTACTTTAATCTACTACATATTCGAATTACAAAAAAATTTGTAGTTATTCTTATTGAACCCAATATTGGTTTGTATTAGCAAATTATAGTAAAGTATATACTGGTGTTTGTATTCATAATCAAAATTTTTATAAAATTTGATTATATCGTTCAAAAATGTACAATTTTATTGGGATTGAGTTGAAATAGATATTTTTGCTTTGCTATATGATTCGGAAATCCGATAAAATATGATTAGTGCAACTTTTTTATTAAATAATATAACTTCATTGATACTAGCGCAATTATATAATGTAATTATTTTTATTAGATTAGATGGACTACTACTTTTTACCATTAGAAAAAAATGAAATAGGTCAGTTTGAAGATGCATTGAAAGAAATTAATTATGATGTTGACGATAGGGCTTCCGTATGGAGTGAAGATTCTATTGAAAAAATTGTAAACAACATGACAGAAGAAAATGCATATAAAATGATTATAGAATTTTTGCCTGAGCCAGTTGCGGACAAATTTACGATGTTATTTAAAGTCAAAATAGAATAACGATTGAATTTAATAAAAACCAAAATTGTTTCAATAAATATATGAACATTTATATAAAAATTGTTATCCTCGTAGGATTTTTAATACACTCAGCTATAGTTACTATACTGATATCGCACATTCAAAATGTAGCTGCCTTTACATTGCCTGGACATTTAGAAAAATTATTTGCAGGCTTATTTCAAAAACATTCGGATAATAAAACAAAGCAGGTCCAAATTCTGTCTACACAACAACATTTAAACTTTAAACCTACTGTTGCTAATCCATCTTCCTTTTCATCATTATCAAGACTACCTATATCATTAGTTACAAATTTAACCATACCTACTGAATGTCATATTATTGATGGCAGTCTTCCAGATCCAAAATGCACACCTGGATCTATAAACCCCTCTGTAAATCAAGAAAACATTAAAGATACTATATGTGTCCCAGGATTTAGTAAAACAGTAAGACCACCCGTCAGTTATACTAGTCCATTAAAAATACATCTTATGCATTCATACGGTTTTACTGATTCTAGATCTAATTATGAACTTGATCATTTAATACCGCTTGAAATTGGCGGGAACCCCGAAAGTGTAACAAATCTTTGGCCAGAACCAGGATATGGCCAATATAATTTTCACATAAAAGATAGATTTGAAAATTATCTTCATAAAGCAGTTTGTAGTGGATCTATACCTCTGCCTGAGGCACAAAAAGAGATAGCAACTAATTGGATAGCAAATTGGAAAAAAGACGGACAGCCATAATAAAATTCTTATCTTGACATATTTTTCCAAGATGCTTTATCTCACTCAAGATGTCCTGATTATTATATAATATTAATATAATAAAACATAGAAGATATAATGACACTGTTAACTTAAGAAAAAACCCATATATTTAAAACAACCCTATATTCTATGGACACAATAAACAGAATAGATCTATTACATAATTGCTAGCAAACAGCTTTATGACCTTAGGTTTCTCAATCTGTTCTCTGTAGATATTTTCATAGGATAGTTATACAGAATCAACACTTTTCAGATCATTAGTTGATGCAAAGTCAAGAACTTGATAATAACCATAAAAGTATATTGTTTCTATTACACGTAATAATATCTATAAAGTCGCCTTTAGGGGGTGATGACTGTAGAAAATAATTCCACCACTGATAGAAGAAGCAAATAAACTAGGCAAAACAAAAAGACATATTTTAACAGATAAGAAAGGTATACCGCTTTCTGTGGTCATATCATCTGCAAGCATTCATGATATCAAACTGGTAATAGATGTGGTTGATAACTCTGTTATCAAACAACAACTTCAGCGTCAACGCCAACGCCATCACATAAACCTAAACTAGGTACAAGAGGAAGACTACAACATTTATGTCTAGACAAAGCATACAATTTCAAACCTGAAGAACAGGAATTAATCAAACGAGGCTATGTACTGCACATACCATACAGGAAAAAGAAAGGAGAAGAGATGTTAACGAAGAAAAGACAAAGGGATATCAAATCGTAAAAAACAATCTCCTAAAAGATAGGTTGTAGAGAGAACAAATTCATGATGGCACAACAAGTTCAGGAAACTGTTAATAGGGTATGAGAAAAAGTCAAAAAGCTATCTTGGATTGGTACAGTTGTCCTCTGTTGTATGATAATCTAGAGAAAGATAATTTTGGGATAGGCTCTAAATAGTAATATATAGTAGATCTCTTGCATAATTAGAATAAACAGCTATATGATCAGCAATTCTTCATTTTCTTGTTCTCTCATTGCTTTCATATGATCGGTTATCCAAAAAACCATTGCTTTTCAAATCATTCACTGCTGGTCTTACAGTGCAACAGTTCGATGACATTTATGAAAAAAATGTAACAAAAAGATATGCTAAACATGAAATACAACGCTTGTTCAAAAAAGATAGAGAAAGACGTATAGGTGCAGGTAAACCTTTCAAACTAGATATTAAAGATAGATTTCTCATGCTTTTGGTTTACTATCGTCTATACATAACTTACACTATGGCAGGTTTTCTATTTGATTTGGATCAGAGCAACATCTGCAGAGACATTCAAAAGATTGAAGGGTTGATAAGAGAATGTTTGCCAATTCCGCAGAAGACATACCCAATAACCAAAAGGCTGAAAACTCCAGAGGCAGTTGATAAATATTTTCCAGGCTTTCTTCTTGCTTTTACAGATTGTACCGAACAGCAAATACCAAGACCTGCGGATAAGAATAGAAGAAAGATATTCTATTCAGGTAAGAAGAAAAGACATACTGTTAAGAATCAGATTACGGTTAACAATCGTGGTTATGTCCTTCACAAAGTACGCTATAAAAAAGGAAGAAAACATGACTACGATATTTATAAAAAGAACTATCCTGTCACTCCAAAACAAGTTGTTACTGTAGTTGATCTAGGGTATTTGGGCATAGAAAAGGATTTTCCAGAACAACTATCTGCACTACCATATAAAAAGAAAATAAACCAGTGTTTATCACAAGAAGAAATCGAGTTTAACATTATCCATTCGAAAAAGAGGATAATAGTAGAGCATACTATTAGCAGATTGAAAAAGTACAAGATAATGAGTGAGATATTTAGAAATAAATTGAGAAAATATAACAAGGTGTCAGACATAGTAGCAGGACTAGTGAACTATAGAATATCAAATTATCTGAACTAGAAATCGATATAGAATTAGAAGTGATGGTCTAGATTATTTCTAATTATGCAAGAGATCTACTATTATAAAATAATTTTTTTATTATATTTCTATCTTTCTTTTAATGGTTTTATCTATTAAATATTATGCACAGTAACAATAAAATATTTGACTGGTTTTATTTTAAATCTGATTCTATTTTTTAATTTTTTTCTTATCCAAATTAATTTTAATTTATACATCTTCTTTTTTTGGGTTAAATTCTATCGGTGCTTTTAATCTTGCTATATCTCGACTAAATAAAAGGTCAACTGTCCAATCAATTAATACTCTAAATCTGTTTTGTCTTGTAGGTATTTTTTTAAGATAAAATGCTCTCCAAATCATCCATGCAAGAGTACCTAATATTTTGAATCCGAAAATAATGGCCACTCCATTTCTTTTTCCAACTGTGGCCATTGTGCCTCTTGTTTTGTAATTGAATTTATTAAATGAATATGGTTTTTTTGAAATATCATGCTTTATAAGAGCTACTAAATTGCTACCTGCTATCTCTCCTTGTCTTATTGCATGCTGAGCCGTAGGTGGACAAGGCTGACCTGTAGATGGATCAATTATGGCCGCACAATCTCCCGTTGCAAATATATTGTTAAAACCAATTGTTTGTAAATACTCATTAGTGGACAAGCGTCCTTTCTTATCTTTTTTAATAGATGTATTTTGAATCGCATTTTCAGGCATTACTCCTGCTGTCCATATTATAGTATAAGTTGAGATCCGATCATTATTGTTTAAAACTGCAATCAAAGATGAATCGCCAAATCTTACCTTATTCATTGATAGTAGTGTTCCAAGCGGACTTTTGTTTGTATTATCGCCAATGTTAATACGGATGTTATTTTGATTACTAGTGGACAATCTTAAAATATCGTTAACTTTATTTGACAAAACTATTTGTACTCCTGAGTTTGTCAATTCTTTTAATGCATAAGTTCCCAATGACTGGTGCATTTCAGGCAATATTTTGTCGCTTGAACTTACAAGAATAACTTTTACGTCATTAATGTCAATATTATGATAATATTGTTTGATACTTTCTTTTATAAACTCATTAATTTCTCCCACAGTTTCAACTCCTGAAAATCCTCCTCCTACAACTAGGTATGTTAAAAGTTTCTTTTTAAATTCATAATCTAAAGGGTTATCGCATTCCAATGTATCAGCTTGTTCCAGTGTGGTTATGATGTGACTTCTAAGAGAAGCTGCATCATAAAGAGTCTTCATACTAAAAGATGATTGCATGATTCTTTGATTATTATAATAGTTTGTTTGTCCTCCTAAAGAAATTAGTAAATAATCATATTCTATTTGAAAACGACGTAAAGAGCTATTATCATCCTTATTTTTACCTAATATTATATTATTTTTTAAGAAAACTATCTGTTTTTCTATATCAATATTTTCTACTTCAGCTTCAATAAATCTTGCCCTTTTACAAACTGCTCTTAAAGGAATTGCAATATGTGATGTTTCTATCATTCCTGAAATTACTTCGTGAAGCATAGGCGTAAACAAAAGGAAATTATCTTTGTTAACTAATGCAATATCTACATCTACATCGTTCTCAAAGGCTTTTTGTAGTTTTTTTATTGCCTCGATGCCTGCAAATCCGCCTCCAAGAACTACTACTTTTTTTTGAGTAATCTTTTCATTGTGTACTCTTTGTAGGTGTCTTTTAATCATATCTATTTTAGAAAAGGAGATGCGGCATTTTGGACATTGAAATCGCTTGCCAAGTTTTATGGATAATAAAGACGAAGTTAATCCAAGTGTAATTCCAAAGATTAGATTCCTTATACTATTTTGGATTAAAGCTGTAATCAAATTTTTTTGTAAATTACTTGAAATCGCTTGTTCTGATAATGATGGGTGGATCAACTCTATGGTTTTTGCAGTTGCATGATTAAGAATTAATTGTTGAACAGGAATAGCCCATAACAAAAATACTGCTGTACCTGTAAATAATCCATAAAATAAGCCATTTAGAGGTTTGTTTATTTCCAATATTCCTGTTTTATATAAAAATATTCCTAATATGATGCCGATAGTTGTTGCGGTTAAAAAATGAATTGAAATACCTGCTAAAATAGTATAATAAGAATATACTCCGATTACATGTCCAAAAATACGCCAAATTGTATAATAATTTCCATTTTCGTACATTAATCCATAAATCATACCTGGCAACATCATCATTATTCCGCCAAGTAGAGCTCCTAATACGACAAAAAATATTTCTCTTTTGAGAGAAAAATCTATTCGTAATTTGCCAATATTATAACTCATTTTTAAATCTAAGTAATTACCTATAACAATTTATATAACCTTGTAATAAATAATGCTATTTCTTCTTCTGTTTATTGTTGTAAATAGGAATGCAAGGTACTTTTCCTTTGGCGTGTCCTCTTGTGCAATACCTTCTTTGGTTTGTCTATAAGGTAAATGAAAATATGCTTTGGCATATCCAAGTAAAAGTAGAAGAGTATTTGGATAATGAAATGGCTGTTCACTGACTTTATCTTTGTTCATCTCTTTTAATTCATTGTCACAGTATCAATCACATCAAAGCCTAGCAGTAGTATTTCGCCTCTTCTAACTAGAGATAGTGGTTGTAAGTAGACCCATTCACATGGATTGTATGATAAAGTTAGCTAAATGCTTTAGGAAAAAGGAAATCATGCAACAAAGCATTTGCAAAAGTGGAAATATATTGAAGATTATGGAAAGAGGGGGATTGTTAAAACTACATTTTCCTCAATAAAAAGAAGGTTTGGTTAATATGCCTATTCGATTAAACCAAAAAATATTATCCAGGATGATGTTGAAAGCGTCATTATATAACAAAATGATTTCTGTCTAAGCAAAACAGATAGTAAAATCTGTTTTAAAATCATACAACAAAGCAGTGGAAAAGCGGTTGTGAATGTACTTGAATCCAAAGAATTGTTGAGGGAACAACCTCTAACCCATCAGAAGAAGAAGAAAGCAAAGAAAAAGCAAAGAAATTTCTCCAATACTTTATAATTTGATTAAAACCTACTGTGAAAAACATTGTCATAAAAAAATATGGAATAGATTATAGAGTATAAATACTATTTTATAATATCGGAAAACCCTACAAAATCAGAAATAGCCATTTGAGATGTATATTTTCATTTAATGAATAATGTCCTTGGATCTATTATCTTCAAGAACGCATTGTTTATAAAAGTTAAAATCATTTTAAATTATATTCAAAAAAGAATATATTTCAGTTAATTTTATGTTGATTTTTCTTCCTTATCTTCTTTATCAAAATCATCCAAAAAAGGAATTTGTTCTTTTAGTGCATCTTTAATCATAGGTACTAGATTATCCACAACCATTGCTAATACATCTTCTCCAAACTTTGCTGTCGCCTTTGTTGTTTCTCTACCTACTATCCCTGTTTTACTATATTGATCCATCTTATATTCAAAGAATATTTTATAATCTTCCGCATCCACTGCCTTGGTCATATCAACAAGATCCGGTCTCAGAGCAAGCATACAAGATGTCTCTCCTATGTTTGCATGAACATACGAAGGAAAAACAGGACAATCTTTCATAGATTTATTCATTAGATCTCTTGCATAATTAGAAACAATCTAGACTTTTCAATTAGGATTATTCGGATTTCTAGTTCTGTTGATTTAATATTCTATAGTTTATCAAGCCTGCAACTATATCTGATACCTTGTTATGTTTTCTCAATTTATTTCTAAACACATCTGCAAGTATCCTGTACTTTTTCAATCTGCTGATAGTGTGTTCCACCACTATTCTCATTTTTGAATGACTTTTGTTATACTCTTTTTCATCTTCTGATAATTCTAGATTTCTTTTCTTTCTATACGGTAAAGCGGACAGTTATACTGGAAAATCCTTTTTTACACCAAGGTATCCAAGATCAAATACATTTAGAACATTTTTTGAGTTACAGGTTGATTCTCTTTATAGATGTTATAATCGTGTTTTCGTCCTTTTTTATATCTTATTATGAATGATGATGCCTTGGTTATTAACCATCAGCTGTGTCTTTACAGTATACCTTTTCTTCTTGCCAGAGTAGAATGCCTTTCTTCTTTTATTATCTATTGGTCTTGGTGTCTGTTGCTCTGTACAATCTATGAAAGCCATAAATCCAGGAAAATATTTCTCAACTTCCTCCGAGGCGTTTGTAACCTCTTTGTTATGTTGTATAATTTCTGTGGAATTGGTATGCATTTTCTAATCAAACTTTCAATCTTTTGAATATCTCTACAAATGTTGCTTTGATCTAGATCAAAGAGAAAGCCTGCTAGTGTGAAGGTTATGAACAGACGATAGTAAACCAAAAGCATAAGGAATCTATTTTTTACATTTAGTTTGAATGGTCTTCATACAGCACCTATGTTCCTTTCTCTGCTGTTTTTTCTTTTAGATAAACGCTTCATCTCATGTTTGTCATATCTTTTTGTTATTTCTTTTTGGAAAATGTCATCAAACTGTTGTACTGTGAAGCCAGCAGCGAACGATTTGAAAAGTAATGGCTTTTTAGATAAACTCTCGTATGAAAGCAAAGAGAGAACACAGTAATGAGGAACTTTAGGTCATAAAGCTGTTTGGAATTAATTATGCAAGAGATTTATTATATCTGTAGTGGTAGCGCACCAATCTAGTACTCTAACTTGCAAATCAGGAAAATCATAGTGTATATTTTCTCTTGCCGAATATATAGGTCCTCAATTCCACATATGTCCATTTAATAACAAAATCTTTCTAATACCACTATTATTATATAGCCATTCACAAATTTCACAAATCATTTTAATCATAGTTTCAGGTCGTATTGATATAGTGCCAGGAAATTTACCATGACTTTGTGATACTCCATAAATTATTGGTGGAATAACTGGTACACCCGTCTTGGCAGACACTCTTTTTGCTATTTCATAACAATCAATTGTATCTACACCCAAAGGTAAATGAGGTCCATGTTGTTCACATGCCCCAATTGGAAGTATCACCATTTTAATATTTTTAGTAATTTCTTCAACATCTTTCCAGCTTAATTCATCCCATAAAATTAGTTTACCTTTAATTGGAATCATATTCTAAATATTACAAATCCTTTTATAAATATTCATCAAGTAGTTTCAATTTAAAATAATGTTACATATACATTAACTTCAAAATCTTTTTGATGACCGTTTCCTACTTATTACTTTTGTATCTATGTCCAAATGGAAATGACTTTTTTAACAGTGTAAAAAAGATAATGCTTTATTGATAGTATTTAATGCTTATCTTAAAGATTATAAATATAATTCACAACCAATATTTTTGTAGACTTTCTATTCCTAATAGACATATACATATATGATTGTTTTAAATCCATAGGTTTTTCAAGTTAACCGGGCCCACATGACAATTTAACTTAATTTTGTAATATAATTTGCAATTTTATCGTATTTATATGTAGGTATTAATTTATCGGTGGTAACATCACTAGATTGTCTAACGTCCAATATTTTTTTTTAAAATAATGTTTTATCACATTAACTAGAAAATTATTATTCTTATACCTTTTGTATTTTTCATTTTGCTATGGTAATACCATTGAAAGTCTATGTAATTATTTAATAAAATATTTAGACTTTAAAATATAATGAATATAGTTGTTTTTATAGTTAAATCGATGATAATCTTTATTTGTTGTAGAATAGCGCTTTATCGATGTCCATTTTCTTTTTTTATACACCACAAAAGTGAATATAAAAGGTATCAAAGCAAAAATAAAAGATAAATAATTAGTGTTTAGCCAAGGAATTCCTAGTTTTAATCCCAGATCTAGCCCGAGAACCAATCCTAAGTATAATGTAATAGCAGCTGGTACAATTCCATATACCATGAATTTGTGACTTCTTTTTCTGAATCTTACAAGATCGGTATAAGGATATTCAATATGATGATATATTACTGGCATAACAAAAAGAGAAATTGCAAAAGTTATAGAAAAGAGAGCTATTAGTAGAATTATACTATGTACTGCAGTAAATCCTTTTGGAGTATTTATAGAAATATTTAGAAGAAAACCAAACAGAAATCCTGATACCGTAGTCAAAAGTGTACTCTTCTCTTAATATTGTACCAAGATCTTTGTCTAAATCATCTTTATCTCCATTATCATTATTTTCGTCTTTATTTTCATTATCTGTCAAAATATGTAATGTAGACTTATACTATACTATAATAATCCATCTTTAAGATCTAGTATAATTAACGCATTAGAAAAACTTTTGAAAGATGGCATAATTTAATCGTCAGCAGCTGCTTTGTTGCATAACTCAATTTTTTCGTAACTGTATATCACATTCAGTTCAAGTCTATGAAATATCTATTCGGAATTCGTAATATGATAACAAAGTCCAATCATTAAAAAACGAATTTCAGAGTTATGCAACAAAGCATCAGCAGCAAATTAAAATAAAATATTACAAAACATTTTCATAATTTATAAAATTTGATGGATATTTAATTGTGCGTGATTTAATGTGTTCTCTCGTATTTCTTTTTTATAAACAATTATGATTTTGATTAATATTGAAAATATATTGATAAACATAATGGATTGGACAGTTTTGAATTTTACAATATTTGCTGCATCATTCATTATGTGTTAATATATTTAGTTAAGACTAGCTAAAAATATTTGATATTTACTAATACACTAACAACGATTTTAATAATTACTTGAATGTTCTGATCTGATGTATTATATCCTTCATTAGATGTGATCGGATGATTGTCTGAGATTTTATATATACTGGCAATGAATTTCATTATTTCTGAAATGTATAATTTATTGTATTACCTGCCTGTTTAAATTACAAAGAATATAGTAAAGTAAACGAAAGCTTTATGTATGTTCCTAAAAAAGAATTTGTTATGAATTCAAGAGCCGATATTCTTATAAGTTTTGTTGGAATTGCAATAGTGTTGTTGGTAATTAGTACTCCCATAATGTCCAACTCGACCCCCGGAAGTCCATTCAAGGGTTATCCAGCTAAGGGATACTACAACCATGGAGTTTATACAATGCATAGATATTACAGCAATGGACATTGGTATGATAATTTATTGCTAAATGAGACTGACTAGTTTGAAAATTACCATCTATATCAGTCACACTGATTGATACTACTATATTACACAATTTCCTTTTTTCTATCTAAAATAATATTGAATACTGTTGTATTTTCTTTTTGTTCCGAATTTTACTATGAGATAAAGATCTATTGTTGTGACAATAGTTTCAATTACAATTAATTTCTTGTTATATGTAGTTTCTAATGAGAAATATTATAATAAATATTTTAAGATTATTGCTAGTCATACAAGTGGTAAGCTAAAACCAAATGTAGCTCCTTTTCCATCTTTATTATTATATGCGTATATTTGCCCAGAATGAGCCTCAATAATTTTTTTAGATATAAATAATCCCAAGCCGGTTCCACCTTTAGATTTAGTAATGAATTTGGAGAACAGCTTTGGGGTTATAGATTGATCTAATCCCTGTCCAGTATCTTTGATGTTGATTAATACTTTGTTTTCATAGTCGTATTTTTTTTCTATTATGATGTCTATTGTACCTTTATTTGTGAACTTGATGGCATTACTTAACAAATTAGAAATAACTTGACTAATTCTAGTTTTGTCTGCAAATATGAATATATTAGGTTTGATATTTGTTCCATTAATATTATAATTATTATCTTTTAGTACAATCTCTTCTTTTTTTATGCTACAAGTTTGTTGCGGATTACAATAAAGAAAATTACAAATTAATTTTACATTTTCATTGTCAATTTGATCATCATAGTCTTGAATTATATCTTGAATTATATCAATTAAATTAAATAGTTCTTTATTTAAAACCAAATTATTAGTTTCAATTTTTGTAACATCCAAGATATCGTTTGTTAATTGAATTAGTCTTTTGGCATTTCTATAGATAATTTTTATTAGGTTTTGAAATTCATTTTCATCTTTTGGTTTATTTTCCATTAAAAATCTGGATAATCCTAATATTGGTTGGATTGGAGTTCTAAGCTCATGAGCTGCTATTTGAACAAAATCTTTTTGTAATTCTTCCGATCTTTTTAATTTTTCCAAAATATCAGAATAAGACCAAAAGCTTTCAAATATTGAAACATATGAAGTAACTGTTGCAGGACTATTAGAATATGTTCCAAATCCCATAGACTCTGAAAATTTTTCTTTTAAATCATTTTTTACCTCTATAACTAAAGATTCTTTTCTATCTGCTATAATAATAGTTGATTTAGTTGATATAGATGGTTCTATACTTTATATAAAAACATTATTTTTATATACGTTAATTTCATTTAATTCATATTCATATTCTTGATATGATTTTTCTTTTAATGATTCGTTTAATTGTGTTGGTCGTGGTGTATATAAGGAAGAAGGAAAAAGAATTCGGATTTTTAGATCATTATGATATGCTATATTTTTTTTTAATATTTTAAATATTCCGATACGTAATTGGCGTCTCATAGAATTCAATGTAGGAAATATAAGTAATATTTCGCCAGCAGCTTTTTCTAAGAGATGAATATATTTAGTTTGTATTTCATATGGATCAAATATAGTTTCAATTTCTGCGGGTGCCATTCCATTTTCAATTTCTTGTATCCTTTGTTCTAGTGGTATTGCCTTTTTCCATAGAACATTAAAGAAATATTGCTGTTGTTGAACAAATATTTTTATACTGCTATGAAGGGCTTGTTGTGGCATCATACCCAGAGGCGGGGTATCAACACTAAGGTATTCTTTTTCACTAACACCAAAAGAGCCCATAATCCCGTCAATGTGTCTTATTTCTCCAAATGACATCAACTTTTTTGAATAATAAAGAGATTCGAAATTAATTTCTGCTATAATTCTTATTTTTATTCCTCTATTTTTCGCTTTAATATAAGAATTCATTATAACTTCATCAGAAGTAATAGTTTTTTGGGAAAAGAAATCAACAAACAAGTCTATCTTTTTCGTTGTTAATGCAGTGGCATTCAAAATTCTTTTAACTATTTCTTCAAAACCATATACAACTTCCGTCTTTTCTTCTGTCTTTGTATTTAAGTTTATAGGGGAAGGTCAGCTCCAGTATTGATTAAATGTGTGGTAATATATAATGGATCTTATTAATTTTAGGAATATTAGTAAAAATATATTTTTATCAAAACTATATTATTTAACTAATCTATTTATTTGATATAATCACAAATAAAATTTGTTTTTTTAATATAAGCAATTGATTTAACATGATTGATAAAAAAACAAATATTTAAAATTATTTTCTATCTTGAAAATATAAAGAATAACTCATTAGAAAAGAAACTATTTGTAGATGCTTTGTTGCATGATTCTTATAATCAATGATTTTACCATCTATTTTGGTTAAACAGATATCATTTTGTTATACAAGGACGCTTTCAACATCATCTCTTGTACCATATTCTTTAGTTTAACCGAGTATAAGTATTCACCAAACATTCGCTTTATGCACGAAAACACAGTTTCAAAATCCATCTTTGTCCATAGCTTACGCTATCCTTCCATCCTTGTAAATCACTTTTCTGCGCTAACACTGCTAGATTTCTAAGGGTGTTTCCTTTTTTCCATCGAACTCTAGCATTTTTTCTTACTTTAATGCAAGGTTGGATTCCGTTGTCTGATAAGAATCTAAAAATATTATTGCCTTCATACGCCCCATCACCCAACAGTTTACCTATGGATACCATGTTATCTGATTTTATAATATTTTCAATCAATTCAGGTAACGCTTTGCTATCATGAACGTGCTCGTCTGTGACCTTCATAGAAAGTATTTTCTTGGTTTTGACATTAACTGCTATATGTATTTTCAAATACCCTTTCTTATTTTTTACATTCCATTTATCTCGTAGCCATTGGCCTCTGTTTGTTACCTTGATACCTGTACTATCTATCGCAATGATGATGTATTCGTCTTCAAAATCCTTGTTTTTACTATTTATATCTTTTATCTTGATATCTAGTCTGTTTATTCTTCTGTTTATTGTGGTGTAATGTGGGATGGAAGGTACTTTTCCTTTGGCGTGTCCTTGTGCGATTCCTTCCGTTTGTCTATAAGGAAGATGAAAGTACACTTTGGCATATCCAAGCAAGAGAAGGAAGGTATTTGGATAATGAAATGGCTCGCCAATCTTGTCTTTGTTCATCCCTTCTAGTTCTGCATCCCAGTTGTTTATAACATCAAATCCTAGCAGTATTTCGCCTCTTCTAACAAGAGATTGGTTGTAGACGGACCAATTCATATGTTTTATTGAGGGATGTTAGCTGAAATGTATTTGGGAAAGAGGAATCATGCAACAAAGCAGATAAAGAGAATTGGGATCTATGGTGCAAAGAGCTGGCTCCAAGCAGAGTGTTGTGGAAAGATTATATAAAAGATAAAAAAATAGATTGGACCGAATATTCAAGACGATACGTTGAGGAAATCAAAAGCAATCCTCAAGCTATGCAGTTAATACAGACTTTAGCTTATTTTGTGAATGATAAAGATGATAGAAATTTAAAAGAACATCAACCATCACAACAAAAGATTTATGACCTAATCCAAAAGCATGGAACTGTTACATTGCTCTGTCATTGTAAAGATGAAAAGTTATGTCATAGATCTATTGTTAGAGACATTATATACTCAGAACCTTAATTTGCAATTATAAATGATATCAAAGATACAAAACTACATTGTATCTCTAGAGACACAAAATTCAAATGAATTACTCAATAATATACTATAGCCAAATACGATAAATATAATGATGAAGTAAAGATACATAGATAAATAAAGATTGATCTATAAATTTTTTGTTTACTCTTTTATACACAGCGTAAAGTTTTTAGCTATGTATTGCTAGTAACTTCAAATGGGAAGGTCAATCCCTTCGTTCAGTCAACAGATACTCCAAATAGAAAAATTAAACTTGTCGTCTTTTAATAAGATGCTACCAACTAGAAAGGACAAACAAGATTTTGATAAAGTGTTTGATAATGTTAGATTGTATACATCATACCTAGGAAATGCATCAAATCCTACTCCACATGAATCTAAATTGATGGGCCCCTTATTTCATAATTACAAACAGCTATTGCAAATAACAAAAGAAGATAACGTCATTGATGAGAGAACTTTAGGATATGAATTAACTTCTTTGCTTAATACCAAATCTGAAGGTAAAATTTTGTTTTATAGATTTAGTAAAGAAATGGCAGGATTATAAACAACAAATAATCATGCAACAAAGTAAGTCAAGTATAATTCCTGTGAAGAATTTAAAACAACTATTAAAGAGACAAAACATATTATTCAAATGAATTTTTAATGGATGAACTAAAAGATTCATAAAAATAAAAGAGTAATTAAAAGGGGCACCTAGTAGCACTTAATAATAGAGCTATGTCATTTACAGCATTGAGATATTTACTCAAGGAGATTGAATCTTGATTATGATGAGTCTGCAAGTTGCACCGGAGATTAATCTAAGCTATGATAAGATATGGAAGATGTTTGATGATTGTATAAAAACAAACAGATTCTCAAAAGTTCAAAATATGTTTTGTCTCGGATCTAGCGAAAGATGTGCACTGGGCTTGATAATGAGTTACACTGGTGTTATATCACCCCAGGGTAAAATAAAAGATGAAAACATATTTTTAGAATGTATTAGACCATATTATAAGATGGTATCTATAGGAAGTGATAGTGAAATTAATAGAATAGAAAATCTTAAGGATAGGGATGTATTATTAAAAGAACTAAAAGATTATTATCACAAAACAGGGACTATTAGAAGCGGATATATAGCACAGCTAAATGATCATACTGATTTTAGTTTCGAGGAATTCAGAGATCTCTTTAAAGAGCTCGATGTATGATTATGAGGCTCTAAACACTTGTATATACACCACTTTTGACAAGCTCTAGTAGATAATTGATGATTGTATAGGAACAGGAAGATAAAACAAATGAGTAATGTTTATACAGATTGTGACTCAAGAAGATGTATTATCGATTTATTAGTTTATTGTGGTGTTAGATAGTCAAACACTGTATTTGAACATAGACAAATACATTAATCTTGAAAAGATATCAAGACCAAAATACAATTTTTGCCATGACATCAAGATTATTTATAATAACGATGTATCATCATAGTTACCTATCCTTGATTTAAGATTATCAATCACTTGTTCTAGATGTCTAACCTGCAATTGTTGTCTTTTTATATGCTCATTATATATTTCAACTCTTCTTTCAAGAAATTGGAGGTCTTGCTGATTTTCTACCAATTCTGTTATGTCCTCTTTACTTAATCCTTCTTTCGTCTTTGGCCTATAGAGATGGAAGATATGAAGATAAAGATCGTTTTTCTTTCGTTCCATCTTCTTGAGAATCAGAATCTCCTGCAGCCTTTCTAATAATCTTGCGGGTATATTTTAGGGAAAGATGGACCTCTTTAGCCATATATCTTGTTGTTTTGCCGTCTCCAGCAAATTTGATTACAAGTTTCTCTTTTTTCTATTAGCAATGATATTACAACAAAAGAGAATTAAATATTAAATACAGCATGCGAAAAAAAAGATGTAACACTTTTAGATTTTATGTACAAATAGATGAAGACATTAGAAGCCACAGGTTTCATTAAAAGTGAAACGCAAAATGAAATACCTTTCTGCATTGATGGATAATGAAACTCGCTTTTGGATAGCACAGCAGGTAGCCGATACCAAGAATACTGCGGATGTCATCCATTGTTTGTCAAGTGCAAGGAAGCAGCAGACACTAGACCAAATACATTAATCATCGACAGGACATGAACTTTCACATAGCGTTTAACAAGGAGTTATAGACAAACAGATTCCCAAGAACAAGATACATCAATCACATCAGACTTCAAAGTGACCATAACATCATCAATTATTTGTTTTTCATTGTATATCCATCGTATAAAGTATTTTATTCTTTGAAAATAATCATTCCATTTTCTTATCCATTTAGTATCTGGGTCAATCTTTTTGCTCTTTATTTTTGTATTGAGAAATGCAAGTATGTCTTCTTTCTTGGACATGATAAAAATCTCTTGAAGGTCCAAGGAATTTTGCAAAATTAATTAGAGCTTTAAGGTTTTAATTCTGATAGCTTTCAGAAGTGTTGTTGAATTGCAAATAGTTATAAAATTGATAGATTAATATTGAGTTTACTTTATTCTCTAAAATCTCAATGTTTTTGAGGGCTGTAGATAGTTTTACAGGAATTAATTTATTGTTCCTTCTCCTTCTTCTGTTTTAGAATACTAAATCCATGTATGAAATCCATCTTTCTATGACGAATGCGATAAAGAATAACTAGTATAAAGATCCGTATACAGATCGGGTTCGGTGGTAACAACTACAAATTTGCTTCTATTTCATTTAACATGACCTGTATTCCAGTAAATGATCTAAAAAGTAGTGGTTTTCTGGATAACCTCTCGTATGAAAGCAAAGAGAGAACAGGTTGATGATAAACTAATGATCATAAAGCTGTTTAGGAATAATTACGCAAGAGATCTATTGTCAAAAAGATAATGATATGTATAGCTATTTTTATTTATTATAATTTTCTTAATTTAAAGATATGTTTTGGTCGAAGTTGTAACGAACTAGATTGATTTCACTGAACATAATTGAGCAAAAGCTCTTAGTATTTCAAACTCTATCTTACTCTAAAAAACATGCTATTATCTTCGACCAGTGATGGCTCGATTGATGATGCTCTAGATAACCCTCCGCCTCTAACTCTTATCTGCTCTTTGGATATGGCTAGTGATAATTTATTTCCATTCTTTTCATAAATTAATTTGTATAGCTCTACTCCAAATACAAGTCTTTTTTTTCCTCTGAAAATAAGTTGACCTGTCTCCTGTTTCTCTATATGAATATCTCCTGTTTCTGCAGTCAGAATATCATCCACCTTTATATGTATTGGCCGTACAAACTTATCATACATAATGAAAGCAAATGATTGGCTTCTTGCCAACGATGCAACAATATAATAACGAAAATTATCAAAGTTAAGAAAATTGGATTGTCCGTGTGGTTTATTTGATGAAATCAATTTGGAGAGGAGAAATGCATTTATATAATCCGGAGCAGCATCAATAAAGTTTATACTTATTGAATATCCTCCTTTTGCCTCATAGGCAGAACGTAATCTCGGATATACATTCTGAGCACCCATCGAGTTAAGGTATGCTTCGATATATGGGAGTATGGATCTCGAGGAAATTTGCCCAGAAAGAACAGAAGATAGATCCCATAGCATTTCGTCTGTTATAATATGGGTCCTTTCAAAATTGATATCCATAAAACCATTTAAATTACCAACCATAGCGACGCTTTCTCCGTTATTTACAAAAATGTCACCTATCGAGATATTTTCTCTAGGGAAAGATAAAAGGTTTAAATGATATTTCTCTAAGATAATTTGTAATAATGGATCATTTGTATCTTTCTGTAATTCGAATCTCATCTTGACGTTCTCCTACTGGAATCTGACAATCATAACATTAATAGTTATAGGTAATTCCTTATTATACTCAAATATAGTTAGTCTGTTAACGAGCGAAATCATTTCATATAAAGATGCGGTTATGATAACTCCTTTTTATTTATCATCTCACGATAACTCGAAGCTTCATCATTTTTACCCATCTTATCGAGCACATCCGCTATATTCCAATAATCATTTGCTATTCCAACTTTATCCTCTATTTGCATGTCAATTTCTAAAGCTTTCTTATGATACTCCAACGCTTTCTCATAATCGCCTAGACTTCTAAATACTACACCCATATTTCCATAATCATTTGCTATTCCAACTTTATCCTCTATTTGCATGTCAATTTCTAAAGCTTTCTTATGATACTCCAACGCTTTCTCATAATCGCCTAGACTTCTAAATACTACACCCATATTTCCATAATCATTTGCCATTCCAACTTTATCCTCTAGTGTAGTATGTATATCCAACGCTTTCTTATGATACTCCAACGCTTGTTGATGTTCATCTATTTTACTCAATACTACACCCATATTTCCATAATCATTTGCCATTCCAACTTTATCCTCTAGTGTAGTATGTATATCCAACGCTTTCTTATGATACTCCAACGCTTGTTGATGTTCATCTATTTTACTCAATACTACACCCATATTTCCATAATCATTTGCCATGCCGGCGATCTCTCCCATGCGTTCATGAATTGATAAAGCCTGTCTAAAATAGTCAATAGCCGAGAAGAATTCGCTAAGCCTTTGGAGAATTATACCAATGGTAGAATAAAGCAATGCTTTTAGAGGATCAGACGTAGTCAGCCTGACAGACTCATCAAAATCATTGTTTTCACCTTCATGTATAATTCTAAATTGCCTTGCTGAATCCAGATCATTTTTCATTACTAGAGAATCATATATCTGGTATAGCATTGAGGAATAGTACTCGGAATAGATTTCTCCATATTCCTTATCTACGTTAACATTTTCTAAACTATTTAATTCTATCAGATAATATTTTAAAACAGGCACTATTGTATACAACCAGTTCTCAGGGTTTTCAATTTTTCCATAAATATTATCTGATTCAATTTGGGATAGAAAACTATGATCATATAGTTGAAAGATATCTGCCCTATGGGCATTAAATATTTTTTCTGCTGCAGATATTGGAAAGGGAGATCTAAATATGACAAGGCGCCTTAACAACTTTCTGAGATTATCGTCTATGTGCTGTGATGTATAATCAAGAGACGCTTTAAGAGATATCAACTGTTCCTCGGGCCGAACTGAATCTTGAACATTGACATTTAATTTCTCAATAAGGTTTGATATTTCGTCTAATCCGCCTCCTTTATAACTACGGGCCAAAAGCGCAATACTAAGTGGATGACCACCTATTTTAGATACCAACTCTTTAATTTTTTTAATGGCTATTTCATTGCGAGTAAGATATTCATCCCTTGCAAGGTTGAGGAAGAGTTCTAAACCTTCCTCAACCTTCATATCAACAAGTTCTACTAATCTTTCTCTTTCAAGATTTCTTCTTTGCCTGCTTGTCAAAATTACAGCAACGTTGCTTGGAAGTGTATCTAAAAATTCATTTATACGTGCAGCCTCTTCCTGATAGTCTTCTTTATGAAGTGCCAGAGTCTGAGAGATTATCTCATATCCGTCAGCAAAGATCAATGGTCTTTTCTTGTCCTTTATCTTTTCTATAATGGCAGTTTGAAGCATTTCTGTACCTTGTTTTTGTAATTCATTTATTGATAAAGACAAAACTTGAGCTATTTCGGATAGAAATTCTGTAAAAGTCAGATTTGACTTGAAATAAATAGGGATAATAATATCAAACATATCTTCGGACACATGGATAGCCTTAAATGCTAATTGGCTTTTGCCTGTCCCTCCTGGTCCAATAATAGAAATAGGATTATTGGATTCCTTCAATAGTAATTTTATTTGATTTATTTGCGCTGCTCTACCGACAAAAAGAGCTTGTTCGCCTCTAAATGGAACTTGCGGACGTTTTACAGTCTGGATTTTTGAAACCTCTTCTGGATTTCGAGAAACAGGTTGAGCATGAATGGCCGTTTTTACTAAAGGTACATCAAATTTTGTTGCTTCGGAAGCTGTTTGGTACCTAGCCCAATCCTCCTCGGGAATATTATATAAGACTTTATATTTAGTAAGAAATTTCCAAAATTCGTTATCCAATTTTATGATGATCATTTCAATGTTGTTTAAAGGTCGTTTATCGTCATTTTCTCTACTTTTTAATCCTTCTATTTGTTCCGCCCTATAATTTTCAGACATATCGATATAATTTTGGAGGTATCTTCTGAAATCGGAATTTGTCATTTCTTCGTAAGCATTGGACCATTTCTTCCTTAGTGCTTCTAATACTATAAAAATAGTGGGATTCAAAGAATCGTTGGCAGCAACAAAAGTTACAAAACGGTTAATGAAGCGCTTAATTTGTCTTGGGTTCTTTTCTGCAGCTTCTGCTATTATCTCCTTGAGATCGTTCACTGTCCTCTTGTTATTTTCATCGAGTCCTGATGCATACTGCTCAATTAGTTTTACAATTGCATAATCTTTCCACTCTGGAATGCTTATTTCCATCTGTATTAATTTCCTGATATATTCTTCTCCATTGACTTTTTCCAGTCCGATCCTTTTGTACTTTGCTTCAATTAGTTTAACGATAGCTTCATAGCTTAGTCCGATGATAAATATGAATCCGGCAATATCAAGAAATACCTTTATGGATTCAAACACTTCAAGGGCTTTTTCATCAGTGCATCTATCTAGATCATCAATAAAAACTACTATTCTACCTTTATTCATTACGTATTTTCCGACAATATTTTTCATTTCCGATTCTATTTTATTCAATCCATCAAAATAGATGGTATCTTTATCCATTTCTGCCAATAGCTCCATTTTTGGAAGGAGCTTTTTCTGAAAAGCTTCTATTCCTTTGTCTGTGATATATTTTGATGAGGCCTGAAGAAGTAAATCTTTACCGAGTATTTTGAGTGCCCTTAAAAGTATGGGTCTAATTTCCCTATAGTAAGGGTGTTCACCCATTGCATAGGCAATTGTCTTTAGTAAAGCTATCAATGCAAAGTATTCTTCTCTTTCATACCTCCATGCATTAAACCATACAGTTAAAATATCTCTTTTGTAAAACTTTGTTTTGTCGTCTTCTTTTTTCGCAATAAATGTATTATATATTTGACCATCAATAACGATTGATGATCTCATTTTCAATTTGTCAAAAATGATAGATCCAGAATTGTGGTTATTAGAAATGGTTATGCTCAAATCATCAGTTGTTTTTTTGAAATTTGCATTACTAGCCCATGTTAAATGAAAATTATCTTTTAGCAAGTTTCGAAGATTATCTTTTAGCAAGTTTCGAAGATTATCTTTTAGCAAGTTTCGAAGATTATCTTCATCGTCTGTATCGGGCCTGTCAGGATATATATTTTCCCAAGTGAATACATATCCCTTTAATTGCTTTTCTACTAATCTCATCAAAGTAGTTTTACCCGTTCCCCATTCACCATAAATACCGATAGAAAATTTTGGCTCAGAACCTCTTATAACATTACATATTGCATCACAGTATTTTTCGAAACTGAATTGCGAATCTGGTTTAATTAGCTTTTTTCTATACCGTCGTTAAGAATCTTTACCTTCGGCGGAGGAATCTCGTCGCTCTGAGAAGGTTTTGGAATAGGCATAGGCCCTTGATTTACAAGATATGATAATATTGATGAAACTCTTGTGCGGAATCTCATCAATGTTAAAAGGAATACGGGCTTTGCATGAACTATCTTATATCCTATGTAAATAGCTAAGCTCAAGAAGGTGGCTCCTAGGATAAAAATGCTAGCATCAGGTAGAGAAATATCCTTGATATTAGTTGTTTGGGATATATTTAACAATACATATGCAAAATAAATTATTGAACCAGTACACGTCCATAATAGCATCTGAATCCTTGTGATTGTCTTTAGCCTATTTTCTTGTACAAAAATAGAAAAAGATAAAACCCTTTGAATATCATGACGGGAAAGAGAGTTATTAGGCAACACCTTAATGCATCGAACAATACAGGTTGCTGCAAGACTAATTCCACTTAGAATAAAAATAGTAATGGGAACATGTGGAAGTGAAAAACCTGCAAAAAATCTAATAAGCATTAACCAGATAAAGGAAAACAACAATATAACATGCCATACTATAAACTGGAAAAGCGACAAGCTTAAAATACGACAATATTTTGATGCATGGAAAGAAAGATCTTTGTAATTTTTAGAAGAAATGTGCCAAGTTAAAATATATTTAACAATATAAATAACAACGGCAATCAGCAAGACTGAAATAATAAACGATATTGTAACATTGTACCAATTGTGATCTTCTACTGGTATATTCTTAGTAGCAACATTTATTTTGATAGAAGTGTTGTTTTTTTGGGATGCTTCTATAGTGTATGTATGTATTATTTGGGACGATAGTAAGGTCAAGAATAAAAATAATAGTATTTCATTTTTCATGTACCATTTCTTTAATTATCTGAACCATGGTCATAATTCAAATTATCTCTTAATATATTTACAACAGCTTAAATCTAATCTCTGGAATATAATTTTGATTAATACTGTCCCAAAGATTAGTTCTTGATAGAATAAAGGATTCCATCCTTTTTAACATTCTGTATCTGATAGGTTGTATACCATGGCCTGTTGCACAAAGGAGGAAACATGGGAGACCATATGTATATTCTTCTACTGTAATTTTGAGATGCTTTATTGTACGGGTATGGTTTAGAATCGATTCCAACAACGCATTACATACTTTTCTTAACACGAAATGCTGTCTGTATAACAATAAACTAGCAGTAGCATGCGGCCTCGTAACAATTCCAAGTAGCAGGCGTACATTTGACCGGCGATTGAAGACATTGCCTACAGATATAAAAGAAAGGATATCAACAATTGGATATCTGTTTGTTACAGAAGGATTGGTTGATCATTCTATAACTGCGGTAGATAGTACTCTTTTAAAAGCAAAAGGTAGTGTATAGCATAAATCATCCATGATGAAAAAAGGTGAAGTACCACGTCCTGGCATTGATACAGGTGCAAGGTGGGGTTACAGTCATACAAAGGGATGGATTTTCGGATACAAACTACATCTAACATGTACAACAGGCAAGATTATAGTGCCTCTAACAGCCGATGTAACTACTGCTAATGTACAGGATAACCAGATGTATGTTCCTTTATCATCATCATCTTTGGTATTCTCCTTACCCTTGACATGTTATATGCTAGCATATCCAGGTTATGACGATAAGGAACTCCGACGTTTGTTTAGATATAGATATTGCCCATCTGCTTCCAAATTAGCGCCTCTCCCCTGTATTAGGATTTAAAATTAAGGGTGCTTGATGTGATACTCTAAAATCAAACATACTATTAAGCGGATTAGCAAGGACATCAAGTGAACCACCGCCTATTCTATCCAAATTCCAATTATCTTCTATAAATTTAAGTATAGAAGTAAAATCTGTGGTATTGTGGTCTACATAATTCATTTTTGCATATTGCGAGATGATCAACACCGGAATTCTAGGCCCATATCCACATTTGTCATTCTGGGTTATCTTTGCTGCTGGCGAAGGGTTACATAGAATAGTAGGTCCATAAAGTGCATCATTCTTAGGATCATTAGATTTGCTTGCTATAGGTGACATCACATGATCATACCAACCACCCGAATCATCCCAAGTAAGTATGATTGCAGTACTACTCCATTGAGGTAATTTTTGTATAGCGTTGATAGTTTCAATTAGAAAGGTCTGCTCTACCAATGGATCTGAGGAATGAGGATGGCCTTGTTGGTAATCAGGAGCTTTAATAAAGCTAACCGCTGGCATGTTACCAGACTTAGCAGATGACCAGAAATCATTTAAACTGTATTGATGATTAGCTTGATCTGCGTACCAATATTTGCAACTGATGTAGGAGGTAGATGATTAGGATTGGCTGTAGATTTATAATATTGGAATGGTTCAACATCTGGATAATAATCATATGCGAAATTTCCGCTACTGTCTATACGATGTGATCGATTATTACAATCTCCTTTGACTGGTAATGTGAATCCGCCAGAGAACCATCCCCAACTAATACCTTTTGCAGTTAAAAGGTTCCCTATATTCTTGCCTGTCATTTCTACTTGGTATGCAGGTGGAACAGTAACGGAGCCGGCAGATGATGCCTCAGAACAAATATCATACCTTGGATCTATGTCAGATATCAAGGTATTTCCTACTACTCCAGAATACATGCCTGACGTACAGTCATCTAATTTATTCCCATTTACATCCACGCAAAATGCGCCATGTGTATTACCCGATATAAGATTGATATGCCCTGGTGTGGATGGTCCAAACATAGAACTATGAAAATTATCACTCATTGCGAAGCGTTGAGCATAGTTCCATATCGCAGTTACGGTATTCCCATCATAGTAGTCCATAACTTGATTGTCAGTAGGAGTCTTTTGACAGCCATGGGCCTTTCCGTCGTTCTGTACAAAAAGGTTCATTTTTCCGCTATTATATGATTTTTGTTCGTCAGTATAATCATGTAGCGGGTTACAAGTTACTGGATGGATACGATCTATTCGGTGCGGTTGAGAAAGATTTGGATTGTTAGGCGCTAAAAGATTCTTCGTCAACAAATTATTAACTGTAGGTGTGCCTCGTGCTGCAATAAACGAAGGTTCATTATGGGGATTGGTGGCATTTGGATAAGTACCAAAATAGTTATCAAAAGAATGATTTTCTTGAAATATAACTACAATATGTTTGATTGGCGTTCCAGTTGAGATGGAAGTAGTAGCAGTAGTAGTGGCATTACCGACAATAGTTGTGGAGTGTCTAAAAGTAGTATTTGTAAATTGTCTGAAAGGGCTATGAATGGCGGCACCGGTTGCTGATGTGATGTTTACTAAAGTACAGGTTACTAATACTCCTGCAAGTGCTATTGATAACACTAAGATAATAGATAGCCTTTGGTTCTCTGGTATATGAGCCATTGTCTGTTTTGGGGGTTCTCTAAGTAGTATAAAAATTTTATATATTTGCAATTGTGGCTGTTCACTTAAGATATAATTTCTGATTATGAAAATCTACGAACAGATTCAGCCAATTCTTTACATGTTTTAATTTACATTTCTTCTTTCTACAAGGAAAATAATCATCAAACCCTTCTGTTCTATCCTTGATGTATTGCATAGTTCTTTCGATAATGCTTTTCTCAAATGAAGAATGAAGATGATGTTTTAGTTTCAAAAACTTGCAAGATTGAGGATACCAAGTACCGCCGTCAGTTGAAATTGGATTCCTGCCATATTCTTTCACAATATCAGATAGAAAATGTTCTGCAACAAACATGTTTCGTTCTTTTGAAATATTAATAGCAAGAATTTCTTTATCTTTTGGTTCAATAGCAATCCATACCCAGATATATTCTGGTCCAACTTTAATTATGGTTTCATCTATCACATATTCTGAAATATTCTTTTTCTTCGATAATATTTTTTCAGGTTTGTACTTTTGAATCCATCAGTTCCAGATAGAAACGTGGTTTCTTTTGATATAGCAATCAGATAACCTGCACGCTGTCCTTCTTAAGGAGAGACCTGAAAAGTACAAGTATAACGCATAACCAATATACTCGGATGGTGGTCTGTTTCTGAAAATCACAAATGAAATAGAACACATTCAAGCTATAGATTTTCCTTAAGTGAACAGGGCCTATGAATTACAATGAATTTGTTATATCTGAGTGTTGTAACCGATTTATCATTGCCACTAAAAAGAGTCATTTATCAAGCGTCTTATTACAAAATGCAAGTAATTGCAAGAACGGACTTTTCATACCAAAGAGAAGAATTGAAATAAGAGAATAAGTATTGGTGATCCAGAGTTTGATCTCCAGTGCATGAAAAGACGGTTACTCGATCCTTTAGAATAAGTGAAGGTGCTTTCTTGGCTCTTGAGGAAGAGGCTAACAAACGCAAAATAAGCCTCAATACTCTTGTAAATCAAATTTTCCTATCCTACACAAACTTTGATCGATATTTCCAAAGACTGGGCATGTTAAAAATTACCAAAGTAACGTTCATGAAGATTTTAAAAGCTGCCTCTGACAAGGAAATTGTCGAACTGGCAAGGGAGGTATCTCAAAATAGCTCTAGGGTAATTATTCTTGCAAGATATGGAACACTATCGTTTACCAGTGTTTTGGATTATCTTAATGACCTTGCAGATTATGGTTATTTTGTCGAGCGTAGTGAAGTTGTTTCACCTGGTGAAAAAAGAGTAATCACGCTAATCCATAGCTATGGTGAAAAGGGATCATTCTTTGTTAAATCTTATATAAAAGATCTCTTTGAACAAATCAATATTGAACCAAAATTTAGTTCTACAGAAAATTCTGTTACGATAGAAATATGATTGATGTTATTACTAATGCTACTTGTGCTTTGTTGCATGATTATTTTATTCGTCATTTGTTAACGTTTTATTGACAGTGTTATAACGGAAATAGTCAAAGCTTAATTATTATTATAATACAAATATTAAATTTTTAACTGATTTTCGAATCATGCAACAAAGCATGCTACTTGTACTCCAACAATCCCGAGATCACTTAGCCTTGATTAATAGTGGCCTCTCCCAATTTATCTTGACGATGTCTTTCATGTTTGAGTGAACAAGAAAGGATAATTCCGATTCCCGTCAGCAGTGCGGCTATCAAGAATGCATGACCAAATCCTGTTACCATTGATATTGCAGATTGTATTAAAATATGATGATCTGTTGTATGAAGCGTTTCAAAATTTGCAACCGTCAAGAGTACATGCTAGGCCTATTGGACCACCGATTTGACGAGAAGTGTTAATCAATCCCGAAGCAAGGCCTTCTTCACCTCTCCTTGTTCCCTGGAGGCCGGCTATGTTAATTGCAGTAAAACCAAATCCAGTTCCAAAACCTATTAGCAGCATTGGTCCAAGTAAACTGTCAAAATAGCTTTCTGTAATTGAAATCTGTGAAAGTAAAATATAACCTATTGTCTGCAAAGCCATGCCTAAAATTAAGATTGGTTTGACACCAAAGCGATTTACTACCCGTGCGGACAAAAATCCCGAAATTATTAGGAATACGACACTCAAGGGAAGAAATGCAATGCCGGTAGAAAACGCAGAATAACCCAGTGTCTGCTGAAAATAATTTGTCAGAATAAATATCATTGCCACAAACGCCGCTAGCTGAATCAAGGCTAGTGCGTTTGCCCCAAAGATTGAGCCTCTTCTTAGAAACCCCAGAGGCATGAGGGGTGCCTTTGAACGATACTCTATCAAAACAAAGGCAGCTAGGACTATACCTGACAATAAAAGAAGCCCGAGCGTCTCAAAAGATCCTATGCCAATATTCTGTGCAATATTGAGAGAATAGACAAGTAAGATCAATCCTGCAGTTACCGAAATAGCGCCTAAAATATCCAAATGCTTGTTTTCATGGACTAGTCTTGTTTTTGTAAGTGAAATGCATCTGATTGATAGCAAAGATAGTGCTATTCCTATTGGTACATTGATTTCAAATACCCATCTCCATCCAAGTGTTGCAGTGATTGCTCCTCCTAATATCATTCCTGAGGCAGAACCTAAACCTGTAACTGCCGCAAAAATACTCAAGGCGCGATTTCTTTCTTTGCCTTCGGGAAATACTGCAACTAGAATTGATAATCCAGCTGCAGAGGCCATAGCTGCACCTAGTCCTTGAGCCGATCTTGCAAAGATCAAAACAGAGTCAGAGGGTGCAAGTCCCGCCATCAACGAGGCCAGAGAAAACAGAATAACCCCCACGATAAACAACTTTTTGTGCCCGTAGATGTCCCCCACACGTCCACTAAGCATAAGAAAGCCTGCCAAAGTCAAACCATATGCAGTGACTGTCCATTGTAGTCCACTCATAGATACACCAAACTCTTTTCCAATTGATGGCAATGCAACCTGCACTATCATAAAATCCACTACTACCATAAACTGCGCTAAAGCCAAGAGCGCCAATACTAATCCCTTTTTCGAAGAATTAATCTTGTTGATTTCGTTGGTAGCGGTTGTGGTTGTTGGCGAGTTTGGATTTTGATCTTTAAACATATATTAATTAACATAGCCTGGCTATTTCAAACGAGTGTATTTTTTGCAGTTTTTTGCAGCTATAAAATCACCATTACTATGCTGTTTTTAAATGCTTTGTTGCATAACTCAATTTTTTCGTAACTATATGACATATTTGGTTTAAGTTTAATATACCATCCATTTGAAATTCGTATTATTTTGACAAAAGTTCGATCATAAAAAACGAATTTCAGAGTTATGCAACAAAGCATGGATTTGAATATATTTAAAGACAAAAAATTATAGTAAATTAATAGTTATAATAAGGGAAAAATATTTTCAAAGTATAAAAACTTTTGAATTGTTCATAACTTATTTTTTGGTTTAATTGTGAATTAATAAAAAACTTGTATACATATTTAAAATATAATGTACGATAAAATATTAAAATAAAATTTTACTATTGATAAATCCCGATAGGTGAAAAAACTTGAATCCTTGCATTTCCTTGATCGCTTACATATACATTTCCTGATGAATCTACTGCAATACCATTAGGGCCATCAAATTGTCCATTCTTTGAACCTTCGTCTCCCCATTTAGTAATAAAGTTACCGTTACTATCAAACTTTTGAATCCGGTTATTTTTATAATCGCTTACATATACATTTCCTGATGAATCTACTGCAATACCTCTTGGGCCATCAAATTGTCCATTCTTTGAACCTTCGTCTCCCCATTTAGTAATAAAGTTACCGTTACTATCAAACTTTTGAATCCGGTTAAGAGAATAATCGCTTACATATACATTTCCTGATGAATCTACTGCAATATCTTGTGGATCGTCAAATTGTCCATTTCCATTTCCACCATCTCCCCATTTAGTAATAAAGTTACCGTTACTATCAAACGTTTGAATCCGGTTATTATCATAATCTGTTACATATACATTATTAGAATAATCTATTGCAATACCATCTAAACTGCTATGTTTCTTATAATGTTCTTTTAAAGGCGATGTCCACTTAGTAATAAAGTTACCGTTACTATCAAACTTTTGAATCCGGTTATTAAATATATCAGTCGCATATATTTTGTCAGATGAATCCACTGCAATACCTTGTGGATTTAAAAATTGTCCATTCTTTGAACCTTCGTCTCCCCATTTAGTAATAAAGTTACCGTTACTATCAAACTTTTGAATCCGGTTATTATCATAATCTGTTACATATACATTATTAGAATGATCTATTGCAATACCATATGGACCGTTATGCTGTCCGAATTGTCCATTGCAAGTACCATTTTGTCCAAAAGCTCTTGCAAATTTATATAAATTGATTGTAGAATTTTGTGATAGTTTATTTATTGATTTATTTGAAATAGCATTAGATGTGTTTACAAAAGTTGAAAGAAATATTGCTGTTATAAATATAATTAGAACTGCAAAATTCTCTCTTTGCATAATATTTTTATATCGTATCTTTCTTTTAAGGATATTCTAGTTTCAATTATCTGATCCTATTTCAGATCCATACTTCAAACATTTATTATGTCAATCATATGCTATCACGCTTAAAATTTATATTGTTACCATATTATGCTATAACGTGTTTATTATTCTCTCTTTGCATACTTTTATTTTTACTTTGGATACATTCTATTAATATGTTAAATTCTGATATAAATATTACCGAATTCATATATTGTTTTAAATATATATATACTTTTAAATCAACCAAAAAAATTGAAAAGCCTAACATACAATAGCCTTATATATTTATGGCTTTATAAAGTTAAATAAAACCATATAGATTTCCTCCTTGTTTATTATATATGATACGATAAGTTAGAAAAAGAACCTTCTGAAAGTATCGTATATTCTTTCTATATTTATTTTAACATCGGTCATTCATTAAGAAATACATCTAAAGCCATATATCGATGTGTTACTAAAAAGTCATACTGATGCAATAGAGATCGGATACAAAAGTACAAAACCGGAAAGATTATCTTACTATAAAACCAAGAAATTTTATCAAAATAATAAGGAAATAGTAATCTTAAATTAACAGCCCAAACAAGCAAATCTTAGAATTCCAGAATATATAAATAAACCATAATATCCACTACAGAAGTATTATTTATCAGCATAACAAAAATTATTTAAATAAGAAAACAAAATAAGGTTTACCTGCATAGTGATGGTCGGGTTTCTGTTCCGTTCACCGAGTATCACATTAGAGGTGGGAAAAAGCCAAACACGGGACTGGCTGATAATAGTTCCACTTCTTTGCAGGTAATTAAATTAATACCAATAACGCATGGTACAGATATAGAATTTATCATAAATAACCAATTTCAAAGTTTTAATTATTATTTCTAATTTTATTTATAGTATTAACATAGCATAAATCTAATACGATATATCTAATTTTAAAGATAATCTTTAAGTTATTTGTTTCTTTATTGGGTCCAAATTTATCAAACGAAAATGAATCGAGAATTTGTTTAATTATCGCACCATCAATACACATACTTTAATTTTCCTCCCATAGTTAAATCTCTTTGATCAGTATTTTTGAATTTAGTTTCAAATAGAAATACGACTTTTTTTTAATGAATATAAGATATATGCTTTTTAGTGTTTCTAAATGATAATATAAGATAATTATGACTATAATCAATGATTTAAGCCTTCTTTGTTAAAGATGTAAAAAGTTCACCTACTTTAAATATATGGCCCTGCAAAGTTAAGATATTATTTCTTTGTTGCAATAGTCGACAAATAGAATTAACCATTGTCTAACATGCTTGAGTTTACATTTTTTCTTTCTATATAGAAAATAATCATCAAATCCTTCGGTTCTATCTTTGATGTTCTGCATTATTCTTTCAATAATACTTTTCTTATAAAAAGAATAAAAACGGTGTTTAAATTTCAAGTTGCGACATGCTTGCGGTTACCATGTACCACCACCATCTGACGAAACAGAATGTCATCCATACCTGTTTACTACATAAAACAGAAATCGTTTGGTAATAGATATATTCCGCTTTTTTGATATATCAGTTGCAAGGATTTCTTTATTTGTTGATTCAATAACAATCCAAAGCCATATTAATTTAGAACCAGCTTTTATCACAGTTTCATATATGATATATTTTTTAATTTTCTTATTCTCAAGAGATGATTCCAAGGCCTGTACTTTTGAACCCATTTCCAGACAGAAACATGGCTTATCTTTATCATTTTTAAGAAAGATAACGCTTTGGTAGCGTTTTTAAATGATAATCCTAAAAAGTACAAGTGTAAACCATAACCAATAATCTGTAAAGATGTTCTTTTTCTAGTGGTTATTTAATATATGGTCATTCTAAAGCTATAGGTTTTTCCTTAAGTTAACAGGGCCAAATATTATATCAATAGAATTAGAAATGCAAAGAATACAGAAGTAGTTTAGATTGTACTAATTATACGATCTAATGTATAAATTTATTATAATTTTCTAATAGTTTTATATTACTAATTGCATATATTAGAATTATGTAATTAATAATTGAAATTAATGAATCTATCGATCAAATTTATTATAATAATATTATTTACTGTTATATTAATGGATTTATTCTCATTAAATGGATATTTAAGACCAACACAAGCACAAACACTGAATACTAAAGGATCCATCAATTTTGTAATAAATCAAATGTCTGTTGGACAACAAGGACAGCCAGGAACTCAAGATTCACCTGGCATTAACGGTAATAAGAGCCAACAAGGATCACATGGTCCAACAGGTCCATTAGGTAGCCTGGATGCTCCTGTAACCATAAGTTTGCATTACACATATATGAAGCACTTGGCATGGGCATAAAGAATATATAGCATATAGGTTCTCAACCGATCGTGCATTTCCCGATATGAATAGTTCTGAACAAAATTTAGACCTCTAATATTTCTATAACTAAACCCCTTGACCCCATTTCAGTAACGGTTATTTCAAAAGTATACTATTTAAATCAAAGATAGAGAACAAAGTCAATAAATCTTGTCAGACAAGGATTGATAAATAAATAAACCCTGCCTTGGTAGATTAAGGAAAAACATATATGTTTAAAATAACCATATTTTTTATGTTTACTAAAATTAGAATATTATTATAATTCTGGTTATAGATTATACTTGTACTTTCTCGATGTGACGTTTAGAAATACAGTCAACAAAGAGTTATCTTTCTTAAATATAATAAAAATAGGTTATGTATCAACATAGAAATGGATTCAAAAGTACAATCCTGAAAGACTATTTTTTACTAAAAGTAATATCTTTGAATTCATCATGGATAAACCCAAATTAAAGTTGGCCCTAAATTAATATGGCTTTGGGCAGATACTATCGAATCTGAAAAAGAATATATTATTGCAATAAGATATCAATAGAAAGGAATATGTTTGTAGCCGAACGTTTTCTAGCTAAAATTATAGAAAAATTTGGCGAATATCCTGTCTCAACATCAGATGGCGGTACTTAGTATCCACCACAAGCCTCAGGTTTCTCAAACTAGAACATCATATTTATTCACACCATTATAAAAGCGACATTATCGAAAGAACGAAATAGTATATAAAATATAGACCTGTCGAGTGCTTTGATGACTATTTTCCTTGTAGAAAGAAAAACTGCAAACTAAATATGTACAAAAATGATTAAATCTATTTACCCATCTTTATAACCAGAAAGTGATATCTTTACTTTACAGAGCCAATTAATAAGGTGAATATACATAACAAATATGTTTTTAATTCACATATCTTTAAAAAATGTCATTTATGTTTAAGTTTTTGTTCGATTTACGTGTCAAAATTTTCGAGATCTTCATCTTCATCTTCTTCATACATCATCATTGCAGAATAGAATATCTCATTACCTTTTACGACCATAGAATATTTTATATCAATGAGCTTATTTTGTTCCAAATCTTTTAGAAATTCATTTACTTCCTCCATAACTGATATTTGATTACTTGCTGTGAAAATTCTTATTTGATTCATGATGTTTTAGTAACTATCTCAGGTACTATTTGAATATTGCAAATAAAATTGTTCTGTATAGGAAATTATTAAAATTATCTTAATTATTCTGAGAATAATTTTAATCAAATGGCATATCAGGTTATTTACTATTAGGTTGTTATTTAAAACCTAAATTAACTGGTTTATCATATGTATAATGTCACATTCATAACTATGCTTATAATATTATGATGAATTGAAAATAAATTAAAAAATTTGTTATTATTCGAAAATTTTATCTTTTGAACGGATTTATCTTTTGTAAGAAATTGCCTATAACTGGTACTTTACTTAATATACCATTTGATGGCCCATTCCCTACCTTAACTGTAACTTCATTCAAATTTGCATTTTTCAATACCGCTTTTTGAATATCTGCGCCTGTAATATTCGCTCCTGTAATTTTACCTTGAGATACTTTACCCCCGTTTACCTGTCCTCCAACCATTAAACCATCAATAATTTGTGCCGAATTAATTTTTCCAGTGCCTATTTGAGCAGCTGAAAAATTATCTTTGTTCTGTATTGATGTAGGGATAGTTTTTGCAGTATTTATTTCTGCATTGATTATCGTTGCCCCGGTTATATTAGTTCCGCTAAGGTCTCCATTATTTAATACGTTGTTTAAAATTTGACCATTAGTTACAAAAGCTCCTTTTATAACTCCTTGAATCACCGTCCCTTTTGTTATTTGACCAGCGGTTTGTTGACCATATGCTGATTTAAACTGACTTGGATTTGCAATTGTGAATAACATTAATGAAACCGCTATCAATGGTAAAGATAAAGTAATCATTTTTAAGTTTGTATGTTTCATGATATAATTAATACAGAATATTATTTAAAATTACTTATTTAATTATTTTGAATTTTCTACCCTCTACCATGAACTCATATCTGTATTACAATACATTTGGTGACAATTTTTTGTTTAAAATAACTCCATTTTAAATATAATTAAAAAATTATATTCATTTAGTCCTTCTAGCGAATTGTTTAATTTTATTTAGGGCATAGATCTTGCATAATAAGCGCCATTAGAAATATTCTTAAAAGATGATAGACTTTAACCATAACTAGCAAATAAAAATAAAAATATTTTAAGATGTGAAATAGAATTTACATAATTTTGGCAGGTCTCTAATTATTCCAGATCTAATAAATAATAAAGTTGATGTTTTTAACCAATACTTGATAAAAGTTAGCTAACGCCGCTTGGTTGTTTATGCTCTGCATGTTCTAGCTTTACATGTTCCTCTTTTTCTCCTTGTGAGTTGAAAGATAATCCACAATGTTCACAAATAAATCCTGTTTTATTAGATGTTGTTGATGACATATTCTTTATAGTTTTAATTAATAAATAAGGATTTATAAATTCTGTCAGACTCTGTTAATTTAAGATACGATTTTCTTATTATTTTGATAAATAAACAACTTAAGCCATTAGATCTCTTGCATAATTAGAAATCATCTCAACTAGTATCATGATTTAGTGTTTGGTTCTGTCTTAGGTATTATAATTCATTATTCTATAATTTACCGCGCCTGCCCTATGACTGAAATCTTGTATGTTTTCTTAATTTATTCTAAATATATCTGATCATATCCTGCTGTACTTTTCCATTCTGCGAATAGTATGTTCTATCACTATTCTCTTTTTTGAATGATTTTGGTTGTGTTCTTTTTTCTTTTCTTGTGACAGTTCTAGATTTCTCTTCTTTCTATTTGGTATGGATAACAGTTATCTGAAAAATCCTTTTCTATGCCAATGTATACAAGGTCAAATACATTAACAACATCTTTTGGAGCTATAGAGAGATTTCTTTTGTAAATATCATAGCCATGTTTTTTCTTCTTCCTTTCTCATCTTAATTTATAAATGACAACACCTTGGTTGTTAATCATCAACTGTGTCTTTACATTATGTTTTTTCTTCTTACTAAATAGTATACCTTGCGTCTTTCTTTATCAATAGGTCTTGATATCTGTTGTCGTTCGATGAAATCTATGAATACAAGAAAGCCCGGAGAATATTTCTCAACTCTTCTGAGGAGTTTTTACTCTCTTTGTTATGCTGCATAATTTGAGGGATTGGTATACATTTTCTAATCAAACTTTCTATCTTTTGAATGTCTCTACAGACGGTACTCTTGATCCAAATCAAAGAGAAAATCTGCTAATGTGCATGTGATGTAAAGACGGTAGTATAACAAGCGTATGAGAAACCTGTCTTTAATATCAAGTTTGAAGGGTCTGCTATCCGCTCATATAATCGCTCGCCCGCTATCCCTGTCTCTATTCTTTCTTTTTGATAAACGTTGCATTCTGTGTTTGCCATATTTTTTTAGTTATTACTTTCAAAAATATTATCAAACTCTTGTACCGTCAAGCCAGTAACTGATTTAAAAAGTAATAGCTTTTTAGATAACCTTTTATACGAAAGCAAAGAAAGGACAAGAAAATGATAAATTATTGATAATATAGCTGTTTATTCTAATTATGCAAGAGATATATTATATAAATAAAATTATAGAAATAGTAGAAAAATTTTTAAGATAATTGATGACTTGTATAACAAATATATAGACAGGATTAAAACGTTACCTGCATCTAAAAATGAATTGTAAAATTAAAAAAAATTTCTAGAATCAAAAAATATAGGTATAATGATTTGATATGGTCCAAATATATAATTCCAAATTAATAATATAAATATTTTAATTAAATATTTTGCTGAATTTGTGAATAATTAATATAAACCATAGAACTGTACTTTTAAAGACGGAATTGACATGAAAAAAAAGAGAGAGAATCGAGCTAACAAAATCTTAAGGAATAAAAAGATTAATAAATTTATAATAATTGGAGTCATTGTAGTAATTGCTTTAATTATAGGTTTTGCAATAGCTAATATTAAATTTCCAAATAAAGCAAATGCAGCGTTACCCATAGATGGAATAAAATGTGAAGCTATGGAGGGAAACGCTTTTCACGTTCATGCTAAATTGGCAATATTTATCAATGGTAAAAATCATACCGTTCCAGCTTTGATTGGTATAACAAATTATTGTTTCTATTGGCTACACACTCATGATCAATCTGGAATAATTCATATTGAATCACCATCACATAGAAATTTCACTTTAGGAAATTTCTTCGACATCTGGAAACAGAAATTAAATAATAATCAAATACTAAATCATACAGCATCTGCATCAAATCCTTTAACTGTATATGTGAATGGTACAAAAGTACCTAAAGGTACCATTTATAGAGATATTCCACTCCATGCCCATGATGTAATATCAATAGTATATGGTAGCCCTCCAAAAGTAATTCCATCAAAAGCTGACTTTTCGGCAGTTGATGTTTAGTATCAATTTTTTTAATTTTTTAGTTATTTATATAGCAGTATTTATATTGAAGTCATAACAATCTTTACGATAAGACCACAGGTATTAATGAATAAATTGTTACTGTTACTATAAGTCATTTTTTATCCATGCGGATAATTTTACAATTTTTACAATAATATTCTCCTTTATTAATCTCCTTTAATTTCCCATGGCAATTATTACAAATTATGCGGTTGTTTTCTTCTATTTTTCTCTTTATTATTCGGATTACAAAAGGAATAACTATTGATGTCAACAGATAACTTGTTATGCGAATAAAGAGACCATTTTTTTGATAATCATTATTCTTAAACTTGCCCATATTATTTATAATAGTTAATGAAGTATAATATATTACGGACAATATTAATTCGATCAATTAATTAAATATGATAACACATCAACTCTAATTCATTTAGATATTTGTCAAAATTTCAACTATTTTATCCATATCCAATTAATATTGAACATAACTATATATAATCTATATTAAAATCAATTTTATTACTCCATAATTATTTTAACAAAATTGATTAAATTGTTTATAGTGCAGAAATTAGAAATTAAATCAAAAAATTTCCAAAATACATATTAAGTAATTGTAAAAATAGAAAAGTGACAGACAAAAATAAATACAATAATTAAAATGTGTCTTACATTCGATACATCTTTGTCCTTATGAAAATTCATAAACAATTTTTACCAAGGAATTACAAGGTTTATTGTACGTTTTTTCTCATACAAAGCAAGTAATGTAGGATATTTTTTCCAATAAAGGAAAGGGTGATTTAGTATGGGATCACATGTATGATGATATTATGGCCACTACTAGCTGTTATATAACCAGAATGAATTTCACATTCGTTTACAAGATGTGATTGAAACCGTTCGGCAACAATCACATTTCGCTCTTTTTATACAGAATGATATAGTATCCATTTATCGTTAGATTTCATGATTACCAAAAGCCAAACATATTAGAATTGAACTTTAGATATAATCTCATATATTACATATTCCGGAAATTTCTTTTTGGATACAATATACAAGATTTGTACTTTTGCATTTAATCAGATTACATATGATTTCGTTCAATAAAAGAAGACGATGATAATCTTTCAGATTTTCCACTTTAGAATAGACAAGAAAAATGGTTTGTTGGATGAATAGAAAATCCATCAAAACAGCAGATTATTATAACAATAAAAATTCAATTTGGAATATTTTCCGTAATAAATTCATCAACATAATAGCAACAAACAATAAATAAATACTTATGCAACAAAGCATCAGAAATTTACCAAAATAAGGCACAGGCAATGTACTTGGAAATTATACTTTAGTTTCTGTTTCATAAAAGAAATATGATCTTCAAGATATATTCTACAAATGAATCTAGCGATTAAAATACAATATAAATAATTAAGGTGATTTATTGATCAAGTTTAAAAGAATTGAATCGTAAAAATATGAATTTAAATTTTAAAACAATTATAATTCTGATTTACATAATAAACTAATCAAATTAGTTAAAACTAACTGATTAATATAAGTATATAAGAAAAAATTTTAGAATATAAAAATGACAAACGTATTACTATGATTTATTAAGATGTTGAATCAGTTTTATTCATGCCTAAAATCAATTTTTCAAAAGATGAGTTATTATTTTTGAATAAATATATTACTGCTTTAACAAAAACTATCGAGGACTCAAATCTAGATATAAATGTAATATCTATAGAGTCTTTTACGATATCAAAAGATTATAGAAGAATTCTCGATTCCATATTATTTAAGATTAGTAAATTGGAACATTTTGATTTTCGCATAGAATCTGATAGTATGGGTAAAATCAAAGTACCTTCCAATAAATATTGGGCAGCTCAAACTCAGCGTTCATTGCATCATTTTTCAATCGGTAATGATAGAATGCCTGCTGAAGTGATCGGAGCATTAGCTTTAATTAAAAAATGTGCGGCTGTAGTTAATTCATCTCATCTTAAGAATAATAATATAAAATTACTTTCAGATTCAAAGGCAAACAGTATTGTACATGCTGCTAATGATATAATAGAAGGCAAACTTGATGATAACTTTCCATTATATGTATGGCAAACTGGGTCTGGAACTCAAACAAATATGAATGTAAATGAAGTTATATCCAATCGCGCGAATGAACTTCTTAAAGAAATGAAAAATGTAGAAAATATTATCCATCCTAATGATGACGTAAATATGTCACAATCTTCAAATGATACGTTCCCTACTGCAATGCATATAGTCGCTGTTATATCCATTGTTGGCAGTCATTCCTTATCTTTATCTTCCTATAATAAAGACAACAATTCTATAGACAATGTTGCTAAAAATAAACTACCTTTATTGCATAGCATTAAAAAACTCAGAAATACATTAAATGAAAAATCCTTGGAATATAAAAATATTATAAAAGTTGGTAGAACACATTTACAAGATGCAGTACCAATAACATTCGGTCAGGAAATTTCGGGATGGGTTGCCCAATTGGATATTTGTTATAAATATATTGAACAAGCTGTAGATGGAGCATATGACCTTGCAATAGACGGCACTGCAGTAGGCACTGGTTTGGACTCTTTTGAAACGTTTGGAGAGGATATGGCTTTACAGATCTCTAAAGAGACAGGGTTACCGTTCCGTTCTGCACCTAATAAATTTGCATCATTGGCAAGTCATGACCCAATAGTCAATATAAGCGGTACGTTGAAAACCTTGGCATGCACTCTAATGAAAATAGCAAATGATGTTAGATGGTTATCATCCGGGCCAAGATGCGGTATTGGTGAAATTCGTATTCCAGAGAAAGAACCAGGATCCTCAATTATGCCAGGAAAAGTTAATCCCACACAGTGTGAAGCTATGACAATGGTTTGCTGCCAAGTAATCGGCAATGATATGACGATTGGGATAGCAGGTTCACAAGGTAATTTTGAGCTCAATGTTTTTAAACCTGTAATAATTTTTAACTTATTACAATCTATACAGCTTTTATCCGATGCATGTAATTCGTTTTGCGATTATTGTATAAATGACATAGAATATGATGAGGCAATAAAAGGACCCAAGGGACTTGAACCAAATACAGATAAAATGAATGAATTAGTTTCAAATTCATTAATGCTTGTGACTGCCTTAAAATCAAAGATAGGATATGATAAATCGGCTCAAATTGCTAAAAAGGCTTTTAAGGAAAATATTACACTGCGAGATGCTACTCTAAAGCTAGGATACCTAACTGAAAAAGAATACGATATGATTGTTAATCCTTCTGACATGGTCAATCCATCAAAATACTAGAACGATATTAAATGAAAATATATTTTATATGATATAATCCTAATTTTATTAATAGTATTACAATATATTTAATATAAATTAATATTCTATAATAAATTCACTCTCAAATAAAATAATATTTCTAAATATTCATTTTCAAAGATAAATCTAAATAAATCGTATTTTAAGGTATACAATCCAGGATATGGTTTGAAAATCCATTAAAACAGCAACAACGATTAACACATAATAATAATAATAACAATTAAATTTTAACTGCGCCCGTCAGTAATTTATTCCCAAAAATTTAGCAAATAATAAGAAAAAATAAACATACAACAAAGCACAAAGTGTGGAAAAGAACAAAATGAATAGGAATATCAAATGATTTAAAAATATAATTTTTTTTGAAATGTTTAATATTTATTTTGATTATTTTTTTGTTATTGTATGATCAAAGAAAAGAGGTCAATTAAATTCCTTCTTATCTTTGGATTAATTACTTTGGTTATAATATTCGCTGTTTATAACTATGCTGTAAAACACATATCTTTAGTAAATCCAGCGTCAGGAGCAGATAAATTCGGCACTAGAGAAATTTATCCTACCAAACCTAATGGTGATGAATGGTTTATGAATATGACTAACCCTAATAATGACACACAAACGCATCCACAAGTAATGTTGATTAAAAACAATGACAGTAGTAACAGTTGGAAGATAAAAAATATAGAAGTTAGATATAATATATATACCTCATCAGGATTTCAGCCCAGATTAATTACTACTTTAAATCAAACAATTTTGGCAAAAAAAGGGTATATGCAATCTTCTAATGATTGGAAAAATGTGGAAATGACAGGATATTTTAAAATAAATAATTTTACCAATTCTACTGCAAATGGGATTGCACATATAGAATTAGTAGCCAGAGGCGCAAAAAATACTAATAACAATACTTTAATCAATGGCTACCCGGTGAAATGCGAATCTACTACATATCACTCTAATACATATGAGACAGGACGAGTAAAATTTGAAAAAGATCTTGAGCACATCCAGGGGTATACAACAAACGACACTGAAAACATACATGGGATAAATAGTTCTCTTTTGGGAAGATGGGTTGGACTTAAGGCAGTTTATTATAATACTCCCGATAACTTTGTAAAATTAGAACAATACGTAGATAAAGACTCAAACAATAATTGGATCAAAATTTTATCTTATCTTGATGATGGACATTGGGGCGGAGGAATACCTCAATGTGGCGGAACAACTAAACAGATTATAACTTGGGGTGGCCCAATAGCAATATTTCGGTGGGATAACATAAATGATATGGATATAAAAAATTTTAGTATAAGAGAAATTCAACCAGGCATGTTGAATAAAACCATTATCAAACCCTGAGAAATAATCTAATTATATTAGAATATATCAATGCAATTTTTGTTTTAGATAATCACTTACATGATTTATTATAAAATAACACTCCATTAACGTTCAAATTTTTATTGTTATTATGATACCAAACGTAACTGTTTTCATCATAGATTCATCAACAAAACGTTAGCAGATGATAAAAAAAATCATCCAACAAACTAGTTCAATAATAAATCCAGATGCTAACTCAATATTAAGTAAATAGATAAGGGAATTAAACCAAAAAGTAGGAATCTTTCTTGAAATCTAAGATGGAGTTAAAATTTTTTATAAAATTAATTACTAAACTGCAAAATCAATAATGGAGCCTCATTATAAATTCAAATTAATAATTGAAATTTCTTTCTAAATTCGGCCCTGACGACATGAAAATCTTGTAGTATCTTCTAGATTGTATGTTGGCTAGGTTCAAAGTTTACATGCTCCGTATGAGGGCGAGGCCCTGATTGAACCACATCATATCAAGCGGCTGTCAAAACACCCCAAGGAGGGTGGATGGATGTATGCCGTTGCCTGTAAAGCCAACTTAAAAAAGGAAATGAAAAATATGAATCATCTTGGAATAGATGTAGGAAAGAGAAAATGTAGAGCAGCAATTAAAGATGACAAAGGAAAGGTGCTGGATGAATTCTTTTTTAGTAATGAAAGAAATGGAATACATGACCTACTTTCAAGAATACAATCTCATGGAAAATGCGTTGCCGTTTTAGAATCTACAGGAAACATGTGGATGAGAATTCACGACACACTTGAAGAGAATGGAATAGATACCAAACTTGCCAATCCATATAAGACAAGGATAATTGCTGAAGCTAAGATAAAATCAGATAAACTTGATGCTAGAATACTATCTGATCTATTGCGAACAGATTTGATATACGAATCCTATGTACCAAAGAGAGAAGATCGAGACAAAAGGAGTCTTGTTAGACACAGGATAACGCTGTCTAGAGCCAAAACAAAACTAGCAAACAAAGTACATTCAATCCTTGATAAATATGATTATCAAACTGATTTAACCGATATATTCGGTAAATCCGGAATAGAGTGGCTGAAATCACTAACTCCTCTGGTTACACCAGTAGATAAAATTATCTTGTTTTCATCTATAGCGTCCATAGAAGCAATCAACCAACAAATAGATACAGTATCAAAAGAGATATCAAAGTATGCATCATTGGATGATAAGGACGTAAAGATTCTCCTTAGCATAACTGGAATAGATATATTTTCTGCAATGCTCATATCCACAGAAATAGTGGATGTAAGACGGTTTTCTACACCATGGAAACTAGTAAGCTATGCAGGATTAGCTCCTAGTACAAGAGAATCATCAGGAAAAACAAAATCAGGTGGAATAACAAAACAAGGTTCGCCATGGTTAAGATGGATACTTGGTCAGTGTACACTTACTGCAATAAAATACGATGCTCATTTGAGAACATTTTATGACAGAATAAGAAACAGGAAAGGTCATGCTATAGCCATAGTTGCTGCAACAGCAAAAGAATTACTTGTTATTATATGGTACATGCTGACTAGAAACGAACTTTATAGATATATGGACAAGCAAAGGTATGAACAAAAACTACAGAAATTAGAACATCGATAAACTAAAGAAAAAGATCATCTTACCCAAAGCTGCTTATACATATTCCTAGCGATAGCTATACTCGAAAAATCTTATTAGAATGAATAATATAATTATAGATGGCTAAACAGGATACAAAAGAGTACCAACATACAACGAGATTTTCATGGATGTTAACTTATATTATTTCTTTATTATGGTGATAAACAAACAACTTGAGCTATTTTTTAATATGCTTTAACTTGCACTTGTTCTTTTTTCAGGGAAAGTAATCATCAAATCTTTCAATAGTTCTATCTTTGATGTAATGCATTGTTCTTTCAATTATGCTTTTTTAATAATGAGAATGAAGATGATGCTTTAGTTTCAGAAATCGACATATTTGAGGTTACCGTGTACCGCAATCTGAAGAAACAGAATGCAATCCACACTTATTCATTACATAAGATAGAACTCGTTTAGCTACAAACATATTTCGCTTTTTTAATATATCAGTTGCACGGATTTCTTTATCCTTTGGTTTTATAACTATCCAAAGCCATACTAAATCAGAAGAATCTGCTTTTATAGAAGTTTCATCAATTATGTATTCTTTTATTTTCTTATTTTTGAGCCATTTCCTTGGTTTGTACTTTTGAAACCAGTTCCAGATGGAAACATGGCTTATCTTTACTATTTTTAAGAATGTAATCCATAACCAATTATTTTTGAAGATGTTCTATATCTAGCAGACGTACAAGATATGGTTATTCTAGAGCTATAGGTTTTTCCTTATCTTAACAGTTGTGTAAATACATAGATAATCGTTATAGTAAACTAATAGTGCTCGTTTAGATTTGTTAATTTTTATAATTTTGAATATGAATCAGAAAATATGACAACTATTTTGTTGCTCAAAACAAGTTGTATTAGTTTACAAATGCACTTATCATCTTCTTTACACAAATCTTAATAAAGCCCTAAATTCGAGGAAATTCAATGGCTATGTTTCTACATTTAAAATATATTAAAAAATTATATTAAATATAAAAAGATAGTAGAAAACTAATATTGAACCTAACTCAAAAAAGCTTGTGTGTATCGTTTTTAAAAAGATTATATTTCAAATTATTCCAATAATTATTTTATTTAATATATTTCAATTACAAAAATGTTTTCCTTATAATTTTCCTCTAATTAACAATACAAACAATTCAATTTTATCAGGTTATATCAATTGCTTTATAGACTTTAAAACTAGTATATGTAATGATTGTCCGCCTAATTGTCTTTCAAATAATTCTACTACAATAATAAATGATAAAAAGCTTTCACGTAATTCGGATTTGGTTTTTGAAAAATCCCTTAGACAACTTTCTTCAATTAAATCATACTCAAAAAATGACACTTTTTTAGCTGGGATTTATTTACGCAGTTTACTTTTAAAAAACGAAATAAATGTATTAGAGTTCAATTTAATTAGTAATTTAATCGAAAAAATTCAAAATAGTAATTCTCTCATATCGATAGGTAAAGAAGTTCATAATAAATTAAAATTGTTAGAGGATGATAATAATTCTAATTCTATATCCATTTCCATAATAAATACATTAGCTAAGAGTATAGATTTATTGATAAATTCTGATCAAATATTATATAAAATTAAAGGATATCCTAATTTGTTAAACGATTTATCTGTCCAAAAAAAATGGATGACAAAAATTATTATAAATACAATAATTGGATGCGAGATTTCAGGATTATCAGGATGTTTAACTGCTTCAATTATTGCCTCAGGCATATCCTAAAGAGATAAATGTTATCTCTATTGTATAATAATTTTATGTTGTACTTTGGAAGTTATATTTACTATATTTTCAAGAATTGTTTAAACTTTTATTATTCCTTATTCTTTCTATTTCATTATGGAATGGTATATAAATATAAAATATATTTGATAAAGGTGAAATACTTCATATTTTAGAAATTTGTTATAGAGCAATATCAAAAGTTTGATACCATTAAAAGCAAATGTGTTGCTTAATCCATTAATTTATTATTCATAAAAATAGTCTTTTACCAAATAAATATTTATAATATTCTTTGAATTTTAAATAATTGTGTTTGAACAAAATTATATTAGATATGTTATTAAATATCTATTTAGACTATGGCACAAGCCTTTTCTTTTTTGAATCGTTCTAATACAAATTAATTTATTTTCATTGATAAATGCAAATTATCATTTATTAATAAATATTTAAAATTGGCTAAAAGATAATACGACATATAGGGTAATAAGCATTGAAAAGATTACAAATAAATTTGAATAAATGTTTATCTGGAGATATTAAGATTATACAACTATCCATAAGATTCGACTTTTATATCAAAAGTGCCATTTTTCCTTTTATTTCTTTCTGTAACGAATCCTCTTGGAATTAAAACATCTAAAACTGATTTTATAGTATCTTGCCATCCGCAAACGTAAAAGGACGTATTGTCTGGAGTTATCTTCTCACCCACCAAGTCTTCTAATAGTGTTTTGTCTTTTCCTTGATGAAGTGTAAGAAATGTATCTACTTTACCTTTATTACCGCTCCATGAACTATTTATCCCTTCCTCTGGTCTGCTGATTGTAGATCTGTATTTAAAATTCCAATTATTTCTGCCTTTATCCAAACTTTCGTCTTCCAACTCTGTCAACAATTTTTTATAAATTAATTCATCTACGAATTCCACACCATGCAGGACTATGATTTCTCTTTTTGAATTTATATGCTTTAGATACTGAGAATATGAAATAAATGGTGCTAGTCCTATATCTCCACCGATTAAAACCATTCGCCTTTGGTCAGGGAGCCCCGATTCAAACTTTTCATTAATTGTGAAGGTACCCGCAGGTGGAATCCAAAATACGCTATCTCCTTCTTTTTTATTAAATATTTGAGTTGTCCTTTTACCTGGAATTGGTCTCCTTATCCATCGTATGACCAATTCAAAATATTTTTTTTGATAAGGCGGGGATGCGATAGAATACGCACTTCGATTTATTTTTCCATCCGTAGGTACCATTACACCTAGTGTTAAGAATTGACCGGGTTTAAAATCAGGGATAGGAATATCATCTGGAGTAACATGAAAAATTGCTAGATCTTCTTTTATTAAATCGATATAAGAAATCTTTGCATTCTTATCCACAATCATACGATATATAAAAGACACTCTTTTAATTAATCATTAGTTTTTAATAGAAATCTATCTGTTTGTATATTTATCTTATATCGAGTATAATGATTTGATTCGAATTGGATTTAATAAAATAAATCAAATAAATTTAGGAAAAATATATAATAATGATGATGAGAAGCAAACATCAAATCAAAGATAATATAAATTATATCATAGCAGAGTTAAAATATGAAGGAGAAAGAAAAGGAAAATATGTTATATTATTTAAAAGGTTTAATCATAGTTGATTAATATTTAATATTATAAATAGGAAAATATTTTAAATTGACTTACAATGTTAAAAAGTAAACCATATGCAAATCGAGTCACGATATATTATTAATAGTATTTTAATTGGATGTATTATATATTAATTATATGAGACTGGGTCATAATTCCTAACAAATAAAGCTGGTCTTATAGGGTACCATATTTTGTTTGAATCAAATAACATCTACAAGTTCTGCTGAAACACATAGTTCATCATCAATCCTAATTAGTATTTTGTATCTTGTTGGAGAATAATTGCCTGGCCTTGTAATTCTATTAAACATCATCATAGTCGAGGTAGACCTTACATATACTCAACAACAATAATCCTGAGATGTTTTATTGTACGTATCTGGTTTCGTCTTGATTCAAACAGGGCACTGCATCACTATCTTTCAATCGACTTATCGTACAACAGAAAGGTGATGAGAGCTTGTATTGGATTATCTGAATCACACTTACCAAGTAGACGAACCTTTGATAGAAGGCTAAAGACCATTTCTTTCGATATCAAAGAAAGGATATCAACTATGGGACACTTGTTTGTTTCAGATGGCATAGTCAATCCTCATATCCTTGCAACAGACAGTACACTCTTATCAAAGCCAAAGGTCATGTTTGGCACAAATCCTCGATGGATAAAGGGATAGTACCTAGTTCAGGTATTGATACAGACGCCAGGTGGGGTTTTAGTCATACGAAGGGTTGTTGGCTATTTGGATATAAACTGCATATAATATCAAGTACTGATTCCATCGTCATACCTTTATCAGCTGATATTACAACTGCCAATGTACAGGATAATCAGGTTTATCAAGTATTAACATCTAGTTTGCCATCTACAACATTAAAGAAAACACACATTATATGATAGCAGATCCTGGATATGATGACCAAAATCTGTATGATTTAAGCATACGGTTAGGATTTCAGCTTGTATGTCCTGTACGTATATACAGAACTACACCAGAAGAAAGACTGGATCTGGTTGATTTCTATGAATCAGCACTAGGGCAGGTAATCTATTCAAAAAGAGGCACATCTATAGAACCACTAATGATAGAACATATCAAATCCATCTTTAGGATAGACCCAGTACCTGTAAGAGGATGTGATAAGGTATGTAGTATCGTATTGCTGTCCGTATTACTCTATCAGATACTTGTTTATTTCAACTGCAAGATGGAAAAGAACAACCATAAAAGAGCAATCAAGCATATGATAGGATGTTAATCGATTTAGAATTGATGATTATTAGGCAATATTGTTAAAATGAATTATGACCCAGCCTCAAATAGTTATTAGCGTAAGACAACAATTTTATTAATAATTTAAAATATTCGCAATTAGAGAATTTATTATATATGCAAATCCATAAGTAAAATTTTGATCTAAACTATACTAATTAAAAAGCATTCTCTTAAAAGCGTGGAGTAAATAATGTTTCATATATAAATTAAATTACGATGTTGATATTAACATAAAATTAAATATTGGCGATAATAAAATTAAGTAGTTTAAAAGCATTTTTAAAAATTACACTTAATATCAAATTAATTAAATTTTTTACAATATCGATCAATTTGGAATAAAGCGACTCAATTACATATTATTCTCGTTACCTCGTATTCTGTGAAAAGAAACGCTATAATATATTTTAGTTTATATTTTAATTAGATCAAAAAGATTTGGCTTTGTTCATTTAAATCATGATTTTAAGGAGCACTTGTTTTTAATTTAAACATACGAAATATATGAAAATATGTTTATTATATAAAATTCGTATATCGTGCTTATAATTAATGAAAGAATCTGAAAGTATTTCAACTTATTTTATTAAAGAAATAATATTTCCATGCAATACTGATTACAAAATAAAAATATCAGAAACAATATATAAATAAAAAAGAAAATCAGTGGGTTTTAATATAGGATTATATTGGAACAATTTCGTTAAATAATAATTTATCAGAAAAAGTTATTTAGCTTTTATATATTAATAAGTTCGTAATACAGTCACAGAAAGTCCAAAAACATGAAGATTTCTGAAGATATGCCATATCTTTATTGTATTTATGATAAAATATTATTGAAAGACTATGTAAAATATAGGAATAATAAACTATCGATGATTATTTTTGTACACCATGGTGAATTAAATCATATAATTATTTTGTTGACTTTAGTCGTAGATTTTCATCTTATGGAAAATGTACGTTAATTTGCCAAATAACTGAATGATTTTGTGATGTAATTTTAAAAGGTAATCTAAAAATTATCTCTAATGGTAAAGATTATAATAAAGTTAATAAATCATCTACATTCGATCAGCAGAATTAATCTAATGCATTTATTTAGAAAATTTGGTAAAATTATCCAATAAAAATATATTCAATTTTTTTAAAAGTGACACAATATTTTTAAATTATTATTATTATTAACTTCAAAATATTTGCTTTGTTGCATAACCAAACCTATTTAGCTAGGATCCAACCAATTAATCATTTGTGATCCACTGGCCTTCTTATAACCAGTCTCTTGTAAGACGAGGAGAGATACTTTTTTCCAATGATTTTCTGGATAACTGGGATGTTGATCTTGCAAGGATGAATGAAAATAAGAATGGCAAAAAGTACAAATTTCCAGATTCTTTTGTTCTCATAGTTGGTCACATCAAAGTATACTTTCACCTTCCATATAGACAAACAGAAGGAATCATAAAGGCAACTGTAGGAAAGAATCTTCCAGATCATCCATGTTATTCACAGATATGTAGAAGAATAAACAAACTGGACATTGACATCAATAACAGTATTGATGATGATGATGATGATGATGATGTCGTTATCATCATAGCAGCTGACAGTACCGGAATCAAGATTACAAACAGAGGTCTCGGTGGATGCAAGATAAGTGGGATGTAAAAAACAAGAAAGGCTATCTAAAGATACATGTTGCAGTAAATATCAAGACCAAAGAAATTCTTGCACTGAAAGTCACAGATGAAAAGGTGCATGATAGTAAAGTAATGAAGAATTTGGTGGAAGGCGTGTTGAATAATAACCGCAATGTCAAGATCAAATCTTTCATTGGTGATGGAGCCTACGATAGCAATGAAAATTTCAAATACTTGAAGGAGAAAAGGATTCGACCTGTCATCAAAGTAAAAAGAAACTCTATCGTTTCATCCAAGAATAGCAATGTAAGGAATAGAGAAGTTGAACTTCAAATAAAGGATTATCATAAATGGAAAAAGAAAAGAAAGTATGGACAAAGATGGATGGTTGAAACAGCATTTTCATCTATAAAGCGGATGTTTGGTGAATATGCTTTGTTGCATAACTCTGAAATTCGTTTTTTAATGATTGGACTTTGTTATCATATTACGAGTTCCGAATAGATATTTCATAGACTTGAACTAAATGTGATATACAGTTACGAAAAAATTGAGGTATGCAACAAAGCATGGTGAATATACATCTGCAACCAAGTTTCAAAACATGATAAAAGAGATGACGATGAAGGTATCGTTGTACAATCTGTTTAGAAGAGTTGCATAAAATGGATGGAAATAATTTAAGGAAAACTAGTTATGCAACAGAGCACAAAATATTTTTTTTAAAATGAAATATAATCAATAATTTATAGCCTAAATAATTAGAACATATTGATAAAAATATGGATATAATATTTTTTTAGGATATTGTTATTCTATCAAAAATATTATATTTATGCAGAAAAATGACATTTAAACTACATGTAAGTATAATTAAATATCTTGTAAAATAAATAATTTCAATTTTGATATGAAAATAAGAAACTATAAATTTTATGAGCCGATTTAAATATTAATACATTAAAAATATCCTAGTGAAAAACACTTGGATAAAACCGCAAATTATTGGATTGACAAACTCAATTTAAAGGAACATCCAGAAGGTGGATATTATAATGAAGTTTATCGGTCAGAAAAAACTATCAATTTACCCGAATATGGCAGTCCCAGAAATGCATGTACGCTAATTTATTATTTGCTAAAAGGAAATCAATACTCTTTATTTCATAAGATAAATTCCGATGAAATTTGGCACTATTATGCTGGGGGTAGTTTATCCTTATATATCTTAAATTCAACTTTAGAGGTAAAAAAATTAGGAAAAAATATTGATAAAGGTGAAATATTTCATATAATAATAAAATCCAATTCTTGGTTTGCAGCATCTGTGAATGATGTTGACTCTTATTGCTTAGTTGGCTGCGTAGTTTCACCAGGATTTGATTATGATGATTGGAAATTGGGTAATAGAGATATGCTCTGTGAGATATACCCACAACATAAATCACTAATTATGAAACTATCTAAATCATAAATACTATACAAAATATTTTATTCTCATAAATAAACTATTAAAAATGATCATTTTTTAATAGTATGCCAAAGTAAAATAAAATAAAATGAAATAAAATATGTAAAACTTATTGTATAGGAAAATTAATTAAACAAATTATAATATTGTTTTGAAAAACAAGTTATGATAGTTAAAATAAAATAATATTAATTAATCAAAAAGGCTGATTAAATATGACATACATATAAATTTCAGGATTTAAAAACATTAGCATATTCAATTTATTATTTTTATATTGTAACATGATAAAATTAATTTATATTTTTTAACAAATCAAAAGTTATATTAAATAATGATAATTGCAGTGTAATATCATTTGGAAAATAATTTTATGATAAGCGAAGAAAACTCTCCAAAAGAGTATTGCACTTGGGATGAAGTTGATAAATTAACTATACATCTTTCAAAAAAAATCTGCGATTCACACAAAAAATATGATTTTATATTGGCAATTACTAATGGAGGTATTGTTCCAGCAAGGTTGATAGCAAAAGAATTGGACATTCAGAATATTCAATTTGTACCAATTAGAAATAAAAAATTGTATGTAGAAGAATTAGTGCCTCTACATCAAGATAAAAAGTACTTGATTGTCGATGATATATACGATACAGGCAATACCTTCTTCAAAGTCTTTGATGTAGTAAAAGAGTTTAACTTCGACTTTGCATTTCTTATGACAAGATATCAGAATAATAATGTCAAATTAGTAGCTAAAATTCTAAATCATCGTAAATGGATAGTTTTTCCATGGGAAAAAAAATTTTTAAAATAATATTTTAATCTATATAATCTATACCAAGTAACTTTAGTTCGTTTACAGAAATAGCATTCAAATCAACGCATCCATTTCAAAATTTGAATTTAAATAATAATAGGATATACGAAATTATGTTAGGTGGTATATAAATCCTATAAAATAGATTTTATATCACAATGATAATTATCAATGTTTATAATATTGTAATCCAATTTTTGACATGCATAAGATAATGGAAAAGGCTGAAAATTATGATAAAATCATCGATATAATTAATATTAAAAAAACAATAGACAGTTTTAATTTATCAAAGGAAATTTTGAAAAGGCGAATTGATTTAGCAATTGGAAAGGAAAAGATTGATCTGATTATAACTAATGCAAATATAGTCAATGTTTTTTCTGGAGAAATATATAATGGAGACGTTGCGATTGCTGATGGCATATTTGTAGGTTTTTCTCGAATTAACGAATACGCTGAGAAAGGATTTCGCAAAGTTATAGACGCTCAAGGGCGGTTTATGTGTCCAGGCTTAATCGATGGTCATATTCACATAGAATCAACTTTTCTATCTCCCGGAGAATTCTGTAATTTGGTTGCATTAAAGGGTACTTCTGCTGTAATCTGCGATCCTCACGAAATAGCTAAATGTACTTGGACTTTCAGGCATAGACTATTTTCTTAGTTCTTGTGAAAATTTGCCAGTAAAGGTATACATAATGATGCCTTCATGCGTACCAACAACAACTATGGAAACATCTGGAGCAACAATACTGGATTCTGATATATATAAATATTTGAATTACAACTCCGGTTCAGTAATTGGATTAGCAGAAATGATGAATTATCCTGGAGTAATTTCCAAAGATAACCAGATACTTTCAAAATTAATTATGGCGGATTCAAAACCAAAGGGTGGTCATGCACCAATGCTTGCTGGAAAATTATTAGACGGATATATCATTGCAGGGCTGCAAAGTGATCATGAATGTACAAATTTTGAAGAAGCGGTCGAAAAATTACGCAAAGGCTTGCACATAATGATAAGAGAAGGAACACATGAGAAAAATTTATCTGCTTTACTCCCTCTGATCAACGACTTTAATAGTTCTCACATTAGCCTAGTTTCAGACGATCGAGATACAAGAGATTTAAAAGAAAACGGACATATGGATTATCTTGTACGATCAGCTATTTCATTAGGAATTTCTCCAATAATAATGGCTATCCAAATGGCAAGTATAAATACTGCCAAATATTTCGGTTTAAATAATATAGGTGCAATTGCTCCTGGATATAGAGCAGATTTTATATTGTTAAATGATCTAAAATCTTTCGAAATTTCAAAAGTTTTTCTTAATGGACATGAAGTGAATTCATGTAATAAAAACAATACTGTAGAAAATATTATAAAAAATACAAAGGAATATGAGAATAATTACGGGTTACTTCAATCGTCAATACCCTCATTTCAAAATACTGTAAACCTCAAGGACCTTGATCCTAATGTATTTGTAGTTCCGTTCAAATCAAGTTCATTACAGAATATACAGGTAATAGGAATCATTCCAGGTCAGATAGTAACTCAAAAACGGATAATTAAACCTAGAATAGATAAGAATTGTGTAATATCTGATGCCGAAAGAGATTTAGCAAAGATGGCCGTCATAGAACGTCATCACAATACGGGAAACATTGGATTAGGTTTTATACAAGGATTGGGTTTAAAAACTGGAGCTATTGCGAGCAGTGTTGCACATGACTCACAATATTGTTGTAGCAGGGATGTGTGATATAGACATGTTAACCGCCGTCAAACATATTTCAGAAATAGGCGGGGGGCTTACAGTAGTCAATCACAACAAGGTCACAGCAAGCCTGCCACTACCCATCGCAGGATTAATGTCGGATAAAGGGGTAGAAGTAGTTATCTCAAATCTAAATTCAATTAATGAATCTTGCAAAGCGTTAGGGAATAACGTGATAAAGGACCCTTTTATGTTACTTTCTTTCATGGCATTACCTGTTATACCCCAATTGAAATTGACAGATAAAGGATTAATCGATGTTGACAAATTTGAATTCACTACTTTATGGATTTGACATATGATTGTCATTTTTGATATGATATATTTTTTTGATAATTTTGATTGTACGTTTAATCTCTAATTTGGTTGGTTGATTGATTTAAAAATGTAATTGATTTTTCAATTTATAATGATATTATATATGGAAACAAATTGCAAATTTGAAAATGAGTAAAATCACCTTAATTTTTAATATGAATTATTTAAAATTTATAATATGGAGCATATTATCATACTAGATTAGACTCTGTTCCCTTGAGCGTTTTTATTTCATTGTTATGATGAACCACAAACAGTTTTAACCCGATACATTTCTTAATCCAAATCTTGAAAAATACAAATATAGCGCATGATCTTTATGCCTTGAAAGTGTAAATTTCTGAAGTTCATAAAGGAAATAGGTATCAATATATAAGTTTTATCTAAACAGTTTTATTTTGTTAAAAATGACACTTTCAACATCATTTCTTGTATCATATTTTTCAGTTTAACCGAGTATACATATTCACCAAACCTTCTTTTTATACAAGAGAAACAGTTTTTACAATCCATCTTTCTCCATAGATTACGCTATCCTCTTTCCAATTTTGCAAACCTTTTTCTGTGCTAAAACTGATAGATTTCTCTGGATGTTTCCTTTTTCCATCGGACTCGCATTTTTTCTTACTTTAGTACATTGCATAATTCCATTTTTTTCTAGATATCTAAAAATCTCATTGCAAGATTTCGCCTCTTCTAACTAAAGATTGGTTGTAGAGAGACCAATTCACTTGTTATCTTAAAAGATGTTAGATAAATGTATTTGGGAAGTAAGAATAATGCAACAAAGCAATATTATTATTGTAATTATTGTTCATTTTGATATAACTTGTTTTATTATATACATAAAAATATGATGGTATTTAATATAGATTCGTAGTACCTAAAGATATATACAGAATGTTGTTTCAAATTTTTTATATAATTTTTTTTAATATATATTAAATGTGAAATTTAAAACTAACATTGCAATTATTTTTACAATGCTATCAATATCTGCGATATTCTGTTTCAATACTTCAAATATGGACTATAAAGTATTTGCGCAAAGCAATCTTCTTGGAAGTAGCAATGGTGGATTTATGAGTAATTTATTAAGTAATTTTAATAATATGCTTGGAAACCCTGGTTCCAATATTAATCCTCCTCAAACCACGCCTCAAACCACTCAACAATTTGCCCCTCAAACCACGCCTCAAACCCCTCAACAATTTGCCCCTCAAACCCCATCCTCCTCTAATCCCTCTGGAGGATTATCTGGCGGATTATTGAGTGGATTATTTGGTGCATCTCCAACCCCTCCTCCAACCACCCCTCCAACCCCTACTCAAACCCCTGAAACAATGCCACAGGCGACCCCTCAAACGACCACACAACCTGCTTCTAGTGCCTCCGGTGGATTATTAAATTCACTATTTGGCACTCCTTCTACCACCCCTGCTTCTACCACCCCTGCTTCTACCACCCCTGCTTCTACCACCCCTGCTTCTACCACCCCTGCTTCTACCACCCCTGCTTCTACCACCCCTGCTTCTACCACCCCTGCTTCTACCACCCCTGCTTCTACATCTGATACAACTAATGCAGCTCCAACCAATTCACCAAGTAAAAATACTTTAGGTAGTTTATTGGGCCTTCCAGCCAGTTTACACACAAAAGACAGAGATCATGATGATGACAGTAACGGGCATACAGGAGACAGACACCATGATCATGATGATGACAGTAACGGGCATACAGGAGACAGACACCATGATCATGATGATGACAGTAACGGGCATACAGGAGACAGACACCATGATCATGATGATGACAGTAACGGGCATACAGGAGACAGACACCATGATCATGATGATGACAGTAACGGGCATACAGGAGACAGACACCATGATCATGATGATGACAGTAACGGGCATACAGGAGACAGACACCATGATCATGATGATGACAGTAACGGGCATACAGGAGACAGACACCATGATCATGATAATTCTGATCATAAAAGAGGAGATAAAAGCTAAAAATACCTGATAGGTTTTAACATAACATAGTAAAAGAGAATAGCTGTAAAATAATACTCTAAATCATGATATGGATAAATAATCGAATAATCAAAGAATATATCGTAAAAATAGCTTTCTTACCTCACTTCTTATAGGGAATTAGATCATATTTTTATAGAAAATAATATTCATTGTTATTTAAAAAATATACATTTATTTTTTATCGACAAATGGAACTCATTAATTTATAATATTGATACATTATCAAATATAAATTATTATTTGGTACTTTCCAAATATTATATCATTTAATTTGATATTAGTTTATTTACTTTACCATAAAAGTATGATGGTATTTAATATAGATTCGTAGTATCTAAAGATATATACAGAATGTTGTTTCAAATTTTTTATATAATTTTTTTTAATATATATTAAATGTGAAATTTAAAACTAACATTGCAATTATTTTTACAATGTTATCCATATCGACAATGGTTTATCCTACTACTTCAAATATAGACTATAAAGTATTTGCGCAAAGCAATCTTCTTGGAAGTAGCAATGGTGGATTTATGAGTAATTTATTAAGTAATTTTAATAATATGCTTGGAAACCCTGGTTCCAATATTAATCCTCCTCAAACCACGCCTCAAACCACTCAACAATTTGCCCCTCAAATCACCTCGTCTACTCCATCAGATAATCTATTTGGCGGATTATTAGGTACTCCACAACCCCATCCGCCGCCCACGCCTCAAACTGTACCTCAAACCCAATCTAATCAACCAAATGGTTTGTTGGGCGGACTATTAGGTACTTCACAACCTCCTCCTCAGGCGACCCCTCAAACGACCACACAACCTGCTTCTAGTGCTTCCGGTGGATTATTAAATTCACTATTCGGCACTCCTCCTGCGGCTCCTGCTTCTCCACCCAATACATCTAGTGTTACCCCTGCTAGTACCAATGTCAAAGATAACAATCATGATAATAATGACGGTAAGAGGGTAAAGTTTAGTCGTGGTGAACACTTTAAAGGTTTTATATTCGATCATAAACCAGCTGACGAAGGTAGAGCAAAAAATGCATGTGATGGAAATCATGAATGCATAGAATGCATAGAACATAGAGCTAAGTTAGGGAACGAACTTACTGGTTATGAGGCAGTAAAATGTTTAAAAGATCCAGAACATAGTTATTAACTATCTTTTTATGATTTTGATCGATTTTAGATTCTGCATAAAACAAAAATAACAAATAATATTTTATCAAATGGTAAAATGCATAATTTTAAAAAAGATATTAATAAAATCTAAAAAAAAGAATAATAAATTGCTGAATTCTTAAATTTTATTCCAAAAAATATCTAAAACATAATATCAAATTCTTACTAATATAAAACCCATATGAATATATTTTAAAGGAATATGATCCAAGTCAAATTTCTATAAATGTAATGGAACATTTCCGATAGCCTGTAAATTCTCAAGTCTCTTTTATCACTTTTATTCCTTTTTTTAAAAAAGTATTATTGGAAAAATGCTACAGTATATTACACATTAACAAAATATTTTAATGATTATTTTCCATGAAGAAAAAATTGTACATTGGATCATGTCAACCGTTGATAGAATTGGTTTATATTTTACTATAACAATGAAACGATATCTTAACTTTGGACATCCTAATAAAATAATGCACTGATTTTTATTTATTAAATTCGGAAAAAAATTTTAGTTTTTATAGATTAATAAAGCAACTATAAATATTATTGATATTAGAAAATGATTTGGATAAAATTAGTATTTGAATTCTTTTTTATGTCTATAATAATATGAATTAATAGGAAGCATAAGATTTGTAAAAAACAATATAAAGCACATATTTTCAAAATTAAGGATATTAATATTGGAATGAATTGATTTTTGCTTAACATGTTAACGTAAAAATATTGTATCTAATGCATAACAATCAACTATAAAAATGTCAGCTGAGATAAAGATTATAGACATTAGATCATACAATGATAGTCGCAAATTAGAAAAAGACATTCAAAATGAAATAGATGGTTTTAAAAATAAAACAATTTCTATATCTATGAACGAAAAATTTTGTGTGATTGTTTTTAACGAAAAATCGGCATCATAAATAAGAGCAATGTCGTATACAATGTATTATATTAATAAGCGAGATTCAAAATGATTGTTGTTTAGATATTCAATTTTATTCTATTTGGATTTTTCATATTTTTGAATTTATTCGTGATCATGATACTTCACATTAATCAGGATAAGGGTAGTCTATATATATGAGGCTTGGTCATAATTCAAATTTATTTTCAACATGATCTACATAGCTTAAAGCTAACCATTGAGACATTATTTTGAGAACAACTGTTCCAAAGATTAGCTCTTGATAGAATAAAGGAATCCATCCTTTTTAACATTCTGTATCTGATAGGTTGTATACCATGGCCTACTGCAAAAAGGAAACGTGGAAGACCATATGTATATTCTCCAACTATAATTTTAAGGTGTTTTATTGTAAGGATATGGTTTAAAATCGATTCCAACAATGCATTACATATTTTTCTTAACGTGGATTGTCTGTATAACCATAAACTAGCAATAGCCTGTGGTTTGATAAAAATACCTAGTAGACGTACGTTTGACAGAAGGCTAAAGACTATTTCTACAGATATTAAACAAAGGATATCTACAATGGGATACCTGTTTGTTACAGAAGGATTAGTAGATCCTTCTATAACAGCAATAGATAGTACTCTTTTAAAAGCAAAGGGTAGTGTATGGCATAAATCATCAATGAAGAAAGGAGAAGTACCATGTTCTGGCATTGATACAGATGCAAGGTGGGGTTACAGCCATACCAAAGGATGGATTTTCGGATATAAATTACATCTAACCTGTACAACAGGCAAGATTGTAGTACCCTATAACTGCAGATGTAACTACTGCGAATGTACAGGATAATCAGATGTACGTTTCTTTAACGTCCATCTCATCCTCGTCCTCATCTGTATTCTCTTTACCATCTTCCTTGTATATGGTAGGAGATCCAGGTTATGATGATAAGAACTTGTATGAATATAGCAAGAAGGTATTGGGAATAGATCTAGTTTGCCCTGTTGAACGATACAAAAGTGCTTTGTTGCATGATTCCTCTTTCCCAAATACATTTAGCTAACATCCCTCAATAAAACATATGAATTGGTCCGTCTACAACCAATCTCTTGTTAGAAGAGGCGAAATACTGCTAGGATTTGATGTTATAAACAACTGGGATGCAGAACTAGAAGGGATGAACAAAGACAAGATTGGCGAGCCATTTCATTATCCCAATACCTTCCTTCTCTTGCTTGGATATGCCAAAGTGTACTTTCATCTTCCTTATAGACAAACGGAAGGAATCGCACAAGGACACGCCAAAGGAAAAGTACCTTCCATCCCACATTACACCACAATAAACAGAAGAATAAACAGACTAGATATCAAGATAAAAGATATAAATAGTAAAAACAAGGATTTTGAAGACGAATACATCATCATTGCGATAGATAGTACAGGTATCAAGGTTACCAACAGAGGTCAATGGATGAGGGATAAATGGAATGCGAAAAATAAGAAAGGATATTTGAAAATACACGTAGCAGTTAATGTTAAAACCAAGAAAATACTTTCTATGAAGGTCACAGACGAGCACGTTCATGATAGCAAAGCGTTACCTGAATTGATTGAAAATATTATAAAATCAGATAACATGGTATCCATAGGTAAACTGTTGGGTGATGTGGCGTATGAAGGCAATAATATTTTTAGATTCTTATCAGACAACGGAATCCAACCTTGCATTAAAGTAAGAAAAAATGCTAGAGTTCGATGGAAAAAAGGAAACACCCTTAGAAATCTAGCAGTGTTAGCGCAGAAAAGTGATTTACAAGGATGGAAGGATAGCGTAAGCTATGGACAAAGATGGATTTTGAAACTGTGTTTTCGTGCATAAAGCGAATGTTTGGTGAATACTTATACTCGGTTAAACTAAAGAATATGGTACAAGAGATGATGTTGAAAGCGTCCTTGTATAACAAAATGATATCTGTTTAACCAAAATAGATGGTAAAATCATTGATTATAAGAATCATGCAACAAAGCATACAAAAGTACTTCTAAGAAGAGGCTTGATCTTGTATGTTTTTATCAATCGACTTTAGGACAGGCAATATACAGCCAGAGAAGAATATCCATAGAACCATTGATAGAACATATAAAATCTGTGTTTAGGATAGACTCATTGCCAGTACGTGAATTTCATACGGTATCTGCAATTGTACTATTGTCTGTCTTATTATATCAGATAATGGTATACTACAACTGTAAAACTGAGAAAATAAATCCAAGAACGATAAAGTATATGCTTGGGACTTGATGAAACGGAATAATGGATAAAGATGAGTAATATCGAATTATGACCAAGCCTCATATATCTAGCAGTAGCGTGTCCTATTTCCATTCCAAGAAAATAGCTAACTATGTATAATGATAAATCTATTCCATGGGACACTCCTGCTGAAGTAAATATGGGTTCCTCTAAAGTAAACCTAACATTTTTCTTTATACGCGTCCTTGGTGCAGAGTCTTGAAGAAAATTAAATGCATTCCAATGCGTCGTAGCAAGACGATTGTCTAACAAACCAGTTTTCCCTATGAGGCTGGAACCTGTACATACTGATGCAGTTAATTTGGATTGGGGGATTTTAGTTGAAATCCATTTTAATATTGCCTCATTTTTTACTTCTTTTCTAGTTCCATATCCTCCGGGAATAATCAGTAAATCCAATTTAGGACATGTATTAAATGTAAAATCGGGAGTTAAACGGAGTCCGCCGAATGCAATAACTTGGTCAAATGTCTCTGCAATTGAAATTACTTTAAATGGTGATGATACTTCAAATCGATTTTGCTCTTTTAAACGAGTTACAGAAAAAACTTCAAATGGTCCTGTAACATCCAAAACTTCTACATTTTCATAAATTAATATACCAACGGTTAATGGTAATTGATCCTGGTTAACTGATTGTTCCATAATATTGTTTAATTTAATTGAATAATTAAATATTAAATGAAATTCTAATAAGGTGATACTTTTAAACTAATCGATTATAAACGGATCAATAATAAATACAAATCAAATTTTATGTTATTTTAATTGAAGATAAAAAAATGGATTGTTTTTTCTTTTAAGATTAAACTAGACTTATAAAATTTATATCTTTTATTTGTATTATGTAATGTGGAAATTGTAAAAGAAACCGAGGATACATTAACTGACCATAAGCTTTATCACCAAATTGCGCCCAATTTGAATACAAACAAAATAATTAATGGTATGTGGCAGGTTGCTGGAGGACATGGAAATATAGATCATAAATTGGCAATTAAAGATATGATAAAATATCATGAATCTGGATTTACTAGTTGGGATCTTGCCGATATTTATGGTCCAGCCGAAGATTTTATCGGCAAATTTAGAGATATCATAGCTGATCTAAAAGGAGAAAAAGAACTTGAAAAAATTCAAGCGTTTACAAAATGGGTTCCCATGCCCGAAAAAATTACCCGTATGTTAGTTAAAGAAAATTTGCAAAGATCCCTCTCTAAGATGAAAATGAATTCCCTCGATTTACTTCAGTTTCACTGGTGGGATTATAATCTTCCATATTATATGGATGCTTTAAGATATCTGTTTGAGCTACGCGATGATGGATTGGTCAAGCAGATAGGACTTACAAATTTTGATACTAAACATCTACAAATCATTAAAGATGCAGGGTTACAAGTTTTAACAAATCAAATACAATTCTCAATTATTGATCGAAGGCCAGAAGTAAATATGATTCCATTTTGTCTTAATAGTAAAATCAATATCTTTGCTTATGGTACTCTGTGTGGGGGACTTATTTCAGAAAAATATTTAGGAAAATTGGATGAACCCTCTATTTATGAATTAAATACGCCAAGTCTAAGAAAATACAAAAAGATGATTGATCTATGGGGTGGATGGACTCTATTTCAAGAACTTTTATCTGTTTTAAAAACAATTGCAGACAAATATGCTGTAAGTATTGCTAATATTGCAACTAAATACATACTTTCAAAACCTGCGATATCTGGAATAATAATAGGTGCAAGGCTCGGAATAGTAGATCATATAAAAGATAATTCTCAAATTTACAAGATTAATTTGGATAACCAAGATTATGATATTATAGATACTCTGTGTAAAAAATCAAATAATTTATTTGATAGAATTGGAGATTGTGGTGATGAGTATAGATAAAAAGGGGAATTATATTTTTTTGACAAAACGATACATAAACTATCAGGTATTATACTTCAATAAGTAAATTAATTGTTACATCTGATATTCTTTTTATTTAATATTTATATTGATAGATAAGTATTTCATTCGACCTGGTTTTGTAGTGTTATTATATTATATTATTGATTAAATAATAAACAAATTAATTTTGTATATATGCGTAATCTATATTCGTTCTTTTTATATGAAATTAATATTTTCTATTCTATGAATTATATTCTATATTATACCTTGATTGATGTTTTTTCATAAAATGAATAAATATGGTAAATAAGATTTAGAAATGGATATACTTTTGGATATCTAGTATTACAATCTGCTGAAACAAAAGTAAAATTATATACATATTATCACTAAACTCCTGTTAGTAACATTCAACTACAAACATAATCTATACTTTTAAAATGAATAGAAAGAATTTCTTATTATTATAACACTGGAAGCCATATTTATTTAAAACCTGATTTTCCATGAAGATTTATATTGCTTGTACTTTTGACCTATTCTAATTGATACAGGTTTATTTTTATTATGCTTTGTTGCATAACTCTGAAATTCGTTTTTTCATGATTGAATCTTATTATAATAAAACGAATTACGAATAGATGTCTCCTAAACTTGAATTATATGTGTCGTATATTTATGATAAAATTAAGTTATGCAACAAAGCATTTTTATTATATATAAATAAATAGTACATTAATATTTTCAAATGATAATCAGAAATTACAATGGTAATCTATAATTGAGGATTTTTGATAATATTCCATCCCCAAATATGCAAAATGTAGTTAAGATATATATTTCAAATTAATGACTGTACTAGAAATTTTATGATATTTGTTTGCTCATACTTTGATTTAAAATTTGATGATTTGTATTTTTGCTCAAATGTTATTCTAGAAAAGAACATATTTGATCATTCTTAATAATTTTATGATTGCTTCAACTTTTATTTTATAAATATAAAATTATAACATAACAAATGTTTATTCTATTTATTTTTAATTAAATATACATTTACCATTCTCAAAAACTTTCATATAATTTTTCTTTATTTTTAGTTTATAGAAAAATTGTTATAAAAACTTTTTGAAATTAAATAAATGTATATTCTGTGCTTGAGATTTTGATTAAAGTTAATCCTTCTTATCTAGATTGGATTTAGTATTGAAATTACATAGATTTTTAAATAAATCATTTGTAAAATAAGAATATAAAGATTGTCTGGCAAGGATTCCATATTAGAACTGGTTAAATCATCTTATTTTAACAAACCAATTTATAAAGAAGCATTTTGTGGAGTGCCTGAAAATTATGAAAATATAAAGACTTTAGGCGAGCTTTTAGAAAATAATTATAAATATCGCTCGACAAAACTCCAATTAAGAGAAAATCTAATTTCAAAGTTACGTAACAATGAAAATCCATTTACTGGTATAATTGGGTTTGATGGAACTGTAATTCCAGCTGTTAAAAGAGCAATACTGGCAGGTCATGATATATTATTTGTAGGACACATTGGTCAGGGTAAAACAAAATTAGCGGAAATTTTATCGGAAAACCTTTTATCTCCAATTCCAATTGTTGATGGTACAATAACTAATGATATCCCAACTGAAATGCCATATTCTCATCTTATCAGTTTGTTACAGGATAAAAATATTTTAAGATCAGTTCCTGAATTTTTTGTTTCAAAAGATTGCGAAGAAATTATTAAAAATAATAAATTAAACACAAAAATAAAATGGGTCGATGGTAAATCTCGCTATAGATATGTTCTGGCAACACCGGACATAACTGTAAAAGATTTAGTTGGACAAATTGATGTAGTAAAGGTCATTAAAAAAGGAATTGAGGTATTTGATATAGATTCATACTCTCCTGGATATCTTCTTCAGGCGAGATATGGTATATTATGTTTGGATGAATTACCCGTTTTAGATCCGCGTAAACAAGTAACAATGTTAAGTATTTTACAAGAAGGTAGGTTTACCACTGGTGCATTACCTGTTTTCTTTAAACCTGATGTAAAAATCATTGCTACTGCGAATCCAATTGATTATACTCATTCTGGAAAAATAATTGAACCGCTTGCCGATCGGCTAAAAAGTCATATCGAGACTCATTATCCTAAGACATTGGATGATGAAATATTGATTTTAATTCAAGAAATTGATATGCTTTCCCGAAATAATACATTTTTACCAATCTTTATTTTAAAAATCATTGTAAAAATATTTCAATCATTAAGAAACAATCCTGAAATAAATAGCGAAAGAGGAGTAAGTGTTAGATCTACTATCCACTCTCTGGAAATTGTGTTAGGTGAAGTTGAAGTTTCGCGATCTATAATTAACAATATAATAACAGTTCCGCGATATTCTGATATTCATTGTATATTACAATCATCTAAATTTGAACTAGATGAAATAGATGATACCTCAGAAAATAAATTAAAAATTTTAAATAATACTATTTCTGAAATAATGAGAGAAATTTCACGAGATTATTTCACAAAGATAATTACTGCAGAAGATTTATTGAAGATAAAAAATGAGTTTAAGGGGAAATTCTTTGTTGTTCTACAAAATCCTTATGATGTTTCCCATACTATTGAGACTAGTAAATCAAATAAGGCTATCGAATCGAATTTCAAAAATGTTGATTATACAAATCATAAATTGCTTTATTCTGAACAATTAAAACAGTTTCCTCACCTTAAAAAAATTGTAAAAACAGCTTTGGATACAATAATGGAAGAACAGTATGAATATATTAAAAAAGCTCATAAAAATAACATAATTAAAAATTTGGAATATCTGGATTCAATCAAGCAAACAAGTTTGGGTGAGTCCAATAAACAAGAGGAAATTATTTCTACTATTATAGAGTTATTACTAGAATACCTTAGGTTTTCTATTCCCCCGGTTCTGGATAGAAAAGAAAATAAATTCGAATATACTGAAATCTAATTTGGATAATAATAAAGAATTTATTTATTTTTCTCGTTCAGAAGATTATTTTGAGAATGATGTTCCGAGAGGACAAAATGAACTTTTAAAGAATAACGTAAAAAACTATGATGATCTATTAAAACATTTTTTTCCTGATATTTTAAAAGCTATAGGTAATAGAGCAATAAAAGAAGAAACTCTATCACTCCGAGAACTTGAACAACATTTGCAAAAACACGTACAAACCTTAGCAGAAGATAATTTTAAAAATAACAATTTAAAAACGTCTAATTTGGATACAAACCAAATAAAAAATAGTACAAATTCAGTGATTTCAAAAAAAAGATCTCTATTTATGGATCAAAATAATGATCATAATGACAAAAATGGTGGTACAATTGCTGGAAAAATGATGTCGCCTCATTTAAATATAAATTTTAACAATGCGTCAATTTTGAACTCTGATCTTCCAATAGTAAGTCAATTAATTGAAAGAGGTTATGTAACTGATTCAAAAAATTGGTTAAATAAGAAAGGTTTTTTTAAAGTTGGGTTTGTGGTATTAGATGAAATTATAAAATCTTTAAAGAGTGATAAATTGGGTATGCATGAAACGCATTTTGTTGGAAATGGGAATATCATTTTAGAAGATTCAAAAAAATTCGAATTAGGTGACGAACTCTCGAATATCAATATTAATTCAACTATTTTAAATTTTGTAGAAAGAAGAATAAATCTTAAACAAAACATAGAATTTCCGCTTGAACTTGATTATGAGGATTTTGAAATATATGAAACTATTGAAGATATACAGGTGGCTACAGCTTATTGTATTGATCTTAGTTCTACAATGAAATATACTTCAATGTACAATGATTTAAGTAGAATAGAGGCAGCAAAAAGAGCACTTTGGAGTTTGTATATTCTGAACAAAAAATTTTTTCCTCTTGATTCAGTATATGTAATTGGATTTGGTTCAGTCGCATCAAAGATTGATGCCTATGATATTCCTTTCTTGAAAACCTTTGAAACAAATACTGATTTTTTACATTATACAAATTACCAATCTGCTTATAGACTTGCAAAAAAAATTTTAAAAAGAAATGGTGCTAAAAATAAAAGAATAGTAATGATCACCGATGGGCATCCAAGTGCCTGTTTTATAGATAGTATCGATGAAAGAGAGAAATTGATGAAACAACGTCCTTATTCACACTTTTATTTCCCTGATAGGAAGAAAATATATCAACAATATACAAAAAATAATGAAATCAAATTAGATGTAAAAGATAATCAGACAGTATATTTGTGTTATCGTTATAGACAAATTGATCAATATATAGGCGAACAGACTATTAAAGAAGCCAAAATTACTTGCAAGTCTGGCATTGATATAGATACTATAATGATTAGTGAAGATGATACACTATTGGATTTTATTAATGATTTGGCCAAATCCGTAAATGGCAAATCTATTTACATAGATCCTAAATATATTGATAAAATTTTAATTAAAGATTATCTTTTAAATAAAAAAAAGATGATTAAAAAATAAAGAAGAATCTTTCAAATTATATATGTAATATATTTTTTATATATTGTTGTCTATTCTTTAATATGATACTTTTTTGGCTCTTCGCTTAACAATGTTTTCCTTATAATGGAAATCTATTAACAATTGATCTATTATTTATATCATTAATTTACTTTTTTTACTACCGGATAAGTAATCTTCAAAGCCTTTTTATCATTTATGTACTGCATTGTTATTTCAATAATGATGCTTTTTTCAAAAGAAGAATGAAGATGATGATATAGTTTTAAAAATTTACAAGCTTGTGGGTTCTATGTACCTCATCGAATGTTAAAACAGAATGTAATCCTTATTTTTTATAACGCTAGATATGATTTATTCTTTTCGGAGGAAAGTGTTTCTCTTTTCATGCACTAAAATAGAGAATTTCTTTATTCTTTGGTTCTATTATTAATTATTAAATCTAAACATATTCTAATCCATCTATTCTTACAGTTTTATCTATTATATGTTCATATATTTTATTTTTTTTAATATAATTTAAGTTTGTACTTTTATATCCAGTCCATATTGATACAATATATCTTTTGATAATCGAATGTGATGATCTTTGTTCTGTTCTTATTAATAAAATGCCTGAAAAGTAACAATATAATGCATTAGGTTATAAATTTCATCGATGTTCTATTTCCTGTTATCATAATTGAAATGATATGCTAAGATATGGACTTTTAAGCAGAGCCTTTTATTGTGTTTTATTATTTTGAATACTTGTAGCTAAATTGAATTGTATGATAACAAATAATTTTAAATTGAAATAAAATAATAAATATGGTAATCAAATTGTTTTCTTAAATTCTATTTCTCTGATAAGTTATTTTAATCTGTGAATGTCAAAGTAAGCTAGTGGTTCACCTTGTTTACATATATATCTGAGACTTGGTCATAATTCGATATTACTCATCTTTATCCATTATTCCGTTTCATCAAGTCCCAAGCATATACTTTATCGTTCTTGGATTTATTTTCTCAGTTTTACAGTTGTAGTATACCATTATCTGATATAATAAGACAGACAATAGTACAATTGCAGATACCGTATGAAATTCACGTACTGGCAATGAGTCTATACTAAAAACTGATTTGATATGTTCTATCAATGGCTCTATGGATATTCTTCTTCTTCTTCTGCTGTAGATAGATTGCCCCAAAGTCGATTGATAAAAACATACAAGATCAAGCCTCTTCTTAGAAGTACTTTTGTATTGCTTTGTTGCACGATTCGAAAATCAGTTAAAACCTTGATTTATCTGTAATAATAACAATTGAATTTTAACTGTTTTAGTCATAGATTCATCAACAAAACGTTGACAAATAACGAAAAAAATAATCATGCAACAAAGCACTTTTGTATTGCTTTGTTGCATGATTCCTCTTTCCCAAATACATTTAGCTAACATCCCTCAATAAAACATATGAATTGGTCCGTCTACAACCAATCTCTTGTTAGAAGAGGCGAAATACTGCTAGGATTTGATGTTATAAACAACTGGGATGCAGAACTAGAAGGGATGAACAAAGACAAGATTGGCGAGCCATTTCATTATCCCAATACCTTCCTTCTCTTGCTTGGATATGCCAAAGTGTACTTTCATCTTCCTTATAGACAAACGGAAGGAATCGCACAAGGACACGCCAAAGGAAAAGTACCTTCCATCCCACATTACACCACAATAAACAGAAGAATAAACAGACTAGATATCAAGATAAAAGATATAAATAGTAAAAACAAGGATTTTGAAGACGAATACATCATCATTGCGATAGATAGTACAGGTATCAAGGTTACCAACAGAGGTCAATGGATGAGGGATAAATGGAATGCGAAAAATAAGAAAGGATATTTGAAAATACACGTAGCAGTTAATGTTAAAACCAAGAAAATACTTTCTATGAAGGTCACAGACGAGCACGTTCATGATAGCAAAGCGTTACCTGAATTGATTGAAAATATTATAAAATCAGATAACATGGTATCCATAGGTAAACTGTTGGGTGATGGTGCTTATGAAGGCAATAATATTTTTAGATTCTTATCAGACAACGGAATCCAACCTTGCATTAAAGTAAGAAAAAATGCTAGAGTTCGATGGAAAAAAGGAAACACCCTTAGAAATCTAGCAGTGTTAGCGCAGAAAAGTGATTTACAAGGATGGAAGGATAGCGTAAGCTATGGACAAAGATGGATTTTGAAACTGTGTTTTCGTGCATAAAGCGAATGTTTGGTGAATACTTATACTCGGTTAAACTAAAGAATATGGTACAAGAGATGATGTTGAAAGCGTCCTTGTATAACAAAATGATATCTGTTTAACCAAAATAGATGGTAAAATCATTGATTATAAGAATCATGCAACAAAGCACTTTTGTATCGTTCAACAGGGCAAACTAGATCTATTCCCAATACCTTCTTGCTATATTCATACAAGTTCTTATCATCATAACCTGGATCTCCTACCATATACAAGGAAGATGGTAAAGAGAATACAGATGAGGACGAGGATGAGATGGACGTTAAAGAAACGTACATCTGATTATCCTGTACATTCGCAGTAGTTACATCTGCAGTTATAGGTACTACAATCTTGCCTGTTGTACAGGTTAGATGTAATTTATATCCGAAAATCCATCCTTTGGTATGGCTGTAACCCCACCTTGCACCTGTATCAATGCCAGAACATGGTACTTCTCCTTTCTTCATTGATGATTTATGCCATACACTACCCTTTGCTTTTAAAAGAGTACTATCTATTGCTGTTATAGAAGGATTCTACTAATCCTTCTGTAACAAACAGGTATCCCATTGTAGATATCCTTTGTTTAATATCTGTAGAAATAGTCTTTAGCCTTCTGTCAAACGTACGTCTACTAGGTATTTTTATCAAACCACAGGCTATTGCTAGTTTATGGTTATACAGACAATCCACGTTAAGAAAAATATGTAATGCATTGTTGGAATCGATTTTAAACCATATCCTTACAATAAAACACCTTAAAATTATAGTTGGAGAATATACATATGGTCTTCCACGTTTCCTTTTTGCAGTAGGCCATGGTATACAACCTATCAGATACAGAATGTTAAAAAGGATGGATTCCTTTATTCTATCAAGAGCTAATCTTTGGGACAGTTGTTCTCAAAATAATGTCTCAATGGTTAGCTTTAAGCTATGTAGATCATGTTGAAAATATATTTGAATTATGACCAAGCCTCATATATCTAACTATACTATTACCTATGAATCAAAAATATTCAAATCCAAATATATCAAAATCTCTTGATGAAAAGATAAATCTAAGGTATATGAAAAAAATCTCGGATTATGACATCTATTTAGATGATTGTGAAAGCAATGATCCAATATTTTATGAACATCCGAAATCACATGATAAAATAAAAAATTTTATTACATTTTTAAAGCTAGTTGATGAAAAGATAGATAATTAATTATATTTCTTTTTGTTTCTGCGAGAATATGATATTTAATTTCTAGAATCACTAAAAATAAGCAGATTTTTAGTGCTTTGTTGCATAACCAAACCTATTTAGCTAGGATCCAACCAATTAATCATTTGTGATCCACTGGCCTTCTTATAACCAGTCTCTTGTAAGACGAGGAGAGATACTTTTTTCCTATGATTTTCTGGATAACTGGGATGTTGATCTTGCAAGGATGAATGAAAATAAGAATGGCAAAAAATACAAATTTCCAGATTCTTTTGTTCTCATAGTTGGTCACATCAAAGTATACTTTCACCTTCCATATAGACAAACAGAAGGAATCATAAAGGCAACTGTAGGAAAGAATCTTCCAGATCATCCATGTTATTCACAGATATGTAGAAGAATAAACAAACTGGACATTGACATCAATAACAGTATTGATGATGATGATGATGATGATGATGTCGTTATCATCATAGCAGCGGGGACAGTACCGGAATCAAGATTACAAACAGAGGTCTCGGTGGATGCAAGATAAGTGGGATGTAAAAAACAAGAAAGGCTATCTAAAGATACATGTTGCAGTAAATATCAAGACCAAAGAAATTCTTGCACTGAAAGTCACAGATGAAAAGGTGCATGATGGAAAGGTTATGAAGAATTTGGTGGAAGGCGTGTTGAATAATAACCGCAATGTCAAGATCAAATCTTTCATTGGTGATGGAGCCTACGATAGCAATGAAAATTTCAAATACTTGAAGGAGAAAAGGATTCGACCTGTCATCAAAGTAAAAAGAAACTCTATCGTTTCATCCAAGAATAGCAATGTAAGGAATAGAGAAGTTGAACTTCAAATAAAGGATTATCATAAATGGAAAAAGAAAAGAAAGTATGGACAAAGATGGATGGTTGAAACAGCATTTTCATCTATAAAGCGGATGTTTGGTGAATATACATCTGCAACCAAGTTTCAAAACATGATAAAAGAGATGACTATGAAGGTATCGTTGTACAATCTGTTTAGAAGAGTTGCATAAAATGGATGGAAATAATTTAAGGAAAACTAGTTATGCAACAGAGCAGATTTTTAGAGATATTTTATATTTTTTTATTATTATTTCTATCTGTATAATACTTTTGATTCATTTGAATTCTGTTGCTATATTATTTTTTAATTCTTTGTTTTTTAATTCAAATAATAGTATCCCTAATCTGATAACATAATTTCAAATATTTTGTTATGGTTCAAAGTCAATTGTTGAGCAGGATTAATTGATTTAAATGATAATTTCTGTAAATATACTATATCATTCTTTCAATAATAATTTTCTCATAAGAAGAATGAAGATGATGCGGTAAGGTTCAAGAACTTGCATGGTTGTGAATATCAAATACCTCAATTTGATGTTGAAACATAATGTAATTTATACATGTTTACTATTTGATGCAGAATACGTTCGTTATAGATGTGTTTCGCTCTTTAGATATACCAAAAGAAAAATTGCATATTTGAATCTATTATTGCCCTGGTTTAAATGTGTTCCAAACCACTTATATTTTTGTTTATATATTGCTTTGTTGCATAACTCAATTTTTTCGTAACTATATGACATATTTGGTTTAAGTTTAATATACCATCCATTTGAAATTCGTATTATTTTGACAAAAGCTCGATCATAAAAAACGAATTTCAGAGTTATGCAACAAAGCATTTATATATTACATATTCATCGATTTTATTTTTCTTCGAATATATGATTCAAAGTTTGTACTTTTGTATATAGATCACTATTGATACATATTTCTTATTTTGATGTAAAAATAATAATGCGTTGACAGTGTTTCTAAAGGTGGACTATAAAAGTACAAATAAATTCTTAATATATGATTTTTGTGAATGTTCTATTTCTAGAAGATATAAAAGATATGATTGTTTTAATTATAGATTTCTTATTAGGTTGAAGATGTTTAATCGATGAAGAAAGGCAATATTTACATATAATGTATAGAAATGACATTATTTTATAACTTGCCCTGTTCAATGATGATTAATACCTTAGATTGCAATATTGTTGAGCAATTAATAATAAAAATTGGGGTACATTCCTAGAATAAACAAGATATTCCTAATTTTTGTTGTTAATAATGATGGATCTTAGTAACATTAAAGCAACGTCACCATTAAAAGATATATATAAACATACAGAGAAGATCTCATTTGATGTTCTTATTTTTTTCACGCCAAATTCTAAGAATAACTATTTTGAATTAAACATGCAAGTATTGTAATTTTATAATATCTTTTATGTATTATAAAGCATTTCAAAATAATTAAAAACATATTGTCATCTCAATTGATAAACATAATACTTTTGATGATAGTATATATTTATGGATATATTATTTACAGATAGAAAACAGGCTGCAAATGAATTATTACCCTTGTTAAATAGTATAATTAGAAATGATGTAGAGAATCTTTGCGTGTTAGCAATCCCACGAGGTGGAGTAATAATAGGTGATGTCATAGCATCCTATTTTCATTGTAATTTAGATATAGTTGTTTCACGAAAAATAGGTGCCGAATCCAATCCAGAGCTTGCAATTGGTGCTGTAATGCCTTCTATGAAAAAAGAAAACAAACAAGATAATAATTATTTTATAAATGAGCGAGTTATGAATGCTTTGTCACATATTTCTCAAAAATATATCGATGAACAGATTAAAATTGAAGAAATGGAAATAGAGAGACGATTAATTGAATTTAGAGGAAGCAAGGATTATGGCGCCAAACTATATAATAAAAATATAATATTAGTTGATGATGGTATTGCAACTGGCTCTACCATTCTTGCGTCAGCACTTTGGATTAGAAACAATCATAATTGTAAAAGTTTGATTGTATCTTCACCTGTGGCGCCCAAAGACAATGACAATATTATAAATACTTTAAAAAAAGTGGCAGACAAAGTTGCAATACTTTATACAATCAAAGATTTTTCAGGCGTAGGTCAATTTTATAAAAACTTTGACCAAATAGGAGATCATCAAGTGAAAGAAATAATGAAAAAGTACGGTTATAATATCAAAACATAAATCCGATAAAATTAACATGGTAAATCAGTATTTATTAATGCAATTCTTTGCCATGTTGTAAGATATTAAACCATGAATACCTAAAGATAAATTTTGTCTGACTTTTACTTGTCTTTGTAAGATAATAATTAATAAATGCAATATTTGCAATATCTTAAAACAATAATTAAAATTATTATTCTTTTATGCAAATAAAAAATTTTAATAAAAAAATTTAAAGCAATGGATTTATTATTAATGAAATATATAAAATTATGAAGCTCGTTTATTTGAACTATTCCAATAACTTATCAATACTATCAATCATAATTTTATTATTTGTTTTTCTTCAATTACAATCATTCATTAAAACATCAGAAGCAATTCCAGATAGTTACCTTTCTCACACAAATTCGTATTCAACTTATATTATATCTAGTATTATCAAGGAAAAACAACCCCTCTATTTAATCATGAACATGTCGGGTAATTTTACAAATCATCAAACTCAAAATGGAATTGTTACCTGGATACAAGATGGATCATGGGAATTGAATATACTTGGACAGTCAAAAAAACCTAATTTCTCTGTTAACGGTACATTAGAAAATACCAAAGCTATTTTTAACGCTAGTTTTACAATGATAAAACCTGACGGAAGTTTTTCTCATACTCATCTTATTAATAATTTTGTTTCCAATAGCATAGTATTTAAAGGCAAATCGATATTCATAAAAGGAATATCTGACATACATTCAACTATAGGTATGGAGTTTAAACAAGTGCCTATATCCTTACATATTGTAGATAAAAAAATATTGAAAATTCTGATTGATGTAGGAAAAACTAATTGGCATTTTTCAGGTCCTAATGAAATTCAAGGCAAGATTATTAAGGGAATAGGCTTGGATAACGTTACCAAATTAACTTGAAGAATATTATGAATTTATATGATTGATTAGAAAACATGAGAATAACCTAAAATATAAGAAAACATGATTTAAAAAACAACAATATATTTTACATCTCTGTAAATCTGAGCAAATAGATATGAATTCTTCCTTATTCATAAATGATGCTATATCAAAAAAAGAAATAGAACAAAACTTGAGAATAGTGCATATGCTTATTCTGTGTTGTTTCTTGTACTCATTCTAGAATGTGGCACTTTTAATCTATAGGTTTTTGTTAATTCAAAAGAGCACAGATGTAGTATTATTCCCTTGTGAACGCTGATAATGAACTATTATCATTATTAAAATAAAAAATTCTGTGATAATGCATAGATTGTTTCTATTTATACCAAATCGATTATATCTAAACTATATAAATTGACAACAATAGGCAAAAGTGTTTTAAAATGAAGATAATGGAGTTGATTTGTTGGAATGACCTTATATGCTATAGAGAATCTACAAATATTTTTGATATACAAAAAGACCATTTTTCCGTATACTTCTACGAGACAATACTAAAAAGTAAATAAGTACTACAATATTTTGGATAGCATTTTTTCAACTGAAGCAAATATAATACATAATATATAGATATATATATATTCAAACAAAACTAAAAGAGAATATAAACTTATAAACTTTAAAAGCAGTAATTATTATAAAATAATATTGTCCAATTCTGGTGAGGATAATAATGATGAAATAGTTTCAATAAAGCACTTAAATTTATTTGGTAACCAAGATATAATATTAAATGATATTTCATTTGAAATAAAAAAAGGAGATTTTTTTGGTATTATTGGACCTACTGGAGCAGGAAAAAACGTCGTTATTTAAATGTATGGTAGGATTGAACAGAAATTATACAGGAATCATAAAGATTTTTGGTAAGGATTTAAAAAAAAAATCTAGAGAAATTTATAAAAAGATTGGTTATATGCCTCAGACAAATAATTTTAATTCGAGATTTCCTGCTACAGTAAAGGAAATAGTTGAATTAGGCTCATTAGGGATAAAAAAAAATAAAGAAAACATGGAGGAGATTTCCCATCTAACAGGAATTTCTGAATTTATGACTAAAAGGATTGTAGATCTTTCTGGAGGTCAACAACAACGAGTGATGATTGCCAAAAAGCATTAATTCACGAACCGGATCTATTAATATTAATGAACCATATAGAGTTATTGATGTAAATGTTTTAAAATTATTTTATAAATTATTGATAAAATTAAATGAGGAAAGAAAGATAACAATAATATGGTCATCACACGACCTTGATGCAGTGAACTTATTATCCAATAAAGTTGCATGTATATATAAAAAATTATTATTCCATGGCAAGTCAAAAGAGTTCTTTAGTGACAAAAATAATTTAAAAAAATTT
>CAWHOB010000005.1:0-612985 GCA_963830925.1 uncultured Nitrososphaeraceae archaeon | reverse complement strand
AATTTCTCTAAATCAAACCCTATAGCATATTGCTCGAAATAAAATTTAATTAAATAATAGTTTTTCTATTAATTCTGTATAATAAATATACTTTTAATTATAATCCTAATAAAAAAAACAATGACCAAAGTGGGGGAAATTTATCGACAAGTTCATGCAAAATTAGTAGGTCATCCAACTAATTTCAGCTGGGTATTAAAAAACCAACTTGCAGGTAGTGGTTTACCTTCATCATATAAACATTTACAATGGTTGGTAACAAATGGTGTAAGAACTGTAGTAACTATAAGGGAGATACCTTTATCAACTGATTGGTTAAAACAAATAAATTCTCATAATCATACTCTTGATTTATTTTTTCTCAAAACACCCGATTATGGTGCCCCTTCTTTAAATGAACTTTCTAAAGTAGTTGATTACATAGATAATCAAATAACAAAAAATAAACCTGTATTAGTTCATTGTGCCGCAGGTAAGGGTAGAACAGGAACTTTGTTAGCAGCTTACTTTATAAAAAAAAATGGATTAAATCCTGAGGATGCAATTAAAAAAATAAGACTTTTACGTCCCGGTTCTATCCAGTCTGAGTCACAAAAAAAGTTAATAGAGTTATTTTATGATTCTATTAGCAAAAAATAAGGGATAGAATGTAATATTTAAATTAACTGAAAATTTATTATAATTAATGAACAAGAAGAAATATTCTAATAATGATTCGAACATTGTTCACGGAAAAACATTTAGAGTGATATTCTTTTTGACAATTGTTTTTATTATGACAATTAGCATATCATATTATAATGGTGTTTATGCACAAAAATCACAAACATCATCTTCTGATAAAGTTATTAATTTACCTAATAATACTAGTTTAATAAATAACTCGAATGCTATGTCTAATAATATATCTAGAGATTATTTAGTTTCTTTGCCTGATTTATTTGATCACGTTCAAAAATCTGTAGTTCAAATAACTGATTCTCAAGATATCAATCAGGCTGGTGGTCTTGGAGTTTCTCGGTTAGGCTCCGGATTTGTATATGATAACAATGGTGATATAGTGACTAATTACCATGTTATATCTGGTGCAAAAAATAATACAATTGTGGTGACGTTTTTAGATGGGGTATCATATGAAGCACAAGTTAAAGATGTTGATCCCTATTCTGACCTTGCGGTTATAAAATTAGTTAATCTTGATAAACACTCTGATGCTATATCTAAACTTGTTCCTTTAGAGCTTGCAAATTCATCATCTTTAAGAGTTGGACAAAGAGTGGTAGCAGTAGGAAATCCTTTTGGATTGTCTGGAACCCTTACACAGGGTATTATAAGTGGCTTAGGTCGTTTAATGCCTACTGGTAATAGTGATCAATTCAATCCACCAAATCCAACACTTAATCAATACAATACTTCTATTCCTCAACAAACATTCTCTATTCCGGATATTATACAAACTGATGCTTCAATAAATCCTGGAAATTCCGGTGGGCCTTTATTAAATATGAAAGGACAAGTTGTTGGAATTAATACTGCTATTTTTTCGGATACTGGTGCATATGCAGGAATCGGATTTGCTATTCCATCTAATACTTTGATTAAAGTTCTTCCAACTTTAATAAAAGGTGGTACATATAAGCACTCATTTATTGGAGTTAATGGTGTCGATGTTACTCCTGAAATAGCAAAAATACTAAACCTTTCAAAATCAACCGGTTATCTGGTAATTAATGTTACAAAAGGTGGCCCGGCAGACCTAGCGGGTATAAAAGGTGGTAATATCACTCATTACATTCAAGGTATTCCTGTAATATTAGGTGGTGATGTAATTATTAAAATCGATAATACTCCTGTGCGTAAAGTAAATGATGTCTTATCGTATTTAGAGAATCATAAAAAGGTTGGTGATAAAGTCAATATTACCGTAATTAGAAACGGCCATGAGAAAACATTATCATTAACTTTGGGTCTTCGACCTACAATCAATACTACTAGTCCAACATCTACTCCTACTCTAGGAATAGAGGGAATCAATTTAAATCCAATACTTGCATCGATGATGAATATTACACAATCTAGTGGATTTTTAATAACCGGGGTACTTGAGCAAAGTCCCGCATCAAAAGCTGATCTAAGAGGAGGTTATATAATTGCAGATATAAATGGAAGGCAATTATTGCTGGGCGGAGATATAATTGTAAAGATGGATAATGATACTATAAAGAATCAGTTGGATATTAAAAAAGTTTTATCAACTAAAAAAATAGGCAATAGTGTTAAAATTACTATACTAAGAGATGGTAAACAGTTAACAAAGAATGTTTTACTTACTAATTATACGCGCAATTCATTTACATTAAATAACAATCATAACAATGGTAACGCACCTAACCAAAATCCTTTTAATAACATGCTTCCTCCATCTCCATCAATTCCATCTCCTAATCAAAACTTTAATGACTTTTTGAATTCATGTTACAAAATAATGGATAAATCAATATGCAATTCTCTAATCCCAATTCCTTAATCTATTTTATTTTAAAAGGATAATATTGTGTAATATAATATACAAGTGAAAATAATGAGCGAAGACGCAAAGGAAATAGAAGTAGTATTTCAAAATTTTTGTAATAATGTGATAGAATTGGATCCTGCAATAAGGTTTGCAGGTATTGCAGATGAGGATGGAAAACTTCAGGCTATTACTGAAAGAGCCGGGCTTAAACCATTGTTGACTTCTGAAGAAAGAAAACAATATGCAATAACTGCCGCAACAAGGCAGTTCACTAGATTGAGATGGGAATATATGCTTGGAAAAATTCAATATGCTAGTTCAAATTTTGAAAAATTAAGGAGAGCAACTATTCCAATAACTGATGAAAATAGTAATTTGTCTTATGTTTTGCTATTGTCTTTTGATCCTGAAACTAATAATTTTCACCAAATTATAACGGAAAAAATTATACCATTAATTAACCGCAACAAATCTAAATTACTAAAAATTCATAATACGATATAATTAAAAATTACTTTCCTAAAATTATTTTTGTAAATGTAATTAATTTTCCCGTCTTAAATATTTGGATGAAGATGTAGGATGATTATAATTATTAATTTATATAAAATTCTCATTTGTAAAAAAAGTCATATTTTACGATAATGATATTTCATACAATATCTAAAAATTAAACAGATCTATTTTGGCTTTTAGATATTTTTTATCGAATTTAAAGACCAATTTTAATAAAAGGTTTCTTTTAATACAATCGCGATATTTCTAATTTGATCAAAATTGAGGATATTTACAGGTTGCTTTGTCTCCTACTATTTTATAGGTCATTTGGTATTGTTTTATTGATAAAATTAAAATGAAAAAAATCCTTATTTTTAACGGATTTTCGCATTATAGGAAAGTTTTATGGATCGTAAAATTTTAAATATATATAGATTATATTGTTTTATATTATATCTCCAATGTACTTGTAAAAAATTCTGGTACATAACATTATTTATATAGTTACTGCGATTATTAAGTAAGACTTTCCAATAATATTATATAGGAGAAAAAACTAAATAAACTTGCATGACAAAATTAAATTTAATCGCTATAGTTGCTATAGTTGCAGCAGTATCTTTGATAGTAGGAATGGCAGCACCAGTTTTTGCACAAGGAAACACAACCGGCTCATCAGCAGGCGGTAATATGTCAGGAATGAAAATGGGCGGCAACAGTACAGGTTCAAGCTCATCTGCAGCAGCAGGCGGTAATTCATCTGCTTCAGCAGGCAACAGCACTAAATAGATACTTTTAGTAGAAAAGGTATCTAAAACCATCATTCCAGTTGTTTGGAACCTATTTTTTTTTATTTTCATTTATTGTATTTTTATTTTATATTTGATCATTGATATCTTGTAAAAACATATACATGTTTATCAATCGCATTTACAATTTTCTTCACTATATATATTAACTACTTTCCAGGTGAAATCTATATTAAACCAATATCGTTAAATACTTCAAAACCTGTACTAAACTTGCATGACAAAATTAAATTTAATCGCTATAGTTGCTATAGTTGCAGCAGTATCTTTGATAGTAGGAATGGCAGCACCAGTTTTTGCACAAGGAAACACAACCGGCTCATCAGCAGGCGGTAATATGTCAGGAATGAAAATGGGCGGCAACAGTACAGGTTCAAGCTCATCTGCAGCAGCAGGCGGTAATTCATCTGCTTCAGCAGGCAACAGCACTAAATAGATACTTTTAGTAGAAAAGGTATCTAAAACCATCATTCCAGTTGTTTGGAACCTATTTTTTTTTATTTTCATTTATTGTATTTTTATTTTATATTTGATCATTGATATCTTGTAAAAACATATACATGTTTATCAATCGCATTTACAATTTTCTTCACTATATATATTAACTACTTTCCAGGTGAAATCTATATTAAACCAATATCGTTAAATACTTCAAAACCTGTACTAAACTTGCATGACAAAATTAAATTTAATCGCTATAGTTGCTATAGTTGCAGCAGTATCTTTGATAGTAGGAATGGCAGCACCAGTTTTTGCACAAGGAAACACAACCAACTCTACTACAATGAAAGCCTTTCAAGCAGCGGGTGGTGCAGCAAATAATACTAATCCATTAGGCAATGCAGCTAATACATCTGCAGTTAAAAGCCCTAGCACAAAATAATCTAAATTTTTTAGCCTATCAAAAATTTAATACAAAATTTTTTTACAAAATTATAATCTATTTATAAACAATAAATTAAAAGTTATTCATGGTTTTTGACGATTTATTGGAATATGTTAATGCAATAGATGCTCGTGGAGAATTAAATCGAGTAAGTACGGAAGTAGATCCTAACTTAGAGGTTGCTGAAATAATGCGGAGACTAATGTATTCTAATAAAAAACCTGCTGTTATGTTTGAAAATGTAAAAGGATATGATATACCAATTATTGGTAATGCTTTTGGTTCAATGGATCTTTTGAAAATTGCTTTGGATATACACGACTTTTCAGAAATTGGTCAAAGAATAGTTAATTTAACCAAGTTAAAGATGCCAGGTGGTGTTATTGGGAAAATCAAGATGTTACCAAAATTATCTGAAATATCTGAATATGGGCCGAAAACAGTTGATAAAGGACCTGTACAAGAAATTATTAATACAAAAAATCCTTCATTTGAAAAATTTCCAATAATTAAATCCTTTCCAAAAGATGCTTCTAAATTCATAACTTTTGGAATGACTGTCACGAAACATCCAGAATCAGGAATTAGAAACGTGGGGTTATATCGAATTCAGATCTTAAATGGTACAAAAGCAATTATGCATTGGCAAATTCATAAAAGAGGAGCTCAGCATTATGAAATTCTAAAAGATTCAAACAAACCTATAGAAGTTGCTATAGTAATTGGATCTGATCCAAGCACAATATTCAGCAGCATCGCTCCAGTGCCTGAAGGGTTAGACAAATTTTTATTTTCTGGTATTGCTAGAAAAAAGGGGATAAAACTTGTGAAATGCTCTACTGTTGACTTAGAGGTTCCAGCAAATGCAGAGATAGTTTTTGAAGGTTTTGTGGATCCAAATAATTTGGTTTTAGAAGGTCCTTTTGGTGATCACACTGGTTATTATACTCCGCCGGACTATTTTCCACTTTTTACTTTAACAGGAATCATGCAAAAAGAAAAACCTATTTATTTGACAACGGTTGTTGGGAAACCAATTCTTGAAGATGCTTATTTTGGTAAAGTTATTGAAAAATCATTTCTTCCTTTGATTCAAATGTTTCAACCTGAGGTCGTTGATTTTACTATGCCGGCAGCTGGGTGGTTTCAGGGCCTCGCAATAATTTCTATTAAAAAACGATATCCAGGACAGGCAAAAAAGGTTATGATGGGTCTATGGGGAATGGGGCAATTATCGTTAACAAAAATATTTGTAGTAGTTGATCATTATATTGATGTAAATAATATTGATGATGTACTTTGGGCTATAACTACTAAAGCAGATCCAAAAAGAGATATTCTTATAATTGATAATGTTCCAACGGATACTCTTGATCCTGCATCGCCTTTAGTTAATTTAGGGTCCAAGATGGGTATTGATGCGACTACAACCTGGAAACAAGAGGGATATCAAAGAGAGATCCAGGAAGAAGTAAATGTGGATGATGAAACAAAATCTCTTGTAGATAATAAATGGAAAAATTACGGATTTGATATTTCTTGACTTTTTTTATATTTATGAGTCAAATATAATTGTGTAGAACCTTTATATCTTAGTAAATTTAATGTTGTTTAATTCGAATAGATAATGTCTAGACAAGACAAAGTCAACTCAAACAAATTACATGTTAAATGTACTAGGTGCGAAAGTCTTGATGATGGAACTTTTGCTTTTCTAACTTGGATGAATTGTAAGTCTTTTATAACTGATCACGATGATTATAAGCGTAATCCTCCATTAATTTTAAAACATGTTAATTTTCCTTCTAAAACTTTGGTAAAAATATTTGATAAATTCTTAAATTCTGATGTTGTTGTTAATATTATTGATGGTGTTCCGATATGTAAATATTGTATAACTGATGATTGTTCACATATAGGTTTTAGTATATGTTTAAAACAATTGATTGAGCGAGAGTGTTTTGAATCAAATGAAGATCTTTTAAAATAAAAATATTATCCTTATCATTATTAATGTTTAATTTTTACTTAAATTGTTATTTGCTAAAATTCATGCTGTTTTTTAAAAGTTTTTTATAATTCAAAAAAAATAATTTATAATAATATTTTTATAGTAAATAGCATAGATTTTTTGTAATGAGTATAAATCCAAAAGACAGTGCTAGTTCAATTGGAAATGTGAATAATAATGATTATGTTCCAAATGTTGTGGCATTAGAGGTACTTGAGAAAAATGGTATTAATGTAGAACGTTTGGTAGAATTAATTAGAAAAGGTGTTGGTGCAGAATTTACTACATATTATTACTATACAATATTAAGAATGCATTGTACAGGTTTGGATGGCGAAGGAATTAAAGAAATCGTAGAAGATGCTCGTATAGAGGATAGAAATCATTTTGAAGCAATGGTTCCAAGATTATATGAATTAGGTGGTAGTTTACCACGTGATATTAGAGATTTTGCAACACAAGCCGGATGTCCTGATGCATACCTGCCAGATAACTGGAAGGAACTTACACCAATCATTAAAGTTCTTCTTGAAGCTGAGCAATGTGCAATTAGATCATGGGGAGAAGTTTGTGATATGACTGCAGGAAAAGACCCACGAACTTATGATATTGCTCAAAGAATTATGCAAGAAGAAATTGAGCATGAGGCATGGTTTATAGAATTGCTATCTAAAAGGCCATCTGGTCACTTCAGACGAAACTTTCCCGGACAATCGCCGAATGTTTCTGGTGCTGGTAGTCTGAGCCATCTCTAGTTTTTTTACTTTTACTTTAAGTATTTCTTTTTTTTAGTCTAGTTCTAGTATATAAAAATAATAGATCTCTTATATAATTACTTACAAACAGCTTTATGACCTAAAGTTCATCATAAATCTGTCTCTCTAGATGTTTTCATACAAGAGGTTTTACAGAAAACCACAGTTCTTCAAATAATTCACTGGCTTGATAGTACAAGAATTTGGCGATATTTTCCAAAAAGAAATAACAAAAAAAATTATGACAGATATGAAACCCTTCGTTTATCCAAAATAAATTACAATAGAAAAATAAAAGCAGGCACCTGAAGACCTTTAAAACTTGACCTGCAAAATAGATTTCTTATACTTTTAGTGTATTATCGTCTTTACATCACTTATACATTAGCGGGCTTTCCTCTTTAACCTCGATCAAAGGTACTATTTGCAAAGACTTATAACGATCGAATAGTTGATTATAAAATGTATATACCAACACAGAAGAAAACATATTACAAAACAAAGAGGCTACAACAAACACCAGAAGAGGTAGAGAAATACTTTTCAGGCTTTCTTGCTTTTATACATTCTATAGAACAACAGATAATAAAACCAGCTGATACTAATAAAAGAAAGATTTTCTATTCTGGCAAAAAGAAAAGGCATACTATAAAGATGCAGTTGATGGTTAACAATCGTGGTTATCTTCATAAATTAAGATATAAGAAAGGACGAAGCCATAATTATGATACTTACAAGAGGCATTATCTTGTGATCTCAAAACAATTTTTAAATGTAGTTGATCTAAGATACCTTGGCATAGAAAAGGATTTCCCAAAACCACTATCTGCATTGACATGTAAAAAGGAGAAAAAACAAAATTTATCTCAAGAAGAAAAAGAGTATAACAAAATTCACTCTAGAAAAAAGGATAATTATAGAACATATGACTCTGTTAACAGCTGTGTATACATAAAGATACACTCTCTTGTAAAATATTTATGATCGCTTTGCTGCCATGATTTTTGTTATAAATATTCTTCCACTTGCTAATGGCTCTTCCTATTTCTTGTTCGTCTTTAAATGTAGAATTGTTAATTGTCTGCCTTTGTAACCACACCCACCTTACTTCGATTAAATTAAGCTTGGGCGATCTTACTGGTAGAAATACAAATTTTATTCGAGGACAACATTTGGATATCTCTTTCTTTACCATCTTTAATTTGTGTGCTGAAAGATTATCAAGTACAACAAAGATATTTTGGATATTCTTATCATATCTTTTATCTACTCTTTTTTAAAAAGTCAACAAACTGCTTCTTTCCTGTCTTTCTTTTATAGCATTGGACATGCATTTTGTCATTTGTATGATCATAGGCTCCAAATACATTTAACAATCCATTTATCTTTTGAGACTTTTCGACCTTTACCTGTACCGATGACCATGATGTACCACCATGGGTTTTTGCTGCTACAGGCCCTTTTTCATCTATATACAGTAACACCGAATCCGAAGAAGGTGTGTTGTACCTCAGTTGTTCAATGTACTTTTTTTCAAAGTGTATTCTGGATCATTGCTTTTATTATTTGACAACACAGTTTTAGATTTTCTCCATTTTATTTTATGCTTTAGAAGAATATTTCTTATTTCTGCAGAATGGCTTATTTTATCTACCAGTTAAGTCATTCATAAGAAAACCAGCAAGTACACGTAATGACCATGTGGAAAATCCCAAATCAAAAGATCTTGGATTTGCAGATGTTATATCCACTATTTGTTTTTCGATATCATTAGTAAATTTGTGCTGTTTATGATTATATTTTTTTGATATAATGCCATCGATTCCTTTTTCGTTAAAGCGATGTATCCATTTTCTTATGTTATGATCATGATGGTTTGTAATCTTTCTTATTTGAGGAACTGTGTATCCCTCATCTTTAAGCAAGATAATCTTGGCTCTATATCCTGCTTCATTATCTTCAAGCATTAGATGTAAAAGGTTCTTTTCATCATCAGTTAGCATTCTGAGGAATGTGTCCCTCATAATAATAGATAAAAGAGTGGCAAGCTATAGGTGTTGTGATAGCTAAACAAACACAACTATTTTACAATAAGATATAGTATATCATTTACACTGCTGTTAACTTAGATATTATTTCTTTATTGTGTTGGTAAATAAACAACTTGAGCCATTGTTTAATATGATTTTTCCCTAAATTAGTAGAGCCGAACATACTATTTGCAGATTGAAAAAGTACAGAATAATGCGTGATACATTTTTGAACAGATTAATAAATATAATAGGATATCAGATATAGTTACAGGACTGGTAAACTATAGAATAATGAACCAGCATCGTTAAAAACCAATACGAAATCCACGGTGATAGTGTGAATTGTTTCTATTTATGCAAGAAATTTAATGTATAAGAAGCATAATATTTTATAAAGCAGAATTTTTTTAATATATATGATAACTTTGTTTTTAAGTAATCGGAGAATAGGTGAATTATTAATGGCTGCATCAGGAATAGGTATTGCTATCGCAGCAGGATTAGCTGGAGTACCTCAGGTAATATATGCTGGATTGTGTATTACAGGATTAGGTGTTGTATCGATGATTTGGAGATAGCTTAAAGTTTATTTCTATATATAAATTAATACTACTTTAATAAATTACAATATTATTTAGACAACAAAAATATTTATGTTATAATAACGAAGAATTATTGATATTTTAAAAATACTTAATATCTAAATTATCGAGAGTTTGGTTATTTGGATAATAAATGTATTACTGCTCAACCTTATCTCTAAAACTTTTTTAATATAAATAATATACAAATTGTAAATAAAATATTTATGAGAAATTTAAGCAAGTATATCGCTAAGAATATGTATCTATTATGTTATCATATATTAATAAGTAGTTATTTCTCTAGATTTTGACTTTTATATTTGGCGTTTTGAATATCCCAACATTTTCTGCATAACTGACCTATTATTTTCCATTCTGGTTTTGGATTATATCTTAAAAATTTTAATTTCGAATCGCAAATAGCACAAAAGTTTATTAATTTTTCATATTCCTTTTCTTTAATAGTGTAGCATTTCAAACACAATTTTCTATTATTATTCAAATTCCATTTCCAATTAGGTTTTCTAGAATCTTCAGTTAATATTTCTTCACATCTAATACATTTATCAATTTCAGTTTCGCTATCTACATTATAATCTTTTTTTGGTTCTTCATCTGTTTTTAACGGTTGTATTGTAATATTGTTATTTTCATTTTTTACATCAATTTCTTCTCTTAAACTTTGGCCTATATCTTTATCTTTATTGTTTGTGTTAGATTTTATTGCATCCTTGTTTGATTGAATTTCAATTTCTTTTAATTTTGATAATTCTGAATTAAATTCTTTATCTGCAGATGGTGATGGTAGTGATTGTTGTTGTTTTTTGTTGTTGTTAAGATTAAGATTATTCCTTTTTTTAAAAGAAAATTTCAATTCAAATATATTTATATTTTATGATATTTGAATTTTTTATTTTTAGACTGACATAATCTTTAATTTTCGGTTTGTATGTATAGAATATGTTGTCCATCTCTCATTATGATGTATTACAAATAAAGAAAAATTCATCAAATGAAGAAATAAAAAAATCATTCAGGAATCTTGCTTTGAAATATCATCCTGATAAAAACAAAAGTGTTGATTCTAAAGAGAAATTTTTGAGAATCGTGGAAGCATATGAAATACTCTCGGATGAAAATTCTAGAAAAAAATATGATATGATGTATCAAAATGATAATGAACAAGAAAATGTATATACCTACTCTACAAATTGGACGCCGCCAGCAGATTATGTAAAATATTATAGCTACGATGAAATAAAGAATTGGTATAACAAAAATACTGATATTAAAGGAGGAATGTGGGATATAAGTGAAAAAGAAAACAAAGGAATGTGGAAAACTACTCTAATATTATTTGGCTCTTTAGGAGTAGTAACATTATTTATACTCATGTTATCAAAATAATTTATTATAAATATTATATTTAAAAAGAAAATTTTAAATAAATCATGTGTTTTCTTTTCTTTTATTTTTATAAGAATAAAGAGTTTTAGGTAATGTATAATGATAATGAATTAATAATATGATTATGAATATGGTAACTAAACAACATGACTTTAACTCATAGTATGTTGCTAACGAACAGGGTTTGTAGTTATCCTCTTTATTTGAGTATGTGAATATTTCTTTTAGTTTATGAATATTAATTGATAACTGATTTTTGTCTTTTCTATAATATTTAATTTTCCAATAAACTTAATCTATAGATATGCATGAATTTAAAATATATGTAATTTTTTCATCTTTTCTGCTTTTTACTTTGGTATTGATGTATTAAAATAAAATGTTAAAGTCCTTTAAACAAATTTGTAAATATGTTGCTTTGAGGTGGATTGGGAACGTTGATGTCAAAAGATCCTATGTCAAAGGGTACTTCATTTTTATATAATTGGATAATTGCTCTATCGACACCAACATTTGGAAATTTGTAAGTCACAGTAAAAGTGTTGTTCGTAATGTTTTGTTTTGCAAATTTAAATATTTCTCCATCACTGTTAACCATGGTCACCCTTACACTTTTTGCAAAATTTGCTGGAATAGCATTATTTAGTTTTTTAACCTGAAAAGTTATCTTTGTATCTTGATCAACAATTGGTATTGGAGGATCTATTTTAATTGATATGTTCAAGTTGTTTTTCTTACTTATCCAGGGATGTAAAGTTGTCATCTTTGTAATGTTATTATTGTTAGAATTTGTGTTTGTTTGAGCAAAACTTGTGTTTATATTTGTAAAGTGGGAAGCACTCAGCATAATACCTAATATTATAAAAAAAGATGAAGTTAATATAATGGACTTTAATAGGTTATCGGTATACATATTTAATGATGATAGGTATAGTTTATAAATAATATTATTTTGAATATTTATTTTTCTTATTTGAAAATTCTCATAGACATAGCTTGTAAATCCAAAATTAAAAGAAAATGTATAAATATTATTTTATTGAATCTTTTTTCAATTTTTTATTATAGAATTATAATTTAATATTCTGAAAGCAAGTTAATTAATACGACAATTGCTGAGGGACCGTATATTCTAATACCCGTCATTAACATATCCACTATATCGTCTTCTGATTTCTCTTTTAAATCCTTCCATAAAGAAGTAAGCCAGTCCTTTATTTCTCTATTTCCTTCTGTTTGATTTATACTTTCTTCAGATATTTTGCCATCAAATATGCCATCGGAGAGAGTCGAGAAAAGTTGTTTAATTAATATAATGCCATTTATAGTAATAAAAAATAAAGTGTTTTCTTTTTCTTGTACATCGTTAACTGATATTCCTATAAGATGGTTATATTCCAAGATTTTGATCTGATTATAAATATGATCTTCATTTATAATATTTTCTGGTAATATTGATGAGGGTATCAACAAGCATATGTCCCTCAAAGATATTGATATATGATGTGAAAATTCTGAAACTTGATATTTTTTTGATCTGGTTAAATTGTTATTTTTTTCTTTCTTTCGTGTTTCTTTTATTTCTTCTGAATAAAGATAGGTTAATATGAATATTTGAATAGGTGTAATTGGTATCTCTTCCTCTGATTTTTTTTCTGTTAAAACTTTATCGTGATCACTCATTATTTTAGTTTCCCTTCATACTCTCAAATTATAATTAATGGTTGTATGTGATAACAGTATGCTTCGCTATATTTCTATTAAATATAGTACCTTATATCAATAGCGATTTAGGATGATTTAATATTTAGATCGGATCATTGAAATATCTAGTTATAATGGTGTAAAATCAATTTGATATGAAACATATTTTATCATAACCATTAATAAAATATTTGTTTTATTTTTTTATGAACTGTTGTATAAATATTACCATTATTTTAAAATTTTATTATAGAGAAAAAATTGTTCCAAATAGTCTAAAGATCTAAATTTTATATTTTGTAACAAACTTGCAATATCCGGTAAGTAAAATTCAATACTACTATAATTTTTTTTTCCTAAAAAAAAATTAATTAAATATTTTATAATTTTAGAATATGATTTTATGTCTATGCAGTCCATATAACATATTTGAATTATTCGTTTTTTGTAATTATTATTATTATTATTAGAATTAATATTGTTCAGTATTAATAATCCATTAATATTTTTTGATTGATCAGTTATTAAAAACATTTTTTTATTGCCGACAAGAGATTTTAAATCAGAGTAATTGTTCTCAAATTTATAAAATTTCCATGAATCAAAATATCTTTTATATGATTGGTTAAAAATTGTGGACACTTTTAAATATTCTATTATGTTAGATATGTTTGTATAATCAGCTAGTTTAATATCGAATTGTTCTTGTTGTGAATGTTCAATTGTAACTGTATTTGTATTTCTAAATTTTTCTAAATCGATGTTATAATAGTTAAATCTTTGTAATTTAAAAAATCCTTGTTTTTCTAAGATTTTTTGAGACAATATATTTTGTGTAGAAACAATTGCGCTAATATCTGTATATCCTTTTTCAATTCCAAAATTTAACATATATTCTAACAATGATGTAGCTATACCTTGTTTTCTATATTCTGGATTTACTCTTAACCCTTCAATCCATGATAAATTGTTAGGACAAGCACTTATACGTGCTAAAGCTATGGGATGACCTTTTGATTTATTTTTATAGTTAATTTCTGTTACTAATAATAAACCACTTGGATCATTTATCCATGAATCCCAAATTCTGTCTATATAGTCTCCCCATTCAAAGGTGTTTTTACAAAAATCCAGCACTGTATCTTTATCTGAATCAATTGCTTCCCTGATTAACATCTATAATTTAACAGAATTAAATAATAAATAATGTTACATGTAATTGTAGATCGATTGAAATCTTTAGTATTTCGAAATTTTATAATAGATCTGATCAATCAAAAAATAAACGCCCGAACATATGTAGATATGATGGTTAAAAACAAGTTTTATTGTTTTCGAATGTAAAAAACTTTTATTTTAATTTTAATATATCTATAGGAATAACAATATTCAAGAGCAAATTTTATTATTAAATGTTGTTTTTCAAACAATATTTAAATATGTTAGTTAAAATAACATAATGTGAATATTGTGCTCTTAAAAATGGGTATTAAAATGAACTTGATTTCAAATTAATTTTATTTATTTTTTTTATGTGTTCGATTGACTTTGTTAACACTGTGTAAATATAAATGAACGATCTCTTGTAAGATATTTGTGATCGCTTCGCCATGATTTTTATTATATGTATTTGCGCACTTGATGATTATTTGTCATAGTATGAGTGACAAGCTGCTTTGTTGCATGGTTCCTATTCCCAAATATATTTAGCTAACATCTGTTAATGAATTGTATGACTGGCCCTCCTACAACCAATTTATAGTTAGAAGAGGCGAAAGACTCCTAGGCTTTGATGTTATTGATAATGGGATAATGAATTAAAAGAGATGAACAAAGATAAAGTAGGCGAACAGCCATTTCACTATCCTAATATTTTTCTTCGTTTACTGGGTTATGCCAAAGTGTACTTTCATCTATCATACAGGCAAACCAAAGAAGGAATAACACAAGCTCATGCAAAAGGAAAAGTATCATCAATTCCTATTTACAACAATATATAGAAGGATAAACAGGTTAGATATTCGGATAAAAGATACAACACCTAGTATCAAGCAATTCAAAGACGAATATATTATTATTGCAATAGACAGTACTGTTATCAAAGTAATAAACAGAGGCCACTAATGGATGCAAGATAAATGGCATATAAAAAATAAAAAGAAAGGGTAAGAGATCTAATATGGAAATTACTTTATTTGCATTTGTATGTTGATTTACCTCATTTTACTATAATGATATTGAGCATCTGTCAAAAATAATGGTGATGAAATAATTTTCCTATATGTATCTATTGAAGCAGTCGATGAGTTGAGTCTCAGATCGATTTCTCCGTTTATTTTGGGCAAACATACAATAGTGCAATCATTCCATTTTTCATCCCAATAACTTATAGCTTTAATCCTTGGATAGCGACCATCTTTTATGGAATTTAATGCTTCCTGGATCCATGTACTCTTATTGCCTTCTGAAGGATCCTCTAAAACACCAAATTCAAATACTGCAAGGGGTTTTTTAGGTGAAACTGATGCTAGTATGGGATAAGTTTTATCTAACAATTTTGTAAAAGAATTCCAACTGTCACCTCGCTCAAAACTACCATATATACTTGCACCTATCCAATCAATATAATTATCGCCAGGATAATAATTTTTTATATTGTTCCATGATTGTTTTAGTATTTTATTGTCTCCTAGATCATCAGGAGGATATACATGAAATGCCCATGTAATATTTGTTACATTTTCCTTTCTAAATAAATCTATGATGTGTCTATATGCATCTCTAAATCTTTCAGGACCATCCGGATAGTTTGGATTTCCATATTTATTCGTTGTTCCACCTCCATTTAAAATTCCACTCCAAGGAAACCATTTTCCGTTAACTTCTGTTCCAAATTCTACCATTAAAGGAATATTAGTTTTTTTTGCAGCTAATGCCCATTTCGTTAAATTATTGTCAAATTTACCGTCAATAATTTTTTGGAGCGTAAATTGTGGATCTTGAACTCCGTCTGTAAAAGTGGTTCTAGGCATCATTCGTATAAAAGGAACAATACCAAGACTATGAATTACTTTTACCGATTTATCGGGAAACTTAATCCCTTTGCCCCAGTTATTTGAGAAATATGCCCAAACTATTTTTTTACCGATTAACTTTTCAAAATCAATAATCTTTTTTGCTGTTACTTCATCCTCTGTTCCACCAAAATCTGTTATAGCACTTTGATAAACGCCTTTCAATGGAGGAGCAATTTTTACTATTAGATGAGAAGGATATTGTGCATTTGTACTCGTTAGATTAAATTGCGAGGAATTATTTCCAGATTTTATAGTGGAATTGGTTAAATGCCGACTTGATGAATTAAGTGAATTCTCAGATTGTCCGTTTAGTCTATATTTTTGAAATTCATTATTTAGTAGATTGTTAACAGAATTATTATTGCCAAAAGATTTATTTATTTTAAAGAATTGGATTGAATCTATATATAACAAAAATATTATGAAAAAAAATAATACAAATATTGCTTTGACTATTCCTGTATACATTACTTTTGTATTATTTTTTCTTAGCAAAATATATATCTGTTAATGAGATCTAACCAATTTCTTTAAATTATAATTGACCGGATATTTTTTTTCTAATTATATAACTGAATACCCATTAGCACAAGTGTGCTACACAATTTATTATGATGATAAATATCATAAAACACAAAAGCCATCTATATCGTTGTATCTTTAATATATTCTCAATGCTATCGCCATTGGCCAAATCCAAATTGGTTAATATATATAAAAAAGAAAATGGTCCAAAAGTAAATGAAAGACTACTTTTAATTATCAAAGTATGAAAAGACTGGTAATTTCCTTTTCGTGTTGTAAAATAAATGCACCATAGAAGTAATCCTTGGGCTTATTGGTTAAAAAGATATGATAAAGAAGGAGGGTTGAAAGGACTGAAAGATAGAACAAAAACTGGCAGATCGTCCGAGTTGCCAGAAGAGACTAGTTACCAATTTAAGCAAGAACTTGAAAGCAATAGGGGTTGAACTACAAAGCAAGTTCAAGAGTTAATCATAAAGAAAAATAGTATCACATTTCATTATATATATTATTTCATATCGGATAATATATGAAATATAGCCAAAAGAGATCTACTTGCCACAGAATGTTATCAAACATTTGCATATTCAAAGAATAAGATAACTCATTCTCAGAATAAAAGGTTCAATAGTAATATGAGAAACTATTTGCTGCGAAATACAATTTAGAGAATATGACTAATTGGTATGGATGCGTATTTATTAATTCTATTATTAACACAATAAAGAATTATATTTTAAATTAATAATGTCTAGTAAGACGATATCAAATTAATTTATATTATCTGTCTAAGATTTTTTATTATTTTGCATAAAATAGGTAAATGTCAGTGATAATTTTTAAATTCTTTTATGGAAGAAATATTTAAGGTAAAATCTTATTTGTTTACAAATTTGTTTGAAATTGTTTCTATTTTGGGCAATTTGGAGTTTTGGTATCTCCTTTACTTGCATTGAATCCCATTATTGTTTCTTCACCATTACCACAAATAAAATGATCTTTGCCTGGACCTCCGATAAAATGATCTATTCCTGAGCCTCCAATAAGTGTAGCACTTCCAGATCCAGCAGCTATTAATACGTTTTCTCCTGTACCGCCTATTAAGGTATCATTTTTTCCCTTGCTATAAATAAAATCGTTATCTGGTCCTCCAATTAAAATGTTTTTGGTAGCGTTTCCAACAAGTACATTATCGCCTCTTCCTCCTTCAATTACATTATTACCACCCATTGAAAATATCATATCGTCCCCAGATCCGCCTTTAATGAAATTTTTACCATTAAAAACATGTATTGTATCGCCACCTGGACCACCTCTTATTACATTATTACCATTAAATATGAACATTACATTACCAATTGGACCGCCAGTAATTTTGTTATTGCCAGATAATACAAATATGGTGTCATTACCGTCTGTATCTTTGATCGTATTATTTCCACCATTAATAACCATGGTGTCTGCACCTAAACCTCCATTTATAGAGAAATTTCCTTTGGTAGCAATTATTGTATCGTCGCCTGAACCACCGTTTATTGTTGATTTGCCTCCAGGTCCTGCAAATATGATGTCGTCGCCAGGACCACCATTTACTGGACCATTGCCATTATTGCTTAATATAATATCATTACCTGCAAAACCGTTGATACTTTGATTTATATTTGTCCTTACTAAAAAATCATCTTGATCAGTTCCGTTCATGCTGTTGGTACTACTAGTAGTAATTGCATTTGTAAAATAATTGAACCAAGGAATAAAAAATACAAATAAAGAAGCAATAACGCTAAATATAATAAATATTAGTTTAAGCACACGATATCCTATAAATTATATTATTTTATGCATATATTTATTTTGTTGGTATTTTGAAAAAACTATGTAATATTTTAAAACTCCATTTTATTGGATTATAATTTTTTCAATTATCGGACTATTTAATAATCTTTTGTTGCATGATTCCCTTTTTCCAAATACATTTAGCATCATTATTTAACAAATTGTATGAACTGGTCCTCCTACAACTAATCTCTGGTTAGAAGAGGCGAAATCTTGCTAGGATTTGATGTAACAAACAACTGAGATTCAGGGTTAAAAGAGATGAATAAATATAAAATATGGGGCCATTTCATTATCCAAACACATTTCTTCTTTTACTTGGTTATACCAAGGCATAACTTCATCTTCCATATAGACAAACCGAAGGTATCGCATAAGCTCATACTAAAGGAAAAGCGCCTTTCATTCCTTATTTTACAACAATAAACAGAAGAATAAACCGGTTAGATATCAAGATAGATGATAACAAAAGCAAGAAATTTAAAGACAATAAATTATTATTGCAATAGACAGTACCAGAATCAATTTTGGATTATTAATGTTTTGTTCACATATAAAAAATTGTTATCCTTTTATCCTTTTTGTTTTCTTTTGTATATTATAAATCTACTATTAAGTATAACCTTGTCGATTTAAATTTATAAATAAAAATAATGATGTGAAAAATGCGCTTGAACTTATATTAAAATTTTGGACATTTAATTCTCATACTCAACCACCAAAATTCAAGGATAATTTTTATCCTGATCTTTTACTATGAATACTATACTAGCGGAACTTTACCTCATTATCCAAAACATACAAGAGTGAATACCATGTACATATGAAGGAAAGATTGTTGCTTCTAATTAGAATATCATAAGATAAACAGCCTGCCCAATCTATGTCTCAAGAACTACATCGAGCAAAGATCATGGGCTTACAAATGGTACAAGGGATATAACGATGTAGATTTGGAAGGTCTAAGGGATAGACTAACAAGAAGTCGAAAACCTTTAATAATATCAAAAAAGATGAAGGAAAAAATAACACCGAGCTATATGATAGCAACATCGGATGGGACATCAAACAGGTTATGGATTTAATCCAACACAAAATAGATGTTAAATATCATAAAGAACATATCAGCAGGCTAATACTTCATAAGTGAGGTTTTTCACCAAAGGTATCTCAAAAGAGATTTGTAACACAGCAGCAACTCAAAAAGACAAAAAGAAGTTTAAAAAAGGGTACAACAAGCGTTAAACATCTTTGAATATGGCTGGAATGTGCTTGTAGAGGACGAAACTATGTTTATCTATGATCAGGTTTTGTTGGCCCAGAAAAGAAGATGATGGATTGTTAAAGAGAAAAGACCCATAGTTACAGTTAGAGGATCTCATTACAACACAATCATTTATTGCGTACTGTCTTTGGATGGTAAACAATTATTTAGACAATATGAGAGATTTGATAGTCAATCTTTTATTGCGTATCTTGAGGAGATTAGAAAGAAATTTAATAATTTTATCATGTTTGCAGATATGGAGACACAACACAGACCAAAGATAGTGCAGAGTATATACTTACAGAGAAACATGTAGAAGCAATAAAAATTGAATATTTTCCTGTTGGTTCTGCAGACTTCAATGAGGTTGAAGGACGTTGGACACAGGGCAAGTACATTATACTATCAAATTATTACTCTGATTTCTTACGCTTTAAGCAAGTAATATCGCACTATTATAGAACAAGAGGATTCAATTGGAATATCAAAAGGTATCTGTGTAGGTCTAGGAAATAATGTTGTTGAGTATAGTAAGAAACACATTAACACACAAAGAAGAAAATTTATAATATTCGGATGAAAAAATGTTTAGGTTTATGAACATTTTCTAGTCTGATTGTTTTCTTCATTCAAAGGTAAAAATGAAAGATTATAAGATAATGTTTTTATTTTCTTCACTAATCTAAAGTTGAGTAATGTCATTGTTAGCTGTATCAAAAAATAATTTCAAAAATTGTTAGGATAATACTTTAAATGTTATTTTTAAATTAAATAGTGTTTCTATATGTACATTTCGTTAATTTACATTTTTTATTTATCAGTTACTAATTTTGCAGTCTTATAACGAACAAAAACGTTTCATTATAGTATATATAAAGTTCTTATTTTCTACTAGAAAAGATTTACATATTTATTATGCAGAATAATCACGAGTATATTATTTATACTTAGAATTTTATATAGAATATAGGATTTTGTCAAAGGTCATATTCAATAGATTATTGTCATTCAATTATCTTGGAATATTATTAGTTTCTATAATTTTATGTATTACATTGGCAAACGGAACGTTTATTTCAATTGTAAATCCCGGATATTCTATAAATACTAAGACATTTTCTAACAAAAACAACCTTTCAAATATTTCAAATAGTACAATTTCAGTTCAAGCATATGATAAATTAAAAAATTGTGCATTTGATCAACATACTCCTACAAATGGAATTACTTACTTAACTCATTTTAGTTGTGGACATGTTACTATTTTACATAATGGTACTACATTAAGACAATTTACTCTTATAGCAAAGGAGAATGTGGTTCTTCCAATTTCAAACACTGGACTGACTTTTTCTGCTTGGACATATAATGGATCAATTCCTGGACCAACCATGAGAATGACTGAAGGAGATCATATCCAATTATTGTTTATAAATAGTAAGGATAGCAAACATGATCACTCTATACATATGCATTCTATTCATGCAGGTGATATGGATGGCATGATGGGACCAGGTGGAAGTGTAGCACCAGGTAAAAGCTTTACATATACATTTACTGCTGCACCATTTGGAATATATCCATATCATTGTCATGTTGAACCTACTGATCAGCATATAAACCAAGGACTATATGGAATGATGATTATAGATCCAAAAAAACCTAGACCTCAGATGACTGAAATGGCGATGATGATGAATGGATATGACCTAAATTATACTAAGGAAGGAGTTGATAGATTACCTACATTAAAAGAGTTAAAGACAGGCTTGCCTGATCCTACTCATAATAACGCAGTATATACTGCTAATGGTGTTGCTTTTGAATATAAAGATCATCCTATTCATCTTATAACTGGAAAAGCATATCGCATTTATCTTGTCAATATGTTAGAGTTTGATCCATTAAATAATTTCCATCTGCATGGCAATCTATTTAATTATTATTCTTCAGGTACCTCTTTAAAACCTGATTATACTAGTGATATTGTTCCATTAATGCAGGGGGACAGAGGAATTGTTGAATTTACTTATAATTATCCTGGAATGTACATGTTCCATTCTCATAAAAATGAGTTCTCTATGAAGGGGTGGGTTGGATTTTTTGATGTAACCAAGCCATCAGAGCCTCCAATGAAAAATTCAATTTCTTTGACACCTTACACAATACACCTACCCATAACCTCTCATAAATCTGAAACAATTGTTTCATTGGCAGGATTAGCTGGTGCATAATGATGGTTAATTCCATCCATCTATTTTGAATTTTCTTTTGATAGAATTTGATAAATAATTTATTTTATTAAACAAATCAAACCTCTTTTTTATTATTTAAGTTATTTTATTCTCGTATCTGATTCTTTTTCTATTATGAATTATCTATAGGAACTGTGATGATATGAATTAACAATATTATATGATTAGTTGCGTTTACTCAATTTATTCATGCATTAAAATTTGCAATTGATTGTTAATGTTTTAGGACGGGTACTCTTATGTATGTTAAGATTTTAACTTTGGAACTCCTATATCTTTAAATTTGATTGATAAATACTTTCAGAATTAAACTTGACGCCTATATTATATATTTGGATCGGCATTCAAATACAAACGAGGTTGATTTGATTTTACCTGACACTTTTATAAATCAAGAGAATTGCACTTAAAATAAATTTCGCAGATACATATGATTATCTAATGACCAGTTATTTCGGATTTTCTATATGTTTAATTAATGTAGACTTAATTTATATAAATGGTGTCCCATTTTTTATTCCTGTGATGAACTCAACAATTTTTCATCCGCAAATTTGTTACCTTATATATAATCGTATTTAGAGTTTGGATTATACCCAAGATCACACATTTTTAGAACAATAAATTTATTATCGTGAAGATATTTTAATTCTTTGGAAAATTATCATGTGGTTGTATCTAATTCATTTGAACGTTTGACATGATTATTGTCTACTATAAAGTTATGATATACAACTATGGGAATTGTATTTATACAATCATCTTTGTTATATTTGTTGGATATTTACTTCGTTAATAAATTGTGATAACATTCGGATTTATCTTAACACAGATAGGATATGGTGCACATGGTATTTTGTTAATCCAAATTAGGATTCAGGAATTTCAGAAACTGAAAGACTGGATCCTTGGGACACACTGAACCACTGATAAGAGATAATCCATACTGCGATTATGTCTGATTATTGAGTTGTCATATAATCTAGATATTTTTAATGTAAAAAAATCAACAATAGATTTCATTCAATTTTGAATTAGGTTCCCTGGGTACATAGGCTAACTCCTCTTTTATTGTGACAGAAAAATATTATTCATAAAGTTTGGTTTAACTCTTTGAATCTATTCATACTTATATCTTATCCTTTGACAATGTTCATAACTGCAGATATCTGAAGAACTATTGCTATCTATGTATAGACAACTCTTTTTGTCAATGATTAGGTCCCATTTATATATTTCACAGTGAATAAAGGGTTGTGTCAGGTCAGAATCTTATCAGAAAAGATCATCTTATCATTATTGCAGTAATATCCACGCTTGTTATCTCAATCTCATCATTTAGTAACTATGGTTATTATGATATTACTAAAATAGTGTATGGTCAACCAAATTCAAACAAAACGAATTCCAATAGTTTAAATGCAGTAAATACACAAGAAATCCCATTAAAAAAAATCCGTGTTGGAGATATTGATGTTGCGTACAAGATGTTTGGTAAAGGTGAGCCTATTTTACTTTTCAATGGCGCTTCTGATAGTATGGATGCCTGGGATGCGTCCTTTTTAACGGCTATTTCTTCAAATCACACTGTAATTGTATTTGATCAACGTGGAATTGGAAATTCAACAGTTGGTACCAAACCATACACCTATCCGCAACTAGCAAACGATACTGCTGGTTTGCTTGATGCGCTCAAAATACCAAAAGCAGATGTTATGGGATATTCTTTGGGAGGGCATATAGGTCAGGCATTTACAATTAGCCATCCAGAAAAGGTTAACAGGCTAATACTTGTTGCTACATCATGTGGTGGAAAAGATGGTATACCTAAACCACCTGAGTTTAAGAAATTGCAAGCTGATGTTGTAAACAAATCTCTACATAATATTCCTATTATGCAGGAAATGAAAGCACTTAATGTTGCCTCATTAGGATCAGGATGGATCAAACTACATCCTGAATCAGTTGACATTCCAGCGAACATTACATCATTACAACAATTGAAACCTGGTTTGACCCCTGAAATAGCGAATAAACAGAAGAACCTAGGTATTTGGGAGAATAACAACTGGAGTGGTGTTTGTGATGAAGAAGCGAAATTAGCAAAACCCACGTTGGTCATAACTGGAACAGATGATAATAACTATATGCCGCATGGAAACGCTTTAATTCTTGCAAGCAAAATTCCAGGGGCCTGGCTTGTACAGATCAAAAATGCTGGTCACGCAGTGATGGACCAATATCCGGCTGAGATTGGTAAGATATTAAATACATTTCTGTCGACTACTGCCTCAAACAATTGAATCATCCATTGAACGAAGTATGAACTGATTTGGGGATCTAGAAGTGATATGATTTCATAAACTGAATCATTTGTAATGCCATGCTTTATATTATTGGGCATTACGTTGAGTATTTCTAATAATACAACCATTTTGATAAATACAAAAATATATACTTTCGATGCAAAACTGGAATTAATTTCGCATATATTGTCTTAGGTATAAACATATTAATAAAACCTTTATCTTGTTACTAAATACAGTTAAATTATCTTGTTTATATTTTATAATACCTTATCATGCCAAGTTTCCTTCTTTGATAGTATTGGAACATTCGCAGATGCAATTTACAATTTTTTGCATTGAATAATGGTTACCTTTCTGACAATTTTACGATAATTGTGATTCTGATATTAAGGATAGAATGTATTCTACATATTAAAATTTATTGCTATCTTATACAGTAACTATTCTATAAATGGATTTAACTATTGGATATCATATTTAGTTGACAGTTTTTCTCTGTTGTATAAAAAGTAATCGTCAAAGCATTTCGTCCTATCCTTATACATTGAATAATTCTTTCAATGATGATGTTTTACTTATAAGAAGAATGAATATGCTGTTATTCTAGTTTCAATCTATTGTCATTTGTAAAATCTCTTATGTATTTATCTTTAGAAACAAGATGTTTTCACTAATCTTGACAAAATCTATATTTAATCTCTCTGTGATAATCGTATACATTTCTTTAGATGTAAAGATTAAAGTTTATTTATTTAATATTTTATTGTGACAATAACTATTTGTATTTGAACCACATTTATTGATTATTTAAAATATGTTATAAAATTTTTTTCTTTTATTTGAGATAAATTTTATAGGCTGTCTATTGTATCTGTTTTAAATATGAAACATCCTTCTGAAAATATGATAGTGTTAAGCGCTAGTCGAGGCATTTCTAACTAAAGGTTAATTCAAGCAATAACAAGTCTGTAATCATTAGATCTCTTGCATAATTAGAATAAACAGCTATATGATCAGCAATTCTTCATTTTCTTGTTCTCTCATTGCTTTCATATGATCGGTTATCCAAAAAACCATTGCTTTTCAAATCATTCACTGCTGGTCTTACAGTGCAACAGTTCGATGACATTTATGAAAAAAATGTAACAAAAAGATATGCTAAACATGAAATACAACGCTTGTTCAAAAAAGATAGAGAAAGACGTATAGGTGCAGGTAAACCTTTCAAACTAGATATTAAAGATAGATTTCTCATGCTTTTGGTTTACTATCGTCTATACATAACTTACACTATGGCAGGTTTTCTATTTGATTTGGATCAGAGCAACATCTGCAGAGACATTCAAAAGATTGAAGGGTTGATAAGAGAATGTTTGCCAATTCCGCAGAAGACATACCCAATAACCAAAAGGCTGAAAACTCCAGAGGCAGTTGATAAATATTTTCCAGGCTTTCTTCTTGCTTTTACAGATTGTACCGAACAGCAAATACCAAGACCTGCGGATAAGAATAGAAGAAAGATATTCTATTCAGGTAAGAAGAAAAGACATACTATTAAGAATCAGATTACGGTTAACAATCGTGGTTATGTCCTTCACAAAGTACGCTATAAAAAAGGAAGAAAACATGACTACGATATTTATAAAAAGAACTATCCTGTCACTCCAAAACAAGTTGTTACTGTAGTTGATCTAGGGTATTTGGGCATAGAAAAGGATTTTCCAGAACAACTATCTGCACTACCATATAAAAAGAAAATAAACCAGTGTTTATCACAAGAAGAAATCGAGTTTAACATTATCCATTCGAAAAAGAGGATAATAGTAGAGCATACTATTAGCAGATTGAAAAAGTACAAGATAATGAGTGAGATATTTAGAAATAAATTGAGAAAATATAACAAGGTGTCAGACATAGTAGCAGGACTAGTGAACTATAGAATATCAAATTATCTGAACTAGAAATCGATATAGAATTAGAAGTAATGGTCTAGATTATTTCTAATTATGCAAGAGATCTAGTATATGGAATTTTAGTTTTTGACTCAAATAGAGAGCTAATAAATACTATACCCAAAAATAAAAGTATTAGATATTCAAGCTGATTTGAGATCAATATACCTATCTTAAATTGATTAATGCGTTAAATAAAATGATCAAATAAAAGAATTACATTTGAAATTTGAAATTTGAATTAAATTTGTTTTCACAAATATGCATAACTATCTATGTTAGTAATAGTATAATATTATCTAAATCATTTTATAGGTTGTGAATCTTTAATCATTCTGATAAAATATCATGTTAATAATAATTAAAAATATTCCATTTAAACTAAGATGTTATGCTATATTTAATAATGTAAAGATTATCTACATAAATATTCTGATCTTTAAATTAAGAAGTTTTACTACAGTCATTTAATTTAATTATGATCCCTTCCAAATATCACTTTTATTTCATAATATACTCTCCTTCAGAATAAACCGAGAGTATTCAGATCTTATAAAATCATTAAAATAATTACTTCGAGTCCCATATATTCATAGAAATTGTAAAAAAAACGTGGATTTTACTATTAAAAAATCTTTAGGAGATAAAAGAAAAAAATCTATCAAGATGTTTTTACCTGCTTTCTTTGGGGTAATGTTTTTGATAGGTAATATAGTTTCTATACCCGGTTTTACTTTAGATCAAGCATCATATGCTCAAAGTAATAACCGACATAACGTTTTTAATTTAGGAAATAATCATGATCATGATCAGAATCCAAACCAAGGTTTTACAGGAACAAGAAGTAGCTTTGAAAATAACCAAAACCAAAACCAAGGAAACGGTAATACCGTATTTAATTCTAATCCAAGCTTTGGTGGACAACAACAATCTCAAAATTCAAATCCCGCATCACCCATATTAAATGGATTACATACTATAGGAGTTGATTCTCCTGCATTAGGTATTCCTTTTAGTGGTAGTCGATCCTTTTCAAATGTTATTCCAGCATCATCATCATCACCAATTTCAGGGAGCCTTACTACTACTACTCAACAAAGCTCTCTTTGCTCTACAATAAAGGGTACTGCTTTTGCAAGCCTCAGCTCAACATACTGTAATCCTTCAAAGGCAGCATCGGATCCTCCCACTTATACTTATAGTCAAACATTAACAAATGGCAAGACAATCACATCAGGTCATACTCACAGCAGATTCCATGTAGTAGGTCCTGACAACTTTAAGTTCATAAATTCATACTGGACTACAAGTGAAGTTACAAGAGCAATTGATGTAGGAACATCTGCAAACACCACTTATTTGAGTGCTGCATCTCATCTTTCAAACATTCCAATTGAAACAGACAATGGTTATGGACCTGTTACTTTAGCTGTTGAATTACAATATGAAGGAGTAGTACAATTAACAGGTATTACTGCTGCATTAAAATTACCACCAGGATTTGTTTCTAATCTTCCATTGATTCATGACCCACATAGATATGATATCTCATTCTCTAACTACAGAGGACATATCTATCCAGGCCAGGGTATTACTCTTTACTTCCAAGTTACCATCATTGGCAATCCAGGAGTAAGAGTACCATACCAAATGCCACTTGCAATACACTTTCTCAGAGAAGACAAACAAATTGATACACACAGCTTGACTGCAAACCAACAAGACCTATTTGCTTCAGCACTTTCTGTTAAAAATGTTGTAAGTACAACAGGAACTGGAACAACAGGAACTGGAACCACAAGTGCTGCAACAACAGGAACTGGAACAACAGGAACTGGAACAACAGGAACTGGAACAACAGGAACTGGAACCACAAGTGCTGCAACAACAGGAACTGGAACAACAGGAACTGGAACAACAGGAACTGGAACAACAGGAACTGGAACAACAGGAACTGGAACAACAGGAACTGGAACAACAGGAACTGGAACAACAGGAACTGGAACAACAGGAACTGGAACAACAGGAACTACAAGTGCTGCAACAACAAGTATTTGTACTGCCCCCAGTAGTTGTACTGCAACATACAACAACAACATAGCGTTGAATAGAAACTTTGGTGCAGTAGATGAAGCACTTCATCCATATGATTTTGTAAACCAAGTGTTACCTATTGAATTTGCAATTACAGGACAAGAGCTCTTTAGTGTGCTTATAGGTGCAGGACCTGATGGTGCAGTTCCACTTACACCAATATTGGCATTGCTGCCACCAGGTGTTCCAACACCAATCAAAGTAATTATTAGAAATACAGGTGATGCACCAATTTACAACTTGAATGCGGCTCCTAATGTAAGGGACGAATCTGCAATAGCGGCTACTGTAGTTCCATCACCAGTTAACATTCCAAATGTTGTTCAGCAAAATGCACTTGAGCCTCTAGTGTTAATTGGACCTCAGTCAAAACAGATAGGCTATTTGCCAGTCAATGGTACAGCAGAACTTGATATAACTGTCGTTCCAAGCTTTTATGTTGGTGGATCAGTTGAGCCAATATTCATAACATTAGCATACAACAACCAAGTAGGATTACCAACCACTATAATTAAAAGAATAGGTGTTGAAATCTTGCCAGTAGACGCTCAAACAGCACTTGCAAATGCAGTTAGAGTTCCACACCAAATATCTGACAATGTAATCAACTTACCAAATGCAATATCCACCAATGCATTACACATCTTTTCAAAGGATATTGGAAGACAAATAGCACACAGTGGTCCAGTTGTAACTCATCCAACAACAGGTAATGGAGCAGGAACAGCTGGAGGAACAGGAACAGGCGCAGAATTACGTCATCACGGAGTTGCAGGTCATAATAATGCACAAAGAGGTACTGGTACCAGCAATGGTGCAAATAGTGCAAATAGTGCAAATAGCGGTGCAAGCAATGCCGGAGGCACAAGTAGTGCAGCTAGTGCAAGCGGCGGCGCAGCTGGCGCAGGAGGTGCAGGCTCTGGCGGCGCAGGCTCTGGCGGCGCAGGTGCAGGCTCTGGCGGCGGTGCTGGCGGCGGTGCTGGCGCAGGCGCAGGAGGTGCAGGCTCTGGCGGTGCTGGCGCAGGCGGCGGCGGAGGAGCATAAGGAAATAAAACCCCTCAAAATTTTTAAAATCGTATTAATTTCACGTTATTTTTGCATATATAATAAATAATTGAGTCTCTGTTAGATTGATGATCTTATAAAAAATTTTCAATATCGAATTAAAATATGTATTTACTAGTCTAATAGTATTTAGAATACATCAACTAAATTAAGTCTTTATCTTATTCCTATATTTAGTATGGATTTAGATCTGAATAAATACATAACTTCTTTAATATAATCATCATAGGTTTTGACAAATACAGTCATACACAATTTCCATAAAGTTATAAAAAAGTCATAATATTTTACATTCAAAATAACCTTGATTACTATCAACTGATAAAATCTATACTCGTTTAATAAATAGAAATAATTAAAATAACGAGCTAAAACATCAATTCTATAATTCAATATTTAATTGCCAAAGTTATCATATAATCAAGCCTCAGTTGATTGTCATATACAAAAAGCGTTTATTTATTAAATGTATTTTTTGAAATTTTTTCAAACTTTTTTGCATTTAAAAGCTCAGCAGACTTGCTTTGTTGCATAACTCTTTTTTCGTAACTATATGACATATTTGGTTTAAGTTTAATATACCATCCATTTGAAATTCGTATTATTTTGACAAAAGTTCGATCATAAAAAACGAATTTCAGAGTTATGCAACAAAGCACAGCAGACTAAGTTGAAAATGCGATTCGACCACCCGGTTTGGTATCTCTATTTTATCACTAATTCAGGACTATAAGCAAACATCTGAACAAAAGTAGATAAAATTATATCAAATGAATTATTTTAAAATAACAATTTTTTGACATTACAATTGTACCTCTTTATAGTATCGATATCTGTAATATTTAATTCTATTTTTGCATATTCTAGCAGTTCAAGAATAAAATTAATTCATGTAACTTTAACGACTGTCGTCAAGGTAGCAGTAATATCAATATTTCTTGTATACATCCAACATCAAACACCTTTTTGGTTTGTAAATACTGCATGGTCTATCTAAATTTGAAGATAGAGGAAGAATAAAATCAACAACATCCTTATATAATCCTAAATCTTACACAGTCTTGGAATCTAGATTTGATTTTAGAGACAGAATTACTAGCCATTGTAAAATAAATTATATTTTACCTTGATAATATTTAAAAATAGTCAAAAATCTATAACATTGATATAGTAAGAATTAGTTAACATAAATAAATAAAAAATAAACATATTTAATTTAATCTGCTTATTAGTTACATCAATTTATATGGAAATAAAAAACTGATCAAATAAAATATGATATTAAATTTACTATTCCATTACAAAAAAAAATATATTCTATTAAATAATCTGTTGATCTTTTACTGAGTATCACATTAAAAAAGTATATTACCTAAATTTAAATCAATTACAGAATACTTAAACATAATAATAAATATTTTTTAATACCTATATAATTACAATAGTACGTCTCAATCATAAACAACAAAATGTTCTTTTCAATTCCTTATAGCATGCTAAATCATTATTTTCTTGAATAATTTTTGTTTTTGTTTTTCATCTTGCAATAACTCATGATTTTACATTTGTCCAAACGGTTACGATGATTTTTATTCTAGGAAATCTTTTTGTACACACTAAACCCAAGATTAAACACATTTATGACAAGGTTGAAGTGACATGATAGTTCCTCTTATAAATACCATAATTAGATGATTTTTTCCTTTTTTTAAAATTTGTTTTATGAATGATAATATCTGGTTGTTTATCATCAATTGTATCTTTACAGTATGTTTTTGCTTTTTGTCTGAAAAGCATATCTTTCCTTTATAATTCTCTATAGATTTTGTAATTGGTTGTTCTATAGAATCATTTTATAAACATTTTAAAAAATTAGATTATAATATTATTATAATATTATTAAATAGTTACCTATGTACAACACCAATCATAAAGGAATTTACTTGCAGATTTTGTATCTTTAAACACGACTTTATCATTATCAATTTGAATTTCATTGTTCGGTAAAAGGCTTTTAAAATCGGAAATTTCCAAGGGAGTATTGTTTAATGTAATGATATATCGAACACCCGCTTTTATTGCCGATTCTACCCCTAAAGGTGCATTTTCAACTATTATTGCTTCCGATGGTTTTAAATTTAGCTTATCAAGCGCCACTTGAAATGGTTCTGGATCTGGTTTTCCATCTTTTAAATCCTCTCCAGATATTATAATATTAAAATTGTCTAAACTATTTGCATCAAGTAGAGACGCGACTTCTTGTTTAGAAGCACCGCTAACTACTGCCTTTAAGCAATTATTACAATTTAAAGAATCAATTAATTCTTTGACTCCTTCATATGCTTCAGCTTTTTGGATTTCTTTGAAAATTTGTTCTTTTCTTTTGCAGATTTTGTCTATAGTGTTTTTATCATTGATATATTTATCATCTTTATTTTTTTTAAAAACTTCTTTAACTAATTCATGACCTGGCATTCCCTCCAACAAAAAGATCTCTTTTTTATCTATATCTTGGTTAACGGTTTCTTTAAATGCAATTTGAAAAGCTTTAGCATGAAATGACATCGCATCAATTAATACACCATCCATATCAAATATGATTCCTCTCACTAATAGTGTTTATATTCAAAATATTATATATATGATAAATAATATCTATGCTTTACAAAATATTTGATCCTTTTATACTAAATTTTAAAGTAGTTAAATAATGTCAATGAATAAGAGATATATTATAAAATTAAAAATTGATAAATGATATAATTATTTATCCAAAAATTATGAAAGAATATGATATGCTCTACTTCGAATAATGACCACAAGTGTTAAAGGTAAGAATAATTAATAATTCAAAATCTAAAAACTTTCTGTTAGAGTATGATTAAATAAGCTATCTTTATAAGAAACACCTTTAATAATATCAAATATTAAAATATAAAAATAGAAATGTATTAATTGATAGATATGAAATAGAAATTTATTTTTATTTGTGGTATCATATACCATTTAATTAAAACACAAATTACAAAACTATTTAATCAAATATTTTATATTATTTAAGGCAAACAAATTTAACTTAACGATCCCTACATTATATTAAATCAGACACTAATTGTATAGTTTATATAAAATCGCATGGCATTGTATTTTGTAATAAAAGATATTTTATTTAGTATGATAATTTTACATGCAAAAGAATTGATCTTGTAAACAGGCTATTTATTAAATATAATGATACTTAATTATTATGAAATTTCTTGGTTATTGGGCATCTCAAGAGCAATATTCTATGCAAGATCTAATTAGATTTACAATTGAAGCTGAAAAAGGTGGTTTTACCACAACTATGACAAGTGACCATTTTCATCCTTGGTGGCATGATGGTGGATATGGTAATTTTACATGGATTTGGTTAGCCGTTGCAGCAGAAAGAACAAAAAATATGAAATTTATAACTGGCGTTACGTCTCCGGTATATCGCTATAATCCTGCAATAATAGCTCAAGCTTTTGCATCACTAGATGTATTGTATCCTGGACGTATTGCCCTTGGAGTGGGAACAGGAGAAGCAATGAATGAAGTTTCAGCAGGTTTCGAATGGCCTTCAGCAGAAATCAGGTTAAAAAGAACTGAAGAGGCAATACAAATAATAAAAAAATTATGGAATAAAAAGGAAAATAATATTCACATTTCAGATTCCAATATTTCTCAAAATAATGGAAATATTGATGGCTTTGTAAATTTTAAGGGAGAGTTTTTTACAATAAAAGACGCCAAACTCTATACGCCACCCGTAACCAACATTCCTTTGTATATGGCAGCCTCAGGACTAAAAGCAATCCAAACGGCTGCAAAGTATACTGATGGTCTAATTTCAATTTCAAAGCCTGAAGAAGCAAAAAAAATGTTTGCAATATTTGATAAAGCTGCAAAAGATGAGGGCAAAGAACTCAATAACCTTCAAAAAATAGGCAAGCCCAAGATTTCTTATTCAGAAGATTACGATAAAGCATTTAAATCTTCAGAGTTTTGGCGAGCAGGAGATATAAACGATGTATTTAATACTGAGATAAATGATCCAAGAAAATTGCAGGAAAAAGCAAAACAAGATGTTTCAGATGAAAAATTAAAAGATTCAACATTCATAGTTACTTCATTAGATGACCTGATCAAACCAATTGAAGAATTTTTTAAGGCGGGATTTACACAACTATATTTACACAGTACAAGTCCTAATGAAATGGATTTTGTACAAAAGTTTTGCACCAAAATATTACCTTATTTTAATGATGAAAAATAAAAAAATAAAATATTTTACATATTAAAATATTATTAAATTAATTTATTATTGAATCCTTCCTAAAACATTGACAATTTATTATATTTGATCTTACATATTAATGCATTTGCAAAAATCATTAAAAGACTCTCCATATAAAGTTAAAAGGACATTTTGGCACATATAAATAACCTCATATTATTCTTTTTTTAGATACCACATTATTTGATATACCTCATCTTTTTGTTATTTTTATAGTAAATATTGTCAAACTCTTGTTGAATGATCAAACTAATAAATGATTTAAAAAGTGATGTTTTTTTATAATCTATCGTAGAAGATCAAAAAGAATGAAAAAATGATACATTACCAATTTTACATAGTGAGATTTATTCTAATTATGATTGATCTAATACATAATATATAAAGTTAAAGAAAAGGATTCTTTATAAAAATCCTTGACAAAGTATAATATAATCTTAGTATTGTTCTGAACTTTAATAAAGAATATAATTGAAAAGATAAGTTAGACTTATATAATTAAAAATTTGCAATACGGGAGCAGCCGTCTGGAAATGTAGAAATTACATTACATGAACTATATCATGAAATAAATAAAGAAATTGAGAATTCTGACTCTCAATCACAACAACAAGAAGAAGATGAAATAAAACAAGCTCTGGATATTTTTCTTCTATTAAACTTTTAAAAAATTTAACGTTTATAGGTCATGCATGGTATTTAATTCGAAGCTATTTAGAACTAAGAAAATTTGAGCTTTATTTGCAAGAATTAAATTCTGAAATAGAATTTATTAAAGAAAATAAAAAAATTATAATTTCTCCCTTTATAAATTGGAAATCACAAGGTGCTAAAGAAAGGAATAAACAAATGGTAGAACAAAATAAAGAGTTTTATGTACATTTATTCAACGATGGGTAAACTAACGGAATTATAAGGATGGCAATTCTACCTGATCATAGCCCTCATAAAATATTAGACAATCAAATTGTAATGATAAAACACCCCTCTTTTAAAAGAATAATCATATAAATTTATTAATTATTCGGATTTATTGGATGAAACTTGGGAATAAATATTTTTTTTATTAAAGTAATAAAAAATCATCAGCAGTTTGTATGAATTTAAATAACATCATTCTATCATATTATATATAAAATTCAGAATTATTGTAGAAAATAAGGTAAAAAATGCTACCTAAAAAAAGACTCTTCATTATTATCTATGCTTATTAACAATATAATTCAGTGTTTGACATGATAAATTGTTGTTATTTTTATAATTAGAATAATCAAATTTTCTACTTTTATTTAAAATTATACATTTTGTCAATTATACTTTTATCAAATATAGTGAAAACTATTTTTAGATTCAAAACCTTCATGCTTTTGAATATCAATTACCTCCGTCTGTGAAACCTGGATGTTTAACATAAACTCTGACCAAATTTGATATAACATTTTATAATCAATTTTTCAGTTTTTGAATACTTTATAGAAGAAAACCCTCATAAATAATTTATTTGGAAGGTTTTTGTTTCTGATTACAATGAGATATAATATTTCAATATTGGGTTTTAATTAAATAAACATAACCATGGTTATGTCGACAATATATTTTTTAAATATATGAAATAATCTTATAGTACAATAACAAACCTTTTATAAAATTAATTACAAGTGCAGATATGGCATCTATTGATTTGTCAGAGGCAATAAAATCTAAAAAAGGAGTACTTACATCCGATAGAGAGATTTGTGGAAATATAATTGGTGAAAGAGAAGGAGCAATAATAGTAGAGAAAGGCGTAATACATGAATACATTTATCGAATACCACGTTCAAATATTGAAGCTTATGATGGCGCACAAATAATTTTAAATATTCCATTATCTAAATTAGATTCTTTTGAGGAAAAGAGAGACTCATCACCTGAATCTGCTACAGTAGACAGCAAGAAGACTGCAACTCAACTTAAAGATGATGTAAAAGGCACCATTTCAGGTACAGTAAACAAAGTAAAAGACTTGGTTTCAGACAATAACGATAAAAGTTAAAGTTAAGGATCATCAGACAGTTGAGGACAATATTTTAGTCAAGTACAACTAAAACAATAAACAACAAAAATTATTTTTATATTTTTTAAAAAACGAGCTACCAATTTATGTTCTGTGCATTCAATATCATACTGTAATTTGCTTCTTCTAATAAAATTGATGATGCTTTAGTGTATTTCTTTAGATAGATGTTAAAGTAAAATTTAAGGAATATTCAAATATTGTGGTTATATCTTATTTTTACAAATAAAGATGAGAATAATCAAAAAAATAGTTTTTTGCTCTAATTTTTCAGAGCTATTAATTGACATACATCTTTTTAACCTTAAACTTAATAAATTCCTTGTTTAAATAATTTTATATAACAAAAGAGAAAGAAAAAGATAACACTAATATTAAAAAAATATTGAAATAACACCCACCACACAATAGATCAAAGACATCTATAAAGTCATTTTTCAAAGTTTTAGGTCCGTCTGTAATAACCGGAGCGGCTGATGATGGTCCTTTAGATATTGCCGCATATTTTCAAGCCTGCGCTCAATTAGGTTTTGGATGCTGTGGTTGACACGATTAAGGTTTCCTCGTATGTATACTATACAAGAGATGTGTGGCAGAAAAGTCTTTTTACAGTTTCTAGCCTAGTCAAAATTATAAAAAAATATTTAAAGAAGGTTATGTTACCTCTTAGAGTTCTTCTTCTTATAGCAAGCAGTATAACAATAGGCGTCAAGTGGGTGCGATGGCTTCTTCTCTTTTTCTTTTAGTTACACAAATTCCAATATTTGATGTCATTTTAGGATTTGCAATGTTAATTTTAATTTTAATTTTAATTTTACAAATATTTATTCCGTATAACAAATTTGAAGATTTAAAATATCTTGCCCTATCATAGTTACATATGTTATTACTATTATAAGATCTCTTGCATAATTACTTCCAAACAGCTTTATGACCATTAGTTTATCATTAACTTGTTCTTTCTTTGCTTTCATACGAGAGGTTATCCAAAAAACCATTACTTTTTAAATCATTCACCGGCTTGACAATGCAACAGTTTGATAACATTTACGATAATGAAATAACAAAAAGGTATTGTAAACATGAGATACAACGTTTATCAAAAAGAAAAAATAGAAAGCGAGATGTAGGTGCAGGTAGACATTTCAAACTAGATACAAGAGACAGATTTCTCTTGCTTTTGATATATTATCGTCTTTATATCACTTACACGTTAGCAGGTTTTCTATTTGGTTTGGATCAGAGTAACATCTGCAGAGATATTCAAAAGATTGAAAGTCTGATTAGAAAGTGTGTACCAATTCCACAGAAAACATACAACATAATCAAAAGGCTGAAAACGCTAGAGGAAGTTGAAAAGTATTTTCCTGGATTTATGGCTTTTACAGATTGTACAGAGCAGCAGATACCAAAACCTGAAGATAAAAGAAGACGTCAAGCATACTATTCAGGAAAGAAGAAAAGACATACAGTAAAGAATCAGCTTGTGGTTAATAACAAGGGTTATATCGTTTACAAATTAGGCCATAAAAAAGGAAGAAGTCACGATTATGATGTTTATAAAAAGAATCATCCAATCATCCCAAAAGATGTTCTAAATATGTATGATCTAGGGTATTTGGGCATAGAAAAGGATTTTCCAGAACAACTATCTGCACTACCATATAAAAAGAAAATAAACCAGTGTTTATCACAAGAAGAAATCGAGTTTAACATTATCCATTCGAAAAAGAGGATAATAGTAGAGCATACTATTAGCAGATTGAAAAAGTACAAGATAATGAGTGAGATATTTAGAAATAAATTGAGAAAATATAACAAGGTGTCAGACATAGTAGCAGGACTAGTGAACTATAGAATATCAAATTATCTGAACTAGAAATCGATATAGAATTAGAAGTGATGGTCTAGATTATTTCTAATTATGCAAGAGATCTATAATTGTGGATGGAAATATACAAAGCGTTTTATTTTCAACCTTTGTTTCCCATATTAAATTAAGAATTTTGCAGTAGTTTTGGAGCAACTTTTTCCCTGTCTTTTCTATTGGTAATTTTCCACTTCCGCGAAGTGGAAGAAGTAGTATAAAGTCTAGAAAAATTAAAGAAACGGGAAAAGGACCTCCTCAGTAAATAAAAAAAGAAATCAAAATAATGAAAGTAGATACTGCAATTGGCATAGCTTTTTCTCAAATTATAATGTGGTCTATAACAGTTACTATACAGGCTCGCCATATTATCACAGAGTAACCAATATACAAACAACAGAAAAAGCAGCTAAAGCTCTTGAATAATTAGTAAATTCTTTTCCTAATGCTGATATCATCTCAAAGTTGATATTTACAATAGGAATAATGGTACAGGACTTTATGGAATACCTGAAATAGCTGCAAGTTGTGCTACGCTCTTTCTGATGCATTTGGATGGAAGCAAGGATTGTATAAAATTTAGAGATGCTAATTCATTTTTTTGGTCATAGTTGCAGCGAGTATTATAGGAATCTATGAATTTTACAAGTATTAATCCTATTCAAACCTTAATTTATAGTTCCATTATTAATGGTATGATATCTTTGCCAATGATTATTTTTACAATTAGAATAGAAAACGGTAAGAGTATTTTAAAAGATAAAATAAATATCAAAAGATCTAATACTATAGGATGTTGTACAATAAATCTTAATTCCATTTCAATTATACTTTGTTATTCGCAATCAAATAAAAGAATGCTTCTTTACCTTGTTTAATTTTTATATATATTAAAGTATAACAAATATTTACTTTATACTGTAACAGTTTTTAGATATTTATATTGTATCATTTTTTACAAAGTGTTTTTATTATTATCATTAAATAAGTGAAAAAACATTCTTTAATAATATAATGAGTCCCATGTATAATAACTAATAGATAGACTTTTTTTACATATTAGTCAAATTTTTTTAATCTATTGGATATAAAGATATAAACAAAAATTCTAAATTTAAACCAAAATACTCTTACATACTTAAAATATTTGTTATATTATCATATTTATGAATAATTCTAAAAATTCCACATCCTCCACTGTTGATGCTATAATTCAAAGAAATTCTCAAATTTTATTTGTTAAAAGAAAAAAAGAACCATTTAAAGGTATGTTAACTTTTCCAGGAGGTTTTGTAAATGATAATGAAAAAGTTGAGGATACAGTAATTCGCGAAGTAAAAGAAGAAACCTCTTTATCCATAAAACCTATTGACATACTTGGAGTATATTCCGATCCAAATCGGGATCCTCGAGGGCATATTATATCAACTGTATTTATAGTAGAAATTTCTGATAATAATTTTTATGCTACAGCAAAAGATGACGCCGAAGATATAAAATGGATAGACATTGACAAAACAGATAATGAAAACTTTGGATTTGACCACAAAAAAATAATTCTAGACTATAAAAAATGGAAACAGTCAAAAGGAACATTTTGGTCGAGTCGGTAGGCCATATAATACAGTTGATTTAAACATTTTATTTTTTTTGATTAGTTTATATGATTAATCGCTTCTTTGTCAATTCTTAATTATAAAGCCAATGTCACATTTACAAAAACTATGAATCAAAAATATCAAAAATAAGACAAATACATTAGTTAAATTACTAATTGTAAGAGACAACGATTTTGATATCACGATATACTAAAATATTATATCTCATATAAACTAAACACGATTATTATACTATATAATAGTAAAATAAAGTATTTTTGATTAGTATAGATTTTTCATGGATAAACAATTTCGATACAATGTACCCTTTATTTAAATTATTAATACAACTGTAATATGATGACAAATTCCAAAACAGTAACCAAAGAAAATAAAAAGAATTTAGAGGAAAAACTTGGAGAAGTTTTAGGTCTAGAGAGAGCAGCTCAAAAGGCAGTAGAAGAGCTTATTTCTATGAAATTATTAAAATCCGATAATAAAAATGAAGCTACAGATATACAAAAAGAAGCAAACAGTCATGAAGAAAAATTACAAGATGTTATTTCTAATCTTTCAGAAGGTGAAGATACAGAAGTAGATAAAGAGGAAATCGAGAAAAAAGCGAAAGAAACAGAAAAAAAGGCTACTAAAATGATGAAAACTTATTTAGGTGAAGACCCAGACACATCAGAAGCCTTAGAATTCTTATGCATTGCAGAGGGCGGAGAAGTAACACATTACGAAGTTTTAAGCTCAATTTGCAAAAACTTTGATAATAAAGAGTTATCGTCTACCATTAATTCCATATTGAAAGAGGAACAAGATCATTTAAAAAGATGTATAGATATGGCTAAAGAAGCAGTATCATAGACACTAATTTATGTAATTAAGGTATATCTGTTATAAAATATACAAATAAAATAACCTACCTTTATTCATATTTTTTTATATATTTCTTTCACAAATATGGTATCAGTTTTTCATTAACATTTATTTATCTTTAAACATGTTTCGTTACCTGACTTCTTTTTCAAATTACACTAACGTAACATTAACCAACAAATCAAACGAACTGGCCTATGTACAACCAATATGTAGGTAGAGACGCTTTAATATTACTAAGATGTAATATCATTAACAATAGGATACTGAATTAAAAAAGATGAACCCAGATAAGGTTGGTGAACCATTTCATTATTTTACCCCTTTTCTTTTTTTACGTGGCTATATAAAAATGTATTTAAATCTGTAGTATAGGTCATCGAAGCAGTAGCACAAGAGTGTTTAAAGGAAAGGTACCTGAGATTCCATATTATTCTGCGATAGGCAGAAGATGAGTCTATTAAATATAAATGTAATCTAGACTACAAGCAGGAACGAATTTAAAGAATAATGTATCATTTTTTCAATATATAGTTGATGAATAAAGATATCAATATATAGTAATGAAATAAAGATAAATGAAATATGAAAAATATAGAACGTTTAAAAAATAAACATTATTGTAAACTTCCAGAATAAGCAATTTCTTTTATTAAAGGTAATTAATGAGCATATTTATAATTAGAAGGATTTACTAAAAGGGGTTTAAAATGCTACAGAATTAGATAACATTATCTATAACAGTAATATCCAAATTATTTTCTGATAACGTTTATGATTACAATGATATTTATGTATCCAGAAGATAATGGTAAATTGCATTTTATCCAATTAAGAAAGAATTGTAGAATCAGAATTAAAAAGTAAATATCCTTAGAAATCCATCAGCGTTGTACAAAGAAATAATTTGGCCAAAAAAACAGTGTTAGCTATAGAATGTGACAAATTGTAGAAACTGTGTACTTGCATAAAAAGAACGTTTGGTAAATAGGTTTATTAAGCTAGGTTAAGAATTTGACACACAGAATGATGCTAAAAGTGTCATAATAAAACGAAATAATATGATATAAACAAAATAGATAGAAAAGCATAGGAAATAGGAATTACATTAAGTCACATTAAACACTTTTCATTCTTTTGATATAAATTAAAAAATTTGTTTATTTTCTGACTGTATAAAGACTTGGGGTCATATTCATTTAGAAAACACCTTCACCGTTTTTTAATCCATTCTATATTCTTTGATTTTTCCCACAACAAAATTCTAACTTATATTTTTGTATGATTTTCAGTTAAAAATTAGTTTAATTTGCGATATGCAAAAATATGATGCTTTAGCAGCCTTCAAAAATGTTAAACAATAAAGTATAGTACAATGAAAAAATAACCACCAATTTTATTGAATTCAATATATTTAGCAGATAAATAAAACATTGTTTTAACTCAATAAGTCTTCCTTGACTTCATAGAATCCCAACAACTATTAAATGGTTAAATATTATGTTAATCACTATTTTATACCATGACTAATAATGAAAATAGAGGACTAGCTTCAGCAGACGAAGAAACTCGTGAAAGAGTAGCAAGAAAAGGTGGAAAAGCACCCCATGAAGAGAGAGGATTACAAGCAGCAGACGAAGAAACTCGTGAAAGAGTAGCAAGAGAAGGCGGAGAAGCACCCCATGAAGAGAGAGGATTACAAGCAGCAGACGAAGAAACTCGTCAAAGAGTAGCAAGAGAAGGCGGCAAAGCATCTCACAAAAACGATTAAACATTATCAAAAAAGGAAACTTTATTATTCAACACAAGGCTAATACCAAAATTTTTTCTTTTTGTTTATTATATATGTTAATAATATTTTTTATAATTTTGGTAGAACGATATACATCAATGTAATATGATTGCTAATTTAATTGGTATTATGGCAACGGTTTTTGCAGTATCCAGGTACTATTCCACAAATACTGAAAATAATAAAATCAAAAAAATCTGAAGATATATCAATTTGGTTGGCTCTGGTATTAATTATAGGTCTAAGCTTGTGGGTTATATACGGAATAGCTAAAAAAGACTTTGTAATAATAATAGCGAACTCAATTTCGGTTTTATTAAATACAATAATGTTATTTTTAAAAGTAAGATATTCAAGACATCCTCTCAGTTGAAATGGAAGCATGATTTCAAATTACAGATAAATTAAACCACTCTAACTTACATCACATCCTTAAATTATCTTTCTATATAGAACGATGGTCTAAAGTAGTTGCACTGGACCAAGATAGATTTAAACTTTCTATATCCTGTAAATAACTTTCTGAATAGATTATGCCAAGAGTTCGTTCCCTATACAATACATATTTTATTTTTTACAAATAACTACGATTTAGGGTTTACATTCTCTCCTTTTATTTGACCTCTTTTAATTTTATAATTCTAAAATGTTCGAAAAATTTTTTACCATTGAGAAGTAAAAATAATTTTAATAAATAGAATTATTTTTATATACAATTAGAAATATGCTTCATTTACTTCTATAAATTAAGAGCCTATCCCAAAATTCGATAGAAATATAGCTGTTGCTAATCTTTATTAAATCATTGCCTTTCTTCAATCGACAAAGGAACAAGAACGTATCTGTTATTACCAAGATTTCAGACGAACTATGGGACAAGATAGATGACCTTTTACCATGCGAAAAACCAAAAAATACAGTCGGTCGTCCTGTTATTCCTTTTAGAAAAGTATTAAATTGTATTTTATATGTTCTTAGAACCGGTTGCCAATGGAAGATGCTTCCAAAAGAATATGGTTCTGGTTCTACATGTCATAGGAGATTTCAGCAGTGGATTCAAATGGATATCTTTAAAAAAATATGGGCCAAATTATTAGAAGAATATGACAGAAAAATAGGCATCAAATGGATTTGGCAATCGGCAGATAGTATATCTATAAAGTCACCTTTAGGGGGGCGATGACTGTAGGGAATAATCCTGTTGATAGAAGCAAACTAGGCACAAAAAGGCACATTTTAACAGATAAAAATGGGATCCCATTATCTACTGTTATAACATCCGCAAGTACCTCATGACATAAAAGCAGTAACAAATGTTATTGATCATTCAATTTCCCATCGACCTTCTGGATCATCTTTCACAAATAAAAATAAAGATGGGTTGTATTATCATCTATATCTCGATAGAGCATATAGTTCTAAATCAATAGAAAATGAGATAATCAAAAGAGGATATGTTCCTCATATACCATATAAAAGAAAGAAAGGTCAAAAGAAGAAAGAGCTTTCGTATCAACATAAACATCAAAATATGAAAAATAAAAGATAGGTTGTAGAAAGAACCAATTCGTGGCATAACAGATTCAGAAAGTTGTTGACAAGATATGAAAAGAAGGTAGAAAATTATTTGGGTCTGGTGCAACTATCAAGCAGTATTATAATCTATAGAAAAATAATTTTGGGATAGGCTCTAAGTTAATATAATATATAACATAGTTTTACTTTGAAAGAACAATTACTTTGGATCCCAAAAAGTATCGAGATCCAAAATATTTTAGCTTTGGCTGTCGAGACCCAAAGTAATCATTCAAGAGTTTGTTTAGGTAATATTTCAGCAAGTTTTCGCACATCATTAGCCAATCGGTCTGGTGGGCTGCTATGCAATTATTATATATATATATATATATATATTATAATAGTTAAACGTTGTTTATACAATAATTATTTTATTATTTGCTTAAAATCTAAAAAATATTAATACTTTTATCTGTATTTGTAAATAATAATAATAATATATTGTTAAAATCAATATAATAATATGACGATTTTTCCAAAAGCATGCAATTTAATATAGTTACTTTCAAAACTAACGTATAAGTCCTCAAAAACATTTTATATTTATAAATTAAAAACAATAAGAATATAAAAAATAAAAAATAAATTCTTTTGATTATCTTATCATACTTCTACATTCTTGTGCACATTTTCTACATGCATCTGCACATTGTTTACATGCATCCATTTTATCAGCCATCTTATCACATTCCACAGCACATGCTTCACACATATCTGCACACATATTACATATTTGTTTAACATATTCACTTCCTCTGCACATCATCATACAAGCCATTCTACACATATCTGCACAATCTCTGCACATTATCATACATCTTGAAAGGGACATTTGGTTTTGGTTTTGGTTTTGGTTTTGTTGAGCGGTCATATTCATACATTCTGTACAACAACATTCACAAGCAATCATACATTCATTGCAACTTTCAATGCAGCTAGCATATTGTTGGTTTTTTAAAATAGAAGCAGTATTCATCGTTTTATTTTGTTGTAAAAACTATATAAAGATATCTAAAAAATATGTAAAAAACTTGAAATATATGTAAAATATGCATATATTCGAATAAATATATAAGATTTTTATAAAGTATGTGATGTTTCAGCGTATAGAGAAGGGTTAATTAATAGGAAATAAAGTAAAAGTAAAACATATTTAGGAATAATAAAAAAGGGTAATACGTTTAAATTGCAAATACTAAAATAATTAAAAATTACTTGTATATTTTTAGGTTTGAGAATTATTATTTAGTATTAAAAATAAAAGATGACAGATAAATAATTAGAGATATTATACGGTTTAAATGCCTGTTAATCGGATAATGAATTAATTTCTTTATAGTGTTGTACAAATAACAGATTAATCCATTGTTTGATATGAATTAATTTGCATATAATTTTAACTTTGAAAGTAGTTGTCAAAGTTTCCTATATTACATTATTATTTCGATGATTTTTTCGGATAATAACATTGATGATGATAAAGAATTGGCAAGTTCTGCACAGGTCTGTTTTATACTTCATATTTGAAATACATAATATAATATTGAACTAAATATAATAATTAATGAATAAGAAAAGAACTATATTTAATTTAGGAATAGTATTGTCATTGGCATTAACAAGTGCATATTTTTGACATTCGTTTCTATACCAGTTTTTTCTCAAGGTAATACAACTATAAATGGAAACAATAATAGTTCATCGGCGGCTCCATCAAATAATTCTTCGATCCCATCTAATAATGTTACATCACCTTCTGGCAATACTACAAGTAATTTTATAAAATAATTTATTTCATAGGTCTCATCTTTTAAGACTAAAACAATATTTATTAATTTTTTAATGGGGAAACATGTTTAATAATAATAACATTAAACAAAGTTTTTTTTAATAAATTATGGAATTAATTTATGACATTTTAAACTACTGCTAAAACGTTTCTCTTTATCAAAAATACTGATAATTATGGTGATTTAAAATCATCTTTTATTGTGTTGTAAAATGTTGGGCCATTATCATTGTTTAACATAATTAATTTTATTCTATTCCTTTTGTAAAAAATCTATCTTCGTCTAATTCATTGGGACATACCAAAGAGACCACTTAAAATGAATTTGCCATATAATATACTATATGGATCGGCGAGTAAATAATATGTGATACATTCATGATTATTTTTAGGATATTATGTTAGGAAAGGTCATTTTGGAAAAGGATTTATTTATTGTCAGATTTTTCTAATTAAATTACTATTAATAAATTTGTAAAGGATCCATATAGTTTATGTTGCCTTATCTACGTTATCCATAATCTCCAAATATTTAATAATACTTTATTAGATAAAGATAATAATTTTATAATACCTCAATGTATAACCATAATGATTGGCTTATAAAGTTTAGAAATTTCATGAAAGATAATCTTTGCATATCCATTATAACTACTGTTACTATTATTTCTATAATTGCATTTTCATCTTTAATAATAACCTCATCATTTTTTTCTTTTTTATCCTTTTCACAATTTTCTCATAAATTATTATCCATTGAAGGTTTTGCACAAACACAAGGTCAAAGAGATAAAATAATATTATCTTTATCTAATTCAATAAGACAAGATTCTCCATATCAAGGAAGTAAATCAGCACCTGTTATTTTAATTGATTTTAGCGACCTTCAATGCAAATTATGTCAACGTTTTGTAAAATCTACAGAACCACAGATAAATTCAACCTATGTACAAACTGGAAAAGTTATTCTAGTATTCAAACACTTACCAAATCGAGGGTTTGATTCTTTTCCTGCATCTTTAGCAGCTCAATGTATAAACGACCAAGGGAAATTCTGGCAATTCCATAACTTTTTATATGATATCCAGGGCCCTATCGATTCAGGATGGGCAAGTAAAGACAATTTAAAAAAACTGGCTTCACAAATTCCTGGACTTGATTTACAAAAGTTTAAGTCATGTTTTGAAAATCAAAAATACAAATCAAAAATAGATATGGATATTGTATTGGCACACTCTCTTGGATTTACTCAGACACCTTCTTTTATAATAGTAAAGAATGACGGCTCTAATCCTCAAAAGTTAGAAGGACCTCAACCGTTCGTAGAATTCAAAGCCGTAATTGATAAAGAACTTGGAGGATCATAACAAGAAAATACAAGCAAGAAAATGCATTCGAAAATTAGATAAAAAAAGAGAAAGGTAAAACGAATTGAAATTAAATATCAATGACATTATCATAAAATTAACGAATACAAAGTTAACAATTCCATTTGCATTCAAAATTGTGTTTTCAAATTGTATTTATATTGCTATATCAATTTGTGTATTTACCACTTTATGGACTATCTTTAATGTATTTGACCAGCTATTATTTTTTTCACCTATTATAACTTTCTACCTGCCGGATGATGCAATAAATGGATTTATTATAACAAACATATCTTCCATTTTAATAGGGATATTGGTTTCTATGAATGTATATGTAATTAGGAATTCAAAACTTAGATTAGATAAATCAATATTTGCAGGTTCACTTTTAGGTATTGCTTCTAGTGCTTGTGCTAGTTGTTCTTCAATAGGCTTTCTTATAATATCCACATTCGGGGGGTTTGGCATAATTGTAACAGATTTTCTTACAGATTATCAAACTCCTTTAAGGATAGTATCAATAGCTCTTCTGACATGGTCTTTATACTCTGTTCATAATAGAATAACAAAGTCATGTGTTTCTAATACATTCACAAGCAAGAGACACCAACAATAGCATAAATAAAATAATGATACTAATGAATCAGGATTTCTCTTTTGTAATGAATCTTGTCAACACATACAATGGCCATAATGAAATTGGTAGGCCATAATCAGTTCTTGGATTTTTGTTCATTACTTCAAACTTTTTTATATCATTTGTTATTTCTATTGGCTTGTGCTCGTGTATCTTTGAGATGCTATGTTGCATAATTATTTTTTTCGTCATTTGCTAACGTTTTGTTGATGAATCTTTGACGAAAACAGTAATTCAATTGTTATCATTACAGATTAATTGTTGTTATAACGGTTTCAAATTATGCAAAAGCATTTTTGAGAGAACCCTATCTACCTTTCTCATTAAAAAGAGGTATTCATTTTAGTATATTATGATAATGACGATTTTTATCACTTTTCTTATCTACAGTACTGTATATCCCTCATCTTTGAGCAAGATTATTTTTGCTCCATAACCATAAATCATAATAGTAAGCTAAAGGTGTTACGATATCTAAACAAACACAATTATTTTACAAGAAGATATACCATATCATTTACAGATCTGTTAAGAGTTGTGTAAATACCGTGATATTCGTTATTGTAAACTAATTGTGTTTGTTTAGATTTGTTAATTTTTATAATTTTGAATATGTATCAAAAATCATGACAACAATTTTATTGCTCAAAACAAGCAGTATTAGTTTACAAATGCATATACAGTCTTCTTTACACAACTGTTAAGATACATTATATATCCAGAATCAAAAAGTGATTGTTTTAAATTGTCTATAATTAATAGTGAGAGAGTATTTTATCTCTTTATCTTATTGCAGTAAAACTAGTTAAACTACATATGAGAAAACGGAAGAGCAGAAGAATTCTTCATCATAAGATATAACACAGGTACACTTCTAACAAGAAGTAACTCAAAAGGAAAAATAATAACAGACATACCTATTGCATAAAGGATTCTCAATATATCCCTAATAGATTCACCATGAAAATATATCGCGGGATTTGAACCTAGAATTGCAGCAAAAATGATTATAGGTATAGTAAATGCAAGCATTTCAATTGCCAAAGATGTCAATGTATTACGAACATAGACTTTAATACAAATATTCTTTAATATATCAAGATACTTGATAGTATTATAAAAATCTCTTAATTCCTCATCTTTGGGGATGTTATTGATAATAGTACTATCGTTATTGTCATAGTCATTATCTTTATCTTTATTGACATCGAATTTAGGAAATCGGCGAACAAAACTTATTGTAGAAAAGGAAAAGAGACTATAGAGGGATCCAAATTTGGCATATAAAGATAAGGCAGATTGTGATTCTTGAATGAAATCTTTACATAGAGTTTGAATGTCTTTATTTAAAAATCTTTTATTACTGCTACTAACATCAATAGTATTAGTCCTCAAAATCTTTTCAGCCTTGTTGTTGGCAGCAATAATCATATTTCTCATAGCATATGTAGCATCCATGATTGCATGTCTAAGGACAGAATAAGTATAATGTCGATTAACATCCACATTCGTATTATCTTTTATATTTGCAGTCAATAATGGTTTAAGTAGATTTTCCATTTTTTTCTGCTGCTTGTCGAATTCTTCTATGTTAGTATACATGCTTTTCATTTCATTTCGTAATGCAAGAATATTAAAGCTTACAACAATTGCTAGCAATGCTGCCAGTGCACGTATAAAACTGTCAATGGTATTTCGAAATGAATCAAAGTTTAAAGATATGATAGCCAGATAATAGAAAACTACGAATAATATTGTTTGAATAAATATGATAAATATATATCTCTTCCAAGTTGGCAAAATGTTAATAAAATAATTAGCAATATATTGAGTATTTATGACATAGTCATCTCTTTATTCGATGTTTACTATATGTCCTAATTACTTTATTAATATATATTTTTGCTATTGTTAAATATGGCGACTCATATTGTTATTGCTTTTAATTTTCTTTGATATCTTTTTACATTGTTTAGATGTCTTTAAATAAATGCTAGAATAACTTATCAAAAGCCATATTAAACCAATAAATATAAATGTCCAAATAGCACTTTTATCGATTATTTATTTTAATAAATGCTTATAGACAGGATAAGTAGAATCCTGTGATTTGATTTTGATTGTTGGGGCGATGATGACAGACTTTAGTACTGTAGGCTTTTAAGTAAATCTCGATCAGAAGAAGACAATCAATATCCGTCACCATCTCATACAAAATGAATCAAAAGTCTACCCAAATATCAAAATGAAGGACGTCGTCCTTATGGAATTAACTCAACGTATAATAAGCATGGAGAAAGGTTTCCTTAAACCTATTTCCTGCTTTGTTGCATGATTCGAAAATCAGTTAAAAATTTAATATTTGTATTATAATAATAATTAAGCTTTGACTATTTCCGTTATAACACTGTCAATAAAACGTTAACAAATGACGAATAAAATAATCATGCAACAAAGCACCTATTTCCCTTAGAACAGATGTGAGAAACAATAGTGTTCCAATTACGGCAGAGACGCTCTACTTTCGCTGGGCCGACTTTCTAAAACCTAACGACACGCTCATTGCAGATACAGTACCCCTTCAATGGGATTGGGCTCGCTCAGCCATTTTGCCTATGGGCGTGACTTTTCGTAATCAGATTCTATTGAGCCGATCGGATATGCAACCCTGTCTACCTTTGACGCTGCAGTAGTAGCATTTGACAACCGTGTGGTATTGGTGACAGCGATGGATCTTAACAACTCACCGCTCATGGCATCATTCAATCCAGACGTCGTGGTCTGAAACCCATTGTATTTGGGCTAAACAACTCTGGTTATATGATCGAACGGCTTCTTTGCAATTAACTTTTATTTTGATAATTTTTCATTTATATTTGGTTGTATGTCTACTATCTCCTCTTCACATAACATTAACAATTAGGCAGGTTTAATTACGGAATTAATTTTACACTTAAAAGACACAAAGATACAAAAACTTCAACAGAGTTTCTTATATAACATTCTCTGAAACTATATCTGTATAATATTGACGATAGTATATAAATACAAACGTAACAGACATACCTTTATGCTCAATCTCAATAGTACACTTAAAAAACTATCAAGTAAAGTAAAGTAATTACTTTTATGTTACAGTGGTCTACATCCTTTGTTGTATAATTCGACACCGTTAAAACAACAATTTGTTTGTAACAATAACAATTGATAACTGTTTTCGTGTTATCTTCCCCAGCAAACCGTAGCGAATAACAAAAAAGACGAAAAAAATAATCATGCAACAAAACAGGAAAAAATCGTTAGGTTAAGATAAGTATGAAACGGCCTTGTATATGCGTTATCTGCAAGTAATTTTTATAAAAATATCTACTGTATTATAGGATATTTTTTCGTCATTTGCAAACATTTGTTGACAAATTAAAGACGAAAACAAATTAAATTTAATTGTTATTGTTACCTGTAAACTACTATTTTAACTGTTTTTCAAATCATGCAACAAAGCAGATTTACATATAAACAAATTAAGATATTAATTTTATATCTCAAATTTCTTAACTGAATAGTTCTGACAGTTGTTTTATAAAACATTTGGAAACTGGAATGATTTTATATTTGAATTTTAAATTAATTATAAAACAACTGTCAAGACCATCAGTCTATCAATCGTATCCTAATGAGTAACAAAATATGACAAAATTATCAAATTCTGCAACAACTTGATTTGCCAGTTCTTTGACGATTAAAAATAACCATCAAATCTATCGATAAAATATTCAATCAATAACTATTACAATAAAGAAAGGAGGATATCTCACAGGACATTCCAAATATTGTCACAATGATCACTTATGTCACTGAAACAAAATAAGACTGCAATATTACTAAAGGTATAGTGATTGAGAACTGCTACTGAATAAATCCAATAATAATATTTTGCATCATAAATATTTATTTAGGGTTCTGTCAAATTGCCGTTGTACAAACCTTAAATTAAATTTAAATTTTCATTTGATGATTATAATACATGTGGTTTGGTCTCCATATTTCCTCGTATATCACATAAATATATTGGAAATCCTTTTGGATCGAACTTTGATGTTTTTACAACTTTTGTGACTATTGGTTGAATTCTTATAGTTGTACCATCATCAACTACATATTCATTCCAATCCTGAGTTATAGTAGAAAAACTAACCTTTCTTACTATTGAAGATTGTAACTCTTGTAGAGACTGGATATTTGAGTCAGGGGCTCCTCTTTCATTTGTTAAAATTACGTAAATAGGTTGAAAATTACTATAGAGTTGTCCTTGTTGTTTATAAACTCTAGTCAAAACTACTTTAACCTTTAAAATTGCATTATCCGATAAATTATACCTACACCAATCTTCTCTTGTTACTATAAAATCAAGAGGAGGTCTTTCTAAATCAGCCATCCATATGTATTACCATCTTCTCTTTATTATTAAATTCACTATTAATCTAGCTGATTGAAATTGCAATAATAGTTATATGGTTATTATAACGGTAAGATGAAAATGCATATGTCAAATGCTTTTTCAATTTTGAACGATATCTTACTTTATAAATAAAAAGTATTCATAGAGATTTATTTTGTCTGAACGGCTTGATTTTAATTATCGGGTTATTGCCTTTGACTTTTATTTTACATATTAATTTATCATCATTCTTTAAAATGAATTTATTGGTTGCTCTCATTAACATGGCTGCGGTTCTTAATAAATTAATGTGTGTGTACATATTTGTGAAATTCCTTTGTACCAACTCTATCCATGATATTCATGTTTTACCACTCTTCTGGTTTACCATCATAAAAAAATCCTCCTGTTGGTCCATCATTTGGCAATATAGCGGCCCATACAATACCCTTTGCTCCGTCTTTTACTGGGCGTCCACCATGACCACCCATATCTGTTGCAACCCATCCAGGGTCAACTGAATTAACTAATATGCCAGTCCCTCTTAACTCAAAAGCTAATTTTCTTGTTAATGCATTAAGTGCAACTTTTGAGATACCATATGCAGGTATTCCCCCTTGCATATAATGCAATGAGCCAGCACCACTTGATACATTTACTATGCATCCATACCCATTTTTTTTCATAAGTGGAATAAAGACTTGACATAAACGCCAAGGGCCAAATAAATTAGTTTCAAGTGCTTTACTTACCACTTGAAGATCCGCATCAATAGTGTATTGCCAACTATCATATAAAGTAGCAGCATTGTTAACAAGAACATCCAGCCTACCGTATTGATGCTCTATATGCAAAGATATATTTTTAACATCATTATGATTAGAAACATCCAGTTGATAAAATATCACATCCATACCTTTGTCCTTTAACTGCTTTGAAGCTGATTGCCCCTTTTCAATATTGCGAGCAGTCAATATGACTGTCATATTAGATAGTTGTGCAAGCTGTCTGCAAACTTCAAATCCAATGCCTCTATTAGCTCCTGTTACCAATGCAATCCTTTTTTTGTTGTTATTATTGTTATCTTGTTTATTTATCAATTGTCAATCTGTTTATAATATGATATGGATTATTATAATAAAATGTATTTTTGGATTTGTCAAATTCCCAGTAGTTTAGCAAGAGTGTAAGATAGGCTTCAATAGCAGATGAGTGAATATAATGCTACTGGCATCAAAAAGAAATACAGCAATACCTTCTTTAAAACTCAATATCAAGATAACAAATCTCATGTCATAGATAATAAACATGTGGCACTTTGGACGACGTGTTCTTACCCGATATAGTAGCGAAAAATTTGATATGACTTGGAGATATCTTAAAGTTGGTTTCATATTTATTCAAGAGAGCAAGAAAATAGAATGAAAATAAGAAAGAGGTTCAAGAATATCCAAACAATCTACTTGAGAATGCTTTCATGCACAAATTATCTGATATAAGCAAAGTCATTGTTGAATTTTAATCACATCTTTATATCCTTCATTGTTATTATAATAAATAATCAAATCCTGATTTATTATATTATAATTATAGAATTTCTATTTATAATTGCTTAAAAAAAGAGTATTCTCAATTGTTGGACTAGATGCAAATTCTATTTTCTTTATTAGTTGTTAGATTATTCATATACATTGTATTTTTTGCTTAATAGATCTGTTATAATGGAACTTCAACGGCAACATCAAATTTTGTATAATATTTTTTGACGTCGCCTTCTCCATATTTGGATTTGAACTTATTTACGACCTCTTTAACCTCATTGCTATCTGTTATTGGATTACCTGTTGCTGTAAGCACTTTTGTATCATTTACAGATATATTCAATTTTGATCTTGCTAACATGTTTTTGTACCAGTTTGTATCAGAACCCTGAACAGGAAGTAAAAAAAAAGTGTTGTCTTCATATGCAAACCATACAGGTCACAGAATATCTTTACCTGATTTTCTACCTTTAACACCGAGTGTTATCTCCGATACTCTATTGAGTTTTTGAAGATCATCTTTGGACATGATAATATGTATCCCAAAAACATTACATATGGGTTTTGCGTTTTTTCTCTTTATATCCAGGCGTTACGATATATCAACTGCAGTTATTATTACCATTACAAAAGAACTATTGACCAATACTTGTCTAAATAGTTTGTATATCAATAATGATAAGGTCCAATAAATGGCAAATAAATCTGGAAAAATTGCGGTTATCACTGGAGGAGCTAGCGGCATTGGTTTAGCTACTGGATACTGCAAAAAGATTAGGACCTGAGGGAGCATATGTTTTCATAACAGATAAGAATAAAAAAGAACTTGATACCCAAAATGGTCTTAATTGATTACAAGTCCTGCAGACACAGCAGGGGACGAAGTTCGAAGGGCGATACAAGTTTAACTGTATCTTGATCCCAATGGCTTGATAGGTCACAATCCAAGGCCTAAACGGACAATAGACAACCAAGGTCCACAAGGTTGTAAGGACCAATAGATTACAAGCCATTCAATAAATATCGGAAAATTAATATACACAAGGACCTCCAGGAGCACCTTGTACTTTTCAAAGAATATCGAGTGGGCCAGTTAATATTTCTTTAGAAATGTAATTATAGATAGTATATAGAAGGTGTTTAACTAGATATATGAGGCATGGTCATAATTCAAAATAATTTATCTTTATCTTTACCATCGTATCAGATAGTTCCAAGCATGTATTTTATTGATTTTGGATTTATTTTCTCAGTCTTGCAGTTGTAATATACCATTATCTGATATAATAAAACAGACAATAGTACAATTGCAGATACCGTATGAAATCCTCTTGTTGGCAATGGGTCTATTCTAAATACTGATTTAATATGTTCTATCAACGGCTCTACCGATATTCTTCTTCGGCTGTAGATTGCCTGTCCTAATGCCGATTGATAAAAACATACAAGCTCAAGCCTCTTTTTAGAAGTACTTTCATATCTTTCGACAATAGGACAAACCAAGTCTATTCCCAATACCTTCTTGCTATATTCATACAGTTTCTTATCGTCATAGCCTGGATCGGCTATCATGTACAATGCAAGTGATAGAGAGAATACCAAAGAAGAAGAAGTTAAAGAAACGTACATCTGATTATCCTGTACATTCGCAGTAGTTACATCGGCTGTTATAGGTACTACAATCTTGCCTGTTGTACATGTTAAATGTAATTTATATCCAAATATCCATCTCTTTGTATGGCTGTAACCCCACCTTGCATCTGTATCAATGCCAGAACAAGGTACTATTCCTTTTTTCATGGATGATTTGTGCCATACAGGACCTTTTGCTTTTAAAAGAGTACTATCCACTGCTGCTGTTATAGAAGGATCTACCATGCCCTCTACAACAAACAGACATCCCATTGTCGATATCCTTTGCTTAATATCTGTAGAAATAGTCTTTAGTCTCCTGTCAAATGTACGCCTGCTAGGTATTTTTATCAGGCCACAGGCTACTGCTAGCTTACGGTTATACGGACAATCCAAAATGAGAAAAGTATGTAAGGCATTGTTTGAATCGATTTTAAACCATAACCTCACAATAAAACATCTCAAAATTACAGTTGGAGAATATACATATGGTCTGCCACGTTTCCTTTTTGCATTAGCAGGCCATGGTATACAACCTGTCAGATACAGAATGTTAAAAAGGATGGATTCTTTTATTCTATCAAGAGCTAATCTTTGGGACAGTATTAATCAAAATAATATTTCAAGGGTTAGCTTTAAGCTATATAGATCATGTTGAAAATATATTTGAATTATGACCATGCCTCAGATATATATCACTTATTTGTGAAGAATATCTAGCGTATTAATTAAGCTGTAATGTATTAAACAGATTTATCTTGCAATGCGACGTACTTTACGCCTGATCTCCTCTTGTTCTTCTTTTTCACCTCTTTTTCTCTTTGGAGAAATATGCAGTACATATCCTCGTTTGATTAGTTCTTGCTCTTAAGGCTGGGATTATATGCCTTATCTAAACATAGATGTTGAAGTTTTCTTCTTCTTCTTGTTTTAGTTTTATATGATGGTGATGGTTGTTTATGGGTAACTGCATTATCAACCACCCTTGTTACCCGTTTGATATCATATGTGCTTGCAGAAGAAATAACTATAGGTATAGGAATTCCTTTTAAGTTAAAATATGTCTTTTTGTTTTGCCTAGTTTGTTTCTTCTATCAGTAGCATTATTTTCTCGGTTGTCGCCCCTAAAGGCGACTTTATAGTATTCTATCGATGGATTGACATGTCCAATTGATACCAATAAGGTCATCATAAATTTTCAATAGTTTTATCCATCCTTTTTTAATAGATCTAACCCATCCCATTCTTGAAATATATGATGACCGGTAGAACCAGAACCATATTCTTTGGATAGTATTTTCTACTGACATCCTCTTGTTCTCAGTATATAGAGAATTCCATCGATCACTCTTAGGTATAGTATGGTTGTCCAACCAACTGTCTTAAGTGGCTTCTACTTTGGTAAAATGCTTTTAATCATCCCATACTCTATCAGGAATTTTGAGTATAGTAGGATGTTTATTTTTTTCCTTTACACTTTCACTTCTTTGAGTGCAGGACACAGTTTATTAAAAGAGGAAAAGATCTATAATTCTATCGAATATTGAGTAGGCGGTTATATTCTAATTTGTCGTATTCTTATAGTAATTTTTTAAATTTATTTAATCCTTTTTAAATATTATTTCTCTTAATTCTTTTCCCGTTTTTTCGATTTGGAGGTTTTCTATTTTATTCATATGTCTACAAAATAATTCTTTTTTATCTTTTGCATATATATCCTTTAATTCTTTTGCAAATACTCCTGATTGGATTTCTTCTAAAACCTTTTTCATTCTATTTTTTGAATTTGCATCTAATATTTTATCTCCTCTTGTAAAACCACCATATTTGGCAATTTCACTTACTCCGTTATACATTCCAGTGATACCTTTGTAAAATATCAAATCTACAGTTAACTTTAATTCATGTAGACATTCAAAATATGCTATTTCAGGTTGATATCCTGCTTCTACTAAAGTGTCAAATGCATTAACAATCATAGAGTGTACGCCTCCACATAGATCTACCTGTTCTCCAAACCAATCTGTCTCAACTTCTTTAAAATTAGTCATTATTACTCCTGCCCTGGTACTTCCTATACCTTTTGAAATTGCAAGTGCTATTTCCAATGCTTTTTGTGAGTAATCTTGATGTACGGCAACAAGGGAAAGTATTCCAAATTCTTTTACAAAAAGATTTCTTACCATTTCTCCTGGACCTTTTGGAGCTACCATTATAACGTCTACGAAATGTGGAAGATTTATCCAGTTATAATATATTGATGCACCATGAGAAAAACACAATATCTTTTTCTCTGATAAATGAGGTCCAATGTTGTTTTTATAAACATGCCCTTGTTGCATATCTGGAATTAAAATATATATTATATCTGCTTCTGTTGCCGCTTGACTGATATTCCTTATTTTGTGACCATCTCTAATTGCCAAATTCCTTGAACTACTGTTGTCACGTAATCCAATGATTACATTTATGCCTGAATCCTTCAAATTACAAGCTTGAGCTTGCCCTTGTATTCCATATCCTATTATTGCAATAGTTTTATCTTTTATAGCTTCTAATGTTACATCTTTTTCTTTCCATACTTTTTTTAATTTTTTTATATTGTCATTATATTTTATTTTATTGATGGTATTCATTATATTTCCATTGAAAAATAATAGATAAATATTGGACGTCCACTATAATAGATCTCTTGCATAATTAGCCAAAACAGCTTTATTTCCGTCTATCGTATGTAAATATGTCATTCTTTTTGTTATCTTACAATAGATTATCCAAGAAGCCATCACTCTTTAAATCCTTTACCGGTCTCTCAATTCAACAGTTTAATGACATTTATAAAGAAATAAAATCAAAATACAAAAAGTACGAGATAAAACGCTTATCCTCAAAAAGAAGGGGGAGAGAACGAGATGTAGGTGCAGGGAGACATTTCAAACTCATTGTTGAGGATAGAGTTATCATGGTTCTAGTGTACTATCGCCTATACATAACCTACACATTAGCTGGTTTTCTATTTGATCTAGATCAGAGCAACATCTGCAGAGATATCCAAAAGATAGAAAGTTTGATAAGACAATGCGTACCAATTCCGCAGAAAATATATCAGATAACCAAGAGGTTGAAAACGCCAGAGGAAGTAGAGAAATATTTTCCGGGATTTATGGCTTTTACAGATTGTACAGAGCAGCAGATTCCAAGACCTATTGACAAGAGAAGATGTAAGATGTACTATTCAGGCAAGAAGAAAAGGCATACAACAAAGACACAGATTACGGTTAACAATCATGGTTATATTATTCACAAAGCAGATCATAAGAAAGGACACAGACATGACTATAACATCTATAAAGAAAATCATCCTGCTATCCCAAAAGATGTGCTTTGTTGCATAACTCAATTTTTTCGTAACTGTATATCACATTTAGTTCAAGTCTATGAAATATCTATTCGGAACTCGTAATATGATAACAAAGTCCAATCATTAAAAAACGAATTTCAGAGTTATGCAACAAAGCAAAAAGATGTTCTAAATGTGTATGATCTGGGATACCTTGGAGTAGAAAAGGACTTTCCAGAACAAAGATCATCTCTACCCTATAAAAAGAAAAATAATCAAAAAGAATTACCACAAGAAGATAAAGAATACAACAAAAGTCATTCTAGAAAAAGGATAGTTATTGAACATACTATTTGTAGATTGAAAAAATATAGGATAGTTGCAGAGATATTTAGAAACAAATTGAAAAAGCATAACAAGGCTTCAGACATAGTGGCAGGCTTGATAAATTATAAAATAATGAATTCTAATAAATAGAACAAAATCAAACAGCAAATCCATGAGACTGGTTTGAATGATTGCTAATTATGCAAGAGATCTATTGTCTTTACTAAGAGCGTTACATTAGAACCAGACCAAAATCTAGATAATACCTTTTTTACTGTTGCTCTTTATAATAACATCTATTATAGAAAGTCTAATACGGGCTCTGGAGTCATCAAATACGAAAGATTTCCTTAAATAGATGATGCCTTATCCAGAAATATGTCAAATCACAAATCTGTAAGGAAACTATGGGTTCTCCCAATAGCACTACTTGTTTTTGCAGTGCTCTTGGGAACGCATGCGCAATCAGTCAATGCAGACGTTCCCATAGGCAAGCAATTTGTCCCACACCCTCTGGACGTTCCAATAGCTACGTCAGGAAACAACGTGTATATGGCTTGGGAAAACAACGAAACAGGACACTTCAATGTATTCTTCGCAAAAAGCACAGATGGAGGCAAGACTTTGAAGACAATGATGATAAGCGAGCCTAACAAAGGACACACAGTTGATCTAAATACGCAAATTTCAGCATCAGGAAGTAACGTCTATGTTACATGGTGGACAAACAAGAGCGGAACTGTTATGCCGGTATTCAGAGCAAGTAATGATAATGGAGATACATTTGCAAAAACAATAACACTGAATAGCACTGGGTAGCTTTCTTACTTTTTCCTATTATGGAAGACGCAAGCTATTCTTGATAAACCCTTATTAAAAACATACTCAACAAGGAGAAATTCAAAGATCACTATATCGTCTTTCTAAATTAGTGATCGTAGTTACAATGATAACTATTTTTGAAATCATTGAAGAATTAATGATGAGATCTCGATCTCTCTCTCTTTATATGGTATATTATTTCACTTTATGAATAAGATATATTTTAAAATAAAAATAAAAAAATGAGGGGGTATATGATATACGGATGTTCTAATGTTCTAATGTTCTATTGACATACCGGTCCCTTTTTCTCAGACATCCAGTTTCTAAACAGATACCAAAGAGACTAGATTAAGGAATATTTTGTCCGATGGATAATGATCTATTTACAATTTAGCGGTGCTACCGCCACTAAATCAACATAAAGAATAAGAGAAACTATGAACTTCAACTTCTTTTATGACGTTTTAGATCTTCATAATGTATAGTCAATAAAGTAGCTATAGATACTACCATATTTGATGCTATATTGTGTATTAGTTTACTCAATTAATCTTTAAAATAGATATAGATAATTATAAAATATAGATTATAAGTGGATCAATCATTTAAAAAGAATGTTTAGCGGTTATTATCACTTCCAGCGTGCCATCTGTTGTCGTTACTGTTGACTATATTACCGGCTGTTGATGTTGCAGAACCACTATGTCCTCAGTCGCCACCAATGTCATTTAAGATTCCATTACCACCATTAGCACTTCCAGTGATATCAATAGAATTAACACCAAGACCAACAAATCCTCCGGTAGTCATAGTAATAGTATTAGTATTAGTATTATTATCATTATTAGACGTGGGTTGTGTAGATAAAGTGGGTGATATTACTGAGATAGTGTTATCCCCATAGTTAGCTACATACATATCTCCATTAGCTGTATTATACGCAACACCTGTTGGAGTATTTCCGACATAGATGTTGCCAATCACTTGATTGGCAGGATTGATTACTGAGACGTATTGAGAACCCGAGTTAGTTACATAAATATCACCAGTACTAGGGCTATATGCAACATCAAATGGAGCCAATATAGCAGAGTCATAGATGGGGGTAAACACTTGATTGGGATGGGTAGGGTTGGTTACTTCGACGCGGCTATGAAAAAGGTCACTACATACCTATCACCATTCATTAAGCTATCTGCAACACCAAATTGATAATCTCGGCCTACAGGAATGGTCGTCACTTGATTGTCAGTGGTAATTCTTGAGATAGTGTTAGAACGAGAGTTAGATACGAGCGTCTGCTCCCCCTCTCCACAACATCCAATACCTGTTGGTCCTTCTCCTACAGGGATAGTGGCAATCACTTGATTGGCAGGGTTGATAACTGAGACAGTGTTATCCCCATAGTTAGCTACATATACATCACGAGTTTGAGGATTATATGCAACACCTTCTGGATTATGTCCTACAGGGATGGTGGCAACTACAGAATCAGCCCAGACCTGCTTTATATTCTCAAAAAGGAAGGTACTTGATATATATAAAAACAAGATAGCAAAAGTTGATAAAATGATAATAGATGGAGCAGTAAAACTATCGATTCTATAATTTTTATTCTCTTTATTTATTAACAATAAAAATGATTACTAGATCCTTAACTTAAGAAGTTCAGAATTGCTCTGTTGCATAACTAGTTTTCCTTAAATTATTTCCATCCATTTTATGCAACTCTTCTAAACAGATTGTACAACGATACCTTCATCGTCATCTCTTTTATCATGTTTTGAAACTTGGTTGCAGATGTATATTCACCAAACATCCGCTTTATAGATGAAAATGCTGTTTCAACCATCCATCGTTGTCCATACTTTCTTTTCTTTTTCCATTTATGATAATCCTTTATTTGAAGTTCAACTTCTCTATTCCTTACATTGCTATTCTTGGATGAAACGATAGAGTTTCTTTTTACTTTGATGACAGGTCGAATCCTTTTCTCCTTCAAGTATTTGAAATTTTCATTGCTATCGTAGGCCCCTGCATCACCAATGAAAGATTTGATCTTGACATTGCGGTTATTATTCAACACGCCTTCCACCAAATTCTTCATAACCTTTCCATCATGTACCTTTTCATCTGTGACTTTCAGTGCAAGAATTTCTTTGGTCTTGATATTTACTGCAACGTGTATCTTTAGATAGCCTTTCTTGTTTTTTACATCCCACTTATCTTGCATCCACCGAGACCTCTGTTTGTAATCTTGATTCCGGTACTGTCCCCGCTGCTACGATGATAACGACATCATCATCATCATCATCATCATCAATACTGTTATTGATGTCAATGTCCAGTTTGTTTATTCTTCTACATATCTGTGAATAACATGGATGATCTGGAAGATTCTTTCCTACAGTTGCCTTTATGATTCCTTCTGTTTGTCTATATGGAAGGTGAAAGTATACTTTGATGTGACCAACTATGAGAACAAAAGAATCTGGAAATTTGTACTTTTTGCCATTCTTATTTTCATTCATCCTTGCAAGATCAACATCCCAGTTATCCAGAAAATCATAGGAAAAAAGTATCTCTCCTCGTCTTACAAGAGACTGGTTATAAGAAGGCCAGTGGATCACAAATGATTAATTGGTTGGATCCTGAGCTAAATAGGTTTGGTTATGCAACAAAGCAATTCAGAATCTCTTTTTATTAAACTCTTGAGTTAAATTATAGCCTGTTTTTCATCAAGGAAATTCATATTACTTTGGAGAATATCTAAAAACAACTGTCTGAAATGTCCAACCGTCAAATACTTTATTATGCAAGGAGAAGGATTAACCTTCAATTTTCTGTGCTTATTAATAATGAAAATAAAATTGCTTATGATCTAGCAAATAAGAACTGTATCAGCTGCGAATTGGTTCGCAAACCATATCTTTACTCATCCATTGTTAATTCCCTATTCCAATTGCTGAAGAAATTATAATTGTTGTTGTAAATTTAATCATTAATATTGCAAATATTGGATATAATTAAATACTATAATCGATTTTTTCTTTTATTGACATTCATATCAAATAAAAATCATAATACATAAATAATAAAGTGATTCTATAAATATATGAAAAAAATTAACCTTCCAAAAGGAGAAACGAACTAGCTTATGCAAGGTAAATTAAGGTACTCTAATGCCAGAATAGTACTAGCGTTGGCAATAATAGAATTAATTAAAATGCCATGATGACCTTTTACAACAGCACTCCCAATTTCGCCATCTATTATGACAGCTCATTCAGCACGGCAACGCCCAGTGGCGCGGCCATGTCTCAAGCGATTATGGACATGTGTGAGTACCGACCTCACGCGTCTAAGCATGCTTTTCGGCGGGATCCTTCCACATCCTGCGAATCTGCCGATCAAGGTTCAGCTCATCGTGGGTTCCGGTGGCGCCTCTAACGACGGGGTGAGCAACATCTGGTGCAATTGTAGTTCGAGCACGTATCCGCCCGGGTTGCCTTCGCTCGTCGTGGCTGAGCTCGCGGAGATCCTAATGAATGTCCAGGCCAGAGGATGGGTAGCTGGATACAGCAACGGAGAGGCGCTCTCGCGTGTGTCTGGGCAGATCCTATATCCTTCTCGGGCGTGGCTATGGTCGACCGGTCAAGATTGGCTGAGCGGCGATCCTATGTCCCCGAATGCAGCGCGCTCCAACTTCGTGGACAACGTTTGGCACAGCGACCAGGACAATGTGTCGACCGGCTGCGGATCGATCTTCTTGAACTACCTGGCCTATCAGCTCGGTTACAAATGGACCGATATCTACCAGGTCGGGGCGCCCACCACGAACACGCTGAAGGAGACCGCGACGATCCTCGGCGTAACGAACGCGTGGACTAACTTCATTAACCTGATCAACACGAATCTGCCGCCCGGCGCAAGGTTGCCCGCGCAGCCAACGAGATTTGGCCAACCACCAGAGCCGACGGATGATCCGTTCCCCTATGGAACCGTTGCCACGCCGCCACTTCTCTACATGAGGCACAACCTCGCGGACACGGGCACTTCGCACACGGGGTCCCTGGCGGACAGCCCGGACATCATCCTCAAAAACAGCCCCGTTTCGAACCCCCAGGCCACCTATTCGACGCCGGCCTCGATTGCGAGCGATACGGAAAGCGATCCGGACGTACTGACCGGGCAAGCGAACACGGTATACCTACGTGTCTGGAACCGTGGGGGAGACGCCACGAACGTGTTTGCGACGGTTTACTGGTCGCCCCCGGCAACTCTGGTGACTCCGAACATGTGGACACTCATAGGCGACGCCTACTATCCGGACGTTCCTGCGGGAAGCGTAGTGGAGGTCTCGGTGCCAGGTGTGAATTGGCCGGCGGACGTCTTGCCTGGCGTCGGACACGATTGCTTCGTGGCAGCCGTGGGCAATGCCTACGCGCCAGCGCCGAATCCTGGCAGCTTCGCTAACTTCACGGACTACGAAAACTACATCTACGCGAACAACAACATTACGTGGCGAAATTTCAACGTGATCACGCCTCCTCTCGGCCTGCACTTGCAGCCGATCCATCTACCGTTCCGGATCGTGGGAGCGTGGGACGAGCCACGGCATTTTGAGCTGGAGACTCATGCGAAACTTCCTGGCGGAAGTCTGCTCACGATGCAGGTCGCTGAGTGGATCGGCTGCCAAATGAACGTGGGAGACAGGGATGCGCAACGCCTTGAGGATCGCAAAACCGATCCGGATTGTCCCCACCGACTGAAGATCTCACTACCGACCAATGGTTCGCACAAACTGGGCAAGGTCGAGCTGCCGAAGCTGACGGCCGCTCCGAGCTTCTTCAGTGTGCACATTCCGGATGGGCTTCACCGAGAGACATACAAGGTGTACATTAAGCAGCTTTCGGACGGCCGCGAGATCGGGCGGATCACTTGGCTGATCCACCCAAGGAAATGAATAGCTAGCCCTTGTCCTTATCAACGCCTTCGCTCTCTGAGACTCGCCAGATAATTCTTCAGAAACGTTTGAATCAATAGCAATGAAGTGTTTCCATATTTGTACCTGTTTTATAAAACAACCGTCCGGGTTATCAAACCGTCTAATAACTAAAGATATGCTTTGTTGCATAACTCAATTTTTTCGTAACTATATGACATATTTGGTTTAAGTTTAATATACCATCCATTTGAAATTCGTATTATTTTGACAAAAGTTCGATCATAAAAAACGAATTTCAGAGTTATGCAACAAAGCACTAAAGATATAAATAATAAGGTCTGTGTCTTATTTGTCTATGATAATCTTATTTCTATTCCGATATCTTTAAATATCTCTTTACCTCAATAAGGTATGGAATCCTGATTATAGAACCGATATCAGCAATAAGTCCATCAAACCCCATATTATATGGTTATTATGAGTAGATTTTACTATTAATAGATATAAGATAACGCTTTAGATTAGAACATTAGAACAGGCTGGAACATTTGGATATGTTCTAATCATCTAACGAATATCGTCTTAAAATAACGAATATAATCTAATTATTAATTATAATTGAATGAAATAATAATATTATTATTAATAATTAACTAATAACATCAATTAAGAAATATTGGAACATTGGAACATCGAATTTTACGACCCTGTTAACTTAAGGAAAAACCTATAATTAAGGTAACCATATATTGTATGTCTACTAGAAATAGAACATCTCCAAATATCGTTGGTTATGGTTTACACTTGTACTTTTTAGGATTATCATTTAGAAATACTGCCAAAGCGTTATCTTTTTTAAAAATAATAAAAATAAGCCATGTTTCCATTTGGAACTGGCTTCAAAAGTACAGGCCTTGGAAACATCGAAAGAATAAGAAAATCCAAGAATATGTCATAGATGAAACTGTTATAAAAGCAGGTTCTGAATCTATTTGGCTTTGATGTGTTATTATAGAACCAAAGGATAAAGAAATTCTATCATTTTATATATCAAAAAAGCGAAATATATCTATTGCCAAACGATTTCTGTCTGAGATTGTAAACAAGTATGGAAACCATCAAGTATCATCAGATGGCGGCACTTGGTACCCACAAGCCTGTAAGTTTTTGAATCTATATCATCATCTCCATTCCACCTATGAGAAAAACATTATTGAAAGAACTATGCAGTATATCAAGGATAGAACTGAATGTTTTGATGATTATTTTCCTTGTAAAAAGAACAAGTGTAAATTAAGCCATATTAAACAATGGCTCAAGTTGTTTGTTTATGAGCATAATAAAGAAATAATATCTTAAGTTAACAGGGCCGTTTCAATAACTGCTTGCTGCATATTTATACTATTATTATCAAAATTGGGACTAAAAAACATACAGAAATGCAATGGACCGAGTGGGGTTAATATCGATATCGGTTCTTAAAATGGAACCAAAGTTATACGATCTGCAAAGCATTTTGTTTATTACCATTTAGTAACTTATTATAAGAGACGACAATATCACGGGCCCGGAGGGCTTCGGTTCTGGCATGTATAAGGGAACTGTTAATTATTATTTATTAAGATCTGCTAAACTTTACATCTTGTCAATGACTATCAAATCCTTCAAATTTTTCCTTGATAAAAAACAAGCTATAGTTTAACTCAAAAATTTAATAAAAAGAGGTTCTGAAATTCTTAAGTTAAGGATCTAGTAATCTTTTTTATTGTTAATAAATAAAGAGAATAAAGACTATAGAATACATAGTTTTAATGTTAACTCTAATCATCATTTTATCAACCTTTGCTATCCTTCTTTTATATTTATCAAGCACCTTTCTTTTTGATACTGTAAAACAAGTTTGGGCTGCTTCTGTGATATCTGTCATACCTGTTGGGCATTTTCCACAGGGTATTGCCTATGACTCAGCTGATAGTAGGATGTACGTAACTAATGCTGCTTCTAACACCGTCTCGGTAATCAATACTTCTACTAATAAAGTGGTTGATACCATACATGTGGGAAATAATCCATATGGTGTTGCATATGATTCAACTGATAATAGAGTGTATGTAACTAACGGCGGTTCTAACACCATCTCTGTAATATCCAATTCTACTAACAAAGTGGTTGATATCATTCCTGTTGGTCATTTTCCACAGGGTATTGCCTATGACTCAGCTGATAGTAGGATGTACGTAGCTAATGCTGCTTCTAACACCGTCTCGGTAATCAATACTTCTACTAATAAAGTGGTTGATACCATACATGTGGGAAATAATCCATATGGTGTTGCATATGATCCAGACGATGGTAGGATGTATGTAACTAACGTTGATTCTAACACCATCTCTATAATTAACTCTACCAATCAAGTGGTTAATACCATACATGTCGGAGTTAATGCATATGGTGTTGCATATGATCAATATGATGGAAAAGTGTATGCAACTAACTTTGGACACAACACCGTCTCGGTAATAGATACTTCCACTAACAAAGTGGTTGATACCATACGTGTTGGAAAATCTCCATCGAGTGTTTCATATGACCCAGACGATGGTAGAGCATACGTAACTAACTCGGATTCTGATACTGCCTCTGTAATCGATACTTCCACTAACAAAGTGGTTAATACCATACGTGTTGGAAAATCTCCATCGAGTGTTTCATATGACCCAGCTGATAGTAGGATGTACGTAACTAACGGCGGTTCTAACACCGTCTCTATAATATCTACTACTTTATCCATACAACAACCACCATCACCTAACAATAATAATGCTACAACCGCTAAGGGTTTTGGAGGTCATGATGGCAATTCTAGTGCTGTTACCGGGAATACTAATAGTAGTCATAGTAGTCATGGTGGAGGTGGTGGTGGTGCAGATGCAGCCAGACGGCCCCAGACCACTAGTATATCCATGGTATCTAAGTTTCAGAAACACTGATCCAAGTACGCTAGCTTACCAGCCGGCAGCATCATCGACGTCAGCATTGAGCTCATCATCACCATCCTCTTTTAGCCCCTCAAAATTCACTGCCCTTCTCTTAACAACCAAACTTCCAACCATTTCAATCGTGAGGGTATAGTGTAGACCAGACTTTGGTTATACAACATACCATGTGCTAGAGTAGCAAACTCGTTGTCATTTAAAATATTGGTGACATACTTGTTTCTTGGACTTGAGCTGCTGCTACTGCTAGTACTACTACCACTTCCATGAGCAAATATTATCAAAGACTTGGGATTAGAAGGAATGGTCAAGAAACCATTTAGAAACTCATTGTTGTTTGTTGGTAATGGGTAGCTAGTTCCAATCTTTCTTATTATTTATTTATTGATATGGTTAATTAATATGATATTTTCAGTTCGTTGAATCATATTATCAAATAGACAATGATTAAGATTATTGGTAAGTTGGTGTCTTTCTGGATATCCCACTGAAGCGTTTTATCCAAAGATTGTCTTTGTCTTGTCGGCGTGTTGCTGTAGCAGTAGTGGTTTCAGCAGCCTTAGACCTTGTATCACCTGAGCAAGTGATGGCTCCAGGTGGGATCTGTGCCACCTGTAGATAAAATAGAGTAGAATATTTTATTCCAATATTTTTTAGGAATGCCATTTCTCGTTAAGAAATCTATTGTTTTTAGACATCAATAAATTAAAGATCTGTCGCTATTATCAAAGAAATCCCGCGATAATCTAATATTATTTAATATAAACCTCATTTAAATAGAAAATTTGCTATAGTTTCTGTTTGCTATATCTATAATTTTCTATAGTAATATTATTGGAAATTCATTTGAATTGTGTCTTTTGTGTCCTATATAGAAATGCGTTGTTTATCATTTTTCTTTATCCATTAATCAGTCAAAATACCTTGGTAGAGAGAAAAGACGATAATATGTTCGCCATTATCTATAAATTTTTAAAAGATATCTGTAATGCTTTGCTTATCGGTGTCAAGTATTCGAGTAGTTTAATTTTTAATGTGGATAAAGATGAGATTATATTAAAGAGATTATTTGATTGACATCTAATTTACGAGCCATTGTCATTATCTGAACAGATACTTCTATAATTGATAATCTAAAGAAGAAATTTAATTGGAAATGGGTTGACAATTTTAAAATAAAAAGATTTCTATTTAAAGTTATATTAAAATCTAAATTAACAAAATTAAATAGCTATTAAATATTCTTATGTAGAAGAATTATTTACAGGTAATATATATGAACAAAACTCAAAAAATCGCTGTCTTTGCTATATCTATAGTAGCAGCAGTAATGTTCGCAACTCCTATTGCATTAGGAACGCAAACACACCAAGCATTCGCCTGTGGTGGCTGGGGCGGCTGTGGCGGCTGTGGCGGCTGTGGCGGCGGCTGGGGCTGGCATCACCACTGGTGGCATCACCACTGGGGCTGGGGTGGCTGGGGCTGGCATCACCACTGGGGATGCTGTTAAACACCTAGCAATCCTATAACAAAAGACATTAAAAAAAATATTAATTTTTTTTATTTTTTATTCATTCAATATAATTTTAATATTATTTAATTAAAAAAATCTACTATAAACAAATTAAAATTATTCTCAATATAAAATTTTTTGATAATCTTTCTATCAATTGCAAGCAAGGCGCAATACAAATTTTTCAGAGACAATAATTTTCTCAGAATAACCACCGAAGGTAGGCATATTATCATGCATGTCTATGCTACTATAAGTATATGTGGGCCCCTCTTTGCAATACTGTTCTAATCCTTGCTTGTATGCAGTACAATGTTGACAGGAATCAACCATGCAACCTACACCTACATGATCTCCAGGTTTAAAGTGTGTAACATCTGGACCTATATTCACTACACGTCCAATTATCTCATGGCCTGGCACTAGAGGAAAAGTGCTGCGACCCCAATCATTTTGAACATAATGAATATCAGTATGACATATACCACAATACAAGATCTCGATGACTACTTCGTCTGCACGGATCCCGACGATCAAAGCGATATGGTATCAAGTCTGCCTTGGCAGAAGGTGCCGCATAACCGAGTATATCCATAATCATTTTATTTTATATTTCACCATAGTCATTTACGATGTTTATGCTATTTATGTACAAGGTATTTAGAAATAAATCACAACAATAAAAATTCTAATTCAAATTCATTATTGACGTTATTATATTTCGGCTCAGCTTATGTTAGTAGTAATAATATTAGTGTATTTTATGATTGTTCAGTTACCGCCTTGTCATCAATAGGAAAAATGGAGGCTTGGTGTATCTATCAATGTACTGCAATGGTCAGTTATTACCAATGGATTAACTTTGGCTAGATTTCTAATATTAATAGTCAACTGCGATAAAATTGGGTCATGCATTTTTGATATCGGCAAGACGCTTACCAATATTGGAATTATATTTATTATTTAACTCAAACAGAATAAAAAGAATATCTAAGTTGAAGCAGAATATGAGGCCAGTCTTTAATAGGATTGATATGTAAGATAGACAATGACTGAAACAAATCAATCAATTAATCAATCATTTATAATTTTATAGTACTACTTTTTTTATTGAATTAATCTTGGTCCCATATCTATTGCTCAAATAGGACTTTTCCAAGTCTTGACAAAGGACGAACTCTTTCACCATTAGATGAATTAATGTGATCAACCTGTTCTTATAGTAGTTAATACTACTATCTTTTCAATAATATACTACATGGGATTCAAAAACAAATCAAAAATAATATTGGTATTAGAATTTAGATCGTCTTTATCTGATGATTTATTTAGCTGATACTTTTCCAGTAGTAGCCTTTCCTACTATTATTACATCAGGACATGGAACTCTGGTAGGTTTGCCAGTTTTAATCATGTAACATTTAGCTGTTTGTTTGTTAATCTTTACGTTTGATCCTAGTGTTTTAAAATCACTCGGTTTTACGTTTGGTTGTTTAGACACATGAGGAGGTAGTGAATACGCATTACTTACAGTCATGTAACTCAAAAGAGATATTGCGGAAGCCAATACTACGATTGGAATTATCAAGTTTTTCATGGTAATCCGATAATAATAATATTATTTATAAATCTCGCTCATTAATGTTAAAGAACATTGTTATTAAATTTCTTTCCTTATTATTTTCTATAATATTTTTTTTTGGATTTGTTTTAGATATATATTAAATAATTGCAAGATATCCTTTCATTGAATCAAACGGATTGGTACTTGATAAAAAAACACCTAAGTTTCAACCACATAATAAACTTACGAGTTATATAATGTTCTTAACTGATTTTTAATATATTAACAACAATAGGCTAAAGAGAAAAGATTGGTAGCATTATCAAAACCTTACTTGTCAACCTAATATATTAATAAAGTATAATATTTTGATAATTGATAATAAGGTTATTTTATATTATAAAAAAATATTTTAATGTATTGTTCATACACTAGTTTTTAATTTAAACTTGCCTTCTATCTATGATGACGGTGGTGTTTTATGATAATGACTGTGGAGTGATTAGGATGATGGAAGAAGTGGTGACGGTGGTGTTTTATGATAATGACTGTGGAGTGATTAGGATGATGGAAGAAGTGGTGACGGTGGTGTTTTATGATAATGACTGTGGAGTGATTAGGATGATGGAAGAAGTGGTGACGGTGGTGTTTTATGATAATGACTGTGGAGTGATTAGGATGATGGAAGAAGTGGTGACGGTGAGAGTTGTCGCGATCTGCAAACGCAGAATTTATACCAGAATTCAAAGCTATTGGTCCAGTAAACATTATTGTTGCTACTATCGCTACAACAAAGACTGTAATTCTTTGGGTTTTGTTCATATATATTAACCTGTATATAATTCTGCTAAATGAGAATATTTATTAGTTATTTAATTTTGTTAAATAGAATTTCTATATAACATTGAATAGAAATCTATATAATACCATTTTATATCATCCATAACATCTTCAATTTATTAAACTGTAGATCATTTTAATATCTCCAAAACATTCGAAATTTCATATAGTATATGAGAAATTTTGCTAAAATCGTAGCCTATTGTATATCTATTAAAAAAAGGGATTAATTGTCATGGATTTCAGATCACTATTATTTTGATATAGGAACATCATTGATATAATCAAACTGAGTTGACTATCCGCTCGATCATTATTTATTTTTTCTTTGAGCATAATCTTTGTTAACCTTACCTTGAATCTAACCGCTCTGCTGCTATTAATATTATGATATTATTTTACTTTAATCTTATATTCTTGGGTAGCCTTAAACCTTAGGTGTTCCAATAAATTCTTCTAATAATATTATTATCTTATTGCCAATGACCAAGGATGTTGTAAATAATACTCTTTAGACCAGGGTATGTCTAACATATCCCATGACATTCCAGAGTCTCTAGAACAATAAATCCCCTTGTTATTTAAACAATAGAATTCATCTTTGATTTTCGGATTGGATTTGAGAATTGAAATTATGGTTCCTTTTGATTCAGGTAAACCATTAGTAGATAAAGTCCATCTTCTTCTTATTCCTCCTCCTCTACTGCCATCATCATCATCATCATCATCATAACTATCAGCTGAGCAGCAGCCGCAGCACCTGTACACAAAAGATTCCGGATCTTCTCTGTAGTAGGCTTTGAAAGCATTACTTGCTGCAGATACAATCATATTCTCAGGATCATCTGAATCTACTGCGATATCCGACAGATAGGTATATTGTCCTAATCCTTCAACTAATCTTTTCCAGGAATTTCCATAGTCCTGACTCTCAAAATAGCCATCGCCTGCAGCAGAATAGAGTCTTCCTGGTGTTTTTCTATGAGTTATTAATGTATGTGTATCATATGGACCATCTTCTACTCTGTCTATCCAGGTCTTTCCACCATCAAGGCTCTTGATTAGTGCTCCTGCTTCTATTGCAGCAAAAATATAATCTTTTTTATTTATATCAGGCTCTATTGCACGAACATGATTGGTCCATGTCTTGGTGGAAATGACCATGAAGAAGATGAAGGTAGTTTATTGAATCCGTCAATCTTTTCCCAATTCTGACCACCATCAGCTGATGAGAAGATCATACTTGGTTCTGTTCCCACAAATAACTTGCTAAATTCTTCTTTTCCTTCTTTTTCTGTATGGCTTACTGATAATGACATGATGTTAAAGCCAGAGAGATTTAACGAGGTTTTTTCCCATGTTAGACCATTATCATCTGATTTCCAAAGCCCATTATCAAAAGTACCACAGTATGCTCTGCCATAATTATTGGGATCAAAGGCTACTACCATACCACAAGCTATACTACAAGGATTTTGATGCTTAAAGTGTTCATGAACTTTCCATCCATCTTTTGTGGAATCTAATACTAAGAGCGAGTTTTCCATAGAATCTAGAATGGTGGTGGCAGAGTCAGTCAACTGCTTTCATAATTAATATGTAACAAATGCATTTAAAATTTATTTTATAATATGTCTCATACTTATTGTCATCTTCCTTATAGTTAAGAGTAGTTTCAAGATGAATGTTATGATATGTGAAATCTTTATTTGATAGCAACTGAAGTAACTTGATGATGATATCATTATCTATGGGACTAGCATCATCATGTCTTCCTTTCCTCTTTTTAATTTTTTTATCTAATATGTGCTTATAGTTTGACAACTAATATTGTTTCTGCTTGCCTTTTCTTATTTCCCCGGGCACCAGCAATCCATTTCTTCTAGCATCTTGAATCTTTTTTTCTGCGTTATCTTTTCTTAATACTATAGTTTAAGATCTCCTACAGTTAATTCTATTCCTTCTTTTAGATGAAGTGATGCAGCAAGAAGCAAGGATGTGTCTTGTTTGTGGTGGTAAATGCGTTCTCTTAAGTCTGGATAAATGTCTGGCCTCTAAATCTCTGATTACCATTTCAGGATCGTCGGTTGTTTCAATTGGAATTGACAGGATTACTTTACTATCTTCACTTCGCAGTCTGTGGATAGTAATTCCTTATCCTCAGCATCATCATAATTATTCTCATCCTCAACAACCCCATCTCCCTCTGTGTGTTTATTACCAAGTTGATGTTGATTGTCCGCTGTCAGCGTAGTAGAAACTCCATCTATGTTTAATAAAGGAATTGATAAAGAAAATGTTAGGTTGAGATAATGGTGAACCATGTCTGAGATAATGTGACCCCTTTCGACCTTTTCTGCTATGTTTTCTTGTTTATTTGTAAAGATTCCTGGATTTTCTATATCAATCTCATTATCTAGAAGATATTTTATCATCTCTGAAGTACGACCTTTGGATGATGTCGAGTTTAGATCCTCGTCATTTGAGTTATTTATATCCTCAATATCACAAAAACCAATAGCAAAAGATTTATCAGCCAACAAAGATCTAGACTCCACTCAAGCCAGTGATAATTATCCGTCTGATCATTCGACAAGACCTATTACTCACAATTCAATTTATATACCCGATACTAAAGTAGATGATATTACAATCGATAAAGGAATTCTATCTGGAAGAACTAAAATCTTGATGGCAGTTTTAGCTGCAGCCGTAGTTATTGGAGCCATACTTTCATTACCTTTATTTTTCCATTTTAATCATTTATCAACTGCCACTACTATTGCACCTAACATTCCTAACCAACCTCCTCATATTATACCTAAGACTCCAGGTAACCAAATTCGATTAAATCCAAGTAATCCTACAATCCCCCAGACTAACATTCATAACAAAACACACACCATTACGCCTAAGATCCATGACAACAAAGATTCTGTATCAAATCAAACTAATTCTACAACACCCAAGCCTAACCACCGCAATCATGTACCATTCCTACCACCTAACAATAATTTTTTACATGAAAAAAGATATAACTCGGGTTGGAATGATGGTGCTATTGCTTGCAATGATAACCAAACTATTCCAGAAATAAACTCTTATCTGATTAGTGATGATTATACTAAACATCATACTGATATGTATCATCAAGGATATGGAGCAGCCTTAGCACATTGTAATCTTCACATTGTTAATGGTTTAGTTATTGAAAAATCCAATCCATAAATCTTATTTATACCATTAATTTCGATAAAATTTAATGCTATATCCGTACGATAAATAATGAACTATATCAAATGGTAAAGAAAAGATTTTAATGATATATGCAACTAGATATCATATATTTTATGAATTAAATGTGTTTATTTGTCTATTTAATCAAAATTAGTCTTCTATTGCTTTAAGCTCATCTTCGAATGGCAAATTTATCTCCAAGATTCTATCTGCCAGTCTTCTTTCTATTTTTTGTAAAGGGTCATATCCAATACTAACACCTTTTTTTACTTGGAATATATCATCGGAATCTGTTTTGTTTACACAGTTAGTTATCTCTTTGTAAGCTATGAGATCCTGTAATAATTTTGTGGATTTATCTTTACCCTTTTCTGTAATTGTTATATATGTTTCACCTTCTATTTTCTTAATAGATACTAGACGGCTCTGTTAACTTAAGACAATATTTCTTTATTGTGTTGATAAACAAACAATTTGAGCCATTGTTTTATATGATTTAATTTACACTTGTTCTTTTTCCTACAAGGAAAGTAATCGTCAAAGCTTTCCGTTCTATCTTTAATGTACTGCATCGTTCTTTCAATAATGCTTTTCTCAAAAGAAGAATGAAGGTGATGTTTTAATTTTAGAAATCTACATGCTTGAGGGTACCATGTACCACCATCTGTTGAAACGCCATGTAATCCATACTTGTTTACTACATGAGATAGAAATCGTTTGGCAATAGATATATTCCGCTTTTTTGATATATAATCTGCAAGGATTTCTTTATTCTTTGGTTCTATAACTACCCAAAGCCAAATGGATTCAGAACCTGCTTTTATTGCAGTTTCATCAATTATATACTCTCTGATTTCCTTATTCTTGAGATGTTTCCTTTTTGATTTGTACTTTTGAAGCCAGTTCCAGATTGATACGTGACTTATCTTTACTAAACGTAAAAAAGATAATGCTTTAGCAGTATTTCTAAAGGATAAACCAAGAAAGTACAAGTATAAACCATAACCAACGATATTTGAAGATGTTCTATTTCTAGCAGACATAAAGTATATGGTTACCTTAAAGCTATAGGTTTTTCCTTAAGTTAACAGAGCCTACTAGACCGTCATTAGAGATCATTGGATAGAGTTTAGGTGCAACCTTTGTTCTATCATAATGAATAGGTAAATGATAAGGAATGACTTTCTTAAATGATTTTGCAACCTGCTCTAACGCATATGAAGTAAAATAAATAGAGTTATCAATTTTTTCCCCAGATAAATTAAATATTGAATTAGATTTAGCTAGAAACGCAACTAGTAAATATCTATGTCTTTTGGTTCCCTGAGGACCAAAGCAAATAGAGTTTCCGGATGAATCTCTACCATTAAGAATAGGTACAACATTAGCAACAAGTTTTATCAAAGGATCAGACAAATAATTTAAGGATAGTTTACTTCAAAATAAACATTTGCAACGAAACTGCAACGTATATTCTCCTTAATTTCATCTACCTGCAATAAGAGATAGTGATACTATAATAAGGTAGGTAAAAAAAATTGAAAAAAATATTGATAGCAACAATAATGGTCGCATTTGTGTTGACAGTTCCAATAATTAGCATACAGAAAATGGCTTTTGGACAGTCAGATTCAGATTCTGATAATACCGCCGGTCGACAGGTATTATGTTATAGTGCAGGTTTAGGGATGGTCATCTCTGGTGTTCCCCTTTCTGCTGTACTAGGTGCAGGTCAGCTAGCTCATCAAAATGGAGTTTGTCCATAACATTAGGAGTGTAATAGTCATTGAATACTAAAACCATGTATATAAAAATAACAATAGCAATATCATCCTTTCTAATCTCCAGTCACTATATTGTGGACAGTGTATTTGCAGCTAAGGTTAAATCACGACATTTAACGCCATTTCAATCTGGCTTTATTGATGGATTTAATAACGGTTCATCCGGCTCTGTCAACACCTTGGGTGCATATCATTCGAAAGAATACTATAAAGGAAATTCAGAAGGATATTACGAAGGATGTACATATCATAATCATAAATATATTGATCAATCTAATTTACTAAATTGTGGATACAAACCAATATTAGATTTTAGATCGGACTCTTATCTTTCAGGATATGCAGATGAAGGAGAAGGCGTATCTAGTATTTTAATAAATAATGTGGATAATCATTCGCTAGGTATGAAAGACTATAGATCAGGATATAATGATGCACAGAATCCGTGTAATGGAGATGAATGTCATAAATAAAAATTAGATATTTTTATTTGTTATTAAGTGAACAACAATGTTATCAAAAAACGATTTATGTTCCATATAACATTTCATATATTCATATTTATCTACTAAGATCTGTTATCATATATTTTATATTCTTCTCTTGATTATCATTTCATCAACTCCTGCTCATAAATTATATATTCTTTTTCTTTGAATTTTTTTCAAAAAAATTCATTCTAAAGGGAATAATAAATAAAAAAGATGTATATTATTGCATTATTAATGCTTATGGTTGATTATAAAAGAAGACTAGATAGGAAAAGATCATTTAATTTAATAGATTTATTATTTTTAAGAATTAATATAAATTTATTTTTAAACCACTACAGCCATATAGTAATATATGGGAAATTAATTTAAAGTTGGTGTCTTTGGTATCCTTTAAGTTAGGAAATCCCTAGCGAAAGAGTCTTTGTTTTTATTATCTTGTCCTCCGCTCTTTTCTTCAATTAATCTTTCTTCTTCTTGCAATAGTTCTAATAGTTTTAATTTGTGACTTTCAGGATCCTTAAGCCTTATATGATCTTCAATACTTTCAAGATGAATAAATTCAACGGTGGGATGCTCTTTACAGTAATAAAAGAATGGTATACTTCTCTGCTTTCCTATCAAAGGTCTACCGATACTTTCTTCTAGGGTATGCTCTTTCTGTTGCCCTGTGTCAGAAGAAAAGAATTCTTCAATGTCTTTTTTAGTATATGGATAACATGAAGTATTAGAGGGTTTTATGACATTTGTTGGACTATTAATAAACTTATTTAGGGAAACATCTATTTCTTGTTCCCCATTTTCATCATCTTGATTTTCTTTTGTTTGTTTATCTACTGCAGCAGCAGAGCTTCCTTCTTCTTCTTCTTTTACGTTGCTGTCTGATGGCTTTACTAGAACAATGACGGAGCAAGAGGTATGGTATTTTTTATTAAAAAAATATTTTTCAATTAGACCATCTGTTGAGATTTCAGAACCATTATCATCAATAATTTTATATTTTTCCCCACCCTCGTTGCTCCGTCGTTGTTCTAACAAAGTTACTAAACTTTCTTCTAGAATTTTCTTCTCATCGAATGAAGAGTTAACTATGAGTTGACAATCCTCTGTAAGAGGCAACGTGGAAGTTATTGATAAATCATCATGATCGCCCTGATTAACGGGAAAATGGAGATTTTCTTTGCCATTTATTATACTTTTAACAGAATTAATGATTCCTTGTTTATTCAATGGACGTAGATAATTTTCATAAATAAGGGAATTAGCGATATTCTTCCCTTGATGATTCATATATTCTGCAAGCTGCTTTGTAGTGATACCAACAACATTTTCTTTCTCTATTTCACATCCATCCTCATTAATCTTACAGCTTGGCTCAGATCCTAGTTCTTCAAAAGCTGGCAAAAATATGTTAGTATACCACTCTTGTTGATAAGGTCTTATACTTAGAGAAGCAGTTTTCATGATTTCCAAGGCCTCTTTTAAATCATCATATATGGATATAGGATATACTACACCTGTTTCAACATCAATAATTTTAGGTCTAGAATCCATATTCACTTTTGTTATGATGGCAATATAGTTTAGTAATCTAGTTAGAACAGTCATAGACCAAGAGTCAGATAGAGACAAGTTAGACGAAAGAATAGAAGAGTATGGAATCTTTACTGCATTACCTGTAATGTTGTTGTCAAGGTATCTTTGATTATTATCTTTGAGTTTTATACATAAATTTTCTATAAGCTCTTTAGATTTATCAATATCTTTTGTGGAAACAATGCTCTCAAAGTCATCTGGCAGACCACTTAGCTTTATAGATATCTGCCTCATTGCTTCTTCAATCTTGTCTTCACTAGTATTTGGATTGATATGGATGAACCTTCTGTTTTTTTCTTGGAAGCGGTAATTCCTTGTATCATCAACAACTTGGGTTGTCATTATTAATGGAGAGCCTCTAAGAAGAACTGTTCTTGCTTGTAAACGCTTTCCAGAACTATCTTTATCTGTGAATATATAGAGCTGATCTCTAGAGTCTTGGCTTAGAATTGACATTAAATTATTAAATAGATTCTCATTTGGAGTATCTAAAAATATAAAGGCTTTATTATCTAGATCAATTATCTTTACTGCTTTCGATTTAAGGTCTTCAATATCCTTTTCTTTGCTTTTGATTCCAGATTTTTTAAATCTTATAGCCTTTCTATCTTTTTGTTTTGAATCCTTTGAGTTTTCTTCTTCTATCTTTTCTTCAATCTCTTGTATTTCTAATTCTAGTTTATTTATTAAAGGTGATATATCTTCATACTTGCCTGTTTCTTCGTTTTTTACTGCTTCAATTCCTATTTGATGGTATAGGGCTTTATCGCTCATATTATTAAATTTTAAAATAAAGGAATCAGGAAAGTAGTCAACTACGAGCTTTAATAGAAATGATTTACCTTCTCCTGATTTTTTTGAATTAATGTTGTGATGTAATTTTGTTGATGTCTGAGAGCTGCATATTCCATAAAAGATTTGCTTTAACTGTGTTTCATCGTGAGGAGCTTGTTTAGATATAGTTTTGAGCACAAATTTGATATCCTCTGATGTGATAGAAGTAGAATCTATATCATTGATTTCTTTCTCGTCTTCTGCAGTGAAAATATCGTTTGATTGGTCGGTGGTCTCTTCTACTTCTTCGCCTCCTTCTTCTGATACTAAGAGCGATGATAAAGATGCTGTTTGTAAAGATGGAGTATATCCAATTAATTCAGCAAGAGAATCGGGAATAGGTATTTTATCTATATTAACTAGCTTCCAATGCTTAGAAATTGATGAAGGTAAGGTGGTAAATGCTTGTTCAGCTTCCTCACGATTGTGTTTTTTCGTCTCAAGTATCTTGGGTTTACATTTCTCATAAAATAGTTCAATGGCTTTTACAAATATGTCATTTAATCTTTCATATTTTTCATTTTTATTTTTACAATTCTCTACAACTGAATTTAAATAATTTCTTATGTCGTCTGACAGATGCTTTACATCTATTTTAAACCATACATCAGGAGATGGCATTCTAAAATATTCGAATTTTTCTTTAGCTTGATTTTCATACTCTCGATTTAAACTTAATGCATCGGATATTCTATTGGCAAGATCTGAATCCAGTTCTAGTGAAAGATCGCTCATTTTAATCCTGCTCCTGAATCTTTACGGCTAATTCAGATCTTAACAGGTCATCAGTACATCTGGGGCAGAAACTCCCTATTTTATCGATATATTTGATTTTGAGTTTTGTGATTGGTTGATTTAAGCAGTGAAGACCAGCACATGTTTTATATCTCTGTTTATTGACATTATAATTGTGAGCTGTTTTTTTACTCATATCAATTCACCGCTTTAAGATGATGGGTCCTTCTTCTGTTGCATTGTAAGCCTAGGAACCTTTTCAACAGCAATAGGAGCAGACTTTTCATCTTCTTTTATCAAATCTTTTTCTCTAATGATTTTTAGGTGAAGTTCGTCATCGCTATAGACTTTTAATAGAAGAAACGTGGATGTTGAATCAATCTTTAATATTTTCACCACATGGGCTGGCAAAACTACTGCAGTTGATGTATTATTACTGCCAACTAAGTATGGGGAAATTAAATAAGTTTTTAACTTCATTAGTTATTCATATTATAAAGTATTTATAAAACACGAGCCTCTTATCAGACCCATATGGAACTAAATAGGTATATTCATAGGATGATGCTAGCGGTTGATAATATATCGGAAATAGATAAGAATACTATAGATTTGCTATCATTATTTGTTTTTAATTCTCACCTGTCGATATATCAAATATTTAAAATAATAGAATTAAAAAAATTGAAAGCAATAGCATATAAGAATATCCATAAAAAAGTTAAAAAATTGATAAGACTCAACCTAATTGAAAGAGTAACGGATTCTTCAAATATAAGTGAAAGAGAGCTTGAAAAAGGCGCAAAATATTATAAAATATCAGAAGAAGGAATTTTTGCGTTATTTTATGATTCCAATGTTCTTGCTAAACCTTCCTATTATTATTATGATCAAACTTTTAATAGGAAAAAAGATAGTACTCAAAAACTATTAAACATTTTTCTAGATTATAAAAAAGAGATCTTTAAGAATCACAAAGATTGCAACTTCTTTGAGCTATTTCTACATCCATGGATTGGTATAGATACAGTTCTAAATCTAGATGAAAAAACCATAGACATTATAAGATTATTTCTAACTGATTGTTGTAATGTTGTCAAAGACCATGTTCTTTCATTTCCTAAAGGAACTTTTCAGCTATCCATCGAATCAATTGACGAATGGTCTTTCAATAATGCGCAAGAACTGGAATCCAAAGACGAATTTGATTTATCTGCTTTAAATGAAGGTGACAACTTGGTTATGGAAATTCCATCTTTATCTTTTTTAAATCAACTTTTTTCTTTTTCTTTTGAATCAGACAAAGTTAAAGTAAAGAAAACCGCTGATAATGATGGCAATCATATAATTATTATTTCATCTGTATCATATTACCCAAAAAATATTCAATTTATATATAATAAACTAGAAAAAAAGCTAGATATAATATCAATAGATGAAGATAATTTATCAAAGATTTCTTTATATGCAGAAGTAAACCCTATCAAAAATATTAAACTGGCAATGTATAAAGCACTGAGTTATTCTCTAAAGAAATTTGATTTTTTCAGTTTATATCACAAAGCTGTTTTTTCAATCGCCATGAAAAATATAAAAAATAAAGATCTGATTTTAAAAGATGTTAAATTCAAAGAGATGTTTCTGAATATAAATAATAAATTCTGTAGATTATAAATGATCTTTAATAATTACTACTACTTTAGATTACCTTTGATTATTATAAATTAATTTCAAAATTAGATAGAGGTATTCAAACCTAATAATCCTGAAGAAGTAATAAGATTATCAACAGAAGAAGAAGAAAAGAATAAAGCTATTTTAATGATTAATGATAAAAATATGGATGGATTTATAATTACAATTTATGAATCATTTTTGAGTATAGATATAAAAACAAAAGAAAAAAAGGAAGATATTATATTCTTGCTACGGCTTAAAGACGATTGTAAAAGTTATCAGTCTGGTTTCCTAATAAATCTTTATAAATCTAATTCAAATCCCAACTCTTTTAAATTATTATCACAAGATGAGAATTTTGAAGTCCTTAAAGAATATCGGTATAAATATCAAAAATGGTTAATGTTAAATAAAGCTTAACTTAATTTTGACTGCGTTCTTGAGCTGTTGAATTTCTTCCATAAGTTTCATAACTTGATCTGATAGAGTAGTAACAGTATCATCTTTCTCTTGGAGTTTGAATTTTATAATATATTCATTATTTTCATTTTTTTCGTATAAAATATAGTTGTATCAAATGCATTAAAGCAACGGATTCACTATGTTGATATTTTAACTAGGGTTCTAAATTTTTTTCGTATTTTTTAATGTTATATTTAATATACCACTATAAGAATTTTCTAAGAAATTCACCTTGTTTATATTAATTCATCTTTTATCAATATTTTTATGCCGAACTAGGTTTTAACATTTTTTAGCAGTGCAGTTAGGTGGATAATATAAACCTATATTAAAATAATCGACTCTTGTATATATACTATTACAAAAAAAGAGATTTTTTAATTTTAAAACATTATTTTAGTTAAATTATAACAGAAAACGTTACGGTGACACTTTCATCCAATTATCAATTCTTTTTATGGAAAGTTTAGCGATGTCCACGCTTCTTCCTTCTTGGTATGTTAGGCCATGGTATCCGACTATCAGATACATAGAATATTAAAAAGATGAATTCCTTTAATCTATCGAGAGTTAATCTTTGGGACAGTGTTTCTCAAAATCATATCTAAAGAGTTAGCTTTAAGTTATAAAATATTCCAGAATATTTGAATTATGACCATACCTCAATTATATACTAATTAGCATAATTAAGCATACTATAAATCTCTAGAACATAGAGAAAATTAATCACTACAGTTCAAATACATAATCTAAACGGTATAGAAGTAATTAATATCTGTAAACTTGCGAGTTCTTGAATCTGTATCATCATTTTCATTTCGTTGATGAAAAAAACATTATTTATTTAACAATACTGTATAGAAGGGCGGAATAGAAAGATTGAGTATTTCATCATATTAACAAGAACAAGGGCAAGTAAGAATGTCAATCAACAGATTATATTGTTCATTTGATCAATACAAAAAAGAATAATTTATCAAGGTAACATATGCTTTGGTAATATAATATAATATAAATTATTAAATTAAGGCAATTTTTTTATAGACAAAATTTATTTTAAAATTATAAATATGATTAAAAAACCCCAATCTTGGATAATCGTGTTATATGATGTTCCGTCAGAACCATCAAAATTAAAAGTAAGAGTATGGAGAGAATTTAAAAAATTAGGTGCATTATATCCCCAATCATCTTTATGTATACTTCCCAATAACATAGAAAATAATAAAAAAGTTGATGAAATTTCAAAAATTATTCTTACTAATGGTCAATTAGTGAAAATATCGGCTAATGAACTGGATGACAAGGAACATAACAAAATTTTAAATATGTATAGAGAAGAAAGGGATAAGCAATACGATGAAATTATTGAGGAATGTGAAGAATTTGTCGATGAAATAAATCTAAATATTAAAAATAAAAAATTTACTCAAGAAGAAGTGGAAGAGATGGAAGAGGTTCTTGATGGACTATACAGATGGTTTGACAAAGTCTTAACATTAGATTGGATAGATACATCAGATAAGATTTCTATTTTACAAAATCATTTAAATAATTGCCAAAATGCAATGGACAGCTTTGCAGAATTAACTTTTAAAAAGCAATGATATAATAAAATTTTTTCATGAAACCTCTATTCTATCATTTGATAAGCAAAGTTATATATTCTATGAATAATTTTAATTAAATAATTCAGATTATTCATTTGTTATAAGATTTCTGTTTTATTTTTATATAAATTCCTTCTACATAATAAGATAATAGAGATTAGTTTAAAAAACATTATGTAGCTGATCTTACTTTTTCAAATTCGTCATATATCTTTTTCACTAAATCAAGTAATGTAATAATAAAAGGTCTCAGCAATTCTTTATCTTCATCAGACATATTACCGTAACCTGTAATCATCTTTTCAGGCATAGTATTTTCCAGAGTAGTCCATATTTCATTTAAATCTCCAGTCATGCTCTTTACTACAGAGATTTCTTTAGATTCTAAATTTAGTTTATTCTTAAGTTGATTCATTTCATAACACATTGAATTTATAATTTCACGTATTCTTGTCTTGCTATCAACATCAACATTATTTTTAAAGGAATGTAATATGTAAACGGAGTCATCGGTTTCATATTCTAATTTGCGAAGGATGTTATGTAAACATCTTTCTACCAGTAAAAGACGAATTTGAAGAATTCTTGTATAATTATCTTTCATTTACCTGTTTCTACTTATACAACAGAATTACAATCGATAACATTTTGATGCTTTTAACCGAGATACACTATGAAATTATTTGGAGAATTCAAAAAGGGATTCTGAAAATTCAAAGTGATTATTTTTTAAATTTTTTAGAAAAAAAGATAAATTTTCAAATTCCATGAGATATTTACACTTTAAACTAGGTTTTAATCGCGCATCTGAATTAATACCAATTGATATATCTGCTTTCTTAAATACAGAATTATCATTTTCCGAGTCGCCTAAATATAATATTTTTCCTTTGTTTTGCGTTTGTTTTAAAAGCTCAGAAAATATACAATCATATGCGTCTCTCTTACTGGTTTTGGTTATGTAAATATCTATGAACGGGTGAGAGGAATAACGCTGGATAAAAAGTTTTTGGATATAATATTCTATTTTATTATTTGACATCTTTAATTCATCACTCATTTTAGAAACTGTACAATAAACTTTTTTTTATGATTTTTTCATATTTTTTTCTATTGTAACTCCAATCTTCATTCTTTCTCCAATCTATAGTTATGCCACCCAACATATTTTCCCTTGTTAAAAATTTCCTTTCAATGTTTATTGTTGGATATAAAGTTTGGATATAATTAGCGATTTCAGTTAAAATATTAGAGTTAATTGCTGAATCATTAGGATCAATTAATGTATGTCTAGATATAATTGAATATTTATTATTGATAGTAGATTCAAGTTCTTTTTTATCTTTAATATCTAAAGGAATTATTATGTCTTTATTTCCATCATCTTTGTTATTGTCTAAAATTAGAGTCTCCATTCCTAAAATACAAGAAATTATATTTGAAAATCTTTTAACTTTTTCATATAAAAAATAAAAATCTTTACTCGAAATTATACAAATAGGTATACATTTTGATATTTCAAATAATATCTCTTCTAATTTTAATGCATCGACAATAGATTTATCATCATGAGAATAAACAGAGGAAGTAGGATGAAGCGTTCCATCGTAATCAGACAATATTGCCATAACTTTCATATGACTAGGTATTAGAATAGAAAATAATTAATAAACGTAACTGCAGTTACACTTATTAAATAGAAATGGAGATGTAATGACAATTGGATAAAAATATAATATACAGATCGTTGATTTTTTTCTCTTTATTGTTATGGCTTGTTATAATTATCACGAATTGCAATTTGGTATATGCAGTGACTTTGACATCGATTATAAATCCTGAATCGTCGACCACAATCATAAATTATCAAGAATCACATCCTTCCGTATTTAATTATCCTCAAAACAGCAATCTGGCGAATCTTTTCAAACAGCTCCCTCATAGAATATCGATTAATGCTTCATCCCTTAATTCAGATAATCGAAATAATAATATGGCAATGCAAAATCTTTTAAAGTCAATCAATGAACAATTTCAACACGCAGATAGTATTGTTAGAGCAACTGGTGTAAATGTTAGTTTTATTGCAGATATAAGGCAGTTTTCAAATATTGAAACATCTATTGATCAAAGAATAAGCATGGATATATCTTTAGAAAATTTTGTAATTCCTAATTCAAATGATCCATCTCATAAATATGTTGATTTAAACTGGAGAGCGTTTATAATAAATGATTCTATACCTTTGCAATATATCAATACGCATAATAAAGAATCCATAAAAATTGATATCAATCATCTTCTGTCTATGCTTTATTCTTTAAATCCTGTCTTCAAAAATGAATTAAATCCCAATTCATCAGATATTCAAGTACTTAAATAGTCCCTTAATAGATTTTTCAAGGCTATCTACACCAATGAATGATTGGTATCATTTATTTGATCCTGCCGCAGAATTAGCAGAGACTAAAGGATATGGATATAAGGGCGAAGCAAACGGTGCAAAAGTAGTAACCATATATTCATTAGGTGAAGGAAGTATAAGAGAAGGAGAACATTCGGATACTATACATGATGTTACATTTGGCAATAATAAACAATACAAAGCAGAGATGACACTTCCAGCTCCAAATGGCAGAATAGATATTTTAGGATATGCGCGATTAGTTTCATCACCGGGTCAAGAAACTGCGATTGTATCTCAAACTAATGAAGGTGGAAGTTCGTACGCAGGTAACTTTCCAATAGTTGTTTTGGGTGGCCTTGGCGCAATGATGTTAGTTGTTGTTGCTATTGTTCTTATTAAAAGCAGAGGTACCAAAAATATTAACGAATACTAGAAAAGGCTTTTTGGGCATAATTAATAATGAAATCAATCGAATTGGTATTCTTAATTTTAGGTGCATCTTTAGGTGCATATACAAGATATAAGATCACTGCCTTTCCTGTTGTCTTTGGAATTGTAGGTTCAAACGTAATTATTGTAAATATAATTGGAAGTTTTATTCTTGGTGTTTTTTCAAGTTTATCCATATCATTAAATCTTGATCCAAAATATTCTTTTTTAATTGCCATTGGATTCTGCGGCTCATTGACTACAATGTCATCTTTTGCTTTAGAAACTGTTACTATGTTTGATAGCAAACAATTATTTCAGATGGCGGTTAATATTTTATCAAATGTTTTTCTTTCATTATTATCTGTATATGGAGGTAGAATTTTAATATCACAGATTTCAATTGATATTAATGGTTCTTAAAGAAATGCTTTGTGTAATGATCAGATTAAAAAAGAACGATGAAACACATGGAAAAAGAACTGAAAAACAAATAATTGATTTTTTAATCAAATCAAAACTGCTCGGGGCCACTGTATGGCTTGGTGTTGATGGGTTTGGTAAAAGAGGAAGATCCACCGTACATATTGAAGGGATTATGATGAATCAACCAATGCTTATTGAAATTATAGACGAGAAAGAAAAAATAGAACCATTGCTCCCAGTATTAAAAAGAATGATTGGCGATAATGGTTTAATTACAATACATGAAGTAAAAATAGTTTAATTATATTATGTCTAATTAGAAAATGTTTTCATGATTTTCTAAAAAATAAAGCAGTAGTCATTGCTTCTGCCGAAACTATAGTTATATGACCTGATGGATACAACTTGTCAAATTTGATTCTGTATAAAAACTATCATATGATGGTATTGGTCTATCTCTAGAACTAGATCTTTAATTGCGATATTTATAGGATTGCAATAATAAATGAAATTATCATTACTATTACGGTTATTTTTCCATTGCATCTTCCGAAGAAAAACGTAATAATTAATGTAATATCCAAAGTATTCTCTTCATATTCAGTTAAAAATTTCATAGGATAATTTAATGCTGAAACATAAAAATGCTGAGAGAAATGTAATGTAGATTTATCAATGTTTATTAAAAAAATTTTCATTACTATCTCTAATACCATATTTATTTACTGTGTTTCATCATTATAGATATCAATAGTTAATATTGTAAAAAATTGTAAAAACAATAAAAGATAAAACTAAGTATTTAATATTTATTTTAAAATTATACAATTATTTTCACCATCGCATTTTACAATATTGTTTGAATTACAATATTAAAAAAATTAGAATAAATAAGATCGGTTATTCTTATAAAGAGATCTGTTCCAATTATCGAATATTTAATAACAATTTTTTATAATGTAGCAGTTGTTGCGTTTATATTCGTATTTATTTTTCTATATAAAATGTACTTTGGTTTAATAGCATATAGAGCAAAACCTCAAAAAGACTTATGCGGGTTTTCTAGATTAATTATTAAAATAAAAATCGTATTTATAATATACAAGATATTATATTTATTTACTAAACCAGATAAATGTAATAAGCGTAAGCAATGGATATAGAATAAAATTCATCATGAAAAAAGCTTTAAAATTTATTATTTTATTTGGTATTGTAAGCCTTTTTGCAGATATGACCTATGAAGGAGGACGTAGTATTACTGGCCCTTATTTAGCAATTTTAGGTGCAAATGCTATAATAATTGGATTTATTGCAGGATTTGGAGAATTTATCGGTTATGGCATACGCATACTCTTTGGTGCACTTGCAGACCGAACGGGAAAATATTGGAATTTTGCTTTAGTTGGATATATTTTAAATTTGATTGCCGTTCCACTTTTAGCCCTATCTAATCAATGGGAAATTGCAATAATTTTGATTTTTGCAGAAAGATTTGGAAAAGCTATTCGCTCGCCATCCAAAGACGTAATGCTTTCACATGCTACCGCCGGAATTGGAAGGGGTATAGGTTTTGGTATCCATGAAGCAATGGATCAGATAGGCGCAGTAACTGGTCCTCTTATTATAGCAGGAATATTTTTTATAAAAAACAATAATTATTCTGTTGGTTTTAGTGTACTGCTCATTCCGGCATTAATTTCGCTTTCTGTATTATTTTTAACTAGGAAATTATATCCTAATACAAATCAATTTGAAAGTAATTCTAACGAGATAAAAATATCATTCTCAGATAATAGATCTAATACTATTGCAAATAAATATGTTGCGAATACAAGAAGAACTCCTAGAAAAGACATCATTTCAAATGCTTGTAGTAGTATGTATGAAATAATAAAATTTTCATCTTCTTATAGATTTTATCTGTTATTTACAATAGTTAGTATTACAGGATATGCTAATTTCCAATTAATTTCATTTCATTTCAAACATATGCAGATTGTTTCCGATGTACAAATTCCAATTTTTTTTTCTATTGCTATGGCTTCTGCTGGTTTATCAGCTCTTATTAGTGGACGGACATTCGATAAAAAAGGAATATTGATTCTTATTATTATTCCAATAATTACTATACCTATTACACCATTAGCTTTTTCTTCTAGTTATAATGCAGCATTGACAAGTGTTATTTTATGGGGCAGTGTAATGGGTATTCAAGAAACCGTTATGCGTGCAGCAATACCTAGTATGATACCCATGACAAAACGCGGAATTGGGTACGGTATTTTTAATGTTGCTTTTGGGGGGTCATGGTTTTTGGGTAGTGTATTAATGGGAATATTGTACAGTATTTCTATTAATTATATAGTTTTTTTCTCAATAATAATAGAACTTGTTTCTTTACCATTGCTATTTAAAGTGATGAAAGACGTAAAAAAGTAAATTGTTGCAAGGTCTACATAATCTTTGATTTTACTATCTTTTTTCTCTAATATCATAATCTTCCATAATATATCTATGTTGAACTCAGTGATAAAACAAAGACGGTTAGTATTATATCGAATTAATTCATTTTCTATATTGTAATATTATATCAGTTATCAATGACATCAAGAACTACCCGTTTTCTCAATATCGAACCATAGAAATTAGGGCTCTGTTAACTTAAGATATTATTTCTTTATTGTGTTGATAAACAAACAACTTGAGCCATTGTTTTATATGATTTAATTTACACTTGTTCTTTTTACAAGGAAAGTAATCGTCAAAACATTCAGTTCTATCCTTGATATACTGCATAGTTCTTTCAATAATGTTTTCCTCATGGGTGGAATGGAGATGATGATATAGATTCAAAAACTTACAGGCTTGTGGGTACCAAGTGCCGCCATCTGATGATACTTGATGGTTTCCATACTTGTTTACAATCTCAGACAGAAATCGTTTGGTAATAGATATATTTCGCTTTTTTGATATATAAAATGATAGAATTTCTTTATCCTTTGGTTCTATAACCACCCAAAGCCAAATGGATTCAGCGCCTGCTTTTATAACAGTTTCATCTATGACGTATTCTTGGATTTTCTTATTCTTTAGATGTTTCCAAGGCCTGTACTTTTGAAGCCAGTTCCAAATGGAAACATGGCTGAAATTAGATTTCGCATAATTATTCGCAAACAGCTTTATGATCAACAGATCTTCACCAGTCTGTTCGCTCTCTATTCTCTCATAATAGATTATCCTGAAATCTATATTGTCTTTCAAATCGTTTCCAGGCCTTAATATGAATTTGAGGATATTAACGAGAGAATTAATAAGAATATATGAAAAATATATGATCAATATTATCAAAAAGGAAGATTAGAAAAAGAGAAAGAAATTTGTTATCCAAACTTAGCCAATAGTTGGGCAAATGTATACAAATAATCATCTGACAAATACCAAAACAATGAATACATAATATATTGTAATATTTACTATCGTTATTATTGTTCCAACTTTAAAGAATTCAAAAAATGAAAAAGCCTTTATACCTTTAGATTCTGCTGCTTCTATAATTATGATGTTGCTTGCAGCTGCTAATATTGTAAGATTTCCTGCAATGGTACTTGCAGCAGCAAGCATCATCCATTGATTTATGTGTCCACCATCAATGCCATCAGCAACTGAAAATCCATTATTTATCATTATGTGATTGTATAACACAACAAAAGGAACGTTGCTCAACACCTGGCTTAAGGCTATGCTGATAACAGATAAGGCAGCATTACTTTGAAATACATTATGTTTATCAGGAGTAGGAAAATAAGACATTACTTGAGATATAATGCCAGAAGACCATAATGCAGAAGTAAATACAAACATCGCAGCAAAAAATACTAGTACTGAATAGTCTACACTTGCTAATATTTCTCTGCGTTCTTTACAAAGAGTGTATAAAGCAGTAGCGCCTAGCATTGCAATAATACTAAGGCTAAAATTATTAGCCAGATGAAAAACAAATTTTAATATTTCAGATAAGATAAATCCAGCAATAGTTAATATTAATACAGTAACAGAAATTTTTGCTAAAAGTGGATTTGCAATTACGTTTTCATCTGCTGCTGCTGCTGCTGCTGGCGTGGTTGTTTGCTGATTATAAGACAAAACAGGATCATTTGTTGAAAAATTATTATGTCGATTCTTTTGGTTATCTACCTTCAGACTGTGACTCTGCTGCTTCTGTAGTTGTTGTTGCTTTCGATTATGACGATTGGATGGTAAGACAGGATCCAATACTAAATCTTTTTTATAGTAAAGTTTCAGTATGAGAAAAGTTACAAACAGGTTAATTAAAGTTGGAATACCCAGAAATTTGATAAATGTTATAAAGGGTAGTGGAATGCCACTTTGAAGTGCAATCAAAAGGTTTTGAGGATTCCCTATCGGAGTCATTGTACTTCCTATTGTAATTCCAAAAGACAGAGCAATTAGAAGGATTTGTGGTCTAATACCAATCTGCCTTGAAATATGTGCAATTAGCGGGATTCCTAGTAAAGCTATCGTATCATTTACCAAAAATGCAGAAAGTAATCCCATACCAACAACAAATGCCATCAGTATCAAATCAGGATGATCATTTGTGCTTGATAACATCTTTACTGCAACTGCCTTAAGTACTCCAGATTTATCCAGTGCAGAAACAATACTAAACATTCCAAAAAGAAAACCTAGCACATTCAAATTGATTGATTTAAGTGCAGATTCTACATTTATGATTTGAAAGATAATCATAAGTGCCGCCCCTATCAGCATCGACGTCCATATTGGAATTTTTAATTTTCCTCTTCCGTATATGATTAAAAAATAAATTATCGCAAAAATGGCTATTGCAATATAAGAGTGTTCCACTATATTTATAGTGAAAGTTTGTCGAGTTTTATTGCTTATTATTTATTGATTGATTCTTTATTCCAAATACATTTAGCTAACATCTACCAACAAATACTATGAAATGGTTCGCCTATAACAAATCTCTAGTAAGACGTAGAGGAATATTGCTAGACTTTGATCTCAATAACAATTTAAATACGGAAAAATAAAACATGATTTAGCACTTTACTTTTCTCGCTTGACTATACCAAAATATATTTTCATCTTCTGTGTTGACAAATGAGAAATTACACAAGGTTAATCTATCGACTTGTATTGATTAAAACCTTGACAATTAGATGCTAATGATAACGTCTTTATAAAATAATATGGAATATAGGATTTGTTATTTAGCCAAGATCTATAAAGATATGCGAAACTCCATAAGGCTGTCAAACCGTACAGGGACTTAGACAAATAGTTTAATATCTTTATTACAGTTACAACGTTGAACCTTTTTCAACATCTTTAAATATCCATTTACTCTAATAAGGTATAAAATCCCGTTTATAGTACCGATATCCCGAACTAAGCCGCTATTGATCCATTATTCATATGAAAAAAGTCAGGATAAGTTCTGGATTGCCCACTATGGTCTGTCACTATTTGAATATTGGATAAAAACAAATCGCCAATACATACAGTGTATTAAAATATACAACTACGGGTTGATTATAAGTTATAACCTGGGTAATTCCATACCATTCATAATATCATGTTCATGAAGTATCAGACTAATAGCAGGCGTCCACTCATGTTTGGAATACCTTCTTACTCATGATTAACCAACCATCAGCTCCGCTCTAGACTTATATCTTGTGAATTGTCTGTCAAATAGTAACCTTTAGAAATCATTCATCTTCATTCTATACCTCTACTTAGAGCCTATCTCAAAACTATCTTTCTATAAATGATCATGCAACAGGATAACTGTACCAATCCAAGATAGTTTTCTGACTTTTTCTCATACCGGGTGAACAGTTTCCTAAATCTGTTGTGCCATGAATTGGTTCTTTCTACAACCCACCTTTTTGCAGAATATTTTTTACGATTTGAGCAATGATGTACTGTAATCTTGGCATCTTGTTCTTCTTTTTCACATCTTTTTCTCTTTGGAGGAATATGCAGTACATATCCTCGTTTGATTAGTTCTTTCTCATCAGATTCAGAATTGTATGCTTTATCTAAACATAGATGTTGAAGTTTTCTTCTTCTTCTTCCTGTTCCTGTTTTAGTTTTATATGATGGTGGTGGTATTTTGACAACTCTATTATCAACCACATCTGTTACCAGTTTGATATCATGAGTATTAGCAGATGATATAACTGCAGACAAAGGGATTCCTTTTTTATCTGTTAAAATATGTCTTTTTGTGCCCAGTTTGCTTCTATCAGTAGGATTGTGCCCAGTCATCGCCCCCCTAAGGGAGACTTTATAGATATGCTGTCGATGGATTGCCATGTCCAATTGATACCGATAAGATCATCATAGGTTTTCAATAGTTTTATCCATACCTTTTTAAAAACATTTAGTCGATTCCATTCCTGGAACCTTCTATGACAAGTAGAACCAGAACTATATTCTTTTGGCAGCATTTTCCATTGACATCCTGTTCTTAATACATAGAGAATTCCATCGATTACTTTTCTGTATCGAACAATTGGTCGACCAACGGTTCTGAGAGGTTTCTCCTTTGGCAAAATACTCTTAATCTCATCCCATAATTCATCAGAAATCTTGAGTATGGTTGGATGGATATTTTTCTCCTTCTTTTTCAGATCTTTCTTCTGGATACAGGGCACAGTTTAGCAAAAAGCGGAAAAGAGCTATAATCCTATCGAATTTTGGGATAGGCTCTAAATATCAAGAAGAAGAAAATTCTTGATAGACCGACGACTATGAGCATGCTCATGACAACACCAAAGCATTGCCAGAATTAGTGGAGGGAATTTTAAAATCTAATTAATCATCTATTTTTTTCATGAGTTTAGCGGCGGTAACCGGGTCGTAACACCGCTAACTTGTTTATAATCACAGAAAACCAAATAGATGTATTTAAAACCCTGCATTTGATTCTTGAAGAAATTGATAGAACGTTAAGAACTATATCAATATTAACACGGAGAAAAATAATAAAATCACGTATTATTCAGCTAGCGTTGATGTTTGAGGCAACAGAATATTCATCAAGAGACACATTCACTCACTGGCGAGTCTATTTCTGTTACTCAAGATCATCAGATGTCAATATAAGATGGTTCAAGGCGATGCATATCCAGGATCCAAGTGTTCGCAATCTGACCACCATCAGCACCACCAGTTCCACCGTTTGCAGAGCCACCGGTTCCTGAACCAGCACCACCAGCACCAGCACCATCGCTTACCAAAGCAGAAGATCAATTACGTCCATCCATCCATGCATCCATGCATGCCCATCAAGTCATCATAAAGAGAGGCTATCTTCATCTATCTTAACATTATTTCTCATGGTTTCAAAAGCAGTAGATACCTCTTCGTTTGGAGTTAATGACTCTTCAACTCTATAAAAGGCTTTATCATCTATCTGTTTTATATAGCCTCTAAAAGCTTTTTCTGCAAGTGATATTTGAATATCAGGTAACGTTAGTTGTGCCATATCATTTATTTGAATATCTTTGTTAACATCACAGCCTTTCAATAACCACTTTCTAACAGGAGGAATAATACTACCTCTTGTATCTGAAAAAAGATTATGAAGCCTATCTGATACTCTGCCAAGAAATATAAGGATATCTAAAACATCTTGTTCTTCATATAGACGAAATGGATGTTTACTACATGACACATAAATCATTATCGTTCCATTAGGTGATATGATAAATTTTAAATCAGGTTGACCTTGACCTTGAGATATTCTTTGTTCACAGATTTTAGCTCCATTTACTGGATCAGGTTTTATATCAATATCATTATAATATTCCTTGTTAATATTGATTCGAATTTGAAGTTTATGGATGTATAAACAGACGGTAGATAGTTGAGATAAAATGTCTTGGAGAAATTGAATTTTGAGCTTTTGAGGATGTTAATGAAGAAGGTGGTGATGAGGATGAGGAGGATGAAGTATTACTACTACTACTACTTGAATGTAGTATTTGGAAACGGTTGAGTCCCGTGGTATCTAATAGGACATTTCTTTTATTATCTTCTATTATCTTGGATTTCATTTCTGTTGGAAAATATTTCTGAGGACTAGATCTTTTAAATCCCTTGAAAGATATCCCTTGCTTGACTAGATCATCAGCAGTAAATAAAACCTTTTTCCTATGAAAGTGCTTTAAAGTCCTTTGAGCTTTCCTCTTAGGCACTTTAAAACTAACCATTATGTCTTGAAAGGTTATACCTGAACCGTTAGATTGATATTTATTTCTTGCAACTTCGTTTATCTGTTTTTTCGAGATATATTTTCTAGTTGTGGTTTGGTGTCCTAATTCATGGTTATGTACACTCTTTGAGAGTGCTAATGGTGCATTCTTAATCTTGTATTCTATGTTATCGGAAATATCGTTGTTGGAAGGCAAATCTGAAATCCTTTATTCCCTATTATAGTCACTGCTTATGATCTAGTCTTCCAATATTAAAAGAGAGAACCCTTCCTGTATCCTTATTTATCTTACAGTTGAAATATATCTTTCCACTGACACCAGATTTTTTATATTCCAATGCCATATGGCCTTGTAATTCTTTATAGTAAATAGAATATTCAATCCTCAAAATATTATTTTCTCTATCTTTATCGTTATTAATGGTAGATATCATTTTATCTTCTTCAGCAGCAGCATCAACAGCAGAAGTAACAACTTCTTTATGGAGTTCATCATCACCATCTGTGTTAGATTTTTCCAACGAGGATTCTTCGTAATCAGGATAGCCTCTTATTTCTTCATAATCATTTTTCTCTTGTTGGAATGATTGTTGTTGATGATAATCAGGTACTTTAAAAGGATTACCTGTAACTGGACTTTCTGAATCTGAATCTGAATCTGATTCTGATTCTGAATCTGATTCCCCATCATCATTTTGAATAGATGTAGAACCGTCAGCATTGACAAGCACTACCTGTTTCTTTTTATCTTCCTTCTTTTCCCCTTCTATCTGAGAATTTAGCGGTGTTTTCATTGGTATTATCGTTGCTAACTTTTCCTCTTCCTTAGCAGCCTTCTTTTTCTTTTGTTTTTTAGCATTCAACACACGATGTTTTTGCTTGTATTTCTCAGGAAGACATTGATGTATGAACCTTTCAGATGCTACACCCTTTAACCCCTGAACTAACACCATCGCTATAGTATCTTCTCTATACCTTCCTTCTAGGGCTGAGGCTGAATCTAGAATTATTTTTTTCTTTTTTCCTTTTGATTCAGACTCTATATCTTTGTGTTTTCCTTTTGATTCTGACTTAATCTTTTCATGTTTTTCTTTTTCTTCTGAATTAACCTCTTCAAGTTTACGTCTTGCATCTTCAATTATTGAAGAGGTGTCTTCCTCGGGATTTTTATTGTAATCTTCCAAAGTTGTTTTCGCCTCCATCTACTGTGTTGATAATATATTCGACCAAACCTTCTTTTTGTAAATATTGCCGACAACTTTCACAAAACCACCCTTGTCTTTTTATTAATTTGAGCCTTAGATAATATGTCGGAGTATTCTTGCAGTTTTTACCTGCACAGCAGAAATTATATTTAGCGACGTTGTATGAATTATCACTATTAGGTCCTTTTTGAATATTATTAATATTCAAGACTCTCACCTAATAGTCAACACCTGTTGATACTCTCCCCAGCGTGCCAACAGGTGTATTTATAATTTTTCTAGAATAAAATACAGATTCTTTATCCAACAGAGAATGTTTCTCTTTATACTTAGGTTGTATTACTTTATTTTCTGATCTTGTTTTTAAAGTAATTTTTTTTGAATGGTTTATTTCCATCACATAATAGTATTCACTATGATAATATAATTTTTCTTTTGTGAATACAAGACCTCACGGTAATCAATAACTTTTTATTCTATTTTACTATATTTTTATAATATCTGGACATATATAAACCTATTGCAAAGTTGTTGTTTTGCGGGATTCACATATAAATCCGTTATAAAATCTTATATCTTACATCTGTAATTTAATATAAATCTATAAAAGATATTGAGATTTTAAGTAACATTTATATGTAGAAATCTTTATAAGCGAGGAAATCAGCAAGATTTATATAATAAATTATAACAAATATGTATAAATCATTAAAACAGTAAGTAATAGTAGTTAGGTACTTTATTTTATCGATAAATTAGAAAAAAAGCAGTTATATATGTTTTACTTTTAAATAATATAAGATAAGATGATTAATAATGTTAATCTAGTCTCAATAAATCCACTTTTTGTAATAATATATCCATTTGATTTTCCATAGTTGTTATTTTATCGGTATATTTTTTCTCTAATTCTATAAACCTTTTTTCTTCATTCTGTTTTATTTCATCATATGCTTCCGGTGTCAGAGGATAACTACATGATGCACAATACTTGTTCTCTAAAATATTAGTAAAGTTACATTTAGGACAGCTAGAAAAAGTTGATCTTTGCTTTGGTAGTTGTTCTATAGATATTCCATTGTATTCTAGAATCTTGCTCTTTAATTCATTTCCCATTCTTTTTTTGATATAGCGGGCGCCTTGCTTTGAGTTCATAGACCATCTTGCCTTTTTCTTTACGGCATACTCTGGGAGATAATCTGAATCAGCTGTAATGGCAGAATGTCTTATACAGTAGGGATTCCATCTCTTTGTTATTAGTAGATATTCTAGTTTCTCTTTTTCTACCTTGTCGGTAATCTCTCCATTTTTTAGTAATCTCTCAATTCTTTTTCTCAACTGCTTCATAATTTCATTAATTTGATCTGCTTTAATTGGAGCACCATTTAAGATACTACAAATCAATCTTGCCTGTGGTTCATTTTTATAAGGATGTTCATTAAGCCAGTCCCTTACATATGGAAATGAAGATGCAAGCAGTATTGGTCCACTGCCAGTTTTAGCTTCATGAGGAATCTCACCTTCTCCATATCTTTCGTTTAATCTTATGTGTTTGAGCTGAAGCAACACTATTTCATGTGGCCGAGCATCCAAGTCCCATAGTAGAGCTAATGCTGCTTTGTTTCTTTTATGTTGTTCATATTTTATTATGGAAAATAGTTCATTTTTATCCCAGATTTCTGTTTCAAGGTATTGACTTAATCTTTTTGTTCTTTTCATTTTGATATCAATGAAAGAGGGTGTAGTCCAACTATCAATCGATTTTATATCTATGCCTTTTTCTTTAGCGTTATATAGCCATCTATAAAAATATTTTATTCTCCACAGATAATCGTTCCAAGTGGTTATCCATTTTTTATCAGGATCATTATCTTCTGTTTTTCTTTTTATATCTAGAAATTGTAGGATCTGTTCTTTATTTATTATCTGATAGAATGTAGTATCTGGACCAATATATTCAGCATATCTTATGATGACTTTTAAGAGTCCGTTTTGATAAGATTCAGAAGTATCAATGCTAGCTAAATAATTATAGAACTCTGTTATGAGGTCTCTGTTTATAGTGTTATGTACCTTATTCTCTATGTTTTTTATGGTGGTAGATAGTTTAGCAGGCATGATATCTTACTTCACCTTTTAATTTATTTGATAAAATATTTGAACCCGTATGAATAACGGGCCCGGAGGGCTTCGATCCCTCGACTTCCGGCTATCTTCCTTTAGATAGAAGGCAGGCGCTCTATCCATGCTGAGCTACGGACCCTCTTCATGTTTTGATTAATTTACCTTATAAAATTGTTCGGCTTTTTGAATGGTTTGAGAAAAATGATTAGTATACATACGATTTGATATTAAAATAAATTTGTTCTATGATATCAAAAAAAGTCTGTATGTCCAAGGACAATCTAATTTCTTGTTTTGAGATCAATTATTGTGATTTATATTAAATATATCGAAAATTTGATTTTTTTATTTTATTTATCAGGGATATTTTGCATTGTCAAATGATTTATATTTCTATAAAAAGTTATTAATAAGATTCAGTATTGATGTCTATTGTCTATAAAATTAATCTTGTCAAATCAGAATTTTGTAATGGGGTGAGCGAATATTTTGCAAACAAATACAAATAATTTTAGTGACAAAAATAAAAAAAACGATACAAATTCAAACAGCTTTATCGAAGAAGATGGTTTTAAATCGATTGTTGATAAATTTTTTAAACAAATGACCGATTTGCAAAGCATTACAACCTTTGGACCATTTACATCTCTGATAAACGATCCTACCACAAATATTAAAGTCTTGAAAGACCATGGAAATCTCTTAATTCGTTATCAGACCAACCTTAATTATTATTTATCTTCTATGATAAACGCTTATTTTGAAGCTTTGAATAGAATATCTTCTTCTTCTATAACAGATAAAACAACAAATGAAGAGTATAGAAAGTTAATTTTAAATACATTCGAGGATGTATTTTCTACAATGTTTGAATCACCAGAATTTTCTATTATTTATAATAATCTTGCAAATTCTCTTATAGATTTAACAAAAAATTACCAAAAATTTTTTGATAATCAGGTTTTATTTAAACAATCTCAACAGCAATTTTCAAAAGAAGAAAAAGACCTGTTGTTCTACAACCTTTACGAAATAAAAAAATTGTCAATGGAAATCAAAAAAAAATTAAATGAAGAGAAATGAATAAAGCTGCTTTAGTAGATTTCTTTGTAAAAGATTATTGTAATTTTATTAAAGATCCTGATAATTTGATGAAAGTTAATAAAATAAAAAAGTTATTATCAAATATAGAAAACATAAAAACAGGTCTAACCGATTACGAAATTATTAAAGAAACACCACTTTACCGATTGCTACATTACAAACCAATTAAAGAACAAACTTACAAAACGCCCTTACTGATCGTATATGCTTTAATAAATAAATCATATATATTTGATCTTCAAGACAACAAAAGTTGGGTAAAAAACCTGTTAGATCAGGGTATGAATGTTTATCTTTTAGATTGGAAAGCTCCTTCCAGATTAGACAAATTTACTACGGTTGATGATTATGTTAATATTTTCATATACGAATGTGTGGAACAAATTAAACACATAGAAAATGTAAAAAAAATATCCTTGCAAGGATATTGTATGGGAGGTACAATGTCGTTGATGTATACATCAGTATATCAAAAAAATGTTAGAAATTTGGTTACTATTGCCCCAATTGTTGATACAGATAAAGATAAATCAGTTATTAGCAATATGGCAAAATATATGGATATCGATAGAGTGCTATCATATCATGACAATTTTCCATATGAAATGTTATATTTAGTTTATGCATCTTTAAAGCCTTTTAAACAAGGTATAAATAAATATTTGAATTTATTCAACAATTTGGATGATGAAAATTTTGTTCAAAACTTTTTGAGAATAGAAAAATGGTTATATGATACTCCACCAATTGCTGGTGATGCATTCAGACAATGGGTCAAAGACATTTACCAACAAAATCTTTTTGCAAAAAGTAAGATGATAGTTGGTGAAAATAAAATAAATTTAGCAAATATACAAGTCCCTACTTTAAATGTAGTCGCAGAGGCCGATCACCTTGTTTCTCCAGACTGCAGTATATCTCTTAATGATTTAATTTCAAGTAAAGATAAAAGTTTGATGACATTTCCAACTGGTCATGTAGGGTTGGTGGCTAGTAGTTTTTCACAAAAAATGGTTTTACCAAAAGTCTCAAAGTGGATAAAAATGCATTAACCTTTGTATGGATTAGCGTTATTTGTAGAAACATTATTATTATTATTAGATGGAGCAGAAGAATTAGAATTGCTTTTCTTTTTTCTTGATAAGGGTATTATTATTACTTGAACAAGATCTCCTTCTTCAATTCCTAATGCTTGTCTTTCTGCCTCTGGGATTGAAATTCTTCCGCCTGTTTGTACATTGGTTTTGAACATTGCATTATAATTAGTAAAACCTTGTAATGATGAAAACATATTTTGAAATGCATTAAATTGAATGGTAGAAAATTGTCTTAGCATATTTTGTTGAAATTCAGTTGCTTTTTCAATCGTTTTCTTAAAGTCTAGCTCTTTGTTATTTTCTTCATTATCATTACTCATAAAAATAATTTATATCAACATTATTTTAATGTTGAATAATATTTTCATAATAGTTTATTTATAAATAGATGTTGATTTATTTGTATAGGAATTTTTATTATTAGTTGTTGTACTTCCACACATGGTTGACAAAACAATGTACCAACATGGCTGACACATTTTGTCTTGTTTTAGTGTATCAATATCGGTTGTTTTAAAGATTTCATGAACTTCTCTGATGGCGTCATTCCGTTTATTCCACCGTGTTCTCTTTCATAGTTATACGATTTGACAAATAATTCGTATTTCTCTATTCCCTCTTTCATATCAATTAACTCTTCTACTTGTAGAAATTCAGTTATGACTATTTTGTTATACGCTTCTACTTTCCCCTGTTCTTGTGGATAACCTTTAGGAATCTGCTTGTCCTTTATTCCATTGAGAAAAAGATAATGTTTGAATTTATTCGATGTAAATTCTCTACCACAACCATCATGCATCACTTTCATAGGTTTACCGTAGAGTTCAATCCATTCGTTGAGAACTGATAAAGATTCTTCACTAGTTCTTCTGCTGCACCATTTGCTAACTACTTTTCTTGAGGGGCAATCATCTATAACATGAATAAAATAATTTTTGCTTCGTGAGCCTTTTAGATAAAAAGGTCCTTTGGTATCCATTTGAACCAACTCATTCGGATGTTTCATTTCAAATCTTGTATTTTCTTTTTAGCTTGACAGATAGTACATTGAGATTGTGTCTCTTTAGAATATTGTAAATGGTTTTTGTACCCAAGCTGATTCCATACTTTCTCTTTAATCTGAACCTTATTCTCATTGGACCAAATCTGTTGTTTAGTCTCAGCTCGAGAATAATCTTTTCTATATCTTTGGTTACCTTTACATTTTTAATATTATGCGGTTTTCTTGATTGGTTTTTTAATCCATCTATCCCATATACATTATACCGTTTCTTCCATTTGTACCATGTTTGTCTTGAAACAGCATATGCAGTACAAGCATCAGATATAGTCTTACCTGAACGTTCTGATTCAATTATCATTTTATACCTATTTTCAATTATATCCATTATTATTACACTCTAAGACTAGAGTGTCAACTATGTTAGGAAGCTAAAATGTCAACTATGTGTGGAAGCAGTACAATTAGTTATAAAATTATTTATAATATTATAAAATAATGAAGGTTTTTCAACAAAAGGAGAATGTCCACATCCATACATAATACAGGTTTCTATACTATTAATATTTTTGAAATAATCTAAATTATCTATCGGAATAAAAGTGTCTTCGCTACCCCATACTACCAAAGTAGGAATTTTAATTTCTTTTATTTTATCCTGAAAAGTATTGTCTTTTCTTAGAGCCAAAAGTGTTGATATTAAAGCATGTTTAGCATTGGGTGATTTCATTCTATTAATAAAGTCTTTGACAATAAAATCATGTACTTTGTAATTTTTAGAAGCCATTGTTTCAAATGCTATTTTGGTATTTTCCATAGTTGGATAAAGTGATGAAAAAATGTATTGTCGTAATGCCAACGTGGGTTTTTCATGTGTTCCTGCAGGAGATACAAGAATCATTTTTTTGAAAAAATTCTTGTTTTTAAAATGATACTCAAGAATTAGCTGTCCACCAAATGAAGATCCTACTCCAATAGGATTTTTTATTTCTAATTTTTGGGAAAGCTCATCCAAAAATTTTATAAAAATATCCATATTATAATGTATTAAAGGCTTTTCACTATATCCAAACCCGATAATATCAGGTATAATAACGTCATAATTATTTGCAAGTAAAGGAAATAATTCTGACCAGCGTTCTGCTGATGCACCCAAACCATGGAGAAGAATAATAGTTTCTTTTGCCCTTGAATTACTAATTTTAATGTACCTTATTTGATATCCTAGAATTTTTACAAAATCCATTATTTCATTTTTCTGATTATTAAAATTCAGTCTCAAACTCAAACTGGTTACATTAATTATTCTCTTGCATAATATATAGATCTCTTATATAATTGCGCCTAAACATCTTTATAAGTAGAAGTTTCTCATTAACCTATTCTCCCCATTATTTTCATACTCGAGTTTAAAAAAAACATAAGTTTAAGTTTTTTTACTATTCTTACAGAACAACAAGGTAATTCATTTTCTATAAAGAAATAGCAAAAAGATATGCTAAACATGAAATAGAAAGAATATCAAAAAGAAAAGACAAGAAAGAGAAAGAGAAAGAGAAAATGGTTTCATAAGTAGATTATTTAAACTAGTTATAGAAAATATATTTGGCATGGTTTTAGTATATTATCGGTTTTATATAACCTAGATATTAGCAGACTTCCCCTTTGACCTTGATCGGAGCACTATTCGCAGAGACATGAAAAAGATTAAATTGAAAAATATAGAATACTGAGGCATGGTCATAATTCAAATTTATTTTCATATATGGTATATATCTTAAAGCTAACCTCTGGAATGTTATTTTGAGAACAACTGTTCCAAAGATTAGATCTTAATAGAATAAAATAATCTATCCTTTTTAACATTCTATGTGTCTGATAGGATGTTGTATACCATGGCCTGCTACTGCATCCCCACGGAAACGCGATAGACCATATGTATATATACTCCAATAGTAATTTTGAGATGTTTTATCGTGAGGTTATGGTTCAGACTGAATTCCAACAATACATTACATATTTTTCTTAGCAGGGACTGCTGTCAGTATAGCCACAAACTTGCATTAGACTATGAATTAGTATCCATTCCCAGAGACAGACGATTGACAGTCGAATAAGATATACCAGTCGAGTGAGTGATAGACGAGTGAGTGATAGACGCTTTATTGCATGATTAATTTTTTTGGAGTTATTTGCTATGTTTTATTGATGAATTAACAACGAAAACAGTACATTTAATTGTTATTGTTACGGATAAATTCAGATTTTAACTATTTTTGAATGATGTAACAAAGCACTTTTATTCTGATAATTTTTCATTTATGTTTGTTTGTTTGTTTGTTTGGTCTACTATCTCCTCTTTACAGAGCCATTAACAATTAAACCATGTTAATCCTTGGAATTATAATTTATACCTAAAATACACAAGGGATACAAATTCTTCTACAGAGTTTCTTATATAACATTCTCTGAAACTATATCTGTATATATCAATCGATAGTATATAAATAAAGACAAACGTAACAGACGGACATTTCTGCTCAATCTCAATAGTACATTGAAAAAACTGCCCTGTAAAGTAAAGTAATTACTTGAACCATGGTCATAATTCAACTATTCTTGATATATTTTATAACAGCTTAAAGATAACACTTGAGGATATGATTTTGAGAACCACTGTCCGAAAGATTAGCTTGATAGATTAAAGAAATCCATCCTTTCTTGATATGACTATAGCTCCACCGTGCATTCGTGTCAATACCTGCAGAACATGGTACTTCTCCTTTGTTCATCATATGGATGATTTATGCCATACACTAACTACCCTTTGCTTTTATCAGAGTGTACTATCTCTGTTGCTGTTATAGAAGGATCTGCTAGATCGTCTGTATCAAATAGATATCCCATTGTAGTTATCCTTTGTTTAATATCTGTAGAAATCCTCTTCAACAATCGCCTATCAAAAGTTAGCCTACTACTAGGTATTGACACAAGACCACAAGCTAATGCTAGTTTATGGTTATACTGATAGCAGTCCCTGCTAAGAAAAATATGCAATGCATATTGTTTGAATCGATTCTAAACCTGTCTTACAATAAAGCATCTTAAAATTACTTTTGGAGTATATATACATATGGTCTATCGCGTTTCCGTGGGGATGCAGTAGCAGGCCATGGTATACAACATCCTATCAGATACATAGAATGTTAAAAAGGATGGATATTTGGATACAAACTACATCTATATGTACAACAGTAGGAAATCTTATAGTACCTCTATAACAGCAGCTGACGTAACTACCGCAAATATACAGGATAACTAAATGTATGTTTCTTTAACATCATCTTCTTTAGTTTTCTCTTTTTACCATCTGCCTTGTATATGGTTGCTGATCGGGGATAAGATAATAAGAAACTATATGAGCAGAGTAAAAAAACATTGGGAATAGATCTGGTAGTTTGTCCTCTGTTATTGAAAGATACAACAAAAGTCTTCCAAAAAGAGGCTTGAGCTGGGATGCTCTTATCAATCGGTATTGGGGCAGTACATATATATACAGCCTGAGAAGGATATCGATAGAGCCCCGCTAATAGAACATATCAAATTAGTCTTTAGGATAGACCCATTACCAATACGTGAATTTCACAAAGTATCTGCAATTGTATTTTTATCGGTATTGTTGTATCATCAGCTAGTGGTATACTATAATTGTAAAGTAGGCAGCTACAATCCAAAATCAATAAAGTATATGCTTGGTACTGGCTAGCGACATGATGTGGAGGATAAATATGATTTATTTTGAATTATGACCAAGCCTCATATAACACTAAGTGATGGATTTAGACAAATTGAGATAAATGACAGGGTCTCAGATTTAAGTGCAGGCTTGATAACTATAAATATTAAATCTGCAGAACTAGGATTCAATATAGAATTCCGAATGAATAGATAATTGTTATTACATATGCAAGAAATCTAATATAGTATAACCAGTTATGAGATTAAACTTTGATCTAATTAAACTAACGGTTTTAAATTTTTACTAAAATAAATTCTTTACGTATGAAATAATACAGTTACAAAATGGAATTTTGATTGTATTGTTTCTTTTTTATATTAATATACACATTCACTATTCACATACTATAATAAGAGTATTAATTTGGATTTGGTTATACACCACATAATGTATTTTTAAATTGTAATTTTTTTAGGTGCGTTGGGCTATTGGTGATGGCAGGCTGAATACCTCGCCCGAAAGCTTGATACGTACACCTCCATTCCATCAACGCCATCTTCTATGGCCGCCCTTCTCCTTACGGAAGGTTGTCTTTTCTCGGGAAAGGCTTCCTCCTTAGATGCTTTCAGGAGTTATCCTAAACAGCTTAGCTGCTCAGCCTGCCCTGTCGGACAACTGATAAACCAGAGGCTGCGCTGCCCTGTTCCTCTCGTACTAGGGGCAACTTCCCCTCAGACAACCACGCCCCTGTCAGGCAGAGACCGACCTGTCTCACGACGGTCTAAACCCAGCTCACGTTCCCCTTTAATGGGCGAGCAGCCCCACCCTTGGCTCCTGCTGCAGAACCAGGATGGGAAGAGCCGACATCGAGGTACCAAACCGCGGGGTCGATGGGAGCTCTCGCCCGCGACGAGCCTGTTATCCCTAGGGTAACTTTTCTGTCACCACCAGCCCCCAATAGTGAGGACATGATGGATCGCTAAGCCCGGCTTTCGCCTCTGAATCCCGTATCATTGGGAATCCAGTCAGACTGGCTTTTGGCTTTGCCCTCACCGGCGGAGTTCTGTCCCGCCTGAGCCAATCTTTGGGCCCCCTCGATACATTTTCAAGGGGGTGCCGCCCCAGCCGAACTGCCCACCTGCCGATGTCCCTGTAATACAGGTTAGCGATACGGTAACAAATGGCTGGTGTTACACTATTGCCTAGATCAATCCCGGAGAATTGACCATAACGGCTCCCAGCTACTCTCTGCATTTGCAACCATATCGCAACAACAGGCTGCAGTAAAGCTCCACAGGGTCTTCTCTCCCCGACAGAGGTTCGTGGACTGTTCGTCCACGTTATGTGGCTTCACCGGGTTGTAGGCAGGGACAGCGGGGCCCTCGTTGTTCCATTCATGCACGTCGGAACTTACCCGACAAGGCATTTGGCTACCTTAAGAGAGTCAGAGTTACTCCCGGCGTTTAGCGGCCCTTAGCCCAGTTGAACCCAGGTTTTAGGTACCGCCACTGGCCAGGATACAGAGGCCATACACATCCTTTCGGACTAGCGACCACCTGTGTTTTTATTAAACAGTCGGGACCCCCTAGTCACTGCGACCTGCAGTCCCTACTCCTCGTAAAAACTGCAGGCACTCCTTATACCATAGGTACGGAGCTATTTTGCCGAGTTCCCTTGCCATACGGTATACCCGATAGACCTTAGACTTCTCATCCAGGGCACCAGTGTCGGATCTCGGTACGGACTTGAAAGAATCTCCCTATTTCTGCTTTCATTGTCCCCTGGATTCAGACGAACCCTCCTTGCGAAAGGCCATTCGCACCTCGCTTTAATTCTCGCCATTACGGCACTCCTTAAAGCTAGAATACTTAGACAGAAAGACGTTTCTGCTCATCCTATCCAGAAGCAACAGAAAAGGTATTAACGATCTCCCAAGGCACTGGAATATTAACCAGTTTCCCATTCAAACAATTCTGTTGAGGTTGTTTTTAGGACCGGCTAACTCCCGGCTGATGACGCATTGCCGGGAAACCCTTACCCATGCGGTCGCCGAGATTCTCACCCGGCTATGCTGTTACTACCACCAGGATCTGCACTAGTAGTTCGGTCCACTGGACTTTACAGCCCAGCTTCTACCCAAACACTACGCCCACCTACCACGCACCAACATCGTTGGTGGTCTAAAGTATCGGTAGTCTACTTGAGCCCCGTACATTTTCGGGGCTTTCGAGCTCGGCAGGTGAGCTGTTACGCACTCTTTAAAGAGTGGCTGCTTCTGAGCCTACCTTCCTGCTGTCTCTGCTCGAAAACACCCTTTGGTTTGACACTTAGTAGACATTTGGGGACCTTAACTTTAGTCTGGGTTGTCCCCCTCTCGGTTATGAGGCTTACCCCACATAAACCCGCCTCCTAGCTTCTTTGACGCCCGTATATTCGGAGTTCGAATGGATGGCGAGCTCTTTCGAACCCTTACCATCCGATCGGTGCTCTACAATACAGGCCATCTCAGCTAAGGCAGGACTGCGATCCACTTCGGTGGGAACTAGCGATCACCGGACTAGATTGGTTTTTGACCCCTAATCCCAGATCAGAGGACCGATTTGCACGTCAGGACCCCTTCAGACCTCCAGCGAGCTTTCACTCACCTTCGTCTTGTCCAGGACTAGATCGTCCGGTTTCTAGCCTTACTGCCATGACTTTAGACCCTTTCAGATCCATTGCCTCTTTTTTCAAATGAAAAAATGCGCAAATTCGGTTTCCCTTTGCCTTCCCTTTGTAAAAGGTTAAGCTTGCCATGACAGCAATCTCCCTGGCCCGTGTTTCTAGACGGAACGTATGACTCTAGATTGAATCCTTTCGAGCCATACACGTCTGTAACCGATTGGTTTCAGGCGCTTTTAACCCCCCTTCCGGGGTACTTTTCAACTTTCCCTCACGGTACTAGTTTTCTATCGGTCTTGATGAATATTTAGCCTTGGATACTACTTTTACCCATATTCACTGGCCACTGCCAAGGCCAGTTACTCTGAATATAGCAGAATCCTTTCTTCATTTGCCTACGGGGGTATCACCCTCTATTCCGGTACAGTTCCAGGTACACTTTAGCTCCAAAGAAAGGATCCTATACGCTATAATCAAACACCACATCTCTATTATGTTACCATAACAGATTCAGTTTGGGCTGTTCCGCTTTCGCTCGCCGCTACTAACGGAATCTCTATTGATTTTTTTTCCTCGTCCTACTCAGATGCTTCACTTCGGACAGTTCGCCCTCCCAAGCTTTAAGGATGGGAGTATAAAGAGAGACCTCATTCGGACATCCTGGGATCGACGGTCGCGTGCACCTACCCCAGGCTTATCGCAGCTTGCCACGTCCTTCTTCGCTTATCAAGCCGAGTCATCCACCAATCGGCGTCTTTGCACCAGTTGATCACTATGTGATAGTAATGGTATATCATATACAAGAAAACCTTCCTGCACTACAAACAAATTTTACCACTTTGTAATGTATTATTTCATTTTACGCGAATTTATATTTCAATAAATTCAAGCGTTAATTTAATTGATCCTATACATAACGATCATTGTATTTTACTACTACGTTATCTTCATCCTTTGTTTTATCTCACATTCAAACAAAGAATTGCATTAGTATTTTACCAACTTGGATTACAAATAGACAATTTGAGCAAAGAAAGTTTGCTCGAATCTATATAATAATTTCATAGATCTACAAATATTAACCTATCGTAGATTCAATCTTTCTTTCTTTTCGATACTACAACTACTATTATTTTTAGTAATAGTTTCGTATAGCAAGATGAAAACTAAGGAGGTGATCCGGCCGCAGGTTCCCCTACGGCCACCTTGTTACGACTTCTCCCTCGTTGCTGACCCCAGGTTCGATAGTACCAATTAGGCATCACCTCGCCAAGAACCAACTTCGATGAAGCGACGGGCGGTGTGTGCAAGGAGCAGGGACGTATTCACCGCGCGATAGTGACACGCGGTTACTAGGGATTCCATATTCATGAGGGCGAGTTTCAGCCCTCAATCATAACTGTGGTAAGGTTTAGAGATTGCCTCCTCCTTTCGGAATTGAAACTCATTGTCCTTACCATTGCAGCCCGCGTGTGGCCCGAGGGTTTCGGGGCATACTGACCTGCCGTAGCCCCCTCCTTCCTCCGTCTCAGCGACGGCAGTCCCTCTAATTCAGCTCCGCGACTCCTGAGAATAACGGTAGCAACTAGAGGCAGGGGTCTCGCTCGTTACCTGACTTAACAGGACACCTCACGGCACGAGCTGGCGACGGCCATGCACCTCCTCTCAGCTTGTCTGGTAAAGTCTTCGGCTTGACCTTCACTCTGCTGTCGCCCCCGGTAAGATTTCCGGCGTTGACTCCAATTGAACCGCAGGCTTCACCCCTTGTGGTGCTCCCCCGCCAATTCCTTTAAGTTTCAGTCTTGCGACCGTACTCCCCAGGCGGCAAACTTAACGGCTTCCCTGCGGCACTGAGTTGGCAAAAAGCCAACTCATCACCGAGTCTGCATCGTTTACAGCTGGGACTACCCGGGTATCTAATCCGGTTTGCTCCCCCAGCTTTCATCCCTCACCGTCGAGCGCGTTCTGGCAAGCCGCCTTCGCCACTGGTGGTCTTCAATGGATCAACGGATTTTACCCCTACCCATCGAGTACCGCTTGCCTCTCCCGCCTCCTAAATCCATAGTATCTTCCGCAGCCCATCTGTTGAGCAGGTGGATTTAACGGAAGACTTGTAGAACCGGCTACGGATGCTTTAGGCCCAATAAACGTCCCGACCACTCGGGGTGCTGGTATTACCGCGGCGGCTGACACCAGACTTGCCCACCCCTTATTCTGCACCATTTTTAGAGGTGCCAAAAGATCTCCTTAACGGAAATCACTCAGAGTAACCCTGTCAGGCTTTCGCCTATTGCAGAGGTTTCGCGCCTGCTGCGCCCCATAGGGCCTGGGCCCTTGTCTCAGTGCCCATCTCCGGGCTCCTCCTCTCAGAGCCCGTACCGGTTACAGGTTTGGTGGGCCATTACCTCACCAACAGCCTGATCGGCCGCAGTCCAATCCAGGGGCCATGTAGATTTTAGTCATTACCCATTCCAGAAGTAGTGACTTATCGCGGTTTATCCTCAGTTTCCCGAGGTTATCCACGTCCCCTGGGCATGTTGACTACGTGTTACTGAGCCGTATGCCACATATTGCTATGTTGACTCGCATGGCTTAGTCCCACTCTGATAGCAGTCGGGTCCGGCAGGATCAACCGGAGTCAAAAAATAATATACTAGTTAGAAAATGAATTTTCTATTACTAGTATATTATAATTTTTTGTTTGTGGTTGATTCTTGCTTACGTTTAACGTTACTTTCTTATTCTATATTCTAGAAAGAAAGGAACGTTTATTGAGTCTTTTCTTTCCCATTCTTTCTCTTTATGTTATATAACATAGAGGAAAGAAAAGGAAAGAGAGAGTACAATCGAAAAGAAAAATTGACTGATTTAAATCTTCAATTGAAATATTTTATCTATAAATAGATTAATAGATTTGATCTTTTATGATATTAAATAGATATGTATCTTGTCTATCTGATTATTCCCATGTCAGAATTAATCTATCAAGTCAGCACCGATAAATTGATTAATTCCCCATAACTATATTAGCATTTAAGAACCATAGATTTTATTAGCATATTTTTCACATTAAAACTTTCATCATTATATATTTATCTCTAAACATATTTGACATGTTGTTTTAAGATTCCGGTATTGCTTATTAATACCAGATATACTACCTATGAATTCAAAATTATATTATATTTATCTTAATATTAACTTTAGCATTTTATTTTTTTATGATCATACATAGCTTAGAATATTAAAGTTATAAAATATGAAATAAATTCGCAAGTATATTCGTATAATTAATATAAAAACATCATTTTTCTACTATGTATCTAAAATACCTTAAATTAAATAATTTTATAATATTCTTTGGGAAAATATTGGTATATCACTATTGCTTTGTTGCAACATTATTTTTTTCGCTATTAGCTAACTTTTCATAGATAAAATAAAGACTTTTTCAGACCATGCAATAAAAAATATCATCTATAAAGTATATTTGATGTAAATTCTTATAATTGTCGACAATTTACTTATAAATACTTATTTTTATCAATTATCAACTAAATATTATTTATTAGTAAAATCATTAATTTTTAAAAGGTTTAAATCTACTTAAAATTGATGCAAAAATCAGAATATGATGAATCAAAAAATTATTATATGAAAAAACTTCCAGAAAATACTCCATCATTATTACTCTCATCATTTTATATAGGTGAAAAAAGAGCTGTGTTTTTAAAATTTTATAATCCCGAGGATTCTGAAATTTATTTTTGGAGTGAATATTTTATTGATAACCAATCAAATAAACATCAACCATATTGCTATGTAAAAGAAATTTATGAAGAACAAGCTAAATTAGTTGTTAGTAAAGAATCCAATAAGTTAAAAATTGAAAGATTATATAAACAGGACGATATTGAAGATAAATCAATACCCGTTTTAAAAATTATTGCACCTGATCCTCTTTCAATAGGTGGTACAGATAATAGTTTTAGAGAAAAGGTTACCTCTTGGGAGGCAGATATTAAATATCATGAAAGTTATTTATATGATTTTGGATTTATTCCTGGAGCTTACTATAATAGAGTTGGAAATAATTTAGTTTTTCATGAATTTTCTGTCCCTCAAAATGTCGACAAGTATCTTGATAAACTTTTCAAATCAAGCTTTTCAAAAAACGAGTTAAAAAGTAATGAATATGATAAATTCCTGTTAAGATGGTCTAGATTGTTAAACCAACCAATTCCAGATATAAAAAGAATTTCGGTAGATATCGAAGTAGATTCTGAGGAAGGAAGAATGCCAACCGCTAGAGATCATGACAAAATAATCACTGCAGTAGGGTTTTCAGCTTCCGATGGATTTAGAAAGGTATTTGTTCTAAAAAGAAATTCTGAATATAATCCTTCAAAATTAGATAATACAATAGAACTATGTAAAACTGAAAAAGAGTTGTTATTAAGAGTATTTGAGATAATTCAAAAGTATCCAATTGTTTTAACTTTTAACGGCGACGACTTTGATTTACCTTATTTGTATGCTAGAGCACAGGATCCTGCCATAGATCCAATAAATAAACTACCCATAAAAAAAGAAGATATTCCAATTTTAGTAAAAAAAGATTCATTTGTCAAACGAGGGATACAAGCGGATCCTGTTTCTTTGAAAAATGGTATTCACATAGATTTGTTCAGAACTTTTCAGAATCGATCTGTTCAAAACTATGCATTTAGTCATAAATATTCTGAATTTACTTTGAATGCCATATGTGAGGCATTATTAAACGATTCTAAAATAGATTTTGAAGGTAATATGAATGATCTTCCTTTAGAAAAATTGGCAGAATATTGTCTTAAAGATGCGGATTTAACTTTTAGATTAACTTCTTTTAATTCCCACCTATTAATAAAATTATTAATTATTATTGCCAGGATCTCACGAATGTCATTGGAAGATATCACTAGGTTCGGAGTAAATCAATGGATAAGATCTATGATGTTTTTTGAGCATCGACAGCAGAATATTTTAATTCCTCGTAAAGAAGAATTACAAAAAAAAGGAACGTCATCTACAATGGCAATTATTAAAGAAAAAAAATACAGAGGAGGATTAGTTGTCGAACCTGTATTAGGAATACATTTTAATGTGATAGTAGTAGACTTTGCTAGTCTATACCCCAGCATAATTAAAGTGCATAATTTGTCTTATGAAACAGTTAATTGTCCACATAAAAATTGCCAAAGTGATACTTTAAATCATATCGATCAAACAAATCATTGGGTGTGTAAAGAAAAGAGAGGTCTGACATCTATTTTAATAGGTACTTTACGAGATTTACGTGTAAATTATTATAAAAATTTATCAAAAGACACTACATTGAGTAAAGAAGATAAACAACTCTATAGTGTAATTAGCCAAGCGATAAAAGTTATTTTGAATGCCACTTATGGAGTTATGGGGGCAGAGATATTTCCTCTTTATTGTTTACCTGTTGCTGAAGCTACTGCAGCAATAGGTCGAAAAACTACTATGAAGACTATTGATAAATGTAATGAAAACAATATTAAAGTTGTTTATGGCGATACAGATTCTTTATTTTTAAAAAATCCATCCAATGAAGGGCTTGATATAATATCAATTTGGTCAAAAAAAGAATTGGGCATAGATTTAGAGATTGATAAACATTATAGATATGTAGTATTTAGTGAATTAAAAAAAAATTATCTGGGCGTATTAGCGGATGGTACAGTAGATGTCAAAGGGTTAACGGGTAAAAAATCTCATACCCCTCCAGTTATACGATCTGCTTTTTACGAGATTTTAAACGTACTTAGAGAGGTTTTTACCGAAAATGATTTTGAAAAAGCAAAGGATAAAATAAAAAAAATAGTACAAACAATTGCAGAGAATCTTGAAAATAAAAAATTCTCTTTAGAAGAACTAAGTTTCAATGTTATGATAAATAAATCACCAGATAGTTATGGTATTAAAAATAATGAAAAAAAATTCGATAAATCAATTTCTTTATACGGTAAATCACAGGAGACGGAAAATATTAAAGGCATTCCTCAACATATCAAAGCAGCTAAACAACTAGTCGACATCGGTAAACAAATTAAAACTGGAGATATCATTTCCTATGTAAAAACTCGTACCCTTGATGGGGTTAAGCCAGTGGCTTTGGCAAACAAAGCTGAGATAGATACTGAGAAATATCTTGAAGCTATGGAAGCAACGTTTGATCAGATACTTTCTTCTTTAAACCTTAATTTTAAATCTATCATAGGTAAACCAAGACAAACTAATTTAGACGAGTTATTTTGGAATTAATATTTAATAAGCTGATTTGATTTGCAAGACATTATTCTTCTTGAAAATTTGTTTATAAAACCAGAACATACAAATTCAAAATGTAATTTTGGTGATATTCCATTACCAATATCTTTTGAAGATTCACATGTTAGTATTTTTGGGATACCTCTTGATATTACAACTACATTTGGAAAAACAACGTCATTTGGGCCTCAAGCCATTAGGACGACTTCTTCAAATCAAATAGAAACGTTTGTATATGACAAGAAAATTGATTTTTTTGAAAATTCCATAGTTTATGATTTAGGAGATCTACGGCTGTCGACTAATAAAAATATTGATACCAGCAATATAAATAAAATTAATTTATTTTGGAAAGAATTTGATAGCCAAATTACAAAAATTTTATCTGTTTTATTAGATAATAAAAAAAAACCAATTATACTTGGTGGAGAACATACCATTACATATTCTTTATTCAAAGAATTTTCAAAATACAAACCTCTTCTTTTACATTTTGACGCCCATAGAGATCTAAAACCTATATATAATAAGATGAAAATCTGTCATACTACTCCATTTTACCATCTAATTAATGATGGATATTTAGATGGTAAAGATTTAGCTCAAATAGGTATTCGACAAACAGATAAACAAGAAAATATTTATGCAATTGAAAAAGAAATTAATACTTTTGATGCGTGGATATGCAATAATTCATTTAATAAGTTATTAGATTGGATAAAGCAAAATACAAAAAATAGAAATATCTATATTTCTTTTGATATTGATGTATATGATATACCATATGTTCCCTGCACGGGAACACCAGAACCATATGGTTTAAACCCATTTCAGATAAATGACATAATTAATAGTATTGATGAATCTGCATGTTTAATTGGTATGGATCTAGTTGAGACAGGATTAAAAAACGAAGATTATAGAGAAGGTACTTTGGCAACTCAGACTTTGCTTAGACTACTATGTCATAAATTTATTAGAAATAAATATTAAACTTTTTATTTTATCTTTTTGATTATTGTCTTTTAATTCATTATTTTTGGACGAACAGATACTAGTTCAGGTAAATTTATGGGTAGGTATGGTTTATTTTTGATTTGATTTTGGATAATCTCTTTTAGTTCTTCCTTTGTAGCGTTATAATTGGACTTGTTTAATCTATCCCGTATAGATAGTGTATTCTGCTCTGACTCTTTCTGTCCAATTATTACTATATATTGAATCCATTCCATTTCTGCTTCTCTTATGCGTTTAGAAAGAGATTCATCCCTATCATCCAAATCTACTCTAATATTGTTATTTTTAAAATAATTGTTTATTTCAATACAATTTGGAATAAATTTCATATTTATAGGAATTAATCTAATTTGAGTATTCATTAACCATAACGGCAAATGCGGAATCTTGCCTTGATTCGCAAGTTTATCGGATTTTTCCAACAAAGCATAAATAACTCTTTCTATCGCCCCACTGGGTGAATTATGTAAAATAATTGGATTCTGTTTATTTCCATTTTCATCAACAAAAGTAATTCCATAACGTATGCCATTTTCTATATCAATTTGATCGGTTGATAAAGCAGAAGCTTTTCCTAAATTATCTATATAATTAAATTCCCATTTTAATACAAAATAGAAAAATTTTTCTTTCCATAATTCTACTAGAATAGGTTTTTTAATTCTTTTGCATATCTGATTTATGAATTCTTTATTATTCAAATAGAAATCTTCCGTAAACCTTATTGCCATTTCTAAATCATCTGAGAAAGAAAGTCCAATTTCATCTATCACCGTTAACGATAAATCCAGTCTTTTCATAAACTCTGTCTTTGATTGTTCCATATCTTTACAAAATGCATGACAATCAGGCATACTAAAAGCTCTTAATCTCCTTAATCCTACTAATTCCCCGCTTTTTTCTCTTCTAAAACTATATCTAGAAAGTTCATATAATTTCAATGGTAGGTTCTTGTAGGAAATCTGTAAATCTTTTGCCATTAAAAATTGGCCAAAGCAAGCAGCAAAGCGTAAGAAAAGATCTTTTTGATCTGATTTTATATTATACTGTCTTGCTGGAAATCTATTAAAATAACTTTCCATTGACGGATGATGAGAGTCATACATAATTGGTGTCTCCACTTCTAATCCGCCATAATCATATACTTTTTTCGTTACATATTGTTCTAAAAGGGATTTCATTATTCTTCCTTTAGGATAAAATCTTATATTTCCTGAATCAGAAGCAGGTTCATAATCGGCTATTCCCAACTTTTTCATTAATTTTACATGAGAGGGTTGCTCATCTACCGTCCTTTTCTTTGATAATTCGTAATCAAATAACTTGCGCAAGTTATCCTGATCCTTTTTAAATTTATATTCTGAAGATGGAATTAGAGAACCATCTATATCCAATACATACCAAAAAGATTTTAAAGTATCCTCTGCAACAAGAGCTGTAGATCTCTTTTCCAAATTATTTGAAATAATATCTTTTTGAGATTTTTTGTTATCTTCTTTTATAAAGATTTTTGAGTTTTCTGCCAATGGATGACCTTTTATTTTTAAATTTAATTCTTTAGTCCATCCAAATGGTGCCCGATCGATTTTAATATCTTTTAGTTCATTTTTTAACGCTTGTTCAATTTTTATCAAAAGATTAAAGGCATTTATTGGAGTCTCTAAATTGGAACTCAAATGTGAATATGGATATAATAATATTGTATTACATTTGATTTTGTCAAGATATATTTTGACCTCTTCTTTAAAATTTCTGATGAGATATTCATCTTCATCATCATTTTTTTCAATGGTCATAAGGATTACAACTGCTTCTTCAATTCGACGTTTTTCTTCAAGGATATTGATTTCAGCCTCTTTGATTTCTTTGTTTATAGGGCGAAATTCTACATAATCTACATGAAGTTGCAAAATTCGCATTATAAACTATATACCGGAATTAGGTGATATAATCCATACTTAATGAATAACGTTTAGAAAATGCTTTGTTGCATAACCAAACCTATTTAGCTAGGATCGAACCAATTAATCATTTGTGATCCACTGGCCTTCTTATAACCAGTCTCTTGTAAGACGAGGAGATATACTTTTTTCCTATGATTTTCTGGATAACTGGGATGTTGATCTTGCAAGGATGAATGAAAATAAGAATGGCAAAAAGTACAAATTTCCAGATTCTTTTGTTCTCATAGTTGGTCACATCAAAGTATACTTTCACCTTCCATATAGACAAACAGAAGGAATCATAAAGGCAACTGTAGGAAAGAATCTTCCAGATCATCCATGTTATTCACAGATATGTAGAAGAATAAACAAACTGGACATTGACATCAATAACAGTATTGATGATGATGATGATGATGATGATGTCGTTATCATCGTAGCAGCGGGGACAGTACCGGAATCAAGATTACAAACAGAGGTCTCGGTGGATGCAAGATAAGTGGGATGTAAAAAACAAGAAAGGCTATCTAAAGATACATGTTGCAGTAAATATCAAGACCAAAGAAATTCTTGCACTGAAAGTCACAGATGAAAAGGTACATGATGGAAAGGTTATGAAGAATTTGGTGGAAGGCGTGTTGAATAATAACCGCAATGTCAAGATCAAATCTTTCATTGGTGATGCAGGAGCCTACGATAGCAATGAAAATTTCAAATACTTGAAGGAGAAAAGGATTCGACCTGTCATCAAAGTAAAAAGAAACTCTATCGTTTCATCCAAGAATAGCAATGTAAGGAATAGAGAAGTTGAACTTCAAATAAAGGATTATCATAAATGGAAAAAGAAAAGAAAGTATGGACAACGATGGATGGTTGAAACAGCATTTTCATCTATAAAGCGGATGTTTGGTGAATATACATCTGCAACCAAGTTTCAAAACATGATAAAAGAGATGACGATGAAGGTATCGTTGTACAATCTGTTTAGAAGAGTTGCATAAAATGGATGGAAATAATTTAAGGAAAACTAGTTATGCAACAGAGCATTAGAAAATGTTTTCTATAACACTGTAAAAAATAAAATGTGGTCATTGTTGATGTAGCTGTTGCATGTTCTTTTGATGATTCTCTTGAATATTGTACTTATGATAATCCAATTTTTGAAAAAGACAGATTGGTTGGATACTACCTAATGTTTATTCATTCCAAATTTTCCGAAAAAGAAAAATTAAATGGATTTAACCATATTGAGAATCTTATTGAACGTGTAATATCTCACGAATCCATTCATATAGTTTTAATTAAGTTAGAGGGAAAAGATGTCTCGGATAAGTTAGATGATTTAGAAATATCCTTTCCCATAGGTCCAGGTAAGATTCATATAATAAATATGAATTATCTTGGATATGCTACTGATAATACGGGTTTAGTTACATTTAATTAATAAATTCAGTAATCTTGTAGTTTTTTGATTCCTTTATTAATTTATTTATTTCTTTTTTAAAAGATATGTTTTGTGATATATTTGACAAATTCTTAATAAATTCTAATTCATTATCAAAAAAAATATTTTCGTAATTAAATATTTGATTATAAATTAATTTTTGATTGATATTTTGAATTATTTTCAAATTTCGATATACGTTATTATAATTTATATTTATTCTTGATATATCGGATTTTTCTAAAGTACGAATTAAATTAAATTTGTTTATATTTAAAAGACTATCTGAAAATAGTCTATCATACTCTTGGATTAATATGAATAAATCTTGCTCATTTAAATAACCTAATATTGTAGATGGAATAATTTTATAAAATCCAGATTTTTTTAACTTATTGGCATGTCCTTCATCTAAAACAACTACTGATCGACCAAAAACCAATATTGCATCTATTATCTGGTTCGCCAAACGTTGATCCAGTTTATCTTTATCTGACTTGAGTTCTACTGGATAAACAATTAAATTATGAATTTTAATTTTATATTTTTCTGATATAGATTTAAGTAACACATTTCTAAAAAAAATGCTTTTAAGATTTTCATCTATTTCAATTGTTTCCTTTTTAATCTGCTTAAACTTTGTTTTATCTGATTTAACTAAAGCTATAATTAAATCGAATTTTCTATTTAATCCTTCATTTTTTATTTCAAATATTTTGTTAGTTGAAGTAGTATCATTTTTTGTAAAAGCATTTTTATTACTGGAAAGCAAAAAATCTATAAACTTGTCTTTTAATTCTACCTCATTCATTTTAAATAAAAATTCTATGATTCAAAAACCTTTTATTTACATGCGGTTTTTAAATCTTTTATAAACGTACTTAAATTTGATAACATATTTTTTTTATCAGCCTCATTCTCCATAATTAATTTCATTATAGAGCTACCTACAATTATTCCATCTGCTCCAGCTTGTATTATATTTTTACCATCTTTAGAATTGCTTATGCCAAATCCGACTGCAAGGGGAACTTTATGATCGTTTATTATATTTTTTGTATTTTTTATTGCATCATAAGTGTATTTTTCAAAATTTGTTCTTGAGCCGGTTATTCCAAAAACCGAAACCATATAAACAAATCCAGTAGAAGCGGCTGCTATGTCTTTTAATCTATTTTTTGAGGTATTTGGCGCAGTTAAGAAAATTGTAGCTAATCCTAAACCCTTTGATATTTCTACATACTCTTTAGATTCGTCAACGTTTAAATCAGGAATTATAAATCCATCTGCATGATTTTTTTTTGAAGTATTTAAAAAGTTTTTAAAATTGTTTGAAAAAACTATGTTAGAATAAGTCATAAATAAAAATGGGGTATCATTAAATTCGTCCCTTAATTGATTTACAATATTGAAACATTTCTGAGGGGTAATCCCATTTTCTAATGCTTTTAAAGATGCTTGTTGTATTGTCGGACCATCTGCCATAGGATCTGAAAATGGTATTCCTATTTCTATTATATCAGCACCAGAATTTATTATAGTTCTAATGATATCTTTTGAAGTTTCCTCATCTGGGTATCCGCCTACTACATAACATATTAAAGCTTTCTCATTTTTTTGTGATAACGTTTGAAAAACTTGTTGGACTTTATTCTTTTTTTCAATCATTTTTCATCATTTATTGTTTATCTTTTTCCTCTGTAATTTCTCTAACTATTTGTAAATCTTTATCACCTCTTCCAGAAAGAGTAACTACTATAGTCATATTCTTGAATTTTTTTGCATTTTTAATTAAAAATGCGATAGCATGAGATGATTCCAAAGCTGGAATAATACCCTCAAGTTTAGACAATAACAAAAATGCTTTTAAAGCTTCATCATCAGTAACAACAGAATAATTAACTCTTTTACTGTCTTTTAAAAATGCATGTTCAGGACCTACACCTGGATAATCTAATCCTGCAGAAATACTATGAGCTTCTTTTATTTGTCCATCTTTATCTTGGAGAAAATAACTCTTCATACCGTGAAGAATTCCTATTTTACCCTTAGTCAGTGTTGCTGCATGTTGTCCTGACACTAAACCTTTTCCACCAGCTTCTATGCCATAAAGTTCTACTTTGTCATCATTTAGAAATGGATAAAATGTTCCTATTGCGTTACTACCACCACCAACACAAGCAATTATAGAATGAGGTAATTCTCCAATTTCTTTAACAATTTGCGACTTTATTTCACGTCCTATAATACTTTGAAAATCTCTGACCATGGTAGGAAAAGGATGTGGACCCATAACGGTACCAATTAAATAATGGGTTGTTTTTACATTAGTAATCCAATCTCGTAGTGCTTCATTAACTGAATCTTTCAAAGTCATTGAGCCTGATGTAACCGGGTGAATTTTTGCATTTAATAATTTCATCCTAAATACATTTAATTGTTGTCGCTCTACATCTTTAGCACCCATATAAATTTCAGTTTCCAAACCAAATACCACTGATGCCATTGCGGTTGCTACTCCATGCTGACCTGCACCAGTTTCTGCAATAATTCTTTTTTTTCCCATTTTAGACGCCAGCAAACCCTGACCAATAGTATTATTAATCTTGTGGGCCCCACTATGAAGAAGATCCTCCCTTTTCAGATAAATTTTTGGTCCTCCAATATGTTCGGTCAAATTTTTTGCATAATAAAGTGGTGTAGGCCTTCCAGCATAATTTTGTAATAATAAAGTTAATTCTTTTTGAAATTCTTTATTCTTCTTTAATTTTTCATAATTATACTCTAACTCTTCTAAAGCTGGAATTAGCGTTTCCGGTACATGTTGTCCCCCAAATATGCCAAATTTCCCAATATTGTTCTGTTTCATTATATAAATGATAAGAGTTTATAATACGTTACTTAATACTTTATCTAATTTTTTTAGTAAGAAAAGTATAAATTCTTTATATTGGATCTCAAATTATCGATATTTTCCATTAAACTAGATCCAATCAAAAATGCATCTGCTCCACTTCTCTTTAAATATAAAATATCTTCTGATGAGTTTATTCCACTTTCGGATAATACTAGATTATTATTTTTTTTACAAGATGAAAGGATATTATTGGTTACATCCAAATCAATTTTTAAAGTATTTAAATTTCGATTATTGATTCCAATTATGTCACATATTGCATCGTTGTTCTTATTTAGTTTAACCACCTCTTCAAACTCTTCTTTAAAATGTGTTTCTACAATTACTTGTAATCCTAACTTTTTGGCATATTCAGATAGTTTTTCTAAACTGCCTTCTGTTAAATTTTTATCAAAAATTGTTTTAATAAGTAATATACAATCTGCACCAATATTCCGAGCTGTCTTTATTTGAATATCACTTACAATGATATCTTTCATCAGAATTGGCAATCGAGTGTAATTTCTAGTTTTTAATATATACTTTATGGAACCATTAAAAAGGTAAGGTTGAGATAAAATTGAAATTGCACTGGCATTAGCTTGTTCCATCTCATAGGCAATTGTTTCAATATTAATATTTTCTGTATTTACTAGAATACCTTTTGATGGTGAAGCGAATTTAATTTCTGTAATTAATGGTACATGAAAACAATTTTTTATAGATTCTTTCAAGTTTATAATTGAATGATTTTTAAGGGCAAATTCATTCTTTATTTCATAGTATCCGTTATCAATAGCTTTAAATGAATTATTTACAAGATTTTTTAACCAGACTTCATTGTTAAAAAATTTTAAATCATCATTGTTGGGTACATTTGTGCTTTTCATATGTTTTCAGTATTTGTTTATATAATTTAATTATAAAAGCTAATGTACCTATCCTTTTTTTGATATTGAGTATGATTTTTTACAGCATTTATAAAAATATCTAAACACCCATTTTCTGTAATATCTCCATTAATTATCTTCAAAGAGAGGATAGAAAAATCAAAGTGATTTTCTAATGTGTAGTCCATATTTTCAAGTATTTCTGAATTTTTGACAATTTTTTTAATCCTATTAATATGATAGTTTATGTGTATTTCCATTGCTTCATCCAAATCAACTCCGTATAAGTCAGAGATTTTTAAATTAATGGTTTTTTCATTTTCCTTTGATATATTCTTATGTAAAGTGTCTATAGCATTTTTGCCTTTAATAATATTATTTTGTTTATGATTTTTATCATTATAATTAACTTTAAAATTATCCATATTAAGGATATAATAATATAATAAAACGTAGTAAAAAACTTTTCATTTGTATTTTAAATTTAATATCACTATTTTTTAAGATTTGGAATGGGCAAATTGACTTTTTAGCATATCTAAAATAATTTATTATTGATCTTCAAATAAATTTAAGTCTTAACGACTTTGAGTACATGAAAATCTTTTTCTCTTTCAAAGAGAACCATGATGGGGCAAGGTTAAATTTACATGTTCCTTAAGAGTGCGAGGCTCTGAAGACTGAACCAACATCCTAAGCGGCTGTACAGGTACCGCATAGAGGGTGAATGGATGTTTTTGCCGCTTAAAGCCCTCATAAAAAAATAAGAATAAAACAAGAAACAAGAATGAAATTTGTATAAAGATAGTATATACTATAAAAGATAACATTTAATATAATGATTTGACTTTAAAATTAGGCTTAAATGAAAAAATAGGTATATTGTTATGGTCAAAGATTTTCGAGGATGCAAAGTTAAGGAAAAAGCTATAGATTTCCTCTTTGTTTATTATATATTATACAACAAGTTAGGAAAAGAACAGAACCTGAAGATATTATATTTCTTTGCACCTTTATTTCAACAGCGGTCTTTCATTAAGAAATACGTCTAAAGTCATCTCTCGATTTATTAGAAGGAGCCATACTGCAATAAGAGATTGGATACAAAAGTACAAACCTGAAAGATTATTTCATAATAAAACCAAAATATCTGAATTCATAATCGATGAAAATCAAATTAAAGTTGGTTCTGAATTGATATGGTTATGGGTCGCTACCATAGAATCTGAAAGCAAAGAATATTTTTGCAAAAAGTATATCAAAGGAGCGAAATATGTTTGTAGTGGAGCGACTTCTATCTGACTTTAAATGAGTAATGAAAACATCTCGTTTCTACAGATTGCGGTACCTGGTACCCACAAGCATGTAGGTTTTTGATACTAAAACATCATCTTCATTCCTCTTATGACAAAAACATTATTATCGAAAGGACAATGCAGTATATCAAGGATAGAACCGAAGGGTTTGAGAATTATTTTCCATGTAGAAAGAAAAATGTAAACTCAAGCATGTTAGACAATGGTAATTCTATTTGCAGACTATTACAACAAAATAATAATATCTTAACTTTAGAGCCTTTCTAACTGTAATTAACGTATTTAAATTATAGTTTATATTTAATTTATTATCATATTATATTCCCAGAATAAGATTTATTTAGAAGCAGTAATATATGCCAATTGTTTTCATTTAATTCCATCCCACTAATTTAGTATATAAGATATACAGAAATAGGTTGTCAACTATTTATGAAAACATGATCATCTGATAACACTTATTATACATAATAAGTTTTATTTTTTATATAAAATTATGACTATTACTCCAAAGTTTATTTTTGTTACTGGCGGTGTAATGTCTGGTTTAGGGAAAGGAATAATTGCATCATCGACGGCAAAATTATTACAATTATGTAGTCTAAAAGTTTCATGTATAAAAATAGATCCTTATTTAAATTATGATGCGGGAACCATGAATCCGTTGGCACACGGAGAAGTCTTCGTTACTGAAGATGGGGGCGAATGCGATATGGATATAGGAAATTATGAAAGATTTTTGGATTTAAATTTGAACGCTTTTCATAACATAACTACAGGAAGAATATATTCTGATGTAATTGGATCAGAAAGAGTTGGTAAATATTTAGGTCAATGTGTTCAAATAATTCCTCATATAACTGATGAGATTAAATTTCAACTTAGAAAAATAGCTCTGAAAGAGAAATTGGATATTGTAGTAGTAGAATGCGGCGGTACAGTTGGAGATATTGAAAGCCTACCCTTTTTAGAAGCTATAAGACAAATGAAATTAGAAGATGAATCTTGTAACACTTTTTTCATTCATGTAACATTAGCCCCGGTATCAGATTCTGGGGGCGATCAGAAAACTAAGCCAACTCAACATAGCGTTCAAGAATTAAGAAGAATAGGAATTCAACCAGATCTTTTAGCAGTTAGATGTAAAACAAGATTGACACCAGATACAATAAGAAAATTATCTCTTTTTGCAAACATTTCCTCAGATTCTGTAATGTCTTGTCACGACGTATCCTCTATTTATTCTGTTCCTCAAATACTCTATGAGCAAGGGATTACTAATGTAATTTTAAAGAAGTTAAATTTGTCCAGAGAAATCAATATTAAAGGTTGGGAAAAAATCTCCAATACTTATACTTCTTTTAATAATAATTTAAAAATTGGTATTGTAGGAAAATATGTTGATTTAAAAGATAGTTATGTTAGTGTTTATCAAGCATTAATACATTCTGGAGCAAAATACGCTACAAAAATAGATGTGGACTGGATTGATTCTGAACAATTCGAATTTCAAAAATATGGAAATCTAAATTTAGAAATTCTTAATGAAAAGATTAGGTCTTTAAATGGTTATGATGGCATTTTAGTACCTGGTGGATTTGGAAGTCGCGGAAGCGAAGGAATAATTAATACCGCAAATTTTGCCCGAGAGGCCAATATGCCATATTTAGGAATCTGTTTCGGATTTCAACTGGCAATCGTTGCCTTCGCTCGCAATGTATGTAAATTAATTGATGCCAATACAACAGAAATTGATCAACATACTTCTAATCCTTTAATCATATATATGCCAGAACAACAACATTTGAAGAATTATGGCGGTACTATGAGATTAGGATCCCATAAAATTAATTTGGATGAGAATTCACTTGCATACGATATTTATAATGATGATACTATATTTAGAAGACACAGACACCGATATGAATTTAATCAAAGCTTTAGGACACGCTTAGAAAGCAAAGGAATGAAATTTACTGGTTCCTCAGACGATGGTAAAAGAATTGAAATATTTGAACTTCCTCAACATATTTTTTATTTTGGTATTCAATATCACGGCGAGTTTCATAGCAGACCTGGAAAACCCGAGCCATCCTTTGAACAATTCGTATTATCTTCCCTAAAAAATAAAAATAAATCTATTTAAATTTTTAATTCGTATATTTTTTGTCTTGCATCCCTCAGCGAAATTTTCTTTTTAACATATCCTCTATTTAATAAATGAGATAAAGAAAGTCTGATGGTTCTTTCTGGTAGCATGGTCTTATTTATTAAATCTTTTTGAGTCATAGTTCCTTCATATTCTAATGTTTTTAGTATTAATTTTGCACTTGGAGGCATTTTTAAAAGATCTTCTGCAAATTTGACCTTTTTTTCTAGTATATTTGTTGCAGAGTAATTGTTGTTTAATGTAACTAGTTTAGCAGGAAATTCATGTTTATGACATTGTAATTTATCAGATATTTTTATTCTGAATGTTCCATCCAAAATCACTTCGCAATGATGACTTGAAGTTATATCTGCAATTTCAATAAAACTATCATTGGACACTATAAGTGGTCTACGGGTGTTATCTAAAGAGTTCACAGAAATTGCAACAAATACATGAGAATTTTGTAAGACAATAGGTCCTCCTGCAGACATCGCATATGCAGTAGATCCAATAGGAGTTGCAATAATTACCCCATCGCTATTATCGTGCCAAATATCCTTATTATTTATACGTAAAAAGTGTTCCATTAGAATCGCACTCTTGTTTGAAAAAATTGCCACATCGTTTAAAACAGGTTCTACATCTTTATTATCAACATTAATAGCTAGTCTTTCTTCTTCACGTATCTCGTAATTTCCTGATTTTAATTTCTCTTTAATTTGATCTATTCCTTTAATATCTATTTGAGCAAGAAAACCAGTAGAATTAGTTTCATAAATTCCAAGAACAGGGGCAGATTCTACTACAGTTTTATGAAAGTAATTTAATATTCCTCTATCACCACCAGGAACTAGTACCAGATCTACATCTTTTGCGATTCCCTGGTTAGAATCATTCATCATAAATGTCTGAATATGAGATTCTTCCAATGATTTGATTAAATATGTTAAAATCGTAGAATCTTTTCCCGTAAAACCTGCAAGTGCAATTCGCATTATGTAAATCTTTGTTAAATTAAGGTAATTTAATAAAGTTTGTTTTTTATTAAAATATAAAAATCAGGATAAAAAATAATTATGCTATGCAATTTACTAATTTTGTATTGTTCTTCTTTCTATTTCTTTTTGATAAAAGAATATTAAATAAAAAAATTGTTATGAATTAAGTGAATATACTTCATAAATATATTCTAAATCAACAACATCTATCCAAAAGAACAAGATGGATTAATCGATTGACTTGAAATTAGTGCTTATCAAATTATACTAATCATAAAAGCAAAATTTCCATGGTTATCTCTATTTCCTTAATCCCTAAAATTATAAATAATTCATGAATATTTATTATATATTTAAATTTAATTATATTTATCATAAGATTTAAAGGATAGAGATAGTTTCAAAATTAATGGATGCCTAAAAAAAGAACTAGTAGGGGTAGAACCAAAGGTGGAAAAGGAAGTTCAGGGACGGTTCATTGTAGTCAATGTGGCGCAATGGTGCCAAGAGATAAAGCTAAGAAGATTACTGGAAGAATTACTCTGGTAGAACCAACACTTGCAAAAGAATTAAAACAACAAGGGGCATATATTGCACCATCGACTGATGTAAAGTTTTATTGTGTTTCTTGTGCTGTACATAGAGGTATAGTAAAAGTACAATCAGAAAATGACCGAAGAAATTCTGGCAAGCTTGGTTAATTCTTAATTTACAATTTTATTTGCTTTAATCTATTCTTTATATCTTTTAACTTTTACTCAATTCTAACAATAAAAAATATGATCTAAAAATTCACTTATAAATTATTTTGGTCGCTATTATCTTTTTTTGGATTTGTTGTAGAAGCTGTAGTTGAAGTAGATGTGGTATTAACATTATCTTTTTTTGGATTTGTTGTAGAAGCTGTAGTTGAAGTAGATGCGGCAGATGTGGTTGTGTTTTTATTTCCTGCCATTTTTCTATCCTCATTTTCCTGATCAAATATTAATTGAGAAACATTTCTACCCATCTCATTTGGATCAGTTTTATCTAAATAACTAGCCTTTGGTGAATTATTTGATTTAAATTCTTGTTGACTTGATGGTCTTTTATTATCTATTTTATTTACTTTTTCCTTATTTGCGGTGTCCTTTAAAGATTGATTGCTGTTATCATCTTTTGCTAAATTTGAATAAGAGGTAAAATTTTGAGTAGTCATATCTTCTCTACGGAACATTTGACTCAGCGTTTGTATTGAAAATAAGGGTATTCCAAAAATTTCTGATACAATTTTTAATCTTTGTAATATCGTGATTATGGCTAAAATGGATATAATCCATAATGCAACTGAAATATTATCTCTAAAAGGAATGAATGATAAAACTGCTAATATTATTATACGTTCTGCCCTTTCTGCAATTCCTTTTCCTTTAAGATCTATTCCTAATGAGTCACCCTTTGATCTAGTATAACCGACCAATAATGACAAGGATAAAGTAACCAATACTAAAACAGGATTTGTAAAATTACCTATCATTATACCAATAAATATTATAATCTCGGATACCTTGTCTATCACGGAATCTAAAAATGCTCCCAAATTAGAAGTTCTGTTTGTTACTCTTGCTACAGCACCGTCGATGGCGTCTAATCCCCCCGCTATTATTAATAATATACCTCCAGCTAATGTTGCAGAATACCAATTAGCCCCAACGGAAGGAGAATGTAAAGAATAGAGTATAGCAGAAATAATTGATAAAATTAAACCCATCCAAGACCAAAAGTTAGGACTAAATCCCAATTTTGCAAAAATTATACCTACTTTTTCTAAGAATGGATCAAATTTATTCCTTAAATTATTAAGCACGATATATTGTGACCATATTCGTGATATATAACCTTTTACTCAGCCTTTTAAATAATAGAAATTATAAGAAAAATTTTATGTAAATAATTAATTTTACAATTATACATTTAAATATATTTTTATTATATACTTAGATTAAAAAATTACACTTTAATAGATTCTATTAAATTAAGACATAAGTAATATATTATTATACCAAATAATAAAAGAAAGTCTTTTGGGTTTGGCAATATTGACCTAAGTAAAAACTACATATTCAAGACATTTATTGCCTTCATATCACTAGAAATAAAACACATTTCAAAAATAACTATATGCTATACACTTTTGTCCCTTTTAGGTTTATCATTTTTGACCTTATAGAGCATTATATTTTTTATATCTTTACAATTAAAAGTCATATGTAAACCTGGAAATAGATACAAAAGTACACACCTTGGAAATATCAGAAGAATAAAGAAATATGAAAATTTATTATTTCCCAAGAACGACTTGTGGTTATATTCAAACGAATTACTTAACTATTTTTCTTGATACAACAGGTATAGACTAAAATGCAGTAAAAACAATAGAGTAATTGATTGATTTATCAACACAATATACATTATTATACGTTAACAGTACTATAATTCATTTACAACTTATTATATATTAAACATTTAGTGAAATAAATTATTCTACTTGATTTTTATTTAGATCGCATATCGATAAAAATACTGACATCTGCTGTTTATATCACATTTTTTTTATATAAAAAAATTAAATTCAGGATAAATTCGGATTAAAATAAAAATTCCCATGAATCAAAATCATAGAACTATTATTTTATATGTATCTATAAAATAAAGGTCATGAAAAGAGCTTTATCTATTGCAGGGAGTGATTCTTCAGGCGGAGCTGGAATTCAAGCAGACATTAAAACATTTTCAGCATTGGGCCTATATTGCTCAACGGTTATAACTGTTTTAACTGCTCAGAATACTGAAACCATTACAAAAATTCTGGTAACCCCGCCTGATTTCTTTAAAGATCAGTTGCATTCGACATTAGACGATATTAAACCAGATGTCATAAAAATAGGTGTATTATATGAAAAAACAATCATAGATATACTTTATAGCATTATTTCTTCATTCAAAATCCCTATAGTACTTGATCCTATATTAATTTCCGGAACAAAGATAAAACTATTAAAAGATGATAATTTCGAAGATTTTGTAAAAAAAATTATTCCCCTCTCTTTAGTAATAACACCTAATATTTATGAAGCCGAAAGATTGTCAGGAATAAAGATCTCTTCCGAAGAAGATCAAATTGAATCAGCCCATAAAATCATGAACTTAGGAGCTAAAAATGTAATAATAAAAGGAGGCTCTATGAAAGAAGATAAATCTAAAGTATTAGATATTCTACTAGAAAATAATAATAACATTACAAAAATTTTCAATCAACGTATAAAAATGGTTGATACACATGGAACTGGATGTAATTTTTCTTCTGCTCTGGCATCTTTTCTAGGAAAAGAATATTCAATAAAGGATTCTTTTACTCTTACTAACAATTATATCAAAAATGGATTATATAATGTAGACAAAATAGGAAAAGGGATTGGGGTGACCAACCCCTTACATAAAATTTATGAAAATTCTGTTAAATACGAAATATTGAATGAATTAAATATTCATATTAGGTTATTAGAAGATTCAAAGAATTTTTATAAATTGATACCTGAAACCAGCACTAATTTTGTATATTGTCTTGAAAATCCTAAAACCTGGATTGATGTTGCAGGAGTTTTAGGTAGATTAACTAAGTTGAGAAATAAAATAAGGTCTCCAAATATTGTAGAATTTGGAGCATCCATTCACGTAGCTAATGCAATTATTGTAGCAAATCAGTACAATAAATTACACAGAGCTGCTATTAATATAAAAAATAGTTGTAGAATCATAGATATTTGTAAAAGGAATTTTGTTTGTTCTTCTTATTCTAGAAAAGATGAAGATTTAGAAAATAAATCCATAGAAGGCCAGTCGATTAAATGGGGAATAAAGCATGCGTTGGACAAGATGCCTAATGCAGAAATAATATCACATCAAGGTGACCAAGGTAAAGAACCAATGATTATTATTTTAGGTGAGAATCCTCATGAAATTGTTAAAAAAATTGAGATTATACTTTTAGAATTAAATGACTAATGTTTTAAATAACATTTAAAATTCCTTATTTATTATGAAAGCAGTAATTTTAGCTGGAGGTTTAGGGACACGATTACAACCATATACATTTTTTATACCGAAACCTATGCTACCATTAGGAAATAAACCTTTATTAGAATATTTAATAGAATGGCTGCATAGTTCGGGAAAAATTGATCAAATTATTTTATGTGTTAGTTATCTTCATAGAACAATAGAAGATTATTTTGAAGATGGATCTCGATTTGGAGTTGAAATAAAATATTCTAGATCTGATAGACCGCTAGCTACGGCAGGTCAATTAAAAACTGCATCTGAATATTTAGATGATACCTTTGTTTGTATATATGGTGATTCAATTTATGAATTTTCACTCAAGTCTATGATTGAAAACCATGTTAATTCTGATACTTATATTTCGATGGCTCTTGCTAAATACAAAACAAAACTTAAATATGGATTCATCGATATTGATTCCTCCGAACCAAACTCAAATATTATAACAAATTGGAGAGAAAAACCGGAAATTTCAGGTCTAATAAACATTGGATGTTACGTATTCGAATCGGACTTTTTAAACGTTATACCAAATTTAACATCCTTTGGTATGGATGATGCGGTTAGAACTTCACTAACTCAAAATAAAAAAGTAAAAGCCTTCATAGTAGAAAATGAAGGGTTTATTGATATAGGAGATAAAAAGTCTTATCTTGATGCATATAAGCAATATGTAAAAAAATTGGGAAAAATTTGAAAATATATATTATACTTTATTCCACCTAATTTTATCTGCCACGTTTTTAAAAGTCATCTTGTCAAATTTCATATTTTTAAACATCGGAATGATCCCTAAAATAGGGATATTCGTTAATTCATTTATAAACTTTGGAGTAGATTTTTCAACTTCCGAAGGTCTAGATGGCATTTTATTGAATACAAGACCTTTTATCGGTATATCATATTTTTTACAGGCCTCGATAGTCAGCAAAGTGTGATTTACTGTTCCTATTTTTGGAGTCGTTACAATAATGACAGGAAGTTTAATTAATTTTATGAAATCAATTATTTTATATTTTTTGGTTAATGGAACATATATTCCACCTATACCTTCTACTACAAGATAATCATATTTATTAGCTAAACAATTAAACTTTTTGACTGCGATTTTTATATCTAATGGTTTAATTTTTGATAATTTTGTTGCCATATAAGGGGATGCAGGAATTGTGTAAAAATAAGGATTTAAGTTACTTATATCCTCTTTTAAATGTATTGATTTTGACAACAAGAATAAATCTTTGGAATTATATTTTTCAGAAAATATTTTATTTGAGGTTGCAAACGGTTTCATAAAGCAAATATCGCTGTAATGGTTAGAAAGTTTCCATGTTAAAGAAGCAGAAATTAATGTTTTTCCAATATTGGTATCAGTACCAGTAACAAATATTCCTCTAGACAATGTAATGTAGCAAAATAAATGTTAGCATGCAAGAGTATAAAACAATATGCTTACTTCAAATTAATACAACATATGATTACAAAAACAAATATGCAACAACCTGCATATATCAAAACAATTAATTTACAATTTATACTTAAAATTATATTTTTGCAATGTCCTGGTGAATGTTTATGTATATATAATAGTAATTTTTGTAATTCTTTTTCTTGCTAAATCTTTTTGATATAATTTTAAACTTGTATTCAAAATAAAAGAAATACTATATAATGAATTGATAAATACACTCCTTTAAGAAAACTCATTTAAATATATAATTCACTATTTTGAAAAAATTGATTTTATACCAAATATAAATCAAATTAAATACTAATTATCTTATTAACTTTATAATTCGTGTTAAAAAGTCAATTGTCTATATATAATTAATCGAATAATCGTTTGTATTCTTCCATCATACATCTATTATAAACAACCTCTATTCCATTTTCTTTTGCCCATATTTCTGCATCTTTATTATAAATTCCAACTTGCATCCAAATTAATTTTAAACTATTAGTCTTTGTTTTGTAAATCTTTTATTATTTCGGGTATATCTTCAGATTTCCGAAAGATATTAAGTATATCTATTGGTTCTTCGATGCTTGAAAATTTTGGATATGTTTTTTTTCCAAATACTTCTAATATTGTGGGATTAATTGGTACAATATTGTATCCATGCTCGATGAGATATTTTGGCACAAAATGAGAAGGTTTTGTTTCATTTTTTGATACGCCTACAACTGCAATATTTTTAAAGTTATAGAAATCTCTTATTTCTGAATCAGAATGGGTATCCGTATCCATTATAATAATTTAATCATGTTTTGATATATATGTAGTGAAAAGTTAAAAACGGGGAATTATTCTCTTTTTTTGTTGAGAGAATTAACAGAAAACGAATCGTGGGAAATACTTAAACCCGTATGTAGAGAGCTTTTAGATTTGGTTAATCAAGGCAGTATAAAGTTTTTGTCAGGCATCTTTAATGAAAATAATGGTACTTGTCAAATAAATATAAAAAGTAATCATTTGCATTTTGCATCGAGAGGAATAAGAGATAGTATTGGAGATGTTGAGTATCATGAAGGAAAAATCAGAATTGGATTAAGATCAAATAATGTTCCAACCAATATTTATATAGATCTGGAGCCACTAAAATTTTAAATAAAAATTTTATTTTATATTCATAAATATATGAATATAAAATAATTGAAATATCCAATAAAAAAATATATGTATCATATATTTTTACCAATTCTAATCTTTGAATCTTAAAAATAAAAGATATAGTTTGTCTAGTACTTTCAAATATATAATTCAGTATTGGCAATATCACGAATAGATGTCATCATGTATAAACTCTTAAGAATAGATAACTATAATTAAAATTTTCTACTAAAATCTAATTTTTATCTTTTTAATATTTAAATTTAACATATTACTCTATATGACATCAAAACCATTGTTATTCAAAAGGCTTCGGATATCGTTCCTTTAATTTAGTTGAATGAGTAACATAGTTTTTAAGGTTTGGTTCAAAGCAAATGTTGTTAGGATTAACTCAAAATGCAGGATAATTGTTAATTTTGTTGTTAATTGAATTAATGAATGCAATAGTAATTATAACATTATTAAAATAGTTTAAGAACACTTTATTGGATACTTAAAGTATCTTCCCATGTTCCCAGATTTATCACTTTTCCTTTTGCATAATTCATTTCATATGTTGCTACAGTGAAATTACTAAATCTTGACGCTAAATTATAGACCTCAAAATTTAATAATATTTTAGACTTAGGATTTGTTATGTAGTGTTCCCCAGAATTAGCATAATTAAACGGATTGTTTTTGAAATAGACTTTAATGTAATGGAAAGCCAAGGGATTACTTACTATCCACTCTTTATTTTCTTTTATCCATCTTTCATTAGGTCCAGTTTGAACATATTTGTCATCAAATTTCGAAAATTCATAATAGAATTAAAAGAAAATATCCAAATTATTGTTATACAATTTAATTGACATTGTATTATTAACACTATTATTTTGCAACTAATTATTAATTTCATGAGTATGGATGAAATAAAATTTGTTATTGTTGTAAGAAAAGATCTTGATATGGGATGTGGCAAGATAGCCGCTCAAGTAGGTCATGCTTGTAGTACAGTCGTATACAATGATCGAGACATAACTCATAAATGGTTTACAGAGGGTAATCAACGGAAATCTGTTTTGAAGGTAAAATCCGAATCTGATTTAATAGATTTAATTAAAAAGGCAAGAGAATTACGAATTTTAACTACGGCGATAAGAGATGCAGGTAAAACCCAAGTTGACCCTAATACATTAACCTGTTGTGGTTTCGGTCCAGACATCTCTACTAAGTTGGACAGATTAACAGGACATTTAAAATTGTTATAAAAAATTAAAAAAATTTAAGGTTTTAGAAGATGCTGCTCATTTAAGGCATATTTCCTTATTATAAATATCTACAAAAAGATTCAGCCAATTCTTTACATGTTCTAATTTACATTTCTTCTTTCTATAAGGAAAATAATCATCAAAACATTCAATAGTTCTGTATTTAATATACTTCATTACTCTGTCGATAATGCTTTTTTCATACGAGAAATAGAGATAATGGTTTAGATTCAAGAGTCTACATCATTGTGGTGGATACCATGTATCGCCGTCTGTTGAAACTGGATGTTTACCATGTTAATCCACAATATCAGAAACAAAATGCTCTGCAGCAAACATGTCTCGTTATTTTGAAATATTAATAGCAAAAATTTCTTAATCTTTTAGTTTAATAGTAGCAGCCCATGCCCAGAAATATTTGACATAACTTTGATCATAGTTTTGTATATTACATATTCTGTCTGAAATATCCTTTTTTTCAACGATATTTTTTCAGGCTTGTACTTTTGAATCCAGTTCCAGATTGAACCTGATTTCTTTTGATAAAGAAGCAATCAGATAACCTACCCGCTGTCCTTCTTAAAGAGAGATCTGAAAAGTACAAGTATAACGCATAACCAATAGGTCCTGTGTGTATTCTGTTTATAAATATCACAAATGAAATAGAACACCTTCAAGATATAGGATTTCCTTAAGAGTTGTGTAAATACATCGGTAATGTTTAATGTAAAATATTTGGAGTTGTTTTGCTTGAGATATTTTTACATAATCATATCAAATAAATCGTATTTTAATTATTTTATTTTATTTTATGAAAACAATCACAATTATTTTAAAAAATCAACGAGGTAATTCTTTACATAACTCTTAAGTGAGCAGAGCCAGAAAAAAGTATCATTAGAAGAATGTTAATTTTATAAAATTTTACCAATAATATAACATGATTTTTTCATTAAAAAGTAACATAACGAAAACAGGTCTTTATTGATTTCATTAATTTGAATATCAACTAATAACATCTAAATAATTATCAAATTGACCTTTAATGAGACAGTTAAAGGAATTTTATATGTGTAAAAACGATTAAATAATTATCTAATTGAATGTATATAATGATTAGATATATTTCTTTACTGCTTATTTCTGCATTTTTGGTAGCAACAGTGCCATTAATCTATGCACAAAATTCATCAAATAATGGTAATGTCAATATTAAAGGCCCCATTAAACAAACAGGGGAAATCATGAATGCAACTCCAGGTAATCAAGCAGGACTTATAGAAAATAACCCTGGATATACTAAATATATTCCCAATACTCCTACATATTCAAATAATGTTACAAAACCATCTAAATCAACCAATATCTCCACCTTTACTTCTTCATTAAGCAATATTTCCCCTCCTACCCGTAATGGCTTGATAGAGAATAACCCGGAATATTCAAAATATATTCCCAAAACACAAAGCTACAGTAATTCAAATAGTATACAAAAACCATATGAAAATCCAACATTTATTGATAAACCATATGCCTCAAACGTTAGCAAAACATTATCCAATGCTACCAAAGTCATTAGTGATACAATAGGAAAAGGGATTAACGGGTTAATCAATATAGGCAAAAATGCAACAAAATAATTACCTAGTTTGCATTTTTACTATTAACTATCTCTTAAATTATAATATCAAATAGAAATTTGATTAACTGAGTATATATAAAACACATATTTTTATCATATTTTATAAATTATATGTTCATAATTTACTTTGGATTAATTTAAAGAAGAATTATTCAAAAAATTACATCAATTGATTTTATAAAATTCTTTACAATTTAAAAAATGGATTGTGATAATCATATTCTAATAAAACGTTTCATATTAACTTAAAATATTTTATGCATGATACAAATAAAATATATATAAAAACTATGATAAAAAATAATTTACAGATATTATTCAAACGAACAAATAAACCAACAAATAAAAAATTTATTTATTATTTTTCGTTGCATTAATAAAAGCACTTCTCGCAATAGTTTCATAATTTAATGCACTTGTCAAATAATCGCTTGACAATTTATTTGCTGTAGAATTACTAGTCTTTAAAAATGTTAGGAAATATTGGTAGCTTTTAATCTCGTTTTCAAAAGATTTTAAATAGTTTTCCTTAACAAATGAATATTTCTCTGGTGCTTTTGTATTATTAAATCGTTGCAATTGGGATAAAAATTTAGGTAAATATTTCTCGGTAATGTTTGCCATAGTCTTGCTAGAATAGAAATGACTATTCCATAATGCTACTTCATCTTGATATGCTCTTGTCAAGTTAACCGATTTATCTGTAACCTCTTTTAAATATGTAGGATATGTATCTCTTGAAAAAGATAAAAGTCTATAATTAATAGACAATATCAAAATAATAACTATTATTAGTATTGAGCTGACAATTAACACTTTTTTTTGGCTTATTCTATTCATTGAACATAATAATTTATTATAAATTATAATTTAACTTTTCAAGTTGTTGATCATAATTTTTAAATATCTTTTAAAATAAAAATGAAAAATAATAATCAAATGATTTGTTTATTGTTTATGTTTCTTTGATGACCGTTATTAATCTTGGCATTACCATTATTTGATGAATTTAGTGCATAGATTAATGGCACTGTTGCTACCAAAAATCCAGAAAGTTTATCTGAATATTTTATATATTTAATTTTATTTCTAATGTTAATAACCTTAAATTAATTAAATGATTCATTTTATTTAAAAAATGGTCTTGGACACAAATTAACATTATACATATTCATAAAATCCTGTGGCTTAAAAGACTAATTGATTAAATTTAAATAAATTTTATTGAAAAATGATTATATTTGGTTTTAAAAATTTTACATGTTTCAGATGACCCATTACCTGATTGGAGAGTCGAAAAATCGGCATTAACTTTAAAAAATGACGGTAATATGGTATTTTTTGCAGGTAAAGAACCTTTATCCAATTATACCCGGAATATTTTTAATAAAATTTTTTCATTAAATTGGACCCCAAAAGCTAGATATCAAATTCCTTATGAATGGTACAAAATTAAAAATCAACTTAATAATATTTTGTTAGAAATAAGGCCAGATATTATACATGCACATAATATTTTATCTGCCCGATTAATACAGGAAATTAAAGAATATCCGTTTGTTTATGATAACCATGAGTATTGGTCAAAATATCTTCTTATCTCATCTAATAATTCTTCTCAATCCAAAATGCAAAGTGTGTTTAATCCAAAAAACATTTTTAAATCAAGTATCGAAAAGTTATTAAAACAATCATCGATAAAGAGATGGATAAATTGGGAGTTAGATTTAGTATCAAAAGTACCTATTCTAGTACCATCAAAATCGATAGCTGATGAACTTTTAAACATTGGAAAAAAAATCTTTGTTCTACCTAATTTTCCATTGAAAAATGAGAATCAAGAAATACCCGATCCAAAAAATAATCACGCATTTTCTTCGGTTTATGCTGGAACAATGCCTTATACAGGATATCAAACGCCATTTAAAAATATAGATGGATTAGTTTCTTTATTTGGCAAATTTGATATAGGTATATTAAATATTATCGGCTGGAAATCAGAAGATTCCAAAAATGTAGTATATCATAGATTACTTGAAAGGAATAAAATGCTTATTGAAATGTCAAATAACTCTGTTGGCTTATTGCCATTTAGACAACATCCATTTCATAAGTACATGAGTCCAAATAAAACTTATGAATATGCACACTCAGGACTTTTAATTATATCTACCGATTCTATAGAACCAGTATTTGATGAATTGAGAGAAAATGTCGTAGGTTTTAAAAATTATGATGAATTAGTTGAGATACTGAAATATTTCAAATCCAATCCTGACGAATTGTTAAACAAAAGAATAAAAACATTTGATTATGCAAAAAAATATATATTATGGGAGAAGTTTGAACATTTGATTTATGAATCATACAAACAAGCATAAGATACATTAATTTATTCTTTCATGTCGAGGTTCTAATCTTTTTTATAAATAGCAAAAATTCACAAAATCAAATTAGGTTAAAACTTAATTAATTCTATGGAAATTTAATTTAACATATGAAATTATTTGATTTTCTAAAAAAGCATAACTGTCATATATGTAACAGAAGATTCAGTAAAATTGAAGATTATATGCATCATCAACTTTTATATCATTCAAAGGGATCATACGATTGCTCAAAATGTAATATTGAGTTTCCGGATATGGATAAATTAAAAGACCATATAAAAAGAGATCATTCATATAATAAAAGAACATAATTTTAAATTAAATATAGATTATAAATTAGCAAAAAGTAATATAATAATCTGATCTAAATAATAAAATTATAGAATAAACAATAACCAATTTCATTAAATAGTATTTTGATTAGTCCTCCTGATATACTAACTTGATGCTATTCAAGTTTATGTAAAAATTTACAATATGGGTCCTTTCGTAGTGATTATCAATTCTATATTCACATCATTTAAGAAAAAAATACAAGATATAGAAAAAATTTACTATGTACTAGGATATCACTTTAAAAATATAATGAAATAGAAAAGTGTAGACAAGACATTAAAATATAATAAAACATTTCATAATATGAATTTATTCGGCTCTGTTAACAGTTGTGTAAAGAAGACTGTATATGCATTTGTAAACTAATACTGCTTGTTTTGAGCAATAAAATTGTTGTCATGATTTTTGATACATATTCAAAATTATAAAAATTAACAAATCTAAACAAACACAATTAGTTTACAATAACGAATATCACGGTATTTACACAACTGTTAACTTAAGACATTATTTCTTTATTATGCTCATAAACAAACAACTTGAGCCATTGTTTAATATGGTTTAATTTACACTGGTTCTTTCTACAAGGAAAGTAGTCATCAAAACCTTCAGTTCAGTATTTAATGTATTGTATCGTCCTTTCTATCAGGCTTTTCGTGAAAGACGACTGAAGGTGATGGTTTAGTTTTAGAAATCCACAGGCTTGAGGGTACCATGTACCGCCATCTGACGAAACTTGATGTTTACCATAGTTGTTTATTACATGAGACAGAAATCGTTTGGCAATAGATATATTTCGCTTTTTTGATAGAGCAACAGCGAGGATTTCTTTATTCTTTGGTTCTATAACCACCCAAAGTTATATTAGTTCAAAACCAGCTATAATTGCAGTTTCATCTATGATATATCCCTTAATTTTCTTATTCTTGAGACATTTCCTTTTTAGTTTGTACTTTTGAAGCCAGTTCCAGATTGATACGTGACTTATCTTTACTAAAAGTAAAAATGATAATGCTTTAGCAGTATTTCTAAAGGATAAACCTAAAAAATATAAGTATAATCCATAACCAACGATATTTGAAGATGCTCTATTTCAAGCAGACATAAAATATATGGTTGCCTTAAAGCTATAGATTTTTCCTTAAGTTAACAGAGCCATTAATTTTATTTTATCCTCTTTAATTATACAAATTAAAAAAATGCTATTTAAAAAATAATATTAATTATTTACCTTTTTTATTTAGATACGGTCCAACTTGCAGATCCATGAGCATTACTGCTACCAGCATTAGGATTGGTTGCGGTAATATCTGCAGAATAATCGCCTGTATCAGTCAAAGGAACAGACAAATGGTCGGTACCATCAGGACCAGTAGTTCTGTCAGCAGATGACGACCCACTAGGAGTTGTTATAGATATAGCTAATTTGACATTTGCTTTAGGATTACCAAATTCATCTGTTACAGTAGATGTAATTACTTGTCTAATATTTTCATCAAGAGAAATATGTTTTTTTGCTACAGATACTGAAAGAGAAATTCCATTAGGAGTGGCAAAATGTGGAACAACCTTAGCATTTGCTAATGTAGCCGGTAAGACGAGAGTAATTGATGCCACTATACCAATGATTGCTAAAGTAAATAGCGATAATCTTTGGTTTTTGATCAATTTTGAAATATTTTTCATTTAATATCCTATAATAAAAGAATTAATAAACTTTTTGCAGAAAACTTTAATGTAAAAATTATATAGTTGTTAAAAATATTATTTTATTATAGTAAAATAAGTCAAATTAAAAATATTGATAATTTATATTTGAATATTTGAATTAACTTTCTTCTCAAAAGAACATATACTATGATATTTTAGAAATGGTAAAAAATCAAAGATTATTGTAATTAAATATAATGAAAATATCTATAATAAAGTGTATCCCACAACTACCATTGCATATATTTTATTTTGGTTTTTAAACTCATAACAATACATATTAAATTATTATAATACAACAATTAAAATTCTAAATATTTATAACAGAAAAAAAATTCAGGTTCATAAAAATTGCAGTTGTAAAAGTTTTTTTCAAAATATTTAACGGTATTAAAAATATATTTATTATTAAATTTGTCTAAAATGCGATATTAATGCTGTCTAAACTAAATTTTGTTTTATATGATTACTTTAAATTCAAACGTCAATACGATCCTAACTTTAGAGTGAAATTTGTGGACAATGAAGATTGATAAATATCAATTAAAGGCGCTAAAATAAAAAAATTGGTCTTTGAATTTTATTTTAAATATTTGATGTAATTATTGAAATATGTGCATTATTGGACAGGGTATATAAATAATGCCCAAGGATATTATAGAAATTATTTCAAAAAATTTAATTTAATCTCAGATAATTTTAGAATAATTGATAAATTTGATAACAATATTCCAGATAAATCCTGGATGCTATATTTGTTAGAAATATTTAATGTAGACCAAATTCCAATTGAATTAAACCTTATTTGTCAATTTGACGAACAAGATTACTTTGAGGCAATACTAGGTGGCGTTAATCGATATAGATTCACCAAAGTTATTCCAATTGTAGGACATACCTATTATAGACAAATCAAATTTAATAAAATTGATGTTTCTATTGAATTTTATTTAAAAAACCTGAATATGCAAATGGATGAAAACTATATACTAACCTTAAACAACAATGATCGGATTGCATTTCAAATTTCAAATTGTTTTACCGGTGTTGAATGGTGGAATAAAATGGCTTACGAGCCATACCCCATAAGATATAAAACAGAAATATCCAATTTGGCATATGGTTTTAACGACAAAGATAATGATCCAGAATCGATAATATTTTTCCCAATAGAATCATTACTTGTAAATGATGGTCATGAAAACCAAATTAATTATCCAATAGAATTTACGGACGCAGGATCTAAAAATGGATGTTTTTACTATATAATAGAAAATAAAAATCAAACGGCATAATCTCATTCTTTTTTTTACATAATTTTAAAATTTTTTGTAACCATATTTTGGAATGGATAAATTATTAAACAAATATGGATACAATATTTTTGCCATTATTTCTATTCCAATTATTACTCGCGGGCTAGGTTTGCTAAAATATGAATCTGCATTAACCAAATACACCTCATTTGATCTTACGGCCTTTAATGAGTTCCATTTATCAATATTTTTTAAAATTTCTGATTCTTTACCTGTCCTCTCAAGGTCGAAACCACAAGGCATTATTATAATTTTATCTGGATTGTAATCATTAATAGTGTCAATAGAAATAGATTTTGAAGAGGATCCGGCTTTTCCAATTATATTAATCCCACCTGCAAATTCGACCATTTCGGGAACCCAATGACCAGCCGAATAAAAAGGGGACATCCACTCAAGGCAAATGATGCGTGGTTTTTGAATTTCGTTATTCTTTCTATAAAATCTATCAACTATTTTTTTAATATAGTCAATTCGCATAGTCAATTCATCAACTTTAGATAATGCTTTATCCATGTTCCCTATTTGAGCTCCAATAATGAGAATACTTTTCAGGATTTCATCTATATTTTTTGGGTTCAAATTTAGGTTTTGGGGAATATATCCCAAAATAGACGATATTTGCTGAATTTCCCTTTGGAAAGGAGCACATACTTCACAAGTATTTTGGCTTATCAACAAATCCGGCTGTATTTCTATAATTTTATTTGAATTCAAAATAAAAATAGGTTCATTATCTCGTGCAAGCTGTTTAATTTTTCTATCTATTTCTAAACTATCTAATATATTAATATCAAATGAAGGACTAATTATTTTGGGTTTGCTTAATGCATCAGAAGGAAAGGTACATGTATGAGTAACTCCCTTTAGTCTATCTTGAAGATCCAAATAATAAATGATTTCTGTGGCGCTAGGTAACAAGGAGATTATTTTATGAAACTCTTTCAAAGTATATTTTAAATAACAACTAGAAATTATTATCCATATAGGAAGATAATTGAATTTAAAGGAATATAGTAAATTTATTAATTGTTGTTATATAGAAATATAATACCTTTAAAAAAATCCAAAACAACTCTAGAATTCATTTTGCTTGATCCATTTGCTCGATCCACAAAAGTATAGGGTATTTCACTGCTCTTTAGATCTTTGGATTTAACTAAAATTTCAAGTAATATTTTATAGCCTGCTGTATCAAATTTTATATTTTTAAGGATATTACTTTTAATAATAAAAAAACCAGACATTGGATCAGTAATATTATTTAACTTAAACAAAGATTTTGATATAAAAGTTGCTGCTTTGCTATAAAAAATTCTTTTCTTAGACCACCCTAAAATTTTACCATTTTTTATATATCGTGAAGCAATCACAATATCATTTTTCGTTTTTTTTATCTCTTTTATTAATGCATTTAAATAAGATGGAGAATGAGACAGGTCTGCATCCATAATTATTGCATAATCACCAAGAGAAGACTTTATTCCATCTTTAATTGCAGATATTATTCCAGATTTCTGTTTTCTTATGATAATCTTTATAATAAAATTTATGTTATTTTTATGAGGGTAAATTAAGTAATTTTTTTGTACTTCATCAATTTCAAAATCTTTAATCATATAAATAATAAAACCTTTGGATTCATTAAATGAATTAAGCACTTTGGTAATAGTACCATCCGTAGAAGAATCATCAACTATTACAAGTTCATAAAAAATAGAATCACCTATATTTTTTTTTACAGAATTAATCAAATTTATAATATTTGGAGATTCATTAAAGGTAGGTATTATTATTGAAAATGAAGGAAATTTAGAAGGGTTGTTTAATATTTCATCGCTCGTTTTTATATATATAATATTATTATTTATATACATCCACCTCCTAATAAATAAATAACATATTATCAGATCTTAGGATATAAATGTATTAAATCAATTGATTGTTTTATATGCGAAAAACCTTCATTTTGAAGCATTCAATATTATCCAAGATAAAAAATCAGAAATTTTTATAATTATAAGAAGATACATCTATATATATATGATGAAAAGGAACTTTTACCACTAATATCTAATTACACCTTTATATCAGATTTCGTGCACGTCACAACCCACAAATAAATTCTAAAAAATATATCTTTTTTATCGATCAACAAGATAAAATAATATATTATAAATATCATTTATAATCCCTAAAATTTTGAGAGCCCCTTATGCGAGAGATCTATTAAATAATACTATAAGTATTAAATAGTGAAATTATTTAATATATAAAATCATTATTTTAAATTGTTTTTATAGTATTCATAATATTATTATAAAATTTAATTTAATTATATGAATAAATTCTATGCACAACAAACATAAAAGATATTTATAAAGATAATAAAAAATAATAATCACAATCATTAGGAAATTAAGCGAATATTTTATGAAAACATATTTTTTTATCGACCTTAATTTTTTTGTAATTAAGAATCTTAATTGCTAAAATTATAGAAAAAATATCTGTTTTATTAATATATATTTTATAATATGATTAAGCAAATTAAGTTAAATAATACAATTTCATCAAGTTAAGCTAAAGTATACGTTATCAAAAACAATCAACAAAATTACTTTAAGAATATAAAATATAAGTTTTCAAGTTGCAATTTTTAACATTTAATCATTATAAGAATAAAATAAAATGATTAACAAAACTAAATTAATTTAAATCTGCATCAAATTATTGAATAAAATACTATAAATGATTTTTCTTTTTTTGAATATGATTATAAATTAACTATACTATATTGAAATTAAAATAATATATAAATAATACAACATTATTTATATATCAAATTCATAGTAACACCACTCGTACTATTAAAGATCATTGGTTGTTGATTATTATTCCATAAAAATAAATTTGTAATAATTTTAACTTCATCCTGATTTCCTGTAAAAGGGTTAGTGCCACTAATATCAGATCCAAGACTTGCTTCATATAATGAATTTTGATCTAATGTTGACTGAGGAATTTGATCAAGGTCTAGTATCACAGCATGTAGTATCTGTCCATCATCTGAAATTTGCGATAATACGATATTTTGTTTAAAATTACTTGGAAGATTTGCCGTAATATGTCCCCCTATTACTCTATATGGTTCTACATCTGCCAACGGTAATAACGCGCCGCCAGATAGATTAGAATTGGATAATTTCATAGTTATTAAATTTGTTAACGGTTGCCTTGGAGCAGTAATAGTATTTTCTTTAACGATATTATTAACTTGGCTATTTTTGATAATATTATTTACCTGATTGTTTATTTTTACAGATTGTTTAATTATTTGTTCATTAGTTATACGGGTTCCAGGACTATTATTTATATTAAATTTATTATTATTCTGGGTTTCTTGATTTATACTATTCTTCACTTTAGTAACAGATGATCCAGGATTACAATATTTTTAGAAAGAAGGTCATAATTATTAAATTTTGTATTTATGCCAGTATCAGTATAGGATCTAAAATTATTATTTATTTTATCTTTATGCTCGTTATTTAAATTATTATCTGTAAAGCTTTGATCCAACGGATTTAAGTTTGTATTCCCTTTTTTTTCACCAGATGTAAAACTGGGTTTCAATCTCTCTTTAGATAGAAAATTTTGTGTATTCAAATGTAATGTATTATTAGATAAGGTTGGAAATTTTGATGCTGATTCATCACTTGTATTATTAGATAAAGAAGGATTTGGATTAGATGCTAAAGGTTGTTCAATATTTTTAGAATCATTATCGTTTGAAAATGAATCATGGTTTTTAGATTTGTGTTTAGATAGTTTTACCTGATCAAAATTTGAAGTAGATTTATCTGTCTTGTCAGATATACTATTTTGTGAGATATGTTGATCATTAGTATTATTAACATCATCATTAATCTTTGTTATTTTGTTAGAATTTAATTTTGGATTATCATTAACACTAAAATTCGATTGATTATTTATTATACCAATACTTGTAATGTTCTTGGAATTATCAGGAATATCTTCTATAGATTTAGCCTGAGTTTGATCGGAGTTATCTTTTAAGTTGGATGCAGAATTATTAGAATCAACAGATGTTTCATTAGGAAATGCATTACTTGATGAATTTAATAAAGGATTCATTTCATCTGAAGAAAATGAATGATGTGAATGAGAATTTTTTTTGGCATAGATCTGTAGATGTATTAATGCACCTGAGATTAGAGATACAGAGACTATTGTTATAAAAAGAGATAATAGAATTCTGTTTGTACTTTTTATTGTAGTATTATTACTTGTTGTACTTCCATACATGGTTGACAAAACAATGTACCAACATGGCTGACACATTTTGTCTTGTTTTAGTGTATCAATATCGGTTGTTTTAAAGATTTCATGAACTTCTCTGATGGCGTCATTCCGTTTATTCCACCGTGTTCTCTTTCATAGTTATATGAATTGACAAATAATTCGTATTTCTCTATTCCCTCTTTCATATCAATTAACTCTTCTACTTGTAGAAATTCAGTTATGACTATTTTGTTATACGCTTCTACTTTCCCCTGTTCTTGTGGATAACCTTTAGGAATCTGCTTGTCCTTTATTCCATTGAGAAAAAGATAATGTTTGAATTTATTCGATGTAAATTCTCTACCACAACCATCGTGTGCATCACTTTCATAGGTTTACCGTAGAGTTCAATCCATTCGTTGAGAACTGATAAAGATTCTTCACTAGTTCTTCTGCTGCACCATTTGCTAACTACTTTTCTTGAGGGGCAATCATCTATTACGTGAATAAAATAATTTTTGCTTCGTGAGCCTTTTAGATAAAAAGGTCCTTTGGTATCCATTTGAACCAACTCATTCGGATGTTTCATTTCAAATCTTGTATTTTCTTTTTAGCTTGACAGATAGTACATTGAGATTGTGTCTCTTTAGAATATTGTAAATGGTTTTTGTACCCAAGCTGATTCCATACTTTCTCTTTAATCTGAACCTTATTCTCATTGGACCAAATCTGTTGTTTAGTCTCAGCTCGAGAATAATCTTTTCTATATCTTTGGTTACCTTTACATTTTTAATATTATGTGGCTTTCTTGATTGGTTTTTTAATCCCAGTAAACCATATACATTATACCGTTTCTTCCATTTGTACCATGTTTGTCTTGAAACAGCATATGCAGTACAAACATCAGATATAGTCTTACCTGAACGTTCTGATTCAATTATCATTTTATACCTATTTTCAATTATATCCATTATTATTACACTCTAAGACTAGAGTGTCAACTATGTTAGGAAGCTAAAATGTCAACTATGTGTGGAATCAGTACAATTACTCATAAATATTCTGCATAAAAACAGAAATTAAAGATTAAGATATTATAATATATATTAAACTTACATAATAATATTATAGATTTATTTGCTAAAATTTAAAAAGAATATACAATCACCCCTTAGATTAAATAGATAGATTACTTAAATAGATAGATTACTTAAATAGCCTGTTAACTTTAGACATTATTTCTTTATTATACAAATAAACAAACATCTTAACCATAGTTCTATAGGATATAATTTACATGTTATTTTTCCTAGAAGGAAAATAATCATAAACCTTCAATAGTTCTATTTCTTATGTACTGCATTGTCCTTTCAATTATGCTTTTTTCAATGGAGGAATGAAGATGTTGATGTAGGTTCAAGAACTGATATGCTTTTGGTGGATACCAAGTACCATCACCATCAGACGAAACTGAATGTTTTCCATACTTGTCTATAACCATAGAAAGAAGCCACTCATCTACTACAACAAAGATATTTCGCTCTTTTGATATGCGAAAAGAAAAAAATCTTTGTACATTGGTTCAATCACTATCTATCAAAGTCATATTAATTCTCAGTCTGCTTTTATTGCGGTTTCTTCCTTACATATTCTGGAATTCTCTTTTTATTATTAAATTTTTTTTTTGGTTTATATTTTTTGTATCCAGTTCCAGATAGAAACGTGGCTTTCTTTACTAAAAGTAAAAATAATAGTGCTTTAACAGTGCTTCTAAAAGACAATCTTAAAAAGTACAGGAATAATCTACAACCAATAATCTTTGAAGAGAATCTGTTCTATTCCTTGATCTCGAAAGATATAGTTGACTTAAATCTATAGTTTTTTCCTTAAGTTAACAGATTTCATTTGAATAATTTAATTGAATGGATATTCCTAATACGGATTACAAGGGATTTGATAATATGGTAATGTAAAAACTGTAAGCAATTTAATAAGAATCTGTGTTTGTTCAGAGTGGTTAATTTTAAAACTTTAGAATATAAAAATATAACAATAATTTTGTTGGTAAATAGATGCAGTATTATAGTATAAAGATGAATATATGTATTATTCTTTAGGTAATTGTTAAGGATTTCCTAAAATATTTTGTTATGATCAAAAAGTTTAATCAATTGCAATTTAATAACTTGTTTTGATAACCAAAAAATAATATTTATAAAAATCCTTTGGAAATGCTTGTTATGTTTTAATACTTAAATCCATAAAGTTAAGGATTGTTTTTATTTCCTTTTTAATATTTAAATATAATGATATGCCGGAGGCGGGATTTGATCCCGCGACCTTTCGATTATGAGTCGAACGCTCTAACCAAGCTGAGCTACCCCGGCATGCTCAGCTCTTTTTAATTAGGCAAATGAATTAAATTACATACAATATATAATCTATATTACTCAAAATGAGCAAGATAACTTAGATAAAAATTCATAATTAAAACAACCATATATTGTACATAACTATTAGAAACAGAACCTTTCACAAAATAGAGGTATGGTCAAATCTGGACTTTTTATAGATGTCATTTATAAATGTTGCTAAAGCATTATCCTTTTGATAACTTGAAAAAAGAGTTCTGTTTCTATCTGAAATTGGATACAAAAGTAAGGATTAAAGAGATTTCAAAAGAAAAGAAAATCGAATTATTTATTATTATGAAACTGTATTTTAACTTCGTCCTCTTTTAAAAAAAGTATTATTGAAAGAACTCTACAATACATTAAAAATAGAACAAAAGAATGTTTTGATAAATCCTTTCCTTGCAAAAAAAAAGAACAAATATAAATTAAACTTTTAAAACAATGGTTCAATATCTTCATTGATTAACTTGATAAGGAATTAATTTCTTGAATCGAGTCCTCGAAATTGTAATTTTAAAGATTGCGACATCCTTAACTATGTTACTTAACTATGTTACATAATTTTTCTTTTAGTAAAAATGGTAATTTTCTTTTTTTATTTTTAATATATTAAAATTTTAATTTATGATCAATTGTAAATAAAAATATTTTCAGAATTATCTATTTAGCTTTAAACAAGATTATATTGCTGGATTCTGCCTGATTTATCTCTATAATTAAACCCAAATTCAGATAATTTTTGTAGTTGTTCACTATTAAAAATTGTTCCGTCGTAACAAACTAACTTATCATTTATACAACAACTGGAACAAATACCAACGCCACATTTCATATATCTTTCAAGACTTGCTTGTATTGGTATCTCTTTTTTTAATGCAATATCATATATTTTTTTCATCATCAATTCGGGACCACAAGTATAAATCATATCTATTTTTTTATTCTCATTTGATATTATTTCGTCTAAAATATCTGGGGGATATCCTTTTTTTCCTAAGGATCCATCTTCTGTCGATATTAAAACATTATAAGTTTTACTATCTTTAAGAATTTTATTTATCAAATCTACAAAAAAAACTTCCTCTTTTGTTTTAGAACCCATAATTATAGTTATTTTAATTTTCTTTTGTTTTAATTGGTCTAATAGTCTTACTAGAGGTACCAGGCCCGTGCCTCCTCCAACAAGAATTATATTTTTGTAATCTTTGAAAATAAATGAATTTCCATATGGTCCCCTTATTCCCAATTTATCGCCATTTTTAAATTTGTATAATGATGATGATCCATGCCCATGTTTTCTAATCGTAACAGCTGCAAAATCTTCTTTATGGGAAATCATTATGCTCAATGGAAGCTCCTCTATTCGAGGGATCCAAACCATCAAAAATTGACCTGCCCTAGAGCGGTTGCTTAACTTATCTTTAAATAAAAATGTTTTTACCGTGGGTGTTTCTTCTATAACTGATTCTATAGTAACTATTCTACTGGAGTTATTGTCTGTGTGCAATTCCTATTATCTCCTCCATATTCGAATAATTTTTCACTTTGAGAAAATTGTGTAAATCTATGATAATATTATTAAATGAATTTAATCCTTTGAAACCTAAAACACTACCAATTTGTACTGCTGAAGCACCTGCCATTAAGTATTCAATTACATCTTTATAAGACATTACTCCTCCACAACCAATAATTGGTATATTTATATTTTTTTTTAACTCGTAAACACATCTAATACCGATTGGTTTTATTGAAGATCCTGATAAACCACCTATTTTATTTTCCAGGATTGGATAAGCTGTTTCTATATCAATTTTCATAGCTCTGATTGTATTTATTGCTGTGATACCATCTGCTCCGGCTTCTTCGGCAACTTTGGCGATGGTTATGATATTCGAATTTCCAATACCTACTTTAACAAATAAGGGTTTACTAGTATTTTTTTTTACGATATTTACAATGTCAAAAACAGCCTTTGGATCATCTCCAATTTCCATTCCCATTTTTTCTACATGAGGACATGATAGATTTAGTTCGAATCCTAATATGTTAAAATTTTTTAATTTATTAACAATTCTAGCAAAATCTTCAAAACTAGAGCCAACTATGCTAACAAATAGTGGTACATCGTTATTAACTATTTCTTTAGAAAAAGATTCTAGACCGGGGTTAGATAATCCAACAGCATTTAAATAGCTGTTTTCATTAATAGAAACAATTGTAGGATTTCTGTATCCTTCTCTTGGCATAATACTTATAGATTTACTTACTATTGCGGCTGCACCCAAATTATAAAGTCTTTTAAAAATGTGTTGAGATAATCCTAAAAATCCAGACGCTACAATTAAAGGATTTTTCAATTTGATTCCCGCTATTTTTACAGATATATTGTCATACAAAACCCTTTTATTTTTCTTTTAATATATAAAAAAGTTTATCATTTTACTAAATGCCTCAACCCTATTAAATATTGCACTAATAATGATACTTATTTTGATGGTATTATTTGGTAAACTACCATTTAGTATTGTATTTTACTCATATATAATATGTATTTTCTTTACTTTTGTATTTGATTGTTATTGTACTGCTATTTCTTTAACAAAAGTGTTGTCTTCAGTGAATCTAGGTCTTTTAACCCAAAATAGCTTTGAAATTTTTGAGTCGTATTATAAATTTTTAATCTTCCTGCATTTTTAAAGGTGATAAATTCTGATTGTTCTAATTCTTTCAAATGAGAATAAACTTTCGAGCCCCTTATTTCTACCAATCTTTTGGTTGTAATTGGTTGTTCATATGCAATATATGATAAAGTCTTTAGAACGGAATTAGATATTTGAGGTTTTGATGCAAATTTTTTTACAACCGGCATGTAATCTGATTTTAATTGAAAAACGTAACGACCATCATCCAATTTTAAAATCTCTATTGCCTTAAATACCACTTTTGTTTTATTAATTAATTCATTTAGTATTTTTTTTATTTTTTCTTTTGAATCAATACCAGATGCCTTTGTTAATTCATCTATTGTTAGGGGGCGACCTGCAGAATATAAAGCTGCTTCCAATCTTGCAATAATTTCATCTTGTGGCAACTTTGTCAAAATAACAACTTTAATTATTTATGACAGATATTTTAATGAAATCAAAATTACTTTCTTCATACAACCGATTGGATTTATCAGTATTTAAATTGCCTAGATTATTTACATTATTATTGTTATGGTTATTGTTATTCATTGAATATTGAAATGATATTTCTATTTTTCCATTCATTGCTAAATATAACATTGCAATAAAATATCTTGCAATTTCTAATGCGCTCATATTTTGTACAAATATATTAAAAATAATTTCCTTTTCAAAATTTATTTTATCAAATAATGTGATTTCATATTCTTCGATGATTTTCTCAAAATTTATTAAATACTCTTGAAAGTCAAACGATTCTACCGGCTCTAAATCTAATATATTACGACGGATTTTGGGAGTAGAAAGTTCTGTTATCATATTTTCTAACACTAATAATAGCTCCTCTAATGAAGATGGATAGGTTGTTTCTTTACGAAAAGGCAGACCTAAATTTGCTAATTCTGGTATGGGAATTTTTTTTTCTGTTTCTTTTTCTGTATCTTTTTCAACATTTTTTTGATTAGCTATTTTGTCCAATCTAAATATAGATTCTACTTTCAATCTATGAATTAGAGAAGAAGTCAAAATGGCAACTCCACATACTCGCAAATCTTTATTTCCTGTTTTGTTTAATAATTCTAATAATGTTTCTAGCAATTTTACAATGTTTATTTGCCAAACATCTTGCCTATCTATTAGGGAGGGGTTAAATAGCAAATTTAAAGGAGGCTGTGCAATTCTTTTTTTTGTCTCGATATTTGTAGACCCATCGCTATCGGCTTTAGATAACATAAAACATATTATAATTATTGTTTTAAATTATTTACCAAACAGATTTATTTATTAACAATAATATTCTAATCTAGATCACTCCAATGTTGCTGAAGTTTATGTATTAGTGAAAACCATTTGTGATGGGTTATACACATTATCAATTTTGATTAATAGAACTAATAATTATTTAACATATCAATTAGTTTTTTACTCAATTAAATCCAATATTTACAACTTGTTTAACTAATATAATATTAAAAATTTATGATATTCTTAAAATTATATACGTATTTTAATTTACAAAATTGATGAAATTTGTACACTGGAGTTCAAATAATGTATATCAAAGAGATAAAACTCGAAATCTAAAGTATGAAAATTGTCTTAGTAATATTGAAGAACAGAATTTTCTATACTAATTTAAAATATTTTATTTTATAGTTTAAATTAGAATTAATACATAATTGTTAAACATATTGTTTATTATTTGAGTAAAATAAATTATATATATGTATAATCAAATGCTGTTAATATATCATTTTTTTGACTGTACTTAAAATATAGTGCGGAACTTTTTTGGAAAATTAAAAGGCAATATCTTCAAATTCAATCTGATATTCTATCTATTGAAAATTTAAGTAGTGTTATTTTCATTTTTATTTTTGGCATTATCTAAAATCTGTTTCAAATTTTGCAAATACCCTACCGATGTACCTAAATTTCCAAATCCAATCGAATTTAATGTTTCAGATGGGACCAATATTATTGTATTTTCATGTATTTTCATGGTTTCATATAACATATTAGATTGCCTTAACGAATATGCTACAGGGTTATTTGAGTAAATTTTGGAGGCATCTAAGAATTTTTGAGCTACAAGCACTTCAGATTCACCATAAGTTACCCTTGCTTGTTTTTCACGTTCAGCTTGTGCCTGCATAGACATAGGCTGACTCTAATTCTTGTGGTATGATAACCTGCCTTATTTCTACCCCTGTTACCATAATTCCCCAATTATTTGATTCTTCTGCAATTAAATCTCGTATGGAATGATTTATTTCCTCCCTCTTTGAAAGAATCTCTTGAAATAATGAAGAACCTATGCTATTTCGTAACGTCGTTTGTGAAATTTGTTTTATCATCTCATTAAAATTTTCTACATTTAATATTGTATCATTTACTTTTTTTTCTATTATTTTGTATCGAAGGATTGCATCGATAGTTACAGGTATGTTGTCTTTTGTAAGCATTCTTTCTGCTTTGAATTCTCTTACTCTTTCTCGAATATCTATTACCAAAACATTGTCGATAATAGGTATTCTAATCTGAATGCCTGGATTTAGTTGTTTATTGTATCTTCCTAATCTTAAAATTATAGCTCGTTCATATTGATTTATAAGTATTAAAAAAGATGATGCTATTATTATAATGCTTATACTGATTAAAATATAAAATAATAATTCCATATTGGTTTCTAATTTTAACCATATGGATAAAATTAAAATTATTATTCCCAACACTAGTTGAATGCCTGAACCTTTTCTGGTAACTATGTCTTCAGAAGAGGACAGATTATTTTTAGTTGATATTGACATTATATATCATGTCTAAAACAAATAGAAAAACTTATTTAGTATCAATTCAGATATCTATCTTTTATTATAATATATTAATAATTTTTAATTTTTAAGTCTGTTTACTTAAAATTTGATAATATTATACATATTCAAATTTTAATTTAATAGTCTTTAAGTATAATAAAAATGAATTTTGACTTTCCGTAGTAGAATTATCACTATTCCAAAACAAATATTGATAAAAGATACAGCATAATTAAAAATATTACACAATCAATTACTCTTTACCATATTTTCTTTTATGGTACCATTGATCCAATATTCTAAGTTATTAATACTGTAATTATATTTGACATTCAATTGTGTTTCGTATTTTCTCACTCTGTTTTTAATTATCTAAAAACATCTAATTTTTTTGCACGACAGATGATATTATGTTCTATATATCAATCCTCTTTCAGGATTTTGTCTTTTATTTTCCTGTGTCCGTTTATAAATCAGCAGATCATCACTGTAATTATCTAGCGTGTCTTTATGATATACTTATTATTTTTTACTCCAATAAGTCTCGTTTTACTTTTAGTTGAAATACCAATATCATATAATATCTGTCAACAATACGCATTTGCTCAATCGGTATCATTGGTATCATTGATTTGGTCATGAGGTTGGTGGCGCTGCGGGTGGTTCTGCCGGAAGGTACTTTGGTAAATTCTCTACCGAGGGTACACCTCCCTGGCTTCCCACAAGATGTAATTTTTGTGAATTTGATGTGATATCATTATCTGTAGATGCACTAACATGTTTAATTGCAGTAGCTGGTAAAATAAACGAAATTAATAGCAAAAGTACCAATAAATTGGTTATTTTATTCATGTTCTTTTTATCATATGTGTATATATATACAGTTTTTTATACTCGAGAATTTCAACAATGTGCCAAGTTATCTTTTTAAAACTTTTTAAAAATATGGATTTGATTGTTGAATTCATTTGATGATGCTTCTGCACTTATCGGCAGGTATCTTTCCCTTCAACACTTGATGTTTTCTGATGTTTAACAGCTCGTCACTACTGAATGAACTCGATTAAAGAATAAGATAATATTTCATAAAATGTTAAATTGCTTATTGCTATGATGGTATCCATCTCGAAGAATCAATGTATAGAATGCTTTGTTGCATGATGATTTTAATCGTTATTTGTTAACGTTTTGATGGTAAGATTGTGACGCAAACAGTCAAAATATAATTAGTCTTGTCCCGAATGAAGTATATCTTCTACTGTTTTTCCTTCTAACCCTAATAGAACTATTTTAATAGAATTTATTATTATTCGGCTCTTGATTTAAGATATTAATTCTTTATTGTGCTCATAAACAAACAACTTGAGTCTTTATAGTTTTTCAAGAGAAAACATTTCTATGCTGATTTACAGATTGTCCTTGAAATATCATTTCATCAGAATAAGAATTCCTCCGTTATTCAACATTATTATCTGTATTTTGATGAACCTGGATGTTTATGTCTGTTTTTTTTGTCACCTCATATGCAGTTTCAAATGGTAGTTGTGATAGTGTATCACTCCAATAATCAAGACTGAGTCTTAACTGAAGTTTTTCACATACATATTCTCATTTGTCAGGGTTATATGTTACTTATACAGTAACGTCTCCTACCGTTATAGTATCCACTACATTGTTATTTTCATTAATAACCGCTACAGTATTAAAAAAAAGCATTTGTTAAATATATGTAATCATGGCCTTGGTTGTTCTGCGCCAGATTTGGATTATGTCTAGTGGTTGTAATCTCTATAACTTAATCCTGAGCAAACACTTAATCAAATTCGAAAATGGAACAATCAGGATGACCCTGTTAACTTAAGATATTATTTCTTTATCGTGTGTTATAAACAAATAACTTGAGCCATTGATTAATATGATTTAATTTACACTTGTTCTTTTTACAATGAAAGTAGTCATCAAACCCTTCGGTTCTATCCTTAATGTACTGCATAGTTCTCTCAATGATGTTTTTCTGATAGGTGGAATGGAAGATGATGATATCGGTTTCAAAGACCTCCGGCTTTGTAGAATACCAAGTTGCGCCGTCTGTTGAAACTACCATGCTTTCCATACTTGTTTATAACCGTAGAAAGAAATCGCTTTGCTACAGATATATTTCGCTTTTTTGATATATAAAATGATAGAATTTCTTTATGTATTGGTTCGATAACTATCCAAAGCCAAATGGATTCAGCGCCTGCTTTTATAACAGTTTCATCTAGGATATACTCTTGGATTTTCTTATTCTCTGAGATGTTTCCAAGGCCTGTCCTTTTTGAAGCCAGTTCCAGATTGATACATGACTTATTTTTACTAAAGTAAAAATGATAATGCTTTGTTGGCAGTATTTCTAAATGATAATCCTAAAAAGTACAAGTATAATCCATAACCAACTATATTTGGAGATGTTCTATTTCTACTGGACATATAATATATGGTTGCCTTAAAGATTATAGGTTTTTCCTTAAGTTAACAGAGCCATCAGGATAGTCAAAATAAAAAAATTTTGTATTTGATAATTCAAAAAGAGTTGGGTCTCTTTTTTGCATTCTCTATTTTGGACTGTTCATTTTAGAATGGCTTTATATGTTATGGCAATGGCAATTATGAATAGAATAACTATTTCATGGATATTTTTAATAGTAATTTCAATGTTTTTCCCTGCTTCAGCAATTATGTATGCTAGTGGGGCAACTGATGATAATAGTACCTCTACGGATAACGTTGGCTCGTCAACAACTGGCGGTGGAATTACTGATAATGGTGGATCAAATTCAACTTGGCAGTGGAACTACAATGGATAATAATGGCTCATCAACTCTTAATCTACAACCACCGGCAGTACCGACAACCGGTTGTGTTCCTCCTACTGACAATTCAACATGCAAAACTACAACCCCTAGCCTACTGCCAACCAATGTGACAAAGCCTACTAACGGTACTGGAAATGCAACAGGAGTGGATGCCAACAGCATCCTGGCCGTGTACAACCACGAGCACACTGCCGCTGGAGTTCCGCCGTACGTCTGGAGCGACACGCTCGCCGTCCACGCCAAGATTTGGGTCGATTATCTGGCGGCAGGAAAGGCAGGCGGCAAGGTCGTCCACTGTGGCCAGGTGCCCAGGGTATCAACAAATCAAAGAATGCCATTTCCTAGAGTCTGAGGCCCTTCCATACTTTTCAGCCCGCCATGAGTAATCCAGTTGATATGATACAAAAATCCTGGATTGCAGAAAAGCCCACCGGTCATTACCTTACGGGGTGTCTCGCCAAACGCGAAATCCGTCGGTTGCGCGTTCGCCACTAGTGCGAAAATTACTAATGATGAAGGAAATATAATGGGCCCGTTTGTATCCATTCTGGAGTGTCGCTATCAATAAGAAAGAGAATAATGCCACATTTACGTGGGTGCCTGAGAATATGAACAAAAGCAATAATGAGACAGCGGCCAATTATCCTGGCCCTGCAGAAACATGACTGACCCACAAGCGATCAAGAGTGCAGACGGAGTTGCTCCAAGCAATTGTATAGTGAGAAGGACAAATCAATCACTTTTCATTTTCTGAAAAGAATTTAAAGGAATAAAAAAAGCGTTCTGAACAAAAGATATTTCTATTATTTAATAAACCTTACCTTGTGATATGAAACTTCTGCATAATAATTAATTGGTCTGTTTATTTATAATGATTCTATCCAGGGAAAATTTACAAGATAAATAAATAAATCATTAAGACAGACTTTACAGACCCCTAAATAATGATAATATTCACGATGTAAAACAGCGATAAATTGAAGTTACTGTTGATGGCGATGTATCTCTTACTATATACAGAAAATAATAGCATTTCAAAGTGCATAATATTTACCAGGTTAATACTTGGATAAAAAATAAAGTCAAATTTGTTTCATATCCATTCGAACTATCACAAATCCTAAATGATTTAGTTATTATAAACGTTATAAAGTAGATGAGTTGACGCTATGGACCCGTGATATATCTATTACTAAACCCTGATACTACTCATCGCTAATGAGATGATATGCGAAATCTAAGAGTTATCCGTTTCTATTGGAACGAATTGCCTGCTACTTCGCAAGAAGCTTTATACTCGTATTCCCCGCCTTTGCAACAAGGCGTTTGGATGCGAGTTATGTCATATAAGAAGGGGAGCTCGTTGCAATTACCAGAAATAGTAAATAAATGTACAATAAATGTAGCCTAAAATCATAATGCAAAAATACCAGAAATATAAATGTATAGAATTACTTATTAGGAATGTTATAGTAGTTTCGTACAGATATGATACATAAAACAATCGCAATAGCTATAGGCGTAGCCTTGGTTGTAGGAGCATTCATGTACGGAGCAACAAAACCATTAACCAATCAAGTATTCGCTGCTGCGACTCCTTGTAAGATAACACTAAGTTTCAACGTAGCAGATACCTCAATAAATGGTAATCTAAAGATGTGAAGGTCAAGAAGTGGGAGGTAATACTATACACCTTACATTACATGGCACTACTACTGGGAGCACACATACAACGGACATACAAACTGAAGCAAGTGGTGACTTCGATCAGCCAGTGACGTTAGTCCCTGGGCACTCATATACAGCTGATGCAACATTTGATGGTAACAGCAACCTTCAGCCAGCATCTGCAACAGCATCAACCAACGCTCCGGGCACTGCACCAGAATCAACCAATTCGAGCAGTTGAATAAAGATGATAATTTTATGAGAGAGGGTGGAAAGAATATATAAAAATAGAATCAAATGCTTTGAAACAGGCTATAAAAGGCTTAACAAAAGTTAGCTCATATTACTCTATTTGTTTTTTCAGTGTTTAGTGCTTGTCTAATTCCAAAATTAACTGATTTTCGAATATGTGATAATATAGTTAAGAAATAAATCTTATTGCACAAATACCAGTGATATATTCTTATCGATCCGCTTATTAGGAATGTTACAGTGATTTTGTAAAGATATATTAGCATTCCTTATGATACGAATTTTTAAGTAATAATCAATTGATCTAGTTTATCTATAATGTATTTCTTTCAAATGTTGCTTTTGTACAAAAGAATTATTTTCTTTTAACTTGATTTTCAAAAACTTTACAAATTTCTACAATCTACAATTCCTTTGGTCAGTATAAAATATTATATATAAAATTATTTACTACGCGTGTAAATTTCCAATAATGATGCAAATATCGTATGATATTTGAGATAGGAACAAAACTGTAAAAGAGATGAATCATGACCAAACTTAAAATATATTATTATATTAGTATGAGAGAAAAGGAGAAAAATGATAACAGAAACTGAAATATCTTTAATAATGTATTCAGAAAATATTGAGATAGTATTTAATAAAATTAAAGGTATGCAGAATATCTATGATTTTAAATTAGAACATAATATGGATGAACGAATAATCGATACCTATTTTGATGATATTTTACATTCTCTCCATAAAAAAAAATTTGCTTTACGTACAAGAAATAAAAATAATGTTGATTTTATTACTCTAAAAGGACCGCCAAAATATGAATTCCAAAGCGTTAGTCGTTCAGAAAATGAATACAAATGGTCAGAAGAGGCATTTGATACAATTACTAAACAGCTCGCAGAATTAACAGAAATTAACGGAAAAGAAATAGACAAATATTTTGATAAAAATCCAATAAAAACTTTACAACAATTAGGTTTCAGAGAAATACATACACATAACAATAATAGAAAGGTAATTAATATAACAAAGAAAAATGATGTAAAAAATGATGTAATTGCAGAGATGGATATTGATAATGTAACTTTTCCATTAAAATCTAATTCGAAATTATTCAATGTATCGGTTATTAATGTAGAAATTGAGAAAAAAGGTAAAATAAATCAAGACGATATTATAAGAATAATAACTAGTCACTTAAAACAAGAATTTGGAACTGATGCTGTAAGAGAGTGGAAATATGGAAAATTGGCTTTAGGTATGGGTATCGAGAAACTATATAAAGAAAACGAATTGAAAAAATACATTAGTTCCAATGGCTATCTAAAATGTGATGTATTGGATAAAATTAAAAAATTTGTTGATAAAAGTATAATTTGAGTTTTGGCGAAAATCATATTCTAATAATATTATAATATGACTTATGAGAAAATATCCTAAAGCAAATTGCGATATTCCTTATAATTGAAATACATTAATGAATTTCAGATTTTACTGTATTGTAGCATATAAATTAAATTGTTAGGATAAAAAGTAAAGTGCTTTGTCGCATGGTTCCAAAATCAGTTATAACAACAATTACCTGTAATAATAACAATAATATTTTCACTATTTAGGTCATAGATTCATCAACAAAATGTGTGCAAATAACGAAAAAAATAATCATTAAACAAAGTATATGGCCTTCAATACCTTCTGTCTGTTTTTGATATCAAGTTTAAAATGTCTACCTACGGCATCAAACTTTCTCTTTCTATGGTATTTTTTATTTGATTGTAGCCGATGTATCTCATGTTTATAATATTTTCTTAATATTTCTTTATCTAAAATTTCCTCCAATTCTTGTATTGTAGGCCTGTAAACTATTTGAAAAGCAGTAGTGGTTTTTTAGATAACCTATCATAGGAAAGCAAAGAGTGGGCGGGTATTTCATAGAAGGGATAGCAATCATAAAGCTGTTTAGGTGCAATTATGCAAGATCTAATTAATCAACAGAATAATATTGAAATTAATGTGATTATAAAATTATTATATGTCTAGTCATTCTAAGAGAGATTTTTCTGAATATGAAAAGGATATATTTTATGATGTAATTTTCTCTAGGCGAGACGTTAGACAGAATTTTATAATTAAAAAAATTGAAGACAAGGTCTTACTTAGAATTCTAAAAGCTGCACATCATGCACCTTCTGTTGGGTTTTCTCAGCCATGGAATTTTATTTTAATAAAAAATAGAATAATCCGAGAAAGAATTAAAGAATCATTCTTAAAAGAAAGATTAAGATCTATAGAACTTTTAAAAGATGAGGAGAGACAAAAAAAATATTTAGATTTGAAATTAGAAGGAATTCTTGAATCTGATATAAATATTTGTGTGACATATGATCATAAACGATTCGGGCCCTTTGTTATAGGAAGAATGACTATTAAAGATGCAGGAATTTATAGTGTATGCTGTGCAATACAAAACCTATGGCTTGCATCAAGAGTCGAAGGAATTGGTGTAGGGTGGGTCAGTATAATTGATAATGAGGAAATTATTAAAACTTTGAACTTGCCAGGTGAAGTTAAACCTATTGCATATTTATGTTTAGGATATGTAGATCAATTTAATGATTCTCCCGATTTAGAGAAAAAGGATTGGTTAAACCGGTTAAGATTAAAAGACGTCATATTTTTTGAACGTTGGGATGATGGAATTAATGATGATTGGAAAAATTTTCAATCATTGTTGTCATAATAATATAACTTTCTTAAATCTGCAAAATTTGTTGTGTTTAATTTCAGACTCTTTACCTTTTAGGATTATCTTGATATTAAAAGCGTCTATCTATTATCATCATCATCAGGTCTTGGTATCTGTTGTTGTTATTCTGTAGTGGAATCGATAAAAGCCATAAAGCTAGAAAAGTATTTCTCTACTTACTCTAGAGTTTTTAGCCTTTTTGTCAATTTGTATAATTTTTGAGGGATAGGTATATGCATTTTCTAATCAAACTTTCAATCTTTTGTATATATCTACTGAGGAGACTTTGATCCAAATCAAAGAGAAAAAGCTGCGAAAGTATAGATTATGTAAAGACGATAGTAGTAGACTAAAGCATTAGAAACCTATCTATTGAATCAAGTTTGAAAGGTCTTCTGTTTGCACCTATGTCTCTTTCTCTATTCGTTCTTTTGGACAAACACTTCATCTCATGTTTGCCATATCTTTTTGTTATTTCTTTTTGGAAAATGTTATCGAATTCTTGCGCTAAGCCGGTGAATGATATGAAAATCAATGGCTTTTCGGATAACCTATTATACGAAAGCAAAGAAAGGACAAGAAACTGATGGACTTCGATAATATGTTGTTTATTCTAATTATGCAAGAGATTTATTATATTTAATTTCATTAAGTAACATATTTAATAATTTTTTAGATAATTTGAAGTTTAGCTGCCATCTTTTATAATTTTTTAGATTTTGTGTTAAAATAATATAGAATATATGAATACAAATGATCAGACAATTAATTTACATTGTTTCTTATATTATTGATATATAATATATATGATTAAAAAAGGAAATGTCCGAAAAAAAATATAGCAATCCCATCCCAACAATCGATGCTATTATTCACAATAATAAAAATCAGATTTTACTTATAAAAAGAAAAAAAGATCCTTTTAAAAATTATTTGTCATTACCAGGAGGATTTGTTAATAAAGGCGAAAAAATAGAGGAGGCTTTAAGACGCGAAATAAGTGAAATATCTTTAACTATTGAACCATTGGAAATATTAGGAGTTTATTCAGATCCGGCCAGAGATCCTCGAAATCATATTTTAACCATTGTTTTTATTTGTCTAATTTTAGATGAAAAAGCAGCGAAAGCAGGAGATGACGCATCTGAAATACATTGGATAAATTTAAACGATTTTAAAAACATAGAATTGGCATTCGATCATAAAATGATTATTGAAGATTATTTAAAATGGCGAGATAATAATTCAACATACTGGTCTTCAAAAATGCGATAAATAAACGCACTTTAATCAACATAATCAAATTGTCTAATTTTAGACATGGTACTTTCTGTTAGTTTTATTGTAAATGCAGAAGCACTATCGGATTGAACTTTGGAAAGATTTTCTAAAAAGGCAGTTTTATCTTTTCCCCGTTCATACATACCACCGGACTCTTTTATACATAAAGGAAATCGTTGGATTTTTATATTATTTGCAAATAAATAGTCTATAAACTTTAAATAATTTTTAATTTCAGAATAATCCCATTTTTTTTCTTCACATAGCATTATCCAAACATCAATTGAGTTTTGAAAAAATGCCTTATCTCTTAAATTTTCTAGATTCACCAAATATTATTAAATATAAAGGAATTTAAATTTTAGTTTATAAACGGCATATCCTTAATTTGAAATTTGGTATTAAAATTAGGTTTAATCCCCAGTGTGGAATAATCTCCAGTTGAACATGAAAAACATAATTCATCCTCTCTTAAACCAATACCCAAAGCAAGATTTTTAGTATCATTATAAATTATCTTATCTGCCCCTATCTTCATTGCTATGTTCTGTCCAATCTTATCATTAGACGCTTCTTTTTCTCCTAATCTAAAAGCTAAAAGTTCTTCTCTAGAAGGAAAATCAATTCCAGCATAACAAGGATACCTTATTGGAGGATAAGTTATTACCATAGTAATTTTTCGAGCACCAGCATTTTTTATAGATTGAATTATTGCTTGAGAGCTGGTACCCCTTACGATACTATCATCTACGATTATTACATGTTTATTATATACTATTTCTTTGATTGGTAAAATAGCTTGATTTATTTCCTTTCTATCTTCTGCATACGGTTCTATAAAACTTCTCATAGAACCTTTTTTACTATACCGATCTTTTAATAACGCCTCCTCAAATGGAATTCCTAGTTGGGAAGAATATCCTAAAGCAGCAGGTCTAGAAGAGTCAGGTACAGGAATTACCACATCAGCATCTTTTACGGGATATTTCAAGGCAAGATATTCGCCAATCCTTTTCCTTGCAATATAAACATTTATTCCCTCCATAATCGAACTAGGATGTGCAAAATATGTAAATTCAAATGAACAATGAGCAGGTTTTACAGGTTCTGAAAATCTTTCTGAAGTTATCCCATCCCTATTTATTTTTAAAAGCTCTCCGGGTTTAACATCACGTTCTAATATAGCCCCGATAGAAGATAAAGCACAAGATTCCGATGCAACTACATGAGTTTGAGTTTCTTTTTGATAGCCTAAAACTAGAGGGCGAAAACCCCTTGGGTCTCTGGCGGCATATATAGTATTATTATCAGTCAGAAAAGTAAAGCAATACGAACCCACCATCTCATTTTTAAGTATATTCATTGCTTTTGACATATCACCATTATCTTTTAAATGGGTAACAAGTCTTTTAGAGGCAACTAATGTATCGGTCATATTTTGAGGGGTAAATGTACATCCACCTACCATATTTGATATTTGTTCGGCATTTGATATAGTTCCATTATGAGCAACACATAAATCATTAACTTTCAATGGCTGTGCATTATCTAAAGAACTAAATCCTGATGTAGAATAACGTACATGACCGATTGCAATATTTGAGGAAAATTTTTCGACTATCTGAACAAATTCGTTAGCAGACCTTGAAATCAAATCTAATTTCCTAAATGGCATTTTATTAGGAATAGCTATTCCCCATGATTCTTGACCTCTATGCTGCAAGGACCTCAAACAATCTATCAAAAACGGAATTACATTAATTCCACTTTGAGAAAATATACCAACTACTCCACAATTTTCATGGACCATTAGAATAACTAATATTCGTTATACTCTCTATTTAGTCTTTAAACACAAATTAATAAACCATATATTTAGATCAAAGGACTAATTTTGTTTCATCTTTAGAATATCAGAAATAGACTCACCATATTTTTTTTTTATCTGTGATAGATTCAGATCGCAGATAATTTTATTATTTTCTTTTAATATACATTTTTTATTATTTGTTAAAATACCAATTTCTCCAAAGAGTATATTTTCTTTTGTCAAATAATCTTCAACTTTTGAATACTGATTTGTAACAATTATAAATCTACTATGACTTTCAGAAAATAAAGTATTATCGATTCTTTTACATGTGGAAGGTATTTTATTTACATCTATCATAAAACCTAGATCACTTTGAATTGAAACTTCAAGCATGGAAATAATAAACCCCCCTTTAGAACAATCGTGTATAGCTGAAATCCACTTAGAATTCAACATTCTTCTAACACACCTGCAAATTTTCTCATGATTCGCTAGATTAACCTTAGGAACCGTCCCACCAACAACTTTATGAAAATATTCATAATATTCTGATCCGCCAACTTCGTCGTTTGTCATACCAATAATATATATACTTTCATCATATCCTGGAGTTTCAATTCTATCTATTTTTGTATTTTTTATTATCCCAAGTGTGCCAATAACGGGAGAAGGTTTGATAGGGCCATTTTTTGTTTCATTATATAGACTTACCTTACCACCAACTATCGGAATTTTCATGAAATCACAAAAATATTTTATGGCCCTTATACATTCTAAAAATGTCCAAAATATTTGTTCATTTTCAGGATTTGCAAATTGTAGATGATCTACAATACCTATTGGTTCTCCACCTGTACAAATTGTGTTACTAATGGATTCTGCTAGGACTCCCAGAGTTCCCTCATATGGATCAAGATAACAATGTTTAGAATTACCATCTAGAGTAAGAGTAATATATTTACCTTCTTCTAATTTCAATATAGAAGCATCCGAAAACCCAGGTTTTGATACGGTTCTAATTCCTACCTCATGATCGTATTGCTGATAGATCCACCTTTTACTACAAATGTTAGGTGCAGAAATCATTTGAAGGATAAGGTTTTGTAAATCTTTTGGAATAGATGGTTCTTTAAATGATTTTTCAACTTCTTCAAAATAACAAGGTTTTTTTGAAGGTCTATTTAATAATGGAGCATTTGCTACCAATTTTGCAGGCATTTTTGCCAATAGAACCCCATTCCTTTTTATTGTGAGATTTTTGTTATTATTTACTTTTCCAATTACTGCATATTTGATGTTATGTTTATCAAATATATTAAAAAGCTTTTTTGATTTCTTTTTAGTTGTTATATACAGCATTCTCTCTTGAGACTCAGATATCATTATCTCTGAATCAGTAATATTACCGTGTTTTAATGGAACATTTGATAATTCTATTTCAAAACCTTTTTCCAAATTATCCGCGGTTTCAGACAGACAACATGCAAGTCCTCCTCCCCCTAAATCTTTCATAGACTTGATACATTTTTTTTCAACTGCTTCCATAGTAGCCTCAATTAAAATTTTTTCTAAAAATGGATCGGGGATTTGAACAGCAGATCGATTGTCTTCCTCTAAATCAGACGATGCAAATGATGCGCCGTGAATTCCATCTTTTCCCGTATAATTACCTGCTAGCATTATCAAATCATTTTTTTTTACTCTATTTTTTATTAAATGATTTAGTTTTCCATATCCAACCGAAGCAACATCGACCAAACAATAATTATCAAAAGAATTATCGAACTCTACTTCTCCACCTACTGTAGGAATTCCGACACAATTTCCATAATCAGATATTCCTTTGACAACATTTTTCAATAACCATTGATTTTTTAAATTTGATTTATTTTTTTCATCATGAATTTCTCCGAATCTCAACGCATTTAGAATAGCAATTGGCCTTGTTCCCATAGAAAGAATATCCCTTAATACACCACCAACTCCTGTAGCAGCACCACCATGTGGTTCAACTGCAGATGGATGATTGTGGCTCTCAATATGAACAGTTATTACATTATTATCACCCACATTAATAACTCCAGCATCATAACCTAGACCTTTGATAACAATATTACTTTCAGTAGGTAAAATTCTTATATGTATTTTTGAGGATTTATAAGAACAATGTTCTGACCATTCTGCACTTATAATATATTGCTCAAGTTCATTAGGTAAACGATTTAGCTGATTCTTTAAATAATTATATTCAGATAAATTCAATATTTCCATTACGATTTAATTATCTTTTAAGAACTAATATAACTAATTAAGGATTCAAAAATACCTATTGCATTTTTAGAAAAACCTTTAGGAATAAGATCGCTATCACTACCACGTTCAGGATGAGGCATCATACCCATAATATTTCCTTTAGAGCTACAAACTGCAGCTATATTGTCTATTGAACCGTTAGGGTTTTCATCATCATATTGAAGTGTAATTTGATTATTGTTTTTAATACTTGTATAAGAATTATCATCTATAATATATCGACCCTCTCCATGTGCAATGGGTATGGAAATTATTTGCTCTAAAGTAAACAGATTTGTAAAAGGAGTTTTATTATTTGTAACTTTAATATTTGTCCATTTACACACAAAGTTTAATGGGTTATTAAGAATTAATGCGCCAGGTAATAGGCCCGATTCAACTAAAATTTGAAAACCATTACAAATACCCAATATAGGTACTCCATTATCAGCAACATCTTTCAAGGTATCCATTAATGAACTGTGTGCAGCTATAACTCCAGCACGTAATCTATCCCCATAAGTAAAACCCCCTGGGATAACAATTGCATCAAAATTTTTAAGATCTTTTCCTTCTTTTATATAACTAACTTTTGTTTTTAATTTTGATTTAAATATGTGATAGACGTCTCGATCACAATTACTTCCGGGAAAAACAGTTATCCCTATTTTTACCAATATCAGAATTTATAACATATTCAATAAATTCTTATTCCTTATTTGAATAAGAAAATTATTCAAATATTATTGTTTAACCAATATTGCATTAATTATCCCATCTTGTCCAGGTCTAGATAAGACTCTAGCTAAACCCATTTCGGTTTCCAAGATAGCACCTTTGGTAATCACGCCTCTTCTTTCATAATCTTTATTTGCAGAATTTTTTGTTACTCTCAAAATTTTTGATTTTAAGGTTTTTTTATTATCCTGATCATTAATATTTGCGTACTCTGATGTTTTAAATGCAACCTTAACTCCATTACCTCGAACTTTTCTTACAATATTTTTTGTAGGTCCTGCAACGGCTTCATTAGGATATCGATCTATTTCGAATTTCCTTCTAGATCGGTTTGGAATTATTCTTCCGCCAGTAAATTTTCGGCCAGCCAAGTTCTCTATAGATTTACGCATAAATGGAATTTAATAAAACGACAAATAAGTGTTTTTCTCAGTTTTATGATATCTATATATTATGACTATTGTCATCTCACAGACAAGAACCAAATGATTTTACAATATTTTTTACAAATATTATAATTGTATATTAATTAAAGAATGTAATAATATATAACATATTATAAGTTGGCAATAAAGTTGATGAAATAAAACAAATTTAATTACTTGAATGCATAATAATTCATTGTAAATATATCCAATATTTCTAACGGAGTATAACAGGGTCTGTGAATAATTTAATAAATATATATATTTATAATAAAGCAAATTCAGAAAACACAATGCAATACCAATAATAAAGATTTAATAATTTTAAAACTATTCAAATTAAAAGCAATTTGCTATAAAAATATATGTTATTATAACTTTAGATTTGGCATTACTTTATTATAAAGACTATTATGAATAGTTTTATATTGAAATATCATTTAATTTTTTAATAAATGTATTCTTCCATTTCAGTTTCATCAGATGACAATTCTAATACATCAAATTATCGCAATAATGAAATCAAATGGAATACCCTTGTTCATAATGGAGTTTGTTTTCCTCCAGAATATGAATTGAAAAATTTGAATTTTAAAATAAATGGAGAGTCATTTTTATTAAATAAACAACAGGAAGAGCTCATTTATTCATGGGCAAAGAAGAAAGACACTCATTATGTATTGGATCCAGTTTTCCAAAAAAATTTTTTAAATGATTTTAAAAAATTACTTCCTGATTATCATTCTAAATCATTAACATCTATCGAACAGATGGATATAAGTGAATATTTTTTATTGGTGGATAAAGAGAAGAAAGAGAAAGAGAAAGAGAAAGAAAAGCTTAAGAGCAAAACGCTAGAAGAACGGAAAAAAATTTTACAAGAGAAAAAAAAAGAGAAAGAAAAGCTTAAGAATTTTTATGGTAAAGCCATAGTCGATGGAGTAGAAGTAGATGTTGCAAATTGGCTTGTAGAACCTCCAGGATTATTTATGGGAAGAGGACAACACCCGCTAAGGGGACGATGGAAACCCCGAGTTACCCCAAATGAAGTTATTCTAAACTTAGGTGAAAACTCACCTGTTCCTGAGGGAAACTGGCAAAACATTGTTCATGATCGGACTTCAACATGGTTAGCTTCATGGATTGAATCGTTAACAGGTAAGAGAAAATACGTTTGGCTTCATGATTCTTCAACAATAAGGCAAAATTTTGATAAGGTAAAATACGATAAAGCCAAAAATTTGGAAAAGTACATAAACAAAATTCAAAATGAAATCATAAAAAGAATGTCTTCAAAAGACATTAACCAAAAAAAAATATCCACTGTTTGTTACCTTATAACAAAATTAGCTATGAGAGTAGGCGATGAAAAAGATCCTGACGAGGCAGATACTGTTGGAGCTTCCACTCTCAGAGTAGAGCACATAAAATTTATAAAATCTAAAAACGGCAAAGGCGAAATTGAGTTCAATTTTTTAGGAAAAGATAGCGTTCCATGGCAAAAAACCATAGAAATCAATTCTAAGGAGGTTGAGTCTTTGTATCAAAATTTGAATTTATTTATGAAAAATAAAAAAGGCTCTGATTTAGTATTTGATAACATTAATTCGATTAAAGTCAATACTTTTTTGAGGAATATAGATCCTAAAAATGTTCCAGGCCTTACTGCAAAAGTTTTTAGAACATTTATTGCAACAAATGTAGTAAAACAGACACTAAAAAATCCTCCTCTAGTAGTAAACATAACTTCATCAGAAACAAAAAAAATTTATATTGCAAAATATGCAAATTTGCAGGCAGCTATAACCTGTAATCATAAAAAAGGGATAGATCCTAAAAATCCTGCTAGTAAAACTGCCATAGAAAAATACGAAAGTACAATCACTAAGAAAAATGAGCAAATTCAACAAATTAAAAATGATATACGAACTAAAAATTGGAAGACAGAAAAACAAAAAGAGAAATTAGAAGAACGTTTAGAAAAACTAGAAATTCAGTTAAAATTATACAAGGAGACAAAGGATTATAGTTTAGGAACTTCTTTAAGAAATTACATAGATCCAAGAGTATTCAAAGCATGGATGAACTATATGAAACTAGACTGGAAGAAATTATACACTACAACCTTGCAAAGAAAATTTTTATGGGTTGAAAACACATCAACTAAAGAATTAAATATGTTCAATCCAAAATAATCAATTTTAATATTAAATATTTATATATTCATTATTTTAAAAACGTTAATATAAAATAGGGATAAAAAACACATTAAATTTTAATCTCAATTATCAAAAATATAATTTTCAATAAATATGATTACTATAAACTTATAAACAAACGAGTTCTATTAGATTCTTGACTGATATTGTAATATGCCTAATTTAATAACTGAAAATATAAATACCTATCCATATCAAGATCCCACTAGATTTATTGATTCCCTTCAAGGCAACAAACATATAGTGTTCTGCTACGAAAATCCTCATTTTAGTAAAAAAATTCAATTCAGGTTCATTAGGAACGGTCTAATAAAAGGAGAAAGTTGTATATACACTACAGTTGACGAAAATATAGAACAGATCAAATTTGAAATGACAAATTATTCTATCGATGTAGACTACTATCTAAAAAGAAGACTACTTAAAATATTTAAAATTCCCGACATTGCAAAATATCCTAAAGAGATAATAAAAAATGCAGAAGACATTATGTTTAAAATGTTTTCAGGCATGAATCATCCATTTAGAGTAGTTTCCAAAATAATAGATAAACTTGATACAAAAGATAAGATAAGAGACAGCATAACATTAGAAAAATATTACCATAGTAATTTTGATAAATTTAAAGGTATTACACTATGTCCATATAATGTAAAATTCAATCCCATAAACAATAATAACAAATGGATTGAAACGATTTTAGAGAACCATCATTCGGCAATATTTGCTACGGATAAAATAGAAGAGGGAATAGCATTTGATATGGCTTAAAAAAACTATTTTTTTAAATTATCTAAACATATAAAGATTTAAAAATTCTTTGTGTCGAATTTACAAGTTATGCTTAAGATTCATTCGATTCGATGATAAAGGTATTAAGAGATTAAAAAATATGTTTTATATGACATCCTTGTGTTATTTCTGCCGTCATCACACATAGATAATGATAAAAAACCTTATAAATCCGAATAAAAGAAGATTTTATCTAAATATATTTAGAATTGGAATTATGTAATAATAATATTAAAACCTTTTGTTCATTATTTCGATAACATTAATATTTAATCTTATGCATAGTTAAAATTAAAAAAATTATCAAAGTTTACTTAATAAAAAATCATTATATATTATTGTTGTTAGATAAAATAAGTTCTGTTAACTTTTGGAATTTTTCTCTTAACTATCAAGATAATAATACATGATGCTTATTTTTTTTCCAAAGTATAAATTTTATTATGCTCACAGCAATATAATTTTATAGGATTTGGATTTGGAAAGCATTTATTTGATTAAATATAAATATTTTAGGAAATCCTTAAAGTAACAGAGATTAAAAATCTTTGTGTAGATATATTTTCTACTTTTTTAAAGCGTATTATCTTTTATATTTGTACCACTATTCTTAATAGGTTGAATATATTAAATATTTTTAACAAGGAAGAAAATAATTGTTAACAAATATTCTTTGTATTTTAAAAGCAATCAGAAATAATTCAGATAGATATTTATATAATATTTCTACCTATAGTCAATTTTTAATTTTAATAAGCATCATTTTATCTTGTGTTATAGTACAAAATCTAAACATATTTCCTTATGCTTATGGACATGCTTTACCGGTTACCTATTCTCCATCCCCAAACTCTATAATTAGTACAACAAAGCCTCTTCCTACAAAAATTACAATATCTTTTTCAGAAAGACCCGATCCCAAAGTAAGTTTTATTCATGTTACCGACCCCAACAATAAACGAGTAGATAATAATGACTTTAAAATTACAGGTGAACAAAATGGTAGAGTCGCTCAAGTAACACTTGACACTCACAAATTAGGAGAAGGAGTATTTACTGTTTCATGGTTAACAATGTCTATTGATGACGGCCATATTGCTCGTGGATCTTATGTCTTTGGAATAGGAGATGTCGGTAATACCGCCGGATCGAGCACTCAGGCATTAACTACTTCAAATAACCAAATGCAACAGAATCAAATAAAAACAGAAGCAGTAACATCAAATATAGATGGAGTTATAAAATGGCCATTAATTGTTGCTCAGGCTGCAATGGTTGGAGGAATAATATCTCATTTATTCTTGTGGGTAAATAACAGAGTAATAAAAAATAAAATATATTTTTCTCTCAAAAGTATCAGTAATACGGATAGTAGTACAAATCAAAATGACTTAAAAAATAGTGAAAAGGTATTAAGACCGATAAAAATGCTTGTTTTATTACTATGTGTAAGTTCAGTAATAGTAATAGTATTTGGCAGTACATTATTATTTTTACAAATAAACGATCTATACAACACATCGTCAAACTATTTGAACATTTTTAATACTTTGTTACATGGTCCAGTTGGTACGGTTTGGATATTAAGAATGCTAACAGCGGCAATAATATTCTCTGTTTCTATTATATATTATTTTTTAGAAAAGAAAAGATTGATAAAACAATTTTTTATCTCAGATAACAATCAAAACTTAAAAATCGATTTTAATAATAAACATATTTTACCATCAATCCTATTATATATAGCTCTAATTGCAGGTTCGATCAATATTTTTTCGAATAGTATGACTAGTCATAGCTCTGGAGTAAGTTTCTTTCCAGATATTGCAATATCATTAGACTGGCTACATATTATGGCTGTTTCAATATGGGTAGGAGGGATATTTTATATCGCTATAGTCATTTTAGCCGCAATAAATATTCAAAACCCTAGAAAATATGTACAAAAGAGCGATCAAAATGATCAATCTGTCAATTCTTATACAGAAACGAACAACTTAAATAATAATAATACTAATAAGACTGGAGAATATTTTCTAACCCTTTTACTTCCAAGATTTTCACTTTTAGCTACTGCTTCCTTAGGAATTATTGGGGTAAGTGGTCTATATATTGCATGGATTCATCTACATAGTTTTAACAACATATTTGATACTGTATATGGTAATATATTGATCGTTAAATTACTAAGTGCACTACCGATGGTGATCATTGGTAGTTATCATCAAATAAAATTACATCGTTATATGGTTAAACTAGTATCAGTATCAAAACAGGCGGCAAAATCCTTTGAGACAGATATCCAAAAAAAGTATAATAAAAAAAAATATAACGTATATTCCAGATTTAGCAAGACAATAAAAATTGAATCATTAATTGGAATTGTAGTACTTTTTTTCGCTTCTATATTAACTATAACATCTCCACCAGGTTCAATGAGCATGAGTACCTATGAACATGCCAGCAATTAGCGGTAACGCCAATCAAAATATGAATGCAAACATCTTACATTCAAATCATATTCCAGTACATTCCAACGGACAAAATGGAAGAAATATCATTCCGTCAAAAATAGTTAATAATTCTTATTCTAATACAACAAATATACAAGGAATTAATACAAAACTACAAATTAATCCATTCTATACAGGGTTCAATACATTTAAAATAACTTTTATTGGACCTGATGGAAAAGCAGCTAAAAATATTTCCAACGTAATTTTACAATTTACGAATAAAAAGGAAGATATAGGCCCAATTGTTGTAAGCCTAAATAAAATAAGCGAAGGTGTTTATTCGATATTTGGAGGATATATCAGTCAAAAAGGAGATTGGACAATTCAATTAACAGGTCAAAGAATTGGGGCATATGATCTTAATTATAATTATGATGTACATGTAAATCCTCATCCAAAATCTACTGCCAATTCTATGTCCAATTTAAATAGTCGAAATGTTAACCCTACAACAAAAGAACAACAAAGTAAAACAAATTTAATTAATAATGGTAATATGATGATGAATCAGTCTGAACCCCCACCCGCTTTTGATTCTTTTGCCATACTTGCAGTAGTGCTTGCGGCTTTAGTAATAATAGGAAGTTCATATTACTTTAAAAAAAGCAAACAAGAGCTACAGCGAACCATAGACATATACGAAAAATTAGAAAAAGAGGAAAATCATCGTAAAGGAGATTAATATCATTAGTAGGTATTAGATTTTCCTTTTTTATTATTAAAATATTTATGACATCAAACTGAAGAGGATATTCAAATATTTTCATCTTTACTAATAAGTGATTAGACTTTATAAAAATAAAAATAATCTGTTATTTCAATATATGGCTCTAATTTTACAAATAACCATCTAAATATCAATACTGATTGAGTTATGTTATTTTATTTTATTTTAATTATCAATACGTTAAATAGACATTTCTCTAATTTTATTTTTTTCAAGGATTTGATTTGAAGAAGATTATTTTCTTTGACAAATTTAAAGTAGTATTGTGGTACCGAAATTTTAGATTTAATATAGTATTAATATTATTTAAAATGGCTTATTACTAACATTATCTTTCTTATTCTACTTTATGTCAGAATTCCATTTATTAATTGTTGTACTTCCACACATGGTTGACAAAACAATGTACCAACATGGCTGACACATTTTGTCTTGTTTTAGTGTATCAATATCGGTTGTTTTAAAGATTTCATGAACTTCTCTGATGGCGTCATTCCGTTTATTCCACCGTGTTCTCTTTCATAGTTATACGATTTGACAAATAATTCGTATTTCTCTATTCCCTCTTTCATATCAATTAACTCTTCTACTTGTAGAAATTCAGTTATGACTATTTTGTTATACGCTTCTACTTTCCCCTGTTCTTGTGGATAACATTTAGGAATCTGCTTGTCCTTTATTCCATTGAGAAAAAGATAATGTTTGAATTTATTCGATGTAAATTCTCTACCACAACCATCGTGTGCATCACTTTCATAGGTTTACCGTAGAGTTCAATCCATTCGTTGAGAACCGACAGTGATTCTTCACTAGTTCTTCTGCTGCACCATTTGCTAACTACTTTTCTTGAGGGGCAATCATCTATAACATGAATAAAATAATTTTTGCTTCGTGAGCCTTTTAGATAAAAAGGTCCTTTGGTATCCATTTGAACCAACTCATTCGGATGTTTCATTTCAAATCTTGTATTTTCTTTTTAGCTTGACAGATAGTACATTGAGATTGTGTCTCTTTAGAATATTGTAAATGGTTTTTGTACCCAAGCTAATTTCATACTTTCTCTTTAATCTGAACCTTATTCTCATTGGACCAAATCTGTTGTTTAGTCTCAGCTCGAGAATAATCTTTTCTATATCTTTGGTTACCTTTACATTTTTAATATTATGTGGCTTTCTTGATTGGTTTTTTAATCCATCTATCCCATATACATTATAGCGTCTCTTCCATTTGTACCATGTTTGTCTTGAAACAGCATATGCAGTACAAGCATCAGATATAGTCTTACCTGAACGTTCTGATTCAATTATCATTTTATACCTATTTTCAATTATATCCATTATTATTACACTCTAAGACTAGAGTGTCAACTATGTTAGGAAGCTAAAATGTCAACTATGTGTGGAAGCAGTACAATTAATGACACTTAATCATTGTAAAGATTAAAATTTACAGATTATTTTTACATAAAATACTATTCTCATAACTAAAACTTTAAGTCGAAATTATTTTAATATATATTAATTATAAGAGATTAAATTATTTTACATTGTTTCCTAATTCTTTAATATTCTGATAACTGTTACTATATATATTTGTCAGAGAAAAGTAACAACAAAATAAAAAATTGTTTTAACACATACGTTAATAAAGTGGTTGTTATCGGATTAGGCCAATTAGGACTTCCAGTAGCAAAATATGTCAAAGAAAAGGGTTTTGATACTTATGGATATGACATTAAGGAAAAAGCTATGCAGGTTGCAGAGTCAAATTATGGTATTAAAAAAACATATAATTTTAAAGATTTTGATGTATTAATTGTATGTGTCGCAACTCATAGATCTGATGATATGTTTTCACCACAAATAGATGGCCTAATGTCTGTGATGGAAAAAATATCAAAAGAATCAAAAGCGGGTGCACTGATATCTATTGAAAGTACAATACCAAAAGGCACATCCAAAAAGGTTTTTGAAAAAGTAGATCATAGATTACATGTTGTACATGCACCACACAGGTGGTATGCATTAGAAGAGCATATTCATGGTGTTAACCAATTAAGAATTATTGGTGGTGTAAGCAGTTGTTGTCTGCAACATGGTTTAAGTTTTTATGATGGCTCAAATAATGAAAACAACAATAATAATGATGATTCTCTTGTAAAGACAGATTCATTTTCATTATCTATTCCAATGCATCCTGTTTCTTCAATTGAGGTTGCAGAATTAACTAAAATAATTGAAAATTCTCATAGATATCTTCAAATTGCTTTTGCAGAAGAATTATATCTTTATTGTAGAGCAAACAACATAAGTTTTACAGAATTAAGAGACTCTTTAAATACCAAATGGAATGTGGATATATTGGAACCTAGAGATGGCATTGGAGGACATTGCCTACCAAAAGATACAAAAATGTTCATAAATTCATCAAACACATTAAGAAGTAAAATATTACAAACTGCAATAGAGGTAGATGAAAGATACAGAGAGTATATCCAAAGTAGAGACAAACAAGTTTCACCATTATTCCAATCAACATACTCTTAATTATGTCGAAAATAACATATTCTCACGGTAAATCCATTCTGGTTTTTGGAGCACATCCAGACGATTATGAAATAGGGATGGCAGGAACTATTGTAAAATTATCAAAGATGGGATATAAAATTAAACTTGTAATTGCAATATTGCCAAATTTTACGGAATTCGATAAAAAAGAAGATAGAAAGATGGAAGCCATAAAATCATCAAAGATATTAGAAACAGAGGACCCTGATTTTCTAGATATATCGCCTACTGAAATGATACATAGTAGAAAATTAATAGGCATAGTTGACAGGTATATTAAAGATTATAGACCAGAAGCAGTATTTACGCAATGGATAGGGGACTCTCATCAAGAACATCAAATATTAACAAAATCAGTCATATCAGGCTGTAGAGATGTTACTGATTTATATATGTACGAGACAACAATACCAGGAGGAATTACAGAACAATCCTTTAAACCTCAACTATTTGTAGACATGAGTGAATTTATCGATTTAAAAGTAAAGGCTTTACAATGCTACTCATCTCAAGAAATAAGATGTGGACCATTTTGGATTGATGCAATAACAGGAAGAGCATTATACAGAGGGTATCAAATGAACTGCAAATACGCAGAAAGCTTTGAAGTTATAAGAACATCAAAATGGTAAATTATAAAATATAAATATGAATCAAAAATAATCTATGATGAATGATTTTCCACTTTTAATTTCATCTTTTGATGATCTTATGTTATTAAAATGCTGAAGGTCCATATAACTTTCATTCCAATACCTAAGACATAATAGGGATTGGTATTCCTTTACTTGAATATTTTCATTGAAAATGGTATTTCTTATTACGATATCCGGTTCATTAACTCCTGCTATAGTTCGCATAGGACAAGAGGCAGAAAATCTGGGGTTTATTTCAATTATTTTCGCCCGCTGATCATCCTCATCAATACGCAATTGGATATTAATTGCCCCTATTCCGCCAATTTTTCTAGCAGTTATTTCTGATATTGATCTTATTTCAGGAAAATCATCAATTACAGCTTTATAAGTTTGCCCATGTTTTAGAATTTTCTTCATAGATATAGACGACATAATATAAGTTCCATTTTTATCCACTGTAATTCCAGTTGTAAATTCATTATTATCATTTTTTAAATATTTTTGAATTAAAGGAGTCCAACCATAATTTTCAATTGTCATTATTGCATGATTTAAATCTGAAATATTCTTTGCGATACTAAAAAATTTTGAACCAAATCCTTCACAGGGTTTTACTACCAAAGGAAAAGTATTTTCTTTTAAAAAAGATTCAACATCTATTTTTAAACATGATGGAATATAATTAAGATTATTCTGTTTTAGAAATTCAAAAGTTTTGTATTTATTTCTACAAATATTTATAACATCAAATGTGTTAGTAACGATTTTTGCAGACGTGCTTTTTTCAATTATTTCTTTATTTTTACAGAATACTTCCAACTCCACATCTGAACCTACAATAATTATATCAATATCATTATTTAGACATAAATTTATTATAGAGTCTACAAATTCATGTTCATTATTAGGAGAATTTATAATCGCAAATTTATCTACTCTGTATAATCCAGATGAATCATAAACAATATCAGTTCCCAAGATATTATAATAATAAATTTTTTCCTTGGAATATTTGTTGTGAAAATTTAAGGATTTTATTATACCATGAGCAACAATTCCTCCTACTGATGTAATTAATACATTAATTTTCTTCATTATATTAAGTAGTATCGAGCTTCAAAGGAGATGCAAGATCCTCATTTTCCACCAAAGTATTTGACCATTTGCTAGAAATTGTATCCATGCTAAAATTAACTACATAATCAAGCAAACAAGGCTTTAAAGATAATGCATTATGTGATTTTTTTACTATTTTTACTAGAGATTTTAACTTTCTTTGTTCATTTTTATAATAGAATAGTTCATTCAGTAAAGCAGATAATACATTTTTATCAGAAAATAATTTATTTCTTTTTTCGATCAGTGGATTTATTTTGTCTCTATATTCTTTATTTTTTATTTTTGCAACTTTTAAAAATTCTGAAATATCTAGAATATCATTTTCACGAAGCAATTGTGAGGCTTCCTTTTGAGCAAATCCTGTATAAATATCATTTGCAGCCCATAATAACAATGCAGGCATATCAATTTTCAAATCATCAAATACTCTTTTTCCAATAATTGTATATCCCAGGCTTCCTCCAGTTCCTGTTACATATGCAGATATTTTTAATTCCCGAGCTAACAATAATAATATAGGTATTGCTCTTGGCGAAACTTCACTTAAATTATGGCTTGGAATATTGATTCTGTTTTGTTTACCTACAGATAATACAAGAGGCCTTTTACAGGAAATACATTTACCACTTAATTGAACGTCTCTGTCTCTATTTATATTCACTATTGAATATCCTTTACCACCACAAGCACAATGTAACCATAATGGAGAATACTTACTAGAATTTGAACTGATACCTTTAAGAATGTTATGATTTCGAAAAAATAGCTCAGAGCTTTCTAAAGAGTGTAAATAGGTTTCATGATTAGCGATTAAAAAATTATATCCATGACTAAAAGTATTATACAACTCAGATAAATTTACAAACAGCGTCTTGAATTTCCAAACATTATTTATAAGCTTGGACATTACTATCGAATTAAATTCAGAATAATTATTTGATAATGTCAAAGAGTCTTCTACAATTTCCCAGTAGTTTTTCAAATTATTGATAAGTTTTTTAATTTGATCTTTGGACATGGATTTATCATTCTTGATCCAACGATAAAGCTGTCCTTCCCAGAACTTTACAAGGGAGTGAGTAGGTGGATCCGCTTTACAAATCAACTTCCATCGTTTAGAGTCATTCATAGGATATCGTATATCCAATATACCGGAGGAATTCCTAACACTTGGTAACTTTGCTACATGTACCCAACTATCATCCATAAAATCATGATCAATTACAATAAAAAGAGGTAAATAACGATTCATCGATTTTGTCATATAATTTGAAATTGTTTCCATCATAACAATTTTTTTATATACTCCACTATATGCAAATAAATTAGGTTGATGGATTGCCACTATGATCTTCAGGTTCTTTTCTTTTAACAGATCAAGCTGTTCATTTACTACAGAAGTTAGAGTACCTGCCTTTTTATGGAATTCAGCTATTGCTTTTTTGAGGTTTTTGCGATTGGCAGAAATATTTTCATCGATTTGTAAAGTTGGATATTCATTTAACGTTTTTATTACATCATCAAAGTTTGATGGAATGGACATGATAAAATTATTTAAATCAGAATTATTAAGATCTAAATACTTTGAAAAAAGTGATTTAAATCGAATGTCTTTGTCCATAGCAGTTGTCGTTACTTGTCCCAAATCTTTTTACCCAACTTATGGTATAAAAGTTTCTTTTTTAACTATTCTCCACAATGTACTATAAAATTGATTAAACTTTTAATTCTATCGAAATTACCAATTTCTTCTAATGAATGGGCATCGCTTCCCAAATGAAAAGGTACTTTTAAATCTTTAAAGATTTTTAAAAATTCCATAGGTGGCCTCATATATTTTGCATTTATTTCAACTGTTTTATTATTTGAGACTATTTCTTCTCCTATTATCTTTATTTCATCTGAATTTAATAAAATACCAGGATCTGGTGCCAGGTGTCCTATAACATTAACATTCTCATTTCTTATTGCTTTAATCAATGCGTTATACCAGATATTTTTATCAGAATGTTTTGTATGAAAACTGGATATAATGAAAAATTTTTCATTTAAATAAGATAGAGGACAATCGATATCACCATCAGGTAGAATCTTTGCTTCAAAGCCTTTTAATATTTTTATTTCAGACTTTTTCGCATAGTAATCTAATTCCTCCAAATATTTTTCAGCCCAGTTTGAAGTCTTTCTGACATGTTCGGTTATTGCAATTTTTTGTAAATTCTTTCGATTCGCTTTTTTTATAATGTTTTCTACAGTTAAATCGGCAGCAGAGTGATCATTATAATTGCAGTGAATGTGATAATCTTCATGAATATTCAACAATAATTTTAACCATAAAACATTTATTTTGATATATATAAATTTTTATTGAAAAAAATAAAAAATATTTATATCATTTCACACAATACCTATTTTAAAGCGGATGTTGATTGGGTAGAAAAGTAACGAATGTTTTAGTTCCAGGTGCTTCTGCTCCTGCTGGAATTAATACAATAAAGTCTTTGAAACTATCCAATTTCAAAGGTAAAATATTGTCTACCGACTCTAATAAATTGTCTGCTGGATTTTATTTGTCAGATTATAGTGAAGTTATTCCAGAAGTGGAAAACGAAACATATATGGACATTCTTTTTAAAATTATCGACAAATATGAAATTAATGTCTTGATGCCTTCATCTGGTTACGATATTTTTCCATATAGCGAAAATAAAGAGAAATTAATAAAATATGGAGCAATTCCAGTTATTAGTGACAGGTATGTTTTAGAAATCTGTCGTGACAAAATTCTCACATATAATCATCTTAATAAATATTTTAATTTACCCTTCACTACAGATAAAGAAGAGGAGATCAATAACTTTCCAATTATAGCTAAACCAAGATTTGGGAAAGGTAGCAGAGATGTTATTAAAGTAAATGATCAGGAAGAATTAAACTTTATATCGAAAAGGTATACTAACATGATTTATCAAGAATATCTCCCAGGAGAAGAGTTTACTATTGATGTATTACTAGATATGGATTCAAATCCACTAATTTCAGTCCCTAGAATTAGATTACAAACAAGAGGAGGAATTTCTACAAAGGGTAAAATCATTTTAGATAAAGAATTGATAGAAGAGTCATTTAAAATTGCAAAATTTCTTAAAATAGTAGGTCCTTGTTGCATCCAAGTTAAAAAAGATAAAAATAACCTCTTTAAATTGGTAGAGATTAATCCACGTTTAGGAGGTGGAACTATGTTTACCACACTTGCAGGAGCTAACTTTCCTCAGCTGATCATAGATATGATTGAAGAAAAACATATCAGCATTCCTACTATATCAGAAATTACAATATTAAGATATTTTGAAGAAATCATCATTAATGAAAAAAATAAAACTACTTACAATGGAAGAGACCTGATAGCAAGTAATGCGTTTCACTTATAATATTCAAAGATTTATTACCTATTTTCAATGTCGATGTATTAGAATTATGTGAAATAAAAAACTTGTCAAATTTATTCATAGCTTCACAAGGCCAAACAGCAGTTAAATGCATTATAATTACTATAAATCCTATAATCATTCCCATTGCAACAATAAATACATCAATTCTATTTTTCATATCTTTATTTTACAATTTTAAAATAAAAAGTGAAAACAATAAAATTATTATCTCCAACCTGATTTTTTTATAGTAATTGCGGCATAAAACATTAACCAGGTGTAAATAAACGTCGATAACATGGAAAATAAAGGTCTATAAAGCCAATTTTTGTCCCCAGGATTTCTCAATCTAAAATCAACTGCATAAATCATACCTGTGAACAATATCCCGGAAAACCAAACAATCGGTGTAAGATAATCTCCAAAAAATGGCATTAAAAATATGGTTTTTGCAACTACGTAAGGTCTAAAGAATTTCATAGAAGTTTGCAAGTAATACAAAATTGCCGAATAAAAAGGTCTTTTCCAAAAATAACCTCCAGTTGAAAAAAGACTTCTTATAAAACTTTTTCTCCATCTTATTTGTTGTTTTATCAGAGAATAAAGAGTAGAAGGCACTCCAATAGTTACACGTATCTGCTGAGAATATTTTACCTTCCAAAAACCACCTACTTGAACTTTTTTTGAATGATTTACAACATGGGAATTATTTTTTTCAAATTTGTCTATCATAGGAGGTTTAGTAGTCAAGACATGTGCTGTCATTCTTCTATCGGTACAGAATTTAAATTCTATTCCCAAAAATCAATCATGAGCCCATTCGTGTATAAAATCTTGAATTGCATCTCTTCTATAAAAACTCAATGAACCTGCACAACAGGTGACTGAAGAAAATGAGCTCTCCATACCCTTTTGAGCTCTACAAGAACCATCAGCATATACATCTTGCATTTTCTCTAACAGATGATCAAAAGGTCCTCCACTATGATTATTTTTTACACGACCATGACCAGTTAATGCACCCAGTTGTGGATCTGCATAAAATATCTTTACAGCTTTTTCAGTAGCATCCAAGTTCATTTCGCAATCACTGTCCATAAATGCGTAAATCTCACCTTTTGCAATTTTACTTACTACTTCTATAGCTTTCTTTTTTCCTACACTTTTCTCTAAATGAATAATTCTAAAGTTTGCTTTATCATACTTTTGTTTTATACGGTCTAAAATGTTTGGAGTGTTGTCGGTACTACCATCATTAATTACAATTATTTCTTTATTCTTATAAGTTTGATGAATACATGACAACACACAACTTTCTATAATATCTTCTTCATTTTTTACTGGAACTACTATTGATACAAGAGGTAAATTAGATTCAGGGATTACAACATTTTGGACGTCAGAATAAGGATCTTTGTATCTAAAATAGGAGATAAATAATATATTGAACAGTACAAAAGAGGTTAATACACTATACAATCCGACAGCTCTATCAATTACATAGGCTGCTAAATAGATTTTAATAATTAAAATTATGAATACGGAAATTAAGATTAAACATCTTACAAGCCATCTCTTTTTATCTAATTCTTTTAATTTGAAATTTTGAGCTACATCATACAAAGCCAACTTTCAAACAACCCATTATTATTTTAGTTTATTCAAGGGTTTTATTACTTTTGTTTTAAATACACTAATATTTTTATAATAACATATATCATATTTTTTTTTAAGTATCTTTGTTCTATAAAATCAGTTATAACAAAAAAGTAGTTTATTAATAATTATTCATTAATCCCAACGCATTCTTTCAGTTTCCCTATCGCTTTTTGAGGATTTTTTCCAATCTTTATAATGGTTTTTACATAAATAAACACGTTTTTTATCAGTGTCAAAGTCTAAATCCTGTGACATTTTTGCTTTAGTTAAACTCATAGATCTATCCGCCATTTCATCACATCTTGATACACTACACGTTATACCTTTCTCTACTTTGCCCATTAACTTGCAAAAACATTGGTAATATAAAAGATTTAAGATATATTCTATAATGTAAAGTATTCTGCTTGAGGATTGTGAACGACTATAGCGGCAGTGGAGTATTCAGGGATTATTTGTCCACTTTCGGTAAGTCCCATCCCACTTTTTTGAGGATTTAATAATTTCCATACCAAATAATGTTGGGAAACGTCAGGGCAGCTTGGATATCCCCAGCTATATCGTAACCCCCCATTGGTCTTTAAATCTAATTTCAACTCTTTTTTAATACGCATATTTATCCAGTCTGCAAGAGCTTCAGTTGTTTCAACGGCAAGTCCATGGAGATAGTATGCATCAGAATACCTATTCTCTTTATTCCATTTCTCTATGATGTCTGCTACTTTGTTTCCTATAGTTACTGCTTGAAATGCAACAATATCATCTGCTTCTGAATCAAAATAGTCTGATAAACACAAATGTTTTTGTAATGATGATCTAGGAAATTCAAATACTACATCAGAATCTTTCTTATCATTATTCAAATATTTTACTTGCAGATTAGTAGTACCAATTTTTCTACATTTAAAATAACTATATACAGCTTGTGGTTCAAATAGATCTTCTTCGATTACTTTCTTCTTCCATTCTTTCAATAAATTTTCAAATTCGTTTTGTAATTCTGATGCGCTTTTTCCGCGCAATCCCCAAGATAAAACAAATAATGATTTTTTATTTAACAATTCCCAAACTTTATCTAAAGGAATATCATTTTTGGAAAACCGGAAGGGAAAATTTAGTTGTGGCGGTATCGGTTTTTCTTTCACAGGTTTTACATTACTTATTTGAAGATTAAGTTCATTTTTGTCAATTTTATTGTCATATTTTCTTTCACTCCAATTATGAATTTTTTTTCTCCAGTCATTTATAAATTGATCTTTTTCTTTAGACATTATATTATTCATAATTTTTAATCCATCAAAAGCAGTTTTACAGTAAAAAATTCCAGATTCATATATATTTCCGTCGCCCTTCGCAATACGATTAATATAATCGCTATTAATTGCTGCACCACCACAAATAACTGGAATTTGTATTTTATTTTCGCGAGCAAATTCTGCAAAATACTGCATTTGTTTAGAGGTAGAAACCAATAATGCGGATAAACCTACAACATCAGCTTTTACCTCATTTATTTTAGTTATAATTGTAGGAATTGGTACTTGTTTTCCCAAATCAAAGACCTCATATCCATTATTGGTAAGAATTGTTTTAACCAAATTTTTTCCGATGTCATGCACATCACCATAAACAGTACATAAAACCAATTTACCTTTGCTCATACCTTCCTGTTTAATCAAATATTTTTCTAATTCAGTAACAGCAGCCTTCATACATTCTGCAGACTTTAAAACGAATGGAAGAATTAGTTCTCCAGAACCAAATTTATCCCCTACTTCTTTCATAGCAGGAAGTAATACATCATTTAAAGTTTCTACAGCAGCATCATGTAAATTTTCTTTTGACGACTCTATTTTATAAGAAATAGAATCTTTATTTTTTATTTCTACAATTTTTTTCAGATTTTCATCTATTTTTTCTGCAATTGCAAAAACAACGTCGTTTTCTATTCCATCTTTTAATCTGTTTACTATTCTAAAATAGCACTTTTTACTTGGAGGCCAATTTTTATCTATTTCCATAATGTTTTGTTTTGACACAGATGAAGATGTTGAAACACCAGACGATTTGGAATTAAAATATGAAATAAGATCTGAAAGAGCGCTTTCTTTTATATTAAATATCAAATCTTCACATAAATTTTTTTCAGTCGCGCTTATTTGAGGATAAGGAATAATATCCTTCGGATTTATAATAACTGCATCTAAACCATTTTTTAAAGCATGATATAAAAATACTGAATTTAAATATTTTCTGGCTACAGGAGATAAACCAAAACTAACATTGCTTAGTCCCAAAGTAGTTAAAGCGTTTGGGTAAGCCTCTTTTACCAATTTAATGCCATTTATAGTATTTGCGGCTGAATCAGAATACTCTTTTTCTCCTGTAGCAAGAGTAAATGTCAAAACGTCAAAAATTAATTGCCATGGTTGAATTTGATGTTCTTTTGATTTATCAAAGATTAATTTTGCTACTTGTAGTTTTTCGCCGCTGGTTTTAGCCATACCAGACGGACCAATACACATAGATATAGCAGGAGTCCCATATTTTTTCATTAGAGGTACTATATCATAAAATCTACTTCCATCCCCTTCCAAATTAATAGAGTTAATTATTGGTAATCCGGGAATTTGTTTTATGGCTGCTGAGATAACCTTAACATCAGTTGAATCTATTACTAAAGGAGACTCTATTTCAAGACTCAATCGTTTTACCAGTTTTTGCATAAAATCTAATTCATCGGATCGTTCTGTGGTAGCCACACATATATCAAGGCAATGAGCACCATCTTCAACTTGCGCTCTTGCTATATCTATCAATCCATCAAAATCATTTTCTAAAACCATTTTTTTTGCTTTTTTAGAACCCTGTGAATTCAACCTTTCTCCAATTATAAGGGGTCTTGGTTCTTGGAAAAGATCAACAGATTTTATCGCAGAACTAATTTTGGGAGTATTGTTATAAATTTTCTTCATAAAACCAGCTCTATAATAAACTAAATTTATTAAATGATTTAATTCTTTAATTTCTTTCCTGTCTTAGATTTAAATCCAGCATTTGACGCAATTGTGATATATGCTCAGGGGTTGTTCCACAGCAACCTCCAACTATCTTAATACGTTCATATTTTTTTATAAATTCAGATAATTTCTGAGCGATTTCGGTAGGAGACATCAAATATTTTGCTTGACCATTTTCATTTATTGGCATTCCCGCATTTGGTATAACTAAAATTGGTAGTTCATTTTGTTCACTAAGCCATTGAACACTTGGCATCATTTCGGATGGTCCGGTAGAACAATTTAAACCAAATACATCAATATTCAAATTACTTAATGTAACATAAGCTGCTTGTACACTTAGATCCTAAAAGCATTTTACCATATTGATCTAATGTAACATTTGAAATTAGTGGAAGAATCTTGTTTTGTTTGTTCATAGCTCTAAAAGCACCTTCTATTGCTAATTTGATTTCTAAAATATCCTGTCCTGTTTCAATTAATAATACATCACAACCCCCTTGAATTAATCCTTGAGCTTGAAGATAAAATGCGTCTTCAATTTCGTCCAAGGACATATTTCCAAGATCGGCATCGGTTGAACTGGGCAGAAATCCTGAAGGACCCATTGAACCAATTATATAAATTTCCTTATTCATCTCTATTGCTGCTTCTTTAGCAATTTTTACAGCCTGTACATTAAATTCTATAGTTTTATTTCCTAATCCAAATTCTTCTAATTTTAGTTTATTACTTCCAAAGGTATTTGTTTCAATGCAATCTGCACCAGCTTTTATATAATTTTTATGAATTTCTTTAATCCATTGCGGGCGAGTAAAATTTAAACTATCATTAAAACCTTCTTTACTATTCAGATAATCATCTTGCTTGGGCTGATATCGTTGAATTTCAGTACCCATAGCACCATCAAATAAAAGAATTTTATTGTTTAAATCATCAACGAAAGAATTCACTATACCTATATATGGTTTTAATCAATTTATACTTATTTTACAAATATTCCAAAGAGATTTATAGAAAATATACGCATATGTATTTAGTAATAAGGGGCTCATAGTTCAGCTTGGATAGAATGGCTGCCTGCGGAGCAGTTGGTCGTGGGTTCGAATCCCTCTGAGCCCGCATCAAATTTGACTATAAATATGGGTTCAACGTTTAGCAGTGTATGCCTGAGGATAATATAGAAAACACAATCAATAATGATAATCATCCATTAACTTTATTTCTTTCCATGCTTGAGGCTCCTGAATCCAAGAGACAGTATCCTAAAAGGCTTCAGAATTTCTTTAACTTTCTTAATCTTGAAGGTGATATAAAAGAACAGGCTCTATCCTTTGTAAAACATTATAAGTACAAGGATGATGATGGCGAAAAGCTTGAGGGACGGTTGCTTGCATTTGCAAAATATCAAAAAGAAAGGGTCGATAAAAAAGAGATATCCCCCACAACAGTCCCAAACTATTTTAAAGCAGTGAAGCTATTCTGTCAGGCTAATCGTCTTTCAAAGAACATTGAATGGAAGAATATTTCAAAGACTATGCCTAGAGGATTAAATGCTGCAGATGATAGGGCACCCACATTAGAAGAAATTCAAAAACTACTAGAATTTCCTGATAGACGAATAAAACCTCTGGTATTAATTCTAGTATCTTCAGGAATAAGAATAGGTGCTTTTGAAACACTCAAATGGAAACATATTACTCCAATTTATGATCAGAAACAACCACAGAACAGTAGCATAATACAAGCAGCAAAAATTCTTGTTTATCCTGGCGATAGAGAACAATATTATTCATTTCTAACTCCGGAAGCATATACTGCAGTAAAAGATTGGATGGACTACCGCTCTACATGTGGCGAGAAAATAACAAAGGAAAGTTTTGTAATGAGGGATATATGGCAAAATGGTGATCTAGAAGGAGCTTCAAATCCTAAACCTTTGAATCAAGCTGCTATAACCCGCTTATTAAACAGAGCATGGCAAGCACAAAAGATAAGACAGCAACTGCCGAAAGGAGAAAAAAGACATGAATTTAAGACAGCCCATGGATTTCGCAAGTACTTTAAAACTCAAGCAGAGCAGGCCAGAATTCCATCAATAAAGATAGAGCTTTTGATGGGATACAGCCTTGGAGTAACTGATTCTTATATTCGATTTTCAGAGGAACAGATGCTAGAGGATTATCTTCTAGGGATAGAATATCTTACCGTAAATCAAAATATCGTTCTTATCAACAAAAGCATAAAGCAACCGAGTGAATACATGCAACAATCACTAAAAGAAATGGAAGAAAAAACATAAGAAGGAGATTGAGTCACTTGATGAAAAATATAGAGATCAACTAAATAAAGTTAATCAGGATATGGCAAATGCTGTTAAAATTCAGGAAGAAACAACTGAAAAATTAAATTCACTTGATAATATATTCCAATTAGTTTTTGAGGGTGCCGTAAATAATCAGAAAGAAACAAGGGAAATCCACACAAAAAATAAAACTCTTGTAAAAAATTTTGCAAATGTGGTACTAGCTATAAACGATTTTTTTAATAATAATTCTGACCATCAACATGCTTTTAAAACCCTACTGGATAAACGAGGGGTGAATCTTCCTTCATTAGATGAAACTAATGAGTTTAAAAGTACTAGAAGAACAAGAGTCCGATAAAGATAAGAAAAAAGTAGTAGATTACTATAATGGAAAATTTTATGGTATAGTCTAGAAAGAGAAAAAGTTAAAATAAAATTCATACCTTATTTGAAGATCTCAAAAAATATCAATCTAATTTAAAATATTAAAATTTTTGATCATCTTTTCAGAGGTGTCTTGTTGATATTTTATCAGTATTTTGTATCCGAGAATCAATATACTGTTTGACATCATCGTCTTTTTTAAAGATCCCTCTTAATCTCTTGTGGTGAGCCGAGTGAAAATATCCACACTAACAGATAAAAGATCTTAATCATTTTATCATATTTAGATGTTATATAAATCTTTATTATAAAAGAAAACTATAATAAGATGCTGAATATAGCGGGCATTATATTTGAATAATACAAAAACAACAAAAACAAAAACAATAAAAATGGTTGTAGTCGTGATGACTATATTAGCAATATTAGGTATGGGAGTGGGGGTCACAACCCTCTCACACAAGATATTTGCGGAATCTCTTAAATTTAGATATGAAGATGGATATAATTACGGTAACCTTGATGGGAATACACTTGCCGGCAATATGGAGATCATACATGGTCCTGAATTTCTTAAACATACAACAGCATGGCAGAATGGGTTTATTGCTGCAACAGACAATTTTTTTAAATTGAAAATGCCTTACTATGATTATGATAATAATACATTAATGAATATCCCAGGATGGTTATTGAATATAGTCTCTATAAAACAATAAGAGAGGATAAATAGATGAACAATATAATAAATAAAAAAATAGTCGCAATAACTATAATAATAGCTTTAGGAATGGGGATCACAATAAATAAAGCATCAGCAATGACAGATGTTCAGAGATATTTCAAAGGATATGATGATATAGAAATAAGTCTGATGAGCATGGTTGAAAAAATAAACTTTATGAATACAGCCGAGTTCCATAAACATTCTGTTGCCTATCAAAATGGATGGATCCTAGGACTTGACATGGCTTATGGGTTAAAATTGCCTTATTATGATTATGATATGCAAAGATTAGTAAATAGCCCTGATTAATCTCTTTGTTTTAAAATTAGGTTCAGAAATTTAAGAGATCTAGTAATAAAACAAGAGGAATTCCAACTATAGCAGCCATAGTTATTAGATTGGTATTGGAATTATAGGTCATAATAATAAAGCATTAGCATTCATGCCCTATTACGATAGATATCTACAAGGCTTCCATGATGGACAATATGATTGTAGTCAACACGATGCTTTCTTCCTTGATGATCCATCCGCTGCTTTACCTACATATGCCTACAACGATGGATATAATCAAGCTACTATGTATTGTGGTCACGAAGTTTCTGGATCTCAATTAGTTACTTACTATGCTCCTAGTCCTCCTGTGACCCAATCAGAAGATAAACAACAACCTCAACAATAACAACACTATGTAGGATGTGATTATGTCTTACAAGAATGTGGTTACAACTCAGATGTTAGTGCGTATCCTATATCAAATATTTAACAACTAATATCTCAAGTAGACTCAACTGCTTTAGTCAATCCATTTCCACGTCATTGTGATATAGTTGGATGGCCTTCATGCTACAATACAGGTTATAATGCAGGATCAGATGATGTTAAAAAAGGACTTGGGAACGGTAACTGCAATGGAAAACATTCAGCTAATTTCTGCAGTGGGTATTATGATGGCTGGCAAGCTGCTCATCATATTAATACGGTCAAAATCACGAATAGTAAAATCTTTTTAATGCATGTCTGACTACATTTTTTAACTTGCTTTTGATTTTTAGATTTGTAATCTCAATATAACTCAAGCAAGCCATCACGATTACTATACGCGAACTTATTCAAGAGCAATAAATCATAAATTTATATTTCCGTTATACTATAAATCCTCGACGCAAATAAAATACCATATTTTTATGAATATAAAAATTAGATTAATATGCTAGAGATTTTTGTTCCTCATTTGATGATTTTACTACAAATATACTTAACAACAATCCTTATCATCATCGATTTTATAACTATTTTTATTCATTTTAAATGATATTGTATGATAATATTTTTTTATACGCGCTTGCTTTCTAGTAAACACTTTATTATCAAGCGATTAAAAATTGATAAAAATAAATATCTTCACATTCATCTGATAATCTGATTTCTAACTATGCCAGGAAAGATTTTTTACAACCACCTTATCTCCACTCTGAAATGCGACTTTACTGCCATCGAATGAAAGAACCGGATCAAAGTTATTAAAATCATCATTAGTCACTTGAATAGTTCGACCTGCTATTGATTTATCATTACTTCGATCTTTAACATCATTATTATTGAATGGCATGTTTGAAATATCCTTTACAAATATCTGTTCATATGCACCATCAAATGCTGCATATACTATCTTATTGCCGTCAGGAGATAATGAAAACCTTGTATTGTTCGCATCTATTATATTATTGAAAGTTGAATTGGATACTACATCCGATGTGATCCATTTTCCATTCTCATTTAACTTTGCTACATAGATTCCATTGTTAGATATATAAGCTATAGTTTTACCGTCATATGATATAGCGGGAAAATAGTTGTATGAATTATCACTATTAATACCTTTGATTGTGACTTGCTCTATTTTATGTGGGTTGTCTACCTTAGTAGTGTATATTTCATAAGGGCCCGTATCCGTTTGATCATTAAATGCATCTGTTTGATTGTTAAATACAATGGTTTTTCCATCACCTGACAGAGCGACCGATGGAAGTCCAGGGTTTGATGGTATGTCGGTCTTTAGATAAGTGAGGCATGGTCATAATTCAAAATAATTTATCTTTATCTTTACCATCGTATCAGATAGTTCCAAGCATATACTTTATTGATTTTGGATTTATTTTTTCAGTTTTACAGTTATAGTACACCATTATTTGATACAATAAAACTGATAATAGTACTATTGCAGATACTTTATGATATCCACGTTCTGGCAATGGGTCTATTCTAAATACTGATTTGATATGTTCTATCAATGGCTCTATCGATATTCTTCTCTGGCTGTAAATTGCCTGTCCCAATACCGATTGATAAAAGCATACAAGCTCAAGCCTCTTTTTGGAGGTACTTTCATATCTTTCAACAGGGCAAACTAGATCTATTCCTAACACCTTCTTGCTGTATTCATACAATTTCCTATCATCATATCCCGGATCGGCTATCATGTACAATAGATATGGTAAAGAGAATACTGATGATACGGATGTTAAAGAAACATACATTTGATTATCCTGTACATTTGCGGTAGTTACATCTGCAGTTAGAGGTACTGACTATCTTGCCTGTCGTACATGTTAGATGTAGTTTGTATCCAAATATCCATTTCTTGGTGTGACTATATCCCCATCTTGCATCTGTATCAATGCCAGGACATGGTACTATATCTTTTTTCATGGATGATTTATGCCATACAGGACCTTTTGCTTTTAAAAGAGTACTATCTACTGCCGCGGCTGTTATAGAAGGGTCTACTAATCCTTCTACGACAAAGAGGTATCCCATTGCCGATATCCTTTGTTTAATATCTGTAGAAATAGTCTTCAATCGTCTGTCAAATGTACGTCTGCTAGGTATTGTTACAAGACCACAGGCTATTGCTAGTTTATGGTTATACAGACAGTCCATGTTAAGAAAAGTATGCAAGGCATTGTTTGAATCGATTCTAAACCATAATCTTACAATAAAACATCTCAAAATTATGGTTGGAGCATATACATACGGTCTGCCACGTTTCCTTGTTGTTGACATACTAGGCCAGGTATACAACATATCATATACAGAATGTTAAAGAGTATGGATTCCTTTATTCTATCAAGAGCTAATCTTTGGAACAGTTTTGGTCAAAATAACATTCCAGAGGTTAGCTTTAAGCTATAGGACATGTATGAAAATAAATTTGAATTATGACCATGCCTCATATACCCTATTTCTTGTTTATAGTATTCAATAGGTTATGGAGGATTTGACGGTTGGATGATATTGACGGTTGTTTTAGAATATTCTTTAGAAAAAAACTTGAATTAGAACCATGAAGATTCAGATTTTAATTGATTTATAAGACAACCGTCCGGACTGTCAAATCGTCAAGTTCTTTAATCAAAAGAAGATATGTTATAGAATATGTGGATTAGAGATCACTTTAATATCGAAGTTTAAATAATTATAGAATCACTAACAAATTTGATCCTGTTGCCTACTTCATTAAATATTTTAGTAGATAACAATTACAACTTTAAAAATAAGAATAAATCCATTTAATGCTAATATCTGATTGAATGTGTAAGCAACTGATCTATGGTTTGTTGTAGCCTATGTTAGATTCAGGGTAATCATTTTTAACAATCGTGATGTAAAATTTCCTTTTCTAACCATTTTCCTGCTGTTCTCATTCCAGGAGGGGTTGCATGGCTAATTATAAGATGACAGATTCCATTATCATTGCACTTTTGAATCCAACAATTTGTCACTGCATTAGCATTTTGAATATGCATAGAAATAACAGACAGCATCAATATGGATATAATTGGAATAAGTATATTCTTGTTAATTAACAACTTCAATTCAGTGAAAGTAACAGATTTTATATAAACTATCTGTCTTGTTGTATGATTCTCTCTTTCCAAACGCATTTAGCTAGCATCTATCATTAAAATAAATGAAATGGTCATTATAATTTCGTTTTCATTATCAAATGTACAGAAAATTATGTATAGTTAATACTTCTCCTTTAGGTATTTGACGGTTGAACGGTATTGATGGTTGTTTTCAGTATTCTTCTGAAAGAACTTTTAATTAATAACAGTGAAGTGTAATATATTTTCCAACTGATTTATAAAACAACTGTCAGAACCGTCAAACCGTCAAGAAACTATAGATATAAATAATAAGATCTATGTCTTATCTGCTTTGTTGCACTATTTCCATAATCTAATTTTATTATCTTTAGCCTTGTTTTTTCCTCATTAGGAATCAATTCCTATTAATTCTTGAAATTCGTTATAAAATCAATCACTAGTGTTACGTCATAGATGTCAGGGTTCCTATACTGTTATTTTTGAAATTTATTTCATCAATAATAAAAAAATAACAATGGAAAACCTATGACAACCCTGACATACATCATTTCTGCTTATTAATATAAGATCAAATTTGAAGGATTGACGGCCCGTTAAATCATTATTGACAGAAAATGAGATTCTTATTCCAGTGGGTTGACCTCAAAACTTGGTAGAATTTCACCACGTCTAACTAGAGATTGGTTGTAGGAGGACCAGTTCATACAATTTTTTGACAGATGTTAGCTAAATGTTTTTGGAAAGGAGGAATCCTGCAACAATGCATTGTTAAATGTATAAACAGAATATGACATGATGTTCTTGAAATTATTAGATGAAAAATTTTAAGTTAAGTTTTATTACATGGTATGAATCCCTTTGAAGGATTTACATTAGTTAGTATCAGATAGAGGTATTAGGGGAAAAATCAAGCAAAGCATAAAGAAGCTATTCTACGAGGAATAGCATTAGATTCAATAAGGAAAATAAGGCTAAAATATCCAAAAAATACCTATAAAAAATAATCATTAATTATAGATTTAATTTGAAAATCTGTATTAAATTATACGTTGATCTATTTAATTATACAGGGTCTCCTGTTTGATCATCAGTATTTGTTGCTTGTGTTCGAAATTTGAGGAAAAGTGCTACCCATTCATCATTAGAAAATTGAAAAAAAAGCGCACCATCCTGATATACCCCATTATCTCCTTTAAAATCTCCAGTAGGATTCCCTTGATTCATATGTACATCATGTATACCCAAATCAGATTCGTTATCGTCTTTAAATGCTGATCCAAATACGTACACTACAGAATCATCATCCGATTGAGCACGTTCTACATAACTATTAAGCAAGTGTGTAAGATCACTCTCTGATCTTGAAATTCCCTGCTGAATCTTTGTAAACGCCGTTATATCTACAATATTGCTACGTATATAATCGAGTGCTATCCCATCAGGTTGACTTTGAATTTCATGGGAACCTGCTTCAAGTTCCGCTAGTTTATTCTTGAATGGATTGGTCCAATTAGAATTTTGTAAATATTCTAAATCTGAACCATCATAAGATAAAACATTAACAAAAGCTTTGTATTGATTCTCAGAAACTTGTACATTTATAATATAATGATCATGTCCATGATTCTGTATAAAACTAGAACCTGTTACTTTACCTTTTAATACGCTATATCGTGGTATTGGCATTAAATTCCATATTAACGTCTAATTTATAAAGTTTTATCATTAACAGACATAAATAATTCGTAGATAGATAATAATTAAAATTGATAAACAATCATGTATTCTCTTCTATAGATAACACTCGATAAAACTAACTTGTTGTTAAATAACTAACTATGATTATGAAAATCTCTGTATCCCAGTTGTTAATGACATCAAATCCAAGCAAGATTTCTCCTCTTCTAACTAAGGAGTGCTAACCAAAGATTGATTATAGAGAGACCAATTCATACGATATGTAGGTAGATGCTAAATAAATGTATTTAGAAAGGGGAATAATGCAACAAAGCAATACAATAAAAATAATATAAGGTTAGAATTCTCGTTTTCTATCTAAGGCAACTGATCTATTATGATTATCACTATCCATTAAAAAGTCTCCTAATTTATTAAAAAGGTTTATTGCCCATTCCCAATTATAACCAGCAAGAGCAGCAAAGGGAATTACCGTTAGAGGATTTATAGGCGATTTATTGGTTTGATTAGCAGTTCCTGAATTAGTTAGAGCATTAATATTTCCTCCAGTAAGAGCAAGCACTCCACCAAACAATATTAAATAGATTAATCCACCAAGAATTCCGCCAAGAAATGGAATGCTTATGAAATATGTATTATATGAATTTCGATAAGTTCGGCTGTCCATCTTTGATTTTAAAAACCACATGGCCCTTAAGACTGCACCTATTACTCCCCATGTTGCAGCATTTATTGCAGGATCAGTTACATGGAGACTGTCTTGCAAATTAATTCCCGAAAAAAATATAAAAAAGATAATAGCTAATATGGATGCTAAATAAATCCAAATATAACCCGCATAAAGGCTTTCCATCTTCCACCAAAATGGTGTAGAGTTTAGTTTTTTTGCTAACTTTCTTTTGGCATAAGATAAACATTGTTCTGCCTCGGGTAGTTCTCTTTTTGAAAAGTTGATTTTTGCGTCTTTTAGGTTTTCCAGGATGTCATCAGCCTCATCTGTTTTATTATCTTTTGATAAATTAGAAATGGGCTCCAACGATTCTTTGTTAGATTTTCTATTAATCTGTTGAACATAATGTATAAAACGTGATAATGGTCCTTCGCTTTTTAAATCAAATAATCCATTCTCAATTGCAATATCTAATCTAACATTAACCATATGTATTTCCTTACCCACATCAATTGTCTCTTGGTCAACTATTGTTGTATTCTTTATCAGCTGGTCGATTTTATTGTGTAAATTCTGTATGTCTTCAACTTTAGGTGGTAGTTCTGTTGATGATGTTGATGTTGATGATGGCTGGTCTTTAGGTGGTAGTTCTGTTGATGATGTTGATGTTGATGATGATGATGGTTGGTCTTTAGGTGGTAGTTCTGTTGATGATGATGATGATGATGTTGATGATGGCTGGTCTTTAGGTGGTGGTTCTGTTGATGATGTTGATGTTGATGGCTGGTCTTTGCTCAATGATCCCCATAATATAACAGCAATATTAAAGATTTTCCATAAATAATAAAATTTACATTATTATGTAGAACGTGATTCAAACAAAATATAGTGAGGCCTAGTCATAATTCAATTTATCTCTTGATACTTTTTATAACAGATTAAAGATGACCTCTCGAATATTATTTTGAGAAACGCTGTCCAAAAGATTAGCTCTTGGTTGCTCAGTTGCATGACTATTTTTTTCGCCGTTTGCTAACCTGTTATTATTAATAAATTTAAACCAAAACAATCCCTAATAGAAAATAGAGAAAAATGACTCCGATCTCTCAGGTGAGCACAATATATCTCCGGAGAATGAAAGTTTATCTCCGTATTTAGATGGTTTATCTCCGGTTGCAAATATATTATCACCGGAGCAAACAGAGGATTTGAGCACAAAATCCAATGAACCTGGAGTTACTGGAGACACCGGAGATAATTTTATTGTGATGGGAAACCCTCAAAAGCGATGGTGCTCCGAACTTCCATGCTGCTTACAACAGAGTTATATACCAACCGTTGGCCACAAACTAAACATATCAATACATAAGGCTGTAAGACGATCACAACAATATCAAGATGGAAATAATGAATGGCGAGGTCATAGATAGAGAGAAGACGACGAGGGTCTTGAAAATGGATACATAGATACTAAAGGGCTACAAGATCTTTCATAACTACATACGAACACATCAGGCATGCAAGGGAAAGAACCTGCTGAGAAGTGCGGTATAGAGATAGAAGGGAATAACAAATGGATAACACTTATTCAAAATGCTAGCAAAGATAAAAATAGAAATATCAACGACGTCTAGGGAACTTTAATAGTCTTGGACAACAACTTAAATTTTTGTCATAATAACCACTTTTGATAAATTGGATCGTTGAATTGAACCCTAAAGCCATACATCGGTGTTCAACTATTTGAATTCTCAGACCGTGTGTAAGAACCTTAGAAAGACCATAAATCCTATACATAGAGATTTTGAAATCAGTGGAATGAACTTTAATTTCCACAAATATAGCTGTGGTCGTACGAGGCATGGCCAAATAAACACAATTGGCCCGTCAAAGAGCGGTCGTTATAAAAAATAGCTGTATAATCTTCATATGAGCCGAATTTTTAGGGATCAGTTGGATTGGATATGTATTGTAAAAAGCGCATCCCTTTTGGCGTAATAAAGTCTCCTATCATTTTATTGCCATCATTATGCCACTTAAGCAAAACAATTTTTTCGGAATCTCTGATCAATCCTCGGTCGAACTGCTCAGTTACTATTTAATAGTAAAAGTTTGATTTTTCCCCTAGCTCAGGATATTCCTTCTCTAAAATATTGCCTGCTAAACAAATGGGGTTTTCTGGCATATTGTCGAGATCATAATCAACTCGTATACTTTTTGATTCCAGAAGCAAAAGTATCTTCAGATGCAATCTCGTAAATATATCTATATAATTCAAGAACATTAGCATTTCGTCTTCATCGGGATGAATCTGGAGAGAAGAATTTAAAATGGCATTTTGTAAACTCTAATTTTTCCACATGATGAGAACGCACGGCAACCTGAGTTGCTTGTAACATTGTTTTGATAAAAATCTGATTATGACATAGATTATCTACACTGAAATTCTCAACTACGTTTGGAGAAGACCTTTACACAACCAAAACTTTGTGAGATGTATTTTTATGAATATAGGTTTGAACCCCAAGACTATCTACCTAGCATCTAGACGACCTAATGTTTCTATTTGGAGGTATAAACTTTGTAAATCTCCCCCATGTGGGGAGCAACATATTTCCAATCAACACCAGGATTTGATACAAGCTCAAATCGTTCCTGCATATTGGGATCTAATAACTTATAGACATTCTCCCCTATAGATATTTTGTTAGGACCCGTTATGGAAGTTATCTTTGCTGTTACGTTCATCGTATAACCAAGTATGTCCATTTCTGAGCTCCTGTCGTATCCATATTGAACAACTACATCTTCCCCTTCGTCTATACCAATTTTTATCTTCAAGGCAGGATAATCATATTTACCAAATATTGGATTAAGTCCAGTAGTTATAACAGTAATCATTGATTCTGCACAACGAACTGCCTTATCACAGGTAAGATATTTGTTAAAACCGGAAGGAAAGAATGCTATGACTGCGTCGCCCACGTACTTCAGTATAAATCCGTCATAACTTTCCACCACAGAGGACATCTCATGTGAAAAAGCCCTGATAATTGTAACCAGTTTATCCGCCGGCAGTGTCATGCTCATTTTAGTAGAGCCAACAAGGTCTACAAACATAATAACTAGGGATATCTTGGAACTTAGGTGTTTACGAAGAAAATCCTGACCACGAAAAAAAAAGCGTAGCTGTAACTGGGACTCACCACCTTGCCATTATCCACAATAAGAAATTCTGCCTCGATAGGAAGTCCTCTCATATAACGAGTAAGACTTCTTTTCACTCCGTCAGCGTACCGGCTTTGCGCTTCAAGAGTTGTCCCGGAGTAATGAGGTACCATCGCATGATTAGGCATGTGCCGCCAGGGATGATTTATTGGCGCAGGTTCAGGAAACCACACGTCACCCGCATAGCCTGCCAGATGATCTTTCTCCAGTGCTTCCACCAAGGCTGAAGTATCAACGATTTTTCCTCGTGCACAATTAACTAAATATGATCCCTTTTTCATGCTGAAAAGTAGGTCATGATTAAACAGGCCTTCCGTTTCTGGTGTTAATGGAGTGGTAATACTAATGACATCAGATTGTTCAACTAGTTGTTGTAATGATGTATATCGTAAACCAAGTACAAATTCCTCTGCAGTTGTCAGTCGAGGGAGATTATAATATAAGATTTTGACGTTAAATGCCTTCAGTAGTTCGCACACCCGTTGTCCAATTCTACCTGCACCTATAATTCCAACAACCTTGTCTTCCAAATCATGAGAGTAAGCCGCAATTTCTGCAATATCCCATCTACCATCAAGAACCTGTTTGTATGCGGGCATATAGTTTCGCACAAGTACCAAAATATGCATTACTATCTGTTCTGCGACACCTACGATGTTGCTTCCAGTAATCTCAGCTACAGTTATACCTCCTTCTGCCGCTGCTTGCAAATCGACGTGATCAGAACCAACACCAGCAGTTAGAATGAGTCGTAGCATGGGTGCTTTCGAGATTCGTTCTTTCGTGATGTAGGCGGGCCAAAAAGGAGTAGTGATCAGTATCTCTGTGGTAGATAGATGTTCATCAAGCTTATGCTCTTTGTCAGTTAATACAACGAATTCATGGCCCTGTTTTTCGAGAAAATCTCTCAAGCCCAATGCGTTCTCCGCACAACCTAACAAGCCGGGGTTGTTTTTTGCTATCTCTCCACCAGGGTAAAGAATCGCTAAAATTTTCATATGAAATCAATCCTGAGAAGATTAGTTAAATCTTCCTAGAATGATGATTAAACAAGGAGAAATGACCATACTACCTGAATCTCATAAAGTTTGACGGAGTTTTAAGAGTAAAACGATCATCAAACATCTTTTTCGCAATAAAATAATGCCAATAATCTTTTTGATCTCATTAAAGGATAAACTTTTAAATTATCATAAAGAATGGATTATATAATTTAAGATATCAATCAAAATTAATGTGAACCATGATAATCTTCAAGGATATGCTTTGTTGCATAACTCTGAAATTCGTTTTTTAATGATTGGACTTTGTTATCATATTACGAGTTCCGAATAGATATTTCATAGACTTGAACTGAATGTGATATACAGTTACGAAAAAATTGAGTTATGCAACAAAGCACAAGGATATGCTTCTTTATTAATAACAGATATATGTTCTCCTGTTGGCAATGGATTATCTTTTGCAACACTATATTTGAAAATATCCGGAAAATCTATTTTTAATATTACATTCATGCCTACTTGATATATTTCTGATTTCGGTACATCAAATCTATTATTAGATGAACCAAATATTACAATTTTGTCATCAGTTTCTTTCATTATATGACCAACATTATCTTCATTTTTTGTGCTTTGTTGCATAACTTAATTTTATCATAAATATACGACACATATAATTCAAGTTTGGGAGACATCTATTCGTAATTCGTTTTATTATAATAAAGATTCAATCATTAAAAAACGAATTTCAGAGTTATGCAACAAAGCACATTTTTTGCTCTTACACCTTTATTGAACAATGAATTTGGATATTTGCCTTCATAGCTTGCTAAATCTACAAGCCCATCGTCTTCTTCCCATGGATCCTTTTTGCTTGCAGGTAAAGGCGAATTTCTTGGAACTGCATATTTTTTTAAATCATCTGTTTTAAGCCCTAATAAAACATTTGCACCCACTTGCTGAATCTCAGAATCAGGAACATCATATCTCTCGTTGTTCTCTCCGAATATAACTATTTTATCAGGAGTTTCTCTCACAACAAACCCAACGCTTGAATTATCAAGAGATTTAACTCCTTTATTGAAATATTTACCTGATGCCATAAATTAAATATAAACTTTGAACCATTTAATGTTTACTATATATTTATAAAATTCGTTTTTTTGATAAATAATTATAAAAATTCAACCTTTAAAATGTAATAAATTTATTTATATTAATATATTTAACAAAAATTAAAAAGTATTGTTGTGATTTGTTGTTAATTCGAAAATTTGTTAAAATTATAAATATTAGTAATTTTAACAAATGAATTTTGATTATTTTAAGCAGAATTTTATCGATAACACGCTAGCAATTGACGAAAAAATACTCATGCAACAAAGCATTTTTCATTTCTTTTTTTTACTATTGTTAGATTTACAGGCGGCATATATCCATCCACCCTCCTTGGAGTATTTTGACAGCCGCTTGAGATAAGGTTCAATTAGAGCCTCGCTTTCATATGGATCATATAAACTTTGAACCTAGCCAACATACAATACTAGAAGATACTACAAGATTTTCATGTGGTCAGAGTCCAGAAATAAGTTGTTATAGATAAATAAGGCATAAATCTTATGTCTTTCTTCAGTTTCTGGACAGTTTGACGGTTCGGACAGTTGTTTTATAAATCTGTTGAAAAATTATAACAATGATCCACTGCTATCGCGAAATCTTTTAGAAGAATACTGAAAACAACCGTCAATACTGTCCAACCGTCAATACTGTCCAACCGTCAAATACTTCTATGATGAAGATAGTGAAAAATAACTCCGGTATCTCCGGTGAGCACAATATATCTCCGGAGAATGAAAGTTTATCTCCGTATTTAGATGGTTTATCTCCGGTTTCTCAAGAGTTATCTCCGGAGAAAACAGACGATTTGAGCACAAAATCCCATGAAGTTGGATAGTGGATATATTGGAGATAAATCAAGCATAGTATCAGAGGAAGGAAAGATGTAGACTATGCTTTGTTGCATAACTCTGAAATTCGTTTTTTCATGATTGAATCTTTATTATAATAAAACGAATTACGAATAGATGTCTCCCAAACTTGAATTATATGTGTCGTATATTTATGATAAAATTAAGTTATGCAACAAAGCAATAGATTCTGCATTGTTGTTAATAATTAACAGACTTGGTGACATTCTATTAATCGAGAAAACGGATAGATCTCGATTTAGGCAGGAAGTTTATAGTTTGGACAGTTATGCAGCATGGAATACATTGGAAAGAGATGTCAGATTATGTAGATCTTTAAGATCTATGTATACCGAAATGAGATCCATGTTAACAAAGGTCAGAGATCGAATTTCTTTAAATGATGGCGCAGCACTTGAGCTTCTTGTTAGTTCTATACTTTACGAAGGTGAGGGTAGTCTTGCCGCTTTTATAAGTGAGTCACTTCATAATTTATCTGTTAAATTAGATACACAAGACGAATCCTCAGAAATTTACAAAAATACATTAGAGGAGATACTAAATACAAGGAAAATTCTAATTGATATACGTAGGAATGCTATTAAATCACAGATCAAGTCTTATGAACTTATATAGTTTTAATCGTAAAATTCAAAACTGATAGGGATCTTAAATCCAAGATGTATTTGAATTAAGGCAACTATGATCGTAACAATAATGTAGTTCTATAATAAGTAAGAATAATAGAATAAAGATTTCAAGAATATCTTCTAGCCGAATACTATATTGAAAGCATACTACAAGGTAAAGGATATAGATTAAATGCTGGAACTCCTTCTAGCATAACAATAGATTTTCTTTCTTCTTTATTGGATGTGATCAGAGAAAATGATAAGGAAGAAAACTCAAAAATTCTATCAAGAATAGTTAGATCATTTTATATGAATAAATATCAACACATAGATGAAGATATCAAAGAAATAACAACAGAATTAAAAACTACTTTGATAAATAAAGCATTAAAGATATTTGAAGAGAATAAAATAATTTATTCGGATGTAGATGAGACGATAAATTCAGAATTTTGGAAGGAAAAAGATATTTCTTCTTATGAAAAAGTTTATGAAAATTATATTTATAAAGCGATATCTTTATTTGTAATTAAGCATCTAAAAATAGAAAGAAATCCTGCTTCTTTATATAATTTTATAAAAGATTCTCATAATATTTTACCTAATTTACGATATTTTCCATCTATCAACCTCTCTAGAGCCAACCTCTCTGGAGCCTTGCTATTAAATATAAGTGATATAAAATATTTTCAAGTAGACCATAGTACTAGCTTTAGTAATTCATTAACAGATGACGAAGATTTAATTGATTTTCTGAGAAAAACAATTAGTTTAGAGAAATTACCTATACTAGCAAAAAGCAAAGATGAAATAATAAAAGAGTTAAAAAATAGAGAATATTCATTTGAAAAAATTGAAGAGTTGGTCAAGCAATCTAAATTTGGATAGGATCCAGATCAAATATTTTTATTATAATTTATATAATCAAAAGAAATTAAATGAATGTTTAGAAATTATTTCTAAAAATATCTATTATAAAAAATCCACAATTTGATTCTTCAATTCTCTAGATCTATTATTGAATTTTACAATAATATTTGAAAATTGTATAAGTTTCAAGGGCTCTGTTAATTTAAGACATTATTTCTTGATTATGTTGATAAACAAACAACGAACCCTTGTTTGATATGAGTTAATTTGCATTTGTTCTTTCTGCAAGGAAAGTAATCATCAAACCTTTCAGTTCTATCCTTGACATATTGCATTGTTCTTTCAATAATGCTTTTTTCAAAAGACGAATGAAGATGATGCTTTAATTTTAAGAATTTGCAAACTCCAGGATACCAAATACCGCCATCAGATGAAACTCGATGTTTTCCATACCTGCTTACAGCCTGCGATAGAATCCGTTCGGCTACAAACATATTTCGTTCTTTTGATATATCAATTGCAAGAATTTCTTTATCTTTTGGTTCTATAATCACCCAAAACCATATTGTTTCAGAACCTGTTTTTATAACAGTTTCATCAATTATATACTCTTGGATTTTCTTTTTCTTAAGATATTTCCAAGGCTTGTACTTTTGCATCCAGTTCCAGATTGATACGTCATGACTTACCTTTACTAAAAGTAAAAATGATAATGCTTTGGCCGTGTTTCTAAAGGATAAACCTAAAAAATACAAATATAATCCATAACCAACGATATTTGAAGATGTTCTATTTCTAGCAGACATAAAATATATGGTTGCCTTAATTATAGGTTTTTACTTAAGTTAACAGAGCCGAATAAATTATAGAAATATTTAATTAATTTAAAATATCCTCATTAGTTTTGATTATTAACATCTTTTTTACAATATTTTTAAAAGCTTGTTAAATTGAAGAGATACTAAAGACACCAATTTTAAAGGAATTATCCATATATATGCTATATATTGTTGCAGATATAAAATGAATGAATTTATATCAATCCAGTAAAAGACTAAATTATTGATAATTAATACTTAGTTATTCACTAATTTCATCTATTTAATGTTCATTATTCAACATGACAAGCATTCATATTTACCTATATTAATTTTGATGGAATTAATATTCCTATTATTATTTTTATTATGCCGAGAAAGATTCTATTTCTTTCCTCTATCACTTTATCTGTTAGTTTATTATGTTTAGTCATTATTATGGTACCTGGCTTTTGAAATTTTTGCGGATATCTCCATTGATATCATAAAAGGTTTCATAGATTATAGGTATCCCACTTGTATAATTTCGATTTTTGTTATCAATTTATCAAAATATTTAAGTTTTTCAATGTCGAAGAATTTTAATTAATACATTAAGAAGATGAGAATACTTTATATATGACTTCTTCGACGACAAATAATTTGTAAAAGAATTTATTTTTTAGAATAGATTTAAGGTCATCCGAGACTCTGTTAAGAAACACACAAGTATTTTTAACCTATGTATTTGCTAATTGAATATGAAGTTAAATACAAAGAATTATTTCATTGAACTTGTTGGAACTTTCATATTAACTTATGCAATCATCAGTGCAGCTACAGTTTATAGCAAAAGTGGACAACTTGGTGTAATAGGGATAGGTTTAGTTCACGCTTTTGTTTTAACTGCAATAGTATTTGCAATTGGATATAAATCAGGAGCTCATGTTAATCCTGCAGTAACATTTGCATTTTTAATAACAAAAAGGATGAAAGTCAGCGACGGTATTTTCTATATAATTTTCCAGATAATTGGTGGAATAATCGCGGCGGCAGTGGTTTTCTCGATATTTGGTTCATCGATTTCTTCAAGTGTAACACTTCCAGCTGATGGTAATGTTTTAAGAGCATTTATACTTGAAATAGTCATGACATTTACATTAGTATACATAGTTTTAACAACTGCAGCAACCGCAAGCAATAAGATTGGACCATTAGCTGGATTGGCTATAGGTCTTACGCTAGGTTTCAATGTAATATTTGGTGGGTCTATCAGCGGCGGCTCTTTGAATCCTGCTAGATCATTTGGACCAGCATTGATAACAGGAAATTTAGCATATAATTGGATTTACTGGATAGCACCTATAATAGGAAGTTTGTTTGCTGCAGGTGTTCATAGACTTTTACATGCTGAACAAGATCCATAATAAAAATATTATATACTTGACTATTTAGGATTAGTTTATCTATACCAACACTCATTCTGTAAAATTAATTCTATTGGGACATATACTACAGAAGCAAGATAATATCAATTCTGAACGTCACAAGGTTTAGATTCGGTTCAACTTTGAATTATATTCCTCCGAGCCCGTTACGGCACTATCTATGACACTTGACTTGATATTGGTCTTTTTGATTTATCTGTCTGCTTAACTGTCTTATTTCGACCACTATGGTAATTCCACTCATTTATGAAGGCACCCTATTATTTATTATGAATTTCTGAATTTATTCCCTTATTTTCTGACGTTTTTTATTGGCACATATTTAATTGGAATGTTTGGCGAGACCCTATTGCTGTGGGCATAATATTTAAGAGATATAATATTAGGTTTATAATCTTAGTCGGTTTTCTATCATGATTCTTTATAAAACCATGTAAGTCTGATGTCAAATAATCTTCTTTGATGTATCATTTTTTCATCATTTGATATTGTTTTGTTGATTGGCTTTTGAAAAATATCAAAAATCAGTTGTTATTGTTCAAAAGAATTACTGCTTTAACAGATTTTCAAATCATGCAACAAAAAACATTATGTAGTTGTAATAAATCTGACAACCCTTTATGATGGGATATCCATCTTCTTCAAGCCTTTCATGGTCTACCCCTATCTCTAATCTCGCCATTCATCCTTTCCGTCTTGTTATTGTTATGGTCGCATCGTAATCTAAAGATATTGATATGTCCAGTTCTAGGTTAATGTTAACATAAAGTTCTGTTAAATACCTTAATAGTTCGTTGTACTGTCACATCATGGTTTCCCAGCATAGTAAAATTATCTCCGATGTCTCCGCTATATCCCGCTTCATCGGATTTCGCGCTCAAATCTTCTGTTTTCTCAGGAGATAAGTTGTCAGAAGCCGGAGATAAACCCTCTAAATACGGAGAAACTTTCGTTATCCGGAGATAAGATGTGCTCACCGAAGACACCGGAGGCATTTCTCACTATATTTATTTACAAAGTAGAATCATTGACGGTTGTTTTCGGATATACTTCAAGAAAATTTGAATCAATAACAATGAAACGTTTCAATATTTCTAATTGATTAATAAAATAACCGTCCAGACCGTCAAACCGTTCAGAAACTTGCATAATAAGTTTAATTTCTTGTCTGTTGTTAATAGAACTAAGCCTATTCCAATATCTTTAAATAAGTGTTTACCTTAACAAGATATGGAATCCTGTTTATAGAACCTATATCAGCACTGAGCCCGCTTCAATAGTGAACGCTTTTCTAGGCCCAAATCTATATTGATATATTTCCAATGGCAGTCCAGTTAAAATCCCAAGAACAGGTTATTTCAACACCATATAATCGATTCATATATGCTTTAAAGGCCCCAGAATCTAAAAGACAGTATCCCAGACGATTAGAAGTTTTCCTAAATTTTATAGATATAGAAGGCTCAAATTTACAAGAAAAGCTTTATAATTTGTATGTACAGGCAAAGCAAGATACAGAATGGCTGCAGGATTCTTTGATTGATTTTATAGTTTTCCAGAAAGAGCGAGTAGATAAAGGAGAAATTGTTAACTCTACAATCCCAAATTATTACAAGTCAGTTAAACTTTTTTGCGATATGAACAATATAATCATCAACTGGAAACTTGTATCCAAAGGTATGCCTCGTGGAAACCATGCTGCAAACGACAGAGCACCTACAGTTGAGGAGATTATGCAAATTTTACAGTATCCTGATGTTCGCATTAAATCCATTATTTTTACCATGATTTCTTCAGGTATCCGTATAGGCGCTTGGGATTATTTACAGTGGAAACACATAGTCCCTATTCCAAACCCCGATAAATCTATCGCAGCAGCTAAGATAATTATCTATGCAGGTGAACATGATGCATATTATTCATTTATTACATCAGAAGCTTATGATGCCCTAAAAGAATGGATGGAATTTCGAAGGACTTATGGTGAAAAGATAACAGGTGAATCATGGGTTATGAGAGACTTGTGGAAAACAACAAACATAACATATGGCGCCAAATTTGGTTATGCTAAAACACCTAAGCAACTCAAAAGCGGCGGCGTTAAAAGTTTAATAGCAAAGGCTCTTTTTCAACAGAATGTACGGCCCGTGTTACAAGAAGGGCAGAAAAGACATGATTTTAAGACTGCCCATGGATTTCGAAAATTCTTTAAAACTCAAGCAGAACAACACATGAGAACACAAAATGTTGAAATGCTTATGAGACATGACATAGGCATACAAAAGAGTTACTATAAACCTCAAGAAAAAGATGTCTTGAAAGATTATCTAAAGGCAGTTAAAAATCTGACAATTCAAAAAAGTGATAATGTCCATCTGGAAAAAGAAATTGATGAATCTGCGTGAAAAAAATGAAAATAATGAATATATTATAAAGTCCAAACTGCAAGAGAAAGATGATGCTCTAATTGCTCTATCTGACCAGGTAATGAAATTGATGGAGGAAGTCCAACACTTGAAGAATGGGATATGAGGATAAGGTCATTGTACTACTCCTTTTAATTCACATCCCTAATTTTTAATGCTTTTACAATACTATTATCGTGAAAATGCACTCGATGTGAGCTATCCGTTGAAACCACCGGATTTTTTCTGATGCTCATTCGAAATGCATTTCTATGCCATTTACATTTGCTGTACAGGATATGTAGAAGTAAATCTTCCTTTTTTTCTCCAGTTTTTACGTTAATACTTAAATGTAATCCATTATTTATAATTACAAATTCATCTTTTTTGTTGCCATTCATTGTTAAAATAGCTTTATTCTCTTTTTCAATTATTAATAGACGGATTATTTCATCTACCATATTAGGATTATGTATGTCAATATAATTTTGATTATATTTGGGCTCTATGCGAGAGTAATCGATCCATGGCCAATCAAACTTGCTTTTTAGATGTTCCCTTAGCATATTATCATCAAATGGTGTGAATTTAGGTGAAGAAGACGATTCAGAATTACAAGGCCAGTCAAATAACTTGATTAGTGCATATCCATCAGCATCATGATTGATATCTACTGATCTAAGATTTTGTAGTTCTTTACAAATATGCTTTAAGTATATGTGGACTAAAAGTAATTTGTAATTTGTTATTTGTTATTTGTTGGAGGTAATAGACTACGTAGATTAATTATTGGATAAATAAATTCTGTAAATAAAATATTTGAAGAATAGTTTCGTAACAAGTTAAAAATGAGTTTCTCACGTGATGTATTAGGGGGATAGTTTAATAGAATGTAACATACTCCACTTAGCGATAATTTATATGGTATGCATTCTTTAACATCATTTTCTCTAGATTTAAATCCCGGCAATGCGTCTACAAGGTTCAATCCATAAAGTTTTTTAAATCTTCTAGATATTGTATTAGAATAATTTTCATTATATTTTATTGATAAATCTTTATTTGAATTATATATATATTTTTTGCAGTATTTCCAGGATACTCCACCAAGGAAAGCAATAATTCTAGATGTTTATTATCTATTGGTTTTGATGGAATTGAAAAATTAAATAGTTCTTGAATATCGTCATTCATTTTTATATATCAAAATACATGATCAGAATTTAAATCATCCTGATCATGTTACCCTATATAATACCTTTAGTCTATATAATTTATGGAGAATATCCATTCGGGTAACACCGTCAATTATAACGAATACAGAAAAGTACAAGGTCTAGTGGGAGAATCATCGTTTTCCATAGTCCTTCCTAAATCATTTGCAAATGCTTTAAAAATAGGAAAGGGTGATTTCGTCAAGGTTTACACGGCAGAAGAAAAGATCATTGTGGAAAAGGCGCAGTGAAATGGATCAAAATATGTATAAGAATATAAAAAACAATTGCAAAGAATATTCTTTTGCAAAAATCATTAGTGCTTTAAATAAAATATTTCATAAAGGCAATACAAAATGGTGTTCTGCTAATCCCAGGTTTCCTAGGCCAACAGGATTAGCAACTGAACAGTAGAAAGAGAAAATCAAATATGACTTCCATTGAAAATATACCAATAAAGCATAATAAAGATTATGATTATCTTATTTCCCTTCATAAATTGGGATTTAAACTTGTACCGTTGTCCGATAACCATAAACCCGTTAAAAAATGGGGACAAATATATGATAATCCTTATTATTGGAGTATAGATGATTTTAATGATCCTGAAAAGTACTCACAATTTACAAATGTTGCATCTGCATTAGGCAAGACCTATATAAAAAATTCAGAGAATAAGGAATTATTTATCCAGGTCTTGGATGTTGATTCAAAACACGTTTTTGATATTATAAATACGCCAATAGCTCAATTAAATGATATTCAAGAAGTACCATCGGATAATTATAGTAGTCTTTTAATCAAAAATTTAGGATTATCTGAAAACAATATAGATAATTTAACTATACTTGATATCTTAAAAAAACATACGTATGTTACAAAGACAAGAAAAGAATATGGTTTTCATATCTGGTGGTTATCCGATAACCAAAACAAACCTGTTTCAATGAAAAATTGCAAGAAAGGCTATGAATTTGAGATAAAAACCGACAAAAGTAGCGGTCATTGTACACTGCCACCGTCAACCCATAGAGATGATAAAAACTGTAGATATCAAGCAGTAGGAAGAAAAGATAAAATAATAAAGAATGATTTCCTCTACACTTTATTTATTTGTCTATTTAGCAACTGCTTGGAAAATGATGATAAAAAACAAAATAGAGAAAATGATAATAGTGTAATCAAAAATACCGATGTAATACAACCAAAAAGTACAGTTTTTAATGATTTATCCAATCAAACGATTCAAAAATCTATTGAATACCTTTTGCCCTATTACATTAATGGAAGTAGGAATGACTTTGTATTGTCGTTTTCTGGCGCTGCATTTTATTCTAAAATTTCAGAAGAATCGGCTTCTTCTATTATAGAAGGAATTTGTGAAAAAACAGATGATAATGAAAAGCAAAATCGACTTGTTACATTACATTCTACATATAAAAAGGGATTTGAAAACAAGGCAGTTACAGGGGCGCCATCTTTAGTTGAGGTTATTGGACGTACAAAAGGGCAAGATCTAGATGATGGGAAAAGTATAATCGATACTTTAAAAAAATTATGGCAGCAAGGTATTTCAAATAAAGATGATATTCATGATATTAAAAAAGAGGGGGATAAACCCTCAGAATTATCCATAGCACAAGCTATAAGAGCACAAAAGGGTTTTGTACAAGTAAAAGGAACAATTGTAGGTCGTTCGTCAGTTTATAACTTTATAAAATCAGTGACTTGGATTTGTAGTGTATGCAAATCAGAATCGAAAATTGAACTTGCGATACCTTCGTTTAAATCGCCATATAAAAATGAGAGAAATTGTAGAACTTGTATATTTGAAGATTCAAATCTAAAATATACTGCTATAGCGAATTTTGAATATATATCAGTTGTTGATATAGAATTACAAGATCTAGACGAACATAATGAAATTGAACGATTATCTGTAAAAATATTCGGTAAGGATACTTACGATGTTATTGCAGGAGAATTAGCCAGTGTTATTGGCCAATTGCATGTAATAAGGAAAAACGATAATTCCAAAAATAAACTTGAAACAGTTTTATTTGCAGATTCAATATTTTATCCAAAAAGACAAGAGTTAGTTTTAACTGAAGATGATAAAAAACATATAGAAAACTGGAAACAGCAGCAGCTACAACAAAATAAAAATCCTATTGACGAGCTCGCATCGCTTCTTGCACCTGAGTTAATCGAGTTGGATAACGTGAAAAAAGGAATGCTGCATGTATGTGCAAGTGCAGGTTTTAGAAATATAGATGGTATGTTTCCAAAACGATCAAGACTTAATGCATTATTAATAGGAGATCCAGGGCTTGCAAAAACATCAATATTAGAAAAAACGGTCAAATTGATTTCAAATTCGCAGTATACAGGCGGCCAAAGCTCTACAGGACTGAGTCTTACATCTCATGTACATAATGATGAAAGCGGATCATACACTCTAAGATTTGGACCTGTAGTATTAGCAAAGGATTCAATTTGTGCAATAAATGAATTAGGACAGCTACCAATTGAACATCATAAACATCTTTTAGATTGCATGGAAGAAAATGGATTTGCAATTGCCAAACATGGTTTTTCTACATTTGTAGAGGCTCATCCCTCTATTATAGCATCTGCCAATCCTATCAACAACAAATGGCAGAACGGTGAGAGCATAAGCCTTTCTGAATTTCCAACATTATCGCAAATAATACAAAGATTTGATTTAATTTTTATATTTAGAGAAAATAGAGACGTAACATACCTTGAAAGATATGTAGATGCACGAAAGAGAATTGCAGATAACTATAAAAAAGGAATATATGAAAACGATGAGGAATTTCTTAAAAAATACCTTTTATATGCAAGGACATTCAAACCTGAGTTAAACGAAGAAGCGTTTTCCATACTAAGACAATTTTTTATATCTATGGGTGCCTCGGGAATTTCAGGATTACCCAGAAAATTAGAGTCCCTGATGAGAATCACTATATCCATTGCAAAGATAAAACTAAAGAATAGTGCAGATGCAGAAGATGCAAATGAAATAATATTACTTTATAACAGTATTTTAAAAGACTTTAACCAAGTTGTAACTATATCAAAAAATCCTCGAGATTTATCCTTTGATTCAATAAGAAAAATAATAAAAGAATATAATGGTTATCCAATTTTCTTAACCACTGCGGCAGCTCAAGCCTGTAATCGAGATCCAAACACTAAATATTATTTACTTGGTAAAGATTTCCAAGATAATAATCATAAAGACATTGCAGAAAATTTGAAACTAAATAAAAGTTATCATTTAAAGGAAGTTCTAAGTCTTCTTAGAAATGATGATTGTATTCAAATTGTTAAAGAGAAACCTGTAGAAGTAAGATGGAAAACAGAAAGTGAAAATGAAAAGGATAAAGGTATTCACGAGCGTCCATCGCCCAATAATAATCAACATCAGCTGAATAATTCTGAAAAAACAGATATACCGAATAATGTATCCAATCAAGTTTCTCAAGAATGTGATGAATGTGATGAATGTGATGAATGTGACATTAAAAATGAAAATAAAAGTTTGTTTGATAGTGGACAAGAGATTTTAGAACGAGACGTAAATGCAGACAGTGACTCTAACACTATAAAAGCAAACGATAATTCTGTTTTTGATAAATCAATTAATGACACAACAGCAATAGGCGACCAAAACACTGATGAGAATTCGGTAAATTCAGAAGTTAATAAACCATTTCATTCAGATCATTTGTTGACATCACATTCATCACATTCATCACATTGTCTTTCTGATGGTATAAAAGATAATGATGTAATTATTAATACAAAGATAAAAAGGGAAAATAGGATACATTTTAAACATGTAGAAGCAGCTGAAATTGAAACAAACGAGGATGATGATGACGATACAGAAGAAAACCTAGTAGAACAAAATTGTAACGGGAGGATGATCTAATTTTGGCAAATAACAATTTAACGAAAAAACAATCCTCAAACCTTAAGATTGAAAGCTATAGAGATGAAGTATTAAATTCAGCAAGCATGGATTTAGAGTGGATTCCTTACAACGGTAAATATCAACATAGTAAAACTAGTATATTTGCAGCAGCATTTTGTACCAATTGGGGCGAAAGAATTGTATTACATATATCCAACTATAAACATAAAGATCAACAAAGTGCTGAAAAAGCGCTAATAAATGATATTCTATTTTACTTTAAACAGTTCCAATTAACATTTGGTTGGTATACTACCGGGATAGCAGTATACGATGATCAAGGAAACCGAATGCAAGGAAGAGATTCCGATTTTTTTATTTTGCATCAGAGATGTTTATATCATAACATGGAATCCCCATTTGAATTAAGTTACAATAAAAATTATATGAAGTTAAGAGATGGTTATGGAATTAAACATATTGATCTTATCAAGGTGTTTGAAAAACAGATAATAAAAGATAATGTATTTGAAGGAAAATACAGAACAACTGGTCTTGATTCGGTCAGCTCTGCATTACTTGGAATAGCCAAGTATGACAATATAAACGCTGGAACAAATAACATTTTAGAAATATCGACAGAGGAGTAAAAAAAGTATGTAAAAAGAGATGCAGAACTAGCAATGCTACTTGCTCAGTACAATAATTGTCTTGTATTAAGACTCAAAGTGTTTTCCAACTATGCTGAAATGGATTACTATCAAGTTTGTAATACTAATGTAAGCAGCTGGTATGCGAAGAGATACAGAAAAATGATAGAAAATAAGGAAACCATATCAGATTTTACTTCTTATTCCATAATAGAAAAACAAAATATAATTGGAGGGCACCACACTACACCTAAAAAAGACTTTTTCATAAACTCGAAAGTATATGAACTTGATGTAAAAGGCATGTATCCTTCCATTGCAATAAATAAAAATATATCATTTGATACTTTGAACTGTACATGCTGTGAATTTGATCCAAATGCACAGGTGGATGATGATACAATCGATATCATAAACCAAGGTTTGCAAGAGAAAAAAATTGATAGAAGAGTTTCCAAATATTGGTTCTGCAAAAAAAGAAAAGGTGCGTTTCCCATAGTATTAGAACAAGTGCGCTCCGATCGTGAATTCTACTTACAGTTATTACTAGAGGAGAAAAATAAACCAAATTCTAATCATATTCTTGTAGAAGAATATCAAACTCATCAAATAGGCGCTAAACTATTTGCGAACGCTGGGTTTGGACTATTTGCAAATGAATTCTTTGAGTTTTCAAACTATAAAGTGGCCGAATGTATAACAGGTGAAGGAAGAAGAATTCACAAAGCGATGGAAGAGATGGCTCAGAGTGAACCATTTAACTTTGAGATTGTGTTTGGGTTTACTGATTCTATATTTGTTAGAGCAAGGAATGGGAATAACGATAAAGAAAATCAAGTGAAATTAAAAATATTTATTGAAAAGTGTGAAAAGGAATTAGGTATAACCGTAGAACTAAAAAACGAGTTTCAAAATTCAATTTTTTATGGCAAAAAGAACCGATTTATTGCTTGGAGTGGTAAGGAAAATGATCAACCAATTATAAAAGGACCAGATGGACTTGCAGATTCAAATCCACTATGGATAAGAAATTGGTTTCACAGAATTGCATATGAAATGCTTTGTTGCATGATTATTTTATTCGTCATTTGTTAACGTTTTATTGACAGTGTTATAACGGAAATAGTCAAAGCTTAATTATTATTATAATACAAATATTAAATTTTTAACTGATTTTCGAATCATGCAACAAAGCACATATGAAATTATTAAAAGACCTGTTACAAGATCTGACAAGTTCCAAAGCTATTACAGCAAGCCGTCTTTGAACTAGAACATAAAATCGAATCTCAAAAGATTATAGAAGAGCAATTAAAATATACTCATAGACTAAAGAAACACCCCAGCGAGTATCCCAAAACTGTAAGACAAGGTATTTTGGGAAGGCTATTAGGAAAAGATGAAAGGCAAGAAGTTTGGTGGGTTGAAACTAAACATAAGGATAAAGATACAGGTGGCAATTACTCGATAAATGTCCATTCATATAATGATCTTAATCTTGAGCATTATAAGAAAACGCTGCTTAATAAATTGAAGGATACTTTAGAAATTACAGGATTTGACATTAAAGATATGCATCTCAAAATAATTGATAAAACAATGCCAATAACATCCTATTGATTTGGGCTTTTCAGACTTGTTTACACATTCATTTAAAGTTTAGTTATTAAGGATATGTTTTTGTATTCTTTTCCATGCCTGTAGTGTTTCATAATCAACGGCGCGAATATCTGCTCTTTTTAGTTTACCATATCTTTTGTATTGACGGTCAAATGCAGTTTGAATTCTTTCGAGAACCTCATTCCTGTCTGTACCAACTATTAAAGATTCTGTATTATTTATCTCAAAATCATAATGTATTTCTTTATCGACTATTTTAATTACGCCTTTATGTATATCTATTTTTATGGGTTTGAATTTCACTCCATCAATAGGATCAGGTTGAAACAAGAAATTGGCCACATTTATTATCCATGCAATGAATCTATAAGCATTACGCAGTGTATTAGTGCATTCATAGTATTAATGATCAGTGAAATTGGTTTTAGCATATGTTAAAGAAACGGGCCGTGGTTTTATGCCATCTAATCAATCATCCAACTATAATTTAGCCATGAAATGGTGGTATCAATCAACTATTAAGAAATTTGATTTATATATTGTTATAATGTATTTGAAAATGATAATTTGCAATCTCTTTCTGTCAAAAGGCGCCCCCCACTTACGATAAATAAACGGCCGGTAACTCTCAATTCAATATTACAAAGTTACTTAAAATTAGAAACAAGGCAATCGGGTCCACATCCAAAAGTTTGAATATCCTAAAACAGATTCCACCAAAAAATGTGGCATATCTCTTTTTGATGATGGCATTTAAAACCGGTTTTAATATTGATAGCTACTCATTTGTAGATGCAAAGTAATTTATCTGCTGTTTCTGATCAATTTGAATATATATTATCATAATTTTCGGGCCGGTGCCCCCTACTACAAATTGCCTGATCTAGTTGTTTTATTTGTTCTTTCTGCCATTTAATATGATCGTTAAACAGTTCAACTCTTTTTTGGAGGACCTTTAGTTCCTGTTGTTCTTCTAGCAACTCTTTAACATCGTCCATTTCCAAACCTTCTTTTTTGATTCTACTATAAAGATAAAAGAATAGAGTTATATCGTTACCAAGATCGTCATACATTGTTACCAGGCCACCCATACTCAAAAGTCTTAGATAATCTTCATAAAAGTCCAGTACTGTGTCTGTTTTTATATCCAATTCTATGGCTACATCCGTTAGTGGAACTTCGTCATTAAACATTTGAAAGGCTCTAGCGTATGGTGACAAAGATTTTAGACGCTTTTGTTTTTCGATCTCTTGTTCCTTTTCTATTGGATCTGGATCATCGCCCGTAGCCCTGTGAATGATTTTTCCGATATCCTTTAGGGATATATGTACCTCCTTTGCAATGGCGCGTGTGGTCTTGCCTTCTTCCGCGAGTTTAATAACTAATTTCTCTTTTTGTTTTCTAGTAAGAAGCAAAAATATACATTAATTTATGCTATGAATCTTTAATATAGATCTGATTCTTTGATGCTTTGATTTTTTACGTCTGTCCTTCAATATGAGCAGACGTGCGTATTTGTTATGATAAAATTAATTGCTTTGTTGCATAACTCTGAAATTCGTTTTTTCATGATTGAATCTTATTATAATAAAACGAATTACGAATAGATGTCTCCTAAACTTGAATTATATGTGTCGTATATTTATGATAAAATTAAGTTATGCAACAAAGCAAAAATTAATAATTAATTTTGTCAGAGATGTCATAGTTGTCAGGGTTATTTGTACTGTTGTTTATACGGCCCCTTCATTTTAAATTAACAGGATTGCTGAATCCAATGTATTTGGTAATAATATTAAAAAATAACAGTACAAAAACTATGACAACCCTGCCAACCCTGACAGGGGTCATTGATAAGATCAATTTTAAGGGTTGACGGCCCGATATACCATTTATTGCAGCACATAAACAACAGAATAGAATCAGGTCAACTTTATTAATACTCAAATTATTGTGTCTTATACGGGCGCCTTCCGCTCAATACTCGATGTAGCCAAAATAGATTTTGTATCTTTCAGTATGGGTACTCGATTGCTTTAATGAATGGATAGTTTTCTTTCTATGAACGCGCCGTTTACCCTCAACTTATTGTTGTTAGGCATAACTTCGTAAAAATATATGATTTAAACACAGTGCATATATTGGTATATAAATCAACTAAAAACTTTGAGGTTGAGGGCCCGATAATAATCAAAATATTGAGCCTAATTACAATAACCTATTGCTAAACAATGGAATGATGTCCCGTATTCTTGGTATCTGTGACTTGCTATATAATCCAATAATTGAGGTTTATCTATTAAAATCCATTATACATATTTTGTGACTGTTTACCGCTGTTTGCATCACAAGAACCAAATACAGTCAAGCACATTGGACTTTGTGAATTAAATATGATTTCGAGTTTTAATAAATAAACCCAGTTAAATCTTCAATTACTGTAGAGAGCAAAAAATTTAGATATTAAACACCATTCATTGTCATAATGCGAATTTCAACAGAAATGACAAAAGCAATTAATGATCAAATTTCTTATGAGGCATCATCTGCGAATGCTTATATTGCAATTGGATCATGGTGTGAGAGAACAGGATATGATGGAAGTGCATCCTTCTTTTTTGAACAAGCTGTAGAAGAAAATGGGCATATGCTAAAGTTCCTTCATTATCTTAATAGTGTTGGAGCAGAGGCGATAATCCCAGCAATTGAAAAACCTCCGAGTAATTTTGAATCCTTAGAATCAGCTTTCCAATATGGACTAAAGGGCGAACAAACTGTAACTAAGGCAATTTATGATTTAGTAGATATGACCGAAAAGGAAAAAGACCGTTCTACATACTCATTCTTGCAGTGGTTTGTAATCGAACAAATAGAAGAGGAAACATTATTTCAAACAATTCTCCAAAAGTTCGAGTTACTTGGAAAAGACAAGCTAGCCATATATCAAATTGACCAATCACTTGCATCTGTTAGATCAAAGGTTACAAACAACCAGATAAATCGACAATGATCTTATATTAAGAGTAGGAAGTATTATTATCTTTTTATTTTTACAGTTTTAATTCAAAAGGTGTTGCATTATTTCCAATATTCAATACTATATATCTATTATTACTTGCAAACTGCTTTGTTGCATGATTATTTTATTCGTCATTTGTTAACGTTTTATTGACAGTGTTATAACGGAAATAGTCAAAGCTTAATTATTATTATAATACAAATATTAAATTTTTAACTGATTTTCGAATCATGCAACAAAGCACTTGCAAACATCTCTATAATCAATAGATCTTCATATCTTGTCTCTCTTTGCTTTCATAATAAGTTTAGGAATGATCACAACCTTTTCACAAGATATTAGCAATGTCATATGGTGACAGATACGATCAAGGATGTGAAGCTGGTAATCTTGATGGTAACCTTATTAACGATAGTATGGTATACATAGGTAGTGCTAATTATCTTAAACATTCAGCAGCCTATCAGAATGGATTCGTAGCTGCAACAGACTCTATGTTCCATTTAAAACTTCCTTACTATGAGTACTATAAACACAAATTAATGTGTACCCTTGGATTACCATCCGATATAGTCTGTAAAAAACGATGAGAGATGATAAAATAGATGAACAACATAATAAATAAAAAATCAATATTAGTCGTATCAATAATCTTTATGGTATCGTTTGAAAGCATTTGGAATAATAGGTCACAATAAAGCCTCAGCAGAGACATATATTGAAAGATATAGTAAAGGAATGAGTGATGGATATACTGATTGTAGTAATAATAAAGCATATTATCCTGACTCTGCAAGGTTAGTTGCACATACACATGCTTATCAAAATGGATATGACCAAGGAATATACGATTGTAACCACAATATTCCAGAGGTAACGTCAACAACAACTACACCAACAGAACCATGGCAATCTAATTCAGATAACAGATTCTATTAATCACCACCTCTAACAAACGTAACAGAAACCACGGCAATATTCAAGGATATCCCACCTAATACAAGAATAGGAATACAAATACCTGATACTACATCCTCTTATAAAGACGGAGATAATGACAACGGTTCCTTAACTTCATTATCAACATTTTCATGCGATGTTTCGACTCAAACATATAGTTACAATGACGATGGAAGATCTTATCCTATTTCCAACTGCTTTGTTGCATGATTCAAAAACCCGTTAAGATAGTAGTTTATATGTAACAATAAAAGATATGCACAAAGAGATGGATAAACTGTTCAAGTGTTCAGCAATCTTTCAAAGAATGCACCAAGGAACTAGTAAGAGATTACCAAACCCCTGACGATAATAAAGTACATGAAGTAGGTCCCATATATATGGATATTCAATGTTACGGTATACTCGTGCTTTGTTGCATGATTATTTTATTCGTTATTTGCTAAGGTTTTGTTGATGAATCTGTGACGAAAATAGTTAAAATCTAATTGTTATTGTTACAGGTTAATTGTTGTTATAGCTGATTTTCGAATCATTCAGCAAAGTACTCTTAAATAGTTATATTTTTTGTGTTTATATTCATATATTATTACCTTATAGGGTTATAGAATGATTAAATATTTAATAATTATTGTAAATTCATTTGGTATAATTTTCTATTAGAAAATTTTGCTTCCATATATTTGTATCTAAATGTTTAACCTTTATTATTGATAGATTTTTCTAAAAAAATATTACTCTATCCTATTTAATAGCGATTTATAAAATAAATCCTTATCAATTTTAATAGTTTCCTTTGGAAACCTTTAATATAGAAAACAATGATAATATCAAATGTTTTTAACAGTAAAATAAAAATAAAAATAAAAGAATGAGCGGTATATGATATATGGACGTTCTAATGTTCTAATGTTCTATTTATTGAAACTTAATATCATCTTTAGATTAATTATTAATATACTGCTTTGTTGCATGATTCTTATAATTTCTGATTTTACTACCGATTTTGTTTAAACAGATATCATTTTGTTATACAATGATGCTTTCAACATCATCTCTTGTATCATATTTTTCAGTTTAACCGAGTACACGTACTCTCCAAACATTCTTTTTATAGAAGAGAAAACAGTTTCAACAATCCATCTTTGTCCATAGCTTACGCTGTCGTCTTTCCATTTTTGCAAATCTTTTTTCTGAGCCAACACTGATAGATTTGTAAGAATGTTTTTTCCTTTTTTCCATATGACTCTAGCATTCTTTCTTACTTTGATACATGGCAAGATTCCATTATCTCCTAGATACCTAAAAATCTCATTGTCATCATAAGCTCCATCTGCAAATAGTTTGTCTGCTACAAGAATTAAAAGGCTATGTGATGAATGTGATGAATGTGATGTAGATAATAGTTAGAGATTTTCGATATTACATTTGTATTTAGTTACACATTTTACTATTATATCTCCATGAAACAATAGGATGGCTTGTTATGGTCAACAATTTTCATGGATGTTACTTCAGAAATAGATATTTGAATTGCTAACTGTTTTAATAAAATTTTGAAAGGAAAATAAGTTGATTTATGAATTTAAGCTTTATCAGACTTAGGATAATTAAAATCTATACAAATTATCTATTGGAGTTAAAAATTAGTTTTTAGGAACATTAAATGAAAAGACAAGAATTAGAAATTCTTGAAAATGAAATTATTATCCAATAATAAATTTAATTAATGAATTTCGAATGTTCTTGTTGTTACCTGTCATCACATTCATCACATTCATCACATAGCGTTTTAATTTATTGTATTTTTATCCTGATATTGTTATTATTATTCTGACTCATAATTATGTCCAAAATGCGGACTATACAGGAAAATATTCTTTTTTCTACATGTCTATTTAAGGTAACAAAAGATATAGAAAGATATATCAAAGAAGATAATATTTACATAGATAATTGAATTTACCGATGTTTAAAATGTAAAAATAACAAATGAACTAAAATATTTATCATAGAAGCTTAAGTAGCAGTATTAAACCAACTGTTATAGAAGAATGTTTAGTTGTTTTATACCGGGCGCTTTATTTTAAATTAACAGGATTGCTGAATCCAATGTATATGCAACAACAACAAAAATAACAGTACAAAAAACTATGACAACCCTGACAAGTATCATTGACATGAGTTCAAATTTTAAGAATTAACGGCCCGTTACACCATTTACTGTACTCATGAAGACAAGTTAATGTTATCCATTTGTGCAATATTTCATAAGCTATTCTGCATATAAAACGGGGGCTTTACCCTTCAATGCTTATAGAGTAGGATATATGAATCATTTACTGGCGATGGCTCACGTATATGATTACTTAGATAAGTTTGGACTATAGGTGTAAACAAATATTTGCTTCGAGGGCGCCTAGAATGTGTCCCATATAAATGAGCTTTCTAAAACTCAAAGTTGATATTATGAAACTATTTCAAGCTAAAAAGACATGGAATACTCTAATAGGATTTCTTTGGATTTATAAATGAAAATATTTTAGTTACTATTTTTTCATCTTTTGTATATTCTTTTCATCATTGCTACATGTTCTCTTTACATATGCCTTAATCTATGGCGATATATCCGAATTTTCAAACCATCTTGCGCTTGCCTTTTAGATCAAATCATCTGCAAAGGATCGTCCATATCTGATACTAGAAATGCTCTGTTTATCTCTTCAATATCTTTATCAGTCAAACTCCAGTCGTTTCCTACACTCTGGCTATTTTCTCTTGCCCTTTCTGGATGAGATGTCTTTGGAATTGTAAATACATTAGAATATAAAGATAAAAATCTTAGTACAACCTGCCGGGGAGTTCGTCCATAATGACGATTTGCAATGTCTACAATTACTTTTCCTTTTTGTACTTTGTAGAAAATAAAAATTCTCATGTCCAAATGGCGAGTATCCAACTACAGCTATTCCTTGTTTTGCACAGTATGGCAATATTCTTTTTTCTATTGCACGATAGCCTAAATTATACAATAGCTGATTACATGCAATACGCTCGTTTTGTAGTGCTTGCTCTGCCTCCTGTAATTCTTCTAAACTAAAGTTGCTAACACCTATAAATTTTATAAGATTATCAGATACCAATTTTTCCATTGCTTGCATTGTCTCTGTAATTGGATGGTAGGAACTAGGCCAATGAAGTAGATATAGATCTAGGTAATCTGTTTTAAGACGCTTTAAACTATTTTTGCACGCCCTTATTGTACCTTCATATGAAGCATTTGAAGGAAGGACTTTGCTGACTAAAAATATCTCATCTCTTTTTCTACCTGCAATGGCTTGGCCGACCAATTCCTCTGCCTTTCCATTTCCATACATTTCTGCGGTATCAATATGCATCATTCCAAGATCAAGTCCTAATTGAAGTGTTTTAATTGCAAGATTATGGTTATCTTCTTTACTACCAATTTTACTATTGTTACTTTCAATCATCCAAGTGCCCTGACCAATTACGGGAACCTCTATATTAGTCCAACCAAACTTTCGCTTGATCATATTATAGTAATACGTATATCACTTTTACACTTTTTATTAAAGTCATATTTAATACTCAATCTACAGTTCCTTATACATGTCAGAATCAAAGCCCTCCGTGCCCGATAAATTATGATAATCAGATAACATAAGCTATCTCTACCAAGGCATCTATAATAACAGGAAGATTTAATGGCAGAGCCTGAACACCTATAGATGAGCGAGCATGCATACCTTTTTCATGACCATATAAAGAAATAATTAAATCAGAAAAGCCATTTGCCACACTCGTCGTCTGAGTAAACCCTGGACTTGTGTTTATCATAACTCTTACTTGCAACCATGCTGTTACTTTATCTAGCGTGCCAATCTCGCGTTTTAGACTACCCAAAATTGACAGGCCGGTCAGTTTTGCAGATTGATATGCTTGTTCTATAGATATCTCGTGCGGAGATGATCCTACCTTTCCAAATGGTCCTGCAATACTACCATCCGGATTCTGCGGTCCATGACCTGAGATATAGGCTTTATCTCCTCTTATACGTACCCATGTAGGAGGAGTTTTAGCATTATGTGGCACTTGCAATTTTTCTGGAATCTTTAAACCAAGAGAATCAAGTTTAGATTGAATAGTATCCACCATTTTATCGGAATTTTTTCCACCTAATCCCATCTTATTTTAAACATGTGAAAACTCAAAGATAAACATACTACATAATACAGGAAAGCAATCACGAGAAGCCTCTATTGTTGTTTGGAAAAACAAACGAATAGTACTTTTGAGGAAAATGAGGTGCTTGAATGCAGCATATACAACTAGATAGCAGAGAGAGGATAGTAATCTACACCAAGCCCTTGATGCTATTATGAAATACCTCTAAAACTTGAATCCTATGTATTTAGAGTTCTTATGAACAAGCATATGAACTGGCAGACAGAAGATGTTAAATCTTGTTGGATACAAGTCTTTTTCCATTTATAATGTTATAGATCAATATAGAATGTAAAAACAATCGAACCCCTAATACCTCAAGGGACTAATCCAATCGAGCCCGTTATTCAAATATATTTTAAAAGGTTACTAAACAATAAGAATAAGAAATAGGTTTTAAGTGATCGTTTAAACTTTGGTTCTATTTTAAGAACCGATATCGATATTAACGCCACTCGGTCCATGTCTATAATGGTGCTAAAATACGGTCCCCGTCATAACAATTTATCGATAAATATGATGGATGATGATAGTTTAATGGAGTTAGAACCTTTCTTGTTGTTCATAAACTCTATAAGATCAAACCAAACAAGACAAAAATATCAAAGCAGATCGACTACTTTTTTTGATTTTATTGCGTTGCCGGATGGTATTTTAGATAGAATGAAGCATAAGTCAAAATGTTTATTGCATTTGAAAATTATTATTACTTTCCTTCATGAATTACAACTATACTTTTACTCCCTTTCTAATTTTTATATCATATAAGATATGGATATTCGATGAACAAACTAGGTATAAATAAAATGGAGAGATCATTTTAAATGCAAAACATACAAAGAATCAGTCCATTTTTGTGGTTTGATAAGCAAGCTGAGGAAGCTGTCAATTTTTATGTTTCAATTTTCAAAAATTCTAAAGTTAACAAAGTTAGTTATTATGGTGAAGCTGGACCTGGACCAAAAGGCAGTGTTATGACAGTATCTTTTGAACTAGATGGTCAAGGATTTGTGGCACTAAATGGTGGAACTCCGTCAAAATTCACCGAATCAATATCTTTTGTGGTAAATTGCAATACCCAACAAGAAGTAGACGAATATTGGGAAAAACTATCTGCCGAAGGAGGATAAAAGATGCAATGCGGTTGGTTGAAAGATAAATATGGATTATCATGGCAAATTACGCCAATTGTGTTATATGAAATGCTTTATGATCCTAATCCTAAAAAATCTCAACAAATGTTTGAGGCAATGCTTAAAATGGAAAAAATTGATATTGAAAAGCTAGAACAAGCTTATACGCAATAGTTATATGGATAATGATTTTATAAAATCATTTTTCTACAAGGTAAGATCATTAAGAGTATATATGATGCCTTTCATTCTACGTAGCAATTATGTTTGTCATAGATGAACCAATAAAGCAGGTCGATCTAATATTAATCTAGAGCAAAACTATGTTTACAATTAATTTAAGATATGCTAGTAATCTACCATAAGGAACTTAATCCCCACGAATGTTTCCAAGCAAATATAGATATTCAGAAATAGACTAGAATTTGACTCTTTGATCATCTAGTGAATATTTGATCTGACTAATTACACTACTTCCGAATTTATCGATATTGAGATTAAGAAACTTGAGATTAAAGAACTGTACTATATATAAAGAGAAGTTAAAAATGAAATAATTTATAATATACTTTTGATCCCGCCTATACTTATTAGGATCCTTAATATCCTACTACTCATGACTAATCCTAATTTTCAAGTACGTTTTTTTGAGGCGATAAAATTGATCGAAAATAGAGAACAGGACCCTTAGAATTGGAGGATGGAGAATAAATGAAAGATAATAAAAAGGCAATGAGAAAATTAAAACTACATGTAGCAATGTCCATTGATGGTTGTATCGCAGGACCCAACAATGAAATGCACTGGATAGACTTTACTTGGAATGAAAAACTGAGAGAATATGAAAACAGATTACATGAGACAGTTGATACCATTCTTCTGGGAAGGAAAATGACTAATGAATTTATTTCCTATTGGTCTAATGTGATGAACAAACCTGAAGACCCCGAATATACATTTGCTAAAAAAATGATGGAAACACCAAAGATTGTTTTTACCAAGACACTCGATAAATCAGAGTGGCCAAATACTGAAATTGCAACAGGTGATCTCAAAGATGAAATTACAAAGTTAAAGAGTCAAGATGGTGGTGATATCATAGTTTATGGCGGTGCCTCATTTGATTCTTCTTTGATTAAAGAAAACTTAATCGACGAATTTAATTTATTTATTAATCCTGTTGCAATTGGGAATGGAAAGACCATTTTTAAAGACATAAAAGAGATCCGTAAATTCATCCTTATTGAATCAATAGTGTTTGACTCTGGAACGGTTTTGCTTCACTATAAAGTAAAAAGAGATTGAAAACAAGAGAGGGATTAAATAAATGTAAGAATTAGTTGTTGTTAGCACATCTAATTCTTTTTTGATAATATGTGGTGCAGTTTCTTTAGGTGCTCCAATAAAAAGAGAAATCATATTGTCTTGAATCCATTTATTTAGTCAAATTTGTTACTAATCCATTTTGTTCATCACTCTTGATTTCGTTATTATATCATTGCTGGTTTGTTGCATGATTCCCTTTTTCTAAATACATTTAGCTAACATTCACAAACAAAACATGTGAATTGGCCTGCCTATAACCAATCTTTAGTTAAAAGAGGCGAAATTTTGCTAGGTTTTGATGTCATAAAAAACTGGGAGACAGAGATAAAAGAGATGAATAAAGACAAGGTTGGGGAACCATTTCATTAGATCTCTTGCATAATTAGATACATTTCATTAAGTTGACTACAGATACACCATTTTTTCTTTTAGTTATGCTGCTTCATAATTCTGTAGTTTATCAAGCCTGCGACTATATCTGACACTTTATTGTACTTTTCTGAGCCTATTTCTAAATATATCACTCATTATCCTGTACTTTTTCAATCTACAAATAGTATGTTCAATAACTATCCTTTTTCTAGAATGACTTTTGTTGTATTCTTTATCTTCTTGTGGTAATTCTTTTTGATTATTTTTCTTTTTATAGGGTAGAGATGATCTTTGTTCTGGAAAGTCCTTTTCTACTCCAAGGTATCCCAGATTATACACATTTAGAACATCTTTTGGGATAGCAGGATGATTTTCTTTATAGATGTTATAGTCATGTCTGTGTCCTTTCTTATGATCTGCTTTGTGAATAATATAACCATGATTGTTAACCGTAATCTGTGTCTTTGTTGTATGCCTTTTCTTCTTGCCTGAATAGTACATCTTACATCTTCTCTTGTCAATAGGTCTTGGAATCTGCTGCTCTGTACAATCTGTAAAAGCCATAAATCCCGGAAAATATTTCTCTACTTCCTCTGGCGTTTTCAACCTCTTGGTTATCTGATATATTTTCTGCGGAATTGGTACGCATTGTCTTATCAAACTTTCTATCTTTTGGATATCTCTGCAGATGTTGCTCTGATTCTAGATCAAATAGAAAACCAGCTAATGTGTAGGTTATGTATAGGCGATAGTACACTAGAACCATGATAACTCTATCCTCAACAATGAGTTTGAAATGTCTCCCTGCACCTACATCTCGTTCTCTCCTCCTTCTTTTTGAGGATAAGCGTTTTATCTCGTACTTTTTGTATTTTGATTTTATTTCTTTATAAATGTCATTAAACTGTTGAATTGAGAGACCGGTAAAGGATTTAAAGAGTGATGGCTTCTTGGATAATCTATTGTAAGATAACAAAAAGAATGACATATTTACATACGATAGACGGAAATAAAGCTGTTTTGGCTAATTATGCAAGAGATCTATTATCCAAACACTTTTCTTCTTTTACTTGGTTACGCCAAAGCATATTTTCATTTGCCATATAGACAAACCAAAGAAGGAATAGCACAAGCTCATGCTAAAGGAAAACTATCCTCTATACCAGATTTTACAACAATAAACAGAAGAATAAACAAATTAAATATTCAAATAAATAATAATAAAATATCTAAAGACGGATATCTAATAATTGCAATAGATAGCACAGGTATCAAGGTTACCAATAGAGGACAATGGATGCAAGACAAATGGAATTTAAAAAATAAAAAAGGATATTTGAAAATACATGTAGCAGTTAATATCAAATCCAAGAAGATTCTTGCTATGCATGTAACCGATGAGCATATCCATGATAGTAAAGCATTACCTGGATTGGTTGATGAGGTCAAGTCAGATAAAAAAATAACAATCGGTAATCTGTTCGCAGATGATGGTGCTTATGATGGCAATGGTATTTTTAAATATTTATTAGACAATGGAATCCAACCTTGTATTAAAGTAAGAAAGAATTCTAGAGTCAGCTGGAAAAAAGAAACATTCTAAGAAATCTATTCGTGTTGGCATAAAGAACTGACTTGCTAAAGTGGAAAAATGGCGTTAGTTATGGAAAGAGGTGGATTGTTGAAACAGTGTTCTCCCCCATAAATGGAATATTTGGTAAAAATGTGTATTCGGTTAGACTAAAGAATACAATACATGAAATAATGCTAAAAGCATCATTGTATAACAAAATGACATCTATACCATTTCACATATATTCTTAAACCATTCTTAGCAAATAGTTCCTCATATTAAGATTGAATCTTTTTGTTCTAAAATACATTGATATCTTTTCCTTAAAATCCTCAAATGAAGGATACTGTTTCAGTACAAGCAGGTGCCGTTTGGAAATGTTCCATACCTCTTCTAACATCATAAATTCAGGGGATGCTGTGGGAAGATACATGAGTATAAGAGTAGCCTTGTTTTGTTCAAGGTAGTTCTTTACCTTCATTGATTTGTAATGTTGTGAAGCTTTGTCCATGAAAAGATAACATCTTGGAAACTTTGCATATATTGTCTTCAGAAAATCAAGGAAGGTATCTCCATTGAATTTATCATACTGTCTGAAGAGCTGTTTTCTACCTTCCATGCTCATAGCACCAAATAAACATGAGTGCTTGTGAGAGCCTGTTACCCTTACTACTGGCCTTTTACCATCTTCAATCCAAACCCTTCTGACCAGGGAGTCATAAAAAATAAAAGATTCATCTATAGATACTACGTTAAAGTCTTTCTCTTTCTTTTGGTATCTTGTACCCACAAGTATCTGTTCTGTAATCTTTTTTTGAAATCCTCATTCTCTTCTGCAGATGACGCTGTATTTACATATACTTTTCTTGGTACTTTCTATTTAAAGCCCAACCCACCTGCAAAGGATGTGGTAAATATAGTTATGATGGTACTTTATGTCACTTTCCTTTATTATCATCTTTTCAACCTGCTTTGTTGTCCAACTTTGCTGCTGGTTGCTTTCCTTCAGAATGGTCTTTATTCGGTATTCTACCTGTCTGGATATCTTTGGGTATCTTCCATCTTTTGTCCTATCTTTTAATCCCTCCACACCTTCTTCTCTGTATCTTTTTAACCATTGGGAAGCCCAGGCCTTGCTTCTTTGAATCTCTCTGGCTACATGAGTTGCAACCTTATCGTAATACGAAACGTTGAGTACAAGGAGCAGTCTTTCCCTTACTCTGGTATTCTTTTCAGCCCGGTACATCTTTTCAAAGGTTGTCCGGGTAATAGTCAAATATTATACAAAATGGTAGTGGTAATATCACAGCTATAAACATTTAGAGAAAAACAGGATTGATGAAAAATTAGGGTTTAAGTAATTATATGAAATGGTATATTTAGGAAATAGATGATCAAGTCATACCTTGTAGAAATCATGTAACAAAGAATCTAATTAGTATAACCTTATTCTTCAAAATGCTTTTTTCTTTGCTTTGCTAAATACATTAATATATTTTATAATTAAATTTATGGCTAAATAGGAAAAAGATGAAGATATTATTGATGATAAAGTAGCAGATTGTATTGGATGTAAATGATTTTTTAATAATTCAAATAAAATAAAGAATCTTGATATATTATTTATGGCATCAAATATAGATTCAGCTATTAACATTCTTATTACAATTTGTTTTAAAATGCGAAAATTTAATTTACCTGTTGATACTCTTGTATATTTTTTTCTATTATCGTGGTGAAATAGAATAACAAAAATTGCTTTAGCAAATATGAATCCAATTATTACAGTTAGTAAAGAATTTACAAAATTGTTTGTAGAATATTTTGCGGATACAAATGCAACTATGAGACTAATGATAAAACCGGTCATACCTGAAAGCAATAAATTTTTGTTAAGGATTATGGTACTGCTATACTTTGCATAAAATTTTATAACGAAATTTATGATTGTATGGGCAAATTTTATCTTCACTTTTCTAGATATATCATAAACTCTGATTTATGAATATTCCAAGATTATATCTCGTATATAATTAGAAATATTTCATCATTTCACTAATGATTAATTGTCTTTTTTAGTTCTAATGGTTCATTAATCTATAGTTGGCTGGACCTGCAATTATATATGACATTCTATTATCGCAGGAAGAAAAAGAGTATGATACATTTCATTCTAAAAAGAGTATAGTAATAAAGCATACTATTATAGATGGAAAAAATATAGGATACTTGCAGATATATTTAGAAATAAATTGAGAAAACATAACAAGGTGTAAGACATAATTGCAGGCTTGGTAAATTATAGAATATTAAATCAGTAGAACTAGAAATCCTTATAGAATTCAGAAAGAGTAATCTGGATTGTTTCTAATTATGCAAGAGATCTATTATAAAGAAACGTGTATATAAAGAACAAAAAGATTCAATCTTAATATGAGGAACTATTTGTTAAGATGTGTTTAAGAACATATATGAAATGGTATACGAAGATGAGAAGGGACCGGTAGCAGCAAAAACATTTGGCGGCATCTCATGGTCATCTATCCAGTCAAAGGTATCCAAGGCTCAAAATATAAAAGGTCTTCTAAAGTGCTTTGTTGCATAACTCTGAAATTCGTTTTTTATGATCGAACTTTTGTCAAAATAATACGAATTTCAAATGGATGGTATATTAAACTTAAACCAAATATGTCATATAGTTACGAAAAAATTGAGTTATGCAACAAAGCACTTCTAAAGGTGTTTGATATCTATGACCACAACAACAACCAGATGTTGACACATCCTTCTACACAAACAAAAGACAGGAAAACAGTTTTTAGATTTTATAAAAAGGGTGGATCAAAAATATGATGACAGCATAACATCAAACAGATATTTTTGATACTAGATAATGTATCAATACACAAATACAATGACAAGGTAAAAGAAACTCTGGAAGAATCAACCAAGAATACAGCTAGTATATTTCTTCCAACAAGGTCGCCTAAACTCAATTTGATAGAAGTTAGATGGATGTGGATGCATATAAACAAGCCAACATAAACAATTCTACATTCTTAAACGAACAAGATATTGGTAAAGCCGTATCTGACTGGGACATATAATTATAACAAAAAACATGCAGGCAAAACAAGCATAATTAGTTTACAGGAAGAAAGTATCCAGATGTTTACATGACTGTTAACATAGAACTAGCCAAGGTCTACCTTCATTAGTACATCGAATCTGTCCAGATAGATAATGTAGCCCGACTTATATGTGTGAAAGAAAAGATTGTGGCGTCTCTCGGGATTTCCTGGTGGCATACATTTTAGATCAACTTGGTTTGGTTGAACGGCGTAACTGCATCATAATATCCAGATGCACAAAATACTTGATATGGGTTTAAACCTAGAGGCTACTTGATCGCTGGCAGTATATAGAGCAATTTGATAGGACATGGAGTTGAGTAATTTACAGTATGCACTTAGGTTGGATTGAGATGATTGAAATAAGACTTTGGACGCTTGATAGGGAATATCTATGAACGTAGATGTGGACGTATACTCAATCTCTTTATTCAGATATACAATCCACATGGCAGTATAAACGCCACCTATAGTAGTCATGGTTGCTTTGTTGCATGATTCTTAAAATCCATAATTTTACTATCTGTTTTGTCTTAATTGATATCATCTTGTTATACAATGATATTTTTAACATCATTTCCTGTATCATATTCTTTAACCTAACGGAATAAACATATTCTCCAAACCTTCGCTTTATACAAGAGAATACTGTTTCTACAATCCATCTTTGTCCATATTACGCTGTTGTCCTTCCACTTTTGCAAATCATTTCTTTGTGCCAACACTGATAGATTTCTAAGGATGTTTCCCTTTTTCCATCTGACTCTAGCATTCTTTCGTACTTTAATGCAAGGCTGGATTCCCTTGTCTGCCAAATATCTAAAAATATCATTTCCTTCATAAGCACCATCATCACCGAATAGTTTGCCTATTGCTGCTGCAGCGGTGGTCATGTTATCTGATTTTATAATATTTTCAACCAATTCTGGTAACGCTTTGCTATCATGGACATGTTCATCAGTAACTTTCATAGAAAGTATTTTCTTGGTTTTGACATTAACTGCTACGTGTATTTTCAAATATCCTTTCTTATTTTTCGCATTCCATTTATCCCTCATCCATTGACCTCTGTTGGTAACCTTGATACCTGTACTATCTATCGCAATGATGATGTATTCGTCTTCAAAATCCTTGTTTTTACTATTTATATCTTTTATCTTGATATCTAGTCTGTTTATTCTTCTGTTTATTGTGGTGTAATTTGGAATGGAAGGTACTTTTCCTTTAGCATGTCCTTGCGCAATACCTTCGGTTTGTCTATAAGGAAGATGAAAGTATACTTTAGCATAGCCTAGTAAGAGAAGGAAGGTATTGGGATAATGAAATGGTTCACCTATTTTGCCTTGGTTCATCTATTTTAGTTCGATATCCCAGTTGTTTATAACGTCAAATCCTAGCAATATTTCACCACGTCTAACTAGAGATTGGTTGTAGGAGGACCAGTTCATACAATTTTTTGACAGATGTTAGCTAAATGTTTTTGGAAAGGAGGAATCCTGCAACAATGCATTGTTAAATGTATAAACAGAATATGACATGATGTTCTTGAAATTATTAGATGAAAAATTTTAAGTTAAGTTTTATTACATGGTATGAATCCCTTTGAAGGATTTACATTAGTTAGTATCAGATAGAGGTATTAGGGGAAAAATCAAGCAAAGCATAAAGAAGCTATTCTACGAGGAATAGCATTAGATTCAATAAGGAAAATAAGGCTAAAATATCCAAAAAATACCTATAAAAAATAATCATTAATTATAGATTTAATTTGAAAATCTGTATTAAATTATACGTTGATCTATTTAATTATACAGGGTCTCCTGTTTGATCATCAGTATTTGTTGCTTGTGTTCGAAATTTGAGGAAAAGTGCTACCCATTCATCATTAGAAAATTGAAAAAAAAGCGCACCATCCTGATATACCCCATTATCTCCTTTAAAATCTCCAGTAGGATTCCCTTGATTCATATGTACATCATGTATACCCAAATCAGATTCGTTATCGTCTTTAAATGCTGATCCAAATACGTACACTACAGAATCATCATCCGATTGAGCACGTTCTACATAACTATTAAGCAAGTGTGTAAGATCACTCTCTGATCTTGAAATTCCCTGCTGAATCTTTGTAAACGCCGTTATATCTACAATATTGCTACGTATATAATCGAGTGCTATCCCATCAGGTTGACTTTGAATTTCATGGGAACCTGCTTCAAGTTCCGCTAGTTTATTCTTGAATGGATTGGTCCAATTAGAATTTTGTAAATATTCTAAATCTGAACCATCATAAGATAAAACATTAACAAAAGCTTTGTATTGATTCTCAGAAACTTGTACATTTATAATATAATGATCATGTCCATGATTCTGTATAAAACTAGAACCTGTTACTTTACCTTTTAATACGCTATATCGTGGTATTGGCATTAAATTCCATATTAACGTCTAATTTATAAAGTTTTATCATTAACAGACATAAATAATTCGTAGATAGATAATAATTAAAATTGATAAACAATCATGTATTCTCTTCTATAGATAACACTCGATAAAACTAACTTGTTGTTAAATAACTGAGGCTTGGTCATAATTCAAAATCACTTATTTTTATCCATAATTTCATTTCATCAGCCAGTCCCAAGCATATACTTTATTGATTTTGGATTTATTTTCCGGGTTTTACAGTTATAGTATACCATTAACTGATAGAGTAATACCGATAAGAATACAATTGCAGATATCGTAGAAAATCCACGTGCTGGTAATGGGTCTATCCTAAATACAGATTTTATATGCTCTATCAATGGTTCTATGGATATTCTTCTTCTTTTATAGATAGCCTGTCCCAATACCGATTGATAAAAACATACAAGCTCAAGCCTCTTTTTAGAAGTACTTTCGTATCTTTCTAGTGGACAAACCAAATCTATTCCTAATACCTTCTTGCTATATTCGTACAGTTCCTTATCATCATAGCCTGGATCAGCTACCATATACAATACAGATGGTAAAGAGAATACCAAAGAAGAAGAAGTTAAAGGAACATACATCTTATTGTCTGGAACATTAGCAGTAGTTACATCTGCTGTTAAAGGTACTATAATCTTGCCTGTTGTAGATGTAAGATGTAGTTTATATCCAAAAACCCATCTCTTTGTATGACTATAGCCCCACCGTGCATCAGTATCAATGCCAGGACAAGGTACTTCTCCTTTCTCCATTGATGATTTATGCCATACACTACCTTTTGCTTTTAAAAGAGTACTATCTGTCGCTGTTATAGAAGGATCAACCACCAATCCTTCTGTAACAAACAGATATCCAATTGTCGATATCCTTTGTTTAATATCTGTAGAAATAGTCTTTAATCTCCTATCAAATGTACGTCTACTAGGTATTTTTATCAAACCACAGGCTACTGCTAGTTTATGGTTATACAGACAATCCATGTTAAGAAAAATATGTAATGCATTGTTAGAGTCGATTCTAAACCATATCCTTACAATAAAACATCTTAGAATTACAGTTGGAGTATATACATACGGTCTACCCAGTTTTCTTGGTGATGCAGTAGTAGGCCATGGTATACAACCTATCAGATACAGAATGTTAAAAAGGATGGAATCTTTTAATCTATTAACAGATAATCTTTGGGACAGTTGTTCTCAAAATAATATCTCAAGGGTTAGCTTTAAGCTATGTAGGTCATATTGAAAATATATTTGAATTATGACCAAGCCTCAAATAACTAACTATGATTATGAATAAGAATTTGTAAGGTATTTAAAAAAATATCAATGAAAGACACAAAAAACTTTATAATTAGTCTCTGATACATCTTTTAAAAAAGTTAGAAAAAATTTGTTGATCAATCATAATTCTATTTATTCATTTTTTAAAACAGCGTAAGAAGAAAACAATCATCCAGTAAAAAGTTGGAATTTAAAGTCATTTAAGTAACCTTTAATACATTCAAATATAGGAAATTTAAAAAGTTGTTGTGTCTACTTTTGCTTTTAAAATAAATAATGATAATGTGTCTAAAAAATTCAAGTCGTACCGATATGGCGACCATTTAGAAGGTAAAGATCTTTGTTTATTTCATTATAAAAGATATCTCAGCGATGACAGTAATAATGAAAATAAAGATAAAGTCATAGGAAAAATTCTCTTTGTGCGGCTAACCATTTAGAATATCCAATAGTTTTTTCATCAGGGCTACCTAAGCCAGTACAGGCATCCCACCCACTTTGTGGCCTATATCACCTTATTTTAACTTGGCCTTCATCATAGACATAATAGGTTACTGCATTATCGCCGCTATTTATATAATGGAAAGCATCAGCAGGAGCAGCTTTTCATACAGTATGTTATTAACAAACTCAGCTGGCTTACTTAGAGCCTATCCCAAAAATTCGATAAAAAGATAGCTCGTGTTTAATACTTATAAAAGCATAGTGCCTTCCTTCAATCTGCATAAGATCAAGAATATGTCTACCATTACCACAATTTCAGATGAATTATGTGATAATATAACTGACCTTTTGCCAAATGAAAAACCAAAATATACTGTTGGTCGCCCTATAATCCCATTTAGAAAAGTAATGGATGGTATTCTATATATTAAGAACCGGTTGCCAGTGGAAGATGCTACCCAAAGAATACGGGTCTGGCTCTACATGTCACAGGCGATTTCAGCAATGGATTAAGCTTGACTTTTTCAAAACTAGGTGGATCAAAATATTACAAGAGTATGATATCAGAATAGGTATCAAATTGGATTAGCAATCTTTAGATGGTATATCCGTAAAGTTGCCTTTAGGGGTGACATGACTGGAAATAATCCCTACTGATAGAAGCAAATTAGGCACAAAAAGACATATTTTAACAGATAAAAAAGGAATCCCTTTATCTGTTGTATTATCATCTGCTAATGCTCATGATATTAAACTGGTAACAGATGTAGTTGATAATGCAGTTATCAAACGACCATTATCATATAAAACTAAAAAAATAGAAAGAGGAAGAAGAAAAAATCAACATCTATGTCTTGATAAAGGATACAATTCCGAACATGAAGAACAAGAACTAATCAAACGAGGATATGTACTGCATATTCCTCCAAAGATAAAAAAGGATGAAAAAGAAACCAAGGTTACAACACAACAATGCTCCAATCATAAAAAATATTCTGCAAAAAGATGGGTTATAGAGAGAACCAACTCGTGGCACAACAGATTTAGGAAACTGTTTACCAGGTATGAGAAGAAGGTTGAGAATTATCTGGGATTGGTACAGTTATCTTGTTGTATGATCATATATAGAAAGATAATTTTGGGATAGGCTCTAAGTCTTTGATTAAAAAGAGCTAATCTATCCAAATGGTTCTACTTTTAGAACCGATACCAATATTAACCCCACTCGGTCCATTGCATTTCACTATGTTAAGTTGTTTATTGTATGGAATAAAAGGATAAATCTCGATAGGCTGTTGAATCTTGTATCACTATATATTAAAAATATGTTATTTGGAAGGTGCTGGTGGTTCTAATGGTTTTTTTTCACATAAGGTGTTTAAACCTGCCTTTATAACTAGCCCTGCAATGATAGCCAATAGTCCTGGTATGAATTTATAAGGTACAGGTAATACATTTCCCAAAACCGAAATAACTCCTTGCAATTTGAATTCTTCCATTGGATCCTTATCTTTATTTTGATTCCACCAATTACATGATTCGGACAAAATATTGGGCCAAAATCTTTTGAGGAATTCATAACCTTTTTGTTTAAGTGTATCAGAAAAATCTTTATCTGTTATTTGAGGTATTGAAAACAATTGAGCCGTTGGTCCACTTTTAGATTCATCAGTATTCATAGAGTTATCTAAAAGGTGTAAATTCCATCCTAATGCTTGATATGCGTTTTCCATGGGAGTTTGGTTTTGGGTAAACATTTCATTAAAAGTCGCATTTTTACTAGATATCGTCTGACTACCTGTAGTTTTATTTGTGTATGTAGTAGATTTAAGCCATTGATGTCTTGGAGTCATACGTCTCATTCTTCTACTGTATTGATGAGGCAATCTTCTAAATTCAAAGTAGGCCTGTTCCGAATGAGTAATATAAGTCCTCATTAAATTATTAGCAATTCCACCTTCCATTCTAGGAGTATCTGGTCTTAGTAATGCCATTTTATCATTACTAGGTAATTGAGCAAAAAGTTGCTTCCAGCCATCTCCATCATTGTAGCCTATATATCCTCCTGAAAGTAATTCAAATGGTTTTTTTATTTTATCTAAATAATCAAACTGTGTACCAGGAGGACTTGATGGAACAAACCAGTGGGGTGTAGCAAAGTCCGATACCGAAGTATTTCCTATTTTATAAGAAAATGCTTCACATGCATCACAATTTTCATACATGTATTGTCTAGTTTTATGAGTGTCTGCTAATTCCACTGTAACTGTTTTATTGATATCGGGATCACCCATCATTTCCAAAAGCTCGTGACTTAATGTGGTAGATGGTTCTTCGTTAAATGCAATATCTGTTTTTGCAAATGTATATCCAATTGGTTGTCCCATATCTGTAAGGGTATGATAACCTAAAGCTCCTGGTTGATCAGTGGTATCAAATACTACTTGCCACCAATGACTATGATCAGGATTTTGACCTTTTGGAACAAAGTGAAGATCAGCTGTAACTCCCCAAAATTTCGCATAATCTCTATCTAATTGAGTTTGAAGATCGATTGTATATTGTTCTAGTGATTTGTCATCAACTACTGTTGATTCATTTATAATATCTATATGAGCTATGCTTGGAGTTTGAGATAAACTCCTTGTTGTTTTATCTAGATTGAAATTGGATTGTATTGTCATAATCATATTAGAACTTACTGTTATTTAAGGATTATGTTTAATATTGTCATTTAAATACAATATCCAGATTAATTAAATATCATTTTCAATAGTATATTTTAATTTGACATTTCACAATAATTCCGACTTCTCTATAAAGTTAGGCAATAATTTATGTCTTTCTTACTTATCCGTACTTTATAATAGATCACGCATAATTGGAAACAATCTTGAAACCTTATGGATTTTAATATTAGTGAATAATGACGTATTTCTGGCTTTGTTTCATGATTCAAAAAACGATAAAACTGTTCTGTTTCCTAATTCCTTATCCTTTGATCATACCTATTCTGTTTCTATAAATTTTCCTAAAAGGAATACAATGACACCTTTATCATCATCTCCTTGGCCATGTTTTTAAAAGTGATTGCAGATACAAAGATTCATCAAATGTTCTTTTTATCATTGAAAAGGCTATCTGTCTACTTGGCAATTCATCTATATCCATACTTTCTTTTAACCTTCTATTTCAGCAAGTCCTCTTTGGTTTATAGTCTTACTTCCACGTTGCATCTTACAGAGGACTGCCGACTTTTATTAAAAAATTCATTTGATTAAAAGAAAGCTCTAGAAGAAAGTTTAGAAACTTTGTTACAACAACGACAGAGCAACGGGTGTAGTAGTAATAAATATAAAATTATTGATGTTGATGGTTCCAAAATCTCGACGATTTAATTGATAAGTATTTTTTTAATGAAAAACACTATACCTCTTGCTCGTTCGTTATCTTAAAGCAATTCTATAATGCGACAGGAGAAGAAATACCAATGTGCTGCTCAACCTCTTCTTTATTGATTTCTCAACCGTTCAATGTTATTTACAATAATAGAACGCTTGTCAATTAGATCAAGGCTCCTATGTTTGAGCACAGTCCTTTCGGATAGTCACTATCATTTCCTTCCTCTGCAACTATGCCTGATTTGTCTCCGTTGTCTCCGTTTTCACCAGATTTTGTGATTGATACGGGGTTATCTTCCGAAGATGGCATATCATAAGCCGGAGATAAACCATATAAATACGGAGATAAACTTTCGTTTGCCGGAGATAAGTTGTGCTCACCGGAGATACCGGAGTTATTTTTCACTATCTTGTTCGCAAAGCAAAGTATTTGACAGTTGGACAGTATTGACGGTTGTTTTCAAATATTCTTCAGAAAAAACTTAATGTGACAATGAAGTGCCCTACAGTTCCCAACTGTTTTATAAAACAACTGTCCGAACCGTCATACTGTCAAGAAAAAGATATAGATAATAAGGTCTGTCTCATCTATTCATCATAGCGTTCTTTCTTTACCAACATCTTTAAATATCTCTTCACCATAACAAGGTATGGAATCCTGTTTATAGAACCGATATCGGCACTAAGCCCTCCGTATTCGCTAGATTATGATAATCAGATAACATAAGCTATCTCTACCAAGGCATCTATAATAACAGGAAGATTTAATGGCAGAGCCTGAACACCTATAGATGAGCGAGCATGCATACCTTTTTCATGACCATATAAAGAAATAATTAAATCAGAAAAGCCATTTGCCACACTCGTCGTCTGAGTAAACCCTGGACTTGTGTTTATCATAACTCTTACTTGCAACCATGCTGTTACTTTATCTAGCGTGCCAATCTCGCGTTTTAGACTACCCAAAATTGACAGGCCGGTCAGTTTTGCAGATTGATATGCTTGTTCTATAGATATCTCGTGCGGAGATGATCCTACCTTTCCAAATGGTCCTGCAATACTACCATCCGGATTCTGCGGTCCATGACCTGAGATATAGGCTTTATCTCCTCTTATACGTACCCATGTAGGAGGAGTTTTAGCATTATGTGGCACTTGCAATTTTTCTGGAATCTTTAAACCAAGAGAATCAAGTTTAGATTGAATAGTATCCACCATTTTATCGGAATTTTTTCCACCTAATCCCATCTTATTTTAAACATGTGAAAACTCAAAGATAAACATAAGATCTCTTGCATAATTACTTCCAAACAGCTTTATGACCATTAGTTTATCATTAACTTGTTCTTTCTTTGCTTTCATACGAGAGGTTATCCAAAAAACCATTACTTTTTAAATCATTCACCGGCTTGACAATGCAACAGTTTGATAACATTTACGATAATGAAATAACAAAAAGGTATTGTAAACATGAGATACAACGTTTATCAAAAAGAAAAAATAGAAAGCGAGATGTAGGTGCAGGTAGACATTTCAAACTAGATACAAGAGACAGATTTCTCTTGCTTTTGATATATTATCGTCTTTATATCACTTACACGTTAGCAGGTTTTCTATTTGGTTTGGATCAGAGTAACATCTGCAGAGATATTCAAAAGATTGAAAGTCTGATTAGAAAGTGTGTACCAATTCCACAGAAAACATACAACATAATCAAAAGGCTGAAAACGCTAGAGGAAGTTGAAAAGTATTTTCCTGGATTTATGGCTTTTACAGATTGTACAGAGCAGCAGATACCAAAACCTGAAGATAAAAGAAGACGTCAAGCATACTATTCAGGAAAGAAGAAAAGACATACAGTAAAGAATCAGCTTGTGGTTAATAACAAGGGTTATATCGTTTACAAATTAGGCCATAAAAAAGGAAGAAGTCACGATTATGATGTTTATAAAAAGAATCATCCAATCATCCCAAAAGATGTTCTAAATATGTATGATCTTGGATATCTTGGTGTAGAAAAGGATTTTACAGAACAGATATCTGCCTTACCTTATAAAAAGAAGAAAAATCAAGAGTTGTCACAAGAAGAAAAAGATTACAATAAAATTCATTCCACAAAGAGAATAGTGATAGAACATACTATTTGCAGATTGAAAAAATACAGAATACAGAGCGACATTTTCAGAAACAAATTGAGAAAGTATGATAAAGTGTCAGATATAGTGGCAGGACTAGTGAACTATAGAATATCAAATAATCTGAACTAGAAATCGAGATAGAGTTAGAAGGGATGGTCTAGATTATTTCTAATTATGCAAGAGATCTATACTACATAATACAGGAAAGCAATCACGAGAAGCCTCTATTGTTGTTTGGAAAAACAAACGAATAGTACTTTTGAGGAAAATGAGGTGCTTGAATGCAGCATATACAACTAGATAGCAGAGAGAGGATAGTAATCTACACCAAGCCCTTGATGCTATTATGAAATACCTCTAAAACTTATCAATGTCAAGTGTGAAACCTCTCCAATGTGAGTACCTCTTACATTTTCTCTTGTTTTCAATAGGTTATTCTGTTCATAGAAATTGCTTTCTTTCATTTCCTTATAGATTATATAAAACCAACTTTGAAAAAATTAAAATTATGATGATAATCAACAGTTCCCATATACATGCCAGAATCGAAGCCCATAGATCGCCATAACATTGTGATATTTCATTCAATTAAACAAACCATTATATTAATAATAAAATAATATTATATAATTCATTGAACCCATCTACCCATCGTACTCAAACCCCCTTGGGCCCATGATAAATTTGACTATAAATATAGGTTCAATATTAATTAGATTATGTCGGATGATTATATAAAGATCTTAAGTGATGACGATGATGATCATCCATTATCTTTATTTCTTTCCATGCTTGATGCACCTGATTCCAAAAGACAGTACCCTAAAAGGCTTCAGAATTTCTTTAACTTTCTTAATTTTGAAGGAGATATAAAAGAGCAAGCCCAATCCTTTGTAAACTATTATAAGCACAAGGACGATGATGGCGCCAAGCTTGAGGGACGCTTACTTGCATTTGCAAAATATCAAAAGGAAAGAGTAGATAAAAAGGAGATATCACCAGCAACAGTCCCAAACTATTTCAAAGCAGTAAAGCTATTCTGCCAGGCTAATCGTCTTTCAAAGAACATTGAATGGAAGAATATTTCAAAAACTATGCCTAGAGGATTAAGTGCTGCTGATGACAGGGCTCCAACATTAGAGGAAATTCAAAAATTGCTCGAATTTCCTGATAGACGAGTAAAGCCTCTAGTGTTAACTCTAGTTTCGTCAGGAATGAGAGTAGGCGCCTTTGAAACACTCAAATGGAAACACATTACACCAATCTACGAGCAGAAACAACAACAGAATAGTAGCAGTATAATAAAAGCAGCTAAAATTCTTGTTTATCCTGGTGATAGAGAACAATATTATTCATTTCTAACTCCGGAAGCATATACTGCATTGAAAGACTGGATGGATTATCGCTCTGCATGTGGTGAAAAAATAACAAAGGAAAGCTTTGTTATGAGAGACATATGGCAAAATGGCGATCTAGAAGGAGCTTTAAATCCCAAACCTTTGAATTCAGAGGCTATAACTCGCTTATTAAACAGAGCATGGCAAGCTCAAAAGATAAGACAGCAACTGCCTAAAGGAGAAAAAAGACATGAATTTAAAACAGCCCATGGATTTAGAAAATTCTTTAAAACTCAAGCAGAGCAGGCTAGAATCCCATCGATAAAGATAGAACTTCTAATGGGTCATAGTTTGGGAGTAACTGATTCTTATATTCGATTTTCAGAAGAACAGATGCTAGAGGATTATCTTCTAGGTATAGAATATCTTACCGTAAATCAAAATATAGTTCTTATCAACAAAAGCATAAAGCAGCAGAGTGAATACATGCAACAATCATTAAAAGAAATGGCAGAAAAACATAAGAAGGAGATAGAACTACTTGATGAAAAATATAGAGATCAACTAAATAAAGTTAATCAGGACATGGTAAATGCGGTTAAAAATCGGGAAGAAACTACTACACAATTGAATGATCTGCAGTCTAGATTCAAAATTCATCATGAAACAACCACCGAGAGATTAAAGGAAGCAATGGAAGTTCTTGCAAAAAATAATGTTGTTATAAAAAATTTTAATAAAGTTTTACTGTCCATAGCAGAGTTTATGGATACTCATCCTGAACATCAACAAACGATTGAATCTCTGCTTTTTAAAAGTGGATTGAATCTTCCATCTTCAGATGATATCAAAAGTTTGAAGGCCATACGGGCCAAGAATTTAATAGATCCAAGTAAAAAGGAATAGATTTATAGTTTTAGGATTAATATAATAGTTAGCAAGACGCTTTGCATATACTGATAATCTATATAAAATAAGAACAATTAGCAATATAACTGAGGCTTGATCATAATTCAAGTCCATTTTCATATTATAATATATCTTAAAGCTAACTCATGAGAAATCCATTTTTTGTGATAGTTTATATATGAGAAACGATTATATTGATATAGGTTTATATTATCTCCTTAACTATGCTGCCAAAAAAGGTTAAAACCTAGTCCGGCATAAAAATATTGATTAAAGATGAATTAATATAAACAAATTGAATTTCTCAAAATTCTTATAGTGTTATATTAAATATAACATTAAAAAATACGAACAAAATTTAGAACCACAGTTAAAATATCAATATAGTGAATCCGTTACTTTGATGCATTTGATACAACTATCTTTTATACGCGATTATAGAAACACAAGATTTATCAATAGATCTCGGATAATTATACGGATGTCAAAAATTAATAAATTATTAGTGGTTAACAATAAAATTTACAATTTCTTCGTAGTTCCGATTTGATAAAGTAGAAATAAGTTAGTCCACCGCTACATCAATAAACTTTATAAAATCGTCCTTGCTCCCTTCCAAAAATCTTCTTTTCTTTCCATTGAAGTCTTTATTTACGTACACAAATCCAAGGTGTAATCCAACATCCCTTAGACCGGCTAGACCTTCAATACGACGGCTTGCATTTAATTCACTCATTATATCTTGTGTGATTATCAAAGTGTCATTGTTCATTCCTTTTGATAGGAAGGGTATGAGTTTATTGGCTATGCAGTAGTCTAATTTATCGACTATCTCATTAGTTTGAGTGACCGCCATATGATCAGATCTAATATGCTTTGAATACCCATCATTAATTTTGTTTATCAGAAATGCTCTCAAATCAAACATCGCGTTATCAGAGCTTTCTTCTATGGCATCTCTTTGTTCCTCAAGAAGATATATCCAATTAGGTGCATCTACATCTACAAGGCGATAAAACTTTTCGAGTATCTCTATTGCAATGTTGTTCCAATCCTTATTGAATAAAATAAAAGGGTTATTTCGGATGTAACAAGCTGTAAAGTCTCCGAGTATAGAAAGAGGAGAGTTCTTAGTGTTTCTGTCATCAAAATATTTTCTAAATTCTTCTTGTTCTTCCTTCTCTTTTTTCTCTTCTTCAGTGAAATGAATAGATATGAATCTCCTGTTGTGAGCACCATCCCTGGATGGAGCAGAGTTTGAAGTAAATATCATGGAACTTAGTGCAGGAATCTTTTGATAATATTTACCTTCATTAAACTTGCCTCTACATATAGGACTTTCTACAGAGTGTTTGATGGCCTCTTTAATTGAAGCATACTTTCCAAAGTTATTTGTAGATAATACTCCTACCTCATTCACTAAAATAGGGTACGTATCTTTACTTATCTCCTCTCCAAATCTTGGTACTGTATCAACATTAGTGAATCCTATGGACTTGGATCTACTATCTAGATTCCACAGTTGTAAAATTAATAGTCCTAAAGTAGACTTGCCAGTTTGTCCACATCCATGTAATTGAAGCCATGGGATTCCATCTTTCTGAATTGAATTTCACGCTGAAACTAAATGGTGCTACAATCCCCCACTTTAGAGCAGTTGGAAATATATTCTTGTTTTTCCATCCACTAGCTGCCAAGAAATCAAGCAGATCAATCACCTACTTTACTTTTTCCTTGTCAAACTCATTGGATATGTTCTGAAGGTTCCCAACTACTTTCATATTGCCGTCTAATAAATAATAACCAGTGGTAGTTAATCCATCCAAGTACTCTACCATTTTATTTTCTTTATAGGCGTTAACTATACAAGATAATGCCTCATCAGCGGTATTTTTATTTGAGATGAGATGTCTGTTTTGTAACTCTTTGATAATTGCTTCCATGTTATCATAAGGTCCTACTTCTAAGTTCTCGTATGTAAAAGAGTCAAAGATTATTCTGATTCGCTCTAGGCTTTTCTCTAATAGAGGATTGTTATTGTATATATAGATCTTTTTTGGAACAGCACGTATAATAATGTCTAGAGGACTAATACTAATTTCGTCTTCCCCTTTTATTTTTAATAGTCCGATTTTTTTAGTCTGGGGGTCAGCATAGTAATATTTTTCAGGCGTATCACTGATTTTTTGGGCTATGTAACCTCTATTTTTTAATATGGTTTCACTACAGGTGATTGCGTTGGTGGTGGTAGTGGTAGTAACCTTAGTAAATTTGAGTGCTGAATTCCACCGTATTTCAACCTCCTCATCATCCAGTGGTGGTTGGCAATGTTCTTGATTTCAATTGTATCCAATTCTTTTTATTTTATCTAAAGGCGGATCCTTCTTATATTTTTGAATAAGTGATTCCATTACGCGTAATAGATCTAATTGTCTGCGTCCTGGATGTGATACATAATCGTTCTTTAAAAGTTCCTCAATAGGAGTTAAACCTCTATTATCTTTATAATCGGTCTCTTCATATTTTTTATATATTTTATTAATGTTTTCTTCTAGTTGTTCTGATTGATTATAGTCCAAGACCATTGGTTCATTTGTTCCAATGATCTCGTATCTATGACCATTTTTATGTACAGAGGGCGAGCAAATTACGAATGATTTCCCTTCTGATTTAATTTCTATTATAGGAAGAGAATCATCATTTCTATTGTGATTGTTGGTACCATTAATGCCGCCCCTGTTTATCAAGGGTTTTTCAACGATAAAATAGACATGAGATTTATCCTTGTTATCTGCATGCTGTTCTATAATAGTTTGTTGTGAAAGATCTTCAAGCGTTTTTAGATTAGGAAAACAATGCTCAATAAATTCATCAATGCCATTTTTATTATCAAGATCAACAACTACAAGATGTTTATCTTTGTATGATCCTCGCCAGACTTTACCTGATAAAGCTGCAATTCCGTTTTTATAGTCACCATTTTTCTTTCTTAGTTCATGCTGTTCATCTGTAATTGGATTGTTCTGATTTTCTTTCCACTTGCTAAATGTACGTTTATTCTTGGAATCTACAGGAATAACATTGACACCTATTTTATGATGCCAATAATCTGATGCCGCGTTAATATCAGGGAACTGGACCTTATTGCTCTGTTCAGACGTTAGATGAGTCTCTTTAACTTGCGATAGCGAGTCTTGCTGAGAATTTCCTTTTAAAGGATTAGGTGATATATTATCTGTAGATATAGACGCCATCTCTATTACTCTACCTCTTCATTTTTCTTTTCTTTCAGAAAGGAAACATGATTTCTATTGATATCTTTAATCTCTGTATCTTGTTTACTAGATAAGGGTATCTTATGCTCATAACCTTGAGATGTTTTTATGAAGACCGTGGACTTGCATCGAGAACAGTTGGCACAATAGGGGTTTGAACCTTTGTAATTCCAGATGTTATTGCAACGTTTACAGGCTAGTGTTACTATCAATATACTACGTACAACTATACGTAGATAATATTAATAAACAGTTATATAATAGTTAATATTTTTAGTTTAGAGCCATTACTTTAATAGGTTTATCTTCCTAATCAGAATCATAGTTTAAAAATTACTATGAATTCAAAGAGTAGAACATCGTAGAACATTTTAAATGTTCTAGAGCATGTGATTCATATCGTAGTTTCTTACGATCATATTGACGTTATACCTCTATGTACTAATGTTTTTAATAATATCTATACCTATAATAGCGAATAACATCTTTTTGAATAATGTAGAACATTAGAACATGAAAATTTACTTGGTAACATGAAAATTTTTTACGCTTCTTTGATAAGGATCTAGGAAAATAAAAAAATGAGAGTGTATTGTATTCAGATGTTCTACATGTTCTATTTTCAAAATTAGCGCTTTTCGTTAAAATTTTAAAGTTATTAGCCTGTTTCTATTCTAAAGAAATCAAAAGCATTTATTTAAAGACGAAAGAATTGGATTTAATGGAACATCTATAAATGTTCTGGATGTTCTGGATGTTCTGATGTAGATTTATACTCTACCTTCCAAGACCATTTAAAGGTAACCCTCAACAGATGAAAACACAGTTCGAACTATCCAAACAACAATCAAAGTGAAATGATTGTAGAGAATAGTCTAAGTAGAGGTATAGAATGAAGATGAATCATTTCTAAAGGTTACTATCTGACAGACAATTCACAAGATATAAGTCTAGAGCGGAGCTGATGGTTGGTTAACCATGAGTAAGAGCGATACTCTAAATACGAGTGGACGCCTGCTTATTCGTCTGATATTTCATGAACATAATATTATTAATGGTATGGATTTACCCAGGCTCCAACTTATAATCAACCTGCGGTTGCCCATTCTAATACATTGTGCATATCGTTGATTTGTTTTTATCCAGGATTCAAATAGGGAAAGACCATCATAGGCAATCCTGAACTTATCCTGACTTTTTTTCATATGAATAACGGGTCAATAGCGGCTTAGTGCTGATATCGGTTCTATAAACAGGATTCTAATCTTTTAGAGATACCACACAATATAAACATTTTTTCTATCTAACCATTTTGTTATATTTTTTCTCTAGTATATTCATCAAAAGTTCTAATAATGCAAGGTTTAGTTTGTTTTTTATTTGTATTTTAATAGCCGAATTGAACGGGATTTTTCATGAATTCACTCTTAAAAGATTGATCATCTTTCTCAAACTTCATTTTGGAGTCTGCAGACTCGAAGTAAACTTTCTTTCCGCCGATTTCTGAGAAATATTCTGACGTATTAACTACTCTATTTTTAGAACAAGGATCCTGGTACAGCTTTGCTATTTCCGGATCAAATGAGTCTAGACTTAAATTCATCGTCTCTTTGTATGCTATTGTGATATTATGGTTATATTTTTTTGTTAAAATATTTCTTAATTCGATCACTTTATCAACTTGTGTATAATCTATATAATTATGTTTTAATTGATGTCTTATTCCCATCCACTTGGTAGCAGATTTGGTATCCATTAAATAATATTTGCCTTTTAGCTCAGCATCCATTTCATCTACAGTATCTTTTATAAATTGCGTGGGTTCTTTACCCTCTAAAAACATGGGATTATTTAGCATTCTATCCAGGTTGAAAATGAAAAATGAATAAACACTTACCTTATTTTTTAGTGATTCAGCTTTAATAGAATTTTCAAACTTTTGTGATTCAGCTTTAATAGAATTTTCAAACTTTTGTGATTCAGCTTTAATAGAGTGACGAATCTGTGTTATAGTTATTATGATGTTAACGGCTGCTGATATACCTCCTGCAGCAACACCTGTAAGTAATAATGTCGTCCAATTGGTAATGTTAGAATTCAGATCTTTAGTTTGGGCCGATACATAATGGATACCTATAATACCAAATATAATAAATAGGATAAGAATTGCAATTAGTTTCAATAATTATAAAGTTTAAAAGTTTCTTATAAACTTTATAATTTTGCCACTTAATGGAAATTACATACATAAACATTAAATAAAGAATATTAAATACTTTTACCGCTCATTCAAAACTATTACTATTCGATATAGGAATGACCATAACATTTGTCATGGGAACCATAATAGGAAAGATAGGCCTACAATAAGTGTTAGCAAATGACCATTGTAACTGTTGGTGTTATTTGATTGCAGGCTTGATACTGATTGTTATATTTGTATTTATTTTTACAATATCAAGTAATTTTACGGAAAAAGAAATAAACATAACTATTGCCACAGATAATGTCGCTCTTAAGAAATTAATGGCAGAATTATCAAGCCATCGTAGCAAGATCATATCCAAGTAATATTATTACATATAGTGCAGATTTTTCTTCTATTACTTTTATTGGACGGCGATGTCAAGATAGGATTGATAGACTCCATTAAAATAGTTGGAGTTGTACCATCGGGTCTTATTACAAGAGATTTGAAAAAATACTCATATCAAGTTAATAGATCTCTTGCATAATTACTCCTAAACTGCTTTGTTGCATGATTCGAAAATCAGTTAAAAATTTAATATTTGTATTATAATAATAATTAAGCTTTGACTATTTCCGTTATAACACTGTCAATAAAACGTTAACAAATGACGAATAAAATAATCATGCAACAAAGCACTCCTAAACAGCTTTATGACCATTAGTTCCTCATCTATGAGATATGCTCATAATTCAAGTCATCTCTTGATACATGTCATATAGCTTAAAGCTAACCCTTGAAATATTATTTTGATTAATACTGTCCCAAAGATTAGCTCTTGATAGAATAAAAGAATCCATCCTTTTTAACATCCTATGTATCTGATAGGTTGTTGTATACCATGGCCTGCTAATGCAAAAAGGAAACGTGGCAGACCATATGTATATTCTCCAACTGTAATTTTGAGATGTTTTATTGTGAGGTTATGGTTTAAAATCGATTCAAACAATGCCTTACATACTTTTCTCATTTTGGATTGTCAGTATAACCGTAAGCTAGCAGTAGCCTGTGGCCTGATAAAAATACCTAGCAGGCGTACATTTGACAGGAGACTAAAGACTATTTCTACAGATATTAAGCAAAGGATATCGACAATGGGATGTCTGTTTGTTGTAGAGGGCATGGTAGATCCTTCTATAACAGCAGCAGTGGATAGTACTCTTTTAAAAGCAAAAGGTCCTGTATGGCACAAATCATCCATGAAAAAAGGAATAGTACCTTGTTCTGGCATTGATACAGATGCAAGGTGGGGTTACAGCCATACAAAGAGATGGATATTTGGATATAAATTACATTTAACATGTACAACAGGCAAGATTGTAGTACCCTATAACAGCCGATGTAACTACTGCGAATGTACAGGATAATCAGATGTACGTTTCTTTAACTTCTTCTTCTTTGGTATTCTCTCTATCACTTGCATTGTACATGATAGCCGATCCAGGCTATGACGATAAGAAACTGTATGAATATAGCAAGAAGGTATTGGGAATAGACTTGGTTTGTCCTGTTGTCGAAAGATATGAAAGTACTTCTAAAAAGAGGCTTGAGCTTGTATGTTTTTATCAATCGGCATTAGGACAGGCAATCTACAGCCGAAGAAGAATATCGGTAGAGCCGTTGATAGAACATATTAAATCAGTATTTAGAATAGACCCATTGCCAACAAGAGGATTTCATACGGTATCTGCAATTGTACTATTGTCTGTTTTATTATATCAGATAATGGTATATTACAACTGCAAGACTGAGAAAATAAATCCAAAATCAATAAAATACATGCTTGGAACTATCTGATACGATGGTAAAGATAAAGATAAATTATTTTGAATTATGACCATGCCTCATATATCTACGGTTTGAGCTATAGACTTTGTATGGCTGTCTGATTAATTTCTGTTCTGCAGTCAGGATCTCTATCTTACTGATAACAACACTTCTCATTCTATTACAATGGCTCGAAATCCCCGGTAGTGCGACAAATCGGTGCGACCGCGCGAGAAGAACCTAAAGATATTGAAGCATCTGATGATCCCATCCTGGATGTTCGCCGTGGCGTCTATGAAATCTTGGTCGCCCATCGCACCGATGGTTGGAAGAGATGTCAGGAGGATTTAGAACGAAGCGGTTCCACGTATTTAACTTAACAGCAGTGTAAATGATATACTATATCTTATTGTAAAATAGTTGTGTTTGTTTAGCTATCACAACACCTATAGCTTGCCACTCTTTTATCTATTATTATGAGGGACACATTCCTCAGAATGCTAACTGATGATGAAAAGAACCTTTTACATCTAATGCTTGAAGATAATGAAGCAGGATATAGAGCCAAGATTATCTTGCTTAAAGATGAGGGATACACAGTTCCTCAAATAAGAAAGATTACAAACCATCATGATCATAACATAAGAAAATGGATACATCGCTTTAACGAAAAAGGAATCGATGGTATCATATCAAAAAAATATAATCATAAACAGCACAAATTTACTAATGATATCGAAAAACAAATAGTGGATATAACATCTGCAAATCCAAGATCTTTTGATTTGGGATTTTCCACATGGTCATTACGTGTACTTGCTGGTTTTCTTATGAATGACTTAACTGGTAACTAAAATAAGCCATTCTGCAGAAATAAGAAATATTCTTCTAAAGCATAAAATAAAATGGAGAAAATCTAAAACTGTGTTGTCAAATAATAAAAGCAATGATCCAGAATACACTTTGAAAAAAAGTACATTGAACAACTGAGGACAACACACCTTCTTCGGATTCGGTGTTACTGTATATAGATGAAAAAGGGCCTGTAGCAGCAAAAACCCATGGTGGTACATCATGGTCATCGGTACAGGTAAAGGTCGAAAAGGCTCAAAAGATAAATGGATTGTTAAATGTATTTGGAGCCTATGATCATACAAATGACAAAATGCATGTCCAATGCTATAAAAGAAAGACAGGAAAGAAGCAGTTTGTTGACTTTTTAAAAAAGAGTAGATAAAAGATATGATAAGAATATCCAAAATATCTTTGTTGTACTTGATAATCTTTCAGCACACAAATTAAAGATGGTAAAGAAAGAGATATCCAAATGTTGTCCTCGAATAAAATTTGTATTTCTACCAGTAAGATCGCCCAAGCTTAATTTAATCGAAGTAAGGTGGGTGTGGTTACAAAGGCAGACAATTAACAATTCTACATTTAAAGACGAACAAGAAATAGGAAGAGCTGTTAGCAAGTGGAAGAATATTTATAACAAAAATCATGGCAGCAAAGCGATCATAAATATTTTACAAGAGAGTGTATCTTTATGTATACACAGCTGTTAAGGACTACAACTTCTGTCAAGATAGAATCAGTAAACCAACCGATAGAGTATATGATAAGAGAGACAAATTTGTTGAGATCGGGATTCTGAAGTTCCATCGGTTACCACCGAGGCTCAGGCCTAGCATCAGTATATTCACCTGCTGTTACATATATTCTCATTTTGTGTTTTATAGTATAGTTCTTAGACGACTCTTTTCCAATCTATGCGCTTTGATTGTAATTATGATAAATCAGATTCTTCGATACTTTATAACGATGAAAGAAAGATGTTGGAAAATTCCTATCTATAACAAATTAATATAGATCAGCATCTTTATATGGACGCCTGTAACGTAACGATTATATGTATGATGTTGAACCTAGAAGGTCAGTCTACAAAATAATTACTATAATTCTAAATCAATGTTATACTAGACATGCCATTGAAGGAGGAGTAGCTTTATTTTTAATCTTTCTATCTATAATGTTTATTAGCAGTATTACTCAAGTAGGATATAGTTTGCCTACACAATTTTCTCTGGGTACATTTAATCATACAGGACTGGAAAAAAATACCAAAGCCTTTCTGGATGATCTCCAACAAAAAGGAGGGCCACCAATTTATACTCTGTCACCAGAGAAGGCACGTGCGGTACTATCTGAACTTCAGGCGGGCACTCCAGTCAAAAAATTACCTGCTGCTATAGAGAACCGTACCATCCCTGGCGGTCCTGGCGGCAAAGACATATCCATTACTATAGTCCGACCTGCAAATAGTAACAATCAAACTTTACCTGTTGTAATGTACTTTCATGGTGGTGGATGGGTTCTAGGTGGATTTGATACTCATGAAAGATTGGTAAGGGAGATTGCTAACAAGGCGAATGTGGTCGTAGTCTTTGTCAATTATACTCCTTCTCCTGAGGCCAAGTATCCGGTTGCTCTTGAGCAGGCATATGCTGCCACAAAATGGGTATCTGAAAACGGACGAACTATTAATGTAAATTCCTCCAGTCTGGCAGTTGTTGGAGACAGTGTAGGCGGCAATATGGCTGCTGCTGTGACGTTACTTGCCAAGGAGCATGGTGGACCCCAAATTAGGTTCCAAGTACTCTTTTATCCAGTTACTAATGCTAATTTTGACACTCCATCTTATATGACATATCAAAATGGTTATTGGCTCACTCGTGATGCTATGAAGTGGTTTTGGAGTAATTACCTTACGAACCAGACAAATGTAAAAGATCCAACTGTCTCTCCTCTACAGGCTTCAATTGAACAACTCAAGGGATTGCCGCCAACGCTCGTAATCAATGGAGCGAATGATGTACTACGCGATGAGGGTGAAGCATATGCTCTAAAGCTATCAGAAGCGGGTGTTCCTGTTACCGCGGTTCAATATCAGAGGACTATTCACGACTTTGTAATGTTGAATGTAATTGCTGATGATCCTGCGCCACAGGCAGCAATAGAACAAGCTTCCATCATGCTGAAAAATACACTTATTTCTGGAGCGACAGATTGACATTCTTCACCTTTCATCAGGAGATCGACCATGTGTACTGACACAGGAACTAAGGCAGAGAAATTGATTGCCCTCGTCACCAATGGTGTCAGTTAGCGGGCCTAGCGGCATTGCTCGGTCTGAAACATTTGAACTGCCAAATCTACGTTCATAATTAATTTTTCTCGGACGACGTTCAGTTAGAGATATTTGCTACTGTCCACAAAGGTGTGATTCCTCTCGCTGGGAGCCGCTTGTTCGAGGCAAATGAGATCATAAAAGTAGAAGGACGGCTTGACATCTTGATTGAGAATCCATCGATCCGTGGTGAGCGCCACATCACCGACGATGATGATGATGATGACAGACACTTGAGAGTGCTTCATGGAAAAGTTATAAGATGACAAAATACTTTATGAAAAAGCATATTGTATCAACAAGATTATTTTACTATATGTATGTATATCGATTAAATTAAAAGCAGGCTCATTTGACAAAACAATTGAATCTGAAAATATTATAAAAATTGACTTGAAAGCCTGCCTCAGTATTACAGCAATATCATATAGACAGGTAGCAGTAGTCAAATTTCTAAACAAGCAATCATCTAGCGGTTAATAGACAGCGGCAAGTCTAAAGTCTACGAAGGCGTGGAATATGTTTCATCTATATTATAATATTGACAGGAAGTATCAAAACCCAGGAGAACTGGGCTACCTGGAGGTTAATAAACGAAATTCCAATTGAAATAAGGAAAATAAATGGAGTTACAAAGCTTCTCATAAGGATATATCTATTCAAGTGTTCAAGAATATCTCGATCTACTAGCCTTCGATTATATGCAGCATACCACCACATCAAACACAAGATAAAGCCAGTTGTAGCCATAATGCCACTAAATGATATTACAACTATTCTATGACTGGGATATATAGTAAGAAGTCCGGTAAAATACCCAACTAATGCTATAAGAACTAAGAACAACAAATTGTTCCATACCAGCGTAATGTCAGCACGTCTTATGTGTTCAAAAATCCTGTGATATCTAACCCAATACATGCCTACTACCATGAAGCTTATCATGTAGTGAATTATATTTGGTATTAGTATTTGACCCAGTATTCTTGTTAACTCAAAGTCTGATATGTTGCTGGAATAAGTTGGTACCTGGATTGATAATGCCATAAAGGTGATAGAAAAAGCAAAGAGAGCATCACTAAAAGAAATGACACACTCAACTTTGATTTGATTTAAGTTCATTCTACTTCACATTTCCTAGAGTATTAATAAATAAATTGGAGGTCCTCAACCTTTGTTCAAAAGTTCAAGTGCAGATTACAAGTGTTACTTTGCATTAAATCTGGACTTAAGTCTTATTCGATTGAATTTCCTTGTTAATCAGGAAATCAGAGTTCAGAATGGATCTGTTATATCCTGTTGTGTATACTATACTATATAGTAGGTTCTAGGACTTGAATTTTCAGGCGATTTGTTTTCACTACTTTTTACCATAATGCTTTTCTAAAAACCAACTGTTGTAAATAAGAAAAAGATTAACAAAATAATTATAGATTTCGATTAAATAGTTAAAATGCCCATGATAATGAACCTTATCTCTTATTATTATAATTGAAGAAAAAAAAATATTGAAAAAAAAATATGCAATAACATGTAGATTGTATTTTCTCGTTGAGAAAATTAAGGAATACGAATAGAGATACTATATTTTAACCCATGGGTTTCTTATGCTGTCCATTACTACCTGTATGATCTGTGCCGCTTGTGCCGCTACCTGAGTGACCTGTGCTGCTCATGCCGTTCATGCCGCTTGTGCCGCTACCTGAGTGACCTGTGCTGCTCATGCCGTTCATGCCGCTTGTGCCGCTACCTGAGTGACCTGTGCTGCTCATGCCGTTCATGCCGCTACCTGAGTGACCTGTGTCACTGCCAAAGTGACCGCCTCTGTCACCATGTTCGCCTCTGCTAAAGTGATCGCAGTGATCGCCTCTGTTAAAGTGACCGCCTCTGTCACCATGTTCGCCTCTGCTAAAGTGATCGCAGTGATCGCCTCTGTTAAAGTGACCGCCTCTGTCACCATGTTCGCCTCTGCTAAAGTGATTGTCGTTAACTGCATAAGCCTGGTTTGATATGTATGTCGTTATTGTAGATATTGTTGCTACTAAAGTCACAATTAAGAATAGATTTTTTGTGTTAACTTTTACCAAAATTAATCATTATTATATTAAAAAGATACTATATAAGTCATATAGTATTATTGATAATTTCAATCATTCATTAAAATTCTATTATCAATTTCATCTTCTATAGAATTTATCCAAATTGTTAAATATTTTTTATAGGTCAAGATGAAATAAAAATAAGGGCATCCTACATACTGATATTTCAGTGTTCCACTAAAATAGAAAGACCTCCTCAATATAACTAACATAATTATTATTAAAGATAGCAAGAGACGACTGTGAGTATATCTTTCAATCCTTTATGCCATGAATAAATTATAAATTTATTTAGAAATTCAATACCTCTAAATGAGACGAAGAGAAACCCTAGACACCGATTTTAAATGAATTTTTCCTATATACTATAGATAATCACAGGTATAATGAATAAATTATATCAACTAATAATAAAAATAATAAATATTAATAATTAACTATTCCGACATTGCTTTGTTGCATAACTCTGAAATTCGTTTTTTATGATCGAACTTTTGTCAAAATAATACGAATTTCAAATGGATGGTATATTAAACTTAAACCAAATATGTCATATAGTTACGAAAAAATTGAGTTATGCAACAAAGCATTCCGACATCTATAATTTTATTGTTTTAAAAGCAGTTTATAGACATTTTATTAAGATTTATCAGAGAAATAGAGTTTGTCAGGCCTCTTTACAATCATCTAATAATTCATTCACTGGAAAGGAACTTGAGGCCATCAAATTAAATAATTAAAAAGAGATATAGTATAGAGAATGAATAATAAATATCTTGGATTTATTTTCTAGTAAATATACCCCCATGGCCCTGTTAACAGTTATGTAGAGAATTACCTAGTTGTATTTGTAAAATAATTGTGATTGTTTTCACAAAACAAAATAATTAAAATATGATTTATTTGATACGATTATGTAAAAATATCTCAAGCAAAACAACTACAAATATTTTACATTAAACATTACCGATGTATTTACACAACTGTTAACTTAAGATATTATTTCTTTATTATGCTCATAAACAAACAACTTGAGCCATTGTTTAATATGGCTTAATTTACACTTGTTCTTTTTACAAGGAAAATAATCATCAAAACATTCAGTTCTATCCTTGATATACTGCATAGTTCTTTCAATAATGTTTTTCTCATAGGTGGAATGGAGATGATGATATAGATTCAAAAACTTACAGGCTTGTGGGTACCAAGTGCCGCCATCTGATGATACTTGATGGTTTCCATACTTGTTTACAATCTCAGACAGAAATCGTTTGGTAATAGATATATTTCGCTTTTTTGATATATAAAATGATAGAATTTCTTTATCCTTTGGTTCTATAACCACCCATCAAAGCCAAATAGATTCAGAACCTGCTTTTATAACAGTTTCATCTATGACGTATTCTTGGATTTTCTTATTCTTTCGATGTTTCCAAGGCCTGTACTTTTGAAGCCAGTTCCAAATGGAAACATGGCTTATTTTTATTATTTTTAAAAAAGATAACGCTTTGGCAGTATTTCTAAATGATAATCCTAAAAAGTACAAGTATAATCCGTAACCAACGATATTTGGAGATGTTCTATTTCTAGTAGACATACAATATATGGTTACCTTAATTATAGGTTTTTCCTTAAGTTAACAGGGCCCCCTCCATAATTATTTCATTTAACGGCTTTCTATCGTTTGGATTTTCTTTTTCTTGCAAGTTAGGTGGCAGATTTTCTTTTAATCCTTTCTTTCCAATTGCTATCATAGCCATTACATCAAAATCATCAGGAATATTCAAGTCCTCTCTTGCTTTCTTATAATCAAATCCCTGCATTCCATGGGCAACCAGTCCTCTTGATGTTGCCTCTAAAGCTAAATTCTCCCAGGCAGCTCCTGCATCATATTGATGTGTTGCTTTGTTGCATGATTATTTTATTCGTCATTTGTTAACGTTTTATTGACAGTGTTATAACGGAAATATTCAAAGCTTAATTATTATTATAATACAAATATTAAATTTTTAACTGATTTTCGAATCATGCAACAAAGCAGTTAATTCTTAATAACTCAATTTTGATATACGTCTAATTATGCAAGATCTAATAGTTATTGTTACAGGTTAATTGATATTTTAACTGGTTTTCGAATCATGCAATAAAGCATAATTGACCTATGAATCAACAAGTATGCATAGAAGATAAATTACAGTGTATAACATTTTATATATTATTGATGTCTTGATATGTAGTGTTATTGTCATGGCAACATATATTACTGCCGAGGACAACTCCTATGAAGATGACGAGATGATTTATGCTGATGAATACTTGGATATTGCGAGGACTAAAAAACCGATCACATCAAAAAGGCTAAGAATAAGACGATTAATTTGTAGAGTATGCAGCTTAAAATTAGAACACGTCAAGAAACCCAAGCTCATATTAGGCTTGGATATAGAAAAGTTCAAGTTGATGGATAATTATTAATATAAACTGATCAACTAGATGCTGAAAATATATTTAAAATCACTACCAATTACAAATGAGTCATACCGTAAAATGATTGCTAAGCAAGAAGATCAAAGATGTTTTGTTGCATAATTCCCTAATGTTTGATTTTATCATCTTTTGTTTAAATAGATGTCAATTTATTATACAATAATACTTTTCATATCATTTCTTTTACCATGTTATGAAACTTTACAGAATAAACATATTTTTTAAATCTTCTTTTAATTGAAGAGAAACGGTTTCTACAATCCATCTTTGTCCATCATAGGAGATATAACCGACAGATTTCTAAATATATGATTTGTTTTCTTGACTCTAGCATTTTTCCTTACTTTAACACACGGTAAGATCTCTTTTCTGCCAGACCTCTAAAAGAGTTACTATCATAAAATGCATCTGCAAATACCTTATCAACTAATGTAATGTCTATTGCAATAACAATATGCATTCATCTTTGGATTTCTTGCTACCTGGTGTATCTTTTATCAGAGTATCTAATCTATTTATCCTTCTGTTTATTGTTGTAAATAGGAATGTATGCTTTAGCATAGCCAAGTAAAAGAAGAAAAGTGTTAGGATGATGAAATGCCTCTCCAACCTTATCTTTGTTCATCTGATTTAGATCTGAATCCAAATTATTGATAACGTCAAATTCTAGCAAGATTTCGTCTTGTCTAACGATAGACTGCTTGAAGGTACACCAATTTAAAGGATATGTTGGTCATAATTCACTAAATATACTTAGAAAAGGAGAATCATGCAACAAAGCAGATCAAACACATAATTGATAAAATTTAATACTTTCAATATTTAAAAGTAAGAAATTTCTTACTATATATATATCAATGATAAAAAATAAGGAAGGAGAAGATAGAGAAGATGTTAAAACCGTAACTATTTCACAAAAAGGTCAGATAACAATTCCTAGAACTATTCAAAGAAAAATGGGTATAAAAAAAGGAGATAGATTTGTTCTTGTAGCCAGAGGTGACAATATAATGTTAAAAAAATCTCCAACAATTATCAAATCAATTGAAGATGATTTTATAGATATCCTTGCATTATCTGAACACTCATTTGGAAAAATCTGGATAAATAAAGAAGATGACATCTGGGATACATATTTAGAAGGAAAAAAAGAAAAAAATGATTAATCAGAGAGACATTGTTTTGATATGTTTTCCTTTCTCAAACGCACAATATTCCAAACTTAGGCCCGTTTTAGTAATATCGAATGATATATACAACAAAAAATTTCAAGATTTCATTGGAATTGCTATTACTTCAAATCTAAAAACACGATTTCATACAATAAAAATAACAAATGATAATATGGAAACTGGTAGTTTAAAACAAGAAAGTCTTGTTAAAGTTGATAAAATTGCATCCGTTGAACAATCTTGTGTCAAAATTACTATTGGAAGTATAAAAAAAGATATTTTTGAAAATATAAAGAACGAATTTTTGTCCATAATATAATATTTATTCAAATAGCAAAAATAATCAAAATAATTTAGTTGAGTTTTATATCAAACAAGGTTATGGTTAAACAGTATTTATTTTTAACCTATAAAATATATCATTCATTTAATTTATAATACACATAAACTAATTTGTAATAATCATAACAAGAGTATTAGGAAAAAATCTATCGCAGGATTTGGCCCTGTTAACATGATATTATTCCTTATTGTGCTCATAAATAAACGATTTGAGCCATTGATTTATGTATTTTCTTTTACACTAGTTATTTTTACAAGGAAAATAATTATCAAATTCTTTGAGTTCTATATTTGATATGCCATACTATTCTTTCTATGCTACTATGATTGACGACAGCAGCCTACGCTACTATGATTGACGACAGCAGCCTACGCTACTATGATTGACGACAGCAGCCTACGCTACTATGATTGACGACAGCAGCCTACGCTACTATGATTGACGACAGCAGCCTACGCTACTATGATTGACGACAGCAGCCTACGCTACTATGATTGACGACAGCAGCCTACGCTACTATGATTGACGACAGCAGCCTACGCTACTATGATTGACGACAGCAGCCTACGCTACTATGATTGACGACAGCAGCCTACGCTACTATGATTGACGACAGCAGCCTACGCTACTATGATTGACGACAGCAGCCTACGCTACTATGATTGACGACAGCAGCCTACGCTACTATGATTGACGACAGCAGCCTATCCAATAGCCTTTAAAGAGGCCAGATAAGAGGTAAAGGTCTATTTCATCGTTACATCACAAAATATATCAGTAAATTTACTTATAAACAATTATATTATCATAGTGAGGGCTTGCAAGGCTGCCCCTTATCGCTTTCAAGCATATGAGGATGCTGCTTTCCATTGACAACAAATAATGACTATTAAAAAATCAGAATTCATTGTTTTATATATTGACTCAGGGTATAGATATTAAAGGATAATTCCTTCTACTTTTGTGTCTTATGTGTACTCCACAACTAGGTTATGCAATAGACCAAAAGATATTGCTCTATAATCTTAAATCGGAATGATCGTGTATCATACAGCGATAGATATCAATCAAGAGCAAAACTGATTAGAGCCATCTATATAGTCTATATACATAAATAGCATCAAAGCAGCAAGAATATCTTGTTTGCTTCTTGCTAATGAATATGTAGTGATGCAACAGATCAACACGGTTTCTGGTCCAAATAGTTGTTTCTTTTTGGACTTTAGCAGCAGCAGATGTAGTTCCAAATGTGTCGTTCATCAACGCGTGTATGGTTGCATAACCGTGGTCGTATCCTTTCTTCAGGCCATCGTATGAAATGGTCAACCGCTTTAAAATTCCATGGTTCACAGTAGTACCTTCTTTCGTTGACCGGCCTTACGCCATTAGGTTCAGATTTACCGGATTTTATTGGAGGCGCGCTGAAAAGTTCTTACCCCCTGGATTTATCGGATTGGCATCTGTCTCCTTAGTCCTTGAGTGTTCGAACTTTCCTGTCGCCATCAGAAGATCGTCAAGTCTTAATCCGTTGTAGTGTGTAGTTCAACATGAGCATCAGAATTGCTTTGTTACATGATTCCCATAATCTTGTTTTAATATCTTATTTGTTTAAACAAATATCAATTTGTTATATAATGACACTTTCAACATCATTTCTGCTTTGTTGCATGATTCTTATAATCAATGATTTTACCATCTATTTTGGTTAAACAGATATCATTTTGTTATACAAGGACGCTTTTAACATCATCTCTTGTATCATATTCTTTAGTTTAACCGAGTATAAGTATTCACCAAACATTCGCTTTATGCACGAAAACACAGTTTCAACAATCCATCTTTGTCCATAGCTTACGCTGTCCTCTTTCCATCCTTGTAAATCACTTTTCTGTGCTAACACTGCTAGATTTCTAAGAATGTTACCTTTTTTCCATCTAACTTTAGCATTCTTTCTCACTTTAATGCAGGGCAATATTCCATTGTTTGATAGATATCTAAAAATTTCATTGTTATCATAGGCTCCATCAGCAAATAGTCTACCCAATATTGCTGTCATGCTATCCGATTTTATAATGTCATCAACCAATTCTGGTAATGGCTTACTGTCATGAACATGTTCGTCAGTTACTTTCATTGAAAGAATTTTCTTGGTTTTGACGTTTACAACAGCAACATGTATTTTCAAATATCCTTTCTTATTTGCATTCCATTTATCTCTCATCCATTGACCTCTGTTAGTAACCTTAATGTCAGTACTATCTATTGCAATTACGATATATTCATCTTCATATTCCTTACTTTTTGCCGTATCTTTTATCTGGATATTCAAACGATTTATCCTTCTGTTTATTGTTGTATAATTTAGGATTGATGGTACTTTCCCTTTAGCATGTCCTTGTGCAATACCCTCGGTTTGCCTGTAAGGCAGATGGAAGTACACTTTTAGCATAACCAAGCAGAAGAAGAAGAAATGTATTTGGATAATGAAATGGCTCTTAATCCAACTTTATCTTTGTTCATCTCTTTTAGCTCTGTATCCCAGTTGTTTATGACATCAAAGCCTAGGAGTATCTCTCCTCTTCTAACAAGAGATTGGTTGTAGACGGGCCAGTTCACAGAATTTGTTGGTAAATGTTAGCTAAATGTATTTGGAAATAGGAATCATGCAACAAAGCATTCTGAGATGAATAAAACCAAGCAAAGTATTGATGGTTGGATAGTATTGATGGTTGTTTTCCACCGAAGCAAGATTTGTTAGTGTTACCATATCTTATTCTAATACTCCAATTTCATTGGATATCTTAGGACTTGCCAAATTATCAAATGGATTAACAAGAGTGGAGGATAGGCTCCAAATGTTACTTGCAGATCATTATATATCTTCTAATGATGTTGGACATATCTCCACTACCGCTAATAACAACAACTCTCATACTATTAATCTTCTATCCAAGTATTCAGTTCCATCTCATATGTCATGGACTGTTATTATAGGGCATTTTGGCCGGGATTCACTTACTGGGTACAGTGGTGAAAAATGATGGACTAAAATTATTTCATATTTATTCAAAACAGATCCATAGTAATAAGAAAGGAGATACAAAAATACATCGTTCTTTCTATGCAGGTAACTGATGAACATATTCATGATGCTTTGTTGCATGATTCGAAAAATAGTTAAAGATGCAATTCATTTAGGACAAGTATAATTATATTTTGACTATTTACGTTATATCCTTAACAACAAAACGCTAATAAAAAACGATTTAAAATAATCATGCAACAAAGCAATTCATGATAGTAAGGTGTAACCCGATTGGTTGATGAGGCCATGAAATCAGATAATATTACAGCAACAATTGGTAAACTCATTGCAGTTGGTGCTTATGAAGATAATGATACTTTTAGATTCTTAGCAGACAACGGAATCCGACCTTGCATTAAAGTAAGAAAGAATACTAGAGTCAGATGGAAAAAATACACATCCTTAGAAATCTATCAGTTTTGACACAAAGAAATGATTTGCAAAAATGGAAGGTAGCATAATATTGACAAATATGGATTGTAAAAACATTGCTTGCCATTATAAAAAATGTTTGGTGAGTATGTATACTCAGTTAAACTAAAGAATATGATCCAGGAAATGATGTTGAAAGTATCATTGTATAATAAGATGATATCTGTTTAAGAAAACAGATAGTAAAATCAAAGATTACAGGAATCATGCAACAGCGCAGTATAAATGTGCTCACTATAAATTTCTAAAATATTGAGCACAATTTTCTATCATACTAGTGTACATTTGCTAAGTAGTATAGAATTGACGGCCCTTCACAATACGCATAAACATGTCTGCTACAACTTTGTTGGCAATTTTGACGATGGTTACATAGCAAGTTCTATTTGTCTAGCACCAACTTGGTTAACCATGTAAAAATTATTATCTATTTGAATTATATCTCCAGCAGCTATTTTGATATGACTTCTTTTTTCCTTTACTGATATTCCAAATGGTCTTTCTTCTTCTCTAAACTTTAGCCACACTCTGCCTACATTAAGAATATTTTTAAACTCACCTTCCCAAACTAAATTGTAAATAGTGTCTAATGCCTGTTTGCTAATTTTATTACCTTTTAGAATAACCAGGAGATCGATCTCTTTGCAGAAGTAAACTCTTACTTTCACAAGTATTCATTTGACTGCTATGATAATATGTTCCAAGTGCTATGTTGAATGAACCACAAATTTAATTGATAAATAACATTGTTCATCTAAAAAGATGTAAATTTGTTATGCAACGATGCATTTAATATCATTTATTTCATCATATTTTCAAAATTTACAGAATAAACATATTCTAAACGTTCTCTTATATGGTTTCTACAATCTACCTCTTCCCATAGCTTGCTATCCTTCCATCTTTACAAACCTTTTTTCTGAGATATTACTTACAGATTTCTAATGGAGTTCCATTTTTCAGTCGAACTTGAGCATTCTTTCTTACCTTAATAAATCTCTTGCATAATTAGCACCATTAGAAAAATATCTACGAATGAAACACATCTTAATCGTAACCCGAAAATTAAAATGTAAATATTACATAATATCTTTGACAATCTATAAAATTTTGATACTGGTCTAATTATGCAAGAGATCTAATATTAAGTTAAAAGTTATGTAGAGAATTACCTAGTTGTATTTGTAAAATAATTGTGATTGTTTTCACAAAACAAAATAATTAAAATATGATTTATTTGATACGATTATGTAAAAATATCTCAAGCAAAACAACTACAAATATTTTACATTAAACATTACCGATGTATTTACACAACTGTTAAAGAACCGGATTCATTATTTTATGATAGTTTAATTATATTTTATAAGATATGTCTGCCTGCTTTGTTGCACGATTATTTTACTCGTCATTTACTAACGTTTTGGGTATAAAGCTAAAACGAAAACCACGAAAATTCAATTGTTATTGTTACAGATAATGGCGGGCGGTTTTAACAAATTATCGAATTATGCAACAAAGCACATCGCACTTCATTTTAAAATTCATGTAAAATAAGCTATTAGTTCATCTTAGTTACATACTCTAAATTCGATATATAAGTATGTATATGAATCAAGACTATTCAAAATTAAGTATAGAGGAAAAACCACAAAATAAAACAAGGTATGAATCATTAAAAAACAGAGAAAGCCATAATTTATCAATAGATGACAAATATTTAGAGAATATCCATCCATGGCATATTAATTATCCAAAATCAAATGACAAAATTAAAAATTTCATTACCTTTTTAAAATTGATTGATGAAAGAATAAATTAGAAAAAGATAAATTTTTTTTTATCTTCTTTTATCGTATACAATAAACTGGATTTTTCCAGTTTTTATTATAAATATTCTTCCACTTACTAACTACTGCTTGACCCATTTCTTGTTCTTCTTTTAATGTGCTTTATTGTATGATTCTTAAAATTTCGCTCTATAATACATCTTAAATAGAAAATCTCTTGCATAATTGGAATAAACAGCTTTATGACCATTAGTTCATCATTTTCTTGTCCTTTCTTTGATTTCGTATGACCGGCTATCCAAAAAACCACTGCTCTTTACATCCTTCACTGGTTTGACAGTACAAGAGTTCGATGACATTTATGAAAAAAATGTAACAAAAAGATATACTAAACATGAGATACAACGTTTATCATCAAAAAGAAAATACAATAGAGAAAGACGTATAGGTGCAGGCAGACATTTCAAGCTGAATTTAAAAGATAGGTTTCTTATGATTTTGGTGTATTATCATCTCTATATCACTTACACATTGGTAGGCTTTCTCTTTGATTTAGATCAAAGTAACATTTGCAGAGATATTCAAAAGATTGAAAGTTTGATAATAAAGTGTGTACCTATCCCTCAAAAAACATATAACATAACAAAAAGGCTGAAAACTCCAGAGGAAGTTGAAAAGTATTTTCCTGAATTTATGGCTTTTACAGATTATACTGAACAACAAATTCCGAGATCTGGAGATAAGAGCAGACGCGAGGCGTACTATTCGGGTAAGAAGAAAAGACACACTGTAAAAAATCAACTTACGGTTAACAATCGCGGTTATATAATTCACAAATTAAGTCATAAGAAAGGAAGAATGCACGACTATAACATCAATAAAAAGAATCATCCTGTAACTCATAAATTCGTAATAGAACTTTCTAAAGATGTTTTGCCTATAAATAAATTTTTATATTATCTAACAGAGGACCATTATTTTCTCCAAGAGTTTGCGAAACTTGTTTTATCTGCTGCAAAACAAAAAACAACGGATATCCAAATGAAGGAATGGTTAGAAAAATTGTATGTAAGTACAGTTGATTTTGAAATGAAAATGCAAAGACAAATGCTCGATAAATTATCATGTATTTCTATTGATAATGATATCAAACAAAATGATTACCCATGCAAAACTACATTGGACTATATATCATATCTTGTGGATATATCATCCAAGGGTACTTTTGGTGAAATTGTATCTGCTCTGGCACCCTGTCCCTGGACATACCTTGAAATTGCTCAATTATTATCAAAATTTCCTATTGAGACTGAGATTTACAAAAATTGGATACAATTCTATTCTTCAACCGATTCATGTAGACAGGTAAAAGAAATAAAACAGATTTTAAATTTATTAGGTAAAAATAAAAATGAAAAATCTAAAGATATCATGAAAGAGCATTTTGCTTCTGCATGCAAATACGAATACCTTTTCTGGGAGATGGCGTATAATTTGGGAAATACATGATTAGGCTCTGTTAACAGTTCTGACGACATGAAAATCTTGTAATATTTCAAGTTTGTATTTTGGCTGGGTGTTGTACATACAGACATGGTTGACAGAACAATGTACCAACATGACTGACACCTTTTGTCTTGTTCTACTGTATTAATACGGTTGTTTTAAAGATTTCATAAATTTCTCTGATGGCGTCATTCCTTTTATTCCACCATGTTCTCTTTCATAGTTATATGAGGCTTGGTCATAATTCGATATTACTCATCTTTATCCACAATTCCATTTCATCAGCCAGTTCCAAGCATATACTTTATTGATTTTGGATTTGTTTTCTCAGTCTTACCGTTATAGTATACCATTAGTTGACATAATAAAACAGACAAAAGTACAATTGCAGATACTTTATGAAATCCACGTGATGGTAATGTATTTATCCTAAATACTGATTTGATATGTTCTATCAAAGGCTCTATCGATATCCTTCTACGACTGTAGATAGCCTGACGCAATACCGATTGATAAAAGCATACAAGCTCAAGCCTCTTTTTGGAAGTACTTTCGTATCGTTCAACAGGACAAACCAAGTCTATTCCTAATACCTTCTTGCTATATTCATACAGTTTCTTAGCATCATAACCAGGATCAGCTATTGTGTACAATATAGATGGTAAAGAAAATACTAAAGATGAAGATGATGAAGATGTTAAAGGGATATACATCTTATTGTCTGGAACATTAGCAGTAGTAACGTCTGCAGTTAGAGGTACTACAATCTTACCTGTTGTACATGTTAGATGTAGTTTATATCCAAATATCTATCCCTTGGTATGACTATAACCCCACCTTGCATCCGTATCGATGCCAGAACGTGGTACTTCACCTTTTTTCATAGATGATTTATGCCATACAGGACCTTTTGCTTTTAAAAGAGTACTGTCTATTGATGTTATAGAGAGGTCTACTAATCCTTCTACAGCAAACAGACATCCCATTGTCGATATTCTTTCTTTTATATCTGTAGAAATAATCTTTAGTCTCCTATCAAATGTTCGTCTGCTAGGTATTTTTATCAGACCACAGGCTACTGCTAGTTTACGGTTATACGGACAGTCTAATTTCAGAAAAATATGCAATGTGTTGTTGGAATCGATTCTAAACCATAACCTTACAATAAAACATCTTAGAATTACCGTTGGAGAATACACATACGGTCGGTCACGTTTCCTTCTTGGTGGTGCAGTAGGCCATGGTATACAACAACCTATCAGATACAGAATGTTAAAAAGGATGGATTCTTTTATTCTATCAAGAGCTAATCTTTGGGACAGTATTAATCAAAATAATATTTCAAGGGTTAGCTTTAAGCTGTTATAAAATATATCAAAAGATAATTTGAATTATGACCAAGCCTCATATACCTTGTCGTCATCATCATCATCTATCTTGTCTTCTCTTTTAATATGATGTTCAGTTTGTTTATCCTCTTACAAATGTGACCATAGCTTGGTGGATTAGCAGTAGAGTTTTTCCAGGAGCATTGATAATTCCTTCTGTCTTTGTTTGTAAGGTAGATTAAAAAGGAGCAAAATATGGAACCAATGACTAGAATGAAGGAATCTGGAAAGATGAATGGTTTGCCCTTCTTGCGTTTGTTCATCCTTTGTAGTTCATCATTCCAGATATCAAGGAAATCGCATGAGAAGAGGATTTCACCGCATCTGACTAATGAGCGGTTATAGGAATACCAGTCAACGACAAGTATTTGTTGACCTGATCAAATCTAAATAGGTTGAGTTAGGCAACAAAGCAATTACTATGTATAAATAGTTGACTTTGAGCTTTATACTTTTATCAATCGATATTAGGTCATGCGATCTATAGCCAGAGAAGGGTATCTATAAAGCCCCCGTTGATAGAACATATCAAATCAGTCTTTAGAATATACTCATTGCCAGTACGTAGATTTCATAAAGTATCTGTAATTGTACTTTTGTCTGTTTTGATATATCATCCAATCTATACTATAACTGTAAAGTAGGTGCTTTATTGCATTATTCAAAAATCATTCAAAGATACAGTTCATTTCATATAAGTATGATAAAATTTTGGCTATTTGTGTTGTAATCTTTTATTCAAAGCGTTAACAAGTGACGAATAAAATAATCATGCAACAAAGCATAAAGTAGGTCATTCCGATCTAAAATCAATAAAATATATACTTGGTACTGACTACTGACATGGTATTGAGGATAAAGATAAGTTAGTGATTTTGAATTATGACAATATCTCGATATCTTCTTATCATAGTTAAAGCCACTCTTTAAATGCTTCTAAATACTTTGAAGTTTTCTTATCAAGAATGGATACTGTCTCAGCAGCGATTTTATATTCATTCCTGTCTACATTAACTACTGCAATAAGAGCTGAGCCATATTTATTAGTATCAAAACCAATCAACAAACCTTCGGTTTGACCTATCTTGCATTTGCATGGAAGATTTATCTTGTCTTCTAGATAAGCGTGCCATCCAGATATCTGTTCATATTCATTATAGCAGTCGGTAGTAGCTTCATCAGCTATCTTCTCTAATTCTCGTTTTATAATCCAAAACCTCAATATAAGATCTGAAGGATTTCTTAATAAAATGAACTTTATAAAACAGATTTTAGATTAGACCTCGCATAATTGTACCTAAACAGATTTACGACTGTTTTATTGCATATTCAAAATACAGTTAAAATTATGATTCACATATGATAAATCTGAGTTGCTTTGTTGCATGATTTCACCTTTCCAAATATTTTTAGATAACATCTTTTAAGAAATATGAGAAATGGTCTACTTACAACTAAATCTCTAGTTAGAATAGGAGAAATATACTCCTAGACTTGGATGTTATTGATAACTGGGATACAGATCTAAAATAGATGGATAAAGGGAAGTTTGAGAGCCATTTCATTATCCAAACACATTTCTTCTTTTATTTGGCTATGCGAAAGCATATTTTCATTTGCCATACAGGCAAACAGAAGGAACAGCACAAGGCCATACTAAAGGAAAAGTACCTTCCATTCCTGATTTTAGAACAATATGCAAAAAAAGAACAAACAGATTAAACATCAAAATAAAAGATGCAGACTACAGCATAGAGTTTGAAAATAGATCTCGCATAATTAGGCATATCAAAATCTTATAGATTTTCGATCACATTTTTGTAATATTTTATTCATTTTGCGGATTACGATTAGGTATTACATCTTTTTAAAAATTTTTCTAATTGTGCTAATTATGTAAGAGATCTATTGTAAACAAAACGTGATTATTTTGACAAACTAATTTTATGATGATGGATTTAGCTAACCATCCGAATAATATTCTATGAGGGATACCTACCTCAGAATTATCAGTATAGAGGAGAGAAATATACTCCATATGTTGATGGAAGAAGAAGAAAAAGGTGGCAACAAATTAGACAAGTCCGGATATAGGGCAAAGATAATCCTACTCAAATATGAAGGATATACAGTTCCTGAGATAAGAAGGGCTACTAATCGTCATGACAATAACATCAGAAAGTGGATACATCGTTTTAATGAAAAAGGAATTGATGGTATTATGTCAAAAAAGCATGATCATAAACAATACAAGTTTGATGATGATATAGAAAAAAAGATTGTTGATATAACATCTGCAAATCCAAGATCTTTTGATTTGGGATTTTCTACTTGGTTATTACGTGTCCTTGCTGATTTTCTTATGAATGACCTGAAACTGGTAGACAAAATAAGCCATTCTGCAGAGATAAGAAATATTCTCCTTAAACATAAAATAAAATGGAGAAAATCTAAAACTGTTTTATCAAATAAAAGAAGCAATGATCCAGAACATACTTTGAAAAAAGTACATTGAACAACTAAGATATAACACACCAAAGGATTCCATTCTCCTATACCTAGACGAGAAAGGGCCGATAACAGCAAAGACCCATGGTGGTACATCCTGGTCATCAGTACAAGTAAAGGTTGAGAAGGCTCAAAAGATAAAAGGGCTACTAAATGTATTTGGTGCTTTTGATTACACAAATGACAAGATGCATGTACAATGCTATAAAAGAAAGAGAGGAAAACAGTTTGTTGATTTTCTAAAAAGAGTAGATAAAAGATATCATAAGAATATCCAAAATATCTTTGTTGTACTTGATAATCTTTCAGCACACAAATCAAAGATGGTAAAGAAAGTGTTAGCAAAGAATTGTCCACGAATAAAATTTGTATTTCTACCAGTAAGATCGCCCAAGCTTAATTTAATCGAAGTAAGGTGGGTGTGGTTACAAAGACAAACAATTAACAATTCTACATTTAAAGACGAGCAAGAAATAGGAAGAGCCATTAGCAAGTGGAAGGATATCTATAACAAAAATCATGGCAGCAAAGCGATCATAAATATTTTACAAGAGAGTGTATCTTTATGTATACACAGCTGTTAACTAAATCCGTTTGGAAAAAGGGAATTATACAACAAAGCAAATCTTGCTCACCTAGGGTTTCAGAGGCTACAAGGCTCGGTTGGCTACAAGGCTCGGTTGGCTACAAGGCTCGATAGGGGTTATCACAATATATTATATGCAATCGCATTTATAAACATTTATATTACAGTGCATCTCCTTGCTTGAGAATAAAATTCCCAAGTTTATCCTTATATATTATTTAAAGGGTATGACCCTAATAGAGGCTCTGTAAAGTTAAGACCAAAAATCCGTTTTGTAAAACATTTGAATGCGATGGTCCACCAAAAATTTGGTTTATATGTTGAAATTTAAGTTCATTTTGCCAAAATTATTTTTTAAAATGGTCTACTAATTAAATTTCTTTAATTAAAAATAATTATCAATTCCTTAACTTTACAGAGCCCTAATAGATATTATATGGGTAATTATAACTAGTTTGGTGTCACCTGTATCAATTGTTTATACATGTATACCTGCACGTGGCAATAGAATAATTCTAGTTTATAATGATCAAATCCAATGACTTGACGTAATCAAGCATATTTATAGATATCAGTATACATAACATATACAGTATACATAACATATACAGTATACATAACATATACAGTATACATAACATATACAGTATACATAACTATTCTCAAAACATCTTTATTACTATCAATTTATTATCAACCTGTTCTTTCTTTGTTTTCATACCAGAGGTTATTCAAAAAACCAAAATACTTTTCAAATCATTTACCGATCTTACAGTTCGAGTTTGAGGATATCTATAATAAAAAGATAGCCAAAAAATTATACCAAACATAAGATACAATGGTTATCCCAACGAAAAGAAGACTGAGAAAAAGACATAGATGCTGGCAGACCATTCAAACTTGATATCAAAAATAGATTCATCATGCTTTTAGAGTACTATCTTTTTTATATAACTACACTTTATCTGGCTTTCTATTTGACCTTTATAGAGTACCATCTATACAGATATACAAAAGATGGAGGGAATGGTAAGGGATGTATACCAATTCCGCAAAAGATATACTTAATAACAAAGAGACTGAAAAATCCGGAGGAAGTTGAACGATATTTTCCAGGCTTTCTTGCTTTCACAGATTGTACAGAACAACAGATACCAAGACATATTGATAAAGAAAAAGGAAAATGTACTATTGAGGTGAAGAAAAGACATACTGTTAAAAATCAACTCACGGTATACAAAGAGGTTTTATCATCCATAAAGTCGCCCATAAAAAAGGAAGAAGACATGTTTATAATGTGTACAATAATAATCTCCCTGTTACTTCTCAAAAAGTTGTTAATGTAATTGATTTGGGATACCTTGGAGTAAAAAAGGATTTTCCAGAACAACTGTCCGCCTTACCATACAAAAAGAAGAGAAACCAACAAGATCTATACCAAGAAATATAGAGTATAACAAAATTCATGCTAAAAAGAGGATAGTGGCAGAGCATACTATTTGTCGCCTGAAAAATATAGAATACGAGGCCATATTTCGAAGCAAACTGAGAAAATACGATAAGGTATAGATTTAATAGAAGGAATAGTAAACTAAATATTAAATCATCAAACTAGAAATCCATATAGAATCGATAATTAAGATACAAGATATTTCTAATTATAAAAGATCTGATAAATTACAAAGTAACATTCTATAAATACTTTAAGAAATCATATTTTGTTAATCCTGCTTGATGTGATATTGATTTAAGTGTAGGCCCTTTAATTGGATTGTAACGAGGAACTATTACTACTTTTCCTGATTCTTATTTACAAGTGAACCATGACTTCCTTTTTGTCTTGTAATCTCAAATCCATAGTATTTGGTAAGAATTTTAATTACAGTATCCGAAGACTTGTTTCTTAAACTCATTAGTTATAATGTAATTTCTAATTCTTCAACAAATGCATCTTTTTTTAGATCTTTTATTGTTTCCAATGCTCATTCAATAGCTTCTTTCATTTTTTTAAGTTCATCAATACTATCCCCTTGACTTATTGCAGTAGGTATTTTCAAACATTGTCCACCATAGCATCCTTCTTCTAGTGATGCTTTTTGTATTAATATAGTGAAATTTACTATACAAATAATACGGTAATCTAACAAATTAAATCTTTTTAGATAAATAAAATATTATGATGAGTAAATTTTAAGAATCATGCTCAAATCCATTTGTAATTATTTTCAATGGCTGATGAGTTAAAATTAAAAAACTAATGAACAAATATTCAATGGGTCCTATAACCACCTTTTATGGATTAATGTATCTCAATGCATTGCAATCTATTTTATCATGGTTTTAAATGGAAATAAATTCCTATATTTACCAACGTTTAAATACTATGCTACTGTATATATAATATGTCAAAGAACATTACAAACCCATCAGGATATTCATTTAATACTAATACTAATTATAACCAAAATCACGAGGATTTCAAAGAATCAGTCAACAGATCACTTGATGAAACTAAACATAATATCAACAGATCATTAGATGAATCAAAGAATCAAATCCCACATTTTAACACCATTGTAAATAGATATCAAGAACAATCACTTCAAACTGCAAAAGAGATTTCAGAGAATTATATTGAATCTCAAAAATCAATAATCAATTCGCTCCAATCGGCATGGAGGCCATATAATGAAAGCTTTGCAGGATTAGTTAATAACTTTTCATCACCCAACTCTATTGTAAAAGCATATAGCAGGTGTGTTAGCAATTTTGCAAACAATGCAATATCAGCAATGAGAATTGCAAACAACATTATTTTCTCAAACCTAGATTCATGGAAATCAGGATTACAACAAGCAAGAGATAATTCAAGACATGTATTTAATCAAAATGTTAATGCAGCAAAAACATTTGAACAAAATACAAGAGATATAACAGATACTGCAAAAGATGCAAATTCAAAATATAATTCTTATAGTGTCAGCAGTAGCAGCAGTACCAGTATTCCCTCAGTTGATAAAAATCAAAGCAGCAACAGCAAAAAAATATAATTATTTTTCTTTATTTTAGATATAAAAAAGAAACAAAAGTTATATCAAGTTACATTATTTTTATAATTAATTCAATATTTGGATATGTTAGTTTGCCAGTCAATACATACTTGTAAATACTATAACATGTTAATGGATTCATTAAAGAGAAATTTATTTTTAAAATGAGCACTTTAAATAAGTATAAAATGCCTGTGCCCAAAAATTTGTTACAACAAATAGATAGAACTTCATCTCCTGCACATATTGGTAAACTTAGAAATGCAATTGACTTGATTGTACCTAAACATACCCCGGTTCTTGCTGCAGCAGATGGCACTGTTATATTTATCAAAGATGATTCTAATATTGGAGGTCCTGATCCATCTTATTTGTTTTATACTAACTTTGTGGTTATTATGCATTCAAATGGAGAATATTCACGTTACGACCATCTAGAATATAATAGTATTATAGTAAAAGTAGGTCAACACGTAAATGCAGGTCAGGAGATAGGCAAAGTTGGAATGACGGGATATACTTTTATACCTCATTTGCATTTTCAAGTATTGGTATTTACCCGAAATAATTATTGGACTGATTTTGATACTATAGAAGTTAAAGATTTTGTTTGATACTTTTAGTTTTGATATTTTTTCTTATCAACTTATCCTTAGATATCATATTAACTCAATATAAATATAAGAATATTTGTAAAAAATAAAAAGAAAAATAGAGATATAATTAATGAAACTGTGATAAAGGTTGGTTCTAAATTAGTATGATTTTGGAATATTGTGAACCAATAATAGATAAACAAATTTTATCATTTCATATACTCAAAGAGCGAAACATGTTTGTTGTAGAATGATTCCTGTCTCAAGTTGTGTAAGAACATGGATTACCTTCTGTTTCATTCTGCTTTGTTGCATGATTCCTACTTCCTAAATACATTTAGCTAACCTATTTTAAGAAAATATATGAACTGGTCTGCCTACAACCAATCTTTAGCCAGAAGAGGCAAAATCTTGTTAGGCTTTGATGTCATTAACAACTAGGATTCTGATCTAAAAGAAATGAACCAAGGTAAAATAGGCGAACCATTTCATTATCCAAATACCTTTCTTCTTTTGCTTGGATACGCTAAAGTGTACTTTCATCTACCATATAGGCAAACCGAAGGAATAACACAAGCTCATGCTAAAGGAAAAGTACCTTCCATCCCAAATTATACAACGATAAACCGAAGAATAAACAGATTGAATATCAAAATAAAAGAAGATATTACCAAAAACAAGGAATTCGAATATGAATACATTGTTATTGCAATTGATAGTACTGGAATAAAGGTTACCAATAGAGGTCAATGGATGAAAGAAAAATGGAATATAAAAAATAAGAAAGAGTATTTAAAAATACATGTAGCAGTTAATGTCAAAACCAAGAAGATTCTTTCGATAATAAAGGTAACTGATGATGAAGATGTTCAGGACATTAAAGCATTACCTGAGTTGTTTAATGGTGTTATAAAATCGATAAAAAAATAACAATCGGTAAACTATTCACAGATGGTGGTGCTTATAATGGTAATGAGATTTTTAAATATTTAGGAGACAATGGATTCTGTCATGCATTAAAGTAAGAAAAAATTCTAGAGTTAGGTGTAAAAAAGGACATATTCTAAGAAACCTGTCAGCCTTGACATAAAGAAATAGTATACAAAAGTGGAAGAATAGCGTAATATGGACAAAGATGGACTGTTGAAACAGTATTCTCACCTGTGAAAAGAATGTTTGGAGAACATGTGTAATCTGCTAAAATAAAAAATATAATAAAGGAAATGATGCTTTAAGCATCATTATATAATAAGTTGATGTCTATTTAGGCAAAACAGACAGTAAAATCAAAGAAATGGAAATAATGTAACAAAGCAGATTGCAAATAATTATGCAAGAGATCTATACAATTGCAGGCACAATGCTGATTATGCTTAGGGCCATATAAAAATGATCTGGTAATTAAAAGTCGGTAGATTATTGTAGTATATTTATTTGACCTACTTCTTGACCACAATAATAAACTAAATGGCATGTTAATGCAGCAGTTGAAAAATTAATGATCATAATTATATACTCTATTACATTTAATCTACAATTCAAATACAAAATGACGGGTTTTCTGACGATATGACGAAAAAATTGACGAAAATATCGAAATGTGACGGAACTATTGACGGCGTAATGTCAGTCTTAAATTAACATTTTCATAGTTTCTTCTTTTAAATTAAAAAGGTGAGCAAGTTTTTGACGATTGAAGGATATATTTTTTATTTATAAACGTTTTACTATATACTGTAATGAATAAAGGTGATAGACACAGAAAGTGTTAAACCACGGGTCATAAAAGAATATCTTAATGACAAATCAAGAGATAAAATAGCTCAAATAGCAGGTATATCATTAGGCAAGACTTCAAACATAATAAAAGATTGGAAATATAAGATAAATATGCCTAATATTGAAGAACTACGTGACTTTTCTGTAGAGGTTAAAAAGGCAGACATATCTATTTATCAATGTGTTCAAGGCTATAGAATGTTTCAAATGGTGAAACATCTTGGAATAACTTATGATAATAATGAAAATAATATTGGAAATACAAATATGACAAAGGATCCAATAGCAATAATAAAACAAACTTTAATGAATTTTCATCTTTTTCGCAAAATATGAAACCTATTTTTTATGTCAAGTTTGAAATGTCTGCCTCCTGCACCAATACCTATTTCTCTTTCTCTATTTTTTATATTGAATAAACGCTTGATCTCGTTTTATGTTATCTTTTTGCTATTTCTTTTTTGTAAATCTTATCAAATTCTTGTACTGTAAGTCCGGTGAACGATTTGAAAAGCAGTGGTTTTTTAGATAATCTTTCAAAGGAAAGCAAGGGAAGACATATAAATTAGAAAATAATGGTCATAAAGCTGCTTGTTCTATTTATACAAGACGTCTATTGTAAAAGGGCCTCTAATCATATAATACAAAAGGAATAAGAGAGAAATATAGAATTGTCAAAAGTGGAAAAACTAATTGAATGTTCCCTCCGATTATTATATATTATTGGATGAATTAGATACAATGTTGGCAATTTTATAAGTAGACATGATTCTACTTTCAAGAGAAGATCTATTCAAATTACAATTTTAGTAATAAATTATGGATTTTATCCTGAATGTGCTCTTGCTTCAACTAGAAATTGCATAATTTTGCTCTAACTTTAGAGAGCCTATGGACACGGCAATTATAAATCGGGATTCTAATCATTGGTATATTCGGATAAATTTACTTATTTACAAATATGTAAATAATCAAATTTTCATTATTTTTCCTTGATCTAATAATGCAAATAATTCTTCAACCAGTTTTATTTAAACCAAGTAAAGATCTTTTAATGACATTAGAAAAGAGTCTGTCAGAAGAGTTTAATGTTTGTATTATTACAGCACCACTGATAAAAGAGATCCCGTATCAATTATTTGATAAGCAAAGAAATCAATATAGATCAAATGACATATTACAATGGCTTTCCTACAATTATAAACTATCTAAATCAACAAAAATACTGGCAATATGTAATTTTGATGCGTTTTCTGGTCTTTTGAACTTTGTATTTGGAGAAGCATATGTAGATGGCACAGTAGTAGCAATTTATCTTCCAAGACTAAGGCAAGAGTTCTATAGTCTAAAGGCAGACGAATTTTTATTTCATCAAAGAGTAGTCAAAGAGGCAGTGCATGAACTTGGGCATGCTTTTGGTTTAAATCATTGTGGAAATATAAGATGTGTAATGCATTTTAGCAATTCATTATATGATACAGATATCAAGGAAAGTCACTTTTGTGATATCTGCAAAGGCCTCATTGCAAGAATTGATAAATAAAACAAAGATCTAAAATTGAGACGCCAAATATGTTGGATTGGATCTCTTGCATAGTTATTATAAACAGCTTTACGACTACCATTTCTTCTATGGAATGTTACCATTTGTTTTCCTACTGCTTTGTTCTTACTGCTTTGTTGCATGATTAAGTAAATCGTTTTTTGTTAAGGTTTTAGTATTAATTACATGTAGCAAATAGTAATAAATTAATTAGTTGTGCTATGAATGAAATATATTTTAGCTGTATTTCGAATCATACAAAGCGTGTTGCACCAATTTAAAATTAGTGTAAGATAAGCTAATAGTTCATCTTAGTTACATACTATAAATTCAATATATGTATATGTATATGAATCAAGAATATTCAAAATTAAGTATAGGAGAAAAGCCACAGAATGAAATGAGGTATGAATCATTACAAAGTAAAGAAAGCCACAATTTATCAATAGATGGTACCTATTCAGAAGATATCAATCCATGGTATATTGATTATCCAAAATCAAATGACAAAATTAAAAATTTTATTACCTTTTTAAAATTAATTGATAAGATATAGATTAGATAAAGATAAAATTTTTTTTATTCTTTAATATATACCATAAATTGGAATTTTCCCAATTTTATTGTAAATATTGTTTTGTTGCATGATTCCTATTCCAAACACATTTAGCTAGCATTAATTAAAAAATTGTATGAATTGGCTGTCTATAACCAATATCTAGTTAGAAGAGGCGAAATCTTGCTGGGCTTTGATGTTATTAACAATTGGGTTACAGAATTAAAAGAGATGAACCAAGACAAGGTGGGTGAGCCATTTCATTATCCAAACACTTTTCTTCTTCTTTTACTTGGTTAGGCTAAAGTGTACTTTCATTTGCCCTATAGACAAACTGAAGAAGGAATAACACAATCTCATGCTAAAGGAAAAGAACCATCCATACCAGATTTTACAACTATATGCAAAAAAGAATAAATAAATTAAATATTCCAATAAATAATAACAGAGGAGTCTCTAAAGACGGATTTCTAACCATTGTAATAGATAGTACCTGTATGAAGGTTACTAATAGAGTTCAATGTCTGCAAGATAAATGACATTTGAAAAATAGGAAAGGATATATGAAAATAAATGTTACTGTTGTAAATGTAAAAACCAAATAGATTCTTGCTATGAGGTAACTGATGAACATGTTCATGATAGCAAAGCATTACCCGAATTGGTTAATGATATTATAAAATCATATAAAAAAATAACAATCGGTAAACTATTTGCTGATGGTGGCGCTTATGATAGCAATGATATATTCAGATATCTAGGAGACAGTGGAATCCAACCTTGTATTAAATTAAGAAAGAACGCTAGAATCAGATTGAAAAAAGGAAAAAACATCATTAGAAATCTATCCGTTTTGGACCAAAAAAGTGATTTACAAGGATGGAAGGATAGCGTAAGCGGCTCTGTTAACTTAAGACATTAATTCTTTATTATGTTGATAGACAAACAGCTTAAGCCATTGTTTTACATGCTTTAATTTACACTTGTTCTTTTTACAGGGAAAATAATCGTCAAAGTTCTCTGTCCTATCTTTTATATATTGCATTGTTCTTTCAATCAGGCTTTTCTCATAAGAAGAGTGAAGATGATGTTTTTATTTTAGAAATCGACATGCTTGAGGGTACCATAGTACCGCCATCTGATGAAACAGCATGTAATCCATACTTGTTTACAATCTGAGATAGAAATCGTTTGGCAATAGATATATTCCGCTTTTTGATTATATCCACAGCGAGGATTTCTTTATTCTTTGACTCTATAACCACCCAAAGCCATATTAATTCAAAAGAACCTGCTTTTATAACAGTTTCATCTATGACGTATTCTTGAATTTTCTTATTCTTGAGATATTTCCTTGGTTTGTACTTTTGAAGCTAGTTCCAGATTGATACGTGACTTATCTTTACCAAAAGTAAAAATGATAACGCTTTGGCCGTGTTTCTAAAGAATAACCCTAAAAAATACAGGTATAATCCATAACCAACGATATTTGAAGATGTTCTATTTCTAGCAGACATAAAATATATGGTTGTCTTAAAGCTATAGGTTTTTCCTTAAGTTAACAGTTGTGTAAATACATCGGTAATGTTTAATGTAAAATATTTGTAGTTGTTTTGCTTGAGATATTTTTACATAATCATTTCAAATAAATCGTATTTTAATTATTTTATTTTATGAAAACAATCACAATTATTTTACAAATACAACTAGGTAATTCATTACATAACTGTTAACAGAGCCGCGTAAGCTATGGACAAAGATGGATTTTGAAACTGTGTTTTCGTGCATAAAGCGAATGTTTGGTGAATACTTATACTCGGTTAAACTAAAGAATATGGTACAAGAGATGATGTTGAAAGCGTCCTTGTATAACAAAATGATATCTGTTTAACCAAAATAGATGGTAAAATCATTGATTATAAGAATCATGCAACAAAGCATTAATGGAACAGTTCGTGGCCCAGTTTTTCTTTGTGTAATTTTTACTTCGGTATAATAAATTCCTTCATGGGAAATCTTGAATTGTATATCTTTGACTTTTAAATTAAGTATTTCATGAAGTCGTGTTGACATTTAAAGAACTTTAATAATATAATTTGTCTCTCATTGTATGTACAACCGATATATTTGATGGATCTTACATAGTTGTTTTATGAAGATTATTTAGATAAGCAAGTATATCTTATTTTGTCATTTCTTTGAATAACTTATTTTTATGAAAGTTTGAAAGCCAAACAAGGACTTCAATTTTACCTTATTTTGTAGAATCTTTAATATTCAATTCGGTTTGTTCTGCAATAATATAATCATAAATCGTTATGGCGTTATGCGGACTTGTTTTGATAAGATTTTTTAATATTTTATTAAAATAAGGTTTTGAAAGGCCTTTGTTATTGAATCTATTTGTCTCTCTAAATCGTTATGATATTTCTCATTTTCAGTTTTATTGGATAATTTTTAAGTTTTTATAGAAATTCAAATATGACAATTTTCCATTTTGATTATTTGACACTTGGAAGGATCCCTATTTGAAGCGCGGGGAGTGGGATTCGAATCCATTAGATATACTTGGGGATTGTTTTATTTATAAATTATTTTTCATCCTATACTTCGGTTCTAGTAATTTGTTCAAATTAAACATGTAGATTCGAATTTTAACTTTAACTGTTTTTTACAATGCTTGTCGTTTCTTTATTTACTTACGTTTTATAGATAAATTTAAAATAAAAACAGTTAAAATTCGATTGCAATTGTTATGTATAAAGTGATATTTTAATTGATTTTCGAATAATAAAAGCATACTAAAAACATAAGAAATCTATCTCCTAATGGCGGTTTGAATGGTCTCCAACACCTTTATCTTGCTCTTTATTCTTTCTTTTGGATTACACTTAATCTCATGTTTGGCATATTTTTGTTATTTTATTATTGTAAATTTTATCAAACTCATTGTAATGCAGAAAATGATTAAGTATTTGTTTTCGATACCATATCATACGAAAGAAACGAGAGAACAAGATGTTGATGTATTAATGGTCATAAGGCTATCTAAGAGTAATTGTGAATAAGAAATCTTTTCTTCCCATGGTGTTTGTTATTTTATGCTGTGACAATATTTTTGTCACATGCTCTAACAAAATAGGCTATGAGCAAAATGTTATTTTAATTTGCTAATAATGTGTTATTAAATCTTAATAAACAATGTTACCTTAACTGAGTGATCTCATTGTAAATTATAATCTCCAAAGGTTTGGTTCATATAGGTTCTATCTTTGGTGAAACATCCTTCATGTGATAGGTGTTAAAGTGATTGTCCAGTGCCTCTTTGCTTGTCCAAATAATCAAAAAATATTAGATTAGAATTATTCAAAGAAATGCAAGGAACAAATGCTATATCTCCTTCTTCTTTTCTTGTAGGTGTTACAATGGAAAGGATATGTTTAATCAATTCCTGTCCTTTACCCCCTTTTGCTTCCGTAAAAGCCAAGACCTTATTGATTTTCCGTTTTTAATTTGCAGTTTTACACGCCTAATATTATGGGCAAATGCCATTTTGACGAGCTAGCTGACCTGCACCTAATACAGTATGAAGGAAACAAAGATCCTTAAATGAATCTAATGATTTTCTGTATTAAAGGAATAGGAAACTTTATTGATGCTACCGTGTATAATATAGTCAGTTCCGATCATAACATTTTTTTATCTTCTATCCTGATTTCACTAATTTCGGACGTTTTTCTTATCATTGCTTGATATGATTATAACTTTAAGAGGTTTAGTTTTATTAAATAATTATGATATTTAACTTGTTAGTTTTCTTGAAGGTTTAACGATCTAGACAGTTGTTTTATAAAACAGTTAGAAATATAGGAATGATTTGTTATTTTAGATTCAAAGTTTTCTAAAAAGTATTTGAAAACAACCGTCAGTAATGTCCAACTGTCAAATACTTTGCTTTACAAGAAGAATTAACTTTCTATAATTTTCCATGCTTGTGATAATAAAAATGAAATTATTTATGGCCAAGTAAACAGAATTGTATCGCGTATGAAGTAGTTTGCTAACTTTATCTTTATTCACTTCTTTTATGTCTGTATCTCCATTGTTAGTAACATCAAAGCCTAGCAAGAATTCACTGCGTCTAACAAGAGATTGGTTGTAGATAGACCATTTCATAAAATTTTTTGGTTAAGGTTAGATAAATGCATTGAGAGTAAGGAATCATCTAACAAAGCATATCTGAGCACAATCTGTCCTCTTTATAAAATTATAGAATTATCTTGTATTATTAACACTCTATTGACAGATTACTTATGCTAATAGATCCGTCTTTTCCTATGGATTGTTTTATTGACTGATAAGGCCATGATTGTAAATCATAAAGGATATTTAACAATGTTTCTTTATCACGATAATATAATTTTCTTCTAGTCTTATCTATAGATTTAGACATATTGCTATTTGATCAAGATTAGATTCTGGATATGTAAAAAATTCTCATCAGTAGAATTTAACTAGAATATATGACCTCATCTGATATGAGTAAATAAAAATGAAAGATGATAAACATGACCATCAACAAGAAAAAGTAAAACAGACTGCTCTTGTTTTACAAGGCGGAGGTGCTTTGGGAGCATATGAAGTAGGGGCTCTAACGACGATTGTAAAGTTGGCAGTTCAGGAAAACGGTAATGCAGATAGTGATTTATTTAACGTGGTGTCCGGTTCTTCTATAGGCGCGATCAATGGCGCAATTTTGGTGCAAGAGTTTGTAAAAAATAGGTCTTGGACTGAGGCAGTTAAAAATCTCGAGATCTTTTGGAGAAAGCAGATGTCTACGGACTCCTATGTAGACAATATTCCAGATTTTTCTAAATGGTGGCAATATTGGTCCAAGTTTACTGGGGATGCTACTCCTATCGCTACCAATAAAGCTGCAAGAAGATATTATTCTTCTCTACAATTCTGGCTATTTGGAATTCCAGGTATTTTTCATCTTACCCTAAATTTGATACAAAATTTTTAGATCCACAGTTTAATTTTCTTCAGCGTAGCGACTGGTCGGCTCTTGGCAATACGTTAGAACACTATAAGCAAGAGTATGAGTTCCAACTCTTCCCAATAAAGACTGATCCCAACAGAGATCCACGACTATTGACTACCTCAGTTGATGTAAAGACCGGAAGTGGTATAATATTTGATAGTTACTCTGATGAATCTTCCTATACATCCGCTTTATATCCTCTCAAAACAAACGACGGAATTAAGAAAGAAAATAATCAAGAGATTACAGTAAAATATCCTAATGGATTGACAAAGAACCATCTAATGGCAAGCGCCGTAGTACCAACAAACGTGGACTTTGAAGTAATAGATGACGTAAACTCGATACCTCATATGTACTGGGATGGAGCATTTGCAAGTAATACGCCATTAAGAGGTCTAATTCAGAGCCATCGCGACTGGTATCTTAATCATGGTGGAATAGTTCCTGATATGAAGAAAGTGTATATAATCAGTCTTTGGCCACGAACAGTACCAATATCTTCCAATCCCTCCAGACAACAACTTTGTTTGGAATAGGATGTGGGATCTCATATTCGATGATAAGACAACCTATGTGGAGAAAACTTCAGAAATGATTACAGATTATTTGGATATAATAGAAAAACTTCGTCTATTGGCTGAGGAAAATGGTCACAAAGAAAAAGTAGACGAATTCCTTGCAGAATTTGCACACTCAAAGAGTCGAGATGGTAGCCATAGAAGGAGACAGGATTTGATAAAAGGACGATTCAAGATTGACAAAATTCATAGAATAGAGATGAGTGAATTACCGGATGCAAGCAGCCTAAAGATATTTGATTTTTCAAAGAACACCATAGAACAACTAATTGCTCAAGGTCAACAAGATGCTAGGACTTGCCTAACTTTCTAAAATATGGAATAGTGAATAAACAGAAAATAAAAATAATAAGTTACTACTATTTCAGTTACTTTAATTTGTCTATCATTCTATTTATTGTTGTAAATAGGGATTGATGGTAGTTTTCCTTTAGCATGTCCTTGTGTAATGCCCTCGGTTTGTCTGAAAGACCGATAAAAGGATACTTCAATATATCCAAGTAAAAGAAGAAAAGTGTTTGGATAATGAAATGGCTCTCTATTTTGCCTTGGTTCATCTCTTAATTCTGCATCCCATTTGTAATGACATCAAAGCCTAGTAATATTTCCCCTCTCCTACCTAGAGATTGGTTGTAGGAGGGCCAGTTCATACAATTTGTTGGTTAGTGTTAGCTAAATGTATTTGGAAAGAAGTAATCATGCAACAAAGCAGTTTAATAGTAATAATGTGTGATACTGTGCATGGATGTTGTAAATATTCAAGGTATATTAAGAAACGAACAAGGAAACCCAATAAATAGTATGTTAGTTCAATTAATGAAAAGCGATCAAAAATGGTTTGAAGATCATTATGATGATATAATTGATAGTAAATGGGTAAATGATGATGGTACTTTTGAAATATCATTTTCTAAAAAAAAATTTAATGGATTATTTGAGGCATTAATAAAAGAAAAATTATCTGTTTATCTATTTATTAGGAATTCATGTGGCCAAATTATAGAAAAAACTGAAACTAAAGAAATTGATTCTGATAGCAATGATCCTGTTTACTATGACATTACATTACATTCTACTGATAAAATGCCTGGCCCCATTTCATTAGATCCCTATTCATCAAATGGCGAAAGAATTTTGTCTTCATTTGAAAGATTGGGGGATGTAAGTGAATTTCATTTAAATGATATATCTCGCATTTTTAATTTATTAAATCGATCAATTAATGCATGGACCTTTTATACTAATGAATATGATTGGAAGATGATTGGATATGATGGACCGCAAGTACCAAAATACCCTTGGAAGGAAATCCACACTCATAAATTATCTTGGGAGAAAAATTGAACAAAAATGTCAAACTGTATATATGGGGTTCAAATTTTTGAAAAGAGGATTGAAAATTATAAAAATGTTACTAATGATATTATACGTAATGTAGATGTTTGTGTAGTAGGATCTGGTGCAGCAGGAGCCATTTTATCTGCTAAATTAGCACAACAGGGTAAATCTGTTGTATTGCTTGAAAAAGGCGGTTACTATGATGGCGAGTCGATGAACCAACGAGAGTCTGATATGATACCTTTATTGTGGAAAAATGCAGGTGCAAATTTCACATCTAGTTTAAAAATTGCTGTAGCACAAGGCTGTTGTCTTGGTGGCTCAACTGTAATTAATGATGCAGTTTGTTTTAGAATTCCCGAAATTGTTATTGATCAGTGGAATAAAAACGGTGTCAGAATTTCAAAAGATGAATGGGATAAAGCTAATGATGAGGTATCAAAACGGATTAATGTTACAGAGGTAACCGAAGGAGAGTTAAATACAAATGCAAAAAAATTACGTGAGGCATGTGAAAAATATTTAATTGATGGAAATCCTATTAAACATTGGAAAAATGAAAGAAATTGCGGCCAATCATTTTCGGATAAAGACCTACATTCATGTGTAAAATGTGGTTTTTGCCATATTGGATGTCATTATGATACAAAACAAAGTATGCTAGTAACCTATATACACGATTCTTTGAATAATGATAAATTAGATTATACTGTTTATTGTAACTGTCAAGCTGAACGAATTACATATACTAATGATGGAATTGCAACTGGAGTGGATGCAATTTTTATCGATATAGATGGCAATGAGATAAACAGATTACGTATTAATGCCAAAGTAGTAATTATATCTGCAGGTACCATAGCATCGTCAAATCTGCTTCAAAAATCGATTATAGGAATGAAAATGTTGGAAGAGGAGTAGCTCTTCATCCAGCACCTTTCATCATAGGTCATTTTGATGAAAATATCTACGGTAACAGAGGAATTCCAATGTCTTATACTTGTCACCAATTTGGGGTAACCAATAATGTAGAAAAAGGGGGCTTTTTAATTGAAAGTGTATTCTTACCAATTTTTCAAATGGCAATTGCCATGCCTACGTTTGGAATAGAGCACAAAAAAATGATGATGGAATTTAACAAGTATACTATGGCGGGCATATTAATTAGAGATGATCCTGTTGGTACTGTTTTGATGTCCTCTAATGGAAATCCTAAATTAAACTATGAATTATCTCAATCAACCATTAATGATATGGCAAGAGGAATGGCGGTTATTTCCAAAATGTGGTTTGATATTGGTGCAACAAGTGTTATTATATCTCATGTGGATATTCCAGAAATTAAATCAATTAGCGATATTCCAAAAATTAAAGATGCTGTAAGAAATAATCCAAACGGACTTCTTGTTGGCTCTGCACATCCTCAGGGGGGAAATAGAATGGGCAATAACAAAGAGGAATGCGTAGTGAATTCAGACTGTAAGGTGTATGGATTTAAGAATTTGTTCGTTTGTGATGCTAGTGTTTTTCCTACTGCATTGGGCGTTAATCCTCAGCTTTCAGTTATGGCACTTGCAACTATTACTGCAAACAAAATATCCGATAATTGGGATTATAGATCTCTTGCATAATTAGAATAAACAGCTATATGATCAGCAATTCTTCATTTTCTTGTTCTCTCATTGCTTTCATATGATCGGTTATCCAAAAAATCATTGCTTTTCAAATCATTCACTGCTGGTCTTACAGTGCAACAGTTCGATGACATTTATGAAAAAAATGTAACAAAAAGATATGCTAAACATGAAATACAACGCTTGTTCAAAAAAGATAGAGAAAGACGTATAGGTGCAGGTAAACCTTTCAAACTAGATATTAAAGATAGATTTCTCATGCTTTTGGTTTACTATCGTCTATACATAACTTACACTATGGCAGGTTTTCTATTTGATTTGGATCAGAGCAACATCTGCAGAGACATTCAAAAGATTGAAGGGTTGATAAGAGAATGTTTGCCAATTCCGCAGAAGACATACCCAATAACCAAAAGGCTGAAAACTCCAGAGGCAGTTGATAAATATTTTCCAGGCTTTCTTCTTGCTTTTACAGATTGTACCGAACAGCAAATACCAAGACCTGCGGATAAGAATAGAAGAAAGATATTCTATTCAGGTAAGAAGAAAAGACATACTGTTAAGAATCAGATTACGGTTAACAATCGTGGTTATGTCCTTCACAAAGTACGCTATAAAAAAGGAAGAAAACATGACTACGATATTTATAAAAAGAACTATCCTGTCACTCCAAAACAAGTTGTTACTGTAGTTGATCTAGGGTATTTGGGCATAGAAAAGGATTTTCCAGAACAACTATCTGCACTACCATGTAAAAAGAAAATAAACCAGTGTTTATCACAAGAAGAAATCGAGTTTAACATTATCCATTCGAAAAAGAGGATAATAGTAGAGCATACTATTAGCAGATTGAAAAAGTACAAGATAATGAGTGAGATATTTAGAAATAAATTGAGAAAATATAACAAGGTGTCAGACATAGTAGCAGGACTAGTGAACTATAGAATATCAAATTATCTGAACTAGAAATCGATATAGAATTAGAAGTGATGGTCTAGATTATTTCTAATTATGCAAGAGATCTAATATAGTTATTTTTTATAAATATTGATAGATTTAGGCATATTTCAGTATTCAAATTATTTTACCCTTTCTGTTGCCCTTACAGACCTATCGATTGGTCCACTCACAACCAATCTTTGTTAGACAACATGAAATATTGCCAAGCTTTGATACTATTGATAATTGGGAAATGAAATTAAAAGATATGAGCAAAAATAAGAAGATATATAAAAAAGATTTTGTTTTTAGTTTAACCAGTAACATAATAATCAGTAAATATTTAAAAAGAAATTGGTTTTGACGACTACGACTACGACTACGAATCTATTCATTGGTTGTTCTGGATGGAACTATGGTGATACGCAAGATAAAGGTGGATGGTTAAATGTATTTTATCCTGATACTAAAACTCGAAAATTAAGGTATTATTCTCAATTTTTTAATACTGTAGAGATGGATGCTACTTTCTATAAAAAATTTTATCTTAACATGACAAAGGGTTTGTTCATGGGATTGACAAGAGCCACTGCTATTGATAACTTTAAAATTTCTGTCAAAGTTCCAGAAATAATTACTCATGAAAAACGACTAGATGTTAATAAAGGAGTAATGGCAGACCTCAAAGAATTTCTTGATAAAATATCGCCTCTAAAAAGTGCCAATAAATTGGGTGCAATAATTATTCAATTATCCCCTAGTTTTACTGTCAAAGAATTTGCAAAAGTAGAGGAGTTTTTGAATGCGTTAACTAATGATAATAAGTCTAATGATGAGAATTCATCTAATAATAATAATAATAATAGCAACAGTTATGCGATAGAGTTTAGAAATAAAAGTTGGGATACAGAAGGTACATTTGAACTGCTGAAGCACTATAATATTGCATCTGTATTAACTGATTCACCATCTCAAGAAAATTTGGGATTTCTATCTGATGAAAATATTAGAACATCAGACTCTATAGCAGTAATAAGATTACATGGCAGAAATATTACCCGGGATCATTATTGGTATGATTATCTATACTCAAAAGAAGAAATGCTTCCATGGGTAGATAAGGTAAAAGAGATAAGAAAACAACAACAACAAAACCAACAACATTCTGTAGAATCGTCAATATTTGTTTATTTTAATAATCATTATGGAGGAAAAGCGGTTGTAAATGCACTTCAATTCAAAGAATTGTTGAAGGAACAACCTCTAACCAATGAGGAAAAGAAAGTACTAGAAAGAGCAAAGAAAATTCTCTCCAATACTTTATAGTTTGATTGAAAATTTAACTAATCCTTGAAAACCACTTATAAAAATATGGCGTCATAAAACATAATGACTATTTTATAATATCGGAAAATCCTGCAAATTCAGACAGGATCATTTGAGATTTATCGGCTGAATGATTTTGAGTTTGTTATTGTTGTTATTGTTGCTTAGTAAATTATTATCAGATTGAGAACAGAGTTTCACAAAATGATTCTTGAATGCAACTAATACATCGTGTTGTATCAAGTTCTTTTGCAACATATGCTATGGTATATCATCATTAAACATGAAAGGCTTGGGCATATGGTGAAAGATTTCTATCTTTTTTGATTTTCGAATTCCTTGTTCCTTTCCAAATATTTAAATCCAACTATGAAAAAATAAAGCAAACAAAATTTATAATAAAGTAAATTTTTAATATTGAGTCTAGTATAGCCTTGCTTTGTTGCATGATCATTTTATTCTTCGTGATTATTTGCTAACGTTTTGTAGAAAGGATTACAACGAAAACTCAATTCAATTGGTATTGTTACAGATAAATTGCTGTATTAACGGATTTTTGAATCATGCAACAAAGCATTTACATGGTAAAGATGATGTTGTTCTAAAAGCCTTTCTTACACCAAGGTATCCCCGATCAACCCCAGTATAACCTATTTGGGTGTGGCAGGTGATTCTCCTTGTAAATATCATATCATGTCTATTCTTCCTTTATTGTGGTAGACCTTATGGAGAATATAACTACGAATGTTGATCATACGTTGATTCTCTTTTAACCTATTCGAGTTGTTAATGACGTCAAACGCTACAAGACTTCAACTCTTCTAACAACACATTGGTTGTAGACCGGCAAGACCATCCATTTTACATATTTTATTGGTTGATGTATCTAAATGTATTTGAAAAAGAGGAAGTATACAACAAAGCCTGCTAGACTGCATCAACTTGATGTTATTTATTTATATCGAACAGCCATAAAAAGCACAACCAAAAATATGTTAAAGAGGAGCAGAATTATATATGATAACAAATATTTCTTTTTATTAGTATCACTAATTTTAAGTTCGTTTACTCATTTATTTAATCCAATAGGTTGGCCAGGTCTTTATTATGATGAAGGTATATATTTGGGTAGAGCGATGCATTTGCTGAATGGGTTGGGACCACAAGAGGACCCCACATTTTATGATCACCCATACTTTGGACAAATTTTTTTAGCAGGCATATTTTCATTAATTGGTTACCCTCACAATATTAGTCCACAACTTGGAAACATAAATTCAATTGAAATGTTATATTTTATTCCTCGAATAATAATGGGTTTACTTGCAGTAGTTGATACTTTTCTTATATTTGAAATTTCAGAACGAGTTTATAATAAAAAAGTTGCTTTAATTGCCTCAATTATATTTGGAGTAACACCTTTAAGTTGGCTATTGCGATGGATATTGTTAGATTCTATTCTGCTGCCATTTTTACTTTTGTCTATACTATTGGCGATAATTTCCAATAATTATTTGAAAAGCAATAAAAATAGCCGTGGAGTTTTATTATTTTTATCATCGGGCATATCTTTAGGATTGGCTATATTTACTAAAATTCCCGCATTTGTTATAATCCATTTAACAGGAATTCTAATATTTAAGAATACGAATAGATCACAAAAGTGGATCTGTTTATGGCTAATACCTATAATCTTAATCCCAATGATATGGCCAGCTTATTCTATAATAAATGGTCAATTTATCAATTGGTTGTCAGGTATATATTATCAAACTCATAGAGAGAGTCAACCACTTGTTAAATCATTTCAAACAATATTATTCAAAGTCGATCCTATATTTTTGATATTAGGTATATCTGGTTTAATAATGGCCGTTATAAAAAGAGATCTTTTAGTTTTATTTTGGATAATTCCAGTTTTTCTCTTTTTCTATATTATAGGATGGGTTTCTTTGTATCATTGGATTATTTTGATACCTGCATTTTCAATTGCTATAGGATCTATGATAGAAGAGATATTGAAAAGAATCTCCAATAAAAGAATTATTAAAATATTCCTTTCTACATTTACCATAGTATTAATAATAACAAGCATAGACCTTGTAAAAACCAACTCTATAATAACAATGAACGTTAATTCTGTACATTTTGAAGCAGCAGCGCATTTGTATAGTTATTTGTCAAATATCAACAACAACAAAACTAATTCTAGTACTAAAGTTACAATTATTGCAGATCCTTTTTATTTGTGGATTGCAAAATATGTGTTTAAACTGAATTATGACTATAAAACGTATTACAATGTAAATAGTACTGGAAATAGAACTATATTAGTTGTTGACAGGGATTTAAGAAATGTCATGTTCAAAAATGATGAATCCTCTAAAAAGATTAATCAAATTTATTTCTCAAAACAATCTCATATCGTTTATATTGCTTGGGAGAATCCCAAGAATCCAAAAAGGACTTATAACGTTACGATAATTGATTATTCGCGACCTACAACAAATCCAAGGAATACGGGCATAAATATTGATAATCATAAAGTTCTTGCTGTTGGACGTTCAAATCGCTAAGTTCAAAAATGGAATAGAGGTGCAAAAATTTTTACAAGTTGGATCAAATCAGTAAAAAGTAACAAAATTCAAAATATCAAAGAAATTTTGGTTTTTAAATATTGATCTCTTGCATAATTAAAAACAACCTATATTATCCTCGTTGGATTTCTTATTGGTTTTTAACAATGCTGGTACATTATTCTATAGTTTACCAATCCGTATACTATATCCGATATTCTATTATATTTTCTTAATTTATTTCTAAATGTATCACTCATTATCCTGATGTACTTTTTCAATCGACAAATGGTATGCTCTATCACTATTCTCATTTTAGAATGAATTTTATTATACTCTTTTTCTTTTTGTGATAAATCTTCCTGGTATCGCTTTTTACATGGTAGTGCAGATAGTTGTTCTGGAAAATCCTTTTCTATGCCCAAATACCCTAGATCAACTACAGTAACAACTTGTTTTGGAGTGACAGGATAGTTCTTTTTATAAATATCGTAGTCATGTTTTCTTCCTTTTTTATAGCGTACTTTGTGAAGGACATAACCACGATTGTTAACCGTAATCTGATTCTTAACAGTATGTCTTTTCTTCTTACCTGAATAGAATATCTTTCTTCTATTCTTATCCGCAGGTCTTGGTATTTGCTGTTCGGTACAATCTGTAAAAGCAAGAAGAAAGCCTGGAAAATATTTATCAACTGCCTCTGGAGTTTTCAGCCTTTTGGTTATTGGGTATGTCTTCTGCGGAATTGGCAAACATTCTCTTATCAACCCTTCAATCTTTTGAATGTCTCTGCAGATGTTGCTCTGATCCAAATCAAATAGAAAACCTGCCATAGTGTAAGTTATGTATAGACGATAGTAAACCAAAAGCATGAGAAATCTATCTTTAACATCTAGTTTGAAAGGTTTACCTGCACCTATACGTCTTTCTCTATCTTTTTTGAACAAGCGTTGTATTTCATGTTTAGCATATCTTTTTGTTACATTTTTTTCATAAATGTCATCGAACTGTTGCACTGTAAGACCAGCAGTGAATGATTTGAAAAGCAATGATTTTTTGGATAACCGATCATATGAAAGCAATGAGAGAACAAGAAAATGAAGAATTGCTGATCATATAGCTGTTTATTCTAATTATGCAAGAGATCTAATGTATGGTCTGTAGGCATAATAATTAAATATTTTTTATTGTTAAAGGAAAATAACTGAAATAAGATATCAGATATTTTTGCTTTGATTTTTAACTTGCTTTAAAAAGTTCTAAAATAAATTTAGTAATACAGGAGAAAAATGCTTTAAATTTTTCAATAAAAGATAAAGTTTAATATAAATAATGCCACAAAACTATATATTATTGATTATACAGATATAAACTTTGAGTTCTTATTATAATTTATAATGTCCTATTCAAATACATCCTCAACAGAAGAAGAACCACTAAAACCTGGAACCATTGCCCCGGATTTTACACTTAAAACTACACCAGATCAAACAGTTTCTTTAAATGATTTTCGCGGGATGCCTACGATATTGGCATTTTATCCTGCAGATTTTTCACCTGTCTGTGGAGATGAAATGTCATTGTACAATGAAATCTTGCCTGAATTTCAAAGATTTGGTGCCGAAATTATGGGTATTTCAGTTGATGGTGTTTGGTGCCATCTTGCATTTGCAAAGGCAAGGAACATTCACTTTCCTTTACTTTCTGATTTTGAGCCCAAGGGAGAAGTGGCTAGAAAATATGGTGTATATAATAAAAAAGAGGGTATTTGTGAACGTGCTTTGTTTGTAATTAATAAAGATGGAGTCATTCACTGGAGCTATGTCTCCCCGGTAGGAATTAATCCTGGGGCTGCAGGAATTTTAAAGGCTTTGGAATCACTAGATTCTACAAATAAAAATAATAATCAATCAGTACAAAAAAACAACAACAACAACAAGTGAAAAACAAAAATGAGCAGTGAATATTCTAGTCTTAGTTTGCCTGTTGACCCAAATCGTGATCATATTCAAGGACCTGATAATGCACCCATAACTTTGATTGAATATGGTGATTATGAATGTCCTTATTGTGGTCAAGCTTATCCAATAATCAAACAGATTCAAGATTATTTTAAAGACAATCTTTGCTTTGTATTTCGCAATTTTCCACTAACTCAAGTTCATCCTCATGCTCAAAGAGCAGCAGAGGCAGCAGAAGAGGCAGCGGATCAGAACAAGTTTTGGAAAATGCATGATTATTTATATGAACACCAGCAAGCACTAGATGATAAGCATTTAGAAAAATATGCAAAAATAGTAGAATTGAATTTAGAACGATTCAATAAAGGCATGGAGAACCATATACATGTACAGAGAATACGAGAGGATTTTCTAAGTGGTATACAAAGTGGTGTAAATAGCACACCTTCTTTTTATATCAATGGCACAAGGTATGATGGTTCCTGGGATTCTGATACTTTAATGCAAGTACTGACATCTATTATTGATAATCCATGAATTAAATATTAGATCTTGCATAATTATTTCCAAACAGCTTTATGACAAATAGATCGACTAAGCCTGTTTTCTGTATGCTTTCATATGATAGATTATCCTAAAAGCCACTACTTTTCAAATCATCCACTGTTGATCTTACAGTACAAGAATTTGATGATATCTACAAAAAGGAAATAACATAAAGATATTGTAAACACAAGTTAAAACGTTTATCCAAAAGAAAAAATAGAGAAAGAAGATTGGTGCTATAGGTAGACATTTCAAGTTGGATTTAAAAGATAGATTTGTAATGCTTTTAGTTTACTATCGCCTGTACATTATTTACACATTATAGCTGGCTTTTCATTTGATCTAGATTAAAGCAACATCTACAGAGACATTCAAGATATTGAGGGACTGATAGAGCATACATATCAATTCCACAAAAGATATTCATTCCAAGACTATTTCTTTGTAAGATAACTGTTATTATTTACAAACTCTTCCACAAATTCTTCTACCAATGTTTTACGAATGTTTTTCTCATCTGTGGATCCTTTCTTTCAAACATTAACATGTAAGTATCTGTTTGTATACCTTGTTCTCATCATCAAAGTTCAGATTGTATGTAATGATCTTCTAACTTCATCACACCCTCCTCCTCCTTATCATCATATTTCCATAGAACATAATCTGCAACAAGTTGTAATGCATTCTTATCTGTAACTTTGACTCTTGTTCCTGCTTCATATTACATCTTTCAAAATCTGAAAAAGTTTCTTATATGTTCGACTCAATATTATATAATATGTACAAGTTCACAAAAATAAATAATCAAAATGAATTATTATTAGTATACTGATGTATAAGCAATATCTAATGTTTTATAGCAGGAAGTGTTGATAGAGAATACACAAATACAATTATTTTTACAAATTAATTATATTTCTCCTTTGATTAATTATGGTAATTGTTTAACAATAGTGTTTCTCTCACAAGTTTGTTAACAGCCGCAGCCAGAGCAAAGGAAAGTGTTTCGTCATGCCCTCTTATCACAGATCCTTATGCAGAAATACTTTCTGGAGAACAAGGAAAACGTATGCTTGAAAGAGCAGGAGAAGATTTTATTGCAATAGTAGCCGTGCGCACAAAATATTTTGATAACATCATTGAAAATGCTGTGTCGCGTGGAATAAGTCAATTTATAATTCTAGGATCTGGACTTGGTAGTCGTCCATATAGACTATCTTTCCTACCTTCATCTGGACTATGGTTTGAATTTGATTATAAATCTGTTTTAGATTACAAGAAAAGAATCCTTGATGCTGTCAATTCTCAACCATTTATTCCTATTAAACATATACCAATTGATATATTAAATGTTAATTTAACTCAGCAACTTGTAACTAATGGATTTGATGTAAAAAAATCTACACTATTAATAATAGAGGGTGTAATTTATTATCTTACTTTCGTACAAGTAGATTCTTTATTTAAAAAGATATCTAATACATTTACAACATTGCCTGTACCATTTGAGATTTTATTTGATATATCCAATAAAGAACTCCTCAAACCTAACTTTTATACTCGACAAATATTAGAACTTTTAGACAGTTTAAACACTCCTTTGATTTTTGAAGGAATAGATGAGCCTGAAAATTTTATACGTAATTATGGTTTTATTCCCAAAGAAATTGTGTTCCTTTGTCACAAAAAGGCACATTATGGGCGGTTGTCATTTGGACCATATAATAGTTTACCATGGGGTTTCCCTACAAGTTGGTTTATACATTGTTATGGAAATTAAAAAAAAATTAAATGTATTATCTTTTGAATATTTCTGCACAGATGTTACTTCGATCTAAATCAAAGAGAAAGCTATCAGCTAACGTACAGTGATATAAAGACAAAAGTAAATCCCAAAAAAAGCATACAAATCTTTTTTTAGGTAAAGTCAAAATGCTTGCCTATAACACCAGTCTTTCTTTTTCTATCCTCTTTTATTTTAGAATATAAATGTTTTAATTTATATTTTTCATATCTTTTTGCTATTTCTCTATAATATAGATATATCATCAAACTCTTGTTGCACTGAAAGCCTGTAATTGATGAAAAGTAATGGATTTTGGATACCTCTTGTATGAAAGCAAATAAGAACAAGCTTATGATACAATAATAGTCATAAACCTGTTTGCAAGCAATTATGCAAGAGATTTATTATTTTCGTTGTTCACGATGAAATAATTGTAATCTATTATATGCAATCAAACTCATGTATGCTATATCCTATAAGCAAGCCGGTCCAAAGTATCCATCGTAATATTTCAGCTTATATGAGAAGGTATCAGATATACGAATTGTAGGATTTCTTATTGCTATTGTTACTAAATCGACTTGACAGAACAGAGAGACTAATAACGGCACTAATTAAGTCAGATCATACTACTGTTTTAAATAACTACAAGTGATTCATTAGTCATATGACTCAGACCGGAATAATTACAAAACGACTTGACGGAAAGATTGCAGTTATAACCGGTGGAAACAGCGGCATAGGCCTTGCCACAGCACACCTGTTCGTCCAAGAAGGCGCCTATGTTTTTATTGTAGGTAGACGACAAAGCGAGTCTTGATGCAGCAGTCAAACATATAGGCAAAAATATCTTTGGAATTCAGTGTGATGTTTCAAACCTAGAAGATCTTGATCGTTTGTACGACACCGTGAAACAACAGAAAGGGCGAGTTGACATCCTTTTTGCTAACGCAGGTGTTATCGAACATGCACCTTTAGGCTCAATTACTGAATCTCATTTTGATAAAATATTTAGCATTAACGTTAAAGGGCTTTTATTCACCGTACAAAAAGCGCTTTCGCTGTTTCAAGACGGTAGTGGTGGTTCTATCATTCTAACTGCTTCAGTCGGTGGATCCAAAGGAACTCCAGCATTGAGTGTCTACGGTACATCCAAGGCTGCTGTACGATCGTTCGCGCGTTCATGGACAGTCGATCTGAAACAACGTAAGATCCGCGTCAATGCCATCAGTCCTGGTTCGATCGACACACCTATGATTAGTGGCATGGTACAGGATGAGAAAATAGATAAGCAGTTCAAGACGAGCCTTTTGAGCACTATACCAATTGGAAGAATTGGTAATCCTGAAGAGGTTGCAAAAGCAGCCTTATTCCTTGCCTCTGATGACAGCAGTTATATCACAGGTATTGAATTATTTGTAGACGGAGGTTCAGCACAAATCTGAAATGCAAATTCATGTAGAAAACAAAACGTCTGACCATTTTGGAAGTAAAAATAAAGTCACAGGTACTTTATTGCATGATTCGAAAATCTATGAAAGCAGCAATTTATATATTATGATTGTAATTAAATCTTTACTTTTTTCTAATTATGCAAGATCCATTATCAATTATTTTTTTCCTCAAAATTCAGATTATCCAAATTTTCTAATTTCACTGATAAAATGGTTCTATTTATCATTCTCAACATCTTAAGTATTTTGAAATTTTGCGAAATTTCTATTTGATTTATTGAATCATTGTTCATCTTGCGATTAGGTTATATTTAACAGCCTATCGTGGAATAATATTCATATTTATATTGATTTACAATGACATGTATTATTATATAGCATTGAAAGAATTATGTTTCAACATTTTAATGTATATAATTAGACAATTTTGATGGTAGTTAATATAATCATATTTATCATTATCTAGGATTTCGGATTTATATTTAAAGAATTTTTTATCCATTTTGTAAAATCAGTTGCTACTACCTGTGACCATTTTAATCCATAATGGTGATCAAATGCCAAAACTGTATGGTCTTGTCTTTCACGTAGTGTATATCTATTATATAGTCCGAAACGTAATCCCTATTCAAGCGAAAGATTAAACCTATCTTTATTTGAATAAGGTAAATTAAAAATATAGTAAAAAAGCGCTAGAGTTGGATGGAAAAACGGACATATTCCAAGAAACTTATCAGTGTTGACACAAATAAATGATTTACAAAAGTGTAAGAATATCGAAGCTATGTACAAAGATTGATTGTATAGCAGTATTCTCTTGTTTAAAGAGAAGGTTTGGTGAAGAATATGTATACTCGGTAAAACTACAGAATATGATACAAGAATTGATGTTGAAAGCGTCATTGTATAATAAATTGATATCTGTTTAGGCAAAACAAATAATAAAATCAGATATTATAGGAATCATGCAACAAAGCAAATTAAAATCATTACATTTTAAAATCCATTTTTTTTAACTAAAAGATTCATCATCTGATAGTTTTAGAATATTTATGAAAAATGGTGCTAGAATAAGGCTGATAGTGCTTTATTGCATGATTTGAAAACCCGTTATAATATAGTAGTTTATCTGTAACAATAACAATTGAATTTTCTAATTTCTTTTTTAATTAATGCACAAAACGTTAACAAATAACGAAGAAAAAAATAATCATACAACAAAGCAATGTTAATCCATTAAAACCATCAATTAAAGATTATGATAACCTAATAAAAAATGCAATAAAAAGAGCGAAATATACAAGAATTAAACCATTGAAATTTAATGATACATTACAATATAAGAACAAGGAATTATTTGATATGATTCTGTCTTTAGAGAGCTAGAATAATTTACATCAGGGCTTTTGAAGCTCTACAGATATCTGGACATCATCACTATTATAAATTAAATAGTTTTAGATATTTTGCCTAATCTTTGAATTAGGATAAATATTCTATCACTGGAAGGCACCGAGTCTCCGGATGCAATTAATTTATTTGCATAAAATATAAAATTATATTATTAACTTTTGCCTCTTTTTATATTTGAATTAAAGCTTATGTAGAAAGATATTTTATGGATTCCTATGACGTCAAATCCAAAGGTTGTCGTAGTGACTGGGAGTTCAAGTGGAATTGGTCGCGAAATTGCTTTAATTCTTGCAAAAAATAAATTTACTACATATGCTACTATGAGAAATTTACAAAAAAGTTCACAGTTAAAATCTATTGCAGCAGAAGAAGGAGGAGGAGAAGGAGGAGAAGGAGGAGAAGGATTATTACAATCGTTACAATTTGTTCAACTAGACGTTACTGACGATAATTCGGTTAGAACAGCAATACAAACAATTTATAATGAATCGGGTAAAATAGATGTTTTAGTAAATAACGCAGGTTACGCGCTATCAGGAGCATTTGAAGATCTTTCTATAGGTGAATTAAAACAACAATTTGAAACAAATGTATTTGGAGTAATAAGAACAACTCAAACGGTCCTTCCGATAATGAGAAAACAAAAGGAAGGTATAATTGTTAATATAAGTTCAGGCGCTGGAAGATTTGGTGTACCTGCACTTTCTGCTTATGTTAGCTCAAAATTTGCAGTAGAAGGTGTAAGTGAATCCATGTCCTATAAATTAGAACCATTTGGAATTAGAACAATAATAATAGAGCCGGGTGTAATAAAGACAAATTTCAATAATGCTACGGTTGTGGCAGAAAAATCTCATGATCCAAATTCACCATATACTCCATTAATCAAAGCCAGAGACAACAGCATAAAGAGGCTGATAGCAAATGGATCTAATCCACAATATGTAGCAGAGGTCGGTACCAGATGCAATTACCGATAATAATCCAAAACTAAGATACTTGGTAGGCAATGATTTGGAAGGATGGATGGAAGCAAAAGAAAAGATGTCTGATGAGGAGTTTATTGAAATGATGAAGCAAAGATAACATAATATAGTTAATTATTTTTATATAAGAAATAAAAAAAAAGAGTAGATAACTACTACTACCTAATAATCTGAATTAATATTTTTTATCTCATGTTTGGTATAATAGTTATCAGTTATTAACTGAATGAATACTCCACCTAATATGTCGCAATGCTCTAACATCTGAGATTTTAATTTTTGTAATTGTTCCTTGACTTGATACAATTCTTTATATTCTTTCAGTGAAATTGTTATGGTTTCTTCTACTGCTACTTTTTCTTGTAGTTTTCTATTAAAATACGATTCTTTGAGATTCTGATGCGTCATATAACAGTAAAAAAATAAAGTATAATAATATAATAAAAGATTTGATACATAATTCTCTTTCTTTATACTGTAAATTTAGACTGTAATATATTATCTAAATAAATTTTATAATAATTAAATAAATTCATTATAGAAAAGATCTCGTGGATAATTACACCTACAGCGTCATAACTGCTATTTCTTATTTGAAATGCCCACTCTGATTTCATATGATAGGTTAACAGCTGTGTATACATAAAGATACACTCTCTTGTAAAATATTTATGATCGCTTTGCTGCCATGATTTTTGTTATAAATATTCTTCCACTTGCTAACAGCTCTTCCTATTTCTTGTTCGTCTTTAAATGTAGAATTGTTAATTGTCTGCCTTTGTAACCACACCCACCTTACTTCGATTAAATTAAGCTTGGGCGATCTTACTGGTAGAAATACAAATTTTATTCGAGGACAACATTTGGATATCTCTTTCTTTACCATCTTTAATTTGTGTGCTGAAAGATTATCAAGTACAACAAAGATATTTTGGATATTCTTATCATATCTTTTATCTACTCTTTTTTAAAAAGTCAACAAACTGCTTCTTTCCTGTCTTTCTTTTATAGCATTGGACATGCATTTTGTCATTTGTATGATCATAGGCTCCAAATACATTTAACAATCCATTTATCTTTTGAGACTTTTCGACCTTTACCTGTACCGATGACCATGATGTACCACCATGGGTTTTTGCTGCTACAGGCCCTTTTTCATCTATATACAGTAACACCGAATCCGAAGAAGGTGTGTTGTCCTCAGTTGTTCAATGTACTTTTTTTCAAAGTGTATTCTGGATCATTGCTTTTATTATTTGATAACACAGTTTTAGATTTTCTCCATTTTATTTTATGCTTTAGAAGAATATTTCTTATTTCTGCAGAATGGCTTATTTTATCTACCAGTTAAGTCATTCATAAGAAAACCAGCAAGTACACGTAATGACCATGTGGAAAATCCCAAATCAAAAGATCTTGGATTTGCAGATGTTATATCCACTATTTGTTTCTCCATATCATTAGTAAATTTGTGCTGTTTATGATTATGTTTTTTTGATATAATGCCATCGATTCCTTTTTCGTTAAAGCGATGTATCCATTTTCTTATGTTATGATCATGATGGTTTGTAATCTTTCTTATTTGAGGAACTGTGTATCCCTCATCTTTAAGCAAGATAATCTTGGCTCTATATCCTGCTTCATTATCTTCAAGCATTAGATGTAAAAGGTTCTTTTCATCATCAGTTAGCATTCTGAGGAATGTGTCCCTCATAATAATAGATAAAAGAGTGGCAAGCTATAGGTGTTGTGATAGCTAAACAAACACAACTATTTTACAATAAGATATAGTATATCATTTACACTGCTGTTAACAGTTGTGCAAACATCGGGCTAATCGTTATTGTAAACTAATTGTTCTCATTTAGATTTGTTAATTTTTAATATTGAATAGGAGTCAAAAAATATGATAACAATTTTGTTGTACATGATAAGCAGTATTAGTTTAAAGATGCATATACAATCTTTTTTACAAAACTGTTAACCACAAAACCAAAACTTTTCAAATCATTTACAAGGATTACAATAAAAGAATTCAGAGATTTACAATAATGAAATATATATTTAAAATTATGAAAAATATTAGATCAAGCGATGATCCAAACAAAAAGAAGAAGATAAAGAAAAAAGTACTGATGCAGAAGTAGTCTTTCAATCTAAATATAACAGACAAATTTCTCATGCTAGTAGTTTAATATTGTATATACATTACTAGCTCGTTGGACAAATTTCATTTTGATATAGATCAAAGCAACGTCTGAAAAGATATACAAAAGATTTAAACTTTGAAAAAAAAGTGTGTATTTATTCCATAGAAAACATATAACATCACAAATAGACCAAAATCACCACAGAGTAAGTCAAACTGTATTTTCCAAACCTTCTTTCATTCATAGATCACAGAACAACAGATAACAAGACCTGCAGATAAGAAAGAAGGAAAATGTATTATTTAGTCAAAAAAGAAAAGATATACCATCAAGAATTAGATTATGGTTAACAATCATGATTATATTCTTTATAAAGTAAATTATAAAGAAGGAAGAATACAAATGATTACAGCTTTAAAAAATAATCCTATAAGCTATGACAAGTTGTTAATGTAATTGATCTGGGATACCTCAGTATAGAAAAAGATTTTCCCAAACAACTATACCCACTACCAGATAAAAAGAAAATAAACAACGAGTTATCACAAGAATTAAAAAAGAGTACAACAATGGATAATGGTGACATTTGGATTAGATATAGAATAATACAAGGACCCAGATAGCTTTTGTGTTTTATGATAATTATCATGATAAATTGTTTAGCATACTTGTTATATGGTATATATCTAAAGTCATATTCATTTATCTAGTGACAACCAAAGAAATTCTCGACTCAGAAAATAGAAGCAGACCTAAAAATAATACTGCATAATGAATCCCTCATCTTGTAAATTATATATTGTGCCCCTCTAAATGGATGTTCAGTATTTTAATAAAGATATAAACTTAATTTAATATATTATTTATAAGCATGATCTTTAGATTCAATATCTGCAATTCTAAGTGGTTCTGGAATTAACTCTCCTTTCTTTGTTAAGGATCTAACCAGTTGTATTGAGGTAAATAGACTTATCTTATGACCGATACTTACATAAATCATTTTCTTTAGGTTATCTTCTCTTTTTATAGCATATCCAAGAACATCTTCTTTATAATTCACATAACCATCCGATTGGAGCCTTCCGCATAACAAACTTTTTGCAACTCCAATAGTAGGATTATTTGCAATTATGCCAATATAGCATGCTAAACCACATCTTCTAGGGTGAAGTATTCCATGTCCATCAATAAGTAAAAGTTGGAAGGTATTCTTGAGCAATTTTAAAGTATGCAATATTGGATATGATTCTCTTAATATAAATAATCCAGGAATATATGGGTATTTTATTTTACTTTTGCTCTTAACTACTTCTACTATTTCCAAAGTATTTTTTTTGACTATTACCGCTGAGCAATGTGCAATTTCCTGTTTATATGATACATCCACTCCACAAACAAATTCAATCTCTCTGTCAAAATTGTCTGTCATGACAATCTTTTTTGCAAGTTGTTCTTGAAACTTTATTACATTAACATAGAGATTATTATCAAATTTTGACATTTTAGCTCTTGTATAATTATATGCATATCAAGATTTTATAGATTCTTCATGATATTTTGTAATATCTTTATTTAATTTGCGGACTACGATTAGATATTGTTACTTTTTTAGAAATTTTTTTAATGGTGTTTATTATGTAATAGATCTATTTTATAACTTTCAAAATAGTAAAATCGCCTATTTTAGATTTATAAATCATTATAAAGATCATGAAAATAAAACTAACCCATCTCTCCAATTCGCTCATTCTTTTATAGCATATTATAAAAATACAGAAAAAAATGGATAGTAGAAATGAAATAAAAAAAATCAAAGAAAAAAAAGGAATATCGCTAATTTGTAAATACAAAAAATCTATCAAAACTGATTATTTAAAAAAAATAAAGTGTCGGCGGGTGGAAGGTGTGTATATATATACATATATTTTATTTGAGTTTTCCATGATAAGGAAAAAAATGACATCAAACACTATGTAATAATTATTATATAACTCCTTTTGTAATCACATAATTTTACTAATGTATACACTATCATAATTCACCTATCAAATGCATTAAACGTGTTTGCTCATCATGTTTATCTATTATAGGCACAATAGTAATCATCAGTTCACTCAAACCTGCATCTAAAAGTTCTTTAAACTTGGAAGCAATAGTAGATTCACTTCCTGATATAACTAAATTTTCTACAAGAGCATCCGGCACAATAATTTTATCACCATTATCATCATCATCTGATGTTGTTATTGGAAAACCTGCATCGGCGAACATTTTAGCATAAAAAGGAAGCTTTGCGTAAAAACTTAGGAGTTGATGTCCTTTTTCTAATATTAAAGAACCATCTTGGCTTAGGGCCACTAATACTTGTGCTATTAACGGTGGTGCTGAACGTCCACTAGAAGAAGATGCTTTACGTAACGCGGGCAATCCAGTATTCAGCAAATATGGAATAGGGCACAACCATGAAAGAGCACCATCGCTGATTTCTCCAGCCAATAAAAACGCCTTCTCGCCTAGGGTAGAAATTAACAATGGAATTTTAGATATACGAGGCATTGTGGCTACAACGTTAAAAAAGTGTCCATGATGATTGACTTTTCCTTCCCAGAGAACTGAACGCAATACTTGAAAATATTCTCGCATATAGGCTAATGGTTTTTTATGCGTCAAGCCATAGACATTTTCTATCACAGGACGATGACTAGGCCCTATTCCCAATCTAAATCTCCCGGGGGCAACATCATCTATAGCCAGAGCTTGCTGAGCCAGAGCTAATGGATGACGTGTATAAGCTGGAACAATAGCTGTTCCCAATCTGGTACTGTAGATGTTTTTGCTGCTGCTGATGCAAATATTGTTATGGTATCAGGATTAGAAGGAGATTGAGTCATCCAAATCTGTTTCACGCCTGCTGCTTCGGCTGTAGTAATTGTTGCTACTGCTGATGCGGCATTCAATCCATTAACCACAAATCCTACTCTATCTCGTAGAGGTCTGCCTGCAAATGAACCTTTTAAATCTAAATCTTTTGTCTCTTGTTTACTATTCATAAGATATTTGTGACTGATATCTATTTCTTTGTTTAATTATGGTAGAAAATATTGTTAAATAATGATCTGATATATATATATATATATATATTTCTTTATCTGAAAGAATAAACGTTATTCTCCAAACATTCTTTTATACATAAAAATACCATTTCTACTATCCATCTTTGTCTATAGTTAAGGCGGTCTTTCCATTCTTGCAAATTATTTCTTTGAGATAAAATTAAATATTTAAAGATATTTCTTTTTTATCGAACTTTAGTATTTTTATTACTTTATGTATGACAAAATTTCATGGTTGTCTGACAAAATATATAAAAAAAATAACATTGTCATCATAAGACTATCTGCAAATAGTTTACCAATTGTCATTTTTTTATCTGATTCCATGACATCATTGACCAACTTTGATAATGCTTTACTATCTGAACGTTTTCATCAGTTATCGAGATAGCAAGAATTTCCTTGGTTTTTACATTAACTACTAAATATATTTTCAAATATCCTTTCTTTTTTATATGTTATTTATCTTTCATTCATTGGACTCTGTTAATAACCTTTTCAAATATGTCTATTGCAATGACAATATGTATTCATCCAAGTCCTTGTTTTATTTTATCTTTATTTATCTCCTTTAGCTATTAATCCCAATTGATAATAACATCAAAGCCGAGCAATATTTCAACTCATAACTAGAGATAGTGGTTGTACGCACAACAATTCATAGTATTTGTTGGTTAATGTTAGCTAAATGTATTTGAAAAGGGAATCATTCAATAAAGCAAATAATATTTAAAATTCATATAATATTTTAATTTTATCTAAATTTGAAAAAAACGTCCATTCAAAGTGAATAACTAAAAATTTATCATATCTATTTTCATTATTGATTATATATTGAGTATAAATAGTAGAAAGAAATGGATTAAACTTATTCTCATATCTGTGGTAATAGTATCCGCGTCTATTTCTATTGGTTTTTATTACTATTTTTTTAAACCTATTCCTTTTATTAATAATGGTGTTGGAAAAGATAAATTTGGTATAACTGAAATATATCCTACAAAACCAGGCGGAGAAGAATGGTTTATGAATATGGATGATCCACAAAATGATCATAGAACAGATCCTCAAACAACTCTAATTAAAAATAATGATAGTAGTTTAAGTTGGAAAATTAAAAATACTGAAGTTCGTTATAACGTATTTACCTCCTCTGGATTTCAACCTCGATTAATAACCACTTTGAATCAAACAGAATTATCTAAAAAAGGATATATACAATCACCCAATGATTGGAAAAATGTAGAAATGACAGGATATTTTAAGATAAACAATTTTACGAATTCAACAGCAAATGGCGCAGCTCATATTGAACTTGTTGCTAGAGGTGCCAAAAACACTAATGATGAAACTCTTATTAATGGCTATCCCGAACAATGTGAATCTACAACTTATCATTCAAATACATATGAGACAGGAAGAGTAAAGTTTGAAAAAGATTTACAACATATTCAAGGATATACTACTAGTGATAAAGAGAAGTTGCATGCAATAGAAAATCCACTTCTTGGAAGATGGATTGGAATTAAAGCTGTTTTTTATAATATGCCAAATAGATTCGTAAAACTGGAACAATTTATTGATAAGAATTCAAACAATAACTGGCATAAAGTTTTATCTTATATTGATGATGGTCATTGGGGTGGAGGTCATCCTGAATGCGGGGGTTCAAATAATCAAATTATAACATGGGGTGGACCAATAGCTATATTTAGATGGGACAATATTAATGACATGGATATAAAAGATTTTAGTATACGAGAAATCCAACCAATTTTAAAAAGATGACAGATTATTATAACAAACATTTTTAGAATTAGATTGATAAATCCTTTGGTTCAATTACCTGTTAATCATAAAATAAATATACAATGTACTTTCTAAAAACCGATAATTATAATTAGATGGCCATTGCTTTTAACTATGTCTTTATCACCTCTCTGTTATACATATCAACAAATAGTTAATCCAATTTTTAATACGAAATAATTTACATCGCCATACAAAGAAAATAATTATCAAAACATTCAGTTCTATCCTTTATGTATTGCATTGCGATTTGTCGGATAATTCCTTTTCCAAATAAATTTAGCTAACATTAACCAACAATTTTATGAATTTGAGTTCCTACACCCAATCTTTAGTTATAAGAGGCGAAATCCTGCTAGGCTTTTTTTTATCGATAACTGGAATATCTATGAAATCAAATTCAGCCACTCAACATTTAGTCAAAATTTTAGAAATACTTCAAAATTTTTCAAATATTATATTTATTGAATAATAGGAGGATGATTATACAATAAGTATATTAGTGATAAAAATACTATAAGAATTTACTATGTCTCTTGACATAATTTCTGATAGAGAACTAGTCAAATTACAAAAATTAAAAGAAAATTTAGATTGGTTTAATTCAAATTATAAACTCTTTAAAAAATACCATAAACATGAATTTGTTGCCGTTAAAGATAAAAGGTTTTTGGATAAAGATATCAGATTGGAACGATTGATAAAAAGATTAAATATAAAAAATTATGATGATTCAATCATAATAGAGTTTGTACATGATTAAAAATAATTAGATGATTTATTAAATAATATACCAATCAGTAGAGGCTCTGTAAAGTTAAGGAAAAATCTATAGATTTCTTTTTTGTTTATCATACATGATACAACAGTATAGAAAAAGAACAAGCATTAAAAATGTTGCATATTCTTTACATCTTTACTTCAACAACGGATTTTCGTTAAGAATACGTCTAAAGCCATCTCTCAATTCATTAAAAGGAACCATACTAATGCGAGAAGAGATTGGATACAAAAGTACAAACCAGAGAGATTATTTTACAACAAGACCAAGACACCTGAATTCGTAATCCATGAAACTCAACTTAAAGTAGTTCCAGAAATCATATGGTTACGAGTTGTTCCTATCGAATTTAAAACAAAGAATATCCTTGGAATAAGCACATCTAAATAGAAACATGATTGTTGCTCTTGAACAGTTGCTATCGATATTGTAGAAGAATATGACCAGCATATTCTGTTTTAACTGAAACTGACAGTAGTACAGGTTTCTACTGCAAGCCTGTAGATTTTTAAAATTAAAGCATCAACTGCATTCTTCTTACAAGAAAAGCATTATTGAAAGAACAATGCAGTATATAAAAGATAGAACTGAAAGCTTTGATGAGTATTTTTGCTCGTAAAAAGAACAAGTGTAGGTTAAACCATAAAGCAATGGCTAAATTTTTTCGTTTAGGAGCATAATAAAGAAATATTGCCTTAAGTTAACAGAGCCATCTACTATCATTAATATATATAAATGAGGCTTGGTCATAATTCGATATTACTCATCTTTATCCATTATTCCGTTTCATCAAGTCCCAAGCATATACTTTATCGTTCTTGGATTTATTTTCTCAGTTTTACAGTTGTAGTATACCATTATCTGATATAATAAGACAGACAATAGTACAATTGCAGATACCGTATGAAATTCACGTACTGGCAATGAGTCTATACTAAAAACTGATTTGATATGTTCTATCAATGGCTCTATGGATATTCTTCTTCTTCTTCTTCTTCTTCTGCTGTAGATAGATTGCCCCAAAGTCGATTGATAAAAACATACAAGATCAAGCCTCTTCTTAGAAGTACTTTTGTATCGTTCAACAGGGCAAACTAGATCTATTCCCAATACCTTCTTGCTATATTCATACAAGTTCTTATCATCATAACCTGGATCTCCTACCATATACAAGGAAGATGGTAAAGAGAATACAGATGAGGACGAGGATGAGATGGACGTTAAAGAAACGTACATCTGATTATCCTGTACATTCGCAGTAGTTACATCTGCAGTTATAGGTCACTACAATCTTGCCTGTTGTACAGGTTAGATGTAATTTATATCCGAAAATCCATCCTTTGGTATGGCTGTAACCCCACCTTGCACCTGTATCAATGCCAGAACATGGTACTTCTCCTTTCTTCATTGATGATTTATGCCATACACTACCCTTTGCTTTTAAAAGAGTATATCTATTGCTGTTATAGAAGGATCTACTAATCCTTCTGTAACAAACAGGTATCCCATTGTAGATATCCTTTGTTTAATATCTGTAGAAATAGTCTTTAGCCTTCTGTCAAACGTACGTCTACTAGGTATTTTTATCAAACCACAGGCTACTGCTAGTTTATGGTTATACAGACAATCCACGTTAAGAAAAATATGTAATGCATTGTTGGAATCGATTTTAAACCATATCCTTACAATAAAACACCTTAAAATTATAGTTGGAGAATATACATATGGTCTTCCACGTTTCCTTGATGGTGCAGTAGGCCATGGTATACAACCTATCAAACACAGAATGTTAAAAAGGATGGAATCTTTTATTCTATCAAGAGCTAATCTTTGGAACAGTTGTTCTCAAAATAATGTCTCAATGGTTAGCTTTAAGCTATGTAGATCATGTTGAAAATAAATTTGAATTATGACCAAGCCTCATATAAATATATTAAATAATAATTAAATAAAATTTATTTTCTACGGATCAAAAGAAATAAAAATATAATATTATTTCTACAAAAGATAGAGAAAGGAGGAGTCGCGAAGCCAGGTCAAACGCGCAGGACTCAAGATTCTATAAAGGGAAATCCCGTCCTTTAGAGGTTCGTGGGTTCGAATCCCACCTCCTCCACTTGTTTAAACAAATCAAAGCAAATCAAAAGAAAAATTCAATATTTTTAAAATCAGTGCCATTTTATCTACAAATCATGACAATAATCGAATTGACAAAATCAGATTTTATTCGGATATTTTACCGTATTTTAAATTAAATAGCCCGGCTCTGTAAAGTTAAGGAAAAAGCTATAGATTTCCTTATTGTTAATTGTACTGATTCCACACATAGTTGACATTTTAGCTTCCTAACATAGTTGACACTCTAGTCTTAGAGTGTAATAATAATGGATATAATTGAAAATAGGTATAAAATGATAATTGAATCAGAACGTTCAGGTAAGACTATATCTGATGCTTGTACTGCATATGCTGTTTCAAGACAAACATGGTACAAATGGAAGAGACGCTATAATGTATATGGGATAGATGGATTAAAAAACCAATCAAGAAAACCGCATAATATTAAAAATGTAAAGGTAACCAAAGATATAGAAAAGATTATTCTCGAGCTGAGACTAAACAACAGATTTGGTCCAATGAGAATAAGGTTCAGATTAAAGAGAAAGTATGGAATCAGCTTGGGTACAAAAACCATTTACAATATTCTAAAGAGACACAATCTCAATGTACTATCTGTTAAAATAAAAAGAAAATACAAGATTTGAAATGAAACATCCGAATGAGTTGGTTCAAATGGATACCAAAGGACCTTTTTATCTAAAAGGCTCACGAAACAAAAATTATTTTATTCATGTTATAGATGATTGCCCCTCAAGAAAAGTAGTTAGCAAATGGTGCAGCAGAAGAACTAGTGAAGAATCACTGTCGGTTCTCAACGAATGGATTGAACTCTACGGTAAACCTATGAAAGTGATGCACACGATGGTTGTGGTAGAGAATTTACATCGAATAAATTCAAACATTATCTTTTTCTCAATGGAATAAAGGACAAGCAGATTCCTAAAGGTTATCCACAAGAACAGGGGAAAGTAGAAGCGTATAACAAAATAGTCATAACTGAATTTCTACAAGTAGAAGAGTTAATTGATATGAAAGAGGGAATAGAGAAATACGAATTATTTGTCAATTCATATAACTGTGAAAGAGAACACGGTGGAATAAACGGAATGACGCCATCAGAGAAGTTCATGAAATCTTTAAAACAACTGATATTGATAATGTAGAACAAGACAAAATGTGTCAGCCATGTTGGTACATTGTTTTGTCAACCATGTGTGGAAGTACAACAGTTAATTATATATGATACAACAAATAAGAAAAAGAACGGAACCTAAAGATATTTTATATTCTTTACATCTTTATTTCAGTGAGCTTTCATTAAGAAATACATCTAAAGCCATATCTCGATTTGTTAAAAGAAGTCATTCTGCAATTAGAGATTGGATACAAAAGTACAAGCCAGAAAGACTATCTTACAGCAAGACCCAGATATCTGAATTCATAATTGATGAAACTCAAATTAAAGTTGGTTCTGAATTAATATAGTTATGGGTTGTTATTGAATCTGAAACTAAGAATATTCTTGGAATAAGTATATCCAAAGAGCGAAACATGTTTGTTGTTGAAAGATTTCTATCTAATATTATAGAGAATTATGGTTATCACCCTGTTTCTACAGACGGTGGTGGTACATGGTATCCGCAAGCTTGTAGATTTTTGAAATTAAATCATTATTTGCATTCATCATATGAGAAAAGTATTATCGAAAGAACAATGCAGTACATAAAAGATAGAACCGAAGGTTTTGATGATTATTTTCCCTGTAGAAAAAAGAAATGTAAATTAAGGCATGTAAAACAATGGCTTAACCTATTTGTCAACTATTACAACAAAGAAATAATAGCTTAACTTTACATCCATGAAAATCGTTGGCCATAATAGGATATCCTATTGTTGGATTAAGCCTAATTTTATATACTAAATCATTATATTAAATGTTATCTTTTATAGTATATACTATCTTTATACAAATTCCATTCTTATTGCCTATTTTTTCTTATCTTTTTATTTGGGGCTTAAAGCGGCAAACATCCATCCACCTTCTTGAGGTACTTGTACAGCCGCTTAGGATGTTGGTTCAGTCAGAGCCTCGCTCTCATACGGAGCATGTAAACTTTGAACCTAGCCCAATTATGGTTCTCTTTGGAAGAGATAAAGATTTTCATGTAGTCAGAGCCAATAGCCCACATAAACTAATATATTACAAATATGATAATAATTATTGGATATATAAAAAATATTAACAAAAATATAATATTACAATTTTTATTAGAAATCAATAATAGAAAAATAGAATTCAATATTAGATTTACTATCTCATCTTAAAATTCAAACATAATATCTTTCTTAAATGCCGGATAACAACAAATACCAGAAAATATTCACACCACTTTAATAAAGTACAATTTCTTACACTTTGAAGAAAAGTATAAAGTAAAAAAATAAAACAATCTACGCAATAACACATATTTTATAAAAGTGATAAATTTTAATATTAATTAAAATAAAACATACTCAAAAAGATTAGTATGAACATTAGTGAATTAACCAACGATATGAGACATGTAACAATAGAAGGAGTTGTAGAAAAAATAACTGAACCTAGAACCGTTAATTTAAGAGCAGGAGGTTCTGCTCAAGTTGCAGATGCAATAATAACAGATAATACGGGCAACATAAAATTATCATTATGGGATGACCAAATAAAAATGATTAAAGAAGGTGACAAAATCCTGATAGAAAATGGATATACCCAAGCATTCCGTGGAGAAAACAGTCTAAATATTGGAAGATACGGAAAATTAACAGTCATAGATGAATAGTTTATTCATATAACAAGAAAAGATCTAAATTTTCTTCCAATCCACCTCGATAAATCTTTTTTAAAATAGAAAAAATCCAAGAAATAATACAAAAGATAGATAGACTATTGTTCTTTTTAAGTATAATATAATATATTCATATTTCTATATAAAACTTCAAAAGAATAACCAAATATATAATATATTAAAGACAACATTCTCCAATGCTGTATAATAATATTTATTTCACATTTTTCATGCATTCTAACATTTGAAATAAACTTTTCATTTCTTTACATTGCCCTTTTATATCCAATTTAAGTCCTCCTTTTATTGATATTTTTGCCAAATCACACAACCCACCCTTTTCTTTATATTCCATACCCTCAAGCCGCTCGACTTTTTCACATATCAAGTCTTCACACTTGTTAAATAGACCTTTCTGCTTGTACAATAAAAGCCTTTTATTTGTGATATACAAATGAAATTTTTTATCAACATACTCTACATCATTTTTACAAACAAATTTGATTTGTTCACCGGGCATCAAAAAATCTATAATTGGCAATTACCATTAATTTTAATTTTAATATTTATAAAAAAAAGTTTACTGTTTTTTTCAATTTAGTAAATTAAATTTATCCTTTAATTGACAGATAATTGTTAGGAACATACTCGTATCCTTTTTTATGATTTTGGTTATCAATCATCCTTTTATTCATCATAATAAATCTCCATTTTTTTTCCATAGCCTTTGAGATGCCTATTCTATTTGTTTCATTTACATAAAATTCATTCGGCAATTCACAACTACTTTGTATATTGATATAATCGCTCTGTTTCATATATTCTAAATATAAATCAGTATTGTTTTCATCTGTAATATCAATGCCATTTTTATTTTTTGATATTTTTAGTGCTTGGGTAAGTTTACCTGGACCAGCAGCAAGATTAAATAAATTATTCGTTTTTCTAAAAATTTTCATCAAATTAGATCCCTCTAACGGTTGAATAGATCTTATTAGAACAGCACCTGCAGCACATTCTTCATTTTTTGCAACAATATTAAAACAATAATGGTTTCCGTATGAAAGATAAATATAAATTCTCCCTACTTGCCCGTACATAATTTTATTACGATTTGTCATTTTTCTATATGCATGACTAGCAGCATCATCATCATGTCCATAAGCTTCTGTTTCCACGATTATTCCGCTTAATTTACAATATGTTCCCAAAAAATCTACATACCTAACTATTTTCTTACCAATAAGATCATGAGCAACTAAATGAGTATCTCTTTTAAAAAAGTTCTTTTGTAATCTCAGAATATGTAGAGTAATATATGGAGTCTATATTTTTTTACCTATGGAATATCGAATAAAAGACCCCTCATTGTCTTCTACAGGTAAGAAAAAGATTGAATGGGCAGAATCTCATATGCCTGTATTATTATCTTTAAAACAAAAGTATCAAAAGTCAAAACCACTAGAGAATTTGGTAGTCGGAGGCTGTTTACACGTTACAAAAGAAACAGCCGTATTGATTAAAACTTTACACGCCGCTGGTGCAAAAATAGCATGGTCAGGATGTAACCCATTAAGCACAGCAGATGATATAGCTGCATCATTGGTAGTTGATGAAGGACTATCAATATTTGCAAGTCGTGGCGTCAACAACAAAGAATATTACGACGACATTTATTCCGTACTTAAATACAAACCGCACATAACTATTGACGATGGTGCAGATTTAACAATAGAATTCCACAAATCATTTAAAGAATATGGTTCTAATATCATAGGAGGCACAGAGGAGACTACTACAGGAGTAGTAAGATTAAGATCTCTTGAGAAAAACAAAAAATTGGCATATCCAATTATTGCAGTGAATGATGCAGAAACAAAACATGATTTTGACAACATTTATGGAACAGGACAATCAGCGTTAGACGGAGTAATAAGAGCTACCAATGTGCTTTTATCGGGTAAAACGACAGTAGTAGCAGGTTATGGACATGTGGGTAAAGGTATTGCAGCTAGATGCAGAGGCCATGGAGCATCAGTAATAATAACAGAAATAGATCCCATTAATGCGTTGAAAGCAAGAATGGACGGATACAATGTACAAACAATGCATGAAGCATCTTCTATAGGAGACATATTCATTACGTCAACTGGATGTAAAGACATTATAACCAAAGATCACCTGGAAAAAATGAAAAATAATACAATACTTGCCAATGCAGGACATTTTAATGTAGAAATATCAATTAAAGACTTGGAAAGACTTTCCAAATCTAAACAAAATTTGAATGAAAATGTAGAGCAGTATATACTCAATAATGATAACAAAATTAATTTGATTGGTGAAGGCAGATTAGTAAACTTGGTTGCAGCTGAAGGTCACCCCTCAGAAGTTATGGATATGAGTTTTGCAAATCAATTTATGTCAGTTTTAAACTTTGCACAGAATAAAGGAACTTTTGAAAATAAAATTTATGAAATCAGTAGAGAACAAGACATCACAATTGCAAGAATGAAATTAGAATCCATGAATATTGAAATAGACAAATTAACAGACAGTCAAAAGAGGTACATCGAAGACTATGGAGAAGGAACTTGATAACTCTGCTTTTTCTTTATACAAAAATGTTAAACTTAAATAAACATCTCTGATTGAAATTATTATTATAGGATGGGTAGTCTAGTGGTTAAGATACCTGTCTCACACACAGGTGATCGAGAGTTCAAATCTCTCCTCATCCATATTATTCACACATATTTCAAAGATTTAAAATTTAATAAACCCAAAAATTAGGTAACGAGCAACATAGTCACATAAATAACAAATGTGACAGCAAGAAAAATCTTTGTCACCTTAAAAGATTTCTCTAAAGCATTCGAGTAGTCATCAAATTGATCATTACCCATTACAAGCACTTTACATTCAGATTTATATATTTCATATTCTGAATCATTAATAGACTTTTGAGCTTGTTTAATTAATTGTTTAAATACATCTACTATTTTTATACTACTCGTTATATCACCTAATGTATAATACCCTTTTGTATTTCTTTTTCCAGAGGTTGAATGTGTATCAGATGTGCAAACTTCAATAATTTCAAAATCTTTTTCACCAAGAGACTCCATAATCATTTCTCTGATCCCATGCTTCATATTGTTTGAATCACACCAACATAATCCATACTCTCTGTTTTTTATTGAAAGAATTAATAACCCGAATTGACCATTTCCTAAATCTGGTGATTTTTTAGTATCGCTCTTGTTCTGATCTATTTGAAAACTATTAGAATATCCAATTTTAAATTTATGTTGTTCAGAATTTTTAATTGTTTCAAGGCATTGTTTGCCTAAATCTACAAAAATATCAATATTCTGTTTTTCAATTTTTTCCCCTAATGAATTATGAGAATCAATTATAAAAGTTTGTTCAAATCCTAATTCCTTTGAATACTCCTCTAATGAATGCTTTATCTCCTGGGGTATATCCTCCATACCTGATGGAGACTTGGACAAAAAAAGAATTACATTTTTACCCAAAGCAAATCCGGTGCAAATACAATCATCAAGTGATTTTGAAATAGGAATAGTACATTTATCTCCAGATTCTAAATGTGTTACTCGTCTTAAAGAATCAAGATATTTCCTTACTTCTTTATGGGATGGAATATTAAGTGAATGATCTGATATACTATGCATCACCATTGCGGATTTAGAATAAAATTTAAAGAGATCGAAAGGCAGGTTACTTCCGCCTATAGGATTAAATGGCCCAGGGTGCAACTCTGGAAGAACCAAAGTAGTATCTTTTCGAGATTTTAATTTTATCAAAAGCGTTTTTACATTTCTGGAATTAGCTTTTTCTTCTGCAATTCTTTCCATTTCTTCATATTTATTTTCAGTCCATGCTTTCAAAAAGGCCTGTAATATTTTGAATGCACTAGCAAAACTAGGTCTCCCCAATCTATCTATTATTATTGCCCATAAAACACCAATAGTTAAAATTGTAGCACCAAAAAGATAAACTGATAAATTTGTAAAAAAAATATGGTTGAAATATAAAAATGAAATTATAATAAAGATAATTAATGGTTGGATAAAAGATATTGGGACTGCTCTTTTTAGGGTAGCACCAAAAACGGATGTAAAAATTCCCATTCTTAAACCAATCGCCATAAACATACCTTCTATAACCGAGTTTATGGGCGCATGGTTATTGTAAATGATAAAACCAGATACATAGGAAAGAATCACAGTTAACGTCCACAAAATACTGGCAAAGGCTGTTACATGCAGTACTTTGGAAAATCTATTAAGGGGAGTGCCTTTCAGAGAAAGATAATCAAAAAACAAGGTTACAAAAAAAACACCTATAATTATAGGAGATGAAATAATAAATTCTATTAAATCATGAGTAGTAATTACAAAGTTTATTACTGCAATATTGGTTATTAGACTAGCAATTGCAATAATAAATGAAAATCGCTGAGTTGTAGGATTGATATTTGTAAATATCCATCTTTTATGAAGGCTTGAAATACTATCTGATTCGGTATTGCTCATTAAAAGTCAGAATGAGAAATATTAAACCGGAAATAAAATCTTTATTGCTATAGATATGGCTATCAAAGCTCCTGAAATTCCTAATATGATTTCTGGCTTCACCTTTATTCCTTTTGTTTCGTCTTCGAAAAACCTCAACAGACCAGCACTAGAAGCTGGTAATGGTGCATTCTTTTTTGCCTTTTTACTCATACATAGAAGGTTCAATTATAGGAATAAATACATTTCTGTATTAACAAAATGAAATAATATCCATTTATTACGATTACTTTGTTCTCTTCTTAATTACTAAAATATATTTTGTAATGATATTTTTCATCGAATTAACACATTAATTTAGAACTCACATGATATACAAGATGAAAAGGATTCAAATTGGTGTAATAGGATATAACAAAGATACATCACCGCCGAAAACTTTAGATATTGCGTATGAAGTAGGGAAAGAAATCGCTACTCATAATGCAGTTTTGATTTGCGGAGGGTTAGGAGGAGTTATGGAATATGCTTGCAAAGGGGCAAAAGATAATGGCGGCCTAACAATTGGGATTGTACCTCAAGAAAATGATTTGGAAGCAAACAAATTTTGTGACATAGTTATTTGTAGTGGAATTGGACTATCAAGAGACTTTATGGTTTCATATTCTTCGGATGCAATTATATCGGTGGGAGGAGGAGTGGGAACTTTAATAGAACTATGCGTGGGATACATGGCTAAAAAAACAATGGTAGCAATAGAACATAGTGGCGGCACTTCAGATTTATACGGAGGAAAATTTTTAGATGAGAGAAAAAGAATTACGATAGAAAAATATCCCTCACCAAAAGAGGCGGTTGAATATATAATTTATAAGATAAAAAAAAGAAATTAATAGGCAATTTCCATAATCATTAAAACATTATTGTTATTATTTATATAAATCTAAAATTTTATGATAATTCCGGTCATTGATTAAGAAATTGGAAATTGAAATTGAAAACTATTTTTTCACCACATAGAAATCAAGATATTTCAATTGATTTCTTTTAAAAATCTTTGAAAAATAATATTCGATAACAGAGTAGAATCCTGGAAATGATTCAATTAATCCTATGAAAGGACATAAGATGAATGTTTGAACATGCAAAAAAATACGTTGGTTAAAGCTCATTTTAGTGTACCTCAGATTTAAGAAAAGCCCAATTTGGTATGACATTAACCAGATAATACTAGAAAATAACAGTATCATGCCCAAACTACTATCAAAAACTTGGATATCGGTTAATGGTCTAAAGAGATCAGCAGAGGTATTTGGAAGATGATTAATTCTATCCATCCAAACAGATAAATCAAATCCCATATGATAGGTCCAATCGAAGTTTATAAAGGAAAATATACTCGAAACTTTTGGAGCATTTATATAAAATGTTAAAGCTAGAGATATTAAGCCAGAAATAAATGACAAAAAGAATGATGAACATCTATATATTAGTCTCAATTTAAAAATTTTTGAAAAATTATCTATATTTTGTAAATTGCCAATAATCCATCGCCTTCTCTGCATAAAATGATCTTTTATATTAAGGGGCGGTTGCTCTAACAAAATACCACCATGCCATCCCATGGATTTTTTTCCATATTTTTTATAAACCTCATAACCAAATCTTTGATCTTCTGCTAGTATTGGTCCAAATTCCCATCCAATCTCATCTTCAATATCAGATCTAACTAAAAGATTACTTCCATGCATATGTATTGGCGGAGGGTTGCTCATGTGAGTTACACATTCAAAACATCCAAATGATCGAGGTGATTCGGCCAATGCAGTAAACCTATTTGCAACATCAAATTTTAAAGGATAAAATATTGGCCCCTCCCCAGCAACACCTTTATTATCTTGAATAAATTTTAATAAAGAAAGTACAGTTTGACTAACTACATAGCTTTCATCATCCATATGGAATACCCAGTAATCTGAAAAATGTTGATTGATTTTACGCCTAAATTCAACTGCATATTGTAATGCTCTTGCTTTTTTAATTGCATTTGGTTTAAACTTTTTGCTTACGCACACTACCTTACAATCAAATGAATTTAATGTATTAATATCGTTATAATCCTCCGTCACGATCATTATTTCATAATTAAAGTATTTGATCTTTTCACATGATTCTATTATTGAATTTATCCCCCTTTTGACAACCGCAGTTTTTGTTGCTGATCTTGTAGTTATTTGAAAAATGATCCTGGGATCATTAGGCAATCTTCTCAAATCTTTTTCAATAAACTGTTTGCTATTTTTTAAAAATCGATAAAATAAAATAATGGCTTTGGGAATAAAGAACATCCATAAAAGCATAACAACTAAGACGGCAGGATTACTGATCAATAAATTTAGTATGCTTCTCTTTTATAATAATTTAATCTTTGCATATATAGAGAATATTATTACTACATCATATTAAAGTAATAGATCAGAAAAAACATAAATAGTAACTCTTATAAATAATAAAATAATGAATAATACTTTATGCAGCCTGAAGGCAAAATAGGGGATTCAAAGCCACTAGTTTGCGAATATTGTAGAAATGATTCGGTTATCTTTGATAATGTTTCATTTGAATATGTATGCTCCTCGTGCGGCTGCGTATCAAACCAAGATCCTAATGCGGATTCAACAATAAATAATAGAAGTAATTCAGGATATATTGATAGAACAAGAACAGGTCTGCCAGAATCATTGGCCGCCCACAATAAAGGATTGTCAACTTTAATTGGTATAGGCGATACAGATGCAAGAGGCAAAGCCCTCGAGCCGTCTCAAAAAAACAATATTCAAAGATTAAGAACGTGGAATAATAGAGCACAATTAAATGATTCAATCTCTCGAAATTTAGAGAAGGCTTTAAAATTATTAAATAATTATGGGGACAAATTATATCTGAGCCAAGCAGTAATAGAAGGAGCTGCTTACATATATAGAAAAGCAGCTATAAAAAAACTTGCAAAGGGCAGATCCACATTAGGTTTGGTTGGTGCTGCATTATATGCAGCATGTCGTGAAACAGCAACACCTAAAACTATAACAGACATTGCTAATGCATGCAACATAACTACAAAAGATATAATGTCCCATTACAAATTAATTTTAAAAGAACTTTCATTACAAATGCCTGTTTTACATGGACCTGACTATGTAACGTTAATTTGTAATAGATTACAGATGAGTGAAAAAACAAAAAGAGAAGCATTAAGAATATATTCTATGGTTCAGCAATGCAGAATCTCAATTGGTAAAAATCCAAGAGCACTAGCAGGATCCATAATCTATATTGCTTCACAGAATTGCAACGAGTTTTTAAGACAGGTCGAAATTTGCCAAGTGGCCGAAATATCTACAGTATCTTTACGTAAAAGATGTAAAGAAATAAAATCAAGAATTCAACTATAGATATGCTAGACAATATGGACGTTTTCAGCAAGCAATAATCCATCGGATTTTACTCTGCGTATATCAGATTCAGAAGCTCTCAAATAAGATGATTTAAATTTTGGATACGGATTTTTTGAAGAGAAAATAGTCATAACTTTGTTCTCATGAATTAATTTATAACCTTTACAAGGTTCATGTCCACGGATCAGAAATTTGCATCCGGTTTTTGATAGCCACATATTCGTTATATCAATTCCAAAATACTTTCCAATTCCCCTGTTAGAAAAACTCCATTTATGACCATAATCAAGATTTCGAGGATCATTCCATAGAATTTCTTCTAGTAAGATAGGATTAGATAAAACAGAAGACAAATGAAATCTATAATTATTAAAAAAATCAATATTATCTATAACAGGTAATCCGCCATGAGCTAAAAGCGAAAATTCATCTATCTCACAGAATAAAAACAAAGATTCGAAAAATGGTAAAACATGATCTTGATAAAGATTTTCCGCCATAGATTTTTTAAATTTACTTATGAGGAGAGAATAGAAATCATAAGAGGAGAAAGGAAATCTAGAATGAGCTTCATGATTTCCTCTAAGCATAAAGACATTATTAGGATAAAGATTTTTTAAATTGCATAGAAAAAGTAACACTTCTAGAGAATATTCACCCCTGTCAATATAATCTCCAAGAAAAAGCAATAAATTAAGGTCGTTTTTTAAATAATGAGAAAAATCAATATTTGTCATAATCTTTTCCAAAGTTAAAAAATCTCCATGAATATCTCCAACAATTACCAAATTTTCAGGTGTTTTAAAATTTACATAATGACCTGATGCCATACCAATATCTGAAAAAAACCCCTGAAATCTAAGATTATCATGAATTTCAATTGTTTTATCAAAAATATTTATGCATTTATCAACATTATAATCGAAAACAGAAAATAAATCACTCATATCAAATAATAAACCACAGAATGAAATAAAGATATCATGACAAAAAATAACAATAATAAAAATAATATTTTATACAATATGATATTTTAATTAATAAATAGGATACCAATCTACGAAATACTTATTTTTATCAACAATAGCTCCAAAATTACAGGGTGAATCAGATAGAGAATTCATCAAAACATTTTTCCCTTTTAAAATAATCCTATAATATTGACTTTCCGATATAAGAGTTTCAAATTTGTTAAAAGTGTCAGTTTTTAAGATAACGAGATTATTAACAATTGGTTTATTTTTTAAATATTTAATAAAATTAACATTAGAAAATAAGTTATAATTGGCATTTCCATCCATAATATTTAAAAGACTATTGTTTTTATTTTCAGATAGACAACTATTCAAGACATTATCCATATAATTCTCAAAATGTTTAACTTCCAATGATTCATTGCAGGACTGTACAATAGAATTGTCGTTACAAACAGCAGAAGAATAATTATCAAAATTTTCATATTTAATATTTTTCATTAATGAATCCTCTTTTTTGTCTCGTTCTAAAGGTTTAAAAAAAGTCATTATTTCTTGTAAATGATTGTAAAAGTCCCATTTAAAATTATTTACTAAAATCACGTTTTTAGAAACGACCCAAATATATATTGACTTGAGCAAAATTGATAAAATTAATTCATTATTTAAACTAGAATCAAATTCCATAGTAATGAGTTTATTATTTTGGAATAATTGATTAAGATTATTTCCCTTTAGTTTGAATTGTAAATCGACAAAATTGCTATTATCATTAGTATATTTAGCATCATTATCTAAACTACTATTTAAAGGATTTTTTTTAAATTGATTGAAAATATTTAATGAATTGATTGGATCGAGTATATAAAAATAACCATCAAAAAGGGAAAAAAGATATTTAGAACAATTAACTGAAATACCCCGAAGTTTATTGATATATAATTTTCTTGAATAATTGGAGTTTTTAATAGTACATTTTAATGTAACTACTCCATCCACAATGGAATCTAAAAGAGAAACATCATATGATTCGCTCAAGAAAATTAATTTTGCACCAGCTCGCTCTCGCCATATTTGCAATACTCTTTCATTATTAAGTCGAGATTCATTATCCATAAAAGAGGCTATAGCATCCCATGTATCAATTATTATTATAGGAGATTTTACATCCATTAACTGATTAGTAATCCTTTCAAACAAAGATTCAGGCTCATCCAATCGTGCATCTTCAAATTTATACTCAAACTTTGATTCAATAGGTATATTGAATTTGTTAATCCAAGGGTAAAAATGAGTAAGCTGTTTATTGGAAAGTCTTGTAGATATATAAAAATAATTGCTATTATATTCTAAATTATCCATCAAAGTCAGGGCAAATGTTGTCTTTCCAGATCCTGGTTTCCCTTTAATTAGTAGAGAGTAAGAATCATTCTTAAAAAATTCTAATAATTCTTTTGGTAAATGACCTACGGGAACTTTTTTTGCAAGAGTATTAGCATTATCATTAGTGCTAGTATCGACATTTATTTCTTTAATATTGTCATCTAAAATAGAACTTTTATTTTCTGTGGAACTATTGTTTTCAGAGTTAGAAGACATGTCATACATTGCTTAAGGTATTTTAAGAAAATACATCTATTAACAATTTGCCACTATTATATATAAAAAACACATTATTGATATTACCAAGGATTCATACCTTTCTGAAACCTAAGAGAATCTATCAAACCTTCAGCATAGCCTATACTAAGAATAGCAAGTTCTAATTTGCCTTGTTTATAAAAATTTTCAGCATCTAAAATATAATTCTCTGCATTTTCCAAAACAACATCGTATTCTTTTATATACTGCTCATTTTCAGATTTAATCAAAGAGTTTAGATTATCCAAAGCCTTTTTTGCATTTGGGATATATTTTTTTAACATCCTCTCGGATATTCTATCTACAAGTATCGAATTATCAGTTGGTTCATCGAATACGACAGTCAAGCTTTTAACAGAATCAAGCTCGCTAAAATGAAAGTTACCAGGTATTATAACTGAATTAAAACCATCATCAAATTGAATATTATATAGGGACTTGATCTTTCCAGAAAGTATTTTAGAATCTTTTGTACCTATTTTAGAAGCAATCATTGCAAAAGAGTTTTCAGTTAAATTCAATAGTTTTAATTCTTTTTCTCGTTCAATTAATAACTCAAAGACTTTTTTAGGATTCAAATAGAAAGGCATCTGGCGGCTTAAATTCTTATCAATGGTCTTATCGTTATTATATTCAGTCAATATTAAAGTATGTAATCCAAGACACAAGTTATTATAAATTGTATCATACACAGTAATTGAAGACATAGGATCCGACATCATTGTCACCATTTTTCCAAATTTATAATAGTGTAAACCGGATTCACCTATTAATGAAATAATTCCTGAGGCAGAATGAATTATCTCATATTTTATACCCCGTTTACTTGCTGTTGACAATAAATCAGTATAAGTCGTCGCAATTAAAGGATCGCCATATACTAAAATACTAATGTTTTTTTCAATCGTATTTTTCAAGATATCTCTTCCATCTTCTACAAGCCATCTTTCAACAAACTCAACCTGTATTTTGTTTTTCTCTTGTTCTAATTTTTCAATAGGATTAACAATATTTTTAATTTTTAAAGCAAAATCATCTGACAAATAACTTGTGAAATTATCTAAATAAATAATATGACTGTTTTTTAAAATTTCAATCGATTTAACACTCAAAGATTCGTATTCATTTATTCCCACACCTATCAAGTATAGCATTTATTATTATCATAAAATAGAACTTTATTTAATTTTTATAATTAAATATTTTTATTTAAAAAGTTTTTATGTAGTCTTAGAATATGGAATAAAGCGTTTTTATAAACTTCAATACCTGCAAAATATTCATCAATGCAAATTCTTTCATCTATAGTATGAGAAGAGTGTGGATCTCCAGGACCATATGTTACCACAGGTATTTTGAAAACATTTCCTAGAATATTCATATCTCCGGTTCCTGTTTTTTTCAATAATAACGGCCTTTTTTTCCGTTTTTCTAATATAGATAATATAAGAGAACGTACTAAAGTAGACGAAGTATTTGCTTTAAATGGTTCGGTTTTATCTTCCACCTGGTATTTTATCATAACATTATTCTTTTGTCTTTTTAATTTATTTATATGATTGTCAATAAGATTCAAAATATCATCACAAGACAAAGGAGCAGGTATTCGAATATCAATGGTCAGTCTACATTTTTGAGGAGTTACGTTATGACTCGATCCCCCATCTATTTCAGTAATGCTATAACTAACAAGATCAGCTTTATTTTTTGATTCAAGATTCTTTTCATCATCTATTACATTTTTTAAATTATTCCATATATCATAAATCTCTTCTATTGCGTTTCGAGATATCCAAGGGGCACTTGCATGAGCGCTATTTTGCACATCGCATAATAATCTAATTTCTAATCGTCCTTTATATGAAATAGTAATATTATCTATTCCGCTTGGTTCACCAAAAATTGCACAATCTGGTTTTAAATTTTTATCTTTTACAAGATTTTTTATTCCGGTTGCATTTCCTTCTTCATCTACAACACCTGCAAAAATAATCGTTCCATTTTGTTTTGGAAAATCAGCTGCTCCCAATAACATAGCAATTAAAGGAGCTTTTGCATCTGAAGCACCCCTACCATATAAATAATTACCATCAATACGAACAGGTATCATTCCTGGAACAGTATCTATATGACCACAAAGCAAAATGACAGGATCTCCTACACCCTTTATAGCAATAACATTACCTACACTATCAATATTTGCTTGTTCAAATCCTAAATCTAAACACACATCTTTTAAAAAATTAGCAAATTTTGTCTCAGATCGAGAAGGAGAATAAATTTCTAAAGAATTTTTTAATAACTCTAACGCAAATGTAGAAGAGACCATCTTTTGTATTTTATCTTTTGTATTTTTTATTTTTTAACAATACTAATCACATAGTCAACAATTAATGAAGGTATATCAATTCCTGTTACTCTTACAGTATTTTTAAACTCTGTGGTATTATTTACTTCATGAATTACAAGACCATCCTTGTTGCTTTCCATCAAGTCTACACCAACTAAATCACCTTTAAAAATTTTTGCAGCATTAAGACAAATATCTTCCAACTCCTTTGTTATTGGACAGGGTGCAGCATGACCACCCAATGCCATATTTGTTTTCCATTCATTATCACCTGAATATCTATATATTGCAGCTATTACTTCATTTCCTAGCACTATAGCTCTAATATCTCTTGGAGGCCTTTTTACAAATTCTTCAAAATAATATATATGGTAAATAGGATACATATGTTCTCGGTCTTCTAATACGGTTTTTACAGCTTCTTCATCATTTAGTAAACCTATCAATCTACCCCAACTTCCAATAGTAGGTTTTATTACAACAGGGTAACCAAAGTCATTAATTCCGTCTACGGCAGAGTGAGTAGAAAAGGTGCACAGACCTTTAGGGGTTGCAATACCATGCCTTTGTAATTCCATATGAGAAAATAATTTATTTCCGCACATAATAGAGGTATACAAAGAATTTATCATTCTAGCTCCAAGTCCCTCTAAAGCGGCGGTGGAATGCATACTTTTAAAATAACTAACACATCGTTGTAAAATCACGCAATTTTCGTATTTTTTTTTATCATCATTCAGATTAAGTACAAGATCCCTACAATCGATCGGTTTTAATTTAACATCACTTTTTTTGGCGCTATCGATAATAGATTTCTCCTCCCATCTTATATTGTCAAAAAGAATAAAGATGGAAGAATTTTCTTCATCCGTTTTTATTGTCCCCAATCTTCTCCAACTACTTGAGCAGGTTTGATACTAAACTCCTCACCTGATTTTACTAATTCAAAACTTTCACCACAATCAGGACAAGTGACTATCTCCCCCTGCATAGAATCATTGGGTATTGGAACTTCTGCGTCGCATTCTAAACATTTTACTTTTGCCATTTTCTAATCCTTATTTGATTTCGTATAACCCTCATTAAGTATTTTTCTCTCTAGTTTTTCGTCTAAATATAATTCAAGTATGTCACCCATACGCAATTCTTTTAGACCTTTAGCCAAAGATTCAGAATTTTCTTTAGATGCATCCAGTCCCAACATGGCCAACAAATAAGCAGAACCGTTTTTCCCTGACAATTCACCAAAAACAATTTGCCTCCGATTACCTACAACTTTCGGTTCTATTATTTCATATGCAGAAGGATTTCTAAGAATAGCAGCAAGATGAGTTCCTGCTTTATGTTTATAAGAACATGAACCCACCAAAGGTTTCGATTCATGAACTGGGATATCAGTATATTCAGAAATAGTTTTTGAAAGATCTTTTAACATGTGTAAACGAAAATCATTATTCGTTTGATAAATTAACACTAGAGATACAGCAGTTTCTGCCAATGAGGGAATACCAGTCCTTTCACCAAGCCCATCAATTGTAGTATGGATTTGATCGGCCCCTCCATCACATCCTGCTAATGCATTAGACAAAGCCAAACCGACATCATTATGACAATGTACATCTAAAGAAGTTTTAGAGGTATCTATATTATCGTGAACTAATTTTACAACATTATACATTCCACGTGGTCTCATGATTCCAACTGTATCAGGAATACTAATTCTATCTATGCCACGTTTGTTTATTTCTTTGCACATTTCCACTAAAAATTCAGGATTAGTTCTACTTGCATCCTCCATTGTAAATCTAGATTTTAGACCATGAGACTTTATGTAATCTGAAACTTCCAATACCCTAATTTTAGCTTCTTCTCTTGAAATTCTCAATTTTGAGGATAAATGAATATCAGACACTCCAAGATAAGTAGCTACCCATGTTGCACCACAATCTATTGCTATATCGACATCAGATTTTATTGCTCTTACATGAGCTACAATATCCGCTTTTAATCCTTGTTTGAGTATTGTTTTTGTAGCCTCTTTATGATCAGGCGAAACTACTGGACTTATTTCAATTTGATCTACTCCAAACGAATCTAACATCCATGCAATTTGAATCCGTTGTTTATTTGAAAAAGATACACCAGGATGCTGTTCGCCTTCCCGCAAAGTGGAATCCAAAATTTTGATAGGTTTTTTATCTCGTCCAGAATCATTATACAAATGAGCAAAATAATTAGGATCGTCTGATTTAAGAGACATAATTCGATTAATAATACTATTATCGTTGAATTTATAAATGTTTTAGTTAAAAATTATGTAAAGATTATCGCCAATAAATATCTGTAGACGAATTTCATCAATAAAAGTATAGAAATATAATTTATATTTAGTTTGGATTTCCCAGTGTTCTTAAAATTATAACTGTATTAGTATCAGAAACTCCATCAATTTTCCTGATCTCATCTATATAGGAATTTATTTCTAATATAGTAGGAGCAACAATTACAGTTGCAATATCATATTGTCCTGTTATTTCATAAACTACTTCAATACCTTTTAGATTCAAAAGATGACTAGAAACGTTAGATGTATCTGCAGTTGAGCTTACAGAAATCAGGGTTATTGCACTAGTCTTATTAGATGGACCCATATCTATAGTAAATTTTTTTATTATTCCAACATCCTGTAGATTTTTTACACGCCTCCTTACAGCAGACTCAGACATTCCAATTTCATTAGCAATCTCAACAAATGATTTCCTTGAATCAGTCTTGAGTATTTTAATTATTTTCTCATCTATAGAGTTTAAATTATCAGACATTTCTTCTTTTCTCCTCGTTATAAAGTAATTTATCTATCAAATTAATTGCTTTTTTACATATATCCTCATCCATAACTAAAGGAGGAAGCAATCTCAAAATATTTCTACCAGAGTACAATAACAAAACTCCATTTTTGATACCATCAAATAAAATATCTTTAACATCAAATTTCATTTCAACACCAAGCATCATACCTAAACCCCTAACTTCTCGTATTATCTTATGTCTATCTTTTAGGTCTAGTAAGTTGTTTTTAAATATTTTACCAATTTTTTCAGAGTTTTCAACTAGCTTATCATCTACGAGGGAATCAATAGTAGCAGAACCTGCAGCACAAGCAAGAGGATTTCCGGCAAATGTAGAAGAATGTTCTCCAACCTTGATGCAATCAATAATTTCTGAGCGCAAAATAGTAAGTCCCATGGGTACTCCTCCAGCAATTCCCTTTGCAAGACACATTATATCAGGATTTACACCCCAATGTTCCCCTGCCCACATTTTACCAGTTCTGCCTAATCCAGATTGAATTTCATCAAATATCAATATTAAATCATGTTTATCACAAAGTTCACGGATTTTGTTTAAGAAATCAGATGGAGGAACAATGATTCCTGTCTCCCCTTGAATAGGTTCTGCAATTACTGTTCCAATATTATTATCAGGATTATCAAGTAATTCTTCAATTTTCTCAAAATCATGATAGGATACAAAATGAACATTATCCAACAAAGGCAAAAAGGATTTTCGATATTTTTCATTATAAGTAACCGATAGTGCACCAAAGGTTTTTCCATGATATGAACCATTAAATGCGATAATACCATTCTTTTTAGTAAATTTTCTTGAAAATTTTATTGCTGCTTCTACTGATTCTGCACCACTATTTGTAAAAAATACACTATCAAGATTTTTAGGGGTAATTGTAAAAAGTTTATTCAAAAATTCAAGTCTTGTATCATTATATAAAGACATATGACATGTTATAAGGGTTTCAGCCTGTTTTTTTATTGCGCTTACCACTTTTTCGTTACAATGTCCAACTAAAGCAACTCCATATCCACCCATACAATCCAGATATTCTTTTTTATCTATATCCCAAAGAATACAACCTTTCCCTTTATGAATATTAACTGGAAATCGCTGATAAATATTTCCAACAAAATTTTCTTCAATATCATTAAAAATCATCTTACAATCACCGTACAATCATTATGAGATAACGCAGACAAAATAGGATTTTTAACTGCTCCAGAAGCTATTATTGATTTTTTGACACCCAATGTTAATGCTTCTGTACTTGCTAATATTTTTTTTTCCATTCCAGGTCCAATTAAAGGTAACATTTCTTTGGCTTCAATTAAATTAAGATTATGTACAATTTTTTCATTCATTAACAAACCATTGACATTTGTAATAAAAATAACAACTTCTGCTTTTAACGCCCCTGCAATATTTGCTGCCGCCCTATCACCATCAATATTAAGATATTCAAATTCATCTCCTAATGCAATAGGAGAAATTACTGGGACATATCCATTTTCTATTAATAAATTTATCAATCTGGGATCAACCGTAGATATTTTTCCTGTGTAACCACCCTCTATTATCATTTTTCGGCCTTTTTCATTTAAAATAATCAACTTTTTCTTTCGTTGAGCTTTAATAGTTTCCCCATCTATTCCAGATATTCCAACTGATTGAATACCCCTATTTAACAACATTGACGTAATATTTTTGTTTACTTTACCGGACATCACCATTGTAAATATCACAGATGTTTCTTTATCTGTGTACCTACTCCGTTTTCCATCAGGAGATACAACAAATTTTTGTTCTTTCCCCATAGAAGTTGCAATATTGGTAACGTCTTTTCCACCTCCATGAACAATAACTATTTTTTTGGTTTTAGATAACTCAAAAATATCATCCAAAATGGAAGAATGTAATCCATCTACAATACTTCCACCTATTTTAATAACAATCATACAGGTGTAAGAGGAGTAAAGTTTAATCCAACCATCTCATCGTATCCACACATTACATTCATATTCTGTATTGCAGAACCAGCAGCACCCTTCATCAAATTATCAGATGCAGATAAAGCAACTACACGATTATTATCTTCGTCCAAATCAAATCCGATATCGCAGAAATTAGAACCTATTACAAATTTAGGATCAGGAAATTTATAAAATCCATTTTTATCACGTATCAATCGAATGAAAAAATCATTTTTATAGGAATTCCTATATATTTTCCATAACTCTAGTTCACTTATCGATTTCTTTAAAAACACATGATTGGTAGTTAATATCCCACGCACCATGTTAACGGCGTGGGGAGTCATACTAACATGAATTTTTGAATTAATAAGAAAACCTAATTCTTGCTCTATTTCTCCGGTGTGTCTATGTTTTGCAGGCTTATAAGGCCTAATTACACCATAACGCATTGCATGATGAGTACCAGAATTAGATGTAGCCCCGGCACCTGATGAACCTATTTTACTATCGACCACAATATGATCATTATCAACTATATCATTTTCAATTAAGGGTTTTAATGCAAGAATAGAAGTAACTGCCATACAGCCAGGACATGAAACTAATTGTGCATTTTTTATCGATTCTCGGTGAATTTCAGGTACTCCATATACAGATTTAGATAATAGATCAGGGTATGGATGTTCCCATCCATACCATTTTATATAATCATCAGGATTTTTAAGGCGAAAATCTGCAGATAAATCTATTATCTTTATTCCACTTTTTAAAAATTCGTTGACTATACTATTTGACTTTCCATGAGGTACCGCTATAAATACCAAATCACATGAATTAACAATTTTATCATAATCCATTTCAGAAAATGATAAAGTAATAAAATTTTTTAGACTAGGATGAACTCTATGAACATATTCTCCTGCTTTTTGTCTTGACGTGACAGTAGTTATTTCCACATTCGGATGAGTGACAAGAAGACGAAGCAATTCGCCCCCAACGAATCCAGATGCGCCTACTACTCCAACTTTCACACAAAATCCTCCAGGCAGCACTTGTTATCTTTACCGTTAAAATTTATATTATCAATACATAGTCTCATAAACAATAGACCGTTATATCATCCTCATTTAAATTTTTGATCATTTATACTAATATTTGTTTATGTTTTGCGTGTATCCAAAATGTAATCGATTATCTTTTGGGCAATGTTCATACCTGTTGCAGAACTAGCACCCCTAAATTCAACAGTGTTATTTATTTCATGAACTAATAAACCATGTCTATCATCTTCCATCAAATCTATTCCCAAAATTCCTGTTTCTACAGCTTTTGCAGCTTTAATAGCTATATCTTCTAATTCAGGAGTTATTTTAATCATTTCTGCTTTTCCACCTCTAGATACATTAGTTCGCCATTCATCATCCGAAGAATAACGATATATTGCCGCTACTACCTCATCTCCTATAACAATACATCGAATATCTCGTGGTGGTCTCCTTATTAATTCCTGAAAATAATAAATATTAGAAAAAGGACTTGTGCTTTCTTGTCTCATTTCTATAATTATTTTACCAATTTCCTTATTTCTAACAGGAAAGACGCCTCTACCCCAAGAACCAATTATAGGTTTAAAAACTAACGGATTATTTTCAATATCTTGATCGTTCATAATATTAAGGGCAGAATCTGAACTAAAAGAGAAAAAAGATTTAGGAGTCGGAACATTATTTCTTTTCAAAATCATTGATGTCAATAATTTATTACCACATATCTCACCAATTTTGGAATTATTTATTACTTTGTAACCTAATAGTTCCAAACAATTTGTAAGAAATTGACCTCTAAAATGACTGATACTTCTTTGCAAAATGATATCGCCATAATCGAGATCATTAGAAGATATATTATCAGTATTTAAAATTACGTTTTTTGAATCAACTAAATTAGTTTCAATCCCATTTTTGATGGCGGTTTCATAAAGTGATCTCTCCTCAAATCGAAGTTTATCGAAAAAAATGCCTAATTTAACCATTTTTAATGTTCGCTATTGTTTAAGATTACGGAATTAGCAATAATAGATTGTAAACCCCATAATTCTACAAAACCTTTAGAGATTGTTTGATCAAAAGTAGAACTAGATAAATAAGTAGAAGCATACTCATCATATAATGAAAATTTAGAACTTCTTCCAATTACTCTATAATTTCCGTTTTGCATTTTAATTTTAATTTTCCCTGTAACTCTTTCTTGAGTTTTGTTAATAAATTGATTTAAATCACATAATAATGGATCAAGCCATAAACCCGAATAGGCTAGCCAAGCCCATTTTTCATCAACTAATGTTTTAAATTGAAGCTCCTGATTAGTTAAGGTCAATTTTTCTAAATCTCTATGAGCAGCTATAAGTATTAATGCAGCCGGCGCTTCATAAACCTCTCGAGTTTTTAAGCCTATGACACGATCTTCGACATGATCTACAATTCCTACACCAAATGAACCAGCCATTTTATTTAATTTATTAATTAAAGATTGCAATTCTTCGGAATTTCCATCTAATGATACTGGGATCCCATTTTCAAAACCTATTTCAACAACACCTACAGAATTATTTTCAAATTTTACAAATTCAAAAGCATCATTCAGAGGCTCATTATTCAAATCCTCTAATTCACCGCCCTCTATAGATCTGCCCCATAAATTCTTATCTATACTGTATTTTTTTGATATTTCACTAATTCTAATATCATTTTCTTTTGCAAATTCAATCTCTTTATCACGAGAAAGATTTAGGTCCCGTATTGGAGCAATAATATTTAGATTTTTATCTAATGATTTAATGGTAACATCAAATCTAATTTGATCGTTGCCTTTGCCTGTACAACCATGAGAAACATAGTTTGCAGAAAATTTTTTAGCTGCTTCAACAGCTTTTTTTGCAATTAATGGACGAGCAAGTGCTGTGGCAAGTGGATAATCGTGTTGATATAATGCATTAGCTTTAATGGCAGGAGTAATATATTCTTGAATAAATTCTTCTTTTGCATCAATATACAAATGATCAACAGCACCTAAACTAGAAGAAATCCTTTTAATTTCTTCAAAATCATCGTCTTGACCAACATCTATTGTCAATGTAATTACATCGAGATTATGGACTTTTTGTAAATACCTTATGCAAACAGAAGTATCAAGTCCTCCTGAAAAGGCAAGAACAGCTTTACTCATAACAGGCGTGCGTAATACCCTAATTAATTTAATTCTTTTGATAAAACAAATTAAAAAAAAGACGAGTTATAATCAATCAAACGCCAATTTCTTTAGCCAAACGGATAATTTTTTTTCCTTCCTTTGTTAATTTATTGAAAGTTTTATTTTTGACATTGCTTCTTTCCACTAATCCTCTTTCTTCGGCTTTGATCAACAACTTATGTCCATACCCGTAGGCACCCAGTTTTTTTAATAGATCTCTTGTGGAGTATTCTTTTTCTCCAATAGTTTTAATCAATTTTACTAATGCTCGTTCTTCTATCATTATTTTTATCAGATTTGCGTCACGCATGACAGTAAAGGAAAATTAACGATATTTATTAGTTACTTCTAATGGCAACATGAACCTGAAATAACAACCAAAAACCTTTAATTTTTTTATAAAAACGATAGTAACAACAAGTAATTTTCTACAATACATTACCAAAAAACTAATTTGTTCTCATTGACCATAAATATTAGTATTAAATAACGGCTACACAAAATTTTTAACTAGCATAAAATTCAACTTCTGTATGAAAATAACAGTTTCAGCAATAAAGGCAGATATCGGGGGAATAGGAGGTCATACAAGGCCCAGCGACGAATTATTACAAACAGTAAAAGATTATGTTTTAAAAAATGGAAAGGGATTACTCATAGATAAATATATCGGCTATACCGGTGACGATATTCACATAATAATGAGCCATACACTAGGTACAGACAATGATCAAATTCACAAACTAGCATGGGACGCATTTACAGACGGTACTAAAATTGCAAAAGAACAAGGACTTTATGGTGCAGGTCAAGACCTATTAAAAGATTCATTCTCAGGAAACGTAAAAGGCATGGGACCAGGTATAGCTGAAATAGAAATGGAAGAAAGACCAAGCGAAGTCTTTTGCATCTTTGCAGCAGATAAAACCGAACCAGGGGCATACAACTTTCCCTTCTGGAGAATGTTCGTAGATTCAAGAAGTAATACGGGACTAATAATCAATGAAGAATTGGCAAAAGGTTCAATATTTAGAATAATGAATGTAATGACAGGTAAAATCGCTGACTTAAAGATGTGGAATGATAAACCAGAACTAGAAGCAGCATTGATGTATCCAGGAAAATATGTAGTTCACTCAGTTTTATCTCACAGTGGAGAACAGATAGTCTCTTCATCTACCGATCGATTACACAACATTGCTGGAACATATGTAGGAAAAGATGATCCGATAGCAATTGTAAGAACTCAAAAAAATTTTCCAGCTACCGAAGAAGCAGGAAGCGCATTTAATGATCCTCACATTGTTGCAGGAAACACAAGAGGTAGTCACCATATGCCATTAATGCCAGTTAAATTAAACTCTGCAGCTAGTTTAAATTATTCAATTCCAATTGTATCTTGCTTATTATTTAGTATGCATAATGGAAGATTTACAGGACCTCACGATGGGTTTGGCACTTCAGATTGGGATTATCAAAGAATGCTCACAGTAGAAAGAGCAATAATGATGAGAACTCAAGGATTCATCCACCCGTCTACTCTAGTACCAGAGGAGCTAGAATACAATAAAGGATATGAAACAAGAATCTCAAAATTAAATGAGAAATTCAAATAAATAGATAAAATCATGAATACAAAACTATCAAGAGGACCACTGATAATCAATTTAAAAAACTACCTTGAAACAGCTGGAGATAACACAATAAAAATTGTAAAAGATGCAGAGAAAGTTAGCGAAAAAACTAATGTTGAGATAATTGTATCTCCACCTCAACCGTCTTTAGCATTGACAATTAATCAGACTAAGCTTAAAATTATATCACAACATGTGGATATTAAAAAATCAGGTTCCACAACAGGATATTATATTCCAGAAATAATACAAAAGGTAGGTGCGTTTGGATCAATAATTAATCATAGTGAACATGAGATAAAAATAGAAGATATAAAACAATCAATAGAAAAACTAAGAGAATTAAATCTAATTTCATTCGTCTGTATAAAATCCTCAACAGATCTAAAAAATATTTTAGATTTTAAACCAAATTATATCGCAATTGAACCCCCTGAATTAATAGGAACACAAAAATCAATCTCGACGGAAAAACCACATCTAATTACAGAATGTAGCAATATAATAAATAAGGAAAACAGAAAAACAAAACTAATTTGTGGAGCAGGTATCAGTAACAAAGAAGATGTAAAAATAGCTCTAGAAAATGGATCATCTGGAATTCTTGTATCAAGTAGCATTACTAAATCGTCCAACTGGTATGACAAAATATTTGAATTAGCATCAGCATTTATTCATTAAAATTGTGTTGACTAATAAAATATATTTTATTACTATTTTTGATTGAATAATCTTATGTATAAAAGATACACCCTTTCAGACATCCAAAAAGAAGTTATCAAATTACTCAAAGACAATAATCCTATGTCTAGCACAGAAATTTCTAAAAAATTAGGAACTAACAGAATTACCATTTCTAAGTATTTAGATATTCTATATTTTCAAAAAATAATAAATAAAAAAAAGATAGGTTCGGTAAATTTCTGGTTCATTAATCCAGGAATAATCAATATAGAGGTAAAAGACGAGAGTTATATAGATTTAGAACAGAAAATTCTATTTTCATTATTAAAATATGAAATAGAAACTGTAGAAAACATAATACTAAGTATAATTAATAAAAAAATCAATTTAAAAAAAACCATCACAGATATATTCTTTCCTATTCTAAAAACTTTATTTGAACTTCACAAAAGAGGAAGAATAGGAAAAACAGAAAAAATTCACTTAATAACTAGTTTTACCAATTCAATAAATTTAATAAAAAATACTTTAGTAATAGATGAAATTACTTCTAAAAAAAACTCATGGTTAATTATAGTTTCAGGAGATGATGATTCAATGCCAATATGTAATATGATAAACATTTTTGCAAAGAGAAATAAAATTAATACATCCTTAATAGGAAATGTCGAAAAATACATTGATCCTTTTTTCGACATAGATTTCCAAAGATATATAAAAAAATTAGTTTATATATCAAAAGAAAAAACTTTTGTTTGTCTAGTATCCTTTAATGAAGTATCTATTAAATTCTTGTATAATGCTCTAAGTGAAATTGAAGAAAAAGAAAAAATAATGACAATAATTTTTTCTGACGACATTACAAAAGAGAAAACTTCAGGTAAATTAAAAGAAAATATCATAAGTGATTTTAGAAACCTTATTGAGACTATTGAAAAAGAAATAAAATAGCAAAATTAATTTAAAATCAAGCATATTGTGCTTTGATTTTTTCTATTACTCTTTCATGTTCAGGGCTTTTCTTTCGAGCATATTTTTCCATTGCACCTAACGGTACTCCTCCCAATGTTTTAGCCAAAGTAGCAAAGAAAAACTTTCGTATTGGGTCATTTTGTCCAACTTTGTGCATAAATTTATGAATAGCGTATTTGAAATTATGTTGCCATGTTTTGTACATTACACCCAATTTTGCAGGATCCATAGTATTTCCAATATCAAAGAAATCAGATTTTTCGAGTAAACCTATAGGAACAAAAGTTAAAGGCGTTACAGTGAATTTTGAGTCGGGTTGCTCTTTTTCTAACTGATGTATTAGCTCTATAGTATCCCAGCTATCATCCGCAGTTTCATCATTATCCAAACCCATAATCAATGTAAAGGCGGGAACCCAGTAGTACTCATTAAGTGTTTTTACACCTTCTTTAACTACCCAGTGCCATTCAGATGGTTTAAAGGGAGCTAATTTTCTATCAGCATACTTCCCGATTAATCTTATACTACCCGTCTCGAATCCACATTGAACACCAATATGATTGGTAGGTCCAGATTTTATTATATTAGAAAGGTTCGGAATAAGTTTTTCATCAGCGATAGCACCCGCTAATGTACCATGCGTAGGATTAGTATGTTCGACTCCAGTTTCCATAATTCCCTTAAATAATTCTTCAAGTGCCTCTCTATTTGGTTGCATATTTTTAGTTGTTCTAGGATTTAACCCATATACAAAAATGTCATCACTATGAATCCAAGCGTTCTTTAATCCACCATATTTCATATTGATTTCAATTTCTTTTTGAACTTTGTCAACAGGGTAATATCTTAAGGGCCTTAATGTAACATCACAAAATTTACACCCTCTTCCACACCCTCTCATAACTTCAATCATGCCATGCATACTTGGATTAACAATATTAGGAATTTCATCAACAGATGGCTCATAAGAATAGTGGATAAATCTACCATGATACTTTCGTCCATTTCGATCGAATTCTTTAATTTCCACTTTAAATTTATTTTTTTTAAAGGGATTTGCAATTTCCAAATCATTATTTATTATAGAATCAAAGAAGCTTCTACCTGCACCATCAATTTCAGGGCCAATTCCGCCCAAATCCCCTTCCAAAATAGCATATAATCCATATTCCTCGATTTTAGCAGGATCGTAATTGTATTGCCATGTACCAGAAGCTCCAACTACAACTTTAGCTTTACTACCATTTTTTTGTTTTGCAGCATTTATCTTATGATGTAAATCTCTGTTATAATACTCATCATATGACATTTGTTTACGGCCATAGGTGAATGTCATAGTAACAGGACCCATACCCAATGGATCCATTTCATAAGTTCCTACAAATTCTGTTTCAGGGCCAATAAATTTATCTACATAGTCAGGATGCGCTACTACTACATCATCTCTTGAATATCCGTCTCGCAATAAAGAAGCTTCGACTTTTCTTAAACCATAAGGAGCATAACTAGCTCTACCATTTACTTGGCCAATAGGATTACATATAAAATCAAAAAGTAATTTAGGAGTTACCTGTTTTCCTAAAATCTTATACCAAAAGGAATCAGGACTACGGTTTTCATCTAAAGCGGGAGCACATCCAAAAAAGGATGCAAGAGAGATTCCTCTGTAAGGAGACATTAAAGTTCTATCAGCCGACAAAACAACTTTCGGGTATTTCATATTAATCGTGACTTATAATAAGGAAATCAAAAAAGATAATTAAAGTTTTCTCATTATTAAAAATTAAATATTTTTTATATTATAGATTTATTAATGAGAAATGATTATTTTTTAGCACCCAAAGTTCTATTTTTTAATCGCATCTGATTTCCATGACATTTTCTACACCTTTCAGCGCCAATAGGATTCTTTGCACCGCATTTAAAGCAAATCTTGAAAAACAGTCGTCTTTTTTGAGCTATTTGTTTTTTTACAACATCAGTTATAGGCATAAAAGGTGAAAAGATAAATGCACATTTTTATCTTTCTATCAAAATTTTAAACATTTTATAGATTTAGTAAATGTTTTTAGTCCTAGTATGTTTAGTATTATAAATGGCAGATTTTTTTGAAATAGAAAGACTCTTAGAAGATCTGGCTGGAATATATTCAACTCAATGTGCCGTTTCGTTATTAAAAGTCAATAAAACTAAAAATCTTACAAAGCAAGAGTTTAGAAAACTAGTAACAGAATTTATGAAAGATTTTGAAACTAGCCTTTCCAGATTTCCAGATAATGATGAAGGATTAAAGTTTAAAAACTATTCTAGAGATATATTACAAAAACAAATTGAATTAGTAAAGGATGGAAAAAATAAAGAAGTAGAAAAAAGATACAGATATTATTCAGAATATAATTAAACAATACATACATTTATTGATAGATATTAAAATCGTAATTGTAGTTTATCATAGCATAGAATATTCTTTTTAATATATCAATTTCTAAAAGTATGAAAATAATTAAGTATAAAATTTGGAAATGAATGTTGAATAATCTAAAATACATAGAAGGAATTTGCAAATCAGATCTAATATAAATTAAACTAATTTAAAAAGGTCTCAAATTTGTTATAAATTTGGTTCTTTGATATAGAAAAATATATTTAATATTATAAAATTGAAAACTAGTTTAAAAATATGTCAAAAAAAAATTAGCATAGTTTTAACTATAATACAAATTTTTGCTTCTTAAAATTAAGTTTTACAAAAGAGTATACAATATAAAATCTCTTGCATAATTAGGCGCATATCAAAATTATATAAATTCTATACCATACCTGAAATATTTTTATTTTTATTATTATTTGCTAGTTATGGTTAAAATCTGTCATCTTTTAAGAATATTTCTAATGGCTCTGTAAAGTTAAGCTATTATTTCTTTGTTGTAATAGTTGACAAATAGGTTAAGCCATTGTTTTACATGCCTTAATTTACATTTCTTTTTTCTACAGGGAAAATAATCATCAAAACCTTCGGTTCTATCTTTTATGTACTGCATTGTTCTTTCGATAATACTTTTCTCATATGATGAATGCAAATAATGATTTAATTTCAAAAATCTACAAGCTTGCGGATACCATGTACCACCACCGTCTGTAGAAACAGGGTGATAACCATAATTCTCTATAATATTAGATAGAAATCTTTCAACAACAAACATGTTTCGCTCTTTGGATATACTTATTCCAAGAATATTCTTAGTTTCAGATTCAATAACAACCCATAACTATATTAATTCAGAACCAACTTTAATTTGAGTTTCATCAATTATGAATTCAGATATCTGGGTCTTGCTGTAAGATAGTCTTTCTGGCTTGTACTTTTGTATCCAATCTCTAATTGCAGAATGACTTCTTTTAACAAATCGAGATATGGCTTTAGATGTATTTCTTAATGAAAGCTCACTGAAATAAAGATGTAAAGAATATAAAATATCTTTAGGTTCCGTTCTTTTTCTTATTTGTTGTATCATATATAATAAACAAAAAAGAAATCTATAGCTTTTTCCTTAACTTTACAGAGCCGTCCAGTTTGTTAAAGTCCCATATTGGCTTTTCGACTTTGAGTTTTAAATAACGGCTGTATTTTAATATTTTAAAAAGAATATATTATTTTTAAATGTTTAAAATTTTGATGTCGATGATGACAACGAAGAGCCGTCAGAGATTAATTCCATGAAGAAGATTATGAGTACCTGAGACATCTATATATATGAAGTATGGTCATAATTAAAAATCATTCATCCATATCTCTATATTGTATCAATAGTCAGTCCCAAGCATGTATTTTATTGATTTTGGATTTATTTTCTCAATTTTACAGTTGTAGTGTACCATTAACTGATACAATAAAACAGACAGAAGTACAATTACAGATACTTTATGAAATCCTGGTGCTGGTAATGGGTCTATTCTAAACACATATTTTATATGTTCTATCAACGGATCTCTATAGATATTTTTCTTTGGCAGTAAAAATAGTCTATCCTAATACCGATTGATAAAAGCAAACCATCTCTAGCCTCGTTTTGGGAGTATTTTTATATATTTCAACAACAGGACAAATTACCAGATCTACTTCTAACACCTTCTTACCATATTCATACAGTTTCTTATCGTCATAGCCTGGATCAGCAACCATATATCGTAAGGAGGATAAAGAGAAAACTATAGAAGTTGTTAAAGTAGCATACATCTTGTTGTCTGGAACATTCGCAGTAGTTACATCTGTTGATGTTAGATGCAGTACTGACTATTGCTGTTATAGAAGGATCTGCTAGGCTATATGCGATAAATAGATATCCCATTGTTGATATCCTTTCTATTATATCCTTAGAAATATCCAGCAACAATCGCCTGTCAAATGTTTGTCTGCATGGGATGGATACTAAACCACAGGTTATTGCTAATTTACTGCTATACTGACAGTCATGCTATGAAAGATATGTAATGCATTGTTGGAATTCAGATAAAACCTATTCTTCCAATAAAACGTCTCAAAATTACTGTTGGGGAATATACATATGGTCTGCCACGTTTTTTTGGTATGCTATGCCATGATATTCTGCAAAGGTTCTGCAGAAGAGATTTGTTCACGTAGCATCAAAATAAGAGAAAGAGGTCTTCAATAAGGGGTACAAGGATTACTCTCGCAAATCCCGAAAGGATTCACAATAGCAGTACATATACCAATTAGCATAAATTGGCTAAATTAAATACATATAAAGCTATTATACATCAATAAATGCCTCCTCTTGATAGTAGTTTTTTTTGATAAATATTTTAGTATAACGATCTTAAATTGTTTAGCATACTTGTGATAAATGGTATAGGGTGAATCGATATTTGTACATGATATAACTGTTAGAAAAAAATTATGGCTTCCAAAAGGGATTAGACCTGTAGTTACAGCTGCAGGCTCACATCAAAGAACGTGTGTTTATGGTACACTTACTATGGAAGGTAAGCATCCATTATTTCATCAATATAATAAGTTTAACCAAGATACTTTCCTTGATTATTTAATACAAATAAAGAAAAAAATACAAAAGGTTATCATATCTACAGACAGAGAGCAAGGCGGCATCAATCAAATAAAGTACAGAATATTTGGAGGAGAATAAAGATTCAATAAAAATATTCTATTTACCAAAAGGTTCACCCGAGTTTAATGCTGTTGTAGAATGTTGTAGACAGGGAAAGTACGATTTATTGATATCAAAATATTATTTTGGATTTGAGGATTTAAAATCATCAATTGCCAAATATTATAGGATAAGACCCTTCAACATGGATATAGTAAAGTATATCCTTAGGAAAGTGAATTAGCGTATTATATTCGAGGCATATAAGATCTGATTATATGGTAGTCACTCAGACTAATGATATAACTGATAATCTAACCTATTGTATAGACAATGATCTTATTCCTTTCTTATTAAAAGGAAAGGATGATACATTGATAATTACACAAGATATAATGAGTGAATTAAAGGTGCTTTGTTACATGATTCAGAAATCAATTAAACGCGTATTTTTTGTATTATAATAGCAATTAAACTTTTCCGTTATAGCTCTATCAACAAAACGTTAGCAAATGGCGAATAAAATAATCATGCAACAAGCAGTTTATAATACAATTATTTTTTTACTTACATTGTCTTTATAAAATTAATATATCGAGTTATTTTTTATTATATTATCATAATTAATGAAATCATTGAAAAAAACTATTTTGGGCTCTATTTATTGTTGTAGTTTACAAACCGGTTTTAGCCCTAACTTGAATACAATCATTTCCTATCTTCAAAATAAAATGGATGTAGGTGAAGATTTTTACCTTGATAAAATTAATGAATTGGAAAAAAATGGCTTTATAAAATTTATTAAAAATGTCGTAGACGATAAAAAATTATCTGATTGTAGATGTCAACTTACTGACTTTGGTCGTTCTATTATAAAAGTAGTTTTTGTAGGTGGAGTGTTTGATTTATTACATCCTGGTCATATTCATACATTAAAATCTGCTAAATCCTATGGAGATGTCTTAATTGTAGTGGTAGCTACAACTTCAACTGCTCTTAAAATAAAAAAAGATAGAAATATTTATCATGATGAAATACAAAGGCAAGAGTTGGTACAGTCTTTATCTTTTGTTGACCTTTCGCTTGTTGGGAAAGAAGGTACCTTATACGATACTGTAAAATTTGTTAAACCGGATATAATAGCACTAGGTTATGATCAATCTCATAATGAAAAAGAAATACAGAGAAATTGCTCGAATCTGGGTTTGAATCTGGAAATTATACGTCTTTCATCACCTATTCCAAAAATCAAAAGTACTATTATAAAAAAAAACTTGGGAAATGCATTTTATGATATTTGACTCTTATTTATTTCATCAAGAACAATTGTAACAATATCTCCGTTTTTAACTTTAGCCGTTTCTTTAATACATTGTGGAGAAATTATCTCTAGTAATTTATTATCATGATGTGTTCTCTCTAACGCAAGAATTGCTGAAGTCAATTTAATCCATGTTGCATCTTTTTTTATAATATTAAAATTTATATTGTCTCTTTTGCTTTGATTATTTTCTAAAGTTAAAAATGCTGGATAGCATTTGACCCATCCAAAAGTTCTATTTTCATCCTTGAACCCTTCTATATAAATAGATGGAAAATTTGCTAATTCTTTTTTTCTATCCATATATGTTTTATCTTCTAATCTTAAATTCAACGTCCCTGGAAACGGTTCATACCCTAATTTTTCTTTAAACTGTTTTTTATATCCATTTAATGACATATAGTATGAGCCTTCACCCATACCTGAAACAATCTTTCCTTTAAAAATAACTTGTCCAACGTCTGATTGTTTTAATGATTTTTCTATTAATTTATGCAAACCCGTAACTATTTCATATCCTTCTTGTGTTACTTTTATTTTAAACTTCTTATTATTTTTTAACCTTTCTATACATCCTTCACTTTCTAATTCTATCAAGCCCTTTGAAGTTGTTTGTTGTGATTTCTTAATAATTTTGCTTATTTGTCCACTAGTGATTTCAATATGATTATCCTTTGCTCCAATTGAGAGCAAATAAATTAAAATTAAAAAATGAAAATATTTTAAGTTTTTATTCATTATCTATGATTTAAATTAATCCTATATCTGCGAAAGTTTGAATCTGTATATTGGATATGAATTTTTTTAAAATATTTATTCTATGCCCAATAATATATTGTATTCCTACTTTGTTTGCTGCTTCGACCAATCTCTGGGTTATTATTCCATCTAATACTAATAATTTTCCACCTTGAGAATCAGATATTTTTTTTACAACTTCTGAAACAGGTATTTTTGTCATAGATTTTAATGAGTTGTCAAAAATTATTGCTTCTAATGTTTCATTAATTTGAGGAAATATTTGTTTAATCGTTGAAATAATTTTTTCACCTTCATCTAAATTATTTATTGCTGATGGAAATGGTTTATCGATATTGTTCAAGTCATTTGAATCTCCAAATTGTTGTCTAGTATTATTTTCTTTATCTATTGATCCCATGTTTATTTGTGATTGATTTCCTGAATTTTGTAAATTATTTCTTCCATTAAAATGGTTTTCGTAATGAGATTTTGGTATATGTATATTTTTCATGTATTCGTGTACATCTTTTAATATTTCCGATATTTCAAGAGGAGTGCATTCTTCGACCTCTCTTCCTGCAGGTGCTCTATAAACTTTCTCTATATTTACTAATCCTTGTAGTTCTTTTAATATTAAATCGCCTGCCCTATCTCCATCTATAAATGCAATAATTCTTTTTCCATGAGTAAGTTTTAATATAGTTTCATCTATCTTTGCTCCTTCTATGGCGATTGCGTTGTCATATCCTGCTCTTAGTAAATTGATTACGTCTGCTCTACCTTCTACTAATATTATCCAATCCGAATCATAAACGCCTACTCCACAAGCCAGTTGAGCTTTTCCAAATGTGGTGAGTCTGCCTGGTTTACTTGCATCATAAACGTCTTTTAACATTTCCTCACCTTCACTAATGGTTTTTGTTGCCCATTCTTGGACTATTTTTTTTGCACGATCAACAATTATTTTCTTTTTAATTGCACGTATATCGTCAATTCCTATTAGAGAAAATTTTGCCTGAAATGGTCCAACTTTATCGATACTTTCTATTGCAGCCGCAATTAAAGCTGCTGTAGATATGTCTGTACTCATTGGAATTAATGCATCACCTTTAGCAGAATTAGACTTTGAATCTACGTTTACCTCAATTCTGCCAACTTTAGAAACCTTTTGTAATTCATTTAAATTCATTTCTGGACCCAGTAACCCTTCAGTTTGTCCAAAAATCGCTCCAATAATATCTGCCTTTTCGACTAAACCGTCTACCTCAAATTTTAGTTTTACATGATATTTTACAATCCCTGTATTTGATATCTTTATTACCTCGTTGTTATTTTTATTTATCATTTTTTACTGATTGTTATATGATAAGTGATGTGCCCTCATTAATCTTTTTATTTTAAAATGAAAAGTGAATGAAGGTACGGCTTATTTTATTTGATTTATTCTCTGACGTGCTAATGTAAAATGATTTAATTTCTTCTATTTTTTTTATATTCCAATTGGTTATTTCTTGTAACCTTTTTTTATAACTTAAATCAATGTTTCTTCCATTTAAATGAGATAAAATTTTCTTGGTAATTGCTTCACCATTTCTGTCTGAATCGAGTAATAGTATTAGTTTACTATACTTATTGGCACATCTGTCTATAAAATTTGTAATCCCTCTATAATGGTGATAAGCTTTTATTTTGCCTTTATATCCTAGAAAACATAAGGCTTCTATATCTTTTTTTCCTTCAACAATAACTATTGAATTATTATTTGATTCATTATTTAAAGAAATTATAAAGTTGTCTATGTTTTTTATTATGATTTGTTTATTTTTTGCTCTCATTAATCTAAGTCTATGAACCTACTCTTTTCATTTTTGAGCCGCAGCTTGGACAAGAAGATTGATTATGCTTGGTTCCACAACTCATACAATAATAACTTATAGAGCTTCCTGAGCCGCCAAATACAGAGCCAGTCATACCCATTTTTTTCATAGCTCTATTTCTTATGTAATAACTTAGCATAATAAATACAATTATAATTATTGGTAAAGAGAATGGGAATGGTACTAAGAAAGAAATTGTTAAACTTATTCCTAAAGAAATTCCTATCCATAATAATTGCTGTGATAAAAATTGCTTGTTATTATCTATCACTGTCTCTCAACAATATTAATAAAAACATTCTATTTAAAATGTTTCCTGTGAATTTTTGGCTCTATTCACTTGGCACCTAACTCATTACAAAAATCTACAAACAAATTCAACCCATTGATTATGTGTTTCAATTTACATTTTTTTATTTTACAAGAAAAGTAGTCATCAATGCTTTCTGTCCTATCTTTTACGTATTGCATTGTCCTTTTTATTCGACTTTTCTCATAATGGGTATATGGAGATGATGACATAGGTTCAAGAAACGATAGGCTTGTGACGGATACCATGTTCCGCCGTCTGATGTTAAAACAGAATGTATTCCATATTCATCTACAACATTTGATAGAAATCGCTCAGCTACTACAACAAACATATTTCGTTCTTTTAATTATAAAATGAAAGATTTCTTATTCTTTTGGTTCAATAGCCACAATCAAATTCTGTTACATTCAGAACACCCTTTAATGGTCGTCTCATATATTATATATTTCAGAATTTTCTTTTTCTTTGACGATATCTGTTGAGATCTGAACTTTTGAATCCCGTTCCGTAAGGGAGCATTATTTCTTATGATATATGCAAAAGATAATCTTTCAGCTGTTCTTCTTAATGAAAGACCCGAAAAGAACAAATATAATACATAACTAATGTATTTCGAAGGTGTTCTATTTCTTACTATCACAATTGAAATGGGACATCTTAAAGATATAGATTTTTTGTTAAATGCACAGGGCCTTAATTTGTATAGATCTTTTGCATAATTAGCACCATTAGAAAGGCTCTGTAAAGTTAAGGAAAAAGCTATAGATTTCTTTTTTGTTTATTATATATGATACAACAAATAAGAAAAAGAACGGAACCTAAAGATATTTTATATTCTTTACATCTTTATTTCAGTGAGCTTTCATTAAGAAATACATCTAAAGCCATATCTCGATTTGTTAAAAGAAGTCATTCTGCAATTAGAGATTGGATACAAAAGTACAAGCCAGAAAGACTATCTTACAGCAAGACCCAGATATCTGAATTCATAATTGATGAAACTCAAATTAAAGTTGGTTCTGAATTAATATAGTTATGGGTTGTTATTGAATCTGAAACTAAGAATATTCTTGGAATAAGTATATCCAAAGAGCGAAACATGTTTGTTGTTGAAAGATTTCTATCTAATATTATAGAGAATTATGGTTATCACCCTGTTTCTACAGACGGTGGTGGTACATGGTATCCGCAAGCTTGTAGATTTTTGAAATTAAATCATTATTTGCATTCATCATATGAGAAAAGTATTATCGAAAGAACAATGCAGTACATAAAAGATAGAACCGAAGGTTTTGATGATTATTTTCCCTGTAGAAAAAAGAAATGTAAATTAAGGCATGTAAAACAATGGCTTAACCTATTTGTCAACTATTACAACAAAGAAATAATAGCTTAACTTTACAGAGCCAACTGGACTAACATATGTCTATTTATTTTATTATAATTTTATTTTATGATTTTGTTAAAACGATAAAAAAATCTAAAGATATTTGTTTGCCAATTCTAAAATATACAATATAAAAAAAATCTAAATAGTAGATCTAAATAAAGATTTTATGAAAAATATAGGTTATATTTATTTTTCTGTGTTTCTATTTTTATTAATATGTGTTCATCATTCGTCATTTGGTCAAATTAATAATATAACAAAATCAAATAATATTTTAACAAATGCTTCACAATTTGATTTAAGTGGTCAATATTTATCCAATAAACTTGACAAATATTATTTGAAACAAGTAGGAAATTCTTTATGGTGGATAGGATTCGATAAGTATAATGCTACTTTGAATAATATCTTTAAAGGTGTAGTTGTTGGGAACAATATAGTAGGGCAATGGATTGATTCGCCATTAAAAAATATAGTAGAGAGTGGTACATTGACTATGAAAATATATCCTGGTCCAAACAAAACTATAACAATTAGTAAAGTACCTTTTGACAATAAATTTTCAATAAATCAATTAACAAAAACTAATACAGAAGGTAGAATAATGTCAAAATTCATGGTTGTTATAGATAACATTAATGTAAAAACTCCGCGATCTCCAATTTTTGATGTTGTATCTATAGGGTTGAGTGTAAAAAAGGGAGATGGTGTACCGATGATATCAACTCAATATCTTGCTAGCCATGAAACAAACGACAATATTTCTTTATATTTGGGTGTAGGACCTCTTGAAATCAAAAATAAAGATAAAGGCATTATAATCGAATTTTTGGGCATAAATAAAAATGATGCGAGTGTTTCTTCGATGTTAATTAATTTAGAAGAAGCATTAATTCAATTATCAGATCCATCCTTTAATTCATATGATATTTCGAATTCCATTCAAGCTGATGCGGCGTTAAAATCTATTTTTCCGGGATTGTTAAGTACTGATTGTAATGGTTTAATTTTCTCAGATAAAATATTAATACCAATACAAGATTTGAAAAAAATATTATCAAGTGGAACTTACTCTCAAGAAAAAACATATCTTGGAACTACATCTTCACCTGGGTGCGGCCCAATATCAAAATATGAGGTAAAATGGTCTATAGTTCCAATTCAATAAATAAATACTTTTTTAATTACTTTTTATAATATTATTAATAGATCTCTTGCATAATTAATTCCAAAAAGCTTTATGACCTCAAGTTCCTCCCTTACCTGCTCTCTAGATGTTTTCATATGAGAGGTTGTCAAGAAAACCACGGCTTTTCAAATCATTTATCGGTCTTACAGTACAAGAATTTGATAACATTTTCAATACAGAAATAACAAAAAGATATTACAAATATGAAATACAAAGACTATCAAAGAGAAAGAATAGAGAGCGAGATATAGGAGCTGGAAGACCTTTCAAACTAGATGTAAAAAACAGATTTCTTATGCTTTTAGTGTACTATCGTTCTGTACATAACCTACACATTAGCAAGCTTTCTCTTTGATCTTGATCAAAGCAGCATCTGCAGAGATATTCAAAAGATTGAAAGTTTGATAATAAAATGCATACCTATACCACAGAAATTATACAACATAACAAAGAGGTTACAAACGCCTCGGAGGAAGTAGAGAAATACTTTCCAGGCTTTCTTGCTTTTACCGATTGTACAGAACAGCAAATTCCAAGACCTGTTGATAATAACAAAAGAATGACTTTCTACTCAGGCAAGAAAAAAAGACATACCGTAAAGAATCAGATTGCGGTTAACGATCGTGGTTATATACTTCATAAAGTGGGCTATAAAAAAGGAAGAAAACATGACTATGATATCTATAAGAATAACCATCCTGTTATTCCAAAAAAGGTTGTTAATGTAGTTGATCTAGGATATCTTGGCATAGAAAAGGATTTCCCAGAACAACTATCCGCTTTACCGTATAGAAAGAAAAGAAATCTAGAATTATCACAAGAAGAAAAAGAGTATAACAAAAACCACTCTAAAAGAAGAATGATTATAGAACATACCATCTGTAAGATGAAAAAGTACAGAATAATGAGTGATATATTTAGGAATAGATTAAGAAACTACAATAAAATGTCAGACATAGTTGCAGGTCTGATAAACTATAGGATAATGAAGCAGAACTAGAAATCTAAAGAATTCCGAAAGAATGATGTAAATTATTTCTAATTATGCAAGAGATCTAATGTATAGAAAGACTAAGATATTTTTATCTTTTGTATATAATTGCAACTATTTTTAATAAAAAAGATAATATTTCCTGTTTTGTTGCCTAATTCAATTTTTCGTAATGGTCCACATATTCAGTAAAGTCTATGGCAGGGATATATCGAAATTAGTGTTATTATAACATATATCCAATTATAAAAAACGAATTTCATAATTATGCAACAAAGCAAATATTTCCTTTAACTCAAAATTTTAAAAGTATAGTCATGTTTGAAGGAATTTTGATTTGTAAATTCTTTGAGCAAAAATTCATCCCGCGAGCAGGATTTGCTCCAAAAAATATTTTCCAATTTTTTGTTTGAGCCTGCGACGCTTCGGTTACTGCTGGATGTAAGCCTGATAGGCTGATGTAAATTAGCAATACTTTGCCAAAAGCTACAGCCGAAAGCTCTACCAGGCTGAGCTACCGCGGGATAAATAGAATTGAAATTAATTATATATATTCTAATCGTATCAAATGTTTTTATAATTTTGATAAAAATTTATATTCAGAAAATTGTTCATTCCAAATATAATTTTTATCTAAAATAAATCATCATTCCATTCATATATCGTAATATGTTATTATATTATCTATTCTATTTTTATGTTTTATTTTCCATTAAAATGATTTATCTCAACTTAAGTTGTTGTATATGTTTTTTTAGGTTCTGTTAACATATGGGGTCCTTTACAACCGGTTGACTAGCTGATCATAAAGAAAATTTTTGTTCTTTTCTGATTGTTAATGTAATTAATTAAAATGAATCTAAATCCTATGTATTAAGTATTAGTATTAAATAGGTTCTGCAAAGTTAAGGAAAAAGATATAGATTTTCTTATTGTTTATTATATTAGATTCAACAAGTAAGAAAAAGAACATCTATTGAAGATATTATATATTCTTTCTATACTTCAACAGCCGTATTTCATTTAGAAATACATCTAAGCAATATCCAGATTTGTTACAAAAAGTCACACTGATGCAATAAGAGATTGGATACAAAAGTATAAACCTAAAAGATTATCTTACAGCAAGACCAAAATATCTGAATTTATAATCGATGAAAAACTCAACTGAAGGTGGGTTCAGAAATCATATGGCTTTGGGTCGTTATTGAATCCTAAAATAAAGAAATATTCTTTCGTTTCATATCTCAAAAGAATGAAATATGTTTGTAGTAGCCAAGCGATTTCTATCTCTGGCTGTAAACAAGTATGGAAAACATCAAGTTTCATCTGATAGTGATGGTACTTGGTATCCACAAGCTTGTAACTTCCTGAATCTAAATCATCACTTCATTCCCACTTTGAAAAAAGCATAATTGAAAAGACGATGAAGTATAAAAGATAGAACTGAAAGTTTTGACGATTATTTTCCTTGTAAAAAGAACAAGTGCAAACTAAAGCATATTAAACAATGGTTAAATATATTTGCGGATTATTACAACAAAAAAATAATATCTTAACTTTACAGAGCCATAAATTACAATACATTAGATCTCTTGCATAATTAGCCAAAACAGCTTTATTTCCGTCTATCGTATGTAAATATGTCATTCTTTTTGTTATCTTACAATAGATTATCCAAGAAGCCATCACTCTTTAAATCCTTTACCGGTCTCTCAATTCAACAGTTTAATGACATTTATAAAGAAATAAAATCAAAATACAAAAAGTACGAGATAAAACGCTTATCCTCAAAAAGAAGGAGGAGAGAACGAGATGTAGGTGCAGGGAGACATTTCAAACTCATTGTTGAGGATAGAGTTATCATGGTTCTAGTGTCACTATCGCCTATACATAACCTACACATTAGCTGGTTTTCTATTTGATCTAGAATCAGAGCAACATCTGCAGAGATATCCAAAAGATAGAAAGTTTGATAAGACAATGCGTACCAATTCCGCAGAAAATATATCAGATAACCAAGAGGTTGAAAACGCCAGAGGAAGTAGAGAAATATTTTCCGGGATTTATGGCTTTTACAGATTGTACAGAGCAGCAGATTCCAAGACCTATTGACAAGAGAAGATGTAAGATGTACTATTCAGGCAAGAAGAAAAGGCATACAACAAAGACACAGATTACGGTTAACAATCATGGTTATATTATTCACAAAGCAGATCATAAGAAAGGACACAGACATGACTATAACATCTATAAAGAAAATCATCCTGCTATCCCAAAAGATGTTCTAAATGTGTATGATCTGGGATACCTTGGAGTAGAAAAGGACTTTCCAGAACAAAGATCATCTCTACCCTATAAAAAGAAAAATAATCAAAAAGAATTACCACAAGAAGATAAAGAATACAACAAAAGTCATTCTAGAAAAAGGATAGTTATTGAACATACTATTTGTAGATTGAAAAAGTACAGGATAATGAGTGATATATTTAGAAATAGGCTCAGAAAGTACAATAAAGTGTCAGATATAGTCGCAGGCTTGATAAACTACAGAATTATGAAGCAGCATAACTAAAAGAAAAAATGGTGTATCTGTAGTCAACTTAATGAAATGTATCTAATTATGCAAGAGATCTATTATGTAATTAAGCAACGCTATAACTATATGTGCTAAATTTTATAATGGTATATGATAATGTCAAGATTACTTATAATAAGAGCATATTCCAAAATTCGATAGGATTATAACTCTCTTCCCCTTTTACTAAACTATGTCCCCCATACAAAGAAGAGAAAGTGTAAAGGAGAATAATAAACATCATACTATACTTAAGATTCCTGATGAATTATAGAATGAGATTAAAAATATTTTCCCATAGGAGAAACCACTCAAGACAGTGGATCGGACAATCATACCATATATAAAAGAGATTGATGAAATTATCTATGTATTAAGAACAAGAGGATGCCAATAGAAAATGCTACCTAAAGAAGTCGGATCGTGCTCTTCTACCTGTTACCGTAGGTTTCATGAATAGAATAGCCTTGATATATTCAAAAAGGTATGGATCAGAATATTGAAAATCTATGATGACTGCATTGGTATTAACTTGAAATGGCAATCCATCGGTAGCATATCTATAAAGTTACCTTTATGGATCGATGACTGTAGAAAATAATTCCCCATTGATAGAAGCAAAATAGGCAAAACAAAAATACATATTTTAACAGATAAAAAAGGAATCCCTATATCTACCATTATTTCTTCAGCCAGTACACATGAAATCAAACTGGTAACAAGTGTGGCTGATAATGCAGTTATCAGGCGACCACAACCATCATATAAAACTAAAAAAATAGGAAGAAGAAGAAGAAACGTAAACTTCAACAGCTGTGTTTAGATAAAGCATATAATTCCGAACCTGAAGAGCAAGAACTAATCAAACGAGGATATGTACTGTATATATTCCTCCAAAGAGAAAAAGAGATGAAAAAGAAGAATAAGAAGAGATCAAGATTATAGTACAACATTGCTCAAATAGGAAAAAACATTCTGCGAAAAGATGGGTTGTAGAGAAAACAAATTCACGGCAAAACAAGTGCAGGAAACTGTTCACCAGGTATGAGAAAAAGTCAGAGAATTATCTTGGATTGGTATGCTTTGTTGCAGAACTAACATTTTTCAGCTGGGTATAAAATAATCCATTATTTGTTGCATTGGCCTTCTTATAATCAATCTCTTGTTAAACCTGGTGAGATACTTTTTTCATATGATTTTCTTGATATTTGGGATAATGATCTTGCAACGATGAATGGAAATAAGAAAGGCAAAAAGTACAAAATTCCCAGACTCCTTCATTCTTATCATAGGCCACATCAAAGTATACTTCCACCTTCCATATAGACAAACAGAAGGAATCATCAAAGCAACTATGGGAAAGAGTATACCCGAATATAAACAACCGCCAAGTTATTTACAGATATGTAGAAGAACAAACAAACTGGACATGGATATCAAGGGTGGTGCTGATAATGATATGATGTTGTTGTCATTACCCTTGCAGCGGACAGTACAGGTATCAAGGTTACAAATAGAGGTCTCGATGGATGCAAGATAAATGAAATCTGGGAAAAATGGGCCATCTAAAGATACAAATTGCAGTAAATATCAAGACCAAAGTAATCATTGCACTGGAAGTTACAGATGAGATGAGGTGCATGATAGTAAAGTAATGAAGAATTTGGTGGAAGACGTTTTGAATAATAACCATCATAATATCAAGGTCAAATCTTTCATAGGTTATGCAGGAGCCTACTATAGCAATGAAAATTTTAAATATTTGAATGAGAAAAGGATTCAACCTATCATCAAAGTAAAAAGGAAACTCTATCATCTCATCCAATAATAGCAATTTAAGGAATATAGAAGTGCAATTACAAACAAAGGATTATCATAAATGGAAAAAGAAAAGAAAGTATGGAAAACGATGGATAGTTGAAACCGCATTTTCATCTATAAAGCGTATGTTTCGTGAATATATATATCTGCAATCAAATTTCAGAACATGGTAAAAGATATAACAATGAAGATATTGCTTTGTTGCATAACTCTGAAATTCGTTTTTTATGATCGAACTTTTGTCAAAATAATACGAATTTCAAATGGATGGTATATTAAACTTAAACCAAATATGTCATATAGTTACGAAAAAATTGAGTTATGCAACAAAGCATGAAGATATCTTTGCACAATCTATTTAGAAGAATGGCATAAAATGATGAATATAATTTGAAGAAAACTAGTTATGAAACAGAGAAGGATTGGTACAGTTATCCTATTGCATGATCATATAGATAATTTCGGAATAGGCTCAAAATATAACATAAATAATAAACAATATATTATTTTCATAAAGATTTGACAAATATGAAATTTTCATTTATTAGAAATAAAATATTTATTATGATTATATTTTCTGTTATATTTACAGGGATTATTTCTTTTGTATCATTTTATTCACTTGGAGGTTTAAACCTTAACTCTTCTGAACTTTCAAAGGAAGATGCATACAAAATAGTTTTACATAAATATTATAATTATTCAAATGAAAAAACAAATAACATTATTGCAAATAATTTGAATAATGTAAGTTATAAAAATGTTATGATAAAAAATAATGGCAGCGTATATCAAATAAATCCCCAAAATCACAATATAATAAAATCAATAGACAACATCAATGATAAAACTATGGATGGAATTCATTTTGCATGGCAAATTTATATCAACAATACAAAGTTCTATGTTGATTCTACAACCGGAGAAATTATTTATGCATCTACTAAACACATTTCAAAGAATACAGATAAATTTAAAATTACTGTGTTAACTTAGGTCAAAATAAAAGTAATAAATCTTATTTTATAGAATAGTTATTTTACTAGCTTTAGTATAAACAACATATTTTATCAAAATTTATTTTTAATTATTAATATAAAGTAAATGAAGATGTTATGTGCTTTGGCTCTGTAAAGTTAACAGCTGTGTAAATACAAGGATACATCTGCTCTGTCGCATGATTATTTTTTTCGTTATTTACTATGTTTTATTGTTAATTAAAAACGAAAACAGTGAAAATTCAATTGTTATTGTCACGGATAAACTACTATTATAACGGGTTTTCAAATCATACAACAAAGCAACAATAAAGAAATAATGCCTTAACTTTACAGAGCCTATGCTTTATTGCATGGCGAAAATCCGATAAAGCAGCAATTAACCTGTAACAATGACAATTACATTTTTACAATTTCTGTTCCAAATCTATTTATAAAACACTAGCAAATAACAAATAAAAATATCAACAACAAAGCAGATACCATCCACAAATATAAAAGATATTATATAATAATCAAATTGATATTGTCATATAAAGAAAAATCAAGATAATCATTTATATTTATAATATTTTTTTAATAGATCAACGATAAAATAAGATATAATTTTATCTGCTCCTGCCCTTTTTAGAGATAATAAAGAAAGTATTGCCCATTCGTTTTCATCAATCCAATTACTAACAGCAGCAGACTTTATTAACGCATACTCTCCCGATACATTTTGTACAACCAATGGTTTTTTGATATAAGATTTTAATGCTTTGATAATATCCATATACCAAAACGAAGGCTTTATCATTACCCAATCTGCACCTTCATCAATATCGAGTGTTACTTCTCGTAGAGATTCATGTAAATTATAATAACTACTTTGATAATAAGATTTATCAATTGATATAGATTGATAAAAATTGTTGTTTCTAAACGGAGAATACAAACAAGAATTATGTTTTGAAGAATAACTCATTATTTTGATATTCTCGTAATTATTGTCTTTCAAAACCCTCTTCAAATAAACCACTTGACCATCCATCATAGATGAGGGAGCAACAAAATCAGCCCCTGATTCAGCTAAACTCAATGTAATTCTACCTAATATTTTTAAAGTTTCATCATTATCAATTTTACTTTTGTTTAAATTTGATGAATTATTTTTATTTTTTTTAAAATCCCAAGCATAAATGCCGCAATGACCTGTGAGATTATATTGACAAACACAAACGTCAGAAATTATATTTAATTTTTTACCAAATAATTCTTTAATTTTTTTGATGGACCTTTGAGTTACGCCATTTTTTTCAAAAGCCATAGTAGCCAAAGAATCTCTTTTGGAAGGCACACCAAATACAAGGATATTTTGAATTTTAAAATCCAATAAACTTTGAATAAAACTAGGAATATATTTTATAAATACCTTAGAATCATTAAGATATCCAAGATTCAAGCTGTTTCTATAAATTGTTTCATTTTCGTACACAAAAACAGGAAAAATAAAGTCGTTAGTATCAGCAAAAATATCCACAGATTTTAACAATTTATCTCTAATTAGTATTAAATTTAACTACTTGCATATTTAAAAATAGAGACATCATATATTTTTACAAAACCACGCTTCATATAAAACGAAAATAAATTATCACTTTTTAAAGTTTGAAGTCCAAAGATTTTGAATCCTTTTAATTTACCATATTTTACAGAAAATTCGATCATCTGGGTAGCAATATTTTGGTTCCGATACTCTTTTTTCGTTCCAAGACAATACAATGCGAGGCTATTTCCATAAGGATATAAGATGCAACAACCAGTATATACATTATTGTAACCATATTTAATATCTAATTGAGATAAAATAAATGTAAAAGTATTAAATTTTTCTTTTAAAATATCGAAAATTAAATTTTTTTTGTTAAGGTTAATATCAAAAGATAAACAATACGTGTCTATCCAATCTCTTAATTTATTGCAATCAGTAACAATTTCTATTTTAGATATAATCTGGAATTTTCTTAAAATATTAGGATTTTTAGTCTTTGAATTATATTTATTATCATACTTTAACCCAAATATTTCGTCATTTTTTTTTAATTCGCTCCCCATACCTTTGTTCATAATATCTTGATATGTCGAGTACAAGGATGAGGATGATATATGTAAAAATAGAGGAATTTTTAAATTATTAAGAAAAAGAAATAAAGAATCAAATACATTTTTAATTTTATCCTCATCTTTTAAATACAAAAATAGATTTTCATTAACAATAGTCCTATTAAAAAAATAATCATCGGGGAAATCCTTGTGATATAAGGTGATAAATTTATCCTCAAATTTGACTATAGCAACATTCCAGTGTTTACAAAATTGTAATTCATTTTCTTTTAATATTTCAATAATATTTGAGTCCAAGAATTTTTATCATCTCACGCACTACAAAAGAATTTCTAGGATTGTCCAAAAAATCTAGCATTAAAGATATAGCAGATTTTGTATTATAATCATTATAAAGAAAATGTAAAAATTTATTGATAAATAAAGTTTCTTTATCCATATTTTGAGTCATTTTGCTAGATAACAAATAAAATGCAATATCTTTATCTATTTTATCGAATTTATCAAGTTCATTATGGGAAAAATTAATATCTTTTCTATATGGTTTAGACAAAAAATATAATTTCAAAGTATTAGCATTATATTTTTTTAAAATATTTGAAATGAAAATAGTATTACCCAATGAATTTGACATCTTTTCAGACTCATTTTTTAATAGACCTACGTGTATCCATTTTGTATTAGTTATCTTGTTATTTGTATTGGTTATTTTTCTTGAAATCTCTGCAATAAACTCATGATGAGGGTATAATAATTCGCTGGCACCTCCATGAACATCATAACTACCATTAAAAACATTCTTTATAACTGAATAATCTTGAAAATGCCATCCAGGAATACCACGGGTTAGAATTTGTTCAATATTTGAAGTATAATCTTCATTTTTAAGAGTTTGAAAAAAGTTTTCTGAATTCCAAATCATAATATCTCTTTGATTATACTTTCCTTCTGAAATATCAATTGGCATTTCATCAAGTTCCTCTAAACTCAATTTAAAAGGGCTTTCGACGTCATCAGTAATCCGCAAATAAATATTTCCTAAATATGAGTAGCCATTTTTTGAATTTAAAATATCTATTACAGTTGATTTTATTAAAGGTAAAAAATTAGATACTCGAGTATAATTAAAATTTTGTACAATATCAAGATTATTTAAATCCTTAAAAAGAAAAGATAGAAAGGAATCAGTAAAATCATCATTAAAAGATTCTTTTTGGTAGATTTTATGATCAATATCAGTTAATTGCATCAAAGAAGTAGGTTTATCCCCAATATATCGATGAAAATTAATCAAAAAATTAAAAAAGATAAATATTCTTGCATGCCCTAGATGACATTTTTCATATAATGTTGGACCGCAAACAAAAATTTTCAATAAACAAATTTAAAATTTCATATATTTTTATGTATCCTAATATGATCATCTAATTATTATTTTTTAAACTTTCAGAGAATTAGAAGTGATACCGAAATATTTAAGAAATTATTAAAAATAAATAACATATAAAATGCTTTGCGAGATGATCCCGTATTATTTGATTCTACGTCAACTTTGTCTAAATTCGATATCTTGTACAATTAGAAACAATCCAGATTGTTCTTTTCAATTCTTTGAATTTCTAGTTCTATTGATTTAATATTTTATAGTTTATCAAGCCTGCAACGATGTCTGATACTTTGTTATATCTTCTCAATTTATTTCTAAATACATCTACAAGTATCCTATATTTTTTCAATCTGCAAATGGTATGCTCTCTCACTATTCTCTTTTTGGATGAATAACATTGTAATCTTTTTCTTCTTTGGATAAATACTGATTTCTTTTCTTTTTATATGGTAGTGCAGATAGTTGTTCAGGGAAATCCTTTTCTACACCAAGATATCCTAGATCAAATAGATCTCTTGCACAATTAGAAACAATTTGCTTTGTTGCATCTTTCCTCCTTCTCAAATACATTTCACTAACATCTATCATTAAAATATATGAACTGGCCCTCATACAACCAATCTTTAGTTAGAAGAGGCGAAATCTTGCTAGGATTTGATGTCATAAACAACTGGGATACAGAGCTAAAAGAGATGAATAAAGATAAGGTCGGCGAACCATTTCATTATCCAAACACATTTCTTCTTCTCTTGGGTCATGCCAAGGCATACTTTCATCTGCCATATAGACAAACTGAAGAAGGAGTAGCACAAGGTCATGCTAAAGGAAAATTACCAATCAATTCCTATTTACAACAATTAACATAAGGATAAACAGGCTAGATATCAAGATAAACGAAGATGATAACAAAAACAAGAAATTTAAAGATGAATACATTGTCATTGCAATAGATAGTACTGGAATAAAGATTACTAACAGAGGTCAGTGGATGCAAGATAAATGGTATATAAAAAAAGAAAGGATATTTAAAAATACATATAACAGTTAATATCAAAACCAAGAAAATTCTTTCGATAAAGGTCACGGATGAACACGTTCATGACAGCAAGGCGTTACCAGAATTAGTTGAAAATATTATAAAACCAAATAGCATGGTAACAGCAATCGGCAAACTATTTGCTGATGGTGGTGCTTACGAAGGGAATAATATTTTTAGGTATGTAGGAGACAATGGAATCCTGCCTTGCATTAAAGTAAGAAAATAATCGTACTTATCTATAGATCTCTTGCATAATTAGAATAAACAGCTATATGATCAGCAATTCTTCATTTTCTTGTTCTCTCATTGCTTTCATATGATCGGTTATCCAAAAAACCATTGCTTTTCAAATCATTCACTGCTGGTCTTACAGTGCAACAGTTCGATGACATTTATGAAAAAAATGTAACAAAAAGATATGCTAAACATGAAATACAACGCTTGTTCAAAAAAGATAGAGAAAGACGTATAGGTGCAGGTAAACCTTTCAAACTAGATGTTAAAGATAGATTTCTCATGCTTTTGGTTTACTATCGTCTATACATAACTTACACTATGGCAGGTTTTCTATTTGATTTGGATCAGAGCAACATCTGCAGAGACATTCAAAAGATTGAAGGGTTGATAAGAGAATGTTTGCCAATTCCGCAGAAGACATACCCAATAACCAAAAGGCTGAAAACTCCAGAGGCAGTTGATAAATATTTTCCAGGCTTTCTTCTTGCTTTTACAGATTGTACCGAACAGCAAATACCAAGACCTGCGGATAAGAATAGAAGAAAGATATTCTATTCAAGTAAGAAGAAAAGACATACTATTAAGAATCAGATTACGGTTAACAATCGTGGTTATGTCCTTCACAAAGTACGCTATAAAAAAGGAAGAAAACATGACTACGATATTTATAAAAAGAACTATCCTGTCACTCCAAAACAAGTTGTTACTGTAGTTGATCTAGGGTATTTGGGCATAGAAAAGGATTTTCCAGAACAACTATCTGCACTACCATATAAAAAGAAAATAAACCAGTGTTTATCACAAGAAGAAATCGAGTTTAACATTATCCATTCGAAAAAGAGGATAATAGTAGAGCATACTATTAGCAGATTGAAAAAGTACAAGATAATGAGTGAGATATTTAGAAATAAATTGAGAAAATATAACAAGGTGTCAGACATAGTAGCAGGACTAGTGAACTATAGAATATCAAATTATCTGAACTAGAAATCGATATAGAATTAGAAGTGATGGTCTAGATTATTTCTAATTATGCAAGAGATCTAATAATTAATTAAACAGCAAAATGGAGCGATCCGGTAACAAAATCAGAAACAGAGAAAAGACGATAAGATAATTGATGGAATTGGATGCATACCTACTAAAAGGTTAAGATTTATTCTAATTGTATAACCATTAGAAGGGAAAGCACCCGTACAATATGCAGAATAAACTTTAGTATATATATGAGACATTGTCATAATTCAAGTTTATTTTCATAATATAATATATCTTAAAGCTAACCCTTGAGATATAATTTTGATTAAAACTGTCTCAAAGATTAGATTGATAGAATAAAAGAATCCATCTTTTTAACATCCTATATATCTGATAGATTGTATACCATGGCTTACTTCACCAAGAAAACTGGGTAAACCATATGTATATTCTCCAACCATAATTTTGAGATGTCTTGTTGTGAGGTTATGGTTTAGGATCGATTCCAACAATGCATTACATACTTTTCTTATCATGGACTGCTGTAAGTATAACCATAAACTAGCAGTAGCATGCGGTCTTGTAACAATACGTAGCAGATGTATATTTGATAGACGATTGAAGACTAATTCTACAGATTTTAAAGAAAGAATATAGCAAGTGGGGGATCTCTATTTGTTGCAGATAGCCTAGCAGATCCTTCTATAACAGCAATACACAGGTACTGTCTCTAACAGCAACAGATGTAACTACTGCTAATGTACCAGACAATAAAATGTGTGTTACTTTAACAACTTCGATAGTCTTCTCTTTATCCTCCTCAAGATATATGGTTGCTGATCCAGGATATAATGATAAAGAACTGTACGAGTATAGCAAAAAGACATTGGGAATAGACTTGGTTTGTCCTGTTATTGAAAGATATGAAAGTACTTCCAAAAAGAGGCTTGAGCTTATGCTTTTATGAATAGGAATTGAGGCAGGCAACCTATAACCAAAGAAGGAAATCCATCGAACCGTTGATAGAGCACATCAAATCAGTCTTTAGGATAGACCCATTGTCAGTAAGTGGTTTTCATAAAGTATCTGCAACTGTACTGTTATCGGTATTACTTTATCAAATAATGGTATATTATAACTGTAAAACTGAGAAAATAAATCCAAAATCAATAAAATACATGCTTGGGACTGGCGGATGAAATGGAATTCTGAATAAATATGAGCAGTATCAAATTATGACCATGCCTCATAATCTAACAATTACAGGGTATTCTCATAGAAATAATAAATTTATCAAAATATCATAATTTTTATTTAAGTTGCACTTGATTATTTCTTTGCTTTTATCCAAAAATTTTGCCAATGATTATTTATTTGCCATTTATACTCAGCATTTTACAAAAAATATGATAATGGCTAGATATAGTTGAGACCTATAATATGAGGATCTTTAAGTACTCATCGATAAAACCAACAGCCGGTAGGTATGCCAATGCTGCAGAAGTGAGGGCATAAACTCCAACACGCAGTGTTGGTTCTGGATCAGGTGCAAAGTTGGGCTGATGATTGGAAGGAATATACGGCAGCTTAGCCATCAGACTATTACCTGGGGCGGCATTATAGTGCTCTTGAGAGATGCCACCAAACAACCAAAAGCAGTAAGGAACAGGTTCTCCGTCGTAGTGGTGGCGGCCTGGAAGACCATATTGAGAAAAGTCCTCACTGCCCATTATCGTTGGCACTTCTATTATGTTATCAGATCCAAGTAGTGACTTATGTACAGCACGTATACGTTGGTCTATCGGCTCACTGTTACTAGTAATCGGAAATTCACTTGATGTTGTGATATTGGGCATTTTAGGCGCACGAAATGCTTGCGCTTCTGCTTCGGCCATACGACGAATAGCACTAGTAATTTGCTCCTGTACATTAGTACTTTGAGTGCGTATGTTTATACCAATGTGTGCTTCATCAGGAATGACGTTATGTTTCAGGCCCGCGCTAACAAATCCTATTGTTACCACGACAGGAACATCGCCTGCCAGCTCACGAGAACGTATGGTTTGTATCTTCATAATTAACGAAGAGGCCATAATCACTGGGTCTATAGCTACCTGTGGTGCTGAACCGTGTCCACCCTTGCCAAAAAGTCTAACGTCTACATTGATTGAAGCGGACATAAATACACCTGCGTTATGGCCAACCGTTCCAGCGGCTAGGGGCATAACGTGCTGCCCAAGACATAAATCTGGCCTTGGAAATCGCTTGAATAATCCGTCGTTCAACATTGCCTCAGCACCTCGCCCTGTCTCCTCGGCAGGTTGAGCACAAATAAAGACGGTTCCCCGCCATTCTTTAGATTTGTTGGCAAGAATTTCTGCCGTAGCAATTAAACATGTAACATGGGCGTCATGACCACATGCATGCATGACTGGGACTTGCTTCCATCTGTTGTAGTTTCAATAACATCGCTTGCATAATCAACACCAGTCTGCTCCTTAATGGGAAGTGCATCCATGTTACCGCGGAACATTACAACAGGACCTTCTCCGTTACGTAATATCCCTACAACACCTGTCTTTCCAACTCCCTCTGTTACCTCATAACCAGAGCCGCGAAGATGTTGTGCAACTATGCCTGCAGTTTTATGCTCTTGCATAGAAAGTTCTGGATGCCGGTGAAGATCGCGGTATAATTTTCCCAAGCTCGGAAGGCGATGGTCTATGTCTGAAAGGATATGAGTTGCCCGTTGAACTACTACATCTACCGATTCAGTGGCAAGGAACTGAATAGTCATGTTTATCGGTAACTCCGTTATAATATATCAATATTATTGCTTTGTTGCATGATTCCTATAATCTTTGATTCTATGATTGATTTTGGTTAAATTGATATCATTTTGTTATACAATGACGCTTTTAACATTAATTCTTGTATCATATTCTGTAGTTTAACCGAGTATACGTACTCTACAAACATTCTTTTTATTGAGGAAAACACTGCTTCTACAATCCACCGCTTTCCATAGCTTTCGCCGTCTTTCCACTTTTGCAAATCATTTCTTTGTGCCAACACCGATAGATTTCTAATGATGTTTTTTCCTTTTTTCCATCGAACTCTAGCATTCTTTCTTACTTTTATACAAGGCAATATTCCATTGTCTGACAAATATCTAAAAATATTATTACTATCATAAGCACCATCAGCAAATAGTTTGCCGATTGCTAATGCGGTCATGTGATCTGATTTTATAACACCATCAACTAACTCTGGTAATACTTTACTATCATGAACATGTTCATCCGTTACCTTCATTGAAAGAATTTCCTTGGTTTTGATATTAACTGCTATATGTATTTTTAAATATCCTTTCTTATTTTTCAAATGCCATTTATCTTGCATCCATTGGCCTCTATTGGTAATCTTGATACCAGTGCTATCTATTGCAATGATAATATATTCATCTTTGGAGACTTTATCTTTGCCTGTATCTATTGGAATATTTAATTTGTTTATCCTTCTGTTTATTGTTGTAAAATCAGGAATAGATGGCAGTTTTCCTTTTGCATGAGCTTGTGCAATGCCTTCGGTTTGTCTATACGGCAGATGAAAGTATGCCTTGGCATAGCCAAGTAAAAGAAGAAAAGTGTTTGGATAATGAAATGGTTCACCGACCTTATCTTTGTTCATCTCTTGTAGCTCTGCATCCCAGTTGTTAATGACATCAAATCCTAGCAAGATTTCGCCTCTTTTAACTAAAGATTGGTTGTATGAGGGCCAGTTCATATATTTTAATGATAGATGTTAGCTAAATGTATTTGAGAAGGAGGAAAGATGCAACAAAGCATTGTCGAAGTATTTGTATAGTAGTTCTTATTTCTTTTTGTATTGATTTAAGGCGTTGACAATCAGGTGTACATCTTCTATACTTTTTGAAAGTCTTCCTATTTTGATACAATCTCGTATATCCTTTGATTTTATTTTATTCCATACCAGATAAGCAATTTCATGAGAAATATTCTTTTCAATGTTACACTCTCTAAAAAGAAGGTTATTCGTGATTTCAACAAAAGAGTTATAATCATATTTCTTGAAATATAAAATAAGAAATCTAGATAACAAAGGAGTAAGTAATTTTGCTTCATTATTACAAGAAGCAAAAACCCAAGTTTTCATTACAGATTTTCGTGTTTTTCCAAATTTTGTTTCGCTTAAAATTCCAGTTTCCATCAAACTCAACAATGCGGCCTAATTTTTAATGGGCATATATTCAATTTCATCAATAATCAAATTTCTTGGGCGATTAGCAAACAAATAATCAATCATTCCTGCTTTTGTACTATGGCTTCCAAGGGTAAAATACGAACGAGACAGATTCATACACTCCATCAAAAACAAAGTTTTTGCAGAGCCTGGAGGACCAACCAATAAAATATGAACAGGCAATTGAGAAGATATGGCAAACAAAAATATTTTTTTTATGTTATCATATCCTATAATATTTTCAAAAAGTACAACTTGGGATATTGAATTTTTATAATCAGATTCATTATTAACCCTCTTAGAATTTTTATTTTTAGTATTATTTTTAACATTAGAAGACAAATTAAATTTTTGATCAGAATTACTATCAATATCGACAAGATTCTTAAACAAAGTCTTTTATATTAGGTCAATCACATTTTTAAACTTTAAGGATTTATTACAAATAATTCGCATTTCCAATCAATAATAAATATTATCAAATTTTAATATTATTATGTGTATAATAGACCTACAATACTAATTACTAGGAAAATTCCACAAAATGGAATTGACATTTTAAAAAAAAAATATAATTTGATCATCAATAAAAAAAACAGACCTTTTCACAGAAATGAACTAAAAAAGAATGCTAAAGATGTTGATGGGATCTTGTGTATGCTACAAGATAAAATAGACAAAGAGATAATAGATATTGCAGGCTCAAAACTAAAGGTAATTAGTACTTTTCAGTACTGGATTTGAGCATATAGACATTCAGACAGCTAAAGAAAAAGGTATTAAAATTGGATATACAGGAGATATCCTAACAGAAACAACTGCAGATTTAGCCTTTGGTTTGATTCTATGTATAGGAAGAAAAATTGTAGAGGCAGATAAATTTCTTAGAAATTCAAAATGGAAAGGTGGTTGGAGCCCCGAATTAATGCTAGGGACAGATATATATAAAAAAACATTAGGTTTAATTGGATTTGGTAAGATAGGTCAGGCAATAGCAAATAGAGCCAAAGGATTTGATATGGAAATTATTTATCATAAAAGAAATAGAGATGATCAGAATTTTCCAAGTCATTTATTAGAGAAGGTAAAATATTGCGAACTAGAAGAAATATTTTTCAAATCAGATTATCTTATAATCTGTTGCACTTTAAATAAAGACAGTTTTCACATGATAAATAGGTCAAACTTAAATAAAATGAAAAATACATCATTTTTAATAAATATTGCTAGAGGAAAAATAATAAATGAAAAGGATTTGATTTATTCTTTGAAAAAAAATTATTTGAAGGGAGACTGCACTTGATGTTTTTGAAGAAGAACCAATTTCAAAAAAAAGTCCTTTAATTAATATGAAGAATGTTGTGCTCGTTCCACATATTGGAAGCGCAAGTTATGAGACAAGAAACAAAATGGCATATTTAGCAGCAACAAATATAATGTATGTTTTGGATGGCGAGCACAAAAAGGCTTTATTAATTTAAACACAGAATACAAAATACAATTTGCATTTTATCTTATAACTACGGGTTTTATAAATAGATCAAATTTTTTTAAAATGGGAACAAAAAATAATTATCCAATTAACGGCTCTGTAAAGTTAAGTAAAAAGTTATAGATTTCCTCTTGTTTATTATATGTGATACAACAAGTTAGAAAAAGAACGTCCATTGAAGATATCATATATTCTTTACATCTTTATTTTCTTGGTCTTTCATTAAGAAATACATCTAAAGCCATATCTCGATTCGTTAAAAGAAGTCACCTACTGCAATAAGAGATTGGATACAAAAGTACCAACCTGAAAGATTATTTCATAGCAAAACCAAAATATCCACATTTATCGTTGATGAAACTATCGTTGATGAAACTCTACTCAAAGTTGGTTCTGAATACATCGGGCTTTGGATAGCTATTGAATCTGAAACTAAGAATATTCTTGCAATAAGAATATCCAAAGAACGAAATATGTTTGTCGCTGAACGATTTCTATCGGATATTATAGACGAATATGGACAGCACCCAGTTTCAACAGACGGTGGAACATGGTATCCCCATACATGCAAGTTCTTGAAGATAAACCACAACCTTCATTCTTTCTTGGAGAAAAGTATCATTATTGAAAGGACTATCCAGTCCATTAAAGACAGAACAGAATTTTTTGATGACTATTTTCCTTGTAGAAAATGGAAATGTAAATTAAAATATGTAAAGCAGTGGTTAAATGTATTTGCTGATTATTACAATAAAGAAATAATATCTTTAACTTTACAGAGCCCAATTAACAGATAAAACAATTTGAATCAATGAAAATAATAAATTCTAAAGCCTTTTTAATTGAATATCTTCGACATCATCTTGGTTTCCTTTAATACAATTGGTATGAATAGGTTTAATGGATTTAAATTCAATTTTGCCATTTGGAATCTGTTTTTTCATTTGCGATAACCTAAATTTTTCTTCTAAACTTTGTTTATGATCGGAACACGCTAAACCAACCATAAATTTTTCATTAGAATCATCATTTATTTCAATAATAAATTCAGGAGGCAGCATACATTTTTTTTTATTAGAAATAAATGAACAACAGTCTGGGAACAATTATAAGTATTATATTTACAAATAGTTAAAGATTTGTATATTTAGAGCCTATCCCAAAATTATCTTTCTGTAGATAATCATACAACAAGATAATTGTACCAATCCAAGGTAGTTTTCTGACTTTTTCTCATATATTGTGAACAGTTTCCTGAATCTGTTGTGCCACGAGTTGGTTCGCTCTACAATCCATCTTTTTGCAGAATATTTTTTCTATTTGAGCAATGTTGTATTGTAACCTGGCCTCTTGTTCTTCTTTTTCATCTCTTTTTCTCTTTAGAGAAGTATGCTGCATACATCCTCGTTTGATTAGTTCTTGCTCTTCATGTTCGGAATTGTATGCTTTATCTAAACATAGATGTTAAAGTTTTCTTTTTCCTTTTCCGTTTCCTATTTTAGTTTTATATGATGAGGGTGGTCGTTTGATAACTCCATTATCAACTGCATCTGTAACTAGTTTAATATCACGTGTGCTTGCTGAAGATATTACAGCAGACATAGGAATTCCTTTTTTAAGTTAAAATATGTCTTTTTGTGCCAAGTTTGCTTCTATCAATAGGATTATTTCCTACAGTCATCGCCCCCCCCCAAAGGCGACTTTATATATACTCTATCGATGGATTGCTGTCATGTCCAGTTGATACCGATAAGATCATCATAGGTTTTCAGTAATCTGGCCCATGTCTTTTTGAATATGTCAAGGCTATTCCATTCTTGAAATCTACGATGACAGGTAGAAGAACCAGAACCGTATTCTTTGGGCAGCATGTTCCATTAACATCCTCCTGTGCTCAGTACATAGAGAATTCTATCGAGCATTTTTCTGTAAGAAACAATTGGTAGACAACCAACTGTTCGAAGGTTTCTTTGATAGAAATACTCTTAATCTCATCCCATAATTCATCAGGAATTTTTAGTATTATAGGATGTTTATTTTTCTCCTTCTTTATCTTCTCCTTCTTCTGAATGAAGGCCACAGTTTATCAAAAGAGGAAAAGAGCTGCTTTGTTGCATGATTCCTCTTTTCTAAATACATTTAGCTAACATCTATCATTAAAATATATGAACTGGCCCTCATACAACCAATCTTTAGTTAAAAGAGGCGAAATCTTGCTAGGATTTGATGTCATTAACAACTGGGATGCAGAGCTACAAGAGATGAACAAAGATAAGGTCGGTGAACCATTTCATTATCCAAACACTTTTCTTCTTTTACTTGGCTATGCCAAGGCATACTTTCATCTGCCGTATAGACAAACCGAAGGCATTGCACAAGCTCATGCAAAAGGAAAACTGCCATCTATTCCTGATTTTACAACAATAAACAGAAGGATAAACAAATTAAATATTCCAATAGATACAGGCAAAGATAAAGTCTCCAAAGATGAATATATTATCATTGCAATAGATAGCACTGGTATCAAGATTACCAATAGAGGCCAATGGATGCAAGATAAATGGCATTTGAAAAATAAGAAAGGATATTTAAAAATACATATAGCAGTTAATATCAAAACCAAGGAAATTCTTTCAATGAAGGTAACGGATGAACATGTTCATGATAGTAAAGTATTACCAGAGTTAGTTGATGGTGTTATAAAATCAGATCACATGACCGCATTAGCAATCGGCAAACTATTTGCTGATGGTGCTTATGATAGTAATAATATTTTTAGATATTTGTCAGACAATGGAATATTGCCTTGTATAAAAGTAAGAAAGAATGCTAGAGTTCGATGGAAAAAAGGAAAAAACATCATTAGAAATCTATCGGTGTTGGCACAAAGAAATGATTTGCAAAAGTGGAAAGACGGCGAAAGCTATGGAAAGCGGTGGATTGTTGAAACTATTTTCTCTTGTTTAAAGAGACGGTTTGGAGGATATGTTTATTCAGTTAACAGCAGTGTAAATGATATACTATATCTTATTGTAAAATAGTTGTGTTTGTTTAGCTATCACAACACCTATAGCTTGCCACTCTTTTATCTATTATTATGAGGGACACATTCCTCAGAATGCTAACTGATGATGAAAAGAACCTTTTACATCTAATGCTTGAAGATAATGAAGCAGGATATAGAGCCAAGATTATCTTGCTTAAAGATGAGGGATACACAGTTCCTCAAATAAGAAAGATTACAAACCATCATGATCATAACATAAGAAAATGGATACATCGCTTTAACGAAAAAGGAATCGATGGCATTATATCAAAAAAACATAATCATAAACAGCACAAATTTACTAATGATATCGAAAAACAAATAGTGGATATAACATCTACAAACCCAAGATCTTTTGATTTGGGATTTTCCACATGGTCATTACGTGTACTTGCTGGTTTTCTTATGAATGACTTAACTGGTAGATAAAATAAGCCATTCTGCAGAAATAAGAAATATTCTTCTAAAGCATAAAATAAAATGGAGAAAATCTAAAACTGTGTTGTCAAATAATAAAAGCAATGATCCAGAATACACTTTGAAAAAAAGTACATTGAACAACTGAGGTACAACACACCTTCTTCGGATTCGGTGTTACTGTATATAGATGAAAAAGGGCCTGTAGCAGCAAAAACCCATGGTGGTACATCATGGTCATCGGTACAGGTAAAGGTCGAAAAGGCTCAAAAGATAAATGGATTGTTAAATGTATTTGGAGCCTATGATCATACAAATGACAAAATGCATGTCCAATGCTATAAAAGAAAGACAGGAAAGAAGCAGTTTGTTGACTTTTTAAAAAGAGTAGATAGACGGTACTATGATAAGAATATCCAAAATATCTTTGTTGTACTTGATAATCTTTCAGCACACAAATCAAAGATGGTAAAGAAAGAGATATCCAAATGTTGTCCTCGAATAAAATTTGTATTTCTACCAGTAAGATCGCCCAAGCTTAATTTAATCGAAGTAAGGTGGGTGTGGTTACAAAGGCAGACAATTAACAATTCTACATTTAAAGACGAACAAGAAATAGGAAGAGCCATTAGCAAGTGGAAGGATATCTATAACAAAAATCATGGCAGCAAAGCGATCATAAATATTTTACAAGAGAGTGTATCTTTATGTATACACAGCTGTTAACAGAGCCATTAAGACACTGATAACTGTTTTTCTAGTATATGTGAAGATAATAAATCAATTATCGACGTAGTAATAGGTTCAACTAATGTTATTGTATTGTTCCACTTGTTCGTTGTATTTGAATTGTTTTCATCGGTGAACTTACCGAATTTTCCTTGTATGGGATCATAGTTCCATCTTATATGCAGATGTATACACTGAAAATATTAACTTAATGACTTCCGGTTGCTACTTCTGTGTTTATGAATTGCTGAAATTCAGGATTGAACCATTTATCTGGTTCTATTTGTTTCCAAGCTTCTTTTATTGTTCCCCTTTGGAAACATCTTCTCATCCACTGTAACCACCCATCCCATTCGCTATCACTAAGTAATCTTTTTTGATGCATAGTATATGCTTGAGAACATATCCATAAAACGGAAATAGAGAATGTCATTTCTCTCGTTGGGTTTTCGTATGAATCTATTACTCGCTGCATTGATGGATCTTCCATCATTATCCGGACGATGTCATGGAATTTTTCATCCAAGCGCCAAGAACTCTTGGATAGACTTTGTATTTGTATTTTTGAAAAATATAGTGTCAGAATCATAGTTCCCACAATTCCAATTGTCTGTGCTAGGCTAAGCATATCTGAAAATACTATTTCTAAACTCATACGCAACCTCTTACGAAATTTAAATTAAGGGTTTTTGCAAATCCATCCATTGTAGTATCTAATGTAATTTATAGATATAGTGGCGTTGGTTGAAGGATAAATATGACACATCATAGCAAAGTGGCAAGCTATAGGTGTTGTGATAGAAAAACAATCATAACTATTTTACAAGAAGAATGTAGTATATTGTTTACACTGCTGTTAACAGAGCCGTTTTTCTAAAATGATAAATCTAACAAAACTTAAACATAATAATATTATTGATAACCTAATGGTAAGAATAGGTGTAGTTTTACCAACCTTTACTTCTGCTTCATATGGTGCTATTTCATCTCCTAATTATTATGATTGGTACGTAAAATATATGGATAAAAACTCGACAGAGGTTACTTCGGATTTGGATGACCTTACAGTAATAGTCCCCATAACTGATACAGAATTGACTGCACCCAAAGCACTCTATATTCCTGCAGCATTAAATATGTATAAACATCTTAAAACGACAAGACCAAGTACAGACTCTATAACTACATTAACTGATATAGATCTACATAATGGTGCTCAGATTAATTATGATATTTTGTTAATCTTTCATGAAGAATACGTCACACAACAACTATATCAAAATCTTCAATCGTTTGTTGTAAACCAAGGAGGTGTTTTAGTTGCAATGGATGGTAATGTATTTTTTGCAAAGGTTGATTATAATGAATCTACCAATACTACTACCCTTGTCTCAGGACATTACTGGCAGCAAATAAAAAATCATAATGGTCAAAGAGCGGCTGTAGCTGGTCCTGGAGAACATTGGTTGAATATTACAAAGCAATGGTTTGGCAGCAACAGCGACGCTGCACCTAGTATTACACAATTCGCTTATTTAGTAACAACTCTTGAATATAATCTATTTGGCTATCCTACTCCTCCAAACATGTCTGGAGTTGAAAACCAATATAGATCTAGTCCTAATGATGTAGTATTAGTAGACTATAATGCATCAGTAACTCCATCAGATTGGTATCTTGGACCTATTTCAACATATTATTTAGATTCAGGAAATGGAAGATCCCTTGTATTTGGTCTATTTACTGATGTAATACAAACAAATCCTGTATTTCTATCATTTTTTGATAAAATTTTCCAAAAATATGCAGTTGAACGTTCTACTGCAACTTTTACCGAAAACCCTGGACCAACTGTTCCGAGTATCAGGCACCCACCTCCAAAGATGAGTTCGGGTTTGAAACTAGAAAACAAAATAAGAAAAAAAATGGGATTACCAGAGATTTCAGATATCAATTAGCCATTAGATCGAATAAATATTTAGAATTTGCTTTGTTGCATAACCAAACCTATTTAGCTGAGGATCCAACCAATTAATCATTTGTGATCCACTGGCCTTCTTATAACCAGTCTCTTGTAAGACGAGGAGAGATACTTTTTTCCTATGATTTTCTGGATAACTGGGATGTTGATCTTGCAAGGATGAATGAAAATAAGAATGGCAAAAAGTACAAATTTCCAGATTCTTTTGTTCTCATAGTTGGTCACATCAAAGTATACTTTCACCTTCCATATAGACAAACAGAAGGAATCATAAAGGCAACTGTAGGAAAGAATCTTCCAGATCATCCATGTTATTCACAGATATGTAGAAGAATAAACAAACTGGACATTGACATCAATAACAGTATTGATGATGTGATGATGATGATGATGATGTCGTTATCATCATAGCAGCGGGGACAGTACCGGAATCAAGATTACAAACAGAGGTCTCGGTGGATGCAAGATAAGTGGGATGTAAAAAACAAGAAAGGCTATCTAAAGATACATGTTGCAGTAAATATCAAGACCAAAGTGCTTTGTTGCATAACTCAATTTTTTCGTAACTATATGACATATTTGGTTTAAGTTTAATATACCATCCATTTGAAATTCGTATTATTTTGACAAAAGTTCGATCATAAAAAACGAATTTCAGAGTTATGCAACAAAGCAGACCAAAGAAATTCTTGCACTGAAAGTCACAGATGAAAAGGTACATGATGGAAAGGTTATGAAGAATTTGGTGGAAGGCGTGTTGAATAATAACCGCAATGTCAAGATCAAATCTTTCATTGGTGATGCAGGAGCCTACGATAGCAATGAAAATTTCAAATACTTGAAGGAGAAAAGGATTCGACCTGTCATCAAAGTAAAAAGAAACTCTATCGTTTCATCCAAGAATAGCAATGTAAGGAATAGAGAAGTTGAACTTCAAATAAAGGATTATCATAAATGGAAAAAGAAAAGAAAGTATGGACAACGATGGATGGTTGAAACAGCATTTTCATCTATAAAGCGGATGTTTGGTGAATATACATCTGCAACCAAGTTTCAAAACATGATAAAAGAGATGACGATGAAGGTATCGTTGTACAATCTGTTTAGAAGAGTTGCATAAAATGGATGGAAATAATTTAAGGAAAACTAGTTATGCAACAGAGCATTTACAAACATCTTTATCCATTGTTCATAATTTTCTGGCCTGTTAACTTAAGGAAAAACCCATAATTAAAACAACCATATCTTATATGAGATCAAGAAATAGAACAGCTTTGAATTTGCTTTGTTGCATGATTATTTTTTTCGTTATTTGTTAACGTTTTGTGATTAATTAAAAACGAAAACAGTGAAAATTCAATTGTTATTGTCACGGATAAACTACTATTATAACGGGTTTTCAAACCATGCTACAAAGCACAATTATCGTTAGAAATAAGTGTCACAGATAAAGAAGATAAAATAAAGATCATTGTAACTAACATTCAAAATTAAGAATTTAATTGTTGTATGGTATTGATGGTAAATACACATTACTACAATTCTAACTATTTTTATAAAAACTACTGTCCGAACCGTCAAACTGTCCAAAAACTGAAATCTTCATCATTTCCTTTGCATAGTTGTGCTTCCAAAGAGGTTACACTATAGTAGACTCCTGCACTTCAAAGCGAGACAAGTTTTCTAATATGAAGATTTCAATGTTTGTTCGATTGCAGCGTTCTTTTTGGAATACAAAGCTTTTATGCAACAACCCTGCAGTTGATTAACATGTCAATAAAATCAAAAATCTTAACCATCGTAACATCTTATCCAAAACTAGTAATATTTGGCATTGGAGTGGCCATCACTTTTGGTGTGGGAATATCTACAGGTATGATGGATGGACAACAAGCACATGCTTTAACACAATCAATCATTCAAGGCCATGGCTTTAATTTTGGCCGCTGTTTCTACTGTTGACCCTGATTTTTACTAGCAGTAGTACATCTCCACACGCTCCATTTCTATTATCTTAAGCAAATCACTTTCTCTTTTCTTTTTGTTCAGGGTATGCCTACTTTTTATAATAAATAGATATTTCGAAGGTTTTTTGAAAGAAAATCATTTGTTGACTAGAAGGTTAATTAACTGCAAAGATTATTAAAACGAGACTCAAGTAATAAGCTTGACGATTGGACAGTATTGACGGTTGTTTTCTGATATTGTTATAAAAGATTTCATAATAGACATGAATCTCTCTGTTTCGCGCAGATTTATAAAACAACTGTCCAGACCGTCAAACCGTCCAGAAAATAAGATATAGATATAAGATCTAGTTGCCTTATCTGTCATAGATAGTATCGTTTCCGTTCCAACATTTTTAAATAAATGTTTATCCTAACAAGTAATGGAATCCTATTTATAGAACCGATATCAGCACTAAGGCCTACGAATCCATCATCATTATGAGTAATTATATTATCATGGATATCAACTATCATGTGTGGTCTAGCCTTTTCTTCATCAGGTTGTTACGCCTTCTCATATTCATCTGCTTCAGAATTTAGCGGCGGTAACACCGCTAACTTTTCATCATATTCAGTCACCATCTACTTCATCGTTTTAGCAACGGAACCGTTGCTAACTTTTATCACTTCTTTCATAAATTCATAGTTTCATTGATAATAATACGAAGTCTTTTTGAATAAAATAGAACATGAGAACATGAGATTCACTATCTAACACCAAAAATTTTTTAAGTCTTTAGGATACAGGAATAGGGACTAAAAAAATAAAAAATAGAGAGTGCATTATACAGATGTTCTACATGTTCTGATGTTCTGATAAATATTTGTAATCTATCTTCCAAGGCCAATTCAAATTAATTATAGTTCTATATTATACGTCATAAAGGAAAGTGTTGGATGTTCTGTTAGTTGTTCATCCGGCTGTTCTTCCAGTATTGATTGCGGTTTACATGATGCATTAGGCGATTGTATAATAGTACATGGCTGTTGTGTCTATTGACCGTACTGCTACTCATGGCTATGTAAAGTTAACAAGAAAGATAGGGCTTCGACGTATGATACCTTCTATTATCTATCGGATAAAATTCTAGTTAAAATTGCCAACTCAATGGAAATTCTATTTAAAAAATAAAGGTTTTATTATATTTCTGCATCTTTAGATGTTAAAACCTCTCGTAGCTCATTATCAAATTCTTTGCTTGTAAATGATGTTGGTAATGAATCTGGCCAATGTTTTTCAACTTCCTTGACAGCCAATTCAGCTGCTTTGTCTATTTTCTCTCCCCAATTTCTTTCAATTATTCTCTTAATCTTTTCTACATGTACTTCCTTCAATGCTATGAAAAATGCACTTTGCAATAGTTTCTTGGCTTGTTCCATTGGATCAGCACTACCACTTCCACAGCTGGAACCATGACCCTTGTTCATTCCACAGATAGAACTAGAACCACCATGACTCATTCCACAGCTGGAACCACCATAACTCATTCCACATCCACATGCACCAGAATAGCCATGATGTTTGCCATGACTCATTCCGCATCCACATCTATGGCCCTTGTTGATTCCACATCCACAGCTGGAACCACCATGACTACTTCCACATCCACAGCTGGAACCACCATGACTACTTCCACAGCTGGAACCACCATGACTACTTCCACATCCACAGCTGGAACCACCATGACTACTTCCACATCCACATGCACCAGAATAGCCATGATGTTTGCCATGATACATTGATCCTTTACATTCACAATATTGAATTTCACAGCTTGAACCACATTGATGATTTTCTATCATTTTGTAATTCTTCTTGTATAATCTACTATAAAAGATGAACATACGAGTTTGTTAGAAGCAATTCACTTTAGAGTCTTATCTTGAATCACTATTGCCTTGTATTAATTCTAGAACCATTCTATACATGTAATTACATCGGAATGACTCCGATGTCTCCGGTGAGCATAAATGCTCTAGTAAACAAAAATTTACCATATCTTGAGAATAACAAAGCACCTGCTTTGTTGCATGATTATTTTATTCGTCATTTGTTAACGTTTTATTGACAGTGTTATAACGGAAATAGTCAAAGCTTAATTATTATTATAATACAAATATTAAATTTTTAACTGATTTTCGAATCATGCAACAAAGCACAAAGGAGGTAGGGGATTCTGATGGGTGTTTATGTATTTGTAATTCATGCTATAAATATGAACAAAAATGTTATTTTTATATCATTTCTAATTACTACCATAGGAATGCTATCAATATTTGGAATAACTTTGCAGTCAATTAAAGCAGACAAAAATCTTCAGCAGACTTCTGATAAGTTCTTTAAACATTGTCGTAGTGGTGGCAATGAACATCAAGACCAGGCTGCTGCCAATCAATTTGTAAATCATGCTGTAAAAGACGAGCAAAAGAATGGTCGAACAGTTACTGCATCTGCCAGTTGTAATGGTCAGAGTGGCTAGCTCAACACCATAATACTGAATAAACTTTTACATTTCGATATATTTTTTCATATAATTTTAAATAATGCTTCATAATATTGGATATAGTATCTTTTTTAAAGGGAATAGCAGGACAGCCTACAGTATTTTTTGGTTTTTCATGTGGTAAAAGATCAGATATAATATACCATAATTCATCAGAAACCTTGGTAATAACAGACACCTTCTTGTTCTTATATCGTTTGAAGAACGACACAGTTTCATAAAGGTTAACAACCATCTATATTTTTATCGAATTTTGGGAAGGCTCTAAGATATAGATACAAGATCTAGTGCCTAATCTATCATAGATAGTATCGTTTCCGTTCCAACATCTTTAAATACGTTTTTACCTCAAAGAAGTATGGAATCCTATTTATAGAACCGATATCGGCATTAGTCCCCTTGGTCCCATTATGTACATGGGTTCATATACTTTTCATCATCACATTATTTTGGAAATTAAAGATTAGTATGATTGGCAAGAATGAACGAAGGTTGATATAATAACAGTTGTCAGCAAAGCTTTCTACAACCATCAATAACATCAAAAAAATTCCAAATAAGGAAAATGCTCAGCTTGTAATTAAATTTCATCAGTTTATGAATTGTCACAAGAAGAAGAGTTAAACAAATGTCATTCCAAAAAGAGAATGAGGATAGAACATACTATTCGCAGATAAAAAAGTACTGCAGGATAATAAGCGACATTTTTAGAGATAGATTAAGAAAGTATAATAAAATGTCAATCAAACATAGTTGTAATACTGGTAAACGAGAGAACATTAAATCAGCAGAACTAGAGATCATATAGAATTAGAAGGAATAGTCTGGATTCTTTCTAATTATACAAGAGATCTAATAAATAACACATAGATAACCAAATCTGATCTAATTCTGTCTAATAGGTATTATTCATTTTTCATCTTGATGTTTTAAGCGATTTTTTCTGTTAGGAATTCTGCAGATTTCTTCAAGGCCTTTATTTGGTTATCGTATTTGGTAAAACCATGTCCTTCGTCTTCAAAAATCATATACTCTACATCAATTCCTTTGTCTTTTAGTCTTTTAACTATTTGATCAGATTCATCTTTTGCTACTCGTGGATCATTTGCTCCTTGTATTACCAACAAGCTAGTTTGCGGATTAGTATTATCTACAAAAGTAATTGGTGATCTCTCTTTAAGAAACCCTTCTTCCTTTTCCGGATTACCTACTAATTCAAAAGTAAGGTTTTGCCAATGCCTTGGAACAGTTTTAACAAAAGTTACAAGGTTGCTTGGACCTACTATATCTACAGCAGCTTTCCAATCATATTGAGGTAAGCGGGTTATACAACTTAGTGTTGCAAATCCTCCAAAACTACCACCGAACACGCCAATTTTCTTTGGATCAATCCAATTCTGAGATAAAAGCCATTTTATTGCATATTCTAAATCTTTAAGTTCATTGCCTCCCCAATCATGATATATCTTTTTCTCAAAGTTTTTTCCATACCCTGTACTTCCTCTAAAGTTTGGTGCAATTACTACCAAGTCATTATAAACAAGATATTGATAAAGTCCAGAATAATCATAATATGGTCTTTCTTGAGCAGTTGGACCTCCATGAATTGACAATACTGCACCGAATTTCCTATCAGTCTTTCCATTGATTTTTTTGAAATTTATATTATTAGGAATATACAAAAATGCAGAAATTTCTAACTCATCAAAGCTTTTGTATTTTATTAATTGTGGTCTTGTTAACACATTGTCAGATAAATTACCAAAAAGAGATGTACCAATTTTTGTACAGTTGTTAGCAGTATTATTTTCTTCACTTCTATTTTGATCTATTATATAAATATTGGTTGGAGAGGTAGGACAGTCCATCATAACGCCGATCCTTTTTCCATCTGTTGACAATTTCAGATTTTCAATAACACCATCTAAAGGTATGAAAGAGATGGAATTATTAGAAGTAGTAGAATTATTGGTGGTGGTAGTGGTATTTGCGTTGTTTGGAGTAGCAATGGTAGGAACAATTTCTTTAATTTTTTGATTCTCTATGTCTTTAACATATAATTTACTATATCCATCTATATTTTCTGTCCATACAAGCAATTTTCCGTCTGAACTAATATCTATTAACTCTATATCATGAGGCGGAGTATGTATCCACTCAAGTTCTGATTTATCAATATTATAAAATGCAAGGCCCATAAACTCTCTTTTTAAATCGGATAAAACGTAAAAGCCATTTTTATTTAAAGACCATGGCCCGACAATAAATCGGCTTTTCTCTTTATTATTTCCTAAATCAATTCTTTCCATATTCCTATTTTCTACATCTAGAATCCATATTGAATAGTCTGATAATGTAACTAATTGAGAACAATTTAATTTTTTATTATTATGAGACCAATAGCCAGGAATATACCAACCTTCTCTGTCGGTAATACAGAAACTATCATTGCCATCACTCTTCATATTTTTTACGTTTATAAGCATATTTGATGGATCTCTTTCATTTGATCCATATACAATGTATTTTCCATCATGACTAAAACATTCTGACCCCCACTCATATCGTATTTGTGGATTAAAAGTTATTGATTCAGGCCAAGAATTAAAGATATCATCTATTTTATATATCTGAAAATTTTCATTCCCTTGATGATCTGCAAAAAATATCACACTATTATCTATTGGAGAAGAGAAGACTCGTCTTACTGAATCTTCAACAAAATTGGTTAATGGATAAGAAGAAGAACATCCTTGTTCTTGTTTAGAATTAAAAATATAATGATATCTCCATAAATTGAACTGTCCATTTATATCTGAAATGTATACCATCCAATCATTATTTTTTTTAAGAAAATCAAAATCAGTATATCTTCTAATTGATGCAAATCTCTCAAAAGGATATTGTTGTTGTTTTTGTTTTTGTTGTTTGCTTTTAACAGTATTTGTCATATTTTTAATTTAATTGGTATTAATAATACATATGCATTTGGTATTGCTTTGTTGCATGATTATTTTTTTCGTTATTTTCTAACGTTTTATTGAAGGATTAAAAACGAAAACATTGAAAATTCAATTGTCATTGTTACAGATTAATTGATGTTTAAACTGATTTTCGAATCATGCAACAAAGCAGAAATAACCCAAACTTTCTAATATGATGTTATATCAAGTTTTACCAATTTTGTTCATTATTCTAAAGTTTACTAGTCCTGCAACTATATCTGACACTTTATCGTACTTTCTGAGACTATTTCTAAATATATCACTCATTATCTTGTATTTTTTTATCTTACATATGATATGCTCTATTACTATTCTCTTTCTCGAATGCAGTTTGTTAGATCTCTTGCATAATTAGAAACGATCTAGTCGATGTCATCTAGATTCTTTAGATTTTTAGTTTTGCTTGATAATTCTATATTAAGTCTGCGACCATATCTGATACCTTGTTATATTTTCTCAATATGTTTCTAAATATATCTGCAAGTATCCCTGTACTTTTTCAATCTACAGATGGTGGTACGCTATATCATTATTTTCTTTTAGAACGATTTTTGTTGTGTTCCTTTTCTTCTTGTGACAGTTCTAGATTTCTTTACTTTCTGCTACCTATAGATGATAGTTGTTCTGGTAAATCCGTTTCTATACCAAAGTACCTAGATTAACTACATTAACAACTTCTTTTGGGATGACAAGATGATTTTCTTTATTAATATTATATCATGTCTATTCATCCTTTCTTCCCCTAATTTATTAATGATAATACCTTGGTTGTTAACCATCAATTGTGTCTTTAGGGTATGTCTTTTCTTCTTCCCTAAGTAGAAAGTCTTTTGTTATTATCAACAGATCTTCTTGGTATCTGCTGTTCAACATAATCTGTGACAGCCATAAAACCAATAAAATACTTTTCAACTTTCTCTAGAATTTTCAGCCTTTTGGTTATGTTATATGTTTTCTGCGGGATAGGAACATATTGCCTTTTCAAACTTTCAATCTTCTGGATATCTCTGCAAACGTTGCTCTGATCAAATCAAATAGAAAGCCTGTTAATGTGTAAGTGATTTAAAGTCGATAGTAAACCAAAAGCATGAGAAATCTATTTTTTACATCTAGTTTGAAAGGTCTGCCTCCTGCATCGTATCTTGTTTCTATGTCTTTTCTTTGGAATAAACGCTTTAACTGGTGTTTTTCATATCTTTTTGTTATTTCTTTATTGTAAATATTATCAAATTCTTGCACTGAAAGACCAGTGAACGATTTGAAGAGTAGTGGTTTTCCAGATAGCCTATCATACGAAAGCAAAGAAAGAACAAGAAATTAATGAATTATTGATAATATAGCTGGTTATTCTAATTATGCAACAGATCTCATATTTATCAATTTAGGATTAAATTAACTTTTAAATATCTTGTTTAAAACTACATAGATAAATATTTTAAAGTATATTTTTCTATAATGTATAAAACAGTTTTAATAGTGACATCAATTGCACTGGCTTTTGCGCTATTTTTTGCATATACAAATTCAGCATTAGTATTTGCGCAAAACCAATCATCATCCTCATCCTCAAATAAAACAACTCCTGAAAATCAAACATCTGCAACAGTAACAGGTAAAGCTCAAACTGCAATAGTAAATAAAACAAGTATTCCCGCTGAACAAACAACAGTTAAAACGAGCACAATTACAAAACCAGGCCAATCACTAATCAAACCCTTGTCAAATCAAACACTTCAACAAACTCCCAGTCTTTCAGGAATACAAAATAAAACAATAGTACAAGCAACAGGTCCAGCTACTACTACTATAGTAAATAAGACTACTGTACCCTATAATCAGACTGTAATAGGTGCAGCAAATACTTCAAAAGCAGTAGCACAATCATCTTCTTCACCATCATCACAAAACTCAAGTAGCAGTACACCATCTAAATAAAACCATCATCATTGCTCTGTTGCATAACTAGTTTTCCTTAAATTATTTCCATCCATTTTATGCAACTCTTCTAAACAGATTGTACAACGATACCTTCATCGTCATCTCTTTTATCATGTTTTGAAACTTGGTTGCAGATGTATATTCACCAAACATCCGCTTTATAGATGAAAATGCTGTTTCAACCATCCATCGTTGTCCATACTTTCTTTTCTTTTTCCATTTATGATAATCCTTTATTTGAAGTTCAACTTCTCTATTCCTTACATTGCTATTCTTGGATGAAACGATAGAGTTTCTTTTTACTTTGATGACAGGTCGAATCCTTTTCTCCTTCAAGTATTTGAAATTTTCATTGCTATCGTAGGCTCCTGCATCACCAATGAAAGATTTGATCTTGACATTGCGGTTATTATTCAACACGCCTTCCACCAAATTCTTCATAACCTTTCCATCATGTACCTTTTCATCTGTGACTTTCAGTGCAAGAATTTCTTTGGTCTTGATATTTACTGCAACATGTATCTTTAGATAGCCTTTCTTGTTTTTTACATCCCACTTATCTTGCATCCACCGAGACCTCTGTTTGTAATCTTGATTCCGGTACTGTCCCCGCTGCTATGATGATAACGACATCATCATCATCATCATCATCATCAATACTGTTATTGATGTCAATGTCCAGTTTGTTTATTCTTCTACATATCTGTGAATAACATGGATGATCTGGAAGATTCTTTCCTACAGTTGCCTTTATGATTCCTTCTGTTTGTATATATGGAAGGTGAAAGTATACTTTGATGTGACCAACTATGAGAACAAAAGAATCTGGAAATTTGTATTTTTTGCCATTCTTATTTTCATTCATCCTTGCAAGATCAACATCCCAGTTATCCAGAAAATCATAGGAAAAAAGTATCTCTCCTCGTCTTACAAGAGACTGGTTATAAGAAGGCCAGTGGATCACAAATGATTAATTGGTTCGATCCTAGCTAAATAGGTTTGGTTATGCAACAAAGCAAATATAGACAAGTTGTATATTAACAGATGCCTAAGGCTTGAAAATCAATAATTCAGTAATTTCTTTAAATAATTCTATTTTTGAAATAATGATCAATCAAAAATAAAATTATTTTATAGATAATATGGAATGATTTCCTACATTAAGGACATCAGAGATGATACCTAAAAAAATAAAAAATTTTTAGTTTTCTCTACTTTTATTTCTTCCCACTGCCACCAAATAAGTTCTTTACGCCTTGCATAATATCATTTCCAGCATTAGAAATACCTTTTCCTGTTTGATTCAAAGCCCCGCCTGCGCCTTGAGTTGCATTACTGGCTCCTTGAGATGTTTCATTTGTTGTTGCTGCGCCTGTTCCTGTTCCGCCAGCACTTGCCTTCGTTTGATTAATTGTTGTACTTCCACACATGGTTGACAAAACAATGTACCAACATGGCTGACACATTTTGTCTTGTTCTACATTATCAATATCGGTTGTTTTAAAGATTTCATGAACTTCTCTGATGGCGTCATTCCGTTTATTCCACCGTGTTCTCTTTCATAGTTATACGATTTGACAAATAATTCGTATTTCTCTATTCCCTCTTTCATATCAATTAACTCTTCTACTTGTAGAAATTCAGTTATGACTATTTTGTTATACGCTTCTACTTTCCCCTGTTCTTGTGGATAACCTTTAGGAATCTGCTTGTCCTTTATTCCATTGAGAAAAAGATAATGTTTGAATTTATTCGATGTAAATTCTCTACCACAACCATCATGCATTACCTTCATAGGTTTACCGTAGAGTTCAATCCATTCGTTGAGAACCGACAGTGATTCTTCACTAGTTCTTCTGCTGCACCATTTGCTAACTACTTTTCTTGAGGGGCAATCATCTATAACATGAATAAAATAATTTTTGCTTCGTGAGCCTTTTAGATAAAAAGGTCCTTTGGTATCCATTTGAACCAACTCATTCGGATGTTTCATTTCAAATCTTGTATTTTCTTTTTAGCTTGACAGATAGTACATTGAGATTGTGTCTCTTTAGAATATTGTAAATGGTTTTTGTACCCAAGCTGATTCCATACTTTCTCTTTAATCTGAACCTTATTCTCATTGGACCAAATCTGTTGTTTAGTCTCAGCTCGAGAATAATCTTTTCTATATCTTTGGTTACCTTTACATTTTTAATATTATGTGGCTTTCTTGATTGGTTTTTTAATCCATCTATCCCATATACATTATAGCGTCTCTTCCATTTGTACCATGTTTGTCTTGAAACAGCATATGCAGTACAAACATCAGATATAGTCTTACCTGAACGTTCAGGTTCAATTATCATTTTATACCTATTTTCAATTATATCCATTATTATTACACTCTAAGACTAGAGTGTCAACTATGTTAGGAAGCTAAAATGTCAACTATGTGTGGAATCAGTACAATTAGCACCTACTCCATTGTTTGAGTTTTGTGATGATGATGTGCTTTGTTGCATAACCAAACCTATTTAGCTAGGATCGAACCAATTAATCATTTGTGATCCACTGGCCTTCTTATAACCAGTCTCTTGTAAGACGAGGAGAGATACTTTTTTCCTATGATTTTCTGGATAACTGGGATGTTGATCTTGCAAGGATGAATGAAAATAAGAATGGCAAAAAGTACAAATTTCCAGATTCTTTTGTTCTCATAGTTGGTCACATCAAAGTATACTTTCACCTTCCATATATACAAACAGAAGGAATCATAAAGGCAACTGTAGGAAAGAATCTTCCAGATCATCCATGTTATTCACAGATATGTAGAAGAATAAACAAACTGGACATTGACATCAATAACAGTATTGATGATGATGATGATGATGATGATGTCGTTATCATCATAGCAGCGGGGACAGTACCGGAATCAAGATTACAAACAGAGGTCTCGGTGGATGCAAGATAAGTGGGATGTAAAAAACAAGAAAGGCTATCTAAAGATACATGTTGCAGTAAATATCAAGACCAAAGAAATTCTTGCACTGAAAGTCACAGATGAAAAGGTACATGATGGAAAGGTTATGAAGAATTTGGTGGAAGGCGTGTTGAATAATAACCGCAATGTCAAGATCAAATCTTTCATTGGTGATGCAGGAGCCTACGATAGCAATGAAAATTTCAAATACTTGAAGGAGAAAAGGATTCGACCTGTCATCAAAGTAAAAAGAAACTCTATCGTTTCATCCAAGAATAGCAATGTAAGGAATAGAGAAGTTGAACTTCAAATAAAGGATTATCATAAATGGAAAAAGAAAAGAAAGTATGGACAACGATGGATGGTTGAAACAGCATTTTCATCTATAAAGCGGATGTTTGGTGAATATACATCTGCAACCAAGTTTCAAAACATGATAAAAGAGATGACGATGAAGGTATCGTTGTACAATCTGTTTAGAAGAGTTGCATAAAATGGATGGAAATAATTTAAGGAAAACTAGTTATGCAACAGAGCAGTCTATATTCAGTTATTATCATATTTTAAAGTAATAATTTTCGTTTTATTAACATTACATAAAAAATCTATCCATAATAAGAAAAAATATACTAGTTTTTATTATAATATTTGAAAATTCTATTAGATAAATATAGGAGAATTTACTACCTATTTAAGTGAGGGTATAATACATATTGTGACCAGATGAATCAAAAATTGTATTTGTAAGCATCATTGCAATAGTAGCAGCATTTGGAGCAGTGACAGCATTGATTCCTATACATCAGGCAAGCGCAGCACCAGAAGAACCAAGAGAGGCTAACGATCAAGGTAGCTCTCATTCTAATTTCAATGCAAACAATCAAGGCACCCAAGGTGTGTATGAATCCTTTAACGCTCACGGAAACCATTTTCATGAACCACCGTCCAATCAACCTTCTCTGTATTCTGCTAGTGAGAATAACCCTGCCAATTATTTAACCTAGAACCTTCACACATTATTTTTCTACATCTTTCTATATTCAAATATTCAAAGATGAGATCTTGTTAATAGATCTTGATTCCAGTCGGGATTAGATCACATCATCATAATATTTATTATCAATACAGGTTTGAATCTGGTTTATGGATATATAGATTAAGTTGGTATAAGATGTCCTGTAAATGCTAGTATTTCTTTACATTTTTCATATCATCTTTTATTTTTATTTATGGGTTAAAATCAAGCTTCCTTAGTTTAAAACAAGATTTTAAGGATTATGCAACAAAGCAGATCATTACTGGATTAGAAGGTTAGGAGTGCTCTGTAGACTTCAGTTTTGATAAAGATGTATATCAAAGTTTTGTGAATATGAATGAGGCTTTTAAAGAAAAGGTTGAGCAAGTGTCTATTTAATTGAGACACGGCCATGATTTCAAAATTCTTTTTTACAAAACTTTTTTTAATGCATTGCAGCTATTTTATCAGGGTTTTAAACGGAAATAAATTCCTATAATTACCAACATTTAAATACTATGCTACTGTATGTATACTATGTCAAAGAACATTACAAACCAATCAGAATATTCATATAATACTAATTATAACCAAAATAACGAGAATTTCAAAGAATCAGTCAACAGATCACTTGATGAAACTAAACATAATATCAACAGATCAATAGACGAATCAAAGAATCAGATTCCACATTTTAACACCATTGTAAATAGCTATCAAGAACAATCACTTCAAACTGCAAAAGAGATTTCAGAGAATTATATTGAATCTCAAAAATCAATAATCAATTCGCTCCAATCAGCATGGAGGCCATATAATGAAAGCTTTACAGGATTAGTTAATAACTTTGGATCACCCGAGTCTATGGTAAAAGCATATAGCAGATGTGTTGGCAATTTTGCAGACAATGCAGTATCAGCAATGAGAATTGCAAACAACATTGTTTTCTCAAACCTAGATTCATGGAAATCAGGATTACAACAAGCAAGAGATAATTCAAGACATGTATTCAATCAAAATGTTAATGCAGCAAAAACATTTGAACAAAATACAAGAGATATAAATCAAGCAGCAGCATTAAAAGTAGATGCTGATGCAAAAGATAATCTTGGAACTACCACTACAACAAGCTCTTTTACACAAAGCAATAAGAAAAATCAATAACCTATTCTTTTAGATAGATATATATAGAAGAATAGAAACATACAATTTTTAATATCACAAAATTTAATATCATATAATACTTATATGATGTTTTGTTGCATGTTTCTTATAATCTCTGATTTTACTACCTATTTTGTTTAAAAGGATATCAATTTGTTATATAATGACGCTTTCAACATCATCATCTCTTCTATCATATTTTTCAGTTTCACCGAATAAAATACTTCAGATCTTCTCTTTAAACAAGATAATACAATTTCTACAATCCATTTATGTCCATAGCTTATGCTGTGTTTCCAATTTTGTAAATCATTTTTCTGTGCCGACACTGTAGATTTCTACGGATGTTTTACTTTTTTCATATTATTCCAGCATTTTTTCTTACTTTAATACATGGCTGGATTCCGTGTTCCCTGAATCTAAATATATCATTGCCTTCATAAGCACCATCTGCAAATAGTTTACCAATTGTTGCTGCTGTTGACATTTTATCTGATTTTACGACCTCATCAACCAATCCTGGTAATGCTTTGCTGTCATGAACATGTTCGTCAGTTACCTTCATAGCAAGAATCTTCTTGGTTTTTACATTAACAGCAACATGTATTTTCAGATACCCTTGCTGTTTTTTATATGTCATTTTTCTCTCATCCATTGACCTCTATTAGTAACCTTCATTCTAGTACTATCTATTGTAATGATAATATACTAATCCTCAAATTCCTTGCTGTAGTCCGCATCTTTTATCTTTATATCAAAACGATTTATTCTTCTGTTAATTGTAGTAAAATCTGGAATTGATGATAGATTTGCTTTAGCATGACCTTGTACTATTTCTTCGGTTTGTCTATAAAGTAAATGAAAATATACCTTGGCACATCCAAGTAGGAGAAGAAAAGTGTTAGGATAATGAAATGGCTCTTCACCAATTTTGCTTTGGTTCATCTCTTTTAATTCAGTATCCCAGTTGTTAATGACATCAAAGCCAAGCAATATTTCACCTCTTCTAACTAAAGATTGGTTGTAGACTGCAGTCCAGTTCACATAGATTGTATGATAAGGTTAGCTAAATGTTTTAGAAAATCAAGGAATCATGCAACAAAGCATATTAACTGATTTCCGGATCATATAATACAGCAGAAAATATACTTCATATTGGAACTATATTTATGGTTTGTTTTCCATAATTATATGAAATAAATTGAGTAATAGTGATTCTGAAAAAGTAAATATTAATGTTGAAAAAAGAAATGGCTCTCATGAAACCTTTAATGAAGAGAAGCTTGTCAGAGGAGTAAGTCGTTCAGGAATACCATTTATGATGGCAAAAGATATTGCTGAATCAATTAATAAAAAAATAAAGGAAAATAACAACAACAACAACATTATTCTCTCTAGCCAAATCAAGAAATTTGTAATATAAGAGTTAAAATCAAGAAATGAAAATGTGATTACTGAATCTTATTCTGGTTATAGTAAAAATATTAACCCAGAATTATCTGCAAACCATACATATAATTCAAAGGCTAGTTCAACTCACAGATCACATAAAAAAGATTACGTAGAATAAAAAGATGGCACAGGCTACAAAATCATAGCTTTGAATCAAAGACCGTAGATCTATTACTAGATCAATTGAAAAGAGTATATAAAACAAAAATATAACATCAACTGTAAATAATCATTCATTCCATCAAATCAATATTACGTATATGCATATCTGCTACTAACAGATTACACGTTAATCAGTCGAAGGATATTTCCGATTAGATATTTGAAATGGCCAACCTCGTTAAAATCCCATGACTCACAGTGATTATTCTTCTTTCGATAATCCAGCAATACAAAGGGAACAAGATTTATCATGTTTTGTTTTAGCGGAGATGAAAAATTCTTACTCTAAATTCATCAGATGGGCGACTATCCACTCAGTAGATCTCGAGTAATTAGAATAAACAGATATAATATTATCCGGTTCGAATCAATTTCTTGTACTTTCATTGCTCTCTTATTATATGCTGTCTCAAAAACCATTACTTTTCATGTTATTCACTGTTTTGACAGTGCAATAGTTTGACAATGCTTTGTTGCATGATTCGAAAACCCGCTAAAACAGTAGTTTAACTGTGACAATAACAATTATAATTTAACTATTTCCGTTTAAACTCCATTAGCAAAACGTTACCAAATAGCGAAAAAAATTATCATGCAACAAAGCAGTTTGACAATAATATGATGAGACAATAACAAAAATTGTATTTGGAAGAGCATTATACAACAAAGAATATTTAATATCAAATCAAGTAATCAGGAATAAGACAAGAAATATTATATTTTTTACATAGATATAAAGAATTTACCTTAATTTAAAAATTAAAAAATGGCTAGAAAAAAATAGAAAAATTATCTCAAATGTATTAGGTGGAACAAATCCCCTGGAGAAGCCATTGACGCAAAATTAAGTATAGGTCCATACCATACTCCCAATATCACCATAAACCCCAAGGCAAAGATCAATACAGCAACAATAGATATTGGCTCTTTTTGCCTAACTCTATTTTCACCTTCTTCCATATACATTTTTCTTATGATCCAAGCATAATATCCTAAAGATAAAGCACTATTTAATATACCAGCTATTGCAAGATATGGACCCCACCAAACTTGATGTCCACTATCTATCGCAGAGCCAAAGAGTAATAGCTTGCTCCAAAATCCATTAAGGGGAGGCACACCTGCTAATGCTAGCAATGAAATAGTCATTACAATTGCAGTAACAGGCATTCTATATGCAAGTCCTTTATACCTTTCAATATTGTATCCAGTAATAACTACAATTACAGATGTAGCAGCTATAAAGGCAGCTGAGATCATCACGGAATGGTTCATAATATGAAACAAAGATGCAGCTATTCCAGCACTAGAATAAGGAGCAACCGCCAACCCTATTAAAATATACCCAGCTTGAGCTAGACTAGAATAAGCAAGCATTCGGGGAACACTCTTTTGTGTTAAAGCACCAAGGTTTCCCACCGTCATTGTAAAAATTGCAATGATAGCTAGCGCAAATGACCAATGTACATTTAATGCAATTAAACCAATAATAATAACTCTAATTGCTGCAGCAAACCCAGCTTTCTTTGTACCAGCAGCTAACAGAGTAGCAATAGTTGTAGGCGCACCAGAATAAGTATCGGGCAGCCACATGTGAAAGGGAACTAGACCCATTTTAAATCCAAAGCCTGCGATGAATAGACCTGCTGCAAGTAATCCAAATGGAATTAACTCTGGTTTTAAATGCGTTAATGAAGTTATAGAATCATAAATATTTGTAGTTCCAGTAATACCATATACTAAACCCATTGCTAATATGATAATAGCAGTAGACAAGGCTCCAAATAGAAAATATTTGATAGCAGATTCATTTGAAATAGGATCTCGTTTAGAGAATGCAGCTAGTGCATAAGTAGGAATGGACATTAATTCCCATGATACTAATAACATAACATAATCGGTCGAATAACCAATTAAAATCATTCCAATGGTAGACAATAAAATCAAAGAATAATATGCAGCATGGTTGGTTTTCTTTTTCATATAACTCCAAGATGAAACTGCAACCATTATTGATACGATAATAAACGCAATCGAAAAAAATGCACCAAATACATCATCAGTTATAACACCATTCCCTGCAAATGTCATCGCAGGAAGAGTCTTACTAGCTAACACTCGTGTAATTACAACAATTAAAGCAATTACTAAGGCACCAAAGGAGATTCCACTATAAATTTTATTTTTCGAGCCTTTTTCTTTGTTTAAGGCATCAATTATTGGAATAAACAAAGCCACCGCACCAAGTACAATAGTAACAAGTGCAGGAGTAGAGAACAAATCAATCATTTTTTACACCAACTCATCCTTTTATATGAATAATAGCATAGCTATTACTATAATTCCAGCAGAAAACACATACAAATATGTTTGTATACTACCAGTCTGCGTAAATTTTACAACCTTTGACATAAATACCATTGAATACCTAAATGCAGGAGTGACGCCGTCCATAACTATACCTTCAAAATATTTATAAATTCTTCTATAAAGAGCAAGCTGTATGACAGCTGCTATCCAATACCAAAAAGAGTTGATATACCATCTATTATAGAAGAACTGCCAAATTGCCTTTGATACAACATTTGAATTAATTATTTCCGGAGTCATCTTTCTTTGTATATAAAATACATATCCCAAATATCCACCAATTCCAAATGCAGCTACAGAAGACCAAGCAGCTACAGGATTCAAACTCACAGATCCATTATTTTTCTTTTCGGATTCTGAATTAATCGCCATACCAACACTTGAAGATGGTGAATGAGAATTAGATGAACTAACAGAGGCAGCTGTTGAAAGTACTCTACCATCGACAATACCAAAAGTATTAGACAAATAATATGCGAATAAACTATGAATTTGTCCTTCAAAGGCAAATCCTATGAGACCTATCGCAATAGATGCTATAGCCAATATTGCAAAAGGCATCCACATAATTCTATCTACTTCATGAACTCTATGTCCTTTTTCTTCACGCTCGACAATGTTTTTACTTGATTCTCCAAAAAAGGTCAAGCCGACCATCCTAAAAGTGTAAAATGCAGTCATTACAGCAACAATTACAGCAATCGCAAATAGAAAAGGAGATAAAGAGTAATTAGATTCTAACAAAGAAGCAAAAATTGCATCTTTACTCCAAAATCCAGATGTTACTAATGGAGCAGCAGCAAGAGATAGACTAGATAATAACATAAATAAATAAGTTTTCCTCATACCTCTCCTCAATCCACCCATATCATACATAAATCTCGAACCTACACTATGCAAAACTGCACCTGCAGCCATGAACAGCGATGCTTTGAACAAAGCATGACTAATCATATGGAAGAATCCTGCAGTATAACCATCAACAAAGTGAGTTGAAAGTCCTGCAATACCAAGTGCCATCATCATATAACCTATCTGAGAACCAGTAGAATATGCAAGTACTTTCTTTATTTCAGGATTTACCAAAGCTTGGGTTGCCAAAATAAATGCTGTGATAGCACCAACCCATGCAATTATTTCAAAAAATTGGGAAATATTAAAAACGGCTAATGCGAAAAATAGTGGACCTATTCTTGCAACCAGAAAAACACCAGCTTTAACCATAGTTGCAGCATGAATTAAAGCAGAAACTGAAGATGGGCCAGTCATAGCATCAACCAACCATTCACTAAGAGGGAATTGAGCAGATTTACCAATAGCTCCGCCGAACAATAGAACAGCAGCTGGAACCAAGAGATTTTGTTTCATCATTTCCTGAGCCCAAGTGTGGTCAGATAATAATTCTTTAAAACCAAACGTACCAGCAAATGCAAAGATCAAAAACATTCCAGAAAGCATCATTATATCACCTATACGGTTAAAAACAAATGCCTTTATTCCAGCATGGGTAGGAGAAGTCCACATTGGAATACCCCAAGCAACATCTCCTTCCTTACCTACATAATCTTTCTTTTTATCCTGATACCAGAATCCAATTAATGCATATGAAGCTAACCCTACACCTTCCCAACCGAAGAATACCATCAGCAAATTGTCAGATAATACAATTAATTGCATGGACCCTATAAAAAACAACATAAAAAACCAATATCGAATAATAGATTTTTCTCCATGCATGTAAGAAGTAGAATATACAAAAATTGACACAGATATCCAAGCAACCAAGTTGCTCATTACCACACCAAGAGGATCAGCTAATACACCAGCATGCAAATTTAATGCAGAAAACCACGGAATTTGACTATGGATCTCATGTCCAGATAAACCTAAAGGAAGAAGACTTAGTGCGAACAGTCCACTTAAAACCGCAAATCCAACAGATACATAACCTTTTATAGTTTCACTTTTATTTTTCAAGGCAGGGATTAAAGCAGCTCCAATAAATGGAATCATCCATACAAGCCATGCATTTACTCCTAAACCTACAAATCCGATTGTTTCATTTTGAACCATTTTTATTTCAAGACCTCAAAAATTTAATGTTGCTATATGTAAGCTAGACGCCATACCACGTGAGTGCATTTCCACAGAAGAATACTTGGGTTTATATAAATCATTAATTTTTCCTTCTATTTGCAGGGACGCTTTTATCTCGTGAGTTAATGCTTTTTGTTTTATCAATACAATTCCATTATGATGATCATACAAATTTTCAACATAATTCATTATTGGTTTGTAAAGCATATCAGGATACAATCCCAATATCAAAGTAAAAGAAGCAAGAACACCCATCGTTATTATAATAACCCCACTAGATTCTTTTACATGTTTTAAAGGTTCAGGGACTACTCCATAAAATATTCTTTTATACATCCATAGAATATATCCACTGGTTAATGCAGTAGTTAACATTGCCAAAGTAAATGCAATTACTTTAATAGAATCCCAATGATTCACAATTGCTCCCTGTAATGCCCCATTAAATAACACCCATTCAGCCATAAATCCACTGGTTATAGGTACACCCATTATGGTGAGAGCACCTATCATTGTAAAAACCGCAGTATATGGCATTTTGCCAGCTAAGCCACCTAATTTATCCAAATTTCTGGTCCCTGTTTCCAATATAATTGAACCAGCCATCATAAACAATAATGCTTTCCCTAATCCATGGGTAACATATAAAAGAATTGCTCCACTAATTCCCATTACACTTTCGGATCCCAAACCAAACAAAATGTAACCCATGGAACTTATACTAGAATAAGCTAGTACTTTTTTAATATCACTTTGCATCAAGGCCATAGCGCCACCAAATACCATGGTAGCAACACCCCAAATTTCCAAATAAATCCCATAACCTGCATAATGAGCCGCTAAAAAGTCCAGCCATATTCGTACTATACCATAGGCACCTATTCCAGTCATCGCAGATGAAATTAATACGGATATTGGTGTCGGAGATAAAGTATACGTATCAGGCAACCACATATGCAAAAATAAAGAACCAAGTTTTATTCCAAATCCTATTAATATCGAAACAATTATCAAATTAATCCAGGCCAAAGGTATTTTGTAAGCATTTGTTTTTATAATATCATAATCAAACCCACCTGACAAGAAACCTATAGCCATTATAGCCAAGAGCAAAATAAGTGCTCCTACAGCAGACCATATAAAGAAAACAAACGTAACCCTTTTTCGGTTTCCATATCCAAAAAAAGCAATCAAGAAAAATATAGGAACCAACATCAATTCAAAAAAGGCATAAAATTCTACAAGGTTTGTAGCAAGAACTGTGCCTAACATACCCATTGCAAATGTAAGATAAAGCGAAAAATAAAGTGCCATTTGACTATCAACATAGACCTTTTGATCTCCCGATAAAACTAAAGATGAGGACATATTTCCAGTATCTATATCAAAGTTTTCATTCATTTCATTTTCCGATATTTCAGATTCCTTTTTAGGATCCCCGCTTGTTTTTACCTGATCATATTGACGTGATATTTTTCGTGTCATGTATGGTTTTGAATAAAATACCAAAGCTGTGGATAAAACGTATATAGTTATAGCAAAAGGAACACTCAATCCATCAAGTTTAAGACCAAAATGGCCTAGTTTACTCCAAGAATAAATTTCCTGATAAGTACCTCCTGAACTTAGGCCCAAAGATGGAATAATAACAAAAATAGTAGATAGACCCAAAATTCCAAAAGAGAACCATGTTAAAATATTGGTTCCCTTACGTTTACCCAGAAAATAAGCAACTGGAGATAATATCAATGGCAAAAATGTTGCCACCATTAAATAATAAGAAGATGATTCCACCATCTACAATCTCGAACTCCGAATACCCCTACCAAAACGACAATTATATCCTTTTATATATTATACTATTGAAATTAGTTTAAAATGTAAAAAATAAAAAAAACTACTAGTTTTTGAGATTTTTATATTCAGTAATATCAATATCTTTATAAAATCTATATGCGATTATTATAATTCCTAATCCCACGGCAACCTCAGCTGCAGATATTGCAATCGAAAATAATACAAATATCTGTCCTTGAGCATTTGCAACCATTCTAGAAAAGGCAATTAACGTTAGATTTACAGCATTAGCTATCAATTCGATAGAAAATATCAATCTTAATGCATTTCTTTTTACAACCAGTCCGTATATTCCTATAGATATAAGAATAGCAGATATAATTAAAAAATCACTGGGTTGATTCATTTTTTTCTTCTATATCCTCCCTTCTTGCAAGTGCCAATGCACCAATTATAGATCCAGCTAAAGTCAAAGCCAAAGCAATAAGAACTGGCGAATAGTACGTCAATAATTTTTCGCCTATCTCTTTTACGTTTACGGCATGCATCGAACTATCAAAACTAAATTGTTTTGCAACAGAACCACCAATTATAGATCCTACAAGTGCTAAGAAACCAAGACCGATGAGTATACCCGCAATCTTTCTTTTTTTAGTTTCTTCTTTTGTTATAGTGTTAGGAGATCTTACTAGCATTACAGTGAATATAATTAAAACTGCAACAGCTCCTACGTACACAGCTATTTGGAACATTGCAACAAATGGAGCATCCAATATTATGAAATATCCTGCTATACCCAGCATAGATATAGCTAGTGCAATACCACCATACAATATCTCTTTGCTTTCAAGAGTAAAAATAGCAGAACCAATTGTGATTATAGACAAACCAATAAAAATCGCATCAACCATGATCTGCACCTCTTGGACCTATTTTTATTTCAACGTCTCCATCATATGTTGGTTTGACTGCTAATTGAGAAGGCGTATAGATTAAACTAGATTTGGTATAAGAAGACAGCTCATAATCATTAGTCATATATAAAGCATAAAAAGGACATGCATCCACACAAAGACCACAAAAAACACATTTACCATAATCAATTTGGGGCATAATTGCCTTTTTATTATGTTTCCATTGCTCTTCTACCTTTACCATAGTAATTGCCTCCGCTATTCCTTCACAAGCAATGGAACATAATTGACATCCTGTACATTTATCATGAAATAAAATGTGGCGCCCTTTAAGTCCAGCAATTCCAACACCTTTTTTTGGATCGAACTGATATCCGTCTCCATCAAATTTTAATTTTTGTTCAGGGTACCTTAACGTAAATCTTTTTATAAAGATATGTTTAGTACCTGATTCCAAGGCTTTTATAAATCCAGTAGCAGTATTCATTTTGACAATATCATTCCTCCCGGCCCCAATACTCCACCATAAATTAATGATAGGACAATAAAGAGATTTATGAACGTTAAAACAATTAATTTATACCATCCAGTATGTAATAGTATATCAATTCTAATTCTAGGGTTAATGCCTCTTGTTATTAACATTATAAATATAATGACAAAGGTTTTTACGACAAACCAAAATATACTATTAACTGTAACTGCATTATATAAGCCATTTAATGACAACATCTTTAACAACGTTATTCCCGAATTAGAAGCGCCTGGTATAAGTTCATGAGGAAATATTTGTGGTCCGTACCAACCACCCAAAAATAGAATTACAAATAATGCACTAAGTGCATAAAGCTTTAGATAACTCCCCAATTGTATTAGTCCGAAAATCATTCCAGATGTTTCAGTTAGCCAACCAGCTACAATTTCACTTTCGGCTTCAGGTAAATCAAATGGTATTCTTTCAAGTTCAGCCAGTGAAGAAATGAAAAATACAAATGCATTGATAGGCATAACAAGGATATTCCAAAAGATAGTTTGGGATCGTGCGATATCTGACAAATTTAATGATCCGGCCAAAATAACAGATGGTATAGCAGACAAAAAGAATGGAATTTCAAAAGCTACCATTTGATGCAGGGCTCTTAACCCTCCAATAAATGGATATTTGCTATTACTAGCCCACGAAAAAAGAAGTGCAATCAACGGAAAGAATCCCAAAATTCCAAAAACAGCTACCAAACCAACATTTACATTAGCAACCACCCAGCCCGATGCCACAGGAATTAACGATACTACTGAAGCTGATGTAGCTACAAACATTATTGGAGCAAGCCAAAATATTGGTTTATCTGCACCTGATGGAACTATAATCTCTTTTGCAATAAGCTTCAAGCCATCAGCAACCAATTGAAAAATACCTTCTATTTTACCAGCATATAAAGGGCCAACACGCAATTGCATCTTCGCTAATAACTTTCGTTCAATAAAAATAGTTGCGGCAGCTATTAAAGCACTAAATCCAAATCCAGGAAATATTGCAGATCTAAATAAATCAGTATGCATTAAAAATTTGATAATGGGAAGAGTTCTCGAAGGATCTACCATCATAGAGAAAAAGAGATAAGGTGTCAAAACTTGCCCATTAACAACAGGTAGAGGAACAAAAAATAGTGTAAAAAATATAATAGGCAGAATTAAAAGCGTAACGATACTTATTAAAAGTAGAATTACCTGTATAATACTTCCAGCAAAATTTCCGAATCTAAAATCTGGAGCTATTGAACCCATCATCTATCAGCCTCTATAGGCCAGTAATTTAAAGACCAATATATAGGTGGCATATCGCCCATTTTTGATCCAACTAATAAAAAGGGTAAAGCCATCAAGTTTCTAAATGATGGAGTAGACATCTTTACTCGATATGGTTTTGAAGCACCATCGCTTACAATATGATAACCTAATGCACCCCGTCCAGATTCAACTCTTTTAAAGGATTCCCCCGGTGGGCCTTTTATATTACTTAATAGTTTTTCTCTAACATCACCAGACTCTGGCATTTTATCTAATAGTTGCCTAATTATATGACATGATTCTATCATATCTAAATAAGGTACATACGCTCTAGCAAATGAATCGCATGTTTTCATATATTGGACGTCAAAATCTATTTCATTATATACATCATATGGTTCCACTTTTCTAATATCATATGGTATACCTGATGCACGAAGAACAGAACCTGTTACACCAAGTTTAATTGCATCATCTTTTGACAATACACCTACCCCTTCTGTTCTTTGTCTTAATAACGGATTATTATAAAATATATGTTCGTATTCCTTTAATCTTTTTTCAAAATAATTTACCTGAGTTAAACATTTTTCTTTAAAATTATATGGCATATCGTTTCTAACGCCTCCGGGAATACTATATGCATGTGTTACTCGATGACCGGTAAGACGCTCGAGTAAATCAATAATTAATTCCCTATCTCCAGCAGGCCACATAAACATAGTAGAATGCCCAAGAAAGATACCATATATAGCTAACCAATACTCGGTGTATACTAATCTATCCAGTTCAGAAGCAATCGCTCGAATAAATTGGCCTCTTCTGGGCACATTAATACCTATTATATCTTCTACAGCCAAACAATAAGAATATAAGATATTTGTAGAATCATGTAAGGCAGGTCTTTCAAGTTGTGGAAGATTCTGAAAATAGTTACGATATTCACACATTTTTTCATGACCACGGTGAACATAACCTGGATCTGGATCTACACTTACAATATAATCACCATCCACCTTTATTACAAATCTAAAGTGTCCTGAACCAGGGTGTTGTGGACCAACACTAAGTGTCATTAATCGGTCATCTTCACTATCTTTAACTATCTGCATCGATAGTTTTTTAGCTTCATTAATTTTTTCCTCTAGACTAGTCATTTACATAAACACCATTTTATCTTCCCTTTGATTTAAAATCTTTCCTAAGTGGAGGTATATCAGCCCAGTCTTCAGGTAAAAGAAATCGTTCATTACGAGGATGACCTATAAAATATACTCCGAGCATTTCATATGTTTCGCGCTCATGGTATTCCACACTTGGAAAGATATTTATCAAACTATTTGATTTAGCATCAATTCTATTAACCCTAGTAGATAAGACCAAAATATAAGGCAATAGATCAGGATTACCATACGAGCCCAAATGATAATTGAGTTCAATTATACCATCTTTTGGATAATCAGTTCCTGAAGCAGACTCCACATGATCAAAACCAAAAGTATCTCTCAAAAATATCGAGATTTCTACTATATTTTCAGGATTTACCAATATTTTTGAACGATTATATTTTTCATATACTACTCTAATTCTATCACCATATTTATCAGACAAAGATTTTAGAACATTATTTGATACATATAAAAGATCATTTTTTACACTAATATTAGATTTATTATCCATCACTTTATTTTTGACCTTTTAATTTTTTCTTGCAAAAGAAATGTACCTTGAATAAGAGTTTCCGGTCTAGGCGGACATCCTGGAACATATACATCGACTGGAATTATACCATCACATCCAGGTAAAACATTATATGAATCAAAATAAAGACCACCGGTAATAGCACAAGCACCCATCGCAATAACATATTTTGGATCAGGCATTTGGTCATACACCATACGAAGTCGTGGTGCCATTTTTCTTGTAACTGTACCTTGTACTACAATTAAATCACATTGTCTCAGAGAACCGAAGGCCTCTAAGATACCAAATCTTTCTACATCATATTTAGGACTAGATGCAGCTCCAAATTCCACACTACAACAAGAAGTTTCTAAATGTACAGGCCATAATGACCATACTCGAGCCCAATTAATAGCATAGCCCATGGGTTCCTCTAAAGAAGTAACCAGTATATCACTAAGCTTTGATACAAGAATATTAAAATTAGCAGGATTAGGATTAAGTAGCTCTTTTAACATACCACTACACTGATATATATACAAAGATAGTTATTAAAATCTATTGGAAAAGATAAAGTTACCAAATTCCTTTCCGACCAGATAGAAATAGTGCATACCCCATAGCCGCAAACATTATACCAAGAAAGCCCATCATAGGCAATGTTGCCTCTTTAGGAATAGAAAAAAAGGTTACAGCCCAAGCATAAAGAAATATCGACATTACATCAAACACTACAAACATAAGAATATATGAATAATACTGCATCATAAAATGGGATCTTCCCTCGCCAGTGGGAATCTGACCACACTCCATGGGTAAAAACTTTATAGGATTATACCTTCTTCTAGGAGATAAAAGCCTAGAAAGTATAATTGAAGGAACTCCTGCCAAAATTCCGAAACCAAAAAGATACAAAATTGGAAGAAATTGTGAAGCCGTCTCTCCTGCCAAATTAACTCTGCTAATCAATGTAGACATAAAAACCTTCTTATCTTTAGATCATTTACTGTAATCTTTAACCATATTAAACAATTGTCTAGCAGCAAGTTTTGGATGATTCAATGCTAGCTTTAACATTTTATAATTAGAAAAATCTGATCTTATAAAATCTAAAAATTCATCAATCGTCAAATCTTTAATTATATCTATTTCCTTATCCCAATCCTCGTCAGAAAGAGCAAGCCATCTTGATTGAACTTTTAAAGATGATAAAATCCTTTTCTCCAAATGTTTTTTGCACAAATAGTCATATTCCTTTAGCGAATCGGTTGTAGAATGATATATTAAAGAATTAGATCCGATTTTACCGGCCAGCTGTCCAAATTCTATTGCGTATCTTATCCCCTCTAAAACAAGAGGATTTGCTTGTCCCGCGGTATCACCGATCATCATTAATCCGTCATAAATGCAGGTATTTCTCAATCCTTGATTAGGAATAAGTCCATAATGGATCTCTATAGGCTGAATTTTGCCAAGCTTATTTAATGGATATAACTTTTTTTCTATAATATCATTTAATTTATGTAGGGGATCAACAGAAGATTCAGGACGACCTATTCCGACTCCAATTCTTACACTATTTGTAGATAATGGAAAGATCCATGCATAACCAGCGTTAGAATATCTTTGTCCGACCATCAGAAAGAGTGTTTCTTGATCTACATTATCACAAAAACATTCGTATTCTGCTCCTACGCCATATCTTGTCCAAGGACCAACAAAGCCCATTTTTCTCGATATAAAGCTATTAAAGCCGCTGGCATCAATTATTAAAGTCGAATCTATCTCAAACGATCCCTTAGGTGTAAAGACCTTAAGTCCAACAATTCTCCCATCTGAATTTTTTTTTATATCGGAAACATTACTTCGGACAAATAGATCAGCTCCCTCTTTAGCCGCTTTCAATGCCAAAAGCTGATATGTTTTTTTTATATCAAGAACACACGCGGTGGAAGTATTACCAGAAATCATTATTTCATTCTTTGGCGATACAAAAGAATAATTTCTAATTGGATTATAATATTTATCAGAAATTCCAAATTTTTCCATTTCTTTTATCCAGCTAACACCACTGGTTCGAACATTGTGACCGAAAGATGGATCTTTTTCAAATAATACAACTTTTGCTCCATTTTTGGATGCAGAATATGCTGCAGATAAGCCGGCTGGGCCCCCTCCTACAATAGCAATATCATATTTCAATAACTATTTAAATTATTAAACAAAATGGGTTTATTATAGATTTTTTTAAAAATTAACTAATGGATTTAAGACAATGAAGTTAAAAATTTAAATAGAGTTATCAATTGAACAATTTATTATTTATAATAGATTTTAAGTTATTTTTTATTAAGTATTATAATCATCAAAATTTCTTTTGTATAAATATTATAATTCTATTTCTTGTTGTATATTTATTTTATTCATCACTTACTAACGTTCAAGTAATAAAGTTAAAACAAAAATAGTTAAAATTCAATTGTTATTGGTACATATAAAATATTGTTTATCAGATTTTTAAATTATGGGAAAAAAAACAAATTAAATATAACAATCAAAAAGAAATTGAACCACTGCCCTATATTTTTAAATTGATTTTTATTCTATTAAACAATAATCAAAATATTTAATTTTCTCATAGAGAACAAATCGTCGATTTAAATATGTTTTTTAAATAAATCATGTATATGATGTTGTAGTTTTTAAAATCGCCAAGATTATTGACACATTATATTTACTGGATGAAATATAATAAGATCTTTTTATAGGCTCTGTTAACTTAAGGAAAAACCCATAGATTTATAATGACTATATATTACATGACCACTAGAAAAAGAACATCTTCACAGATTATTGGCATGGCTTGTACTTGTTACTTTTTAGGTTTATCATTTAGAAACCCTGCTAAAGCGTTATCTTTTTTACCTTTAACAAAGATAAGTTACGTATCTATCTGGAACTGGCTCCAAAAGTACAAAACAAAAAGGAAATATCTCAAGAATAAGAAAATCAAAGAGTACATCATAGATGAAACTGTAATAAAAGCAGGTTCTGAATTAATATGACTTTGTATAGCTATTGAACCAGCAAATAAAACAATTTTCTCACTTTATATATTAATAGAGAAATATATTCTTGCTAAACTACGAAGTATTCTCAATTCAGTAACCCTGTATCAAAGGGATTTTATCAAATAGAAAGATAATAAATAAATTCTCTTGCTTATCGATAGTCTATTGAAAATCTAGACAAATTTTCATCTACCAAGTGGATATTAAATAAATAACTTGTACGGTTTTAAAAAATTGAGATTATAATTTTAAAAGTAAAAATGTTAAATGAAAATAGTTTTTATTTTACTTATCTACCACCGCCGCCTGCACCAGATCCAGCACCGCCGCCTGCACCAGATCCAGCACCGCCGCCTGCACCAGATCCAGCACCGCCGCCTGCACCAGATCCAGCACCGCCGCCTGCACCAGATCCAGCACCGCCGCCTGCACCAGATCCAGCACCGCCGCCTGCACCAGATCCAGCACCGCCGCCTGCACCAGATCCAGCACCGCCGCCTGCACCAGATCCAGCACCGCCGCCTGCACCAGATCCAGCACCGCCGCCTGCACCAGATCCAGCACCGCCGCCTGCACCAGATCCAGCACCGCCGCCTGCACCAGATCCAGCACCGCCGCCTGCACCAGCATTAGTCCTGATTACCAGTAGTACCAGCGATATTAGCATTAATACCACCAGTACCTCCTATACCACTACCACCTTTGCCGGTGTTATTAGATATACCACTTATACTTCCGGAACTACTTCCAGGATTGTGAAGACCATTAGCAGTAGTCCCAGTTGTGCCTCCAGGACCACTACCCATTCCACCAATGCCATTACCAACATTACTGTGTGTAGTACCAGAACCAACGGCACTGTTACTACTTTGTGCAAATACGGATGTAGAAATCATTAAAGTAGTCAATGTAAATACTCCAACTATAGATGCTATAAAAATGAAATTTGTTTTAGACATTAATTCTATGAGATATAACAATGTTTATTAATAATAACAAATTTTGAATAAATTAATAAATAAATTAAAACTATGCGTAATTTTTAGATTTAAATTATACTAAAAATTGATAATACCATAGCGAAATATTTCTTTTGCAAAAGTGTGAGATTATTTAGAGCCTATCCCAAAATTCGATAGGATTATAGCTCTTTTCCTCTTTTGATAAACTATGACCTGCATCCAGCGAATGGACAGTGTAAAGGAGAAAAATAAACATCGTACCATACTCAAGATTCCTGATGAATTATAGGCAGAGATTAAAAGTATTCTTCCAAAGGAGAAATCTCCTAGAACAGTTGGTCGACCAATTGTTCGATACAGAAAAGTGATTGATGGAATTCTCTATGTACTGAGAACAGGATGTCAGTGGAAGATGCTACCTAAAGAATATGGTTCTGGTTCTACTTGCCATCGTAGGTTTCAAGAATGGAATGGATTAAATATATTCAAAAAGGTATGGATAAAACTATTGAAAATCTATGATGACCTTATTGGTATTAATTGGACCTGGCAATCTATCGATAGTATATCAATAAAGTCGCCTTTAGGGGGGCGATGACCGGAAATAATCCCACTGATAGAAGCAAACTAGGCACAAAAAGACATATTTTAACAGATAAAAAAGGTATACCCCTATCTGTTGTAATATCATCTGCAAGCACTCATGATATAAAATTAGTAACAGATGTGGTTGATAACTCTGTTATCAAACGACGACGTCAACGTCAATTGCCATCCCATAAACCTAAACTGAGAACAAGAAGAAAATTGCAACATTTATGTCTTGACAAAACATACAATTCCGAATCTGAAGAGCAAGAATTAATCAAACGAGGATATGTACTGCACATACCATACAAGAAAAAGAAAGGAGATGAAGTTGATGAAGAAAATACAAAAGCTATACCAAATCGTAAAAAACATTCTCCCAAAAGATGGGTTGTAGAAAGAACAAATTCATGGCATAATAGATTCAGGAAACTGTTTACTCGATACGAAAAGAAGGTCGAGAACTATCTTGGATTAGTACAGTTCTCTTGTTGCATAATCATTTATAGAAAGATAATTTTGGGATAGGCTCTTAGAAAAACAAGAAATAAAAAATTACAAAAATAGTTACACTACATCAAAGATTTGATATAAATTACGAAAAGATTATTGATATTCCATTAAAAGAGGAACATTCTAAAAGTGTAGTTCTATCAGGTGTACAATTTAGAAAGGCATTATATAATATTATCTACAATTTAAGAATGGATACCATTGAAGGTGTTGACTCAGAATTTGGTTCATGTTCTTCATATTACTAAAGATTATAATAATGAAATAATCTTGACGTTTTCAAAAATGAATTAGATTATCAAAGGTCTATGATATTTTTTATCATAGTTTTCTTGTTATACTGTATTCAGTTTGAGATATGAACGAAAGAGGAAATCTGCTTTGTTTCTTGCTATTTTTTGCATCATTTGCTATTGTTTTATCGATAAAATTTCAATGAAAGTTAGTTAATTAAATTGTTATTGTTATTCAAAATTTGCCATTTTGACGGATTTTCTAATCAGACAATAAAATAAATAAAAGATTTAGAAATTTAATAAAAAAGAAAAAATAAATATCAATAATTTTTATTTTTTATATGCTTGTTTCCGATCATATATTTGAACTAATTAGAATTAAAAAACAGTTAAAGAACATAAGTAATAATCATATAAAATATTTAAAATCATATTTAACTAATGAGGGATTTTTTGCAGTTCCTCACATAACTCACGAAAAAATTGATGAATCAATCTATGAAAACTCTATAAAATATGGAAAGATATCTACATGTTTTGCTTTAATGTCTTTATTAAAATCTCCTTTTACTATTTCAGATATAGAAAAACAATTGCAGAGAAAAAACATTTTTAAAGATTTTATGGATAAATTGCTTCTTGAACCTACAGGTTGGACAAGCAAATATAACAGTGAAACCTATGATATTTTTAGTACTCCTTTTAATTTGCTTTTGTTAAAAAAAATAAAAGATGAATTACACATAGAAAAAATAGATTTTGGCAACCCTTATGTTCAACAAGCAATACAATCCATAGTTATTAATCTGCAAGAAAATAATTACTATTTTTTGAATAGAGGGAAAAGAACTCCCTCAGCGTTTATTACTTACCATTCAATTGAAGCTCTTTATGAATGGTATGATGAAATAGAAATGTTTTGCAATAAAGATAATTCAAACACAAAACAATTTAAAAAGTTGTTAGAGGATATAATCTCAATTTTTGAAAATGTTTTCTTATGGGCAAGAGACAAATTATTTCAACAAATTGCATATTTTAGTGCAAATGACGTAGATAAAAAAGATTCTAATCTTGCATTTTACTGCATGTTTATCTATAAAAAATACAATACAGTTTATAAAAAAAAGATCAGTTACTCCAATGAAGATTATAATAAATATATAATAAAAAAAATAATAGATTATCTACTTGGAGATAAACATAGTATAGAAAATATTTGGTCAAAAAATGATCTTATAATTAGTACAAATACTTCATCGATCTTTACTTTTAGTCTTTCTATATTAGCAGAGTTTTTTTTTGTAATGGATTCAGATGAGTATGAAAATCAATTTATCGAATCAGTAGATAAGATATTACAATGGATAACAAATAATGAAAGAAAAGAAGAATCACTTCAAATATCTTTGTCATCCAGCCGCATAGGTAAATACTCTGGATGGTTACCAATTTTTATAAAAAATAAAATTGAAACAAATGAATTAATTCCTTATTGTTACAGTACATCTTTAGTTTTTGGCGCAGTTTTAAATTTACAGTATTCTTTAAATAGAATCCTTATACCCAAGATTATAGACGAATTTAATGGAGAATATAGAAATTCATCGAATATTAATAATTTTAATAAATTAATGGATTCAGTAATTTATGATCAAAATGAACAAAAAATAAGTGTAAAAAAAATATTATATAATTCTATATTGTACCCTAGATTAAAAAATTCTAGACATTTAGAAAATATACCCACTGCCATATGTCTCTATGGACCTCCAGGAACAGGTAAAACCACTATTGCCTCAACCGTAGCTGAAGCATTAGGATGGTCATTTGTCCGTATAGAACCTAGTGCATTTGTAAAAGATGGCGTAGATAAATTTGCTCAAAGAGTAGGATATGTGTTTGAGTGTCTAAAACAATTAGAAAAAACTGTAATATTATTTGACGAAATGGACGAATATATAAAAAAGAGGGTAATCGAATCAGATAAAGAATCTAAAAATACCGATTTTATTAATAGACTATCTACTAATATTTTTCTTACTGAAATAGACAAATTGTATAAAACCAACAAAAATATTATTTATTTTATTGCTACAAATAATATTGATAATATAGATGAAGCAATTACAAGAGATGATAGAATCGACTTTAAAATATTTATTGATTACATTTACCCAAAAGAGCTGATTGGAATACTTGAGGAATATATTGAAGAAACGATCAAAAGTCAAAACAATACTACTTTTAAAACCAATCAAGAACAAGAAAACAAATTTAAAGTATTAATGAACAAAATAGAAAATGAGACATTATTAAAGAGTATAAATTACAAGAAATGGCTAGTATTCATTAATAACTTTATTAATGTTATTGAAAATAATGACACTGATGATGAAGTATTAAACGAAATTAAACAAAATTTTGGGGATATAGATCCTAGATATTTAACAATGAGAAAAGAGCAGGCAAAAAAAAATAGAATTGATACAAGAATAATTAGAAATTCACTATATATAAAATATAAAGAATTTGTAATATAAATTATAAAATCATATATAAACTTCAACTGAATTTTCCATATAATTAATTATTTAATACAGATTATCGAATAGATCGCATTTTATAATGAGAATTGAAACACATAGAAATAGATCCATCCTCAAAATAGTCCTTATAATTTAAGTAAACCCCACAGTTTTAAAAGAACCGTTTATGAGATCAAGAAATAGAACTCATTCACAAATAATATGTATAGATTATACTTGTATTTTTTAGGCGTATAATCTAGGAACACTGCTAAGGAATAATTGTTTCTACTATTAGTAAAATAAGTCACTTTCTATATGGAAATGATTTCAAAAGTACAAACCAAAGAAATATCCGAGTAATAAGAAAATCAAAGAACATCTAATTGATGAAACTTTGCTAAAATAAGATTCCTCTAAAATAATATGACTTTGGATGCTTTATTCCATGATTCTCCTTTCCAAATGCATTTAGCTAACATTAACCAACAAACCGTGTGAACTCCCCCGTCTACAATCAATCTCTTGTCAGAGAGGCGAAATTTTGCTAGGCTGCGACATCATTAACAATTGGGAAACAGAGTTAAAAGAGATAAACCAAGATAATCTTGGTGAGCCATTTCACTATCCTAACTCTTTTGTTCTTTTACTTGGTTATACTAAAGTGTTTTCATCTACAATACATATAAACCGAAGGAATAGCACATGGACATGCTAAAGGAGATGGAAAAATTATAGGTCTGATATTTATGCTATTTGGTATATAATATTTCAATGATTGTTAAAAAGAGGAATTTATTTTTAAAATGAGAACTTTAAATACATATAGAATGCCTGTACCCAAAAACTTGCTACAACAAATAGACAGAACTTCATCCCCAGCACATATTGGCAAACTTAGAAATGCAATTGACTTGATTGTTCCTAAACATACACCTGTTCTTGCAGCTGCAGATGGTACTGTTACTTTTGTCAAAGATGATTCTAATTTAGGTGGACCTGATCCATCTTATTGGAATTATACTAACTTTGTAGTCATCATGCATTCAAATGGAGAATATTCGCGTTACGATCACTTAGAATATAATAGTATTGTGGTAAAAGTAGGTCAATACGTATATGCAGGGCAGGAGATAGGCAAGGTCGGAATGACGGGATACACTTTTATACCACACTTGCATTTTCAGGTATGCGTATTTACCGGAAATAATTATTGGACGGATTTTGATACTGTAGAAGTCAAAGAATTTGTTTAATACTTTTAGCCTTGATAGCTTTTGCTTATTTAGAGCCTATCCCAAAATTCGATAGGATTATAGCTCTTTTTCCTCTTTTGATAAACTGTGGCCTTCATTCAGAAGAAGAAGAAGATAAAGAAGAAGATAAAGAAGGAAAAAAATAAACATCCTCCTATCATACTCAATACTCCTGACAGATTAGATCTCTTGTATAACTAGAAACAATCCAATTTCCAATAGGATACTATTTCGATTTCTAGTTCAGATGATTTAATAATCTATAGTTTACCTACCAGTCCTGCTACTATATCTGACACTTTATCATACTTTCTCAATTTATTTCTGAAAATGTCGCTCTGTATTCTGTACTTTTACAATCTGCAAATGGTGCTCTATAACTATCCTTTTTCTAGAATGATTTTTGTTGTATTCTTTTTCTTCTTGCGACAGTTCCAGATTTCTTTTCTTTTTCTTCTGCAAAGATGATAATTGTTCTGGGAAATCCTTTTCTACACCAACATATCCAAGATCAAATAAATTTAGAACATCTTTTGGAGTTATAGGATGATTCTTTTTATAAACATCATAGTCGTGCCTTCTTCCTTTCTTATGACCTAATTTGTAAACGACATAGCCTTTGTTATTAACCACAAGCTGATTCTTTACCGTATATTTTTTCTTCTTGCCTGAATAGTATACCTTCCGTCTTTTATTATCTTTATGTCTTGGGATTTGCTGCTCTGTACAATCAGTAAAAGCAATGAAGCCCGGAAAATATTTCTCTACTTCCTCTGGCGTTTTCAGCCTTTTTGTTATATCACATGTTTTTTGAGGGATAGGTACGCATTGTCTTACCAATCCTTCAATCTTTTGTATATCTCTGCAAACATTACTTTGATCTAAATCAAATAAAAAGCCTGCTATAATGTGTATGTAATGTAAAGACGATAATACAATAAAAGCATCAAAAATCTATTTTTTACATCTAGTTTGAAATGGCTTCCGGCACCTACATCTCTTTTTCTGTTTTTTCTTTTGGATAAACGCTTGATCTCATGTTTAACATATCTTTTTATTATTTCATTATCGTAAATATCATCAAATTCTTGTACTGTGAGACCAGTAAATGATTTGAAAAGCAGTGGCTTTTTGGACAGTCTATCGTATGAAATCAAAGAATGGATAGATAGATGAGTAACTAATGATCATAAAGCTGTTTAGGCGCTATTATGCAAGAGATCTACTATAGTATGAATTTATGTTAAGCGGTATAGATAATGAAGACGATATCTTATTTATGATCACGTTATTTCTGTTCCAATATCTTTAAATTAATGTTTACCCTAACAAGGTATGGAATCCTGTTTATAGGGCTGCTATCAGCACTAAGCCATTACACCATCATCTCAAATGCAGGTCTAAGAATACGAAGTCATTTTTTCTCAATCGTTGTTTGCACAGTAAATCTTTAACGGTTGTTTTAATATATTCTTCCGAGAAATTGGAATTGATAAGAATAAAGCGTTTCTAATTATTCCAACTATTTTATAAAAAAGCTGTCCAGACCATCAAACCGTCAAATATCTTGTCATCTTCGACCAATGATTTGTCGTATAAAGTTTATTCATTAGGTTTAGTGATGCAAATTTACTAAATGTATTTAGAAAGGAAGAATCATGTAACAAAGCACTTGGATCCATATAAAAAAATCTGGTAAATTAAAAGTCGGTAGATTACTAGTAATATATTTATTTGACCTAATTCTTGACTACAATAATAAACTAAATGGCAAGTTAATACAGCAGCTGAAAAATTAATGATGATAATTATATGCTCTATTACATTTGATCTAGTATTCAATTACAAAATGACGAGTTTTTTGACGGGATGACGAAAAAAATGACGAAAATATCGAAATTTGACGGAACTATTGACGGCGTAATCTCAGTCCTAAATTAACATTTTCATAGTTTCTTTTTTTAAATTAATAAGTGAGCAAGTTTTTGACGGTTGACAGTTATATTTTTTATTTATAAGCGTTTTGCTATATACTGTAATGAATAAATGTGATAAACACAGAAAGTGTTGAACCACTTGTCATAAAAGAGTATCTTAATGGTACATCAAGAGATAAAATCGCTCAAATAGTAGGTATATCATCAGGTAAGACTTCAAACATAATAAAAGATTGGAAATACAAGATAAATATATCTGATATACAAGAACTACATGATTTTTATGTAGAGGTTAAAAAGGCACGTATATCTATTTATCAATGTGTTCAAGGCTATATAATGTTTCAAATGATGAAACATCTTGGAATAATTGTTGATGATGATGATGATGATGATGAAAATAAATTTGGAAATACAAATACGATAAAAGATCCAAACAATAATAACAAAATAAATTATAAAGAATTTTCGTCTTTTGCAAACTATATATATTTATACTGTAATAATAATTGGATCGAACCTCATATGGTTTTTTCATTGATTGATGACCTTCATCAATTTATACCCGGATCTTCTGTTTTATCTAAGTTATCCAACACTATTAATTATTCGTCTAATAACAACATGGGGAGCTCGTTACCATATTCAGATCAAAATAAAAAAAATTATATAATAGATAAAGACGCTCCGCTAATTTCTCAAGTATCCAGTTTTATAGATCAAAAGAAAAATGAATATAGACAACTAGAAGATTATAAAAAAAATTTAGAAAATGAAATGGGGTATTTAGAAATACAGAGAAATATTCTCAAGGCTGAAAACGATGAATTAAAAGAGGACAATAAGAAAATTATTTGATATTGTGATTGGTAATATACATTAGAAAAAGAATTATAGGAGCGATTTCAGATAAAAATAGATGACTTTGAAGAGTTTGTCAAGCTTTTTAACGAGTTTAGGAAAATTGATTTTAAGCTTCCAAAAATAATAGAGAAATATGTAACAGGAATTTCAATAGATGATAAAATAAAAGAAGAAACTCAAAAACTTGAAATATTACAAATGCAAAATTCACAATTAAACAATTCTATATTTTATGGACAAGATAAAATAAACCAATATAAATTAACTTTGGATATTTATCATCAACTTGAATCAATGGGATTTGGTTTCAAAGAGATTGAACAGTTACGCAATACAATTTTGACAATAGCAAAGGCCAATAACATTCCTAATGAAGAAGCCGATTTAAAATTCTTTAAAGATGTAGAAGAACAGTATGATGATAAACTTGGATTTAAACTAAAAACAGATGAAAAAAGAAAAGAATTAAGTAAATTAAATAATCAGATAATCAATTCTCAATATGTCTTAAAGGCAACTTTATTTGTAGGTCCTACTATAACAAATCTTTTTCAAAAAGGAGTATTTGAACAAGATATTCTTGCTATAAGTCAATTAATTGAAGAATTTACAAATGACGATAGTATATACCAGGATAACAAAAATAATAATAATAATAATGACCGAATTAAAAAGAATGTTAGCAAAGCTGAAAAATTTGAGCGACTACTAAAAGATATTAGAAATTATAAAAATATCAAAATAGAAATAAAGGAAAAAGAAGATGAACTTGATTTATTACAAACAAAAGTCAATGATCTTTATAATCAAAGACAACAGATTGAAAAACATTTGCAGAATTTCAAGTCAATGATAAATTCGATAAATAACAAGGTTATCCTATCATAAAGAATATACAAATAATTTTGACATTTTTAATACAATTAATTTATCATCTACATCTTATCCCTTGATATTTATTAATAAAAATTTAGAAAGTGAGGCTCTGTAAAGTTAAGATATTATTTCCAGATTGTAAAAATGTGCAAATAGTTTCAACCAATTCTTTACATGCTTTAACTTACAATTCTTTTTTCTGCAAGGAAAATAATCATCGAAATTCTCTGTCCTATCCTTTATATATTGCATTGTCCTTTCGATAACACTTTTCTCCAATGGAGAATGAATATGATGCTGTAGTTTTAAAAAATTTACATGCTTGTGGATACCACGAGCCTCCGTCTGTTGAAACTGGATGGGAACCATATTTTTCTACAACCTTTGACAGAAATTTCTCTGCTACAAGCTTACTTCTATCTTTAGATATGGTTATTGAGAGAATTTCTTTGTCTTTAGGCTCGATTATAACTCATAACCAAAAATATTCAGAGCCAACCTTTATCAAAGTTTCATCTATTAAGTATTCATCAATCTTTTTTCTAAGGTATGACAATTTCTTTGGTTTATATTTTTGAATCCAATCTCTTATTGCAGTATGACTTCTTTTAACAAAGCTTGATAAGGCTTTAGAAGTCTTTCTTAAAGAAAGGCCATCAAAATATAGATGTGAAACATATACAATATCTTTAATTTTTGTTCTGTTTCTCTTTTGATATATCATAGATATAGATATGTAAGAAAGCTATAGATTTTTGCTTAACTTTACATCCATGAAAATCGTTGGCCATAATAGGATATCCTATTGTTGGATTAAGCCTAATTTTATATACTAAATCATTATATTAAATGTTATCTTTTATAGTATATACTATCTTTATACAAATTCCATTCTTATTGCCTATTTTTTCTTATCTTTTTTTATTTGGGGCTTAAAGCGGCAAACATCCATCCACCTTCTTGAGGTACTTGTACAGCCGCTTAGGATGTTGGTTCAGTCAGAGCCTCGCTCTCATACGGAGCATGTAAACTTTGAACCTAGCCCAATTATGGTTCTCTTTGGAAGAGATAAAGATTTTCATGTAGTCAGAGCCGAAAGTGATATAAAGATGGATAAAAAGTAGTTTATATCTGCTTTGTTGCATGATTATTTTATTCGTTATTTACTAACGTTTTGCTGATAAATCTGCTTTGTTGCATAACTCAATTTTTTCGTAACTATATGACATATTTGGTTTAAGTTTAATATACCATCCATTTGAAATTCGTATTATTTTGACAAAAGTTCGATCATAAAAAACGAATTTCAGAGTTATGCAACAAAGCAGATAAATCCGCATAAAAATAGTCAATTAAATTATTTTATATATAAATCGTGTTTTTAATGGAAAGAGTTTTCAAATTATGCAACAAAGCACAAACTAAAGCATGTTAAATAATGGCTAGGTCTATTTGCATAAAATTTAACAATGAAATAATATTTTAAGATAATATAACAGTTATGTAAAAACCTGGCTAATCATTATTGTAAACTGATTGTGCTCGTTTAGATTAGTTAATTTCTATAATTTTGAATATATATCAAAAATATGACAATAATTTTGTTGCTCCAAACAAGTAGTATTAGTTTACAAATGAATATACAATCTTATTTACACAGTTGTTAACAAAGCTAGCCTGTGTATACAAATTATACTAGAGATCTATGCATATAGTGTTAAACAAGTTAAAGTATTAATTAATTTATTGGCACTAAATCTTTACTCTAAAAATAAATTAAACAATGGTATTGAAATTCCTATTTTAGGTTTAGGCGTTTACCAAACACCTCCAGGGGAGACGACCTTTCAAACGGTTAAATATGCTTTGGATATTGGATACAGACACATTGATACAGCTAGACTATATGGCAATGAGGAAGATGTCGGTAAAGCTATAAGAGAAAGTGGTATATCAAGAGAAGAAATATTTGTCACAACAAAGGTCTGGAATAGTGATCAAGGATATAATTCTACTTTAAAAGCATTAGAGAATAGCTTACGTCGATTGAGTCTATCTTATGTTGATCTATATCTTATTCACTGGCCAGTACAAGGAAGAATTATTGAAACATGGAAGGCCTTGATAAATATATTAAAAGATAATAAGTCGCGATCAATAGGTATAAGCAATTATTCCATAGAGGAAATAAAAGAGACAATGCAATCCTCTAATATTGTACCTTCTGTTAACCAAATAGAGTTCCATCCCTTTCTGTATCAAAAAGATATATTACAGTTTTGTAACGATAACAACATTCAGGTTGAAGCTTATAGTCCATTAACAAGAGGTATAAGATTGACTGATTCATCTATTACAAAAATAGCTAAGAAATACAATAAAACGTCCGCACAAATTCTCATTAGGTGGAGTATTCAACATGGTCTTGTTGTAATACCAAAATCTGTACATAGAAACAGAATATTAGAAAATAGTCAAATTTTTGACTTTAACATAGGAAAAGAAGATATGAACCGATTGGATTCATTAAATGAGGATTTACATACTGTGTTTTTGTAATGAACGATAATGTAAAGTAAGTGGAAATTCTTTAGGTCCATATATTGTATATATTATACACATCAAATGAAAAAAAGGAACAAAGATTAGATAATATATTCATTATATCTTTACTTTGAAGTCATTCATTATGAAGTACTTTTAAGTCATTAGCTCGATTTTATAAGTCATGGTATAAAAAATAATTAGAAAAAAAAATAAGTCATCAAGATTACTTGTTAAAAAATAAAATATTGTGAATTATTTATTCCATCTTATGTAACGTAATAGTATCTCTTAAATTTGCATAGCCTATGGTAGTAACAAGTGGTTTACACACTACCTTTTAACTAATCCTGTTGAATTAATGACCTCTGCTGAATTATTATATTGTTTATCTTCTATTCTTTCTAATATTTCCATTATAGTATTGTCTGTATTGCCAACACTTTTGATGAAATTTAATATTTTATTTTTGTTTGCAGGATATTCTATATCTTTTAATAAGTTTGCTAATTCGGTTGTATATGGATAATCTTTAACATTAACTTCCTTTTGCTGACCAATGACATTGTTTTGCTCTTCGATTTTACTCTTGTTTTGGTTACTCATGATATATTTTATTTATAAAAGTATAAATAATAATATAGATTCGTTAACTTAGGGTTTTTAGTTTACTGTTATAACGATCGATAAACAGGATTGATTCCCTAAATCTAATCTCCTATTCTTCGACTTTATATGAAAAGTTAAATTTTAAAATTTTGTCCATTATGCACTGCATCGTCATTTCAATATTACTTTCCTCTAAACAAGAATTATGGAGCGCTTAATTTTAGGAATATGTAGCCGGTAGTGAATACAGGGACTCTTCATAGTCTGTCGAAAAAAGATTTTTTGTGATAAAATCATATATATAGTATTTACCATCAAATTTTGTATTTTAATAGTGACGACAATTCATTATCCTATAGTTTACCAAGCCGAATATTACATTCGATATTTTATTATTTTTTCTTAATCTGTTTCTAAATAAATTACTTATTATCTTGCAGTACTTTTCAAACTGCAAATAGTATATTATATCGTTATTTTCGCTCTAGAATGATTTTGATTATACTCTTTTTCTTTTGGGGATAGTTTGAGTTCTTTCTTCCTCTTTGATGGGTAATTTTTGTTCTGAAAGGTCATTTGTTATTTCAAGATATACAAGGTTAGATTCATTTACAATTTCTTTTAAAAGGACATTTCGATTTATCTTTTAAATATTGTAATATGGGTGTCTTTCTCTTATGTAATCTGTTTATAAAGTTCTAGACTGCGGTTGCTAATCATCAATTGCATATTTACAGCATATATTTTCTTTATTTCCAAAAAGACATATCATTTCTTTTATTATTTATTGGCCGAGGAATTTGTTTTCTGTTGGGTCTATAAAAGCCAAAAAACCCGGAAAATATTTCTCTACTTATTGTGTTTTAAACTCAATTTACGTATCCTACGAGATGGCGGTAAACCTTTTATTTAACTCATTCTTTTGTATGTCTCCTACATATGTTCCTCTGATCCAAATCAAATAAAAATCCTGTCAGTTTATAAGTGATTTGAAGAAGATAATAAACTAAAAACATAAGAAACCTACTCCTAGTTCAAGTTTAAACGGTTTTCTTGCACCTGTTTCTCTTTTTATAAACATTATTTTGGACAAGTATTGTATTTCAAATTTAGTATTACTTTTTCATAATTCTTTTTTGTGGAATTAGTCAAATTCTTTTACTTAAAGGCAAACAAATGTTTTAAACAGTTTAAGTTTTAGAAATAATCTATAACAGAAATCAAAGAACAGTATTTCTAATTGATGAAACTGATATAAAAGTAGGTTCTTCTGAATTAAAATGGCTTTGTATAGTGATTAAACCAATAGATAGAGAAATTCGGTCATTTCTCATACCAAAAGAACGAAATCTTGGTATAGCCGAACGACTTCTGTATTTAGTTTTATACAAATATGAAAATATCAAGTATTATCTAAAATTAGTAATTAGTATCCCGAGTCTGCAAATTATTAAACCTACATCATCACCTTATTCTTTATTTGAAAAAACCATTATTAAAAAATCAATACAATAAAGATCTTGCATAATTAGCAACATAAGAAAAATTTCTAAAAAGTAGATATATCTTAATCGTAATTAGCAAATTAAAATAAAGATATTATAAAATATCGTTTAGAATATATAAAATTTTTACAGGCGTCTTTTTATGTAAGAGATCTAATATATAATAGATAGAACTTATCACATTTATAAATGATATATCAATATTCTGTATTCGTTAAATTAAGTGTGGTGAGATAAATCTTAAAAAAGACTTGTCCGATCTGTAAAGGTTCTGGTAAATTGCCAGTTACACGAGAACCAAAGGTTGAATCACATGGTGAAGAGACAGTTGGAGACTGTCCAATATGCCATGGTAAAGGGACTACAGATGAAAAATAACTATAAAAAACAATATAAAATAACATTAAGTGAAGTACAATCTCATTTTGAAGATTCACGCAAAATGTTCAAATAACTGAACATAAAAGAAGGTAAAAATTTTCACTATAGTGAATTATATTATTTATTATAATTAAACATGGTAGATATTTTAGTTTCAACATAATAGATAGTAAGGATCCTTATACACACTACCAACATGTAATTTTTTTTAATATATATTTTACATCCATTCATCCTCAAGATATTATTATATTGATATAGTCAGTACATCACAGATAGAACTATAAAATAGAACACCTAGATGTCCATTGTTTTTCAAAAAATAAAGAAAAGTAATTTGAAAAATATACTTATTAGTGATGTGTATATGTATATATATATATATATTTATGAATTACATTAACAAGAAATTGTGTTGTGATTAGTAATCATCATCTATGTTCTTGACGTTTCTGTTAAAATATCTCAAATACTAGTTATTATATTTTATTTTATTATATTTTATTTTATTATATTTTATTTTGAGTTTTATAAAATAACAATGTGAAATAGATCAATCAGAATAGAAACAAATTGGCTACCGAATGTTTATAAAACCGATTTTTATTATTCTATTATCTTTTTTATGATTCTAAAAAATAACCCAGAAAGAAAATGTTTTATCATATCTCCAATAGGTCCCAAGAATAGCGAAATAAGGGAAAATGCGGACAGATTATATGATAATATTATTGATCCTGTTGTCAAGGAATTAGGATATTTATCGGTGCGTTCGGATGAGATTGAAGAAGCTGGGCATATATCAAGACAAATCATAGAATCTCTTTTATCTGCAAATTTAATTATCGCAGATTTATCATGTTTAAACGCTAATGTTTTTTATGAATTAGGTATAAGCCATACCATAGATACACCAACAATTTTACTATGGAATAGCAAACTTGATTTGTCTTTACCTTTTGATGTAAAAGATCACCGAATCATATCATATGACTTTGAAAAATCTGAAGAAGCAAGGTCAAGCTTAAAACGTCAGATAGAATCTGCAGAGAAGGGTCTTGAATCATACAATCCTATTGATAAAACATTTAAATCTCAAATTCATTCGGTATTATTTACTAATACATTAGATATATTAGAAAAAATGATTACTTTATATCAAAAAGCTCAATCTATAGCTAAATCAACAGAACAAGATTCAGATTCCCGTAAAATAAATCTTTAAAACAATAATCAAACTTTTACTATAATATAGCATATTTTAATAGAATATATATTTATATATACACATATCAATTAAGAAAATAATTCTTATCTGGTAAGCTAAGTAACATGTGTCACCCCTCCTGCACAATAAACAAAGTGAGAACAAATGATTATTGTACAAGAAGAGGTGTACCTAGAACAATGGCATATAGCCATATTAAAGAATGAACAAGAGTCTGTTAGAAAGCGATATCATGCAATAGCTAGAACACTGGTTAGTGACACTATTCGAATAACTAGACAGCAAGCAGCTGATATGATCAATAGAAGTAGACGTCAACTGCAGAGAATAGTAAAAAGATATAGAGAAGAAGGCATAAAAGGTCTGAGATTTAAATCCAAAAAGCCATGCAATATCTTAAACAAAACTTCAATAGAAATTGAGAGAAGGATAATCCAAGTAAGAATAGCTACAGGTTTTGGCTCTGAACAGCTAGCAAGTATAGTTAATGAGAGTTTGGATATAGAACACAAAAATAATCAGCATATCAGCAAAACCACAGCTTACAATATCTTAGCCAGACATTCGCTGGTCTATGCAGAGAAAAAGATAATTAAAGAATACAAATCGTTTGAACGAGATAAGCCTGATGAGTTAGGTACAGACTGACCTCACAAGATTCAATGATACCAATATTAACTATGGAAGATGATCATTCCAGAAAGTTCTGGGCTGTAATATTGGAGAATGAAACAGATGACAATGTAGTAGGTGGTATGAAGCAATTACATGACCAAAAGTATGATTCTCTTTTAACTGATAATGGTAGCCAGTTTAACAGAAGGAATTCTATTATGAAAAAATATTGTGACCAGTATTTAACAGGGAAACACATTTGGACATCAATACATCACCCGCAAACAATGGGCAAACTTTCCAATGCCCAAAGAGGGCTGAAAAGATTTCTACTACATAGACTGGGAAGAAATAGTACTGACCATGAAAGTATTGATAGATGTATTTTATCTTACATTGACTGGTACAACAATGGAAAGAAGATATCCACTACAAAATGCTATCCTGAAGAAAGATACTCTGGACAAAGAGATGATGGTTGGTATACACGATTTGTAAAAGCACTTAAATTGGAACATATACTACCAGTACCAGTTGTAGTGGTGGAGGGGTGACATATGTCCCTTGGCTTTACAAAAATAATTCTTATCATATATAAAAATGGTTAAATAAATGATAATTATAATTAATTCTTTATTTAAGAATATTGAGTATTAATCACTATTAAATAAATATGCTAATCTTTTCTTTTAGCACAGGTGTACAAAAGTATTTAAATTTAATATAATTTTTAAATTATCCGTTTTAATGGTTGTGCTAACAATCATGTAAATATGAAGATATAATCTCTTAAGTAATTGTGATTTTCATATCATGATTTTTAATATATATGAATATGCTTTCTCCCACTTGCTCAACTACTTTTACTATTTCTGGTTCGAATTTCATTGTAGAATTGCTAACCATCTACTTTGCAAAATTATCAATATCTTGCTTTAATTAAGTTAAGTATTGTAGATATTACCGATAGAAGAAATATTAATATTTTGTATTGTATTATAATTAAACATTCTTTTAAAATAGCAGTTATGTATAACGATAACAATTGAATTTTAACTGTTTCTGTTTTCATTTTATCGGCAAAACATTAACAAAAAATTATTAAAATAATTATGCAATAAAACGGCATATTTGTGAGAATGAATAAATTTAATAATTGATTAAAACAGACATTTATAAAATCTTAAGTTAACAGAGACGAAATGGATTTATACGACCGTTTTTACAACTAGAATCTGCATAATTATTGACACATACAAACAAACATAAAGATAGCCCCAGAAACTATAAAATAAAAATACTAAACAACTCTGTTAAATATTATCTTCCCAGAGTTGAAGGATATCTTGAAGTTATAAGAACTTTAGCCTCAATTCACAGCGGAATGTCACTTATTGAATTTGATGGGTACTTTGAGAAAAGGTTTGAGCCAATCAAATATGTTCGAGCAGAAGTGCATATGGATGAAACGAATAAAGAAAAAATAATAGAATCTGCAAATAACATAAGAAAAATGCTTAATCAAAAGAGTTTGGCAATAGAATATAATAACCAATTAATATTGATAGAAGAAGAATAAAAGCAGAGCAACCACTAATAAAATATAAGGCTGTGATTGTTTAAATTTGAAAAGGTAAAAATGGTCAATTAATTAAAAAAATACTTCTTTTTTATAAATTATTGTTATGAATTTAATATTTAATAAAGTATTGTATTTTTTGCAAAAAGAATATTCTTTATATTTTGATTTGATGGCTATAATATTTTATAAACATATTATTTCAGATCAGATTTTTAAAACTCTATCAATTATAATGTGTATAGATATTTCGATAATTTTGAATTTTCACATATTTCAAAAGTAACTAACCTATGGAATTTCGATAAAAAAATATACCAATTGAAGGTCACAATTTGTGTTGACACCTAACAACTCAACTTGATTGTATAATGTAAAAGTTCTCAATCTACTTTTATTGCACTTAGTTGAAGTGAAATAAATGGAAGCAAAGGTGAAAATTCTTGGCTTTGCAGGAAGTTTAAGAGCAGGTTCATATAACAAATCCCTTTTACGCGCATCTATCGAATTACTCCCAGAAGATGCAATTTTAGAAATTTTTGATCTTAATGGTATTCCACCATTTAATCAGGATCTGGAGATAGATATGCCTGCAAAAGTTAAAGAGTTTAAATCTAATATAAGAGAAGCAGATGCAATCTTGATTGCTACTCCGGAGTATAATTATTCTATACCCGGAGTATTAAAAAATGCGATTGATTTTGCATCTAGACCATATGGAGATAATCCATTTAATGATAAACCTGTTGCAATTATGAGTGCATCAATAGGAATGCTTGGTGGAGCAAGAGCACAATATCATTTGCGTCAGACATTCATATTTCTTAATATGCATCCAACTAACGGCCCAGAGGTACTAGTAAACTTTGCCCAGAATAAGTTTGATTCAAATGGCAAATTGATTGATGAGGACACTAGAAGATTTTTGAAGCAACTGCTAGAAAATCTAGTAAATTGGACAAAAAGATTGAGAAAATAAAGCAAGATAATTCATTTATAACGTAAAAAGCCAAATAAAAAGGAACCCTAAAAAAAGATGATATTCGAAGTAATATATAAACATCAATATTTCCAATAGATCTGAGATAATTGACTGTCATAGAACCATGTTGTAGTATAGTATCTATTTACTTCATATGAGAATTAATCAACCAATTCTTTGACTAATAAAAATAATCAAACTAGGAATTGATCTAATAGTAATACACTATCAACAATGAAATTTTAATTTATTTTTTGTATGCGGTCTTTGAATATCTATTTATATTTAGATATTGACTATCTTGATTCTGTTAATTAAAATAAAAGGCTATAAATTTCTATTGACCTTGTCATTAACGTATGAGCCAAATATAATTGGATTATAGAATATGCAAATAAACATAATTAAATCCAATAGATTGTAGAAACGTTCTATTATATCAAAAAATGAAAAAATAAGTTTATACACATATTAAAAAAATTGTTCTAATACTTTAGTGTCTGATTAAAAGTACCTGATTGTATTTGCATTTGAGGAGTTATAGTTTGATTAACCATAAATGGATGTTGAACTTGTACTATTTGAGGTACAAATGCAGGCAACTTATCTTTTGGATTCCATGTAATGATCACTTTTCCATAAGTATCCATTAGTTTATGCATTAGAGCATTTGCTTTGGCAGAAGGAACTTCGGGAAACATCGGATCTGCTCTATTAGTAGCAAATTCTATTTTATGAGCATGCCAATTTGGTTTTTCTCTATCTGGCAAGGATTTGTATTGATCAGCTGTTATTATATATTCAACTCCTATTAGAGTTGCGTTAGGAGAACTGCTATCGTAAAGTTGGCAAACTAGTACTATTTTGTTATTTGGTTTACAATAGTGCTGAACTCTTAATGAAGGATCATCAAAAACATGGCGTATAGCAGACAAATGTCCTTGAGGTGTATTATAGCCATCTACAGGTTTAGTAGTAGAGGTAGATGAATTATTAATGTATTCTATTCCCATAGCAAAGTGATGTGATAATGCCGTATAGATAGTTCCAATTGCAATAAAAACAATTGAAAAAATCAGGGCAAATTTTAGTTGTGAATATGTATCGAGTATTTTTAATTTACTATTATAACTCATTATAATTATTAGATACTTATTTGTATAAATATTACATACAACATTTCAAAGTATATCTATCACCTTATTTTGATATATAACTCCTCTATAGTATAGATTGAAAGAAATTATATCGCTATTCGTGCTTTGTTGCATAACTAAACCTATTTAGCTAGGATCGAACCAATTAATCATTTGTGATCCACTGGCCTTCTTATAACCAGTCTCTTGTAAGACGAGGTGAGATACTTTTTTCCTATGATTTTCTGGATAGTTGGGATGTTGATCTTGCAAGGATGAACGAAAATAAGAATGGCAAAAAGTACAAATTTCCAGATTCTTTTATTCTTATAATTGGTTATATACGAATATACTTTCACTTACCTTACAGGCAAACCGAAGGAATCATAAAAGCAACTGTAGGAAAGAATCTTCCAGACCATCCATGTTATTCACAGATCTGTAGAAGAATAAACAAATTGGACATTGATATCAATAACAGTATAGATGATGATGATGATGATGTCGTTATCATCATAGCAGCTGACAGTACCGGTATCAAGGTTACAAACAGAGGTCAATGGATACAAGATAAATGGAAAACAGGAAAAAAGGGTTATCTAAAGATACATGTTGCAGTGGATATCAAGACCAAAGAAATTCTTGCACTGGAGGTTACAGATGAAAAGGTGCATGATAGTAAAGTAATGAAGAATTTGGTGGAAGGCGTGTTGAATAATAACCGCAATGTCAAGATCAAATCTTTCATTGGTGATGCAGGAGCCTACGATAGCAATGAAAATTTCAAATACTTGAAGGAGAAAAGGATTCGACCTGTCATCAAAGTAAAAAGAAACTCTATCGTTTCATCCAAGAATAGCAATGTAAGGAATAGAGAAGTTGAACTTCAAATAAAGGATTATCATAAATGGAAAAAGAAAAGAAAGTATGGACAACGATGGATGGTTGAAACAGCATTTTCATCTATAAAGCGGATGTTTGGTGAATATACATCTGCAACCAAGTTTCAAAACATGATAAAAGAGATGACGATGAAGGTATCGTTGTACAATCTGTTTAGAAGAGTTGCATAAAATGGATGGAAATAATTTAAGGAAAACTAGTTATGCAACAGAGCAGCTATTCGTAAATTTTAGATTTATTGGCTGTTAAAAATATACTTAAAATATAACTTTAGGAAGAAATACATTAACAAATTATATTGGTTTAAGATAACAGCATTTGTTTTATCTATAAAATATAAAATACAACTATAACGCACCTACTATTTCCAAAGTGTTCGTCCCTTAAAAATCAAGAAATAGCACATCTTTAATCCATATCGTTTACTTAAGTTGAGATCTTATAATAACAATATGTCATCTATTAATAAAATGATGATTAAAAATAATAGATGGATAAAAAAGGTAGTAGCAATTTATCATCCAATATTGAAAATAAAGAAGGAGAAAATTCATTAATTTTAGAACAAGGCGACATCTATTTCTTTTATAGACCAAAAAAAAATTCTTTTGACCTTAAAGGAATGGAGGATATTCGCAGGTTTTTTATGGTTACTTCATGTGAAAATAAAGACAATGAAAATTCTTTTTTTAGATTGTTTGTAATAGGAAAAAAATCTCTTCCAGAAATAAGACCAAGTGAGGCTAGATTATCGGAACGGTATTGGGCAAGGGTTGGTGGAATATTTAAAGATAAGAATGAGCTTGCCAAAGAATTATTTTCTGATGAATTCAGAAAAGGGGATTCTGCGAGACCAGTAGGAGTTGGTAAATATGCAATAGTACCTGCATAAAAATCATTCAGAATTAGCTTATATACTTGAAACACCTCAAAAGCCTGGTGAAGCTCAAAACGAGCTTGGAATAGAAAAAGAAGCAATTTATGTCATATCGGTCATAAATCCTAATCAACCCTCGCCTCCAGGTTATCCCAGTACAGAGGAAAATCCTAAATATCCGGATAAAACATTGGAAGAATTTGGAAATAATAAATTTGTTTCATTAACAAAAAATACGGAATTAATCGATTATGTTAATGCACAAATAATATTGGCAGGAGCAAAAGAAGGAAAACATGTTATAAAGGAAGAATTAAAAATAGATATTGAAGATCATGTATCAAATAAATCACAAGATATATTTAAAAAATTAAATTTGATAAAAGAAAACATACCAATTAAACCGCTTACAGAAGGCAAATTTGAATAATAAAATAAATATCATATTTTATAATATAATGGTTGGATAATTCTCATTCCAAATATGTTTTGCCATCATCTTTTAAGAACATAATGGTTTTATTATTGTAGACTAGGATTGTAAATATCTGTCTTTTCTATCTTACAATCACATTTATTTTTATAAATAAATCATGCATAAAATTTGATTCATATAATGTTCCACTTACCATTTAAGTTTATTAGGCGTTTTTTACCCTTTTTTAGATTTCTTTTTCTTTACTAAAGTTACGATTTTACAAATCATCGGAAGTACCTTTTTTAGAGCTCATTTATGCAGCAATCGATAGATACGGATTGTGGTAATTGATATCAGGTATTTCGAATAATATCGGTAACTTACCGGAAATCCCAGAGTATTGTATCTCATAATTTTTTCTTATTGTTATTATAAAATCTTTGTTTACTAAATCTGATCTTCCATTTCTGAATTATCCTTTAGTCCGCTCTATCCTTTATCATCACATCTTTTGTAACATTTGTGTCCCCAATGCCCTTGATATTCGCAATTCTTGTGCTATCAATTCAATGTATTGTTTATCTACTAGTACATGTCTTAAACATCCTTTCTTTTATATCCGCATTAAATTTTTTATACATAGTATACTATACCATTTAGCATAATTACGTAAACTCGTCAGAGAAATTTTACTACAAAATCGGCATTCGATGTTCATTTAATTATGCTAAATGGTATAGTAAATCTCTTGCATAATTAGAAATAATCTAGACCATCACTTCTAATTCTATATCGATTTCTAGTTCAGATAATTTGATATTCTATAGTTCACTAGTCCTGCTACTATGTCTGACACCTTGTTATATTTTCTCAATTTATTTCTAAATATCTCACTCATTATCTTGTACTTTTTCAATCTGCTAATAGTATGCTCTACTATTATCCTCTTTTTCGAATGGATAATGTTAAACTCGATTTCTTCTTGTGATAAACACTGGTTTATTTTCTTTTTATAAGGTAAGGCAGATATCTGTTCTGTAAAATCCTTTTCTATGCCCAAATACCCTAGATCAACTACAGTAACAACTTGTTTTGGAGTGACAGGATAGTTCTTTTTATAAATATCGTAGTCATGTTTTCTTCCTTTTTTATAGCGTACTTTGTGAAGGACATAACCACGATTGTTAACCGTAATCTGATTCTTAACAGTATGTCTTTTCTTCTTACCCGAATAGAATATCTTTCTTCTATTCTTATCCGCAGGTCTTGGTATTTGCTGTTCGGTACAATCTGTAAAAGCAAGAAGAAAGCCTGGAAAATATTTATCAACTGCCTCTGGAGTTTTCAGCCTTTTGGTTATTGGGTATGTCTTCTGCGGAATTGGCAAACATTCTCTTATCAACCCTTCAATCTTTTGAATGTCTCTGCAGATGTTGCTCTGATCCAAATCAAATAGAAAACCTGCCATAGTGTAAGTTATGTATAGACGATAGTAAACCAAAAGCATGAGAAATCTATCTTTAATATCTAGTTTGAAAGGTTTACCTGCACCTATACGTCTTTCTCTATCTTTTTTGAACAAGCGTTGTATTTCATGTTTAGCATATCTTTTTGTTACATTTTTTTCATAAATGTCATCGAACTGTTGCACTGTAAGACCAGCAGTGAATGATTTGAAAAGCAATGATTTTTTGGATAACCGATCATATGAAAGCAATGAGAGAACAAGAAAATGAAGAATTGCTGATCATATAGCTGTTTATTCTAATTATGCAAGAGATCTATTAATAATAAAATTTATTAATTCGTTAAATAAATCCATAATAAATTTATTATTAAATTATAAATTCATATATACAGGAAAAGAAAAAGGCTTTTAAAACGATTGATATCAAATCCCTAATTAGCTGAGGCTTGGTCATAATTCGATATTACTCATCTTTATCCATTATTCCGTTTCATCAAGTCCCAAGCATATACTTTATCGTTCTTGGATTTATTTTCTCAGTTTTACAGTTGTAGTATACCATTATCTGATATAATAAGACAGACAATAGTACAATTGCAGATACCGTATGAAATTCACGTACTGGCAATGAGTCTATACTAAAAACTGATTTGATATGTTCTATCAATGGCTCTATGGATATTCTTCTTCTTCTTCTTCTTCTGCTGTAGATAGATTGCCCCAAAGTCGATTGATAAAAACATACAAGATCAAGCCTCTTCTTAGAAGTACTTTTGTATCGTTCAACAGGGCAAACTAGATCTATTCCCAATACCTTCTTGCTATATTCATACAAGTTCTTATCATCATAACCTGGATCTCCTACCATATACAAGGAAGATGGTAAAGAGAATACAGATGAGGACGAGGATGAGATGGACGTTAAAGAAACGTACATCTGATTATCCTGTACATTCGCAGTAGTTACATCTGCAGTTATAGGTCACTACAATCTTGCCTGTTGTACAGGTTAGATGTAATTTATATCCGAAAATCCATCTCTTTGTATGGCTGTATCCCCACCTTGCATCTGTATCAATGCCAGAACAAGGTACTATTCCTTTTTTCATGGATGATTTGTGCCATACAGGACCTTTTGCTTTTAAAAGAGTACTATCCACTGCTGCTGTTATAGAAGGATCTACCATGCCCTCTACAACAAACAGATATCCAATTGTCGATATCCTTTGTTTAATATCTGTAGAAATAGTCTTTAATCTCCTATCAAATGTACGTCTACTAGGTATTTTTATCAAACCACAGGCTATTGCTAGTTTATGGTTATACAGACAATCCACGTTAAGAAAAATATGTAATGCATTGTTGGAATCGATTTTAAACCATATCCTTACAATAAAACACCTTAAAATTATAGTTGGAGAATATACATATGGTCTTCCACGTTTCCTTTTTGCATTAGCAGGCCATGGTATACAACCTACAAGATACAGAATGTTAAAAAGGATGGAATCTTTTATTCTATCAAGAGCTAATATTTGGAACAGTTGTTCTCAAAATAATGTCTCAATGGTTAGCTTTAAGCTATGTAGATCATGTTGAAAATATATTTGAATTATGACCAAGCCTCAATTATATTGTAGAAAAATATGTTCGGCACCCCGTTTCAACAGACTGTGGGAGATAGTATCCTCAAGATGGTAGGTTTTTGATAATAAATCATCATTTTCATTCCTCATTCGAGAAAAACATTATTGAAAGGGCGTTGCAATAAATAAAGAATAGAAATAAATGTTTTGATGGTTATTTTCTCTGTCGTAAAAAGAAGTGAAGTTAAAACATGAAAACAGTGGCTTAATCCATTTGCTGATTATTATAACAAAGAAATAATACCTTAACTTTATAAGGTCAATAAACATATCGTTGTATTCAAATTTATAATAATTGGGTACTAAATCGATAAAATGATATATAATAAAAGTAATATTCTTTATTAGTTTTCCTTGGATACTACTGATCATTATCAAACACTAGGCATAACGAGAAAAGCTAATGAAAAAGATATTAAAACTGCCTTTAGGCAACTTGCTAGAAAATATCATCCAGATAGAAATTCAATAGTTTCCGACGATATAATGAAAAATATCAATATAGCATTTGAGATTTTGTCGGATCCTGAAAAGAAAAATGAATATGATAATTCCATATCGAACGTTATTCAAAATACAAATAAAAATTTTGAAACCGATTATAAAATAAATAGTGTAAATGAATATCAAGAGATCTTTGAACAATCGACCCTTATAGACTCTGATAATAATAACGGTAACACAAATTATGACGCGTATGTTGAAAATTGGACAAATTTTAAAGACAAAATTAATGATACTTTGGAAGTTAATTCAATAGAGAATCCAAAAAACCAATTTCAAATAATTGTAGAACCTACTTTATGTCTAGCTTTTGGGAGTTGTGAAGTACTTGCTCCAAAAGTTTTTGTCGTGGAGAAAGATAAGAGAATTAATCCAAAGGCAATTGTTATTTCAGAAACAGGAGAAGATTTTGAAACAATATTAGATGCAGCAAAAACATGTCCAACAAAAGCCATTATAATTATAGATAGATTTTCAGGCGAACGTATATATCCATAATTACATGATAACAATCGTTCTAATTAAATATTTAATTAAACAAGAATAAAGACTATTTTTCCGATAATTCGTATACATGGTAAAAATTTATTTAAATATTGAGTTTAATGCGCCAAATATTAATAATATAAATAACTACCATCTTTCATTTTATCGTTTAAAAGTATCAAAATTTGGTTACAGATAAAATAAGTATTTCTTTTTTTCTACTTTGATACATGATTATTTTATTTATTACTTGCTACAGTTTATAAATAAAGTCATACCAAATTAGTCAATTCAATTATATCTGGCTTGTCATAATTCAAAATCACTTATCTTTATCCTATTGCCATGTCACCAAGTTCCAAGTATTTATTTTATGGATTTTGGATTAGATTTGTTCTTCTTACAGTTATAGTATACCATTAGCTGATAAAGTAAAACTGATAATGATTGCGTTTTAGGTATTGATGATTTTATTGAACTATATCCGATAAATGGAACTGAATGTTTGGTTAACCAGGTGCTTTCTTCGTCAAATAAGCATAACAATCTAATAATGGTATTCTTGGTTAAAGTCTATGATATTGCATAATCAATAATCTTGTAACTTTACAAGAATTGCATGGATGCAATTCCAAGCAACATTATGTCCATTTCCAATTCAACTGATTGAATAAATTCGGATAATCCATCAAGAAATTTTTTGTTTATGTTTGACGGATAATAATTATTATTGTTATTTTCGGTATCTTTATTATGGTCATGTATTTTTCTTATTAATACTCGAATATTGCAAAGGTACGCCCAATATAACAGGATTTAAAACGATCAATCCTATAAATTTATCTATATGCAGGTTAGGGCTCTGTTAACATAAGGAAAAACCTATAGCTTTAAAATGACCATTTTATTTATGTCTACTAGACATAGAACACCTTCACAAATTATTGGTTATGGATTATACTTGTACTTTTTAGGTTTATCATTTAGAAATGCTGCGAAAGCATTATCTTTTTTACTTTTAGTCAAAATAAGTCATGTTTCTATCTAGAACTGGCTTCAAAAGTACAGGCCTTGGAAATATCTCAAGAATAATAAAATTCATCAATACATTATTGATGAAACTACCATAAAAGCAGGTTCTTCTGAATTAATCTGGCTTTGGGTTATTATAGAACCAAAAGATAAAGAAATCCTCGATGTTGATATATCAAAAGAACGAAACATGTTTGTTGCGGAGCGATTTCTGTCTCAGGTAATAAACAAGTACGGATTACATTCTGTTTGGTCAGATGGTGGTGGTACTTGGTACCCACAAGCATGTCACTTCTTGAAACTGAACCATCATATTCATTCATCTTTCACGAAAAGCCTGATAGAAAGAACAATGCAGTATATCAAGGATAGAACCAAAGGGTTTGACGATTACTTTCCTTGTAAAAAGAACAAGTGTAAATTAAATTATGTAAAACAATGGTTTAAGTTGTTTATTTATGAGCATAATAAAGAAATATTGTCTTAAGTTAACAGGGCCCAGGTTAGAATTAGTTTATTTATATATTGCGCATTGCTCTACAATACCAAGATCATTATTATATCGGTTACTTTTGCTAAAACATATTAGATCTCTTGCATAATTAGAATAAACAGCTATAGGATCTGAAGTTCATCAATTTCTTGTCCTTTCATTGCTTTCATACTGAAGATTATCCACAAAACCAAAACTTTTCAAATCATTTACTGGTATTTCAGTAAAAGAATTTGATAAGATTTACGATAAATAGATAACAAAAAGATATGTCAAATCGATATATAGTGATTATCTAAAAGAAAATATCGAAAAAGAAGCATAGGTACTGTTGGTAGGCATTTCCATAGATACAAGAGACAGATTTATTATGCTTTTTTGTGTACTATCGTCTTTACATCACTTACACATTAGCAGGTTTTCTCTTTGATTTAGATGAGTAACATCTGTAGAGACATCCAAAAGATTTGAAGTCTGATTAGAAAATGCGTACCAATTCCACAAAAAATATATAACAAAACAAAGAAGAATCTTCGAACTCTATCAGAAGAATTAGAGAAGTATTTTTCGGTATTTATTCCTTTTGTCGATTGTACAGAATAACAACAACAGATACCAAGAAGACCTGTTGATAATGACAAAACAAAGTCTTTCTACTTAGATAAGAAGAAAAGACATGTAGTAAAAACACAATTGATGATTAACAATCCAGGTATTATCATTAATAAATTAAGGATACAAGAAAGGAAAAAGAAGAGACTGATATGATATTTATAAAGAAAATCATCTTGTCATTCCAAAAGATGTTGTTAATGTAGTTGATCGAGGATATTTAGGAATAGAAAAGGATTTCCCAGAACAAAAATCAGCTATATCAAAAAGGAAGAAAAGAAATCAAGATGTCACAAGAAGAAATAGATCATAACAAAAGTCATTCTAAAAAAATATAGGATAATTATAGGGTATATCATTTGTCGATTAAAAAATATGGGAGAATTAATGAAGCATATAGAAATAGGTTAAGAAAATACAATAGAATATTAGATATATTATCATTACTGTTAAACTATAAAATAATGAATTATTATCATAATTAAAATAAAAAAATCTGGGAGGTTGACATATATATTATTTCTAAATATGGAAGATTTGTTGTCTAAAAGAACTAAAGAATGGATATAATTATAGAAACAGAATTAAATTAATTACAGAATTTAATATTTACATGTAATTGGAAGAATGCTAGTCTAATACGTAGCATCTATATTAAATAATTCTATAACCAATGTGAGGGAGAAAAAAAATTTCCAATATAGATTTAGAAAGTATCAAGGCAGCTCAAAAGGTATTATATCACGCCGGTATAAGAAAAAGCGACTTAATAAAATCAAACACATTTTCTAATATATGTGGTAACAATATTTATTTGAAACTAGAATGTCTCCAAAAAACCGGATCCTTTAAAGTAAGAGGAGCAATGACAAAAATAAATAACTTACCACAGGATTTAAAAAAAAACGGAGTTACAGCTGCCTCAGCAGGTAATCATGCACAAGGAGTAGCTTATGCTTCTTTGATGAGCAATATTCCATGTACGATAGTAATGCCAAAGAATGCATCTCCTGCAAAAATATCCGCAACTAAATCGTACGGCGCAAAAATAATATTACATGGAAACGATTACGACGAATCATCGGGATATATAGAAGAAATTGCTGAAAGAGAGAATAAAACAATAATACCAGCATTTGAAGATCCATTTGTTATTTCAGGACAAGGTACTATCGGTTTAGAATTAATTGATGATTTGAAGGATATCGACGAAATTTACATTCCAATAGGAGGCGGAGGATTAATTGCGGGAATCTCGATTGTATTAAAGTCGTTAAAGCCCAATATTAAAATTATTGGCGTACAATCAGCAGCAGTTCCAGTTATGAAAAGATCAATAGAAGAGAACAAAATAACCAAAATTCGTACCGGCTATACAATAGCAGATGGAATTTCAGTTAAAACACCCGGTAATTTAACATTTAAAGCAGCGAGAGAATACGTTGATGAAATTGTTTTGATAGACGATTTATCAATTGTAAAAACAATGTTTTTGTTAATGGAGCGATCAAAAATAGTTGCGGAACCGGCTGGTGCTGCAGCGCTTGCATATATACTAAAAGATGAATTAAGATACTCAAGAGATAAAAATATCGTTTCCATAATATCAGGAGGAAATGTGGACATGTACCTGTTAGGACAAGTAGTTGCAAAAGGATTAATGCAAACTAGAAGATTATTAAAAGTATTTGTAGAACTTCCTGATAAGTCAGGAGCATTAAAAAACATTGTGGATGAAATTGCAAAGGCACATATAAACATCGTAGAAGTTGTTCACGATAGACTCAGTTCTAACATACCGGCAGGTACAGCAGGTGTATACTTGAGTTTAGAGTTTGAAAACAGGGACCAATCAAATTTATTAATTGAATTATTTAAAGATAGAAAAATTAATTTTAAAATCATAGAATAACAGAATATGCCATATCAATTGATCTGATTTTTCATCAATTATTGAATCTTTATCCTGCAAAACAGTACTCTCTGAAACCCGCTCTATCCGCAGTTAAACCCCCTACACTTACAAGAATGAATTCGTTTTCACCGTTCAAAAAAGATTCATTAAATTTTTTAGTATTATTATGTAATTTCTCATAATCATTTATAGAAATTTTTGTTCTTCGACCTATTTCATTATCTAGATCCATTTTTGAGGATATTTCTTTATAATTTTCTTGAAATACACCAGAAAAGACCATAGCGCTACATCCACTACCATACGAACCAAATCCTACTCTTTTCCCAAATATATCTAATCCTTTTTTACTTTCAAATTCAATCAAACTTCTTAAACCCATATACATAGAAGCAGTATAAAGATTACCAATAAGTGCCGAGGCTTCCAAAGAAGAGGACATTTTTTTATCAAAAATTTCTTTATATTGAGTGGTTTTCATAAATGCCCGTCTAAATTGTTCGTCTGCTTTCATAAACTCTGTATCTGCAATTAATGATTCAATAGTTCCCCTTGGATCTTTCGGAATTGGTTCATTCAAATGAATTTGAGAAATTATATCATTCCATCGTGGTAAATGCCTCCATTCATGTCTAAGTAAATATGCTAATGCTTTTTCACCCATTCTTCTATAAGGCAAATGTACATTTACATAATCAATATGATCTGTAATAGATTCATCATCCTTTAATTTTATAAAACCAGATTTTAATGCTTTTTCTTTATAGGCTTCTAGCGCTTTTCTAACTTGAATTAAATACAATAAATTAGAATATATCCCATTTACTAGTGGAGTAGCTTTCCCAAAAGGTCTATAAAAATCATATTCGTTTTTTATTATCGTTGATGTAACTTTTTCATCAAATGCTAATAATCTAGGATGTTCTTTGATAAGTAAGGCAACAGCACCCGCACCCTGGGTATATTCCCCAGCTGAACCAATATCATATTTTGCTATATCACTTACAATTACAATAGCAGATTTTTCATTATTCTCACCTGCCCTTATCCAATTAGTATTATCATATAATGCGTAAGAACCGCTGACACATGCAAATTTACATTCTATTCCACCTGCATGTTCTAACGAATCCTCACCATAAACTTGTTCCAACATTCCAATGACAAATGAATTCATAGCTTTAGATTCATCTAGAGAAGATTCTGTTGCTACATAAATTCTTCCAATGTCTTGAGGATTTAAATCATTTTTTTTCATTAGTCTTAGACATGCATTTGCAGCCATACAAGCTGGATCTTGATTAGCATCTGCTAAAGCCATCTTTTTGATTCCAATACCATACTCAAGTTTTTGGGGATCTATACCTCTAGCTTCAGCAAAATCCTTATAATCGATATAAAGTTTTGGAACATATACAGCTAGGTCATCTATACCTACTGGCACAATTTAAAATTCAAGGTAAATAGATTTATAAATCTATTTATATCTAAAATTTTGGTATAGGATTTTATTTTTTGAAATTAAAAATCATACAAAAATAATAAAATCACATTATTATGAATATAGCACTTTATTAGAGAAAATATATAGAAATATAACATAAGAAAATTATTCCATTGTTCATTCAAATTACTAAACCAATATTTATTTGAAAGTTTAAACATATAAATTACAATTTATCAGCAGATATATAGATAGAATTGTATGAAATATTTGCTTTTTCAATGATTTGGTAAATGTAAAGCTCTAACTACATCTTTCTAAAACAAAATCATTATATTATAAAATACTCTATAACAAAATTTATAAGTTATACTCTCAAATACATCTAAATTTTCTTTTTAGAATTAGCATATCTAAAAATTAAAATTCTTTTATTATTTCATAATTATTATTCCTTTCTGCAGGTATCAAATTCATTGCCTTGATAGAATTGATGATATTTGAAGACAACAATTCAGTTGATCGTGCACCAGTTGCACTTACTACCTCTTCACCTATCAATGTGCCGCCAAAATCATCTGATCCATGATATATTGCAAGTTGTGCCATTCCAATTCCATTAGTTAACCAAGAAGACTGGAGATGATCGATTAAACCATTAAAAATTATCCTTGACACAGAGATCATTTTTAATAATTCAAATCCACCCAACGGGTAACTAACCAAACCAGTATTTTGTATTTCAGTTTTATTTGGTTCAAAACTCCACGGTATAAATGCCATAAACCCATGAGTTTTTCTTTGCAAATCGTAAATTTTTAATAAATGACGAGCTCTTTGTTCTATGGTTTCCACCGTACCATACATCATCGTAGCAGATGATTTAATTCCTTGTTTATGAGATTCTTCCATTATTTTTAGCCAAGTATCACTAGATATTTTTAATGGACTAATAACCTTTTTAACAGTATCATCCAAAATTTCAGCACCTGCCCCAGGGAGTGAATCTAATCCGGACTCTTTTAACCTCTGCAATACTTCTGCAGTACTTGATCTACTTACATGAGATATCATATCGATTTCAGACGCAGATAAACCATGAATAGCAACATCAGGACATTTTTCTTTTATCGATCTAAAAACATCTTCATAGTAATCGATATTTAATTTAGGATTATGACCTCCCTGGAATAATACTTGTTTTATATTAAAATTAGACTTTGCGAATGTAATCCTATTTAGTATTTCCTCTTTTGAAACAGTATAAGATTCCTCGTGGTTTATAGGTCGATAAAACGCACAAAATTTACAATACGTAATACAAACATTGGTATAATTCAGAATTAAATTATTTATAAATGTAACAGTTTTTCCAAATAGTTGTTCTCTAATACTGTTACTTATTAAACCCAGGGTTTGAATATCTCTTGTTTCCAAAAGAGTAATTATATCTTTTAACTTTACATCATCATTATTACCTATTATGTTATGAACAATATCATAAATATCAGAATTCTTCAAATAACTATCATAAAATCGGATATTTTGCAAGAGTAGAATATTTATCATTAGTTCAATTTAATCTTTGATTTGACTATATATCATATTTTATATAATATTATTTAGACACAAAGATTATAAACTCAAGAATTTTGATGATTTTACGATTTGAAAAAGATAAAAATCAAGCAATAAGTTTTAAAATATATTTTGTGATTTAAAAGCACTTATATCTTTTCATACCAATATTTATTTATTGTCTGAAGCCGTTCTTAAACCAACACCATCACTTGAAAAAATTCTTTCCGGCGAAGAATTAGATTTTAATGATGGAATAAAATTAATGAAAGAAGAAAACCTGTTCCTTTTAGGTGCTGCAGCTGATAAATTACGAAAAAGTAAAGTTGGAAATAATGTTAGTTTTGTTTCATCCTATTACTTAAACTATACTAATATTTGTGTTGCCAGTTGTCAACTATGTGCATTTTATCGAAAAGAAAAAGATGATGATGCTTATACCTTAACACCAGATCAAATTGTCAAAAGAGTCGAGATTGCCGTAGATAATCTTGGAGCCACAGAACTTCATATTGTAGGAGGTTTTAATGCACGACTAGGATTAGAATATTATGAGAACATGTTTAAACTTATAAAATCAAAATTTCCCAAAGTTATGATTAAAGCATTAACTCCTGCAGAAATATTTTTTATTTCCAAGTTGACAAAAAACTCGATTAAAGAAATACTCCAACGATTTAAGGAAGCAGGACTTGATGCTCTTCCCGGAGGAGGTGCAGAAATATTCAATAAACAAACTCGTGACAAAATTGTAATAGGAAAATGTTCAGGAGACGAATGGCTTGATACTGTTTACCAGGCTCATAAATTGGGATTAAAGGGAAATTGTTACAATGTTATTTGGTCATATAGAAAAACCCGAAGATATCGTAGATCATATACTAAAATTAAGAGAATTAAATAAGAAAACCAATGGATTCACAACATTTATACCATTAAAATTTAGTTTAGAGAATACACAACTGGAAAAACAACACACAATAATATCTGAAAGTCCATCCACCTATGATTTGAGAATTATTGCCATTTCAAGATTATTGTTACACAACGCATTAAACAATGTATCAGTTTATTGGATAGCACTAGGAAAGAAATTAGCACAAATCGCTCTCTGTTACGGAGGCAATGATTTAGTAGGAACTGCATTTTCTGAAGAAATTTTTAAGGCCGCAGGAAAGTCTCATTATACATCAATTCAAGAATTACAATTTTTAATTAAAGAAATTGGACGAAATCCTGTTCAAAGAGATACGTTTTTTAATATCATTCAATAAATAGGATTTTTTGAAATTATGTTTTATTTAATACAATATGAAAATTCCTTTTAAAAATTTTTGTAAATCTATTACAATAATTTTCATATCTTTTTATACGAATTGCTTATAGTTATTAAATATACCTAACACTCGATTATCATTTGAAAATATTAGAAAAAAGCATACGAATTGCAAGAAAATTACAATAACTCTATTTACGAATAAAAATATTATTTTTTATTAAAATTCATATTTTCCTCCAGAATATAGAATTTAATTGGAAAATAAAGAGTCACAAAATCTAAATTATATGAGAGGTATTCTACTTTCATTATTTAGTGTAGCATCATTAATAATAATATTTTATTTATATTCCAGAAACACTTTGCCAGGAAATAATATTTTTATCAACCACTCACTTTATACTTTTGCAGAAACTGTTTTATTGATGTTTGGAGTTTGTATATTTTTTGCACTTATTGGAATAAGGAGAGCTTTATTTTCAAAAGAATATTACAATTTTGATCCCTCAAGAATAATTTATTATATTCAATCATCCTTTAAACCTCAAAGGTACAAAACTCTTTTTATAATCATTACAATAGGATATTTTATTTTCTTTGGTTTTCTATCTAACCTCTTTATTTTTTTTAATAACGATGGGACTGTTTTTTCTTTATTTCCAAATTACACCCATCATGACATGAATATGAAGAATATGAAGAATATGAAGAATATGAAGAATATGAATGTACCTTCCAAAATAAATTATCCTTATTACAACCTAATTATTTGTTGTAACTCCATAGGCTATGTTCCTATGTTAATTTTATCGGTTAATAGTAATTTTTCTTTCCTTTTAATTCCCATGAATTTTCTCTTAGGATTGATCATTTCTATTTTAGTAGGATTAAATATGACATTCAATGTATACATATTAAAACAAATAAGGTCAATAAAACTATCAAGACGAAATTTATTAGGGTTTGTTGGAATATCTTCAGGACTGTTTGTTGGATGTCCAACATGTGCTGGAAGTTTTTTTTATTCTATTGCAGGGTTTAGTTCTCTAATAACATTTTCTTTTCTAAGTGTGTACCAAATAGTTTTCATTATTATAAGCATACCTTTGTTAATTTTAAATATGATCATTATGGCAAAGGTATTACAAAGAAAATTTTATAATTCCTGTAAAATAAAATAAAATAAAATAAAATAATTATTCTTTGTCTATAAATTCATCTGCTGACGGAGGCTCAGGATTTAATCCTTTTCTTTTCCTAACATCTGCAACTAAAGTTTTAATCACAGAATTTGGAACAGGTTGCCATGTTTTGAAGTAAGTGCTCCACATTGCTTTTCCAGCTGTACCTCCCCTCATTTGTTCTGACAAATCAAATGTTTCTGAAGCAGGAACTTCTCCTAAAATAATTGCAATAATTCCTTTTTGATTGACATTCAATAATTTGCCCCTCTTGCTAGACAATATTCCAGCAACAGTTCCAATCTGTTCTTGAGGACATTTTACTTCTATTCCTAAAATAGGTTCCAATAATACCGGATTGGCACTTAACATAGATCCAAGCATAGCTCTCCGGGTAGCAGGCAATAATTGTGCAAGACCTCTGTGAGCAGGATCCTCATGAGGTACAAAATGATGTAATACAAATTTCAAACCCCTTACTGATTCTTGTGCAATTGGTCCAGAATGAATTACATCATCAAAACCAGACTTGATCGAATCCATGGACTCTTGAATAAATTGAACACCCTTAGTCTCATCAGAAAGCATATTTCCACTTCGATCTACAGTTACAACGCTCCTTGATTCATCTGTACTCCAACCCTTTTCCCTTAATAATCTAGCCAATTCCTTTTTATCCATATCATCATGAATCTTGCCTGTTTTGATCATCTCGATAATTTCTTCGCTTAATGGTTCAGCTCTCATAAAAATTTTGTTATGCTTGTTTGGAGATTTACTCATTATAATACCGGTTTTGTTTTTTATTGTTTCTCTATAGTTAATTAATGGTTGAGTAGTTTTTATATCAAGATTAGCTTCTTGAAGTAAAGAAGTTGCAATTTCAAGATGTAATACACCCATTCCAGCCATCAAGGTTTCACCTGATTCCTCGTTTATCTTCACTATAAGATTGGGGTCCTCCACGGTAATTCTTCTTAATGCTTCAACAAGTTTTGGTAGATCCTTGGGATGTTTTGGTTCTACTGCAATTGTAACAACAGGTTCTGATACATATTTAATAGACTCAAAAGCATTCACATTTTTAATAGTGGATATTGTTTCTCCAGCTACTGCATAATCTAAACCTAATAGTGCAGGAATGTTACCACATGGAATTACATTAACAACTTCTCTTGTATTGCCCATGTAGATATTAACAGACTGAACTTTCCCCGTTCGTTTTGAATCAATTAAATAAACTTCATCCCCATCTTTGATTGTACCTGAAAATAACCTACCAGTAGCAACTCTACCTGCCTGAGGATCCACATTTATTGTAGTTACCATCATAAGTGCAGGTCCCTTTTCATCGCAATTTATTAAGGCGCGTCCAATTTCAGAATCGAGATCTCCGGGCCATATTTTTGGTATTCTATATTTTTGGGCTACATGGGGGGGTGGATGATGTTGTACAACCATTCCTAAAACAGCATCATGAAGAGGAGCTCGTTCAGAAAGCTTTTTTATTGCACCTGGATCAGAGGAAGTATAAGCATCATAAACATCTTTAAAACTAATTCCTTTTTTTTGAGCTACACTAAAATTAAAACCCCATCGATCTTTGGCAGATCCAAAGGCAACAGTATTGCCCTGTATACTTACCTTCCATTTTTCTTTTAATTCAGGTTCAGCATATAGATCCACCAATCTATTAAATTCTGCAATTATATTGGCCAACCATTTTTGCATTGCAGTAGGATCTAATCGTAATTCTTTTACCAACCTATCAATCTTATTAATATATAAAACTGGTCGGACTCTCTCCTCTAGAGCTTGGCGAGTAACAGTTTCCGTTTGAGTCATAATCCCCTCAACCGAATCAGAAACGACTACTACACCATCTATTGCTCTTAATGCTCTAGTTACTCTTCCAGTAAAATCAATGTGACCGGGAGTATCAATCATATTTATAACATAGTCTTTCCCATCATTATTTTCATAAAATAATGTTACATTTGCCCCTCTAATCGTCATTTGTCGGTTTTGTTCAAGTTTCATAGAATCAAGAGCCAGAGCTTGGCCTGCAACAGTTGGAGAAATAATTCCAGATGCGGCCAAAAGACTATCACTCATAGTAGTTTTTCCATGATCTACATGAGCAATCACACCAAAATTTCTGATTTGGTCTTTGTTTCCAATGATTCTAATTATATCTTGAGTTGATTTGAATTTCGGCATGGTATAAGTCAGAAAAGTTTTTTTAGGATTATTAAACGTTCCTTGAAAAATTATTTAACTATTGTTTATACAATATTTTAACTACTTTTTATAAATACATTTTATAAAATAAATTATACTTGTTAACTTTTATTATCTAATGAGTGAACAATGAAATTGTTAATATGTTAAAGTTAAAGGTGGGCCATACACCTGATGCCGATGATGCATTCATGTTTTATGCTATAGAATCAGGGTTGATCTCTACTGGAGAATTTGAAATTGAACACATAGTAGAAGACATTGAGAAGCTAAATAAAATGGCTTTAAACCATGAATTAGAGATTACAGCTATTTCTGCTCATGCTTACGCGTATCTTGATAATTATGTGATTTTAAATAGTGGCGGTAGCTTTGGTATAGATTATGGGCCAATAATAATTTCCAAAAAAAAAATATTGATCAAATTCATGATGGTTCAATAGGAATTCCTGGGACAATGACCTCAGCATTCCTATTATTATCCATTGCTTTAGGTAAATTAAAATATAAAGAAATGTTATTTAATAAAATTCCAGAGGCAGTTTTAAAAGAAGAAATTGATTATGGTCTGGTAATTCATGAATCTCAGATCACTTATTCTGATTTAAATTTAATTAAAATCTTCGATCTAGGTAAGTGGTGGAATAAAAAAACTGATGGATTACCAGTACCTCTAGGAATTAATGTAGCAAGTTCGAAACATCTAAGATCCGAACAAATAATTAAATTCGATAACATACTCAAAAGTTCAATAAAATACAGTATTGAACATTTAGAAGATGCAGTAAATTTTTCTTTAAAATATGGTAGAAATACACCGAAGAATACACTCACAAAGTTTATTCAAATGTATGTAAACGACTTTACAATAGAAATGAGATCAGATGGGAAAAAAGCAATTAGTCAGTTATTTGAACTAGCAAAACAAAATAACATTATAGATAAAAATATACAGATGAAATATAGTTATTAAAAATTCTTGTTTAAAATAATTATAATTCACACATATTAAATGGAAATTTCCTGCTTTGTTGCATAACTCTGAAATTCGTTTTTTATGATCGAACTTTTGTCAAAATAATACGAATTTCAAATGGATGGTATATTAAACTTAAACCAAATATGTCATATAGTTACGAAAAAATTGAGTTATGCAACAAAGCAGGAAATTTCCATTTAATATTATTATAATATCAATATAATATATATTTAAATACATATAATCATAACACATAATTTTTTGCTAAAAATCAAAAATTAAAATATTTTATTAAAATAAAATCTTTAAAATATTTTTATAGTTACTACTAGGTGTAGTTCTTTTTTTATAAAACGACAGACATAATGAATAAATTAAATAAAACTAACAATTAATTGTTTTAAGTTAATGCTTTCTGATTCCTCAGATGATTATAATAGAACTCTCAATAATCAATCAAATAATGAAATAAATTGGAATATAATAGAGAAAAAATGGCTAGATTATTGGCGAATAAATAAAGTAAATGAATCAGACGTAAACAATACCAAAAAAAAATTTTTCATAACTGTTGCTTATCCATATCCCAATTCTCCTCAGCACATAGGGCATGGTAGAACATATACTTTAGCTGATGTACATGCACGTTTTTATAAATTAAAAGGGTACAATGTACTTTTTCCGATGGGATTTCATTATACAGGTTACTCCAATACTAGGAATGTCTAAAAGGATTCAAAATAAAGATAAGGAATTAATTAATAATTTCAGGAATATCTTTGCGATTGATGAAAATACCATAAACTCTTTTATAGATCCAATAAACATTGCAAATTATTTTCATAATGAAATTAAATCTGGAATGATAGAAATGGGATATGCCATAGATTGGAGAAGAGAGTTTACCACGATTGATCCAATTTACAAGAAATTTATTTCATGGCAATTTAAAAAATTGCATGACCTTGGAGTTATTGAACAAGGATCTCACCCTGTTGGATGGTGCCCAAACGATAGTAACCCCGTAAGCCAACATGACACCCAAGGAGATGTCGAACCATCGTTTACAGAATACACAATGATTAAGTTTAAATTAAAAGGTGAAAAAATCTTTTTGCCTGTAGCAACTTTACGTCCAGAAACCATTTATGGTGTAACCAATCTATGGATAAACGATAAGGAAAAATATTTAAAAGTTAAAGTAAATAGTAATGAAACATGGATAATAAGCGAGTCAGCAGCAAGAAAATTAAAATATCAAAATTTTAAAATTGAAACCATTTCAGAGGTCAATGGTTTAAATTATGTGGAGTTAGTAGTAAAGAACCCACTTAATGATTCATTAATACCCATATTACCTGCGTCTTTTGTGACAATGGATGATGGAAGTGGAATAGTAATGTCAGTCCCTGCTCATGCTCCTTTTGATATGCAAGCATTAATAGATATTAAAAATTCAAATGAATTTAAAATAGATATCAAAAATGTCAATCCCATTGTGATAATTAATACAGACACCAATATTACAAATTCCAATAATAAAGAAAACCAATTAGAGGAAAAAAATAAAGAATCAGTACCATCTTTGGTTTTTCTTAAAAAATATAATATTCAAGACCAGAACGATATTAATTTAGAAAAAGCTACTTTAGATCTTTATAATTTAGAGTTTTATCGCGGAAAATTAAATCATAATACTCCATTTACAAATATGCCTGTATCAGAAGTAAAAGAAAAAGTTAAAAATATGCTTTTAAATTCAAATAATGCCATTATTTATTATGAACTTACAAATAAACCTGTATATTGTAGATGTGGCACACTTTGTGTAGTAAAAATTCTCGATAATCAATGGTTTTTAAATTACGGAAACAAAAAATGGAAAGAGTTAGCATTTAAGTGTTTACACCAAATGGATATTGTACCACATGAAATAATAGGAGAATTTGAAAATGTTTTTGATTGGTTAAAAGAAAGAGCATGTGCAAGAAAAACAGGTCTTGGTACTTTGCTACCGTGGGATAAAGATTGGATAATAGAAAGCCTGTCGGATTCAGTAATATATATGATTTATTACATTATCGCAAAATATATAACTATAGATAATTTAGAATACTATAATGATTTAATTGATGAATCTTTTTTTGATTATTTAATTTATAATAAAAAAACATCTCATTTTAAGAAATTGGACGACATTGATCATCAATTACTAATGTATGACGAAAAAAATCAAGTTCAGATAGAAAAAAATACTCAAACAGAAACAAAGGATTTAGACAAAATAAATAAGTTCTTAAAATTATCATCCCAAATTAAACTTGATTTTGAATACTTTTATCCATTAGATTCCCGACACTCTGGAAGAGATCTCATTCCAAATCATCTTTCATTTTTTATTTTTAATCATTCCATATTGTTTCCTGAAAACCAATGGCCCAGACAAATTGTGGTTAATGGTTCTGTATTAATGGATGGTAAAAAAATGTCCAAATCAATTGGTAATATAATACCCCTAAGAAAAGCTATAAAACAATACAGCGCAGACTCTATAAGAATTGCAATGCTGGTATTAGGTGAACTATTACAAGATGTAGATTTTTCTTTTGCCACATTAAAAGGAATATACACCAAATTAAATGAAATGTATAATTTTTACAATTCTTTCTATAATACAACTAAATCTATTTTAGACACAATAATCGATTCTTCTGAAAATGAGATTAAACACTCAATTATCAAAAAAGAGACTTTAAATATAGAAGATAAATGGTTGTGGACTAGAATAAATTACAATATATATACGATTACTAATTCATTTGAAAAATTAAAGATAAGAGAAGCTCTTAATACCGCATTATATTTAATGGATAAAGATTTTGAATGGTATAAGAAAAGAAAATTAGCAAAATATGATGAATTGTATAAAACCAAAAACGATATTATTATTATTTATATATATTTAATAAATAAAATAAAACTTTTAGCCCCATTTTGTCCATTTATTTGCGAGGAACTATGGCATTTATTTGGTAATAAATCATCCATTTTTACAGCATCATTACCCATTCCAGAAAATATTAAAATTGAAGATGATTTAAACGAAGAGAATGAACAATTTATATCCACTATTTTAAATGATATAAGTAAAATAAAAAAAATTACTAAAAATAAAAAAATAGATAAAATATTTATTTATTTAGCATCTCATAACAAGATTTACTTATATTTTGAAATCTTAAAAATATTTATAAATAGTCCAAGCAAATCTAAAAATTTTGGAGATATAATGAAGACGTTATTAATGCAAACAAAAGATAAATCACAACTGCAACATTTTATAAAAAACAATATAGATTTTATTAAAAAAACAGTTGAAGATATATTATCTTTATCACCACATGAAAGAGAAAGAAGAAACAACATTGGACAATTTGAAGAAGTCGAACCTATTTCTGATTCTATATCTCTTTTATCTCACGAATTTAACATCCTATCAAATAATATTGTTATTTTCAAAGAAGATTGCTTGGATATAATAGATCCCAATAGAAAAGCAAAATTCTCAAGACCTTTCAAGCCTGCAATATTTTTGCAGTGATCATTCTAATTTTATTTATATTTTATTTAATTTTATTTTTCTGTTGTCTTTTGAAATATATAGAAGAGGTAAAATATAGAATAAATCCAAGAACTACAACTACAAATCCATAAAATGTTAAAGAATCTTTATTTGAAATTGTTCCAGCTCCGCCCAATATTGCACCTACTATAAGCAAAGCAATACCTGCACGGATAGGACCAGGCACTTTATTTTTTGTATTTATCATTATAATACAATGTAATTTAGAATTCCCAAATTATAAATGAAATCATTTTATGTATCAGTTAATATATTATAATAATGAAAGTCGCCGTAATTGGAATAGGCGTAGCTGGAGCATATCTTATGAATCGATTAAATGATTTTCATGATGTCAAAGTTGTCGGTTTTGAAAGAATGGAGGAAAAAAATCATGATGCAGTATGCGCATGGGCAACTTGTGAAAATGTCATGAAAGATTACGCCAAAAAATGTGGACTGGATTTTAATAGTTATATATTACATGAGGGTAAAAAAATGACTGTAGATATTGGAAAAGGTATTGATAGTGGCAAAAGCATTGATGTAAATCTAAAAGGAATGATAAGTTATGATAAATTAGGTCTTATACAAGATATGATTAAAGGAACAAATATAATCTATAATAAAGCTCCAGATAAGAATTCCTTAGAACAAGAATTTGATTTGATTATAGATTCAACAGGCTTTCATAGACACTATTTACCTAAATTAAAAGACGAATTATGGATTCCATGTATACAATATAAAGTAAAATATGAAGATCAAGTTCCATTTGACGACTTTTATCTTAAAGCCTTTCCTTCATTATCAGGATATTTTTGGTATTTTCCATTAGGTAATGGATATGCACATATTGGATCAGGTGATTTTAGGCGAAAGCATACAAATGAGTTCTTGGAGATGTTTTTGCGAGAATATAAATGTACAGTTATTAAAAAGGTAGGTCGTCCTGTTCGTATTACCCCACCTGCAAATTGCCTCCCATTTAGCGATGGTAGAAAAACAGTTGGTGTTGGAGAATCTATTGGCACAGTTTATCCATTACTTGGAGAAGGCATTATTCCATCAACTATTTGTGCAGAAATTTTTATCAAGAATATGTATAACCTATCCAAATACTATGAAGAAGTTTTAGATTATTTTCAAATTTATAGATTAGTATTTAATTTTATTAAAATGAAAATATCCAATAATTTTAGTATATTAAAAAATTCATTCGATCTTTTAAAAATTTATAATCATATGAAAAATCAAGAAAACAGATACGGCATGGAAATTAAAATGTCAAACATGTTTAAACTCACTAAAATTTGATTAGATTTTCATCTTTTCCTTTTTTAATTCATGATATATAGATAATAAAGTAACAAAAGTAATTCCAAAAAGGGCCACCGCATTAGAAAGATGACTAGCAACTACAATGGGATTTAATTTGCTGTAAATAATTAGCCAACCTAATATAATCTGTGCAATTAAAAGTATTGATACAATAGATAACTTAACTCTAATTTTTTTATTGTTTAGTTTTGCAAAAACATATCCTGTAAAAGAAAATAATACAATAGATAAAACCAAAACCATAAATCTATGAACATGTTCATAAAAATACTTGGGCGGCGGAAAGTCAAAACCATTAGGACATAGAGGCCAAGTTAAACAAGATAATCCTTGATGACTAGAAGTGATGTAGACTCCCAGTAGCATTACAGAGTAAATTAATCCGAGGATAATGAACACAATAGCAAAAACAGAAGAACTGGGGAATTTCACATTTTTATTTTTTATCAACTTATTAAAGAAAATATTTCTTTTTATTTTAAATGTTTTTTGGATATATTAATTTAATATAAAACCCATGGAATTTGTTAATTATCCAAAAGAATAATCTTACAGTTAAGTAATCTAATTAATTAAATTAATATGATTTAATACCCATAGTTAAAGAGCATTTTTAAATTATGACAATAATAATATAAAAGAAAAAAATTAATGGTTTTGGAAATAGTTTCTGCTTAAGCTATTACTAATTGTATTATGAGGATTGCTTACACTTTTATCCTTTGTAAAGAATTGACTATTGTTACCATTTAATTTGTCGAATGATTTTATGGTTTCAGTATTATTTGGGTTGAGTTTAGTTGAATTAAAAGGAGTATTAACAAGAGAATTAGAATGAGGTCCTGGACTATAGGGAGTTAATGGTCCTGAAGGATTTAATGCTCCTGATTGTTTACCTGCCGTTGAATTTGATGCCGCAAATACCTGATTATAGCTTATGCTGATAACTATCACCGCTGCTAAAATGACAAAAATAGACATTATGATGGGCTTACCTAATTGATCTTTGTATTCCATTATATTGAACAATCATATGTAGTATAAAAATATACTTGAATTATTTTTAGTAACATATTAAATCAATCTTTGTTATTAACACGATATAAATTTAATAATAATTTAACAGTATTGTCACTATGCATTATCACAATTATGTAAATTTAGATTATTATTTTTGATAGTTAAAGATATTTATATAAATAACCTAAAAAGATAAACAATTCCAAATAGTCAAAATGAATATCATATTTGTTTCATTTTATTAAATACGGATTGACAACTACTAAACTGCATTGGAAAACTCTTTTATAAGTTCAATGAAACATTTAGTAGCTTTATTTAAAAGGTCAATATTTGTAAATTCATTTGGTGAATGCATTTTATTAGGTAAAATAGTACTTCCAATGCAAATTGAATCAACATTCAAAAACTTTTTAAATGCATACATGGGTCCAGTTCCTGGCGAGGAAATATTCAATATGACACCATTAAAAATTTTTTTTGCCGCACGAATTGCAAGATTGACATATGGATTTTCAAGAGGAGTTCGATAAGCAGGCTCTCCACTCAAAAAGGTGATTTGCAAATCATCTTCAGAGTACCCTTTAAATCTAAGATAAGAAATTAATTTATTAAATTGTAATTTAGGATCCATAAATGGTACTAGCCTGAAATCAATTTTTGCAAAAGCAGAAGATGGAATAATTGTTTTTACACCTCGATTTACATAGCCTGAAAATAATCCTGAAATATTACATGTTGGTTGAATTGCGAGATTCTTTTTTATTTCAGAACATGAAACATTATCTACAAAATTTTTTATACCATATTCTTTTTTAAAAGATTCAGCATCGAAAACCTCTTTTTCTATTTGTTGGAACTCCATTTCAGTTAATTTTTCATCTTCATCATACCATCCATCAATGAGTATCTTACCGTGTCCGTCATATAATGTCGATAATATATTTATTAACTTCCATGCAGGATTCTCGATAGCAACAGCAAGACTTGAATGAACATCTCTAGCGGGACCCTGAACTTTTAATTCAACGTTAAGAATACCCTTTTGGCCTAAAGATAAGATTGCTCTTCCTTTATCATCAATATAACCGCTTTCCCAAATAACAATATCACAAGAGAATTTTTCTAAATATTCCAACAAATATTTGTTTAAATTAGGGCTTCCTATTTCCTCCTCTCCTTCGATTATGAATTTTATGTTGCAGGGTACGTCTCCTGTTTGCCTTAAAAAATACTCTACCGCCTTTAATCTAGTAATTAACTCACCTTTATCGTCGGAAGATCCTCTACCAAATATTACATTGCCATCAACCTTTCCGCTGAATGGATCCTCATCCCATTTTTCAACAGGATCAATTGGTTGAACATCATAATGATTATAAAATAAAATAGTTTTTCCCAAAGGATTAGATTTTGATTTAACTTCTCCAAAAACAATTGGAGGGATGGTTAAATGATTATTATTATTTTCAAGACTTTCCTCCGGACTTTTATGATGGTCATGTTTAGTTAAATATAATAATTCAGTGGTTATTCCGGACTTATTCATCATTTTTGATAAGAGTAATGCACATTCTTCCAAGCCTTGATTAGTTGCAGATACGCTCGGCTGTCTAATTAATACTTGCAGATCAGATATCAATTCATCCATCGTTTCATCAACAATGGTAGCCGAGAACAACATTTTATCTTTCATAATCTTTTTCATCGCCATATTTTTTGATAAACATAAGCATCCTCCATTTAATATTATACTTGATTTACCTTACAATATTACTAAATAAGAGTTTTCTTAATTATTTAAGTAATATATTTCTAGATGATTATTATTTAATTTAACAATATATTAATTTAATGTAATAATATATCATAATAAGGGTGAATTATTTTTTGTTTTTTCCCAAACATGACCGATAATTTCAGAAACTGTTTGATATACATTACCATTGTATTTTGATTCCCATAATTTTGCAATGTATAAGCCAGGAGAAGTTTTATTATTGAGTCTAGATTCTAGAATACCTATAAATTCCGATCCTAAATTCAGATCAAATAATCCTTTTTTTGCATAATGTAGATGAGATTTTGCTGTTTCAACAATATCAAAATGAGTTTTTGCGTGGTAGCCAGAATGAATTACTGCATTTCTTTCTTCACGTATAGAGGCAAGAGGTCTTAAAGGTTTAGTATCTATAATCGATTTATATAAAAACCCAATGAAAAATTCAATCATTGCAACCATTTCTTTAGGCGTGGGTTGTACAGACATAATTCTTGTCTCTACCCTATAGTACTCTGAATTTAGTCTAATTCTAAGGTCATCGTGTCTATCTTTTTCTAATCCAAAATAATCATTAGAATCTGTACGACTTCTTGATGTAATATAATCAATATAATCTTCAAGTTTATCCAAATATCTTGGTATTGCAGGAAAACCAGAATTTTGTTGTTCAGAATAGTCGTATAAATATATTCGAGGAGAATACAACGAAAACAATTTTCCAGCAAACAATCTATCATTACAACCCAGTAAAATTGCAGAAGGGATCAAATTCAGAATATAATTAAACATATTAGCAGTATGAATTGGATTTGTACCTTGCAAATGAAGATGAAATCCTTGTATAGCGGTTGCTATATTTTGTGCTTTAAACTTTTGACCTTCAAGTTCGATATCAGGTATTTTTGATTGTGCTTTGTAGAGATTTAAGTATCTTTCTTTTCTTGTGACAAATTTTCTTTTAAATATATCTGGAGACGGGTTACCGCCCATAAAAACAGGTATAACATTTCTATTTCTATAAACCTTTTTTATAGCCAGGGAAAGATAGTCTAAAAACTCTTCAAAAAATAAATTAAGGTTTGATAAGCTATGCATAGACACAGGATCTGTAATTACCTCAAATTGGCATTTTCCATATTCATTATCAACTTTGTATTTAGAAGAAAGTTCTTTAATTAATGGATAAGCATTTACAGGCAAAGCTTTATCATCCAGCAAACAACCTTCGATTTCTACTCCAACCCTATAGAATTCATCAATTCTATGATCATCTTCTTGAACTCTTTTTTTAAGTCCAAGTGATTGATCTACTAATACATTATTCAAATTGCTGATACTTTCCTCTATCTAAATATACTATGAATTTGTTTATAAAGATATACATATTTAGTATAAGATTATTCTATATACAACATTCATAACATACTTATATTATCTCTATAGTTCAAAATATGTACTATAAAACTATATAGATAATATAATAAAATTAAAAGATTATGTTACTTTTAATCAATAATTAAACCTTTTGGTTTTTTATGATTTGTTGTAATTTCCTTATGACATTTATAGCATAATGTTCTCAAGTTGTCTTTATTATGAAAAAATTCCAAAGTTGTTTTAATTTTGTTTTCAAGTGTATCAAATCTATATCCAAAATTATGATAATAGAATTTTGGAACTATATGATCACATTCAAGCCAATTATTTTTTAATTTATTATAACGTTTTTTTTTATGTAATTGAATATTACATATTTGGCACGTATAATTATCTCTTTTTAGAACTTTACTTCTTACCCTACTCCAATAAAAGTTAGCATTATACCATCTTGAAAACTCTTTGGAACATTTTTTTGAGCAATATTTTCTATAAGGTTTACAGACTTTATTTGTACAATTTAAATTGCGACATAATGGCTCTTTATTTTCGTTGAATTTATCAAATTCCTTTATATATACAATAAATCGTTTGGCTTTGTATTTGGATATAGCAGCCATGATGAATATACAACTTGTAAAAAAGTTTCAGATAAATTATTTGGTTAAATTAATTTAGTTTTTAATAACATATACAACAAATAAAAAAGATAGTCTATGATATTATTATTGATTTACAAATAACTCTAATTGATAACTTCAATATACATAAATTTTTAATGAAAATTTATATAATTGAGGCTTGGTCATAATTCAAATTTATTTTCAACATGATCTACATAGCTTAAAGCTAACCATTGAGACATTATTTTGAGAACAACTGTTCCAAAGATTAGCTCTTGATAGAATAAAAGATTCCATCCTTTTTAACATTCTGTATCTTGTAGGTTGTATACCATGGCCTGCTAATGCAAAAAGGAAACGTGGAAGACCATATGTATATTCTCCAACTATAATTTTAAGGTGTTTTATTGTAAGGATATGGTTTAAAATCGATTCCAACAATGCATTACATATTTTTCTTAACGTGGATTGTCTGTATAACCATAAACTAGCAATAGCCTGTGGTTTGATAAAAATACCTAGTAGACGTACGTTTGACAGAAGGCTAAAGACTATTTCTACAGATATTAAACAAAGGATATCTACAATGGGATGTCTGTTTGTTGTAGAGGGCATGGTAGATCCTTCTATAACAGCAGCAGTGGATAGTACTCTTTTAAAAGCAAAAGGTCCTGTATGGCACAAATCATCCATGAAAAAAGGAATAGTACCTTGTTCTGGCATTGATACAGATGCAAGGTGGGGATACAGCCATACAAAGAGATGGATATTTGGATATAAATTACATTTAACATGTACAACAGGCAAGATTGTAGTACCTATAACTGCAGATGTAACTACTGCGAATGTACAGGATAATCAGATGTACGTTTCTTTAACGTCCATCTCATCCTCGTCCTCATCTGTATTCTCTTTACCATCTTCCTTGTATATGGTAGGAGATCCAGGTTATGATGATAAGAACTTGTATGAATATAGCAAGAAGGTATTGGGAATAGATCTAGTTTGCCCTGTTGAACGATACAAAAGTACTTCTAAGAAGAGGCTTGATCTTGTATGTTTTTATCAATCGACTTTGGGGCAATCTATCTACAGCAGAAGAAGAAGAAGAAGAAGAATATCCATAGAGCCATTGATAGAACATATCAAATCAGTTTTTAGTATAGACTCATTGCCAGTACGTGAATTTCATACGGTATCTGCAATTGTACTATTGTCTGTCTTATTATATCAGATAATGGTATACTACAACTGTAAAACTGAGAAAATAAATCCAAGAACGATAAAGTATATGCTTGGGACTTGATGAAACGGAATAATGGATAAAGATGAGTAATATCGAATTATGACCAAGCCTCATATAGATAGAAATGCTCGGTTACAAACGTATTTCGTCCTTTTGAAGCGTTTGTTGCAAGAATATTCTTAATTTCCGATTCAATAGTGCAGCCTCTAACTATATTACTTCTGAATTTACTTTTAGTTGAGTTTTTCGTCAATGATGAATTTAGTTATCTCAGTCTTGCTTAAGATAATCTTTCAGGTTTGTACTTTTGTATCCCCTCTCTAATTGCGTGAGTAAGACCTCTTGTAATAAATCTGGATATTGCTTTAGATATATTTCAAAAAAGACCAAGGAAATAAAGACTAAAAGATATACTATCTTCAGATATTATTTTTCTAATTTGTTGTATTATATAATAAACTAAAAGGAAATCTATATATTTTTCCTTACCTTTACAGAGCCTGTTTATTAACACATTCGCTCACATAAAGTAAAGTTAATTTATGTTAGACTGTTTTAAATTTATTAGATTAGATTTATATAAATCATGGTTATTTATAAAACGTTACTATATGCTTTAAAAAAATTTTTAATAAAATAAATGCCTCGTTTTTAGTAAAAAAATTCTATTAATATTAGTAGATCTTTTGTGCTTTGTTGCACGATTATTTTTTCGCTATTTGCTAACATTTTGCTAATAGAGTTTTAACGGAAATAGTTAAATTATAATTGTTATTGTTACAAATAATCCAATTTTTAATAGATCTTTGAATCATGTAACAAAGCATTTACAGAAGACTAATCTTAATGTATCATGATTGATAAATATAAATGATTAGTTTACAAAAGATGATATCTATGTGTTTACACAACCGTTAACAGAGCCAAACAATATATATAATCAGTTTGAACATTGTTTTCTGATTATAGGTTTCTCATTATTATCAATATATTCATGTAAAAATATTAATCTGTAATTAGTACAATACTTTTTGTGCCATTTAGTCTGATTAAGGCGATAAAAAATACTCATAGAAATCCGATTAACAGAATTTTACATCTTATAGGAATACCATTCTATGCTACTGGAATCATATTAATATTGGATTATTTTCTGGGTCTACATACTAATCCCATCATTGGAATATCTTTATGGCTAATAGCAATTTGTTTGTTCTTGGCCGGTCATAAAATAGAAGGAAATCTAAGAGCAATGACATTGATTATAATTTTCAAGTATTTGAAATCAAGGAAAGTTATATTTGCTAGTAAATAGGCTCATTTTGACAGGAAATTGAGAAAGCCGTATATCGATGATAGAATGAAGGACATGATGATTTGAATTGCAATTTTTTTATCCTTTTAAAACGAGAATATCTTTTTTGAGTATTTTCTTGCTTGGATGTTTTTTTACTTGGTATGACAACGTCTGATTCACTTACTATCATGAAAGACAAAGCCCATATCCATAACGGTTTATAGAATAATTTAGGTTAGTATTTTTTCCTTTCATGTGTTTATTTATTGCTTTGTTACATGATTCAAAGATCTATTAAAAATTGGATTATTTGTAACAATAACAATTATAATTTAACTATTTCCGTTAAAACTCTATTAGCAAAATGTTAGCAAATAGCGAAAAAATAATCGTGCAACAAAGCAGATCTTTTGCATAAGAGGATATCTATCAAAATTTTATAGATTGTAGGCGATATTTTGTAATATTTTTATTTATATTTTGCGGATTACAATTATGGATTGTCAACTTTTAGAATTTTTTTAATGACACTAATTATAAGAGATCTAGTTAATTTATGGATAATTTATCTTGTTATCTTATATTCGATTCACTATTAAAATGCAGCAAAGTTATTCGTTAAGTGTGATTTTATAAATTACTCCTTATCTGATTATAATTTCTATAATTGATTGCTTTACATCTAAATTTATTATAATCCAATTTATGCAATTTGAAGAGAAAAATTATATTAGAGTGAAATAATCGTTGTTAATTTTTATAGGCTCTGTTAACTTAAGACATTATTTCTTTATTATGCTCATAAACAAACAATTTAAGCCATTGTTTGATATGTTTTAATTTACATTTGTTTTTCTTACAAGGCAAGTAGTCATCAAAACCTTCAGTTCGGTCTTTATGTATTGCATCGTCCTTTCTATGATGCTTTTCGTGAAAGATGAATGAATATGATGATTCAGTTTCAAAAACATGCATGCTTGTGGATACCAAGTACCACCACCATCTGACCAAACAGAATGTAATCTATACTTGTTTACTACCTGAGACAGAAATCGCTCCGCAACAAACATATTTCGTTCTTTTAATATATCCGCAGCAAGAGGATTTCTTTATACTTTGATTATATAATAACCCATCAAAGCCAGATTAATTCAGAAGAACCTGCTTTTATCACAGTTTCATCAATGATATACTCTTTGATTTTCCTTTTTAGATATTTCCTAATTTTGTACTTTTGAATCCAGTTCCAGATAGAAACGTGGCTTATTTTTGATATTTTTAAAAATGATAATGCTTTGGAGGTGTTTCTAAATGATAAACCAAGAAAGTACAAGAATAATCCATAACCAATTTTTTTGAAGATGTTCTATTTCTAGCAGACATAAAATATATGGTTGCCTTAATTGTAGGTTTTTCCTTAAGTTAACAGCTGTGTATACATAAAGATACACTCTCTTGTAAAATATTTATGATCGCTTTGCTGCCATGATTTTTGTTATAAATATTCTTCCACTTGCTAACAGCTCTTCCTATTTCTTGTTCGTCTTTAAATGTAGAATTGTTAATTGTTTGTCTTTGTAACCACACCCACCTTACTTCAATTAAATTAAGCTTGGGCGATCTTACTGGTAGAAATACAAATTTTATTCGTGGACAACATTTGGATATCTCTTTCTTTACCATCTTTGATTTGTGTGCTGAAAGATTATCAAGTACAACAAAGATGCTTTGTTGCATGATTCCTCTTTCCCAAATACATTTAGCTAACATCCCTCAATAAAACATATGAATTGGTCCGTCTACAACCAATCTCTTGTTAGAAGAGGCGAAATACTGCTAGGATTTGATGTTATAAACAACTGGGATGCAGAACTAGAAGGGATGAACAAAGACAAGATTGGCGAGCCATTTCATTATCCAAATACCTTCCTTCTCTTGCTTGGATATGCCAAAGTGTACTTTCATCTTCCTTATAGACAAACGGAAGGAATCGCACAAGGACACGCCAAAGGAAAAGTACCTTCCATCCCACATTACACCACAATAAACAGAAGAATAAACAGACTAGATATCAAGATAAAAGATATAAATAGTAAAAACAAGGATTTTGAAGACGAATACATCATCATTGCGATAGATAGTACAGGTATCAAGGTTACCAACAGAGGTCAATGGATGAGGGATAAATGGAATGCGAAAAATAAGAAAGGATATTTGAAAATACACGTAGCAGTTAATGTTAAAACCAAGAAAATACTTTCTATGAAGGTCACAGACGAGCACGTTCATGATAGCAAAGCGTTACCTGAATTGATTGAAAATATTATAAAATCAGATAACATGGTATCCATAGGTAAACTGTTGGGTGATGGGGCGTATGAAGGCAATAATATTTTTAGATTCTTATCAGACAACGGAATCCAACCTTGCATTAAAGTAAGAAAAAATGCTAGAGTTCGATGGAAAAAAGGAAACACCCTTAGAAATCTAGCAGTGTTAGCGCAGAAAAGTGATTTACAAGGATGGAAGGATAGCGTAAGCTATGGACAAAGATGGATTTTGAAACTGTGTTTTCGTGCATAAAGCGAATGTTTGGTGAATACTTATACTCGGTTAAACTAAAGAATATGGTACAAGAGATGATGTTGAAAGCGTCCTTGTATAACAAAATGATATCTGTTTAACCAAAATAGATGGTAAAATCATTGATTATAAGAATCATGCAACAAAGCACAACAAAGATATTTTGGATATTCTTATCATAGTACCGTCTATCGACTCTTTTTAAAAAGTCAACAAACTGCTTCTTTCCTGTCTTTCTTTTATAGCATTGGACATGCATTTTGTCATTTGTATGATCATAGGCTCCAAATACATTTAACAATCCATTTATCTTTTGAGACTTTTCGACCTTTACCTGTACCGATGACCATGATGTACCACCATGGGTTTTTGCTGCTACAGGCCCTTTTTCATCTATATACAGTAACACCGAATCCGAAGAAGGTGTGTTGTACCTCAGTTGTTCAATGTACTTTTTTTCAAAGTGTATTCTGGATCATTGCTTTTATTATTTGACAACACAGTTTTAGATTTTCTCCATTTTATTTTATGCTTTAGAAGAATATTTCTTATTTCTGCAGAATGGCTTATTTTATCTACCAGTTAAGTCATTCATAAGAAAACCAGCAAGTACACGTAATGACCATGTGGAAAATCCCAAATCAAAAGATCTTGGGTTTGTAGATGTTATATCCACTATTTGTTTTTCGATATCATTAGTAAATTTGTGCTGTTTATGATTATGTTTTTTTGATATGATACCATCGATTCCTTTTTCGTTAAAGCGATGTATCCATTTTCTTATGTTATGATCATGATGGTTTGTAATCTTTCTTATTTGAGGAACTGTGTATCCCTCATCTTTAAGCAAGATAATCTTGGCTCTATATCCTGCTTCATTATCTTCAAGCATTAGATGTAAAAGGTTCTTTTCATCATCAGTTAGCATTCTGAGGAATGTGTCCCTCATAATAATAGATAAAAGAGTGGCAAGCTATAGGTGTTGTGATAGCTAAACAAACACAACTATTTTACAATAAGATATAGTATATCATTTACACTGCTGTTAACAGAGCCCTTTTATGATAACTTCTACCAATATAATGCTTATCGTTCATATTAAGTTAGTTTATCAATTTAATATAATTATATATAATAATATTTAATTAACTGAAAAATATATCAATATTTATTAAAATATCAAATGACTTTTTGATTGAATTCTGACTCATTTAATTCATTAATTTTACAGTAACAGGACCACCACTCGATGATTTTACGTCTAGCCGAATGATAGATCTTTTTCCTCTATACATTACATTAGTTTCAAATTCTTTTTCTTGATATTCAAACTTTACTTTTTTATTTAACCAATCTTTTGGAACTACTGCCACCAATCCAAGACCTGGAACTTGTCTAAAATGGGTATTAAAAGTTCTATTGTCAGATTCCTCTCCTTCAGACATAGGATTAAGGTGGAGTAAAAGGATAAAAAACTTATGTTATATATTTTATTTAATTTTGTGATTGTACATAGTAACTATGACGTTGTTATAAACTAATATAATGTAATATGAGTTAAAACCTAAATATATATAGAATATTTGAATTATGAAGTTTAAATAGTGAACAACATGTTAAATAGAAATAAAACATTATAATATACTAATTGAAGTACTCTACGATTAAACTTCCTTTGCATGGTGGGCATCCGCCCCCATACTTAATACAGCGAATGGTTAGATTGTCTGCTTCAATTTCAAATGTTTTAATTAATGAATTTGGTCAACACGAATATTTAAGGCGTTTATCTGATCCCTTGTGGTTTCAAGCATTTGGATGTGTTCTTGGTTTTGATTGGCATTCTTCGGGGTTAACAACTGTTGTGACAGCAGGTACTAAAACAGGCAATAAAAGAAAATATCCATGGCATATCTATAGCTGGTGGCAAAGGTAGAAAATCTAATGAAACAAAAAATGAAATTCCATATTTTGCGGAAAAATACTTTAATTTATCTTCTAAAAAAATTGATCAATTATTGTATGCTAGCAAAATGGCCGCAAAGATTGATAACGCGGCAATCCAGGATGGTTATGGATTATATCATCATACAATTTTTTTTGATAAGGATGGGAATTGGACCATTGTACAACAAGGTATGAACAATATTTCCAATATGGCAAGGAGATATCATTGGTTATCAGATAACTTGGAAAATTTCTTATGTGAACCTCATTCTGGAATAATCAGTGACAAAAAAAATTCTTACAGCCTTAACATGACCTCGTTTCAATCATTGGAAAATCAAAAAATATGTGTAGATTTAGTAAATGAAAATATTTCAAATCTTAGATCGTCGATATATAAAATCCAGGAAATAGTAAAAAATATTCAAAAAAATACTAATACGCTTGAGAATTGGATAAATAGGGAACACATCATAGATGACAATAAAAATGGAAAGAATGAATTTATACCTGATAATAAAATAAAGAGCTATTTGTTATTGTCAGGACACTATGAAATGCCACGAAGAATAGATTGGAATTTGTTTAGAAAAATCTATGATATTCATCCTGATAATTACGAGGAATTAATCTCCATTCCCGGTTTTGGTCCGTCCAGTGTTAGAGCATTATCACTAATTGGGGAATTAATATTTGGATCTAAAGCGTCTTGGCAAGACCCTGTTAAATTTAATTTTGCTCATGGTGGCAAAGATGGTGTACCATATCCTGTAGCCCGTAAGATTTATGATAAATCAATTAAATATTTATCATCTGCGATAGAAGGTGCAGAAATAAAAAAAGAAGAAAGAATAGATGCCTTAAAAAAACTCGCCGAATATTCTCATAGAATGTTTGATCAAGATTTATGAAAAAACGATATGCTCTAAAATTTATTGTTCTAAACATAAGTTTCCCCTGTTACAAAAATTTGAATGAAAATAATATTTTATATTTGTCATAGAAAGGTTATTGCAAATATACATATTTCTTTTTGAATTTGATAAAAAGTCGCTTAATTTTACATCAGAAACAGACAAAGGTTTGAATTTATATTAATTATAATCAGATTATTTTTAAGTGAATATTTTTTAAAGTAAACTAAGGCTATGGAGTACAATTAATGGTATATATTATTTTAAAATAATATTTCTGATTTGACATTTTGATTAATTATAAATTAATAATTTTTGATAATATGCCAAGGTCATATTACCTATACCACTACAATGCATAATTAACTAAATTAAGAAAAATAAAAAAGAATTTGATAATCTATTATTTCTATTGATGAATTATTGATGACTTACAGCAGCATTACCACCTAAATTGATATTTGCACATGCTGCAATGTTATTGCCTGAACTTAAGAGAGGGGAAATTCCACCTGTATTTAAAAATCTTGAGCTTTGGAATTGATTACATTCCTGATTTATACTTTGATGAATGTGAGAATGTTTTACATGATGATGAAAACCAAAAAATGGCGGCTCACAACATGCAAATGCTTTGTTTATATTAACGGTTGTAAAAATTGTCGTAATTACGATTGTTGCTAATATACCTATTGATAGTACTTTATATACATATTTTTCAGTTTTTGTTATCATTTGATAAATATATATGATTATATCTATATTTGTAATATTATACTTTATAGTATAACAATATACTGTTATTTTTTACTAGCTTTTTAATATGATATCTTTATAGAAGATTGTTATATGTTTTCAAACATTAAAAAATTTCTAAATACTGTTTTAAATATGATAGTTGTATGATCAGAGAATGTTTTAATTAACATATATAAAATAGATTGTAATTTTTATTTTATATTTACCGTATCATAGTTATTTTCGATATATTCGATTTATTATATAAATAATAATAAATGATACCCAAGGGAAAATTTTCGAACGTAGTTCAGACAAAAGAAAAAGGCCAGAATAATCTAAACACATTTAAAATTTCATAGATTTATTTTTGAAAAATTCAATTTATAAATTCAATGACTCACTTTATATTACAAAATAAATTATGAAGTCTTGATTATTGTTAAAATTCGATTTAAGTAGCTAACAAATGAATCTTGAAAACAAAATTCAGTCTATTGATCTGCAATTATTATCTAAATTTTTAAGTATAAAGATGTTGATTTATTAATATTTTTGATATAGATAAAATATATTGTATATAAAAATCTTGAGCAAAATATTTTGCTTACCTGATCTATAAGAACAAGAGAAAAAATATGAAGGCTGCAGTATTTCGAACCCACAACAGAGATCCGACTAAGGTTGTAAAAATAGAGGAAATAGATTTCCCAAAGATTAAACCAAATGAGGTGTTAATTAGAGTTGAAGCAGCATCTTATAATTATAATGATCTTTGGGCGATTTGGGGCGAACCAATTAAAGTTCCAATGCCTCACATATCTGGAACAGATATTTCAGGAGTAATTGAAGAAGTAGGTGAAAATGTGACTTCATTAAGTGTGGGTGATAGAGTGGTTTCTCATGCTAATTTAAGTTGCCGAATTTGTAATCTCTGTACCTCAGGAAGGGAATATGATTGTGAAAAAAGAAAGGTGTGGGGATTCCAAACTGGTCCTTTATGGGGAGGGTATTGTCAATATACATATCTACCAGAAGTAAATGTTGTAAAAATTTTTGATAATGTATCTTTCCAGGATGCTGCAGCAATATCTATGGTAGGTATGACTTCATGGCATATGTTGGTAAGTCGTGCAAATATTAGACCAGGACAAACAGTTTTGGTAATGGGTGGAACCAGCGGAGTAGGTATGGCGGGTATCCAAATAGCCAAACTTTATAATTGTGATGTCATAGCTACTGCAGGAAATAAAGATAAAATGAATAAATGTCTGGAACTAGGTGCAGATCAGGTTGTTAATCATAGGGATCCAGAATGGCACAAGAAAGTTAGAGAAGTGACAAAAAAGAAGGGTGTTGATGTAATATTCGAACATATTGGAAAATCAGTATTCCCTCAACAAGTATCACTATTAAAAATGGGTGGGGTGCTTGTTTCTACGGGTTCTACAACCGGTTATGATTCGACAATAGACTTAAGGTATCTTTTCTTTAGAGGAATTACATTAATGGGAGCTACTCAAGGTACGAAAGCTGAGCTTGAGGAGGTATTACATTGGACTTCTAAAGGCAAACTTAAACCTTTAATAAATAAAGTGTTACCCTTTGATGACATGGTAAAAGGTCATATAATGATGATTAACGGAGAGCAAATTGGTAAAACCATTACCACTCCACAAAAATTATAATAAATAAATATCATCACTATATCATTTTTAAATTGATATTATAATTTATATTTAATCGTAAATTTAATTATTTTTTAATTTTTATATAGTTTTCAATGCTCATCTTATTATATACCAATAAATTTTTGTCTAAAAAATTATGAATATTTTGTATTTTTTAATTTTCAAAATTTTTTATTAGCAGAAAAAATAATTCTCTTTGAAACTGATATTAAAGATAACATTATTGATACATTTTTCTTACTGTGTTGAATGTTAACATTTTGATAAATTGTATTGTATGAAATTTGGTGTTATTATTGACTAAGGAAAATTTTTAAAACGTATACTTCAAACAGTTTTTGTTGACGTCTCAAAATAATGTAAAAGACATTTTCGAAGATGCTTTTAAACAAAAGATTCAAGTAATTACTGAAGAAATTGCAAAAAACATTCTAAAGATGTATGATATTAACGTACCCAATTTTGCAATGGTTACTGATTCTGATAACTCTATCAAGGAAGCTAATTCTATTGGATATCCCCTCGTTGCAAAAATAGTTTCACAAGAAATTTTACATAAAACCGATGTGAATGGAGTTAAAATCGATTTAAAGAATGAAGAGGATGTAAAATCTGCTTTTAATGATATGTATAATCGACTTTCAAAAGAATACAATGTAAAAGGAATATTGCTTGAGAAAATGGTGCCCAAAGGGGTCGAAATGATTGTAGGTTTACAAAATGATCCTCAATTTGGCCCAGTCATAATGGTAGGATTAGGTGGGATTTTCACCGAGCTTTTCAAAGACGTTTCATTTCGAATTCTACCTATCTCAAAAGAAGATGCTTTAGAAATGGTGGAAGAATTGCAAGGCAAATTATTGCTCAAAGGTTATAGGGGTTCTCAACCAATTAATTTGGATAAAATATGCGAGGCTCTTGTCAATATAGGAAAATTGGGATTTGATATATCTCCATACTATGACAGTATTGATTTTAATCCCTTGATTATATATCCTGATAGTTATTATGTTGCTGATGCAAAAATACTATTAAGAGATGCTCCTAAATATGATTCTGTATCCAAGGCAATACCTAAATCTGACTACATGGATTTATTTTTTAATGCCAAATCAATTGCACTGATTGGAGCATCGCCGGAAGTAGGAAAAGTTGGTAATTCGGTGTTGGAATCTTTAATTAAGCATGAATATAAAGGAAAAGTTTTTCCTGTAAATGCCAAAGGATATCCTGAAATAATGGGACAAAAAGCATTTAAAAGTCTAGATGAAATAACTGAACAAATAGATGTAGTTGTTGTTACAGTTGATCTTAAATTTGTACCAGATTTACTTAAGAGTTGCGGACAAAAAGGAATTCATAATATGGTCATTATTTCTGGTGGTGGAAAGGAATTGGGTGGTGAAAGAGCTGAAATTGAACAACAAATTAAATCGCTTTCATCACAGTTGAATATTCGCATTATTGGTCCTAATTGTATTGGCATGTTTAATGGTGAAAACAGACTTGACTGTGCATTTCAAGGACACGAAAGAATGCTTAGACCTAAGAAAGGTAATGTTGCTTTTCTTTCACAAAGTGGGACGGTTGGAATTGCGTTTATGGAACATTCTGTACCATTTGGTATGAGTAAAATGATTTCATATGGTAATAGATCTGATGTTGATGAAGCAGATATGATCTGGTACTTATCCGAGGATCCGCAGACAAAGGTTATCGGACTATATGTTGAAGGATTAGGAGATGGTAGAAAATTTGTTAATACTGCTAAAAAGGTAATTTTAGACAGAAAGAAACCAATAGTTGTATTTAAAAATGGACGGACAAGTAGAGGTGCGAAACAAGCTGCATCACATACAGGGTCGTTGGGTGGCACTTATACCGTTGTTAAAGGTGCTTTTTCCCAAAATGGTATAATATCTGTTGATAGTTATGAGGAATTAACGGCTTCATTAAAATCCTTAACATGGCAACCTATACCCAAAGGAAATAGAGTGGCCATGGTAACTAATGGTGCAGGTCCAATAATTGCGGCGATAGATCAGTTTGAAAAACTAGGATTGGAGGTAGCCACGTTGAGTGAGGATAGCATATCTACATTGAAATCTCATTATCCTTCAACCTACGTTATTGGCAATCCCTGTGATATCACTGGCTCGGCTAATGCTGCAGATTACAAATTTGCAATACAAACATTTATGGATGATCCTAATATAGATATTGTAATGCCTTGGTTTGTTTTCCAGGATGATCCTCTAGAAGAAAGTATTATTGATATACTTGCTGAATTTAACAAACAAAAGAAGAAACCCATTTTAGTGGGCGCGTTAGGCGGACCATTCACACAAAAGATGGCAAAAAAACTAGAAGAAAACAATATTCCAGTATATCAAACAGTTAATACTTGGACAACCGCGGCTGGATCATTGGTTAAATGGTCTAATTTGACCAATAAAAAGTAAATTTTGTAATATACAACTTTTTATTTTATCTTTACGGATCAAACTTGATTACGCCTTTAACTGTCTGATTAAAAAAACATGGACAGTTTAATAATATTTGTTTTATATAGGACATGTAATTGGAATTCATTTCTGTTGATGATAATAATAAATGTTTATAACATAGTTTTTGTTCTTTTCCAATCAAAATTAGAGAATTTCGCCAGTAAAAACGACAATGTGATAGTGAGTTTTTATCAATTATATAAAATTCATTTAAATTTGTATTCAAGAATAAAATATATGATGAATCAGAATTTTTTATTTATATATTGTAAAAACAGAAATTGGCTAAACCATTGCTATAAATGTTTAATTTACATTTCTTTTTTTAACATAGAGAATAGTGATCGAAACATTCAATCTTATCTTTGATGAATTGAACGGTAATTTCTATAATGCTTTTCTTATACAAAGAATGGATAATTCTTTTTATAATTTGTTGAATTATCAAATTAACAAAATAAGATGCGAATTATTTCTTAAGTCGGCCTACAAATTTGTATTATATATTTAAAAAATAAATCATAAATTGGAAAAACTTATTAGCATTGAAGACATTATATTTATATCATGGAAAGTGCTCAACAAACAAAAGTCGTTAATGTAACCTTGAAAGCTGCAGAAAAAGTAATGGAATTTATGAAACAAGAAGGAAAAGATAATCTTTATTTAAGAGTATATGTTACAGGTGGAGGATGTTCTGGCTTATCATATGGAATGGGATTTGAAGAAAACCCTGATGAAGATGATGTTGTCTTGGAACAGAATGGTGTAAAAATCCTTGTAGATAATTATAGTCAAAAATATTTAAAAGGAGCCAATGTAGATTACATTGAAAGTCTAATGGGTTCAGGATTTAAAATAACTAATCCGAATGTGACAAAAAGCTGCTCATGCGGTCATTCATTTTCTACAGAATAAAAAATTTATAAATTTTTTTAATAAACTCTAATAAAAACTATTAGGGCCAAATGCCTCTTGTTTCTATAGCTTTGGCAACTCTACCTACCGCTGAAGCAATACTTGCAGTTCTCATATTTGTACTATACTGCAAATGAGCAGAATAAATTTCATTAAATGCTTTTGTCATGATGCTATCTAATCTTTCATTAACATAATTTTCTGTCCAATATTCTCTCCTTAAATTCTGTAGCCATTCGAAATAAGATACAGTGACGCCACCACTATTTGCCAATACGTCTGGAATAACTAGAACTTTGTTATCATACAAAATATTATCAGCTTCAGGGGTGGTAGGTCCATTTGCTGCTTCTGCAATTATTTTAGTATTTATTTTTGATGCATTATATTTAGTAATTTGATTTTCTAAAGCTGAAGGTATTAAAATTGTACATTCTGTTGATAGCAGATCTTCACTGTTAATTTCTTCTGAATTTTCAAAATCTTTTACCGTTTTATTTTCGTTTTTATGTTTAACCAATTCATCTACTTTAAAGCCGTTTTTATTTAGTATAGATCCCTTGGTATCTGAAACAGCGATTACTTTTGCACCTTGTTCTTCGACTAATTTAGCCGCAAATTGACCTGCATTGCCGAATCCTTGAACTACGACTGTTGCATCGCTCATTTTTATATTAAGCTTCTTGGCCGCTTCTCTAATTGTTATGGCTACCCCTCTTCCAGTTGCCTCATTTCTACCCAAAGATCCGCCTACTGGAATAGGTTTTCCAGTAATTATTTCTGGTTGAATATAATTGCCCTTTAAAATAGAATAGGTATCCATTATCCAAGACATCTCTTGACCGCCCGTATAAACATCGGGTGCAGGAATATCTGTCAACGGACCAATTATATCTGCAATTGAATATGCATATCTTCTTGTTAATCTTTCTAATTCTGCTTTAGACATTTCTTTGGGATTGCATATTATACCACCCTTTCCTCCTCCTAGTGGAATATCAACTATTGCACATTTCCAGGTCATCCACATTGATAGTGCCATCACTTCTTCGATGGTAACTTGAGGATGATATCTTATACCGCCCTTAAATGGTCCCCTGGCGTCATTATGTTGGGATCTATACCCAGTAAAAACTTCAATAGATCCGTCATCCATTTTGACGGGTAATGAAACTGTTAAAATTCTTTTTGGTTTTGCTAAAATTTTGTGAATGTTTGCATCTAGATTGATTAATTTTGCAGTTTCTTCCAATTGTTTTAATGCTATCTGATATGGATTATTATTAGAATTATTGTCCGTTACGAATTTCGTCATTCTAATAACAAAAAAATTTGATATATTTAAGTCTTAGTTTGATGATATTTTTAATTGATAGAAAATAATAGATCCTTCTATAATTAGAAACATTTCAGATCATTATCATATATTTTACATCTAATTCTAGTTATGATAATTCAATATTCTATTTTTTATAGCCTGCATCCATGTACGATGCTTATCATATTTTCTCAATTTATTCTTAAATCCATCTGCTAGTGTGCTAAACTTTTTTAATTTACAAAAAGTGTTTTATATCACTATTCTTTTTCTAGAATGACTTTTGTTATACTCTATATTTCTTCTTGTGACAACTCCAGATTTCTCTTCCTTTTATTGGGTAATGATGATTTTTGTACTGGAAAATCCTTTTCTACACCAAGGTATCCAAGATCAGAAACATTAACAACCTGTTTGCAATTTATAAGATAATTCTTCTTGTAAATATTATACTCATGCTTTATTCGTCCTTTCTTATATCCTCACTTATAAATGATATACCAATTAGCATAAATAAGCAAAATATGAATTTTTAAAACATAAGGGAAAATTTTTTATAAAATTCGAAAACATATGATAAATGGTACAATACCTTGATTATTAACCATCAATTGCGTCTTTACAGTGTGCCTTTTCTTTTTGAGAGAATAGTACCATCTTGCGTCTTTTATTATCTGTTGAATCTTGGAATTTGTTGTTCTGGACAATCGATAAAAACACGAAAGTAAGGAAAGTATTTCTCTACTTCTTCTGAGGAGTTTTCAGCATCTTTGTTTTGTTGTATAATTTTTATGGATTTGGTAAAAATTTTCTTACTAATGGTTCAATTTTTTGAATATATCTGCAAATATTGCTCTGATCCAGATCAAAGAGAAAACCTGCCAAAGTGTAAGTTATGTAGAGGCGATAGTACACTAAAAGCATAAGGAATCTATCTTTAATATCAAGTTTGAAATGCCTGCCTGCTCCTATACTTCTCTCTGTCATCTTTTCTTTTGGACAAACGTTTTATCTCATGTTTGGTATATTTTTTGTTATTTCTTTTTGGAAAATATCATCAAATTCTTGTACTGTAAGGCCGGTGAAGGATTTGAAAAGTAGTAGTGTTCCTTGGATAGTCTGTCATATGAAAGCAATGAAAGAGCAAGTAATTGGTGAAGATTAGATCATATATCTGTTTTTTAATTATGCAAAAAATCAACTAAATAATATTGTTTATGTAGAAAAATGTTCCACTATGTGGTATCTAATTTATTTAAATTGTAGTATATGAATTAATATTATACATATTATAATATATTTTATATTACATACCTATTGTAAATATGATTACAATATAAACAAAAATATGCTAATTTATATGTATTAAAATTCTATTAATATACTTTAATTTAATGATTAAGATATGTTTTAATGTATTTTATAATATTATTATTTTACTAAAATATGAAACAAATTCTATTTAATGGTTATAATAAAATATCTATTATGAGTTCTAAAAAAACTGAAAAATCGAACAAAGCTGATGACGGAAAAGATAAATCTGCAATTAATGAAATTAATAATATGCAAAAAATTATAAAGGATTTGACTGCAAATTTAACTAAGTTAAAAACAAAATTTAAAACAAAAAGTGAACCTGTAAAAAAAGAATAAATATAATTTATTATTGCAGGTAACTCTTGGTCAAATAAATATTTTTTATAATTTTTAATTATAATTTAAAGTGATTTGAACTGAAAGATACAAATTTAATTTTATTAATCATAAATTGTCCAAATATTAAGTATACTCAATAACATTAATTCGTAGATTGTAAAGCCAAGGGACATATGTCACCCCTCCACCACTACAACTGGTACTGGTAGTATATGTTCCAATTTAAGTGCTTTTACAAATCGTGTATACCAACCATCATCTCTTTGTCCAGAGTATCTTTCTTCAGGATAGCATTTTGTAGTGGATATCTTCTTTCCATTGTTGTACCAGTCAATGTAAGATAAAATACATCTATCAATACTTTCATGGTCAGTACTATTTCTTCCCAGTCTATGTAGTAGAAATCTTTTCAGCCCTCTTTGGGCATTGGAAAGTTTGCCCATTGTTTGCGGGTGATGTATTGATGTCCAAATGTGTTTCCCTGTTAAATACTGGTCACAATATTTTTTCATAATAGAATTCCTTCTGTTAAACTGGCTACCATTATCAGTTAAAAGAGAATCATACTTTTGGTCATGTAATTGCTTCATACCACCTACTACATTGTCATCTGTTTCATTCTCCAATATTACAGCCCAGAACTTTCTGGAATGATCATCTTCCATAGTTAATATTGGTATCATTGAATCTTGTGAGGTCAGCCTGTACTAACTCATCAGGCTTATCTCGTTCAAACGATTTGTATTCTTTAATTATCTTTTTCTCTGCATAGACCAGCGAATGTCTGGCTAAGATATTGTAAGCTGTGGTTTTGCTGATATGCTGATTATTTTTGTGTTCTATATCCAAACTCTCATTAACTATACTTGCTAGCTGTTCAGAGCCAAAACCTGTAGCTATTCTTACTTGGATTATCCTTCTCTCAATTTCTATTGAAGTTTTGTTTAAGATATTGCATGGCTTTTTGGATTTAAATCTCAGACCTTTTATGCCTTCTTCTCTATATCTTTTTACTATTCTCTGCAGTTGACGTCTACTTCTATTGATCATATCAGCTGCTTGCTGTCTAGTTATTCGAATAGTGTCACTAACCAGTGTTCTAGCTATTGCATGATATCGCTTTCTAACAGACTCTTGTTCATTCTTTAATATGGCTATATGCCATTGTTCTAGGTACACCTCTCCTTGTACAATAATCATTTGTTCTCACTTTGTTTATTGTGCAGGAGGGGTGACACATGTTACTTAGCTTACCACATTAATTCGTAGATCTCAACAGATACTTTTTAATATCAAGATTAAATCTTGTTGTTCTATAATATTGGGATATTGTTTGTTTAAGTTGAGAAAAACTAGAATAATAATTTGATAAAATATTGTACTTTCCTTGCCTCCAGCATTCTTCGACTGCGTTTAATTGAGGTGAACCAACAGGAAAATATTCAATTTTCATATTGTTTTTGTTACTTTGCAGATATTTCTTTACTGTATTGGATCTATGTTGTGGCGCTCTATCGACGAATATAACAAATTTTTTAAATTTCTTTTTTACTTGCTCAAGATATTTGATAAAAGAATCATTATTAAATCTGGTATACTATCTAAAGAATTGCTTACCATCTTTTGACAGTGCTCCAAAGATAATGGTTTTGTTATGAGTGCCTGTGACTGTAACTATCGGTCTTTTTTGTTTTACAATCCATTTTCTTTTTATATATAAATTATGTATAAAGATTGATTCATTTTGTACTTCTTTTAGTCCTTCCAAGCCTTTATCGCTGCATCTTTTATACCATTTGTATGCCCATGCTCGCGATTTATGTAATTCTTGTGCTATTGATTCTATGTGTTGTTTATCTGCTATTACCTGTCTTACTAAAAGAATTCTTTCTTTTACATCTACATCCTGTTCATCAATGTATATCTTGTCTAGTAATGTAGATTTCAACTAGCAATAAAGCATAGATATAGGTTAGCTAAAAATCTATCTATGAATTTATGTAAGTCAGTATAATTAAGGCTCTGTTAACAGCTGTGTATACAAAAAGCTACATCCTCTTGTAAAATATTTGTATTTGCTTTGCTTTGCCATGATTTTTGTTATAGATATTCTTCCACTTGCTAACCGCTCTTCCTATTTCTTGTTCATCTTTAAAAGTAGAATTGTTAATTGTCTGCCTTTGTAACCACTCTCACCTTACTTCAATTAAGTTGAGTTCTGGTGTTCTTACTGGTAGAAATACAAATTTTATTCGTGTACAATCCTTCGCTAACACTTTCTTTACCATCTTTGATTTGTGTGCTGAAAGGTTATCAAGTACAACAAAGATATTTTGGATATTCTTATCATAGTACCGTCTATCTACTTTTTTCAGAAAGTCAACAAACTGCTTTTTCCCTGTCTTTCTTTTATAACATTGGACATGTATCTTGTCATTTGTATGGTCATAGGCTCCAAACACATTTGACAATCCATTTATCTTTTGAGCCTTTTCGACCTTTACATGTACTGATGACTATGATGTACCGCTATGTGTCTTTGCTGCTACGAGCCCTTTTTCATCTACATATACAGTAACACAGAATCCGAAGGTGTATTGTACCTTAGCTGTTCAATGTACTTTTTTAAAATGTACACTGGATCATTGCTTCTTCTTTTATTTGATAAAATATTTAGATTTTCTCCATTTTATATTATACTTGAGAAGAATATTCTTTATTTCTGCAGAATGGCTTATTTTGTCTACCCGTTTTAGGTCATACATAAGAAAACCAGCAAGTACACGTAATGACCATGTGGAAAATCCCAAATCAAAAGATCTTAGATTTGTAGATGTTATATCCACTATTTGTTTCTCCAAATCATTGTTGAATTTATGTGCTTTGTTGCATGATTCTTATAATCAATGATTTTACCATCTATTTTGGTTTACCTAAACAGATATCAACTTATTATACAATGACGCTTTTAACATCATTTCCTGTACCATATTCTTTAGTTTAACCGAGTATAAGTATTCACCAAACATTCGCTTTATGCACGAAAACACAGTTTCAACAATCCATCTTTGTCCATAGCTTACGCTATCCTTCCATCCTTGTAAATCATTTTTCTGAGATAAAACGGATAGATTTCTAAGAATATTGCCTTTTTTCCATCTAACTCTTGCATTCTTTCTTACTTTAATGCAAGGTTGGATTCCGTTGTCTGCTGAGAATCTAAAAATATTATTGCCATCATAAGCTCCATCTGTAAATAGTTTACCAATTGTTATTTTTTTATCTGATTCTATGACCTCATCAATCAATCCAGGTAATGCTTTACTGTCATGTACATGCTCATCGGTTACCTTTATCGAAAGAATTTTCTTGGTTTTTATATTGACAGCTACGTGTATTTTCAAATATCCTTTATTGTTGTTATTTTTTAAATGCCATTTATCTCTCATCCACTGACCTCTATTGGTAACCTTAATACCTGTACTATCTATTGCAATGACAATGTATTCATCTTCAAATTCTTTGCTATCCTTTGTATCATCTATCTTGATGTCCAATCTGTTTATTCTTCTGTTAATTGTAGTATAATCAGGGATTGAAGGTACTTTTCCTTTAGCATGGCCTTGTGTTATTCCTTCGATTTGTCTGTATGGCAGATGAAAATATGCTTTGGCATGCCCTAATAGAAGAAGAAAAGTGTTTGGATAATGAAATGGCTCTTAATCCAACCTTGTCTTTGTTCATCTCTTTTAATTCGGTATCCCAGTTGTTTATAACATCAAATCCTAGCAGTATTTCGCCTCTTCTAACAAGAGATTGGTTGTAGACGGACCAATTCATATGTTTTATTGAGGGATGTTAGCTAAATGTATTTGGGAAAGAGGAATCATGCAACAAAGCAGAATTTATGCTGTTTATGATTATGCTTTTTTGATATAATACCATCGATTCCTTTTTCATTAAAGCGATGTATCCATTTTCGTATATTAAGATCATGATGATTTATGTTATCTTTCTTATCTGTGGCACTATGTATCCATCATCTTTAAGCAGAATAATCTTGGCCCTTTATCCTGATTCGACATCTTCAAGCATCAAATGTAAAAGATTCTTTTCATTATACGTTAGCATTCTGAGGAATGTATCCCTCACAGTATTACTAAAGAGTGGCAAGCTATAGGTGTTGTGATGTAAACAAATACAACTATTTTACAATAAGATATAGTATATCGTTTACACTGCTCTTAAGTTAACAGGGCCTAAATTTACTTCCGTATCGCGAAATATTTTTATAAATAATTTGATATTTAGCATATAAAATTGGGAGGTATTGTATATTTTTAAAAAAATAGACTTAAATTGGGTGGTGGAAGAGAACATTATTTATATTTGAAAAAACTATTTTTGTGTTATATTAGGTGTAGGTATGTTGAGTGAGAAAATCAAATTAACTCCTGATGAATTCAGTTACCTTTCTTTATTTCAGACAATTACAACTGCAGTATCAAGAGATTGTGTTATTGATGAAAAAATGGATCGTGTAATATTTGTAGTAAATAAAGGCCAAATGGGCATGGCTATAGGCAAAGGTGGTTCAAACATTAAACAATTACAAAATGCAATCTCAAAAAAAATTGAACTAGTTGAATATTCTGAAAATCCTGTTAATTTTATTAAAAATATATTCAATTCTGATATGATCCAAGATATAAGAATAAACGAACGAATGGATGGTACAAAAAATGCTATTGTGGTAGTTGATATAAAAAAAAAGGGAATAATTGTAGGGAAGGATGGTCGAAATATTGATAAAGCTAGAATTTTGACAAAAAGATATTTTAATATATCTAGTGTTCTAATTCTTAGTCCGGAACAATTAATTAAAAGTGAGAATATGTGATGTATGTTGAGTAAATCTCCATTAGGATTATTTTCAGGAAGAGTGCTAAAAACAAAAAGAAAACGTCAAAGATGGTCTAATAAATATTATAAAAGGCGAATGTTAATGCTCGATAAAAAAGCTAATCCACTTGAGGGTGCTCCACAAGCTAGAGGTATTGTCTTAGAAAAGGTGGGGATTGAATCAAAACAGCCTAACTCTGCGGTCCGAAAATGTGTGCGTGTTCAATTAATTAAGAATGGAAAGTCTATAACTGCTTTTCTTCCTAGAGATGGTGCATTAAATTTTGTTGATGAGCACGATGAGGTTGTATTAGAAGGTATTGGTGGTTCTATGGGAGGAGCTATGGGTGATATTCCTGGAGTAAGGTGGCAGGTTTTCAAAGTAAATGGTGTATCTCTAAATCAGCTAGTTATAGGTAAAAAAGAGAAACCAAGGCGATAAAGATGAGTGGAAAAGAACAAACTAATATCTTGTTGTTTAATAAATGGGATACGAGTGAGATATCTATAGAGGATCCCGGATTAAAAAACGTAATTCTTATTAAACCGTTTATGACTGTACCAATAACTTTTGGAAGACACGAACACCAAAGGTTAAAGAAATCAGAAGTTCATATTATAGAACGCCTTGCTAACAAATTAATGCATTTCGGTAAAAGATATGCTAAAAATACCGGTAGAATGGGTGGGAAAAAGGCTCGAGTCATTAATGTCGTAAAGACTGCCTTAGAAATTATATCATTAGAAACTGATAAAAATCCTGTTGAACTTTTGATTCGTGCGATAGAAAATACTGCTCCCAATGAAGATACAACACGTATTGTATATGGTGGAGTAGTGTATCATGTTTCTGTAGATGTTTCGCCATTGAGAAGAGTAGATCTTGCTTTGAGATTTATTGCAGAAGGTGTAAGAATTTCTTCATATTCTAATCCTCAGGCAATTGAGGAGGTGTTAGCAAAAGAAATAATTTTGGCATCTAATAGTGACATGAATAGTTATGCTATAAAAAAGAAAAATGAACAGGAACGAATTGCAATGTCTTCAAGATAGTGAAAATTTCAATAAATTATTTTTGATTTCTATTTCTTAGAGCGGATTTTTTATGAGTAGTAAGGATGATTTTTTATTTAAAAAAAATAATCTAGTCAAGACAAATTCTGGAAGAAAAATTTTAAAAAAAGGTCTTTTTAAAGATGAAGGTTACCTTCAATTTAAAAAATATATTGAGTTATCAAAAAAAGAATATGATAATTTTGTATTACGATTTCAAAAAGATATTTATGATGTAATAGAATCCGATACTTCTCCCGAAGTCACTCATGAAAATTTTCTTAAAGAAGTAGGTGGTTCGCCAGATCTTAGACTGAATTTTGACAAATTTTATGAAATAAAAAAAAATTTAATGATATGCAATATTTTAACTGATCGAATAAAAAGAATATTAAATTCTAACTTTATAAAAATGACTTTTCCTGTATTTTATGCATTGTTTGATGGTTATATGAAGTTTACAAACAATTCTGATATTAATTTGCGAAATGATATTATTGATGGTCATTTGATTGCAATTGATTTAAGCGAACCTATGGATAGAATTATTGACAAAGATGAGGACCTAGAATATCTAGAGGATTATAAATTCTTAAATCCTTATATTTTAAAACTAGCGAAATTAAAAATTTCAAAAGGGGGTGATAAGGTATTTAGCGAATTTGAAAGAGGTTTTAGAGATGCTTTAGATGGCCAACAATATGACTATGAAATGAAAGTTGGTGTTAGAGATCTCACATATCAAAACATTGAACATAGTTATAACAAATATAGGGCAATACTTGGTACTGCTGGAAAAAATATGAGTTTGAACCAGAAACCGTTAGCTGAAATTTATTATATTGGTATGGCAAAAGCCGCCGAGTCTGTTGGATGCGGTAATGAAATTCAGGATGCTATAGTTACCAAAGGTATTAAATCGCCATCTTGGCCTTTATATTATTCTTTAATTACTGGTAGTGTTACAAAGGGTTTTAAATTGACCTTGGATAAAGGATTTTCTTACCTGTCAGAGGCTTATTCTGCTTTATATATGCTTGATGATAATTTTGAAATTAAACCTTTTTTAAATTTCTTATTTTTAACTGTGAGTCACTATAATGAATTTTGGTATAGGGAACTTTTACAAAATAGGGGAGATTTAGTAAACAAATTTCAAAAAGAAATAGACAAGAAAATAATTAAATCATAAACTTGGGAATTATATGTGGTCTGAAAAGTATAGGGTTAAAAAAATCAATGATTTTATTGGCAACGAGCAATCTAGGTTAGAGGTAGTAAAATGGTTAAAGACTTGGATTAAAGGGATGAAACCATTGTTGATAATAGGCCCTCCAGGTACTGGGAAAACATCGTTTGTTATATCTTTGGCAAACCATTTTAATTATGATCTAATCGAATTAAATGCCAGTGATTTTAGAAACAAAGGAAATTTAGATTTAATAGTAAATCCATTAATGATAAACAATAGTATTTTTGGTAAAAAATTATTATTATTTTTTGATGAGGTGGATGGAATATCCGGTAGGGAGGACACTGGAGGGCTGCCTTATTTGATTTCTGTTTTAAAAAATTCGAACATCCCTATTATTATGGCCGCCAACTCAAAAAATTCCAAAATTAAAGAAGTAATCAAAAATAGTAAAACAATTGAATTTAATTCACTTTCTCCGTTTGATAGTTATCTTCTTTTACAAAAACTATTGACGGAAGAAGGAAAATCTCTAAAGAGGCATGAAAAACTGGATTTAATTGAAAAAAGCAATGGGGACATTCGTACTTTGTTAAATTTACTGCAGTCAAAAGTGGAAGGTGATTACGATTCTTTAAAATTCACTAATAGCGTCATATCTGTTGAGGATTGTATTAATTTATTTTTTACAATAAATGATGCATTTAAATTAAAAACTTTACTATACCAATCAGATCTATTGTATGTCTCACCAAAATTTGGATCTAGTCCTGATGAAAGAACGAGGGATATAGTGAACGCTTTGTATTCAAGTATTCTAGCCAATGAAAAAAAAATTTCTCATGAAGCTATGGCAAAAATAATGGCTAGTCTTTCTGATTTTGATTTATATGTGAATAAAATATTTGAGAATAGAAACTGGAGTTTACTAAGATATGCAAATGATGTACTAATTTCAAAATTATTCGAAATTACAAGGGGAATGCCTATAAAATATAATCAATATAGTATACCGTTCCCTTTGATTGGTTCGATATTTATCCGGGGTCAATCAACTAGATTGCTTGGTAAAACTTTATCAAAGATTTTTCATGTTTCCTCTAGTGAGTTTGGATTATTTTATTATTTGCCGTTAATGATTATATTAAAAGATTTTTCTTTTGATATTTTTTTCAATACTATGGATGATGCTAAATTAAATGAAATCTTACTAAAAGAAAAAGACAGATTACAAAAAAGGTAATATTTTAGGTTTTTTAATAAAATGTGGTGACATGAATTCCGCTAATGATTGGATAAAGATTTCTATAAGGTATAGTGGTCCATGTGTAAAATGTAAGAAAAAATTAGAGTCTGGATGTTATGGATATTGGTCTAGATCTTCAAAATCTATTTTACATGAAAAGTGTTTTGAGGATATGGATTCCTTTTCATCTAATAAAATCAAAATGACTGACTCTGATACCGATATAGAATTTATTAAAAATGTGCAAAATAATAAATCTATGACGACTAAAGATTTACTCATAAAAAATAGTCCACAAAGCATCGGTCTTATGAGTAAAAGCATCAAAAAAAATGAACGCAAAAATAAATGTTATATTTGTAATAATATAATCGATTTAAAAGACGAATTGATAAGTTCTCTTCTAACTATTGCAGATAAATTTTCATATAAAGTTGATGTTTTCTATTGCCATAATTGTTTAGAAAATTTTAATAAATCTGATATGGAAAAATATTCACAAAAATTTATGAATCAGGTATAATATTATTCTATTTATTATGTGAATGAAAAGGTTAAAATTAGAATAAAAACCTTAATTTAGTGGTATTGTCTAGCGAATATGAATATGCCGTAAGTAAAATTTTGGCGGAAAAGGTACAAAAATTGCAAAATAATACTAATTTATCCAAATCAGATACTGATTTTCTAAAAATGGAAATCGAAACTTTAGAGTCTTTATACGATAATTATAATTATGGTATGAATTATTTCAGAAGAGCACAAGGTGGAAGAGATGGTTTGCGTGAAGTACACGAAAAACTATAAATAAATTAAACTTTTTAATATCAATTAATTTATATCGCAAAGTCTATATTAAATGCTATGCGGGATTAAAATCATAATATATGCATGAGGAAAAGCTAAAACAATTTTATGAACGTAAAACAAGTGCTGAATCAGGCGGTGGTAAAGATAAAATTGATTCTCAGCATTCTAAAGGAAAATTAACGGCACGCGAAAGAATAAATCTTTTATTGGATTCAAATTCTTTTATAGAATTGGATAAATTCATAACCCATAGAAGCGATGATCCTGATTTAAAAAAATATTATGGAGATGGAATAATTACTGGATTTGGTACAATTAATGGTAGGCAAGTATTTGTTTATGTTTATGATTTTACTGTCTTGGGTGGATCTCTTGGTGAAATGGCTGGAAAGAAAGTATCCAAAGTAATGGGTCTTGCCATGAAAGTTGGTTGTCCTATTATTGGTATCCTTGATTCGGGAGGAGCTAGGATTCAAGAGGGTGTATTAAGTTTAGATGGTTATGGTGATATTTTTCTAAAAAATTCTCTTGCATCAGGAGTTATTCCTCAAATAACTGCCAGTATAGGTCCTTGTGCCGGTGGGGCAGTTTATTCTCCTGCTATGACCGATTTTGTTATTATGGTTGAAAATGTGGGACAAATGTTCGTAACTGGACCTGAAGTAGTTAAACAAGTATTAAGTCAGGATGTAACTTTTGAAGAGCTAGGTGGTGCCAAAACTCATGCCACTAAATCTGGAGTTGCTCATTTTGTTGCAAAAGATGAACTAGACTGTATGGACAAAATTAAAACATTGTTATCTTATATACCTCAAAACAATAAAGAAGAGCCTATTATATTGGAATCTGATATAGATGATTCTAACAGGATTGATCAAAATCTCATTAGTATTTTACCTGAAAATCCATATCATCCATATGATATTAAAGAAATAATCAAATCAATTGTAGACAATGGAAAATTTTTTGAAATTCATGAATTATTTGCTGAAAATATAGTTGTTGGTTTCGCAAGACTAGGGGGCCGTTCAATAGGTTTGATTGCAAATCAACCTTTATTTTTGGCAGGCGCCTTGGATATTTATTCCTCTGTAAAGGCTGCCAGATTTGTAAGATTTTGTGATGCTTTTAATATTCCTATTATTACTCTTGTTGATACTCCAGGTTATTTGCCTGGATCAGATCAAGAGCACAATGGAATTATACGTCATGGTAGTAAACTTTTATCTGCCTATTGTGAAGCTACTGTTCCTAAAATTACTTGCATTATAGGTAAAGCTTACGGTGGGGCATACATTGCTATGGGTAGTAAAAATTTGGGAACAGATATAAATTATGCATGGCCAACTGCTGAAATTGCTGTTTTAGGTCCTGAAGCTGCAATTACAATTATGCATAGGAAAAGTCTTAAAAATTCATCTGATGCTGCAGAAATAAAAAAGAATCTAGCTAAAGAATATCGAAATAAATTTGCCAATCCTTATATCGCTGCAGAACGAGGTACTATTGATTCGGTAATAGATCCAATGGAAACCAGGCCTATGATTATAAATGCATTAGCGGCATTAGCGAATAAAAAAGAATCCAGACCATGGAAAAAACATGGAAACATTAATCTTTAAATGTGGTTAAAATGTCAAAGAAAATCTCTAGTATATTAATTGCAAATCGAGGCGAAATAGCCCTGCGTGTAATTAGGGCTTGTAGAGAATTAGGAATAAAATCTGTATCTATTTTTTCTGATGAAGATACAAATTCTTTGCACGTCAAAAGATCTACCGAGACTTATTATGTTGGACCTGCATCTCCTTCTAAAAGCTATTTGAATATGGATAAAATTATAGAAATTGCAATATCATCCGGAGTAGATGCTATTCATCCAGGATATGGTTTTCTTTCTGAAAATGAAACATTTGCTCATTTGTGTGAAAAAAATAATATAATTTTTATAGGTCCCAAAAGTGGTGCAATGGAGTTAACGGGTGATAAAATGAAGTGCAAAGAGGTAATGAATAGGGCTGGAGTGCCTACAGTACCTGGTAGTGATGGCGTAATAGAAGATGTAGAAGAAGCAGTAAAAATTGCTTCACAAGCAAAATATCCTGTATTATTAAAATCTGCTTTTGGTGGAGGTGGTAGAGGTATAAGACTTGCTACAAATGAACAACAGCTAAGACAGGAATTTGAAATGGCTTCTGCAGAATCAAAGGCTGCATTTGGAAAATCTGCTTTATTTGTTGAAAAATTTCTTGAAAAAATAAGACATATTGAATTTCAGCTTATTAGGGACTCTCATGGTAACACCAGGCATTTATTTGAAAGAGAATGTTCTATTCAAAGAAGACATCAAAAACTCATTGAAATGTCTCCATCTCCAATTATGACTACAGAAAAAAGACATGAAATTGGTGAAATTGCAAAAAAGGCTGCTGTTGCGGTAGATTATTTGAATGCTGGTACAGCTGAATTTCTATGTGATGTTGATGGAAATTTTTACTTTATTGAAATTAATTCTAGACTTCAGGTAGAACATCCTGTAACTGAATTGGTGACCGGTACTGATCTGGTAAAGCTTCAGATCTCCATAGCTAATGGCGATGAAATTCCATTTTCACAAGATGATTTAAAATTAAATGGATGTGCAATAGAATGCCGAATAAATGCTGAAGATCCTACATATGAATTTGCTCCATCTGTTGGAAAGGTGCCATATTGTAATTTGCCATATGGTCCTGGAGTTCGGGTTGATACATATTTGTATCCTGGATGTACAGTGTCTGGATTTTATGATTCTTTAGTGGCAAAGCTTATAACTTGGGGATCTACATTTGATGAATCAAGGAGACGAATGATAAATGCATTGGATGAATTTGTAATTGATGGAATTAAAACTACTATTCCTTTATATAAAACAATTATGAATGATGTTCATTTTATTAAAGGTGAATTGTCTACTGATTATCTTGATCGATATGCTATTATAGACAAAATGAATGATGAAATAAAAAGTAAATTTAATAATGATTCAAAAGTTTTACCTGGAGTTGCTGCAGTTTTGCTATTTTCAGAATATGCTAAAAATTATTCCAATTTTGTTAATACTAAAGAGAGTAATACCCTATTGAGAAATATCTCTAACAATTGGAAATTTGGTGGTGCTAATAACTAATGGATATTAAAGTTGATAATCTTGAAACTGTCTTTCAAAGCAGCATCGTTAAAATTGATAGAGACAATAATTTAATATTAAGAATCAATAATATCGATCATAATTTAAAATTAGTCAATTTTAAGAGCAATATACTAGAATTTATATTTGATAATTCTTATTATGAAATCCGAATTTTAGATATAACTAATACTGAAATATTTGCATTAATAAATGGAAGTCCTTTAACCTTAAAAAAACATTCTATACTTACTGATATAATCGAAAAATCTTCTAAACGTGGGGGCGGAAGCGGTCAGTCTGCTCTAAATTCGATATCCAGTCAAATTCCAGGACGTGTAATATCGATTTCAATAAATAAAGGTGATTCTGTTAAGAAAGGAGATAGTATTATAGTATTGGAATCTATGAAAATGCAGGTAGCTATAAAATCTCCGAGAGATGGAATAATAAAAGAACTACGGGTTAAGGAAGGACAAAGTATATCTAGAAATGATGTTGTGGCTACTCTAGGATAAATTTTTAATTTAATTTTTCTTCTTTTCATTAAAGTTGTTTAAATGTGTATTATACTATACTAAAATTAGGCTCTGTAAAGTTAAGGAATTACTTCTCTGTTATAATAGTCTGCAAATAGAATTAACCATTGTCTGACATGGTTGATTTACATTTTTTCTTTCTATATGGAAAATAATCGTCAAACCCTTCTATAGTTATATCTCTGATGTACTGAATAGTCCTTCAATGATCCTTTTCTCATAAGAAGAATATGAAGATGATGATTTATCTTCAAGAACCTGCAGGCTTGTGGTGGATACCAAGTACCTCCATATTGCTTTGTTGCATGATTCCTCTTTCCCAAATACATTTAGCTAACATCCCTCAATAAAACATATGAATTGGTCCGTCTACAACCAATCTCTTGTTAGAAGAGGCGAAATACTGCTAGGATTTGATGTTATAAACAACTGGGATGCAGAACTAGAAGGGATGAACAAAGACAAGATTGGCGAGCCATTTCATTATCCAAATACCTTCCTTCTCTTGCTTGGATATGCCAAAGTGTACTTTCATCTTCCTTATAGACAAACGGAAGGAATCGCACAAGGACACGCCAAAGGAAAAGTACCTTCCATCCCACATTACACCACAATAAACAGAAGAATAAACAGACTAGATATCAAGATAAAAGATATAAATAGTAAAAACAAGGATTTTGAAGACGAATACATCATCATTGCGATAGATAGTACAGGTATCAAGGTTACCAACAGAGGTCAATGGATGAGGGATAAATGGAATGCGAAAAATAAGAAAGGATATTTGAAAATACACGTAGCAGTTAATGTTAAAACCAAGAAAATACTTTCTATGAAGGTCACAGACGAGCACGTTCATGATAGCAAAGCGTTACCTGAATTGATTGAAAATATTATAAAATCAGATAACATGGTATCCATAGGTAAACTGTTGGGTGATGGGGCGTATGAAGGCAATAATATTTTTAGATTCTTATCAGACAACGGAATCCAACCTTGCATTAAAGTAAGAAAAAATGCTAGAGTTCGATGGAAAAAAGGAAACACCCTTAGAAATCTAGCAGTGTTAGCGCAGAAAAGTGATTTACAAGGATGGAAGGATAGCGTAAGCTATGGACAAAGATGGATTTTGAAACTGTGTTTTCGTGCATAAAGCGAATGTTTGGTGAATACTTATACTCGGTTAAACTAAAGAATATGGTACAAGAGATGATGTTGAAAGCGTCCTTGTATAACAAAATGATATCTGTTTAACCAAAATAGATGGTAAAATCATTGATTATAAGAATCATGCAACAAAGCACCTCCATATCTGTTGAGACAGTATGCTCTCCGTACTCTTTTATAACATTAGAAAGAAAACGTTCTGCTACAATCATATTTCTTTCTTTGGACTTTCTTATTTCATAAATTTTCTTAATTTCAGATTCAATAGTATCTATCCAAAGCCATATTAATTCAGAACCAACTTTTTGAGTTGAGTTTTTCATCGATCATGAATTCGGATATTTTGGTCTTGCTGTAAGATAATTTTATAGGTCTGTACTTTTGTATCTAATCTCTAATTACATCAGTGTGACTTTTTGTAACAAATCGAGAGATGGTTTTAGACGTATTTCTTGGTGAAAGACCGCTGTTAAAATAAAGGTGCAAAGAATATACGATATCTTCAAGGGATGTTCTTTTCCTAACTTGTTGCATTATATATAATAAACAAGAGGAAATCTATAGCTTTTTCCTTAACTTTAAAGAGACTTTAATATATGTTAATTATTTTAATACTGTTTTTCATAATCCATATTTAATATGATAATATATATTGAAAATCTAATTTCTTGTCATGGCTTTGTCTATTAATATAAAGATGGAATCTATATATTTAATAATTGACAATAATGAATGATCCAAATCATCTTTGGCATTGATGTATTTTATTATATGCTTATTTTTCTTTATTTGTTAACGTTTTATATATAGAGTTATAATGGAAATAGTAATAATTCATCTGTTATTGTATTGATGAATTGATGTTTTATTGGATTTAGACTCATCTAACAAAGCCGCAATGATATATTTTGTACTTAAGAAATAAAAATATCATTTCTGTATTTTTTGGTTTCTAGAATTGTCAAAGATAAAATATATTCAAAGCAATTACCTTTTATTTTTAACAAAGAATATTTAAGAATTAAGGTATAATTTAGTTTGAATTAGTTTTAACTTTATCTTGGTTAATGATACTTTAATTAAATTACTAATTATAATCTATTAACCCATGGCTTTTATATTTAATCCATGTGTCTACTACTCGTACAATGTCTTCTACAGTGTCACTTTTTTGTAATAAATTGCTGATAGATATAGCTGCTCTAACATCTTTTCTATTATGTGCTAGAAGAATTTTAGCTATTGATTCGGATATTATTGGATCACTATTTTTACTTAGACAAAACTTTACAACTTTGATATATTCTTCATCAGAATATTCTGGCAAATGATATTCTTGAAAACGTGAACGCATTGGCTTTGTGAGCTTTGTATTACTATTTGATGTTGCCAGTATTTTACACTTTATTGTAAAATTATATGAAATGTTTTTTAGGTTTTTATTGATTTTACCATTATTTAAAATGCCTAGAAGAGAATTTAAATCATTTTTCTTTAATTTGTCTATTTCATCAATTATTAATATTTTAGATTTTTGGTGATTATGGAGAAATTCTATAAACCCTGCTCCACTTGTATTCGCCGCATCAAAATAACAAACTTCATTACATTTTTCCTGGATTGTAGTCATAAATAATGTTTTAGAAGTTGCTGGAGGACCAATTAATAATACATTTATTTGGTCTTTTGCAAGCAGAGTCCGATAAATATTTTCTTTAATAGGATTCAATCCATATATTTTAGAAAAAAATTCTTTGGATTGTTCTACTATGTCTTCGCCTACCGGATCTTCAATAAAAACAGTTTCATTTTTCTTATTAATTAATTTCTTCAAATTATTTGTAACATTAAATATATTAATCGAATCTCCATACATTTATGGTATTTTCCAATTTTAGTTTGAAACAAACATATATATCAATTGATATGGAAAATTTTATTAATTAATAAAAATATTGGAGCCGATCTATTTATTATATAAATGTATTAAAAGCGTTATTTCGTTCTAGATTGATTTATAGATTGCATATTAAACAACCCTTCTATTTCGTTATTCATTTTTAAGAAAGTTAATCCCTTTTCAGTTGTTTTATAAACAGACCCTTCTAAATATTCAATTAAATTACTTTCAATTAAAATTGACAAATATTCTCTTAATTGATTATAGCTAAGGAAAGCTTTGTACATGATTTTTGTTTTAGTAGTACCACCATTTGCTGCTTCTAAGATCATTGCTACTATTTCTGATCTACTTCTGTATTTCATATATTTATAAATTACATCATAATATATTTAGGTATCTATGCTTAGGATCTATTTAATGATCAATTGTCTACAGGTTTTAATACGGCTCTGTTAACTTAAGAAAAAACCTATAATTAAGACAACCATATATTTTATGTCTGCTAGAAATAGAACACCTTCAAAAATTATTAGTATGAATTGTAACTTGTACTTTTTAGGATTATCATTTAGAAACACTGCTAAAGCGTTATCATTTTTACTTTTAGTAAAGATAAGTCACTTTCTATATGGAACTGGTTTCAAAAGTACAAAACAAAAAGGAAATGTCTCAAGAATTAGAAAATTCAAGAGTAAATTATTGATGAAACTGCTATAAGTAAGTTCTGAACTAATATGGCTTTGATGAGTGTTATATAACCAAATCATAAAGAAATCCTTGCAACGAATATATCAAAAAAGCGAAATATATCTATTGCCAAACGATTTCTATCTCATGCTGTAAACATATATGGATTACATTCTGTTTCATCGTCAGATGGTGGTGGTACTTGGTATCCACAAGCATTAAGATTTTTGAACTTATATCATCATATTCATTCGTCTTTCACGAAAAGCTTGATAGAAAGTACAATGCAATATATAAAAGATAGAACTGAAAGCTTTGATGATTACTTTCCTTGTAAGAAGAACAAATGTAAATTACATCATATAAGACAATGGCTCAAGTTGTTTGTTTATGAGCATAATAAAGAAATAATATCTTAAGTTAACAGAGCCCAAAATACTATTATAATACCTAGATTCCTTATAGTCTTTATTTATCTATTTATTTGAAGTTAGTTTCTGTTATTTAAAATAATTTAATAATATGCATTTAAAAGGGAAATTATAGGAATTGAACATTATTGTTATTATAACTATATTACTATACGTTCGTAATATATTTATAAATTGTATTTTGATATATTAAAAGATTTTGTTAGTTATCAGTTAAAAATTGATATTTAAATACGCTATTTTAAGTTTAATAGATATTCGTCAGGTTGATAAAATTCTCCATATTGTTTTTCAAGGCTCTTTAATTTATCTATAACATTTTGAATTCCTCTTTTTTCTAATAATTTGAATATACTAGTTTTAAGACCCATTCCTAAATTTAATGCCTTTTCTAGATCATCTCTATTACAAACTTCATTTCTAATGAGCCATGATGCATTGTTTGATGCAACGCCTAATATTGAAATTGGATCGTATTTTGAGGCTTTTTCTTCAGACAAATCTATTCTTTCGTATTTTTCGCCTTTATATACATAGAATCCCTGACCTGATTTTTGACCTAAGTTCTTTGAATTGTAAAGTTCTTCTATTTTTGGATTTGGAAATATTACCTTTTTATCTCTTAATCTCATTTCTGTGGTTGCTTTATAAATTACATCTAAGCCTGTATAATCGGCCAATTCAAATATTCCCATTGGAAAATCTAATTTGTATTTAACGGCTGAATCAATTGTTGTCATTGATACCTTGTCTCTATCTAAACAATATGCTGCTTCATGTACAAGTGGAATAAAAACTCTATTAACAATGAATCCTGCTACGTCTTTTTTACATATTATAGGTGTTTTACTTAATTTTTTTACAAAACCTGTAATTTCATTTGTTATATTCGAATCAGTTTCTGAACCTGGTATTACTTCAACTAATTTCATCAATTGGGGTGGATTAAAAAAATGTATTCCAATAAACTTGTTAGGATTGTGTGTTAATTTGCTAAGTTCTGTAATTGGAAGAGTGCTTGTATTGGATGCATATATAGTTTTATCATTTGATACTTCATCCAAATCTTTGTAGACATTTTTTTTTATATTAAAATCCTCAGGTACTGCTTCTATTATTAAGTCTGCCTTTTTAACGGCATCTTTAAGATCAATAATTGGAGTAATGTTGTTATAATATTCTTCTGCCTGATCACTTGTAATTTTGTTTTTTTCGGTCAACTTTTGCAATGACCATTTTACTTTTTCCATGGCTTTGTCTAAAAATTCCTTTTGAATGTCTCTTAAAACTACATGATATCCAGACATGGATGATATTTGAGCTATCCCATGACCCATTATACCTGATCCTAAAACTGTGATATTTTCTATAGTCATAATTTAACCAAAACAATGAATGAAAATATAAGCTTATTTTAATGAATTTTAATCTAAATGTTGATTTACTTTTATTTTTATGCTATGATAAGCAAATGATTTTGTTAGCTTGGAAAAATGTGGGTTTTAGGGTGTTTGATTTCATTCATTAATGTAGAAGATAGAATACCTTGAAATATATTAAATATGATTTTTACTTATACGTTCTGAGATTTTTCTTTTAAAAAAGCGTTTTTGAAAAAATACTGTGATGTGTCAATGTGAATTAGAGCTTTGACTGATTTCTTTATAAAGGAACAAGTAATATGAGCAAATTATGCCTTGTTAACAGATCTGTTGATCAACTCAATAAAGAATTAGTATCTTAATCTAGGTTTGTTATAAGCCGTCTGCTGTCTTGAATGATGACTTTTATCTAGATACAAATAATAATTATGTGCAATAGATAATAATTAGGAGTAGAAAAAATATCTATTAGTCTCTCAATCCTAATAATAATTATAATTGATGTGCTAAGTGATATATGTATACATCGTTATCATTCGTTTTTGGTTGAAGCTAAACCTGCATAAATTAAATGAGAAGACGATGGGGTTTTATTTTTTAGTTTCTAATTTTATATACATCCAAAAAGGAACATAATTATTTTTACTATATATAAAACGATAATGTTTTGGCATCCTAGATGATAATCTCAGAAAATCGAACAATCTATAACTAATAATTTTTTGATGGTTTTCTATCTCGATCATAAAAGATAATTGTTTTAAAACAATAGTTTTTCCTATAGTTAATAATCCAATGGAGCTTTATAATACATTTATATTATACAAGTTTGAACTTCGATATAATATATGTAATGGTTAGACTCTTTTATTATCTCTGGATAAAAATAACAAAAGACTAATAATCTAGTGAATATAATATATATAGTATGACTAATATTATTGCTTTTTTTAAAGAAATTAATAATAAATGTTTTAATAAGAAAAAAAGAAATGATGAGAAAGAGGTGCTAAAAAAGTAATGAATATTGCTCAAACTGAAAATTCATCCATACTTGAGGCAAAGACATGTGGGTGCAGAAATAAAAAAAGTATAGCATACTCTTTTATAGATTCAAGTCATAATCTTTGTATCGATAGAAGGGAAATTATTTTAGCTCAAATTTATGCATGTGAAAAATTGTTAAAGTATGTACAGGACAAGACCGAGTCTGATGCAATTACGAGGGAAATATCTGATTTGAAGTTAGCACAAGACTTAACTTCATATTAACTAAAAATTTTATTTTGAACAATGTTTCCATAATCCATTATTTTATATCGTAGTATTATTTTTTTATTTTATATGTGCCTTCTAAAATAATTATTAGATATCTATAGATGTAACTCATTCAATTTATCTTGTATTATTTTTAAAGTAAAGAAAATCCTTAACTGTATTGTAACCTATACTTTATATCTTTTTTAAATTAGATAGAATTTCGATTCCAGTTCATAATGATAACCATAAATAGTAAAATATGTTACTGGTACAAGCAATAGTTGGAGTATATTTGTAAGGTACTTTTGAGAATTATCTTTATGCGAATATAAAAAAGGTATTTTATATTGTTTTAGGGGTATTATTTATAAATTGAAATTATTTTTATATAATTTATTGTAAAAACACTATAGTGACAATGATAATAATTTTCACAAAATAATATTTTAAATATCCACGACACCTATAAGCTGTGATTGGATATGTTTTATTCTCCTATTATGAAGATTATAAATTAATTATGTCAAAAAGACAATGTCTATATTGTGCTATAAAATTCTCATAAATGTTTTTTATTATTTTTAATGTTTTGGTTATTGATTAGATAACTTTGATTATTTAACAAAAATGTTTTTGAAGGTTAATTTCAACAATCTGTTTCTATTTTTACACTGTAATGAATGTATTAAATTTACCAAAATAAAGACCAGTGATTGGTCCAAAAAGTGTTCTTTTAGGTTTTTATATATATTCCAATAAAACAAAATCTTGAAAATTAGTTGTATATTTATTAGGGTTAAATAGGTACATCAAAATCAAATATTTTATTTAAATTTGTCTGTAATCTTTGTTTGTTTTGAATTTCTTCTATATAATCTATCACTCTTTTTACCAACAGCTTTATCAACCATTTTTACAATGTTTTTATCTCTAGTTTCTTTTGCGTGAACTAAATATATCAAAGCCTTGTCTTTGTCCTCTGTTTTTCTGATTACTCTGCCTATTCTTTGTACAATCTGGTTAATATTTGATGTATTGGATAAAATTATTGCAATTTTTACATGTGGAATATCATAGCCAATTTCTAAGGTGTGAACAGATAGTAAAGGAAAAAAATCTTGTCCCCATTTTTCTAGTATTAGTTTTCTGTCTTTTATTTTTACCTTAGAATGTATTATTTCGGATGATATATTATTTTTTTCCAAAAGGGTTTTTAATTTAGTAATGGAATCAATAGTTTCGCTAAAGACCATTATTTTTTCTTCTTTGTGATTTTTTATTATTTGAACAGCTTTTTCCAATTTATTTTGTGAAGAGTTTAATAGTTCTTTTCTAATTTTTACTTGGTTAAACCATTCTTTTGCATATTTAGATCGAATACCTCCTTGGAAAAGTATTTTAGATATTATGTTTGGTTCGTACGCATTTAATTTAAAAGATAAGTTTCTAATCAATTCACTAGTTTGGTCATATATTATTTTTTCAGCACTGGTAAGGTTTACTTCTGTTGATAGTATTTCAGGTTTTGCAAGTCGTTTATCTTCGACTGCTTCTTTGATTAAATATTTTTTTATAGGTGGAATAGTTTCAATTATTTCTTGATATTTAGGATCAAGTTCATTAATTGTGGCAGTTAGACCCAAAATCATTCTGTTTGGATCTTCTTTCATTATGTTGAAAAGCCTTGTATAGGAAAAGGCTGTATTGCTAACAAAATGAACTTCGTCTAATATTACCATATTCGAGTTTTTAATTAAAAAATGATTGTTAATGGCACTTTGATAGGTAGAGATTGTTATTTCACGTTCATTCTTTTTTTCACCAAAATAGGATCCTATGTATTCTTTATCGATATTATATTTCAAAAGCCTTTCAATATTTTGTTCTATTAAAATAATTCTCGGAACAAGAAATAATATTTTAAGTTGTTCTAATTTATTCTTTTTCTCTATCTTTTTTGAAATATTTATTGCTGCCCTTCGTGCACATTCAAAAGCAATTTCGGTTTTCCCTGTTCCTGTAGAATAAATTATTGAACCTTTGTATCTATGTTTTATCCATGCTGTGACCGCATCTTCTTGATCTATTGTCAGATCGAAGGGAAATTTTAGGTTTAGAATTGCTGGGGGCATGTAAAAGTCTATCAATATTTTTTATTATTCTTTTTATAAAAACTGTTATTTGCCGATGGGTTATGTTATTTTAACCCCTATTTGTTATTATTGAAGTCTATCACTCATTAGATCGCCTCTTAACTTAAGATATTATTTTTTTATTATGCAGTTTAGCAAAGAACTCAATCCATCGTTCTAAATGATTTTATTACTCATGTTTTTCTCTTATATTAGATTAACATTAGTTCCTTCAGTTCTATTCTTGAACAACAAGAACCTTAAGACTGCTTTGTTGCATGACTATTTTTTTTCGTCTTTTTTTTTGTTATTTGCAACCGTTTTGCTATGAATGATAATACGAAAACAGTTAATTCATTTGTTACTGTTACAAACAAATTGTTGTTATAACGAATTTTTAAATAAGCATGCAGCAAAGCATGTCGATTACTACAACAAAAAAGTAATTACTTTACTTTACTTGATAGTTTTTTCCGTTTGTACTATTGAGATTGAGCATAAAGGTTTGTCTGTTCCGTTTGTATTTATTTTAGTCTTGGTCATAACTCAAAATAACTCCTATTTATACTCCATATCATGTCGCTATCCAGTCCCAAGCATATACTTTATTGATTTTGGATTGGAGCTGTGCCTACTTTACAATTATAGTATACCATTAGCTGATGATACAACAATACCGATAAAAGTACAATTGCCGATACTTTGTGAAACCCACATATTGGTAATGGGTCTATCCTAAAGACTGATTTGATATGTTCTATTAGCGGGGCTCTATCGAGAGCCTTCTCTGGCTGTATATATATGTACTGCCTCAATACCGATTGATAAAAGCATACATACCAGCTCAAGCCTCTTTTTGGGAGGTACTTTTGTTGTATCTTTCAACAACAGAGGACAAACTACCAGATCTATTCCCAATGTTTTTTTACTCTGCTCATATAGTTTCTTATTATCATATCCCGGATCAGCAACCATATACAAGGCAGATGGTAAAAAGAGAAAACAAAAGAAGATGATGTTAAATAAACATACATTGATTATCCTCTGTATATTTGCGGTAGTTACACGTCAGCTGCTGTTATAGAGGTACTATAAGATCTCCTCTGCGGCTGTACATGTTAGATGTAGTTTGTATCCAAATATCCATCCATCCTTTCTTGGTATGACTATAACCCCTCTCCACCGTGCATCCGTGTCAATACCTGCAGAATATGGTAATTCTCCTTTATTCATCATCATAGATGATTTATGCCATATACTAACTACCCTTTGCTTTTATCAGAGTGTACTATCTCTGTTGCTGTTATAGAAGGATCTGCTAGATTGTCTGTAACAAATAGATAGATATCCCATTGCAGTTATCCTTTGTTTAATATTTGTAGAAATCCTCTTCAACAATCGCCTATCAAAAGTTCGTCTACTACTACTAGGTGTTGACACAAGATCACAAGCTAATGCTAGTTTATGGTTATACTGATAGCAGTTCATGTTAAGAAAAATATGCAATGCATATATTGTTTGAATCGATTCTAAACCTGTCTTACAATAAAGCATCTCAAAATTACTATTGGAGTATATACATATGATCTACCGCGTTTCAGTGGGGATACAGTAGCAGGCAATGGTATACAACATCCTATCAGATCCAGAATGTTAAAAAGGATGGATTCCTTTAATCTATCAATCTAATCTTTGGAACAGTTTAATCAAAATCATATCTCAAGTGTTAGCTTTAAACTAATATCTACATTGAAAATGTACTTGAATTATGACCATGCATCATTTATATACTGAGACGTCAATATATATAAATATAGTTTCAGAGGGTTCTGTAAAGTTGTCGTCAGATAATCTAGTTTTATAGGGTTGTAAAAAGTCGTCTGGTGAGATAAAAATCAATCTTTAAGATATAGGGAAGATATATATTACGTCCAAAATAGCGTTACACATGTCAGATTTTCCAGAACTCTCCTATTCCTATTAAATATAAATGCCAGTTTTGCACAAATAATGATGATGGTAGTTTTTGGGTGGTTCCTCCAACTATATTTCATTTAAAATCATCTAGAAATAGAGAAGATTTGTCATCCACATGCGAATATTTTAACGACTACAACCACTTGTCCGAATAGTTTATGTGGGCAAATTAACACTATCTATTGGAGTAATGAAGCAAAAAATAATTAATTAATATGTTCCATAGATTTTGGGACTAATGCAAATCGATTATGGCCTGGATTTTTTTCCATGTGTTCTTTGGGTGGCCAAGGTGGACATTTTATTCTTTCTCTACATGTTTGACAAATACTAACCCATTCTTCCATATTATATTAATATCAATAGAATCACATAAGCTATAAACATTTATATTATACTTCATTAGGTTTTCTTCTCTAGTTTTCTCTTCGTGTTCCAATAAGGACTCTTACATTTAGGGCAGACTCTGGGCATTTCTTCGCTTATCGGAACCCATTTATGAGAGCATCTATCGCATTGATATCCTTTTAATGTTATTTCAGCCATATCATATTTTATTACTTCATGGTATATAATTTTGACTCATATCCTATCGATAAAGCTATATACTGATAGTAATATACTATCAAGTATGAGCAAGCACCAACAGACCAACAGGGAAGAGTCAGGTAGACTGCTTCAAAACAATGTTAAGAGAATTAATGATAGAAACTATCAGGTTAAATCTTTAACAAGAAACGAAGTCTACAAGATTCTTATCACTTCTATTGGTTGGGTTTGCTCATGTGCTGACCACATGTTTAGAGGGGTTAAGTGCAAGCATATTTACGCAGTAGAATTCAGTCTTGAACTATGTAAAACCGGCGAGGTTAGAAGAATAGAACCTATATCAATAACCGGTTGTAAATACTGCAAGTCCGATAACATCGTGAAGGATGGCTTACGACGCAACAAACATGGCGATATTCAAAAGTTCAGATGCGGAGATTGCAAACGATACTTTACAATCAACATAGGTTTTGAGAAGATGAAACATAATCCTCAAGGTATTACAACAGCGATGCAGCTTTACTTCAGCGGTGAGTCATTGAGAAGTGTCGCTCATTCGCTCAAGTTGATAGACATGGAAGTAAGCCATCAAACAATCTATAACTGGATAGACAAGTATACCTCCCTAATGGAGAAATATATCGACAAGATAACTCCAAAGGTATCTATGGCATGGAGAACCGACGAGTTGTATTTAAAGGTTAAAGGTAACATTAAATACTTGTACGCACTGATGGACGATGAAACCCGCTTCTGGATTGCTCAGCAGGTAGCCGAGACCAAGAACACCGCTGACATCACACCTTTATTCTTGAAAGGTAAGGAAGTCGCTGGAACAAGACCTAACACCTTAATAAGCGATGGCGCACCTAACTTTCATACTGCTTACAACAAGGAGTTATATACTAACAGGTGGACTAGGACTCGACATATAAACCACATCAGACTACAAGGCGATCATAATAACAATAAGATGGAGAGGATGAACGGCGAGGTTAGAGACAGGGAGAAGACGATGAGAGGATTGAAGAAGATGGATACCCCTATCTTGAAAGGTTATAAGATCTTTCACAACTATATACGAGAACATCAAGGGTTGAAAGGAAAGACACCTGCTGAGGCTTGTGGTATCACGATAAGAGGGGAGAATAAGTGGTTAACATTAATTGAGAATGCTAGCAAGGAAAAAGAAATTGTCTAGAATGCGTCTAACAAACTATGTGGCGGACAATATGGACATTTTCCTTTTAATTTCATTTTATCTTTATTCACGGTGTAATAGATATCATTGATATTGTTGAAAATATTTTCTGTATTTAATCTATTGAAATGCCATCTAATAATACCAAATCTGTGAAACAATTTTCGTAGATCTTCTGAATATAATAGATGATTAATTCTATGTTGTAAATTTATCATTGTGTGTTCGTCTCTTGTAATTGCGATAATTCTTGTATTGGAATTATCTAATGATTGAGTAGTATCTGTAAAGCCTAATACAAAAAATGTATTACTATGATTATTATTGTTTGCCAACGTGGACCCCTTATTAATCTTCTACATCCATTATTGATTCTATTATTGATTTCGCTATATATTTCAGAGAATATATTTTCATTATATGTGTTCCTTATTTCATTATTTAAATCCATATTATAATTTTGAATAAAATCATCCCCAATTTCAGAAATTACTATTTTTATAAATTCTTCTTTTATATTATCTAGGTTGTTTAATATTGATTCAGCTTCTGATTGAGTCTTCTTGATTGATTTCCATATATCACGATAACCAGACATTAAATGTTTTTTTCCAAGCTCAAACGATCCTATTTCGTCAGATTCTTGATATCTTTTTATTTCAAGTCCATCTACTGAGCCAAAAAGATTAGAATTTTGATTGAATCCATCCTTTATTATTTTAATTATCTTTTTAGAATGGTTGGCGTATTCACTAAAAAATTGTATTCGTTCCTTTGATATTTTGAGAAAAGATTCAGCAGAGGGATTATAACATTCATAACAAATCCTATAAATCCTAGTAATGAAGGTAGAAAAGCGGTAAGAGAAAGTAAAAGAAATGCTGTTCCTACCATCCAAACAGTTACTTTTATAATCGATATAATCTGCATTTCTACAACGATTTAATTTAAACCAGTTATTAAACATATAAAACCATCCGACGAAAGTTTACAATAATTTCAGATGATAGGATCTGACGGCAACTTTACAGAACCTTTCAGAGAATGTTATATAAGAAACTCTGTTAAAGATGCTGTATCTTCCAAATAATTAAACTATGGTTTAATAGTTAATGGCTCTGTGAAGAGGAGATAGGCCCACTAACCAACAAAATATAAATAAAAAAATTACCAGAATAAAAAATTAACTAAAATTGTTTGTTGATGTATATTACTACTGACTCTGTTAATTTTTCTGTAAAATTAATGGTGAGTATTTAGATATCGTAATACCTTTAGCTTGCCACTCTTTAGTAATACTGTGAGGGATACATTCCTCAGAATACTTACCACTAATGAGAAGAATATTTTACACCTGATGCTTGAAGATGCAAAATCAGGATATAGCGCCAAGATAACCCTGCTCAAAGATGAAGGATACATACAGTACCACAGATAAGAAAGATAACATAAATCATCGTGATAACAACATAAGAAAATGGGACATCGATTCAATGAAAAAGGAATTGATGACATTATATCAAAAAAATATAATCATAAACAATAAAGTTTGATGATGGTGTGGAGAAAAAGATAGTTGATATAGCATCATCAAATCCAAGATCTTTTGATTTGGGATTTTGTACTTGATCATTACGCTTACTAGCAGTAGACTTTCTTATGTATGGCATAAAAATGGTCGATAAAATAAGCCATTCTGAAATAAGAAATATCCTTTTAAAGCATGGTACAAAATGAGATATCTAAATATTTTATCAACTAAAAGAAGAAGCAATGATCCAGAATAGTTTGAAAAAAAGGGCATTGAACAGCTGAGGTACAATATACCTTCTTCGGATTCTGTGTTACTGTATATGTAGATGAAAAAGGGCCAATAACAGCAAGAACATGGGGGTACATCTTGGTCATCGATACAGGTAAAGATAGAGAAGCTCCAAAGATAAAAGAGTTACTAAATGTGTTTGAGGAGCGTATGATTACACAAATGATAAAATGCACATACATTGCTACCAAAAGAAAACAAGAAACAGTTTATCGATTTTCTAAAAAGAGTAGATAGAAAGTAAGATAAAATTATAGAAATATCTTTCTTGTACTTGTTAACCTTTCAGCGCATAAATCAAAGATGGTACAAAAAGAAATATCCAGATATCCAAATATTGTCCAAGAATAAAATTTGTATTTCTACGGTCTGTACGTTCTCCAGAGCTCGACTTAATTGAAGTAAGATGGTTGTGGTTACAAAGACAAGGGATTAATAATTCTACTTTTAAAGATGAACAAGAAATAGGTCGGACTGTTAGTAAATGGAAGAATATTTATAATAAAAATCATGGCAGCAAAGCAATCACAAATATTTTACAAGAGAGAGTATCCTTGTGTTTACACAACTGTTAAGTAAGACGAGTGAACGATTTAAAAAGTAGTGGTCTTTTCGATAACATCTCGTATGAAAACATCTGACGAACAGGGTAATGATGAACTTCCTGCATAAAGCTGTGGTAAGTAATTATGCAAAAGAGATCTATCGTGTAATTATGCGAAATCTAATGTTAAAAGGCAACTTAATTATTTATTTAACAAATGTTAAAAGAAATCATTATAATCTTATCAATTTTAAATAAAAATTAAAGAAATGTTTATATTTTTCCGAAGAGTAAAGTATCGATGCAGACAGAGAAAATATATAAAAATTTTGTACTAGATATAACTAATGAATTAGAGAAATCTCCAATAAAGAAGATGAATCCATTTTCTTTTATCCCTGAGGATTTATTTATCAAATATTTGTCAACAGTAATGAAATTGCTGAAAATACAATTAAACAAGGAATTCATGGATATTGTTAAGCCATTTCTTTGAAGTTAATATAATGCCTTATGAACAAAGAATGAGGAACATCAGAAGACTAAAGAAAACAGAGACAATCGAGAATGACAAAGAAATTTCAAAAAGAATAGTTCAACTGATAAACAAATCTAAAAATCTATGTATTTGTTTAGGCATTGCCGGTGACATGCAATTTAGTTATATTAATTTTTTTCATGTTATTGAAGAGGTCTTGGAAAAACAACAAAATGGAAAACATATGGGTATAAGATGGATTACCTCAATAAATGATAATAAGGATATGGAATTAGTCAAAATACTTTTGAATAAAGGAATACGAATAAAACATATTTACAATAAGCCTTTTGTTAACTTTGTATTAAGTAATAATTCCTTTGCTTCCACAATAGAAAAAAAGAGTGAAGATGGTAAGGTGATCACTAGTCTATTATTCAGTAATGACTCATTATATCTTGATCATTACAATGCAATTTTTGAAGAACAATGGAAAGCAGGAATCGATGCTAAAGATCGTATAAATGACATCGAGAAAGGTTGCTCTATTAACATAGAGGTTATACCTAGCTCAAAAGAATCGTTAAAATTATTATATAAATTATTTGATTTTGTTCGATTTGAGGTTTTGATAATACTTCCATCTTTGAACGGGTTTTATCGTACAGAAAACTCAAGCGGTTTTAAAACTTTAAATGAACTAGGATCAAAAGGTATAAAAATTAAAGTTTTAACTCCACTGGATTACAAAAACAAAGATAACTGGAATAAAATAAGATCAAATTATGATTATATCGAATTTAAAGGTTTGCGCTCTATCTTGCAGACTATTAATAGAATTACAATTCTTGATAGATCAAAAACAATGATATTGGAAATAAAAGACGATGTTAAAGATAATTTTATTGATGCATTCGGTTTGGCAATATTTATTGATGGCAAATCTATGGCATTATCGTATACTGCAATATTTGATAGTCTTTGGAAACAGGCAGAAATGTATGAACAACTACAGTTGCAAACCATAATGCAAAAAGAGTTTATTAATATGGCCGCTCATGAATTAAGGACTCCTTTACAACCAATATTGGGTTTAGCAGAAGTTATTAAAATGGAAATTAAAGATAATCCACATCAAAAGGAAATGCTTGATATAATAATTAGCAATACAAAGAGATTAAAAAAATTATCTGAAGATATTTTAGATGTAACAATAATCGAAAGTCATTCTTTGAGTTTAAATAAAGAGAATTTTGATATCAATGCTATAATTTTAAACATTATTAATGATTATAAAGATAGATTAAATAAAAAGGTCATTAAATTTATATACGATTTTTCTTCAGAAAAAATTACCGTATATGCCGATAAAAACAGAATAAGTCAAGTTATTTCAAATTTAATTGAAAACTCTATAAAGTATATTTCAGAAGAAAAAAAAGAAGGCTTGATATATATAACCACGGAAAAGAAAAACAATATCGATAATTCTCAAAAAATGGTGGTTGTACATATAAGAGATACTGGTAGTGGAATTGATACGGATGCATTTCCAACGTTATTTACAAAATTTTCCTCTAATTCTTCCCAAGGTGCCGGTTTAGGGCTATATATTTCAAAAAATATTGTTGAGGCCCATGGAGGGGCTATATGGAATGAAAACAATGATGATGATGTTGGTAAAAGTGGTGCAATATTTGGTTTTAGTTTGCCCTTTAAAGACCATCTAAGTGAGACATTATCATAATTCAAATTATCTCGATAATATTTTACAACAGTTTAATATCTGAAATGCTTTTACATTATTAAAAAATTAGCAAAAACCTTATCTATATATAACAAAAATAATAATAATTGATTTAACTGTGTTCGTTTTACCTTCGATAGTAAAACGTAGCGAATATAGAAAAAATAGAATAGAACACAGCAGTCAAGACCAAGAAAATTCTTTTAATTATGAAGGTAACTGATAATAAACACGTTCATAACAGCAAAGCATTACCCGAATTAATTAATGGTGATATGGAATCTATAAAAAAATTACAATGAGTAAACTATTTGGATACGGTTCTTATGACAACAACAATATTTTTAGATATTTGTCAGACAATGGAATCTTGCTTTGTGTTAAAGAAAATGGGATTCTACTAGAGTTATGGAAAAAAGGAAACACCTTTAGAAATATATCGGTGTTAGGACAGAAAAATGATTTGCAAAAGTAGAAAGATGTAGTGTATTATCTATGGGCAAAGATGGATTGTTGACATCATATTTTGTTGTATTAAAAGAAGGTTTGTTGGCAAGTATAATTATTCAGATAAGCTAAAAAATATGATGCAAGAATGATGTTAAAAGCGTAATTGTATAATAAGTTGGTATCAATTTAGGAAAAAAAGGCAGTAGACTCAGATTAAAAGAGTCCTGCAACAAAGTATTTCTTTTTATAATTTGCAATTCAATTCTGATAACATTGCAATTTAATGAATTTTCTATTCAATTTAATAAGCCATTAATCATATCTCTTTTTATTCTTATTCTTATTCTTAAAAATTCTATTTATGATTTGGTTAGAAATCAACGTTAAAATGGCTGTCTCTATTTTTCTCTTTATAGTCATCTATTAATTAGATTAAAATGATTTATTAAAGTATATCTCAATTAAAAAGTATTAATCCAATTGGGTTCATTGCGTTTGAGTATATTTTTCATTTTCAATTATTAATAATATATAATTATACAAAAGCCGATGCTCGGTTCTATTATCTTAATATTATTTTATTTTGATGTTAATTATAATATTTACAAAATGTTTCTAGTTTTTTTTAAAACAATTGCTAAATTATTAAATAAATGAAAAATATCATTTTCTTCTCCTGTTTTAAAAGTTTTAATGTCTAATAAATTAATTTATTGTAAAAATAATTATATCTCATTCTGGAATAGATTAATTGTGATATGTAACTTTTCTTAAAATAAAAATAAACCCCGAAAGATAAGTGTCAGAATCACTTTTTAAGTAATGATATTAGATCGGCGTCTTAGTTTTAATTTTAGTGATGATCAAAAGACAGTTATCAAATTTGCATATTTACTAAACGGATTTATCCAAGGTTAATTCTTATGTGATTTGCTATAATGTAATAAATACTCAAAAACCATTGATTTTCAAATCATTCAATGGATTTTAGTACAAGACTTTAATGATAATAATGAGTGACAAAAAGATATGACAACCACATAATATCCCGTTCATTTAAAATAAAAGATAGCATAGAAAAAGACATAGTTGCTGTAGACCGGATTTTAAACTCAATTTAAAGGATAGACCTCTCATACCTATGGTTTATTGTCATCTAGATGTAACTTATACGTTAGCAGGCTTTGATTTAGATGAATACGATATAAGGATATATGCTGTGTTGTATGAATTCAGAAATTTGATAAAGCAGCACAGGTTATGTATACAATTACAAAGGAATTAGCTATTTTCATTGTAACTTTATCAACAAACGTTAGAAAAAAGAATACAGTAAAGCAAAATAAAAGCTAAAATAATTCAAATTCATAAATCAAATAAATGAGTATAAAAAATAAAATAAAAATAATTTCAATCATTTCTATTGTTATTTTTATTGCAACTGCTTTAGCAATTAATAATACCACAACACATTTTTTTACAGTTAATGCCCAAACTCTATCATCATCTGCTTCAAGCAATAACACACATACAAAGACACTGCCAGTAGTTTTAATACATGGTTATTTATCTGATGCTTCAGTATGGAACAAATGGAAAGATCTGCTCAAAAAGGATGGAATTTCTGCATTTCCTATAACTTTTAAACAATCAGATGATAAATGTGGTTCTGGAGTCGCTCATGCACAGGAATTATCAAATCAAATTGCTCAAATTAAAAAACAAACAGGACAAAGCAAAGTGAATATAGTAGGACACAGTAAAGGCGGATTAGATGCAAGAGTATATCTTGCTAATGGTGGAAAGGATGTAGCAAATCTCATAATGATTGGAACTCCAAATGCTGGATCACCAATAGCAGAAAATAATTATATATGTACACCAGCAATATTTGATTTAAAACCAGGTGCTCAAGATACCACAGTAAAAATGAATCCAAATACTAAATATTATACTATAGCAGGAAATTGGGATCCTAGTGCAGGCAATTGTGCCCCATCATTAATATCGATGACAGAAAGCGGAACCTCTCTTGTACTTCCAAAACCAAATGATGGATTAGTACCGGTATCTAGTGTGGAATCATTAGGATATTCTCATTCTCTTGGACATAGTAAGAGCTGTCATTCTAATTTATTAAGCGAATATGAATATGGATTATCAAAGGACATACTGTTGGGTAAAAAGTAAAAGCGTTAGTAATAACCTCATTTGAATTTATAGTATTGGAAATTCAATGCTGTTTCGCAACATTTTTTTAAAATTTCAATTTTTTTACTGATAGAACTCAATTTTTCTTTGGAGTCTTCTGATAGGATGCGTTAATAACCCCATATTATGATAGATTTACAGGGATATAATTCAAAGATTGATATTGATTTCTATATAATTATATGTATGAATTATTAAAACGGTAAATTATTTAAAAAAATATATCTTCAAATGCTTATCTTGGAAAATGATCATATAAAGTTAAGCAAAAGGTGCAATTTGTAATCTATAATTACAATATGAAAGAAAAGAAATAGAATAATTAAAGATTATTTTAATAGAAAATGCATCTTTTTTATTGTTTTTATATATGGCTGTCTATTGGAAATGACAAAGTTGATTTAATCAAACTAACAATCGGAATATAAATTGATTGAGGGTTGTTACCAACATGATCTGTAAAACTAAATTTAGATGTCTTTTTATCTAATTCAATAAATTTAGTATGTGGTTTTTCGTCAATTATATAAAAATGAGCAACAACACCTCCTACCATGCCGGTATGTACAAACAATATTTCTTTGTCTTTGTATCTTATATGAAAGAGTGAAGGTGTGATGGCCATAAAGGATTGTGATGTATATAATATTACATTCAATAGGTCGTTAAGATGTTCATATTGAAGATAGGAAGTAAACCACTCACCTTGTGACATATAATAATACAAAAGTAATGCTATTATTTACGTATTTGTAATAATCTTTGAGAGTCCAAGGGGACTAGTAACAAATTTGACTATACTTTAGGTTCAAATTAATAAAAGTTAATGAAAACTATCAAACGAATCGTTAGTGAAGCCTGTTCAGTATGGGTCCAATTTCATGTGATCTATCTCCAACCGATATAGTTGCAATTATAATATCGGCCCAAACCCTTTTCATACTATAAAAAGCATTTAAAAATATAATGATCAAAAAGAATTAAAAAATATGTTATTACACATTTTCTTATCTTTATATCATCCTTTTCTATTATAATAATAAAATATAAGGATCATAATAAGAAATTTTATCTGCTTGATCGAAATCTTTTAATTTGTTAATCTTTTTCTTATTAACAATATTTATTTTTTGAAATTAAAAATATCCTAGAAAATTTTATAGTGTAAATTAATCCACTGAAAATTATTTTTCATCGATGGTGGGTGGGAAAAAGAATATAAATTATAATTTTTATAATTGCTTTTAATTGTATTCTTGAAAATAAAAAAATTCTGTTAATGTATTATTTATACATTAACTTATTTTAAACTATATTTCATTTAACGGCGGTGGTGATGACCGCGGAAGTGACCGTGGTGGAAATGACCGCGATGGTGATGATGATGACCGTGATGATGATGATGACCGTGGAAGTGAGCTGCAAAGGCAGAATCAACACTCAGGTTCATAGCTATTGGTCCTGCGAACATTAATGCTGCAAATATAGCCATAGTTACAATTGTGATTTTTTGGGTTTTATTCATAATATTATATCTACAACTTGTTAGAATAATACAGTATTTAAAGTATTTGATTGTTCAGTTGGGCTCTGTAATGTAGAGCCAAAGGACATATGTCATCCCTCCCTCACAGCAACTGGTACTGGTAGTAGTATGCCTTCTAGCTTAAGTGCTTTTACAAAACGTACATACCAACCATCATCCCTTTGACCAGAGTATCTTTCTTCGGGATAGCATTTTGTGGTCGATATCCTTTTACCATTGTTGTACCAGTCAACGTAAATTAAAATACATCTATCAATCCTTTCATGATCAGTACAATGATTTCCTAATCTGTGTATTAGGAACCTTTTCAATCCTTTCTGAGTTTTTGAATATGCCCATAGTCTGTGGATGATGTATATTGATGTCCAGATATGTTTTCCTGTCAGATGCTGGTTACAATATTTTCTCATCGTTGAATTTTTTCTGTTAAACTGACTACTACCATTATTGTCAGTCAAAAGAGAACCATATTCTTGGATATGAAGATGTTTCATCCCCCCTCTCTACTACACTATCATCTGTTTCATTGTCTAGTCTTGCAACCCAGAGTTTTCTCGAATGATCATCTTCCATAGTAAGTATTGATATCTCGTTATCTTGTAAGATCAGCCTGTAATAGTTCATCAGGCTTCTTGTCTCGTTCAAATGATTTGTATTCTTTGATAATCTTTTTCTCCGAATCAACCAGCGAATGTCGGGTCAGGATATTGTAGTAGGCGGTAGTAGTCTTGCTGATACGATATTTCTGATCATATCTGTGTTGTTGTACTACATTCAAACTCTCGTTAATGATGTTTGCCAGTTGTTCTGAACCACCAAAATCGGTGGCTTTTCTTACCTCAATTATCTTTTTCTCTATATCATTTGAAGTTTTGCTTGGGCTGTTACATGGTTTCCTAGATTTAAACCTCAGACCTGCAGTACCTGCTTCTCTGAACCTTTTTACCACACGCTGTAACTGACGTTTTTACTCCTTCCAATCATGTCAGCAGCATCTTGTCTTGTTATCCTGATGATGTCACTGACAAGGGGTTCTGGCTACTGCATGATAACGCTTTCTGACAGACTCTTTTGTTCATTCCTTAATATGACTATATGCCATTCTTCTAAGTACACCTCTCCTTGTACAATAATCATTTATTCTGACTTTGTTTATTGTGCATGAGGGGGTGACACATGTCTCTTAGCTTACCAATCTTTGGAATCTGTAAAGTTAAGTAAAAAACTATAAATCTCATCATAGTTTATTATATATGATACACCAAGTTAGAAAAGGTACGATGCTCCGCCTAATTCTGCATTATTGTATGTAGATGAAAAAGGACAAGAACAGCAAAGACTCATGGTGGTATATCATGGTCATCAGGAAGATATATTCAAATGTTGTCCAAGAATAAAATTTGTATTTCTACCGGTAAGATCACCAGAGCTCAACTTAATTGAAGATCGTTATGGGTACAAAGACAAGCGATCAATAATTCTATATTCAAAGGCATACAGGAAATAGGAAGAACAGTTGGCAAGTGGAAGAATATTTATAATAAAAATCATGGCAAAGCGATCATAAATATTTTACAAGAGAATGTATCCTTGTGTTTACACAGCTGTTAACAGAGCCAGAAAATCATAGAAAAAATTGACATATTATATATCTAAATAATAGGCTCAAAAAATACAATTTGTTACTAGTGGTTCAGAATTATGATACACATCTAGTGGACACCATGAATTACTTATTTGACCAATAATAGTTTAATAAATATCTTTAATGCTTTTGTTTGAAGTTGCCTAGTTTTCGGATTCCATCTGCAACCGCATACTTGTAGGCATATGTATAGGTGGGAGTGTTAAGCGTGATCTCTAGGAAAGAGTTAATCGTTCCATTGAAATGTATAACCATCTGCCCTATGCCGACTATCTCTGAAGCTATATCTCCGAAACAATGTACTCCTAAAAGCCGGCGATCTTTTTTGCTAAAAATCAATTTCAATAGTCCTCCGTGTCCAGATATGGCACCACGTGGTATAAGCGATAAATCTGAACGTCCTATCTCGTAATCCAGTTCTTGAGATCTACACTGTTCTTCAGTCAAGCCTACGCCTGCAACCTCTGGCATAGAGTACACGGCTGAAACAGGCGTAGGATCAACGACACCTTTTAATTTAATGCTAAAGATCTCGCACGCTGCAATTCGTCCTTGCTTCATCGCAACCGATGCCAAACTTGGACCCAACACGTCGCCTGCAGCATAGATCCCATCAGCAGTGGAGTTCAACGTTTTTTGATTCTTTATCGTAAGAATTAACTAACTATCTGAGGCATGGTCATAATTCAAATATATTTTCAACATGATCTATATAGCTTAAAGCTAACCCTTGAAATATTATTTTGATTAATACTGTCCCAAAGATTAGCTTGATAGAATAAAGAATCCATCCTTTTTAACATTCTGTATCTGACAGGTTGTATACCATGGCCTGCTAATGCAAAAAGGAAACGTGGCAGACCATATGTATATTCTCCAATTGTAATTTTGAGATGTTTTATTGTGAGGTTATGGTTTAAAATCGATTCAAACAATGCCTTACATACTTTTCTCATTTTGGATTGTCTGTATAACCATAAACTAGCAATAGCCTGTGGTTTGATAAAAATACCTAGCAGGCGTACGTTTGACAGAAGGCTAAAGACTATTTCTACAGATATTAAACAAAGGATATCTACAATGGGATGTCTGTTTGTTGTAGAGGGCATGGTAGATCCTTCTATAACAGCAGCAATAGACAGTACTCTTTTAAAAGCAAAAGGTCCTGTATGGCACAAATCATCCATGAAAAAAGGAATAGTACCATGTTCTGGCATTGATACAGGTGCAAGGTGGGGTTACAGCCATACAAAGAGATGGATATTTGGATATAAATTACATTTAACATGTACAACAGGCAAGATTGTAGTACCTATAACAGCCGATGTAACTACTGCGAATGTACAGGATAATCAGATGTACGTTTCTTTAACTTCTTCTTCTTTGGTATTCTCTCTATCACTTGCATTGTACATGATAGCCGATCCAGGCTATGACGATAAGAAACTGTATGAATATAGCAAGAAGGTATTGGGAATAGACTTGGTTTGTCCTATTGTCGAAAGATACGAAAGTACTTTTAAAAAGAGGCTTGAGCTTGTATGTTTTTATCAATCGGCATTAGGACAGGCAATCTACAGCCGAAGAAGAATATCGGTAGAGCCGTTGATAGAACATATTAAATCAGTATTTAGAATAGACCCATTGCCAACAAGAGGATTTCATACGGTATCTGCAATTGTACTATTGTCTGTTTTATTATATCAGATAATGGTATATTACAACTGCAAGACTGAGAAAATAAATCCAAAATCAATAAAATACATGCTTGGAACTATCTGATACGATGGTAAAGATAAAGATAAATTATTTTGAATTATGACCATGCCTCATCTAAATGGAAAGAAGGGATCGATAGTATTTTACAGGCTTTAAACTTTGACGAAAATAATGATAAAGATGATGAGAGAACAGATAAAGATATAGATAATAATCTTATTACTACTATTGCTAATACTGCTTCATCATCTCTATCTTCATTATTGGTTCAAAAGACTTTGAGATTATTTAAAGGTGAGAAATCATTTTTTGTTGGAAGAGAAGAATATATCAACAAAATAATAAAAGAACAAATCAAAATCCCTTCTATAAAAATTTTCTATTGTGGGACCAGGTGGTTCCGGAAAGAGTCAGCTTGCATTCAAGGCTATCCATCAGTATGAAAAAGAAGGACTGTTTGATTTGGTTGTTCCTGTATATTTCTCCGATGCATCTAAAATGACATTTTCTAGTTTTTTGTTAAATATTGTCAAGACTTTGGTTGATATAAATGATATAAATGAATTTGAAAAATTAAATATAGATGCCAAAAAACTGTTGTCTATAATTTTTTAGCTAAAAAAACATCCATTGTTGTTCTTGGATAATTATGAAACTGTATCCTATATAATAAATAATGAAAGACAATCTACAACCGAACAATTAGATGAGGCTTTAAATATAAGCAATTATCTTAACCTTTTGGGTAATACTTCAATTTTAATTACAAGCAGAGAAAGGAACAATAATTTTGAAGATAAAGAAATACCGATAGATCTGGAAGGCTTGCAAGAGCAAGAGACTAGAAAATTATTTTCTATGGTCTCTATTTATATGCTCAAAAGTCGCAAGTGAGCAGGATAAAATATCAGAGAAGATTAGACAAGTTCTTTGATTTTCTAGGACTTGACTTGAAGGCTCAAAAGTAGAAGAGACGATAGGAATTATGCAACAAAGCAACTTAAATATGTATTAATATAAGTTCATACAATAAATTAGAAATCTTTTGTCTACCTCTACTAATCGCCGATATCGTATTACCCGGAAAACAGAAATAGCAGTAGGTATAGATAATGGAATAAAATGGCATTCATTTGCCAAAAATACATCAGACGTATGTTCCGACTATAAGGGTCCGTGGATATTTGTAGAACATAAACCATTTTGGAGATCGCTTAAAAGAATGAAAAAACGTGGAGTAAAGTCGAGGTTCATTACTGACATTAGAAAAGAGAATTTAGTTTATTGTAAAAAATTATTAGAAATAGGAGAAATTGGACACATAGAAGCATTTAATGGAAATTGGGGCATATTAGATGGAATACACTATTTGGGACCAGCCCTTTCTCAACATGCTGATCCAATTGCACCAATACTTATACGCATATCCATCAAAGATTTTGTAGATTCACATCAGGATTTGTTTAACTCTTTATGGAATAAGGCAATACCGATAGAACAAAGGATAAAGGAAATTGAAAAAGGGATAATTCCAGCAAAAATTGAAACTATATCTGAACCTGCCGAAATAGAAACTAAATATATCAATCTTTTAGAAAATGCTACTAAGGAAATATTACTAATATTTCCTACATTAAATTCCATGCGACACCAATTCCATATCGGAATTTTTAAAGTATTGAAAAAAAATATTGAACAGCATGATAAGCTAAAGATCAGAATTCTTTTTCCTTATTCTATATTATCATCATCATTATCAAACGAATCATTAAAAGAAAAAACAGATAGAGAATATGAATATGAATTAAAGAATATTAATATATATAGAAATAACGTTTCCATAAAAAATATAGAGCCATCCATATCAACTAAATCAATTATTATTGTAGTAGATAGAAAAGAGTCTTTAGTTGTAGAGATAAAAAATGATTTAAAAGAAAAATTTTCAGAGTCTATGGGATTTGGTACATATTCTAATAGTGCTGCAACAGTCATTTCCTACGTTTCAATATTTGAAAGTTTTTGGTCTTATTCTGATATCGTAGAAAAATTAAAAAGATCTGAAGAATTACAAAAAGATTTTATTCAAATAGCTGCTCATGAACTTAGAACACCTATTCAACCAATATTGGGATTTTCTAATCTTTTAACGAAAATTAAACCCGAAGATACAAATGAATTTCAAAATCTAGCAATAATTATTAATAGAAATGCCAAAAAACTAATTCAATTAACAAACGATATCCTGGATGTTACAAAAATCGAAACTAATAATTTGGTTCTAGATAGAGAAGAATTTAATTTAATAGATATGATACAAGATCTGATTCAAGACTATGATGATCAAATTGATCATAAAAATATAAAACTATCATCCAAATTTATGCGTTCAAATAAATATGATGAAAAAGGAGAAATATATGAAAATAAAAACAGATACAATCATATATCATTATTTGCAGATAGAATTAGAATAAATCAAGTAATTTCTGCTCTGTTGCATAACTAGTTTTCCTTAAATTTTTTCCATCCATTTTATGCAACTCTTCTAAACAGATTGTACAACGATACCTTCATCGTCATCTCTTTTATCATGTTTTGAAACTTGGTTGCAGATGTATATTCACCAAACATCCGCTTTATAGATGAAAATGCTGTTTCAACCATCCATCGTTGTCCATACTTTCTTTTCTTTTTCCATTTATGATAATCCTTTATTTGAAGTTCAACTTCTCTATTCCTTACATTGCTATTCTTGGATGAAACGATAGAGTTTCTTTTTACTTTGATGACAGGTCGAATCCTTTTCTCCTTCAAGTATTTGAAATTTTCATTGCTATCGTAGGCTCCTGCATCACCAATGAAAGATTTGATCTTGACATTGCGGTTATTATTCAGCACGCCTTCCACCAAATTCTTCATAACCTTTCCATCATGTACCTTTTCATCTGTGACTTTCAGTGCAAGAATTTCTTTGGTCTGCTTTGTTGCATAACTCTGAAATTCGTTTTTTATGATCGAACTTTTGTCAAAATAATACGAATTTCAAATGGATGGTATATTAAACTTAAACCAAATATGTCATATAGTTACGAAAAAATTGAGTTATGCAACAAAGCACTTTGGTCTTGATATTTACTGCAACATGTATCTTTAGATAGCCTTTCTTGTTTTTTACATCCCACTTATCTTGCATCCACCGAGACCTCTGTTTGTAATCTTGATTCCGGTACTGTCCCCGCTGCTATGATGATAACGACATCATCATCATCATCATCATCATCAATACTGTTATTGATGTCAATGTCCAGTTTGTTTATTCTTCTACATATCTGTGAATAACATGGATGGTCTGGAAGATTCTTTCCTACAGTTGCCTTTATGATTCCTTCTGTTTGTCTATATGGAAGGTGAAAGTATACTTTGATGTGACCAACTATGAGAACAAAAGAATCTGGAAATTTGTACTTTTTGCCATTCTTATTTTCATTCATCCTTGCAAGATCAACATCCCAGTTATCCAGAAAATCATAGGAAAAAAGTATCTCTCCTCGTCTTACAAGAGACTGGTTATAAGAAGGCCAGTGGATCACAAATGATTAATTGGTTGGATCCTAGCTAAATAGGTTTGGTTATGCAACAAAGCAGTAATTTCTAATTTATTAAATAATGCTATCAAGTTCACCGACAAAGGGTTCATAGATATTATAATAGAAAAAAAAGATGACGGTGGTGAAAATAAAGTATTAATTGAAGTTAAAGATTCTGGTTTTGGAATAGACCCATCTATAATCTCAAAGTTGTTTTCAAAATTTACTGCCAAATCAAAAGGAGGAACCGGCCTAGGATTATTTATATCTAAAAAAATTATTGAGGCTCATGGTGGACAGATATATGCTTATAATAATAAAGATGAAAAAGGTGCAACATTTGGTTTTATATTGCCACTTGAATGACCACTTAATAATATGATATTTGAAGTATATCATGTAAGGATATAGAATCCTTTGAAAGTTATCTCCATAATAGAAAATAAAAACTTGATTTAATCCATGGATGGATGTTGAAAATCTTATGCTTGTTCTCAAAGAATGCCTGTTAAATATTTATTAATAAGGTTAAGTTCTAAGAAAAAATTTAATGTCGTTAATTATGCGGTCTAATATAGGAATAAATAATAAGAGCAAGAAAACCCTCCGCTTTACAGAACCTATAAGTTAATAAGATTCTGTTATTTAACCAATATATATTTGACCAATATCCTAGATGATCTTCTCTTATGACCTTCTTTACGAAGATGGGAGAAAAAACCGACGTTATATATGATGGTGAGAATATAAATAAAAGAATTTTACAGGCCACCTTGCAGATAAAGGAAAGGTTGGACTTGTTTGTAGATACTGCAAGTCAGTTTATAATCACTTCAAATGATCTTCTAATGGCTTCTTATATTAAAGCAAAGGATAGAGGAATAAAAATAAGAATCATAGCAGAAATTACTTCTGACAGTCTACCTTATTTAAAGAAGATGATGTCATTTGCAGAAGAAATAAGACACCTCGACGGAATAATCGGTGCTTTTGAAGTTAGTGAAAGAGATTATCTAAGTGTAGACACTTCATCATTGGGCGCAGTACCACAACAAGCCATTCATAGTACTTCGAAAGTATTTGTTCAACAGCAACAATACTTCTTTGATACCTTATGGGAAAAGGCAATACCGGCAGAACAAAAGGCACAAGAAATAGAAAAAGGGATAAAATCCACAAAAACTGAAACTATAGCCGATCCAGATAAAATAGAAACTAAATATATTAAGCTCTTAGAAAAAGCTACTAGCGAAATATTACTAATTTTTCCTTCTCCACATTCTATGCAACGCCAACTTTATATCGGAATATTTCAAATATTAAAAGGAGAAATAAATCAATATGATAATTTAAAGATTAGAGTTATTTCTCCTTCTCCACAACGGTTACCATTATCTTTCTCAAATGAGTCACTAAAAGAAGAAATAAATCCAGAATTCGAATTACTTAATTTTAATATCTATAAAAAGAATATTTTTGTTAGGAATATAGATATCTCTTTGTCAACTAACTCAACTATACTTGTAGTAGATAGAAAAGAATCACTTGTCATAGAAGTAAAAGACGATGTGAAAGGTACTTTTAAGAATGCTATAGGATTTGCTACATATTCCAACAGTTCTGCAACTGTTCTTTCTTATGTTTCCATATTTGAAAGCTTATGGGTTCAAACTGAATTATATCAACAACTGAAAGATGCAAATGAGAAACTGAAAATGCATGACATAATGCAAAAAGATTTTATAAATATAGCAGCCCATGAATTACGCAATCCAATTCAACCAATCATTGGTTTAACAGAGTTTCTAAAAAACAAAACTACTGATAAAAAACAACATGAAATAATAGACATTCTGGATAGAAATGCAAAAAGATTACTGAAACTATCAGAAGATGTTTTAGATATATCAAGAATACAAAGTCATTCTTTATCATTGAATAAAGAAAACTTTAATCTAAATGAAATGATACAAAATATAATTTTAGAATTCACAAATCAGATTAATAAAAATAATTGGCAGCAGCAACAGCAGCAACAACAACAACTGCAACTACATAAAGATACTCTAAAGATAGAGTCATTGCTTAAAGATGATATTATCATATATGCTGATAAAAGTAGGCTTAATCAAGTTATTTCCAATCTTTTAGACAATGCTATCAAATTTACAAAAGAGAAAGAGAAAGAGAAAGAAGAGATTGATGGAAACATAATAACAATCACTGTGGAAAAGGATAGTAGTAGTAATTATGTTATTGTCAGTATTAGAGATACAGGCAAAGGAATTGATTCTGAAATACTTCCAAGGTTATTTACAAAATTTGTAACTAAATCTGAATTTGGCGGAACTGGATTAGGATTATACATATCAAAAAGTATTATAGAAGCACATGGTGGCATAATATGGGCTAAAAATAATGAAGAAGGAAAAGGTGCAACATTTGGTTTTAGATTACCACTTGTAAGACTATAAAACAATATAGTTAATATTTATTACAATATTGTAATTAAACAGATCATTTATTATCCAAGGATTCTCGAATAACATATCGATTGAATTAGAAACAAATTAGTATTTAATTCCATCTAAACCTTGTGTTATTACTTCTTTATTAGGATTCCATGATAATAGAACTCGCATAATTATTATAAACAGCTATATGATCTTTCTATTTCATATTACTGTTTCACATAAAGGTAATATCGATGATAGGCAATATGAATGCTCTAGTTGCCAACACAGTCATGGTTTCATCATTTCTACCGCTGTTCGATTATAAAGGTAATAGATCTCTTGTATAATTAGGCGCCTATCAAAATATTATAAATTCTTTACCATACTTTGAAATATTTTTTTAATTTGCTAATTATGGTTAAAGTACATAGGATTTTTAGGAATTTTTCTAATGGTGCTAATTATGCAAAAGATCTTATCTATAATCTGCAGACATTATTATATTCTCTGAAACATGTTTTCAAACTTTAGGAAGATACCAAAGACACCAACTTTAAATGAATTACCCATGATATTACTATAAATTGTTGCAGATACAAATTGAATAAATTATTTTAATAAAATTAAAAATTCTATGAATATCCAAGTAGTAAATAAAAAATCTAATTATTTAGCGCATTTTAATTAATCTTTTTAATAATGATATTTCAATGATAAATGTGGAAACATTTGAAGCTTGTGAAAATCTGTGAAAACAGAAAATACGATAAGACATAAACTAAACGAGCTTGAAATCTTTTGCAAAAGAGAGGAACATACCCTGGAAGAAATGCAAGGCGAGATTCAAGGGTTAAAGTGGGTGCTTGATGAACTAGATGAAGACCTTTAATATACGAAGGAATCAGAAATAATTCTGATGAAAAATTGAAAAATAAATAAATATAAAATTACAAGGAAAGAATAGTTAAAATATATTCCTTGTAAACTTTCCATCTTTAAACAATCTAAAGATCTAGATTTATAATCTGATTTGCGTTACCGCAACTTTTCAAAATGGTGTGAATCTTTAATGTGGTTAAATTTGTTACTAGTCTCATTTGTGGAAATGCCTTATATAGCTGAGCAACCGGTGATTTCGGGGAATACCATATTGCAATTAAAATCTATTGTTAGAAAGACAACAGGCACAAAATGACAGATATTAGCAAAGAAAGTACTTACGATGTTAAAATGATGATTTTATCCTCAACATCTGCTGTTCATTGGGTGGTCCGGGTGTTCAATCTGTACGAACCGACTCTTGTACTACAGGATAAGGACTGACACTAGCAGGATACCGGACACAACTAGAGAACAACCACGTCCTGTCAAGATAGTCAGGACAGATTAGGAGAAATTACCACAACCATTAACAATATTATCAAAGGAGGACTTGGAGACACTCAGGGCATCCACTTTGAGCTTAAACTATCCAGGAAAGTATTATGAGGGCATCCACTTAGCGTTGTATGCTTGAGTTGCTGGAGCGTATGGATAAATGGATGAAACTGCCACCATTCCTTTATTCTATCCTGCCATTTGAGAATATGCGTGGTTCACGAATTTCAATATTCCAGAAAACTTGATTCCCTACTTTACGAGAGTTGCATTGTTATCTGACCAATTTTAGGAGGAGTGGTAATTTGAAAGGTGGCTTGTAGTGGTATGTTATCACCGAACATAGTTCCTCCAGTGATTCCCAGTATAGTTGGTAAGAGAAGAAGACTAGCTGATATAATAATTAAAATTACAGGAGTAAGAATTGGTACTTGGTTGGGATTTGCTTTATGATTCTTGAAAATAACAAGTAGATGTCCATCTCTGATTCCAGGTATCGTTATGTCCGAGAAGCCAGTACATATAGCATTGTTTTGTGCACTACATGGACTTGGAGTCAAGTCTACATCTGTAACTGACTTGCCAGTCTGACCTGGGATGCCACTCACCATAATCTTGACTTTATTATATGTTGGAAAGTCTTTTTCTGCATATACATTCGTTATAATCTATAAAATTGATACCACGCCCAAGCAAGATAAGAGGTGTATCATTTTGTGGTTCATCATGAAGAACCCAAGGTTGTATATATAATCTGTATTTTCTTTTTCTATTAACAATAAAAGGAATGCTATGTTTATAACTTAAGAAATTCAGAACATCTTTTTATTAAATTCTTGAGTTAAACTATAACATGTTTTATATCAAGGAAAAACCAGAAGGATTTACTGAAGTATAACTTTAGTTATGCATCACAATAAATAACTAACAATTAAAAAAACGAATATTTTTCTCACATATGACAGATATAATTCATGACAACGATATTTCAGACTAATTATTCTAGCGAATAGTTAATGTTATGTTTAAGAGGATTATCTTGCCACATGTCATATCACGTATATCAAAGATTTGATTTCACATTGAATCGTAGCTAATTGCAAATGATTTGTTAGTTCTTTATGATTGAAACATAGAAAAAGATGATTGATTTTATTTTTCTATATGTTACTACCGGCTGTTGCCGTTACAACTACTACTTGCCACTATCATCAATCCGTTCCTCATCATTAAAAGGCTTTAGCAAGTTATTATTATTTATCCTATGATCATTATCATTATCATTATCATCGTCACCGCCGCCACCATTAGAAAACTTGAATGGGTATTGTGAGAAGCATCCCATTGCTTTCTGTATGTTTATCGCTTGTTGTTTTAGTTCTGCAGCCTGTTGATGTGATAGCTGTCCTGCATTCTCATTTATATGCACTATTTGCAAGAATACTTTCATAGTAAAGCAAGCAGCTACTGTTTGATGATTATTATTATTGTTTAGCAGTGTTATAGTTACTTTTAATGGAGCTTCCAAACTTGATTTAGGGAATATGGATAGATTAGGTGTTGTACTTCCACACATGGTTGACAAAACAATGTACCAACATGGCTGACACATTTTGTCTTGTTCTACATTATCAATATCGGTTGTTTTAAAGATTTCATGAACTTCTCTGATGGCGTCATTCCTTTTATTCCTCCATGTTCTCTTTCACAGTTATATGAATTGACAAATAATTCGTATTTCTCTATTCCCTCTTTCATATCAATTAACTCTTCTACTTGTAGAAATTCAGTTATGACTATTTTGTTATACGCTTCTACTTTCCCCTGTTCTTGTGGATAACCTTTAGGAATCTGCTTGTCCTTTATTCCATTGAGAAAAAGATAATGTTTGAATTTATTCGATGTAAATTCTCTACCACAACCATCGTGTGCATCACTTTCATAGGTTTACCATAGAGTTCAATCCATTCGTTGAGAACCGACAGTGATTCTTCACTAGTTCTTCTGCTGCACCATTTGCTAACTACTTTTCTTGAGGGGCAATCATCTATAACATGAATAAAATAATTTTTGCTTCGTGAGCCTTTTAGATAAAAAGGTCCTTTGGTATCCATTTGAACCAACTCATTCGGATGTTTCATTTCAAATCTTGTATTTTCTTTTTAGCTTGACAGATAGTACATTGAGATTGTGTCTCTTTAGAATATTGTAAATGGTTTTTGTACCCAAGCTGATTCCATACTTTCTCTTTAATCTGAACCTTATTCTCATTGGACCAAATCTGTTGTTTAGTCTCAGCTCGAGAATAATCTTTTCCATCTCTTTGGTTACCTTTACATTTTTAATATTATGTGGCTTTCTTGATTGGTTTTTTAATCCATCTATCCCATATACATTATACCGTTTCTTCCATTTGTACCATGTTTGTCTTGAAACACCATATGCAGTACAAGCATCAGATATAGTCTTACCTGAACGTTCTGATTCAATTATCATTTTATACCTATTTTCAATTATATCCATTATTATTACACTCTAAGACTAGAGTGTCAACTATGTTAGGAAGCTAAAATGTCAACTATGTGTGGAATCAGTACAATTAGGTATACTGTATATTTCAGATAAAAGATTCCTTATTATTTGTTGTATTTCTTGTACATGTGTTAGTATAGTCCAGCTGAAGGTAGCAGGGTTAGGATCTACATTGCCTTTGGTATCTATGGCTCTTATCTTTATGGTGTGTTGCTGGCCTGTTGCCAAGTTGTTAAAAGTTATAGTACTTCGACCATTATTAGAAGCAGCAGGAGTACCACAGGAAGTGAAAGAAGGACTGTTATCAAAGCTGCACTGGAAGCCTGTTATTGGATTGGTACTTGCAGTTGTCTGTACTGTGAAGGTTATGGATGTTGAGGAAGTGGAGCCCCATTTTGTACTGTGTTACCATTGCCGTCTACAGCTGAAGTTATAGTAGTGTTAGTTGGTGGTTGCGCGATAAACCAGCTAAAGGTAGCAGGTGTAGAATCAACATTACCTTGGCTATCAACTGCTATTATCTGTATTGTGTGCTGCTGGTTTGACGTCAATCCGCTAAGGGTCATAGTACCTGTATTGTTAGAAGCAGCAGGAGTACCACATAAAGTGAAAGAAGGAGCGTTATCAAGTTTGCACTGGAAGCCTGCTATAAGATTTACACCAGGTATAGCACGTACATTAAATGTTATAGATGTAGAGAGGATAGAGCTTTTGTTTTGAATAGTATTACCATTGCCATCCACAGCTGATGTGATTGTAGTATGATGTGGATATTGTGATGTAACAATTACAGAGACGGTATTGTCAGCATCGTTAGCTACGTACACTCTACCATCGTCTGGGTCATATGCAGCACCGAGTGGTTGACTTCCAACAGTTATGTTGGCTATCACCGTATTAGTAGAAGTATCAATCACAGAGACGGTGTTAGAGTCATAGTTAGTTACTGTACACTCTACCATCGTCTGGGTCATATGCAGCACCGAGTGGTTGACTTCCAACAGTTATGTTGGCTATCACCGTATTAGTAGAAGTATCAATCACAGAGACGGTGTTAGAGTCATAGTTAGCTGACGTACACTCTACCATCGTCTGGGTCATATGCAGCACCGAGTGGTTGACTTCCAACAGTTATGTTGGCTATCACCGTATTAGTAGAAGTATCAATCACAGAGACGGTGCCAGGGTTAGAAAAAAAATTATCTACATACACCCTACTATCGTCCGGGCCATATGCAACACCGAGTGGAGCAGTTCCAACAGGTAGGGTAGCTATCACAGAATCAGCCCAGACATGCTTTATATTCTCAAAAAGAAAGGTGTTTGATAGATATAATAGCAAGATAGCAAAGGTTGATAAAATGATTATCGATTTAACATTCCAACTATTGATTCTATAGTCTTTATTCTCTTTGTTTATTAACAATAAAAATGGTCGGTAGATTTATAACTTATGAAGTAAAGAACCTGATTTTATTAAACTTTTGAGATAAACTATAGCTTGTTTTTTATTAAGGAAAAAATAGAAGGATTTGATAATATGTTTTATGATGGTATATCTAATACTCATATTATTATATTACTCATATCATATAATGAATATACTTCCTAACATTTGATGCTATGGTATTAACAGCTGGAATCAAATTCAATTGGTAGTAGTCAAGGCTAAAATTCATCTTAGTTCCAAATTTTTAGAAATAAAATGAATTCAACATATGTTGAATTTAAAAACCTTATTGCTATCGTAACCGTCATCATCATCATCATCATATAGTCCACCTACTGTTTTAGATTTTAAAATACCATTAATCAATTCTTGTAATTCCTTGTTATCATGTACATGCTCATCGTCGGTACCTTCATCATTGAAAGTATTTTATTTGTGTTGATGTTTGCAACAGCAACAACATGTATTTTCATTTTCAGATCCCCTTTTGAAAATGTATTATAGAAAGACAATGCAATCCATCTAAGATAGAATATTGAAGGATTTGATGATTACATTCTTTACAATATAAAAATGTAAATTAAAACATGTTTAAAAATGGTTAAATCCATTTGCCGATAATACAACAAAGGAGTAATTACTTTACTTTACAGGATAGTTTTTTCAGTATACTATTGAGATTGAGAATAAAGGTCTGTATGTTACGTCTGTCTGTTCCGTTTGTCTTTATATACTATTGTCAATATTATACAGATATAGTTTCAGAGAATGTTATAATAAGAAACTCTGTTGAAGAATTTGTATCTCTTGTGTATTTTAGGTATAAATTATAATTTCAAGGAATTAAACCTGATTAATTGTTAATGGCTCTGTAAAGAGGAGATAACAAACAAACATAAATAAAAAGATTATCATAATAAAGTGCTTTGTTGCATGATTTGAATATGTAATGCATTGTTGGAATACCGTCTGAACCATAACCTAGCGACAAACCATCTCAAAATTACTATCAGACAATATACATAAGGTATGCCACGTTTCCTTGTTGTTGACATACTAGACCATGATATATTATTACCTACAATATGCAGAATGTTAAAAAGATGTATTCATTTAATCCATTAAGACATATTTTTGGAACAGTTGTTCTCAAAATAATATTCCAGAAGTTAGATTTAAGACATATATGGCATGTATGAAAATAAATTTGAATTATGACCCTGCCGCAATTAATTTCTGTTCTGCTGGCATAATTTATATCTTACAGATAGCAACACTTCTCATTCTATTACAATGGCTCGGAATCCCTGGTAGTGCGACTTATTATGCTACAATAATATGTGGTACAATAAGCAAATGTTTCTCCTAAATGTCTACGAGTTAACATATTCAATCAGGCTCTAATCTAGATCATTGTATCTGCGACATGAGCAATCCATAGTTAGAAGCGAAGGGATACTCCCACGGTTTAATATTGTTAACAACAGGGATAGAGTGAAAATTGATCGATAAAGATGTGACCATTTTACATCCACTAAATTTTACCCCATATCAATAGATATATCTGAAATAGATGGGATAGATTTAAAAATTTAATAACAAGATATATCGATATCTTATTTTATATTTCAATAGTCATAGGGATTACAAGGTCAAGTTTGACTAGTGCAAAGGAGTAGACCTCACAGTGCAAGTACATCTGAATGGTCTTATCCATATACTTTCATATCAGATTGATATTGATGAAGTAGCCTTTAAAGACTTATTCTGCCATCTTTATTAAATAGTACGATAAACTCATCTTCATTGTTGCTACTATCTCCTGTTTCAACAGGCTTCATGTTATTTCTTCTGTTTTATTTGGAGATAAATCTTGAGAAACCAAAGATAAATCTTCTAAATAGAGATATACCTTCATTCTTCGGAAAGATATTGAGTTCATCAGAGATATCAAAGTCATTTTCGTTACCCCGTCTTTTATCAATGATGTTTTTTATCTAAATCTGCGGAATACGAATTTCAAATATGATATTTTATTGTCATGCCAATTCAAATGGACCTGTCCCCGTTCCAGATCGATGGTAGATGATCTATCGAAGTCTTATGAACCGTCGCCACGACCAACAAGTGAGATAAAACGCACCAATAGAGTGTGAGCGTCCGTCCGGTCCTCGTTGTCGCGAGCTGGCTTGCAAGGTCAACCTCGATGTCGTGAAAATCCAGAAATTTATGATCAAGCGGATAGGCCGCCTTGTAGACTGCCTCCTTAATAACAAAGAGCAGTTTTGCCGCCAATGGATTGTCAGCAATCGCACGACGCTCCCGCAAGGTAGTGATCATTTCAAACATGTTCAGCGGCAATGGGTTGATCGATTCGATATCGATTCCGACCGCATCCAGGTCACACCTCAGTCCAACAGCAGCGACAGCAATTCGATCATCGTGAGCCATCGAGCCTATGACTCCGGCGGGCCAGATCGGTGCGCCAAATGTGCCTCTAAGGATTGGACGGTCAGCAAAGCCCATCGAGTTCATCAGCTGGCGTGCTACATGCCGTGCAGCACCACTAGCTCGACGCCTCTCAAAGGGGAGGAAAGATAACGAACCCGTTTCCTCTTGAAGCAGTGCAAGCTCATCGCCGTGCGAGATGATACGATGGCCGATCAACAGACCAGGCACATTAAGGGTGTCGATTACTCGCTGAAGAGAGGGATCGATCGTACCGCCAGACATTACAGTTTCAAAACCTCAATCATATAACCATCGCGGTCCCGCTCCACTTCTGTGACGCCGAAAATTGCAGAAAGAGGTGTCGCAACCAGTTTGCTGACAAAGAATGGATTGATATCCTGTTTACTTCGGGATTTATAGGATTTACTCTAGGGCCTTGTTTAGCGACGCACAAACATAGTATTTGTTTTGGTGTTCCCAATCGATCATAATACGATGAATCAAGGCTTTCTGCTGTGCCTTGCTTTTGATTTTCTACGTCTTGATCCGTATGCCACGACGTGCTTCCATATATACGTGGCATGCAGATGCGCATTGTAATCGAATTACACGCAGATAACTCAATAAAGGTGTTTGCCACCCGGTCTTGCTCGCAGGCACAGAGATCAATCTCGACTACCGCTTCCAAATTGCCGGATCTCATCTCCTTAAGATTTAGATAGACCCTGTTGCTCATAGTGGGGCGAACTCTTTTCGAATGTAGCCGACGCCAACATCGAGGTACAATCCTCCGTCTGAGTCACACGACTGCGCAATAGCTTGGCAGGATTTCCACACCATTCCGTATGAGAATCCAGGCTCTCACCTTTCATTAAAAAGGAATCGGCATCAAGCACGACATCATCTCCGGCGCTGACACCATAATGCACAAATGCCCCCGGTCCAAGAGAACATCTGTTGCCAAGACGGATGTAGTCTGACTTGAACACGCCATCCTCGAGTGAATGTGCTTGTAACACACAGCCCTCGTTCAGATTGGCGTAATCGCCGACCTCCGTTATCGAGCGTTCCGTTATACCCATGCTGCAATCGAACATCTTGGAACCCACTTTCATGCCCATTGCACGAAGCAGCATTCCGCGAAATGGAGTACCGGCGAACATAGTCAAGATCGGAAAGGCGTCTAACTTCCAGTATCTTTCGTGCCACCAGAAATACGGATCGTAGATCGAGACGAGCTGTGGCTTGAGGCGCTTGAAGCCCAGCATTGCACGCTCGAGTACTATGAAAAAGCCAATGTTGAAGGCGATACCCACTAGGCTGAATACGAAGAACTCATAAATGCCGAATCGATCGTAGCTCCCCATTGCGGCTTGACCAAGCATAAACGCGACAAACACTGCCATCCACCGACTGGCAAGGAAGATCAAGGCTGTGACAAAATTATGCACGTTCTTCCTACGCAGTCGAGTGCGACGCGTCTTCTCGTCGAAGGATGCATTCATATCGCGATCGCGGCAGACTTTGCGCGGAATTTCAAATGCGGGAGAACCGAGCAGTCCCACATGCTCGTGCACTGGGCCATCTATAGGAACCAAAGTCTTGGTGCCGAACAGGACATCGGTCCCAGTACGACCATTCGGCGGGTAGGATATGTCATTACCTAGAAAGTTATTGTCGCCGATCTTTGATTCAGCAAGCCGAAACGACGTTGCCGACATCTGCATGTTAAGCATCTTCAGCCCGTCCGATATCATCGTGCCGCTGCCAATATTGCAGAGAAACGGATTGTCGTGCTTTTGTTCAGTTCCCATGTTCGAGCCGGTCTGATAGACTGTGTTCAGGTTCCAGCCAATGTAGCGCATATATGACACGATGGCTGACGAGTCCCCAAACAGCGTGCTGAAAAAATCTGAATTGCTGATACCTTGTATGATGTTCTGCATTATATAATGAAACCCGAAATTCGCATAGGTCACGCCTGGTCGCAGTGTCATCATGCAGAGACGCGGGATGACATACACAACTGCCAGACCGATGCCGAGCACACCTAAGAACAACGCTGTCGTAAGTTCAAGCATCAAGGGAGTCGATATAGAGGAGATCGCAGGGCATTGCAAAGATGATAGAGGAGATGGGCAAAACAGATCCCAAACATGATATAAAAGGATCATTACCGCAGGCACGGCGATCAAGAGTATTGTCCCGAGGATGAGTGACACATATAGAACTCCTCGGAGCGCAGTGCCGTTCTTGCCCTCGATGGGACAATAATTAGATAAAGTCTCAACCGCAGGCGAGCCATGGTAGTGCTTGCCATCCGGTACACGCTGGCAGCTCTGTAGCGATGAAGCATGACCGAGTTGTGTATTATTACCCATCGTAGTGTCGATGTCAAGTACGCTCCTCTCGCCAACGTACGCGTGACTGCCGATCGTTACCGGGCCCATGTGTATAAAGTTTGACTGCGCGCGATAGCCAAGTAGGCTTGTTTCGTTGCCGATGATGGTGTTGTCACCGATCGTCACAAGGTCGGTACAGACAGGCGCGAACCTGCACTTGAGGATCACATTGCGGCCGATTCTGGCACCCATCAGACGTAGATAAGCGTTGTAAAGCGGAGTGCCGATGAATGCAGCCGCAGGCGATGTGCGCATCAGGGTCTTCACGACCCAGAAGCGGAAATATGCAAAACTCCAGATAGGAATCGATTGCGCCTTGAAGCGGCCAATCAACAGCCATTTCGCCGCGACTGGAACCATGGTCAGCACAATGAACAATCCTGCACCGAAAGCGACGCTGCGGGCGTAGAGATCCACTACACTGTAGGAGGAGGTCGCCCATTGAATTCCGGACACAAAGATCCAAAGTCCAAATAGCAGATAGGATGCAAAGAAACCAATCTGAAGGGCACCGCACGTGACGTACGACTTGGTTCGATGGAACATGGAAGGGTTCCGACTTTGTTAAGAGAGGTTTATTGATCGACGAATCCAGATGACGAGCAAGCCTAGCTATTGTAGGATGCATATAGATATCTCGCATCGATACATTCGACATTCCTGAATTTTTTCGGATAGCCGCACAAACACGCGCCATCAACAGCGAGTTAGCACCAAGATCATCAAAGAAGTGATGCTCGGTCGAGATGCGCTCGATATGAAGAACCTTGGCGATAGCGTCGTGCACCATGTGTTCATGAACGGTCTTGGGCGGAACAAACCCTTGCGCAGCAGAAAAACGCTGTAACTGAGGCTTGGGTAGTCTTTTATAATCAGATTTGTTGCTCAGTGTCATAGGTATGACGTCGACCTGTTCGAGAAAGGCAGGCACCATATAAACAGGAAGCTTGTTGCGGAGTGCCTGTAAGATCTCACTTTGCTGTAACTTGACACCATGCTTGAGAGAATAATAAGCAACGATTTCCATGACACCCTCCTGGATCTCAAATGTCGTCACGGCCGCCTGTGCAACCTGTGGTAGATTGCACAGCACCGCTTCGATTTCATTGAGCTCTATGCGATAGCCGCGGATCTTAACTTGTGTGTCGATTCTGCCGCGGTACTCGATCTCGCCGTTCTCGTTTATTCGACCAAGATCACCTGTACGGTAGATTTTACCCGATGGATTATTCTCAATATGCAGAAAATCGTGAATAAACTTCTTTGTCGTTAGGTCATCTTGATTAATGTAACCAAGCGCCAGTCCGATACCAGCAATACCGATCTCCCCAATATCACCGGTTGGAACGGTCTTGTCATCTTTAGGATCTAGGATGACCATTGAATAGGTCGGAAGCGGTACACCAATTGTGACCTGCTTGTCAGGTCGCAGGTCGGTCATTGCCGCAGTGACAGTCGTCTCGGTGGGACCGTAAGTGTTGAGAATACGGCGGCCTGGACGATACCATCGTGTCACGAGATTTTGCGGACAAGTCTCACCACCGACTAACAGGATCCGCAAATCAGGCAAGTCCTGTTCGATGGTAGAGAGCAGCGTCGGACAACATGCCATCACGGTAACATGACGTTCACGCAGAAAGTCTCCCAGCTCGTCTCCCATCAAGGTCGTGCCGGCTGGTCCCGGCACAAGTGTAGCTCCGGTCATAAGTGGCACCCAGATCTCCTCGACGGAGAAATCAAATGCGATCGTCATACCCTGATAGACTCTGTCTCCTGGTGCATAACCATAAAGCTCAGCAGCGACACGCACGAAATTGCAAATACTTGCGTGTCCGATACCAACACCCTTTGGATTACCAGTGGTACCCGATGTATAGATGATGTAACAAAGCGGATCGATTGGTGGTGTAACATCGACCAACGGATCGGTCTGCTGTGAATCGATCACCGGACGTTCCGTATCGAGAAATATTTTGTCGACGTGGATGCTGACGAGGTGCTTGGCGAAACTTGACATTGACAAGATGGCAGAAATGTCGGCATCCCCGACAATAAAGCGGACGCGTTCTATCGGAAAGGCAGCGTCTAGTGGCACATAAACAGCATTAACTTTCATCACTGCAAGCATAGCCACGTATGTTTCTGACGATCTGTCAAACATTATTGCGACACGGTCGCCAGGCTTGATTCCGTGTGCAAGCAGATAACGTGCAAGCTGATTGGCACGATGGTTGAGATCATGATAGCTCAGAACGATGCCGTTTCCAACTACCGCATCATTCGTCGCAAAGAGGATACAGGCTTCCTCAAGAAGATGATTGAGCCGTTCGCCAGGGCTCCAGCGGAGTGCATTGTTCACGTGCTCTCGGACTTTATTCTGAGGGCGATCGAGACTGATGACTCCATTCAAATCAGGTTGTCGTTGTCCAAGGGGGCGCAACTTGGCGACCTTCTCTCCCTCGATGTGGACGGCATTCGATTGGCGGGGAGCAGATTGTGGCATATTATGATCTCCTCATATACATATAATATGTATATGTCAATATGATCCCAGCATCTTCTTCGATCTCATTTTCACCGAAAAATCATATTAAAACTTGTTATAGAAAAGTTTTATATTGAATATATTGCTCTTCGTTCGTCCCCCTGAGCCCGAAAAATACAAAGAATCTATAATTACCTTCATAAATCATTGACGATGGATCCAACGTATAAGTTTGCCCTTTGCAACAAAGGTAATATTCAAGATGATCTTGGCAATTACACTAAAGCTATATCTTAATACGATGAAGCATTGATTGTAGAGTCAAATTACGAAAAGGCCCTAGCTAACAAAGGTGATTCTCTTGAGCGACTTGGCAATTATACTCAATCTGGTTTGTTGTATGATTCGAAAATTCATCAAAATAGTAGTTTATCTGGGACAATAATGCTTTGTTGCATGATTCGAAAATCAGTTAAAAATTTAATATTTGTATTATAATAATAATTAAGCTTTGACTATTTCCGTTATAACACTGTCAATAAAACGTTAACAAATGACGAATAAAATAATCATGCAACAAAGCAGAAAATATCCTCTTTTTTCTTTGCAGCATACTCGATCGTTGGATCTATGGCCTATGATTCATCCTATTAAGATACAGCTTCAATGTAATTGCCAAGGCGATCAATAGAATCACCAATACCTTTGTCGACTAATTGGCAGTATTCAAAGGTTATCTCGATTATCAAGATTATGATGAAGAGGAATAAATGTAGATTGAGTATGCTTTGTTGTTGCTTTGTTGCATGATTATTTTATTCGTCATTTGTTAACGTTTTATTGACAGTGTTATAACGGAAATAGTCAAAGCTTAATTATTATTATAATACAAATATTAAATTTTTAACTGATTTTCGAATCATGCAACAAAGCAGATATTTTCAATAACCTCAACAATTAGCATTAAGATAAAAAAGATAAAAAAGATTTACTCATTATTATTTAAAAAGGATGTTAAATTGTTAAATTGTTAAATCAACAACAAATGTATTATAAGTGTGAGAATGATTAAAGCATTCAAAATATCTCTTAAGAACAAGAAAATATAGCAAAATAGGTCTTGAGGGTGTAAATAAATGTCATATGAATTTCATACAGCAAGACATAATCGAATTTATTATCTGTCGTACTCAGTTATTAAAGGTACTCTAAGAAAAAGCAAACAACAATTGAATGTAATTTCATTTATTTGAGAGGTATCTTGATTAATTTTACTGCTGCAAATCCTATATCAAATAATGAATATCTGCTCTCAATAATAATATGCCACGCCGCGACAATATATGCATAGTTGATAGCAAAGCATCTTGGAACCATCTTTCATGCCTGTCCAGAAGATCTTTTAGATCATGATGATTGCAAAAGATTTAAGTTTCGCGCGATTCTTTGTAACATTCAATTGACATTCCATCTGCATATTTATCAAAACAAAATTCTGTAAAAGGTTTATGCTCGTCTATAGATAATTTTAAAAAGGAAATTCTAAAAAGAATTAAGAATATGGTTGTTTTAAATACAAAGGTGTCCTAATATTTATAGAATAATATTAATGTAAATAAAGGATATATACATAAACTCGTAAATTGTGCTAATAAAAAAATGAGTGATCAAGTAGAAAAAGATGCCAATGGAATTCAACAGAGTCTGATGAATTATCTTTGTAAAAATCATAGAATCAATGCAAGACAGGGGAAACCCATCGTATTTGACATAGAACAAATAAGATTTGAATTATATCATGCTAATATAGAGAAAGATCATTTTAGAGATATTTTAGTGAGAATATCTGAAGGCGAAGAAATACAAATAGACCAAAACGATATTCAACTAACTAATAGGGGATTAGAAAATTGCAGGAATTATGCTAAAGATTTTATAAGAGATTTTTAAGCATTTCAAAAACTATTAACAATGTAATTTTTCTTGTTTATAGTTAATAAATCGGAAACTTTCAGATAATCTTCCATTAACTCAGTGTCTGTTGATCTATAGTAAGAATTACTAATGCCTATGGGGTGAGATAATAGTTTTTCAATGTCTATTGGTTTCATTCTTGCTATTTCGCATCTAGTTTTGAACCATTTGCGAAAGCTGTGTACGGCTTGAAAAGGATGTCTCTTCTTTCCTTTTTCTAATTTGTTTCTCAAACTTTGTGCCCAAATATCTCTTTCGATTAATCTTTTAAAACTAATGACGCTAATTTCTTTCGTTTTGTAACAAATTAGATCTCTTGGCATAAATAGATGCCTATCAAAATTTTATAAATTCTCTTTTATATTTTGTAATATTTTTATTTTATGTTGTGGATTACGATTATAGATTGTCAACTTTTTAGAAATTTTTCTTATGTTGCTAATTATGCAAGAGATCTATTTTCTCCCTCGTGCCAGTTGAGTGTCCCATAAATCGCATAATGATTAATATTATTTTCAATCACTTAATTCTTACACCTTATTATTAGTGGAATCAATTTAAAAGCACCGATAAAATCACGGGATCGGAGGGATGTAATTCAAAAGTGAATGTAATCTATATTTGATAATAATATTAATAGGTAGAATTTGGCATAATTCATTAAATCTATAATTTAAACGGTTGTATATAGAAGATCAAATCGATATTTGAACTCATGAATAACGGTTAGATGGGCCTCGACTCTTGGTATATACTGAAACAGTAATTTGCTATTTGAATTTTAACCATTTGATAAGAATATGGGGGGAAAAAGTAACTTTTTAGTTGCTTTGTTGCATGATTATTTTATTCGTCATTTGTTAACGTTTTATTGACAGTGTTATAACGGAAATAGTCAAAGCTTAATTATTATTATAATACAAATATTAAATTTTTAACTGATTTTCGAATCATGCAACAAAGCACTTTTTAGTAATTTTCATGTATTAGGCTAAAGGAAATTAAAAATCAATATTATTTCCATGGCTATACAATTTTAGAAATCATATATATGTTATTTACACAAATAAGTTTATTTTATTTATAATGAAAATTGTTAGTAAATTAAGAATACTCGATACATATTCACAACTGAAATTTGCCATGATTTTTTCAATTGTTTTTCTTACTATTGAAACTATTTCTATGCTTTGTTGCATGATTCCTCTTTCCAAATACATTTAGCTAACATTTACCAACAAATTCTGTGAACTGGCCCGTCTACAACCACTATCTCTTGTTAGAAGAGGAGAGATACTCCTAGGCTTTGATGTCATAAACAACTGGGATACAGAGCTAAAAGAGATGAACAAAGATAAAGTTGGAGAGCCATTTTATTATCTGCTTTATTGCATGATTCCTGTAGATTACAAATAATTCTCATATTTTCTATCTAAAGAGATAGGAATTTGTTATACAATGACGCTTTTAACATCATTTCCTGTACCATATTCTTTATTCTAACCGAATAAACATATTCACCAAACATTCTCTTTAAACAAGAAAACACTGTTTCAACAATCCATCTTTGCCCATAGCTTACGCTATCTTTCCACTTTTGTAAATCATTTTTCTGAGATAAAACGGATAGATTTCTAAGAATATTGCCTTTTTTCCATCTAACTCTTGCATTCTTTCTTACTTTAATACAAGGCAAGATTCCATTGTCTGAAAAATATCTGAAAATATCATTGTTATCATATGCTCCATCACCAAACAGTTTGCCTATTGATACCATGTTACCGATTTTATAATATTTTCAATCAATTCGGGTAACGCCTTACCATCATGGACATGTTCATCAGTAACCTGCATTGAAAGAATTTTCTTGGTCTTAACATTAACAGCGACATGTATTTTTAAATATCCTTTCTTGTTTTTTACATTCCATTTGTCTCTCATCCACTGACCTCTGTTGGTAACCTTAATGCCAGTACTGTCTATTGCAATGACAATGTATTCATCTTCAAATTCTTTGTTTTTATTATGACCTTCTTTTATATTAATGTCTAATTTGTTTATCCTTCTATTTATTGTTGTAAATAGGTATAGAAGGTACTTTCCCCTTTAGCATGACCTTGTGCAATACCCTCTGTTTGCCTGTATGGCAGATGAAAATATGCCTTGGCGTATACAAGTAAAAGAAGAAAAGTATTTGGATAATGAAATGGCTTTTAATCCAACCTTATCTTTGTTCATTTCTTTCAATTCGTTATCCCAGTTGTTAATTACATCAAATCCTAGCAATATTTCACCTCTTCTAACTAGAGATTGGTTGTAGACAGGCCAGTTCACAGAATTTATTGGTTGATGTTAGCTAAATGTATTTGGAAATAACGAATCATGCAACAAAGCAATTGTATTCTAATATTATTATGAGGTGGCCAAAAAACTGTTGTCCCTTGTATGAATATATTTTCTGTAGAGCCAAAGGACATATGTCATCCCTCCCTCACAGCAACTGGTACTGGTAGTAGTATGCCTTCTAACTTAAGTGCTTTTACAAAACGTACATACCAACCATCATCCCTTTGACCAGAGTATCTTTCTTCGGGATAGCATTTTGTGGTCGATATCCTTTTACCATTGTTGTACCAGTCAACGTAAATTAAAATACATCTATCAATCCTTTCATGATCAGTACAATGATTTCCTAATCTGTGTATTAGGAACCTTTTCAATCCTTTCTGAGTTTTTGAATATGCCCATAGTCTGTGGATGATGTATATTGATGTCCAGATATGTTTTCCTGTCAGATGCTGGTTACAATATTTTCTCATCGTTGAATTTTTTCTGTTAAACTGACTACTACCATTATTGTCAGTCAAAAGAGAACCATATTCTTGGATATGAAGATGTTTCATCCCCCCTCTCTACTACACTATCATCTGTTTCATTGTCTAGTCTTGCAACCCAGAGTTTTCTCGAATGATCATCTTCCATAGTAAGTATTGATATCTCGTTATCTTGTAAGATCAGCCTGTAATAGTTCATCAGGCTTCTTGTCTCGTTCAAATGATTTGTATTCTTTGATAATCTTTTTCTCCGAATCAACCAGCGAATGTCGGGTCAGGATATTGTAGTAGGCGGTAGTAGTCTTGCTGATACGATATTTCTGATCATATCTGTGTTGTTGTACTACATTCAAACTCTCGTTAATGATGTTTGCCAGTTGTTCTGAACCACCAAAATCGGTGGCTTTTCTTACCTCAATTATCTTTTTCTCTATATCATTTGGAGTTTTGCTTGGGCTGTTACATGGTTTCCTAGATTTAAACCTCAGACCTGCAGTACCTGCTTCTCTGAACCTTTTTACCACACGCTGTAACTGACGTTTTTACTCCTTCCAATCATGTCAGCAGCATCTTGTCTTGTTATCCTGATGATGTCACTGACAAGGGGTTCTGGCTACTGTATGATAACGCTTTCTGACAGACTCTTTTGTTCATTCCTTAATATGACTATATGCCATTCTTCTAAGTACACCTCTCCTTGTACAATAATCATTTATTCTCACTTTGTTTATTGTGCATGAGGGGTGACACATGTCTCTTAGCTTACCATATGAATATATTTCCAATAAGAATATCCTTTTAAAATGTGCAAAATTATCTACTTTTAAATTGAAAATTATTAAAACAACAAAAAAGTGGAAAAATTCCAAAACGTATCATTTTTCCACTTTTTTCATAATTTTTCTTGCATAAAAAAGAACAAGTATAAAATAAATTATATAAAACATGGCTCAAGTTGTTTGTTTATACATATATTAAAAAAATTTATAAAATAATAAGAACCTGAAATAATATATATGATTATATTAAACGCTTGATTATATTGAAAAATTATATTATTTGTGACAAAAATTCGAATTTTTCGAGTTGATTGCTAAAATATGTCTCTAGAAAAAAACTCGATAAATAATAAAGCGGAAATTCACCAAAATCCTTCGGAATTTTATTTAACTGAGGCTTGGTCATAATTCAAATTTATTTTCATAATATAATATAGCTTAAAGCTAACCCTTGAGATATTATTTTGAGAACAACTGTCCCAAAGATTAGCTGTTAATAGATTAAAAGATTCCATCCTTTTTAACATTCTGTATCTGATAGGTTGTTGTATACCATGGCCTACTACTGCATCACCAAGAAAACTGGGTAGACCGTATGTATATACTCCAACTGTAATTCTAAGATGTTTTATTGTAAGGATATGGTTTAGAATCGACTCTAACAATGCATTACATATTTTTCTTAACATGGATTGTCAGTATAACCATAAACTAGCCTTAGCCTGTGGTTTGATAAAAATACCTAGCAGGCGTACAATTGATAGGAGATTAAAGACCATTTCTACAGATATTAAACAAAGAATATCGACAATTGGATATCTGTTTGTTACAGAAGGATTGGTGGTTGATCATTCTATAACTGCGGTAGATAGTACTCTTTTAAAAGCAAAAGGTAGTGTATGGCATAAATCATCCATGAAAAAAGGTGAAGTACCACGTCCTGGCATTGATACAGATGCAAGGTGGGGTTACAGTCATACAAAGGGATGGATTTTCGGATACAAACTACATCTAACATGTACAACAGGCAAGATTATAGTGCCTCTAACAGCCGATGTAACTACTGCTAATGTACAGGATAACCAGATGTATGTTCCTTTAACTTCTTCTTCTTTGGTATTCTCTCTATCACTTGCATTGTACATGATAGCCGATCCAGGCTATGACGATAAGAAACTGTATGAATATAGCAAGAAGGTATTGGGAATAGACTTGGTTTGTCCGGTTGAGCGATACGAAAGTACTCCTAAAAAGAGGCTTGAGCTTGTATGCTTTTATCAATCGATATTAGGACAGGCTATCTACAGCCAGAGAAGGATATCAATAGAACCATTGATAGAACATATCAAATCAGTTTTTAGGATAGACCCTTTGCCCGCAAGCGGATTTCATAAAGTATCTACAATTGTACTTTTGTCTGTTTTATTATATCAGATAATGGTGTACTATAACTGTAAGACTGAGAAAATAAATCCAAAATCATTAAAATATATGCTTGGGACTGGATGATGAAATGGAATTTTGGATAAAGATGGGTGATTTTGAATTATGACCATGCCTCATTTAACTAATAATAAAACAATTTCAATTCGAAAAAGTAATCAAACTGTCTCTTCTACTTCGAGAAGAATTAAAGTGAGTACAAAAGGATGGATTATGAGAGAATTAATAATAACTATCTTGGTTTCTTTAATTGTTCTATATAGTTATTATGGATTAACAAATCCCAAAGGAAGTTTTATAATGATATATACCTCAATTATCATCGCGATATCAATTATAATATATATAATTGGTTGGATTTTTTATAGAAATCCAACAACTCCTTCTTCAAGTATAACCAATCATTATTTACACTTTAATAATATTATTTGTGATAAAAACAATAAAGGAGAATTATTAGTTTCAGTAGTAATTCCAATCTATAATCAAAATAAATTAATAGAAAATGTAATTGATTCCATTTTCAATTCCACCTATAAAAATATAGAAGTCGTTGCAGTTGATGATGGAAGTACAGATGGAACCGATAAAATTCTTGATTATTTGAAAATTCATAGATATCCTCAGTTAAAAGTAATTCACCAAAGCAATGAGGGAAAGAGAAAAGCAGTATCTTCTGGTTTTATGCATTCGCAAGGCCAATACATCATACTAATATACTCTGATAGTATATTGGATGAAAACGCAATTTCAGAATTTGTTAAAGTATTTGATTCAGATTCTTCTATTGGCTCAATAGCAGGTCATGCAAAAATTTGGAACGCTGATAAAAATTTTTTAACCAAGTGCCAAGATACTTGGTATGATTATGAATTTAACATCTATAAAAGTTATGAAAGTTATTTTGGAAATGTAACATGTTGTTCTGGTTGCTTGGCTGGTTATAGGCGCAAGGCAATTGAAAACATCATGTCAATATGGAATTTAGAAAGTAAATATCTAGATGATAAAAATAATTTGAAAGTAGAATATATTGTTCTCGAAAAAAGAAAAAAATGCAGCAACAGTAGTAGTAGTAGTATTAATAAAATAAAAGAGGGGATATCGTTATTTTTTATTTCAATTCTCCACAAACTTTTAGCTAATCTTCTAAGCTATGATGACTCTGAAGATAGAGCATTAACAACTTGTTGTCTTCTTAAATGGAAATCTGTTTATCTTTCTACATCTTTTGTATATACCGAAGTTCCTGATAGCATAAAGAGTTATTTAAAACAACAAAAAAGATGAAAAAAAGGTTATTTGAGGGCTAGTTTGTTTGCAGGCACTTTTATGATAAAAAAGAACCCTATTGTTTCTCTATTATTTTATGCAAGTCTTTTTATGACTATCTTTTCACCTATATTTACTCCTATAGCATTAATTTATAACGTACTTGTATTACATGAAATAATTGCTCCTTTATATTTAATTATAGGCTTTTTAGGAATAGGTTTTCTAGAAGGTATAGATTACAAGATGCGCGATTGCAATTCAGACCATTGGTTATATAAACCTATAATGAATATAATTTTGTCCTTTATTATTTCTTGGTTGATATACTCGGCTATAATTGATATTAGAAAGAATACATGGTTAACAGCTGTGTATACATAAAGATACACTCTCTTGTAAAATATTTATGATCGCTTTGCTGCCATGATTTTTGTTATAAATATTCTTCCACTTGCTAATGGCTCTTCCTATTTCTTGTTCGTCTTTAAATGTAGAATTGTTAATTGTCTGCCTTTGTAACCACACCCACCTTACTTCGATTAAATTAAGCTTGGGCGATCTTACTGGTAGAAATACAAATTTTATTCGAGGACAACATTTGGATATCTCTTTCTTTACCATCTTTGATTTGTGTGCTGAAAGATTATCAAGTACAACAAAGATATTTTGGATATTCTTATCATATCTTTTATCTACTCTTTTTAAAAAGTCAACAAACTGCTTCTTTCCTGTCTTTCTTTTATAGCATTGGACATGCATTTTGTCATTTGTATGATCATAGGCTCCAAATACATTTAACAATCCATTTATCTTTTGAGCCTTTTCGACCTTTACCTGTACCGATGACCATGATGTACCACCATGGGTTTTTGCTGCTACAGGCCCTTTTTCATCTATATACAGTAACACCGAATCCGAAGAAGGTGTGTTGTACCTCAGTTGTTCAATGTACTTTTTTTCAAAGTGTATTCTGGATCATTGCTTTTATTATTTGACAACACAGTTTTAGATTTTCTCCATTTTATTTTATGCTTTAGAAGAATATTTCTTATTTCTGCAGAATGGCTTATTTTAGTTACCAGTTAAGTCATTCATAAGAAAACCAGCAAGTACACGTAATGACCATGTGGAAAATCCCAAATCAAAAGATCTTGGATTTGTAGATGTTATATCCACTATTTGTTTTTCGATATCATTAGTAAATTTGTGCTGTTTATGATTATATTTTTTTGATATAATGCCATCGATTCCTTTTTCGTTAAAGCGATGTATCCATTTTCTTATGTTATGATCATGATGGTTTGTAATCTTTCTTATTTGAGGAACTGTGTATCCCTCATCTTTAAGCAAGATAATCTTGGCTCTATATCCTGCTTCATTATCTTCAAGCATTAGATGTAAAAGGTTCTTTTCATCATCAGTTAGCATTCTGAGGAATGTGTCCCTCATAATAATAGATAAAAGAGTGGCAAGCTATAGGTGTTGTGATAGCTAAACAAACACAACTATTTTACAATAAGATATAGTATATCATTTACACTGCTGTTAACAAGATGAAACTATGAATTATAATAAAATATTTATGAATATTGTCGATGTACAATTGAGCGACCACAATATGAGTGGATTAAAAAATAATGATAAAAAATTGCTTTGTTGCATAACTCAATTTTTTCGTAACTGTATATCACATTTAGTTCAAGTCTATGAAATATCTATTCGGAACTCGTAATATGATAACAAAGTCCAATCATTAAAAAACGAATTTCAGAGTTATGCAACAAAGCATAAAAAATTATTTAAAAATACTAATAAATATGAATATTTCTTTTCTTGTCATATCTTATTGTTAGTTTTTAGTGTATTGTTGTTGATTTCTTTTTTTTCGGGGAATCAATTTATAGATGCAAAGAGTGACAAAATAAAGGATATTAATCAAATCCATACAACAAACATTACTGCTTTATATCCTCATAATGAAAACATCAGAGAAAATCATAAAAGTTGCAATTGTGTTGTATTTAGGTTAGATGATATTCAAGATTATTGGTTAAACTCTGTACAAAAACAGATAATCGATATATTCTTAAATCGTAATCAGACGCTTTCTGCAGGATTAATAATGCATTTAGTTGGAAATGATTCAAAAATTCTACAAAAAATAAAGGAAGGAATTCATAAGGGATTGCTCGAATTGGATATTCATGGTTGGAATCATATAGATTATACAACTTTAAGCGAAATAGAGCAATCGGATTCTTTATCTCACGCTAATGAAAAAATGGAAAGCTTATTTGACAAGAATTCTTCTATATTTATCCCTCCACTATCAGTTTTTAATAATGATACTATAAAAGCAATGTCAAATCTGAAATTTGATATACTAAGTAGTGATTATCCAACAGAATCAAAATTCGACCAAAATAAAAGCATTTTTATTGATAAAGGTAACTTACAAAATGGTCTAGTTAACGAGGCTAAACTAAAAAATAAAACTAAAATATATCATATTCCTGGAACAATATTTTTCAAGGATTTCCAATATGGTCAATGGATAAAAACTCCCATAAAGGAAATTATAAAAAATATATTTGAAAATATTGCAAAATATGGTTATGCAGTAATAGTGCTACATCCTCAAGACTTTGCTACAATTGTTCATAATCGTGATATATCAACTGTTACATACATCAATTCCATTAATAACAATGAAATATCAGATCTCATTAAAATAATAGACTATCTTTTATCAAATAATATAAAAGTCAAAGGATTTGAACAGATAATAAAAGAATAAGATGAAGGATACAATAAAACTATTTTTTAATAGCTGTTCATTAATAGAAATCAATGTAGTTAAGTAGAAAAGTAGAACATTTAGAATTTACTAGAACATTGGAGAAATTTTGATATTTAGCAAATGCAAGTAATCGCCTTTCAATCTACTCAACATCATCATCTTGTGTGCTTATAATGTTTTACAATGAATAGAGCCTGTTCTGTTATGTCTCCTTCAAGATTAAGAAAGTTAAAGAAATTCTGAAGCCTTTTAGGGTACTGTCTTTTGAAATCAGGAGATCCCACCATGGAAAGAAATGAATCTAATGGATGAATATCATCATTGCTTACATGTTCTATGTTTCACCAGGCATAATCTCATGGATGCTTTGTTACATGATTCGAAAATCAGTTAAAAATTGGATTATCTGTAGCAATTACAATTAAATTTTGACTATTTTCATTTTTAATTTATCTATAAAAAGTTATCAAATAGCAAAAAAAAATAATCAAACTACAAAGTATCTTATGAATAATGACATATTTATAGTCAATTTTTAATACGGGCTAAGAGGGATGTAATTCAAAAGTGAATGTAATCTAAATCTGTTTTGTTGCATAACTTAATTTTATCATAAATATACGACACATATAATTCAAGTTTAGAAGACATCTATTCGTAATTCTTTTTATTATAATAAAGATTCAATGATGAAAAAACGAATTTCAGAGTTATGCAACAAAGCATAATTGATCTATTTGTTACTGAATTTCTTTATAATATTCAAATATAAAAGATAGCTTTTGTAAATCCATTTAGGATCAAATTAATAAAGTAGGTTTATTTATATATTTTGTTTTTCAATGGCAATTAAAACCACAGTTATCATATACTATTTTACTTTTAGTATTTATGCTGATACAATGTATTCCTAATGTATTAGTACACGCAGATGAAAACAAGCATCTAGACTACAAGCAAGCGATAGCAGCATCAACATCAGCATCTAGACTACAAGCAAGCGATAGCAGCATCAACATCAGCATCTAGACTACAAGCAAGCGATAGCAGCATCAACATCAGCATCTAGACTACAAGCAAGCGATAGCAGCATCAGCATATAGGCTATCCACATACTTTTCAACTGCTTTTTGTTCTCAATATTCATCAAAATAATAATCAGTTATTCTCTAATAGAATCACTATACTTATATAGTACAAATAGTATATAAACATTTATATTATAGCTATACTCTCAATCTGAGACTTTTTGGTTTGTCCAACAATAAATAGTAAAAGAAAGTTGATATAGTATTTGATAATAGATAATATAAAGGATCTTCACCATATAGATATTATATTGGGTAATTATAACAGGTTTGGTGTAGCTTGTATACATTTTGTATACCAGTATATGAATGAAGCAAAAAGTTAATTTGTAATAAGATATCCAGATGAGAGTCAAACAAATAGACCAGGAATAAGAACTAATAGTGCTTGTGAATATATTTTGTAACACCGTATAGTATGCATGTATGTCTTTGGGAGTAAGGTGCTTTATTGCATGACTCCTTTTTCAAATGCATTTATCTAACATTAGCCAACAAATTGTATGAACTGGCTTGTGGTCTACAACAACCACTATCTCTTGTAAGAAGTGGTGAAATCTTGCTAGGCTATGATGTTATTGATAACTGGGATACAGAGATAAAAGATATGAACCACGGCAAGGTTGGATTAAAAGCCATTTCATTATCCAGATACATTTTTTCTTTTGCTTGGTTATGCCAAGGCATATTTTCATCTGTCATATCGGCATACCGGAGAAGGCATTGCACAAGGTCATGCTAAAGGGGAAAGTACCATCAATCCCGGATTTTACAACAATTAACAGAAGAATAAACAGATTGTACCAATTAGCATAATTAAGCATACTATAACCTCTAGAACATAGAGAAAATTAACCCATATAGTTCAGGTATATAATCTAAATGGTATATTATGATGCGATTAAAAAACAAGTTTCCCGATAATATAAATTATTTAATAAAATAAAGTGTACGGTTGAACTGCTAGATCGTTAAAATCGATAATGCGAAATATTTTAAAATAAAAGATATATCTCTTTCCCTTTTAATATAAGAATAAAAATCTCATGAACAACCAAGTACCATTTGGCATGGTTGGTTGAATAACTATTTTTCAAGCAAGCTATATACCTCCATTTATTAGAATATATATTGTCTGATAACTCCAAGAAGGACAAGAAGAAAAAACCAAAGAGAAAGATAAATTGGAGTGAGTATAACGAGTATCTTGTTAAAAGAGGCGAAATGTTTGAAGATGGTTTTTTATAGAACTGCTGGCTAGCAGAATTAAAGGAAATGAACAAAGAAAAGGAAGGTCATCATTATCGCCATCCGAACTCGTTGATATTGCTGCTGCTCCATGCTACCGTACACATATGTGTACACCTACTTCCATATCGACAATTAGAAAGCTTTCTAAGAATAATGTCATTATACATAAAAAGACTAAAAGAAGTAGTACCAGACTTTACGACCATCCATGGTGGAGAGTAGTAAAAACAAAGATAAACCTAAACTCAAAAGTAAAACTAGAAAAAGACGTAGTAGTAGCAGTTGATAGTACAGGTATTAAGGTTACAAATAGAGCAGAACCGATACCAGATTTATGGAACAATAAAAGAAAAAGAAAACTTTCCATGAAAGTAACAAAAGAAGATGTTAATGATGGAAAGATACTAAAGAAATTGGTCAGAGATGTTTTTCCAAAGAATAAAAATATTCAAAAAATATTGGCTGACGAGGAAGACTATGATTCAAAAGAAAACTTTGAGTATATTGATAAATTAAAAATAACACGTGTTATAAAAGTAAGAAAGAATTCATCAATTAAAAATAATATCAATTTTACACCAAGAAAACTATCTGCGTTAGAACAGTTCAAAGATATAAAAAGATGGAAGAAAAAATATGGATATGGATATAGATGGATGGCTGAATCAGTGTTTTCCTCTATCAAGAGAACATTTGGTGAACACATATCATCTGTAAAATGGAGTAACATTGTAAATGAACTGATGCTAAAACCGTTTATCTATAGCAAATTCATAGAAAATACAACGGTGTAGCAAAAAAAATTATATGCATACTCTAAAATCATAGTTATTCTACAGAGCAGAGCATAGTAATAATGATACAAAATATTTCTACAAATTTCAGTAAAGATAAACTTTATTGTGTTCAAAATAACGTATTTCTTATTATTGAGTTATAGTTTTATTTTAATAAATTAAAATTATTTTAGACAAACCTTAAGTTAACAGTTATGTAAAGAATTAACTAGTTGATTTTGTAAAATAATTGTGATTGTTTTCATAATATAAAATAATTAAAATACGATATTCTGCATCATAAATCATGTATCTTTGAATAATAAGTGATCTTCTATTACTTCTAAGTATATGTTCTGAACCTTAGAATGCTCCTTACAGTAGTAGAATGGCCTCTACATCTAATCTTTGCTCCTGATTTTAGGAGCCTTTCTGTCTCATTATCCTCATCATTATTATTTGACAGGCCTTATCCTCATTGCAAGTATCCGTATTAGTATTGTACTCTGTCTTTCCTGATTTCATATCTCACATATCTAACATCGATTAAACTGGGTCGTTCTTATGATCATCATCACTATTGCTTCTATGTGTTTTGTTTTTAGACTTGTCGGATGTGTCAGATAGTAGAGTTTTATTGTCTCTCCATTGTAAGACATGAACTTGATAATTATTTCTAAATAAACTCCGAAATTGATTTGATGCATTACATAGAGGATATCTTTCCAATATGAAATATTTTAATAATTTAAGCAAGCTGCAAGCAGTTGCCAATTAAATAGAAATAGTAACAGAATTTGATATTAATGATAGAGGAGACCGTTATTTTTCATCTATATCTAGATGTGGAAATTTTGCCAGATATTGTTAACTCATAATTCCAGCATCTAGTAGTTCTCTTTGCAATTTCTGGATAATAGATACATAATATTTCAATCTTTGATTTTCTCCGCTGTTCTTTGCTATTGTGTATCTAACCAAGCCTTTGACAGTCCTTTTCTTTTGGAAAATAGTATAACGAGATTTTAGGGTTAAATCTTGACTAGTATGACCACTATATCCGTTTTTCCTGTTTCTGTACCAGTATCATGATTTCATTTCTACTATCCTCTATTAAATTAGAGATTGTGGGCTTAATAGCTGTTAGCATGGTTTCAATTAAAATTATAAAAGAAGTAACAACAAGCCCAATTCTGAGTTCATAGAGAAAAATACTACAAGATATAATCCCTAATGAACATCTGTGTTTATTGCTACGGTTTCCCTCCCTGGAGGGAACCCGTTTTTTACTGTTTGAATCAAAGCCTGCTTTTACGGGCTTAATCTGCTGTCCTGGTTTGAAGTGCATTAAGCTTTCTTTCTGCTAATTGTCTTTCAACCACCTGTTGTAACCGTCTCCGACATTATTTGAATTGTCATTGTTACTTTGTTCGATGTTTTGATCTATCTCAACACGATTGTTATTCCCATCGATTTTGACTTGCATTATTCTCAGCTACATTCTGCTGGTCTACAGCCTAATACTCATAACACATTCTCGCTTATGCTGAATGATATCAATATGTATATGTACTACTAGGTTACACATTCCAGTGGTCTATTCTTATTCTCATTACCCGCGTTTCCGTGGTTTTATTGTAAAAGGTTTGTGAATGATAACGATAATGGCAGCGTATAAAAGAAACAACATACGGAATTACAGTTGGCTAGCTGCTGAGAGTAATATGAATATACTAAAAAATAGAGGTGTTACCTAATACAAACAAAAAATCTGATTAAGTGGACAGGAATTGATTCGAAGTTTTCATGGCTTCATTGCTTTTATCGATTCTACAGAACTATAAATGAAAACCTGAAGATAAAATAAGACATAAAGCATACTATTCAGGCAAGAAGAAAAGACATACGGTAAAGACACATCTTGTGGTTGACAATCATGGTTATATCCTTCATAAGGTTGAATATAAGAAAAAGGCATGACTATGATATTTACAAGAAGAATCATCCTAACACTCCCAATAGGTTGTTACTGTATTTGATCTTGGATATCTTGGCGTAGAAGATGATTTTACAGAGCAAATATCATCTATGACGTATAAAAAGAAAATAAACATCGAGTTATCACAAGAAGAAAAAGAATACAATAAACTATATTCAAAAAAAGAATAGTTATAGAGCATATCATCTGTACATTGAAAAAGTATAGGATAATGAATGATGGTCTCAGAAACAGTCTCAGGAAATACAACAAACAAAGTATCAGATGTAGTTGCAGCAGGTCCGGTAAACTACAGAATAATGAAGCAATATTGTTAAAACGATAAAAAATCATATTATAAAGTGTAGATTGTTTCTAATTATGCCAGAGATCTAAACTATAACCAATATCCTCTAAAGAATATGTTCTGTTTCTTGTAATTACAAATGAAATAGATCGTTCTTAAGATATAGACTTTCCTTAGTGAATAAGCCTGCTATATCCTTTGGTTTTTGTTCTGTTTCTATTTTGAGATATCATAAAATATAAACAAATAAGAAATCTATATCTTTTTGCTTTATTTTACAGATCCTCTAACACCATGTACTGCATTGTTTGCACCAGTTGTGGTATTTGCTGCATTGTGGGCTTCACTTAAAGCTGCATTTGCCTTTGCAGTTGGTGTGCCGGCTGCATTATTTTCTGCATTTCCGTTTACTGCAGTATTTAACATTGCACTCAATGTAGCATTAGATATTGGATTTGCTACCTTTGGAGTAGTTGTAACTGCAGATGGTACCTTTGTTGCAGTATGGAGTGCACCTTGGCCTGTAGCAGGCAATATTTCGACTCCGACTGGAAAGGTTGAATCAGAGAATTCAGATACGACGTTGTTGAATGACACGTCTACAAATAGATTTTCAACCGTGCCACCAACATATAAACTAGGCACTATTGTTACATCAATTTCATTGATACCACCAGCTGGAATAAATCCCATATTTTTCTGCGTTGGTCCTACAATGACCATTGACAATATTGCATTTTGCTGTACAACATTTGGAACATTTGAAGCTGAGGGAACTACGGTAGCCGCTAATGCAGCTTGATCTCTTGTGGACACGCTTGCAACAACGTCGTACATTGGTGCATCGCCAGCATTGTGGACATAAATCCTAACTTTTGTTGGAACACCTGGAGGAGCTAGTACCGTATATGCTGAAGAAGGTATACCATGAACTGTTGCATTTACTGCATATACTCTTACGGTTTCTCCCCCTGTTACTTCAAATGTAATTGGAATTACCTGATTAACAAAGTCATATGGTAGTAGTAATTCATTTATTGCATCATATTGTCTGCTCAAATTATAATTATGACTAAAAGTACTTGATGCTTGATTATTATTATTAAAATTGAGAAATGACGATGTTTCATTTTGAATATCAAGTACTGATGCAAATTGGTCTTGCTGTTCTGCATCTATACTATTAGTTGAAGTTCTTAAATCCGAGCGGAGAGTATGTAATGCTAATGGTACGACATATGGTTGAACTTTAACATTATTTGTTACATTAACATGGAAATAAAGTGTAACTCCTTGGCCTGGATAAATGTTACCAATGTAATTAGAGAATGCAATATCAAATCTCTTTAGATTGTGTAGTAGTGGAAGAGTTGAATTAATTCCATGTGGTAATTTCATTGCTGCTGTTAAACCTGCTAATTGTACAACACCTTCATACTGTAATGAAACAGCAAGAGTTATAGGTCCTTGATTAGCATCGACTTCAACGTTTTGGTTTGGATCTTGCGGGTTTGCTAACAAGAAGGTACTATTTGCAGAGGTTCCTACATCAACAGCGTGTGGAGTATTGCTTGAGGTCCAATAGGATTTTATAAATTTAAAGTTATCTGGACCTACTACTTTAAAGCGGGTATCACTGTGCTGAAGACTTAAAGATTTTGAATCTGATAATGATTTAGAAAAGGTAAGTACCGGTTGATTTGACAGTGCATTGTTAATACCACTAAATGGAATAGCCATTGAAGCAGGATCTACAGTAGGAGTAGTGTGTTGCTGTACGCTATGAGTTACTGTGTTAGAATATGGAGAATTAGAATTAGCAATGTTAGGTCTTGATACATGTATAAATGGGTGAGTAAAGTGTTGAAAATGAGAAGCAGCATGATTAACAAAATGATGTCCTATTGAATGAATTGATTGATGATTACCAAAAGTCTGAAAATTCGGGTTTTGAGTAAAACTATTATGAGTTGCTTGTCGTGCAAATGATTTGGGTAAAGTTGAATTGTGCTCTATTGATATTATATTTCCTAACAAAATAATTGCACCTAACAGAAGGGGTACAAGGTACATTGGAGCTTTTTTTCCTTGATTTATATGATTGTATGTTATTAAAACCCACGTTTCTTTAGGTATTACTTAGAATATAAAGGAGGCGAAAAAAGTAGGTTTTATTATTTTATATACAAATATTTGTTTTACTTATTATTGCAAAAATAAGGTGATGATAAAAACATAATAATTTTATATATATAGTAGAAAGTTATGTATAATTAATAAATTGCAATATACTATAAATTAATTTTAAATTGATATCTCATAGGTCAACAAACTAAGTTCTTGGTTATTATTAATCCTAATTGGTTAATCAATACAAAAAGAAAATGATTCAAAGGTCAATGAAAGTTACTACTAACCATTATCATCAAAGTACGCAAAGATAAACAAATTCCTTTTCGTGTTGTAAAAGAATTATACAGAAATAATCCATGGGCTTTAGGTTGGTTAAAAGGATATGGTAAAGAAGGCTTGAAAAGGCTAAAAGTAGAACAAAACCCGGTATGCCATCTGAGCTATCTGAGGATATGGTTTATCAAATAAAAAAGAATTATTCCTGCTCTGTTAACATTTGTGTAAATATTGGGTTAATCATTAGATCTCTTGCATAATTACTTCCAAACAGCTTTATGACCATTAGTTTATCATTAACTTGTTCTTTCTTTGTTGCTTTCATACGATAGATTATCCAAAAAACCACTGCTTTTCAGATCATTTACAGGACTAGATGTCAAAGAATTCGATGACATTTACGATAGAGAGATAACAAAAAGATATCATAAACACGAGATCAAGCGTTTATCTAAAAGAAAAAATAGAGAAAGAATCATTGGTGCAGGCAGACATTTCAAGCTAGATACAAGAGACAGATTTCTGATGCTTTTACTGTATTATCGTCTTTACATTACTTACACATTAGCTGGCTTTTTATTTGATCTATACCATTTAGCATAAGTTACCAAACATTCCTCAATAGAAAGTTTCTCATATTAAGATTGAATCGTTTTGTTCTGAAATACTGAGATATCTTATTCTTCAGATCTGCGAATGATTGATAATATTTTAAAACAAGGAGATCGCGTTTGGCTATATTCCATACCTCTTCCATAACCATAAATTCAGGTGATGCCGTTGGAAGATATACAGGGATTAGTGTAGCCTTATTTTCTTTAAAATACTCTAACACCTTCTTTGATTTGTAATGAGGAGACGCCTTATCCATAAACAGATAGCATTTTGGAAATTTGATATGAATTTTCTTTAGATAATCAAGGAATGTATCTCCGTTGAATACAGCGTACTGTCTGAATAATTGTTTGCTATCAATGCTTACGGCACCAAAGATACATGCATGTTTGTGCGAGCATGTAATTCTGACTACAGGTCTTTTATCTTTATCAATCCAAACGCGTCTTACAAGAGAGTCATAAAAGAAAAATGATTCGTCCGTAGATATTATAGTAAAACTTTCTTGTTTTTGCTGCGGCTTATGCTGCGGCTTATGCTGCTGCTGTATATCCACAAATATCTGTTCTGTAATCTTTTTTTGAAAGCCTCTTTCTCTTCTTTGGATGCTGTATTAACATGTATTTTTCTTGGAACCTTTTGTCTGAAACCCCATTTACGAAGGATACGGTATATGTGAGTATAATGATATTTGATACCACTTTTCTTGATAATTAATTCTTCTACTTGTTTCGTGGTCCAACCCTTATTACTTTCTTTTAGTGTTGCTTTTAGGCTGTAAATATCTTCTTCCGATAACTCAGAGGGTCTTCCACTTCTTGGCTTATTCTTTAATCCTTCCAAACCTTCTTTCTTATATCTTTTTAACCAAACACAAGCCCATGCTCTATTTCTATGGAGATCTGTGGCTACATTAGCAGATATCTTGCCTTGATAAACTACATTAAGAACAAGTAACATCCTTTCCTTTGTCTTTACACCTCTTCATATTTGTAGATCTTTTCAAATGATGTTTTGGTAAGTGACAAGGACTATACAAATTGATTATGTAATTTGCCTAGCTATAAACATATCAAAAATAATTGTTTGTTTAATTATGCTATTTGGTATAGATCAAAGCAACATTTGCAGAGATATTCAAAAGATTGAGGGACTGATAAGAGCATGTATACCAATTCCACAGAAAGTATATAACAAAACAAAGAAGAGGCTTCGAACTCCATCAGAAAAAGTAGAGAAATATTTTCCTGGATTTATGGCTTTTACCGATTGTACAGAACAATAATAACAGATACTATCAAGACCTGTAGATAAAGAAAGAAGAAAGACATTCTATTCAGGCAAGAAGAAAAGACACACTGTTAAAAATCAACTTACGGTTAACAATCGTGGTTATATCATTCACAAATTATGTCATATGAAAGGCATAATGCACGACTATAACATCAATAAAAAGAATTATCCTGTAACTCCAAAAGATGTTGTAAATGTGTATGATCTTGGATACCTTGGTGTAGAAAAAGATTATCCAGAACAACTAACATCGCACTACCATATAAAAAGAAAAGAAATCAAGAACTGTCTCAAGAAGAAATAGATTACAACATAATTCATTCTAAAAAGAGAATAGTGGTAGAGCATACCATTTGCCGATTGAAAAAATATAGAATAATGAGCGAAGTTTAGAAATAAATTGAGAAAATATAATAAGGTTTCAGATATAGTTGCAGGTCTGGTAAACTATAGAATATTAAATCATAAGAACTAGAAATATATAGAATTCAGAAGGAATAGTGTAGGTCATTTCTAATTATGCAAGATCTTTTTTACATCAGATATTTCTACAGATACTAGCATAGCAGAGAATACATCTATTCCTGTTATACTGAGAAGAATCTTGACATCATTATTATCCCATGATGCATATTTTGATATTGTGTCTATCTGTTGATTAATTACTTCTATGGACGCTATAGACTAATCCAAGATAATTTTATCTACTGGTGTAACCAGAGGAGATAACAATTTCAACCACTCTATTCCTGATTTGCTAAATATATCGGTTAAATCAGTTTGATAATCATATTTATCAATAAGGATTGAATACACTCCTTTCATATACTAATTAAACTATTTTGATGCTTATCTATAATATGTTCTTGATTTTCTTTTATAAGATCTCTTGCATAATTAGCCAAAACAGCTTTATTTCCGTCTATCGTATGTAAATATGTCATTCTTTTTGTTATCTTACAATAGATTATCCAAGAAGCCATCACTCTTTAAATCCTTTACCGGTCTCTCAATTCAACAGTTTAATGACATTTATAAAGAAATAAAATCAAAATACAAAAAGTACGAGATAAAACGCTTATCCTCAAAAAGAAGGAGGAGAGAACGAGATGTAGGTGCAGGGAGACATTTCAAACTCATTGTTGAGGATAGAGTTATCATGGTTCTAGTGTACTATCGCCTATACATAACCTACACATTAGCTGGTTTTCTATTTGATCTAGATCAGAGCAACATCTGCAGAGATATCCAAAAGATAGAAAGTTTGATAAGACAATGCGTACCAATTCCGCAGAAAATATATCAGATAACCAAGAGGTTGAAAACGCCAGAGGAAGTAGAGAAATATTTTCCGGGATTTATGGCTTTTACAGATTGTACAGAGCAGCAGATTCCAAGACCTATTGACAAGAGAAGATGTAAGATGTACTATTCAGGCAAGAAGAAAAGGCATACAACAAAGACACAGATTACGGTTAACAATCATGGTTATATTATTCACAAAGCAGATCATAAGAAAGGACACAGACATGACTATAACATCTATAAAGAAAATCATCCTGCTATCCCAAAAGATGTTCTAAATGTGTATGATCTGGGATACCTTGGAGTAGAAAAGGACTTTCCAGAACAAAGATCATCTCTACCCTATAAAAAGAAAAATAATCAAAAAGAATTACCACAAGAAGATAAAGAATACAACAAAAGTCATTCTAGAAAAAGGATAGTTATTGAACATACTATTTGTAGATTGAAAAAGTACAGGATAATGAGTGATATATTTAGAAATAGGCTCAGAAAGTACAATAAAGTGTCAGATATAGTCGCAGGCTTGATAAACTACAGAATTATGAAGCAGCATAACTAAAAGAAAAAATGGTGTATCTGTAGTCAACTTAATGAAATGTATCTAATTATGCAAGAGATCTATATAATGAATTCTATATAATATATTGTATTATAATTCAAACAATCATGATTTGATAATAACTATTTGATATTTCAAAAATTTTACTAAATGTTTTGTTTTGATTTTTATTCAAAACATTTAGAGCATATTTGTAAAGGTACAAAATCGTGCAATATCTTCATACATCTTTCTTAAATTTCATAAAAGGTAGAATAGATATTACAAAAATGTATTTATGAATATGATGAAAAAAAACCTTAAATTTGATAAACTGTTGCAAACGGACACTAAAAATAAGGATATAATTAAAGAAGGAAAAAAGAACAAATTAGAGTATAATAATGCAATAAATTCCGAATTAGCGCATATGTATGGTTCCTGGTAAAGGATAAAACCACAATCAAAGAAGATTTATTTCAAGGCTAAAATTGCAGTGCGAAATAATTAATCACAATAATGATTCTTTTAGATGTAAAATTTACTTTTTATCGCATAACTAAGTTATATAAAATGCATATATAAGCAGAAAAAATTTAATTTCACAATTTTTGAGAAATTCTAAACATGGACCACCAACTATTGGAATCATTTTATGTAAAGAAATATTTTTATTTTATCCATTCAACAACTAATAGGGATTCTATTAATAATATTTTACATTATTTATTTTAAATAGTTAATAAATAGACCCATTGATATTATACCAATTTGCATAAGTTCGCTAAAATAAATATTTGTAACATAATTGTAAAATAAAATAAATACTCTAACAGTAGGCTTTCTTATTGCATATAGTATTAAAGCAATTCGGAATTGTTTAGCATACTTTTGCTAAATGGTATAGATCTATTACATAATTAAAAATGTTACACGCAGTTCACTATTGATGTATCTCCTTTCTTTTAGTAATGCTATTTCATCATCCATAGTTAAGGCCTTGACACTATATCAGATATTTTAGCACATTTTCTCATTTTATTTCTAAATATATTCCTCAGGATCCCATATTTTTTCGATCTGTAAATGGTACACTCTTTTTTGTATAACTTCTCGTATCAAGGTGAGAGAACAGACTTGTAGCGATCTGCTGGCAATATAATGTTTATTCTTAATATACAAGATCTAATGTTTAAACGTATAAATAGTCAAATAAAATACTAAAAATTTTAGAAAAATAACTTGTTATTCAGATATTTATTTTAAATTTGATTAGAGACAAACAAAACTGTCTCTAATCAAATGCATGTCAAGATATTTAATGTAAAATTATTAACTTCAATCAATAATAATAGCGCTAGCAAATATGATAATTTAGCTCTTTTTATGAAATTAATTCGACTATTTTCCAAAAATTTCTAATTATAATGAAATTTCCTTTATTAAAAGATATAGATTATTATCTTAATTTTTGAGAATAAGATTTATTTTAATGGACATACTAAAATATCAATGCATTAGATCTCGCATAATTAGAATAGATCTTGCATAATTAGAATAGATCTTGCATAATTAGAAATGACCTACACTATTCCTTCTGAATTCTATATATTTCTAGTTCTTATGATTTAATATTCTATAGTTTACCAGACCTGCAACTATATCTGAAACCTTATTATATTTTCTCAATTTATTTCTAAACTTCGCTCATTATTCTATATTTTTTCAATCGGCAAATGGTATGCTCTACCACTATTCTCTTTTTAGAATGAATTATGTTGTAATCTATTTCTTCTTGAGACAGTTCTTGATTTCTTTTCTTTTTATATGGTAGTGCGATGTTAGTTGTTCTGGATAATCTTTTTCTACGCCTAAATACCCTAGATCAAATACATTAACAACTTGTTTTGGAGTTATAGGATGATTCTTTTTATATACTGAATATATAGTCATGTTTTCTTCCTTTTTTATAGCGGCTTTGTGAAGGATATAACCATGATTGTTAACTGTAATCTGATTCTTGACAATAGTATGTCTTTTCTTCTTACCTAAAGAATAGTACATTTTCCTTCTTTCTCTATCTACAGCAGGCCTTGGAATCTGTTGTTCTGTAGAATCTATAAACACAAGAAAGCCTGGAAAATATTTCTCTACTTCCTCTGAGGTTTAGCCTCTTTGTTTTACTGTATGGTTATGCAACAAAGCAGTTTTTATCTCTTTATCGTAAATATCATTAAATTCTAATACGGTTAGGCCAGTGAACGATTTGAAATTATGGTTTTTTGGATGACCTCTCGTATGAAAGCAAATAGACAACAGATTGATGATAAACTAATAGTCATAAAGCTGTTTGCGAGTAATTATGCAAGATCTAATAAACAGCATATGATCATGGGTTTATCAATACCTGCCTTTCTCTGATCTCATTACATATGTCCAAAGATCTATTACTCTAAATCATTCACAAACTTGACTGTGCGAGTTCGATGATATTTACGATATATAACAAAAAATACAATAGTCATGAGAGTAAGCGTTTATCTCAAAGAAGAATAAAGAGCGATCTATAGATGCAACTAGACCTTTCAAACTGGACTTAAATCAATTTTTAATGATTTTGGTTTACTATCGTCTCTATATCACCTACGCAATAGCGGGCTTTTTATTCGAAATTGATCAGAATAACATCTACAGAGACATCCAAAAGATTGAAAGTTTAATTAGACAATACACATACATCCCTTAAAAAATATGTAGCATAACAAAGAAATTGCAAACTACTGCCGAAGTTGAAAAACATCAATAGTGGATTGAATTAAACATTTGTGTTTTCCTGGCTTTCTGTCTTTCATATTTCACAAAAGAATAATAGCAAATTCCAAGAACTGTTGATAAGTAAAAGAAAGAAGACTTTCACTACATGAATATAGAAGCAATGGTCTGGAGAATTCACCACTACCACCAGATAATTATCCTGACGCAACATACAATGAATTCCCAGACACTAGTATCATTACTTCGCTCATAATCATTCCATAAATGCAATTACAAATTCTCTTTTTCCATATTTGTAGATATAATTTTTAATTTTAAAATTATTTAACAAGTATATGCAAAATGTAAAATACAACAGGGATCTATGCGCTTTTGCGTGATTATTTTAATCGTCATTTGTTAACGCTTTGAGGATAAGATTGTATACAAACAGTCAATTTAATTAATCTTGCTATAAATGAAGATGATTCTGTTTTTTGAATCATGCAACAAAGCAAAAAAGAGCTACTTTAGAAGAAGAAGAAAAAGAATCCAACAAAAATCATTCTATAGAGAATAGTGATATAGCATACTATCTGTAGATTTAAAAAGTACATAATAATGAACCATGTATTAAGAAATATAAGAAAGTACAATAAATATAGATATAGCATCAGGTCTTGTAAACTATAGAATATGAACCATTGTCATTATTAACATACAAAAATCCATGTAGATGGTGTAGATCGTTTCTAATTATACAAGATCTATTAAATAATAATAAAAATAATATTATATAATTAATATGAATAAAAAAACGACCTATTTTTTTTAATTATTCTATTTACGTTTAATTATTTGATTATAGCAACAAATAATTCTGCAGCACTTGAAACATTCAAATTCAAACAATCAAGATCACAATAACAAAACAAAGTTAGTATATCACCTCTCAAGCGATGATCCATGGAGAGCATCCATAGCTGTGTCAGACTTACAAACCATGCAAAAAATGGGATTTAACGTCACTTTGTTACTTAGTATTGAAGACGTACAATTTGGAGTAAAACATCCACCTATTAATTTAGGTTTAAATTCACTAACCGATAATGTAACAGCGTTTATCAAACATGGAGGACATGTAATAGTATGCAAGATTTGCTTAAAAATTGCAGGATATAACGATTCTGACATTATTAATGGAGCAGTAATTGGAACACCTCAAATAACTGCTAATGTATTGAACAAAACAACGATCATCGACTATTAATTTCACTTTTCATTTTTACAAAGAATAATTTAAAATTTATCTTATATGCAGAATTCTCATATTATATGAATTATTAGATAATTAAATCTTTTTTTAAAAATTAAAGACATATATCAATACTTCAAAATATGTAAATATTTCATACTCTTTTATTATGTTGGATAGTCTAATTGAAAATAGGGTTGACCATACTAAACCTCGGCGTGATGGTATAACATACATTATAGATAAATTTCAAGGCTTTGATAAAGAAAATTTTGAAATAATTTCGCCATTTATTGATATGGTTAAAATTTACGGTGCCTATCCCCTATTAATATCCGGAGAAAACTTAATTAAACGAATAGATTTTTATCATAAAAATAATGTATTAGTATCCACCGGAAGTACTTTAACTGAATATGCAATAAGAGAAAATGTATTTGAAAAATTTATTGAGCAATGCAAGATAGCAGGTTTTGACATTTTAGAAATCAGCGAAAACAACATTCGACTTTCTATCGAAGAAAAGAAAAAAATGATTAAATTAATGCAATCACATAATCTTAGGCATTCCTGGAAAATTGGCAAAAAAGATCCTCGTAGACAACTTACATTAGATGAAACCATTAAAAGCCTAAACGAAGCACTAGAGATGTCAAGAGAAAGTAATTCTTGAAGCAAATTTAGGTTTCAATGTAGGCATATATGATGAAAAAGGAGACATAAAATGGAACTTTTTATCTGCCCTTACTTCAAAGATATCTCCCAACAATATAATTTTTGAAGGTCCACTAGAATTACAACAAGCCGTTTTAATTTCAGAGTTTGGACAAAGGGTAAATTTAGGGGAAATTAAATTAGAGAATGTTGTATCAACAGAATCTCAAAGACGGGGCTTTTTATCAAAAGCAAGTTTTAGTATTTTACCTGTCAAGAAAGGACCTGAGGGCAGCCCAGCTACAAAATTTATTTATTACATAATTCGGAATAAACATCCTGTCGAACAGAGCGAATTGATATACATGACCAACCTTCCAAGGAGAACTGTGCAGGCATCTATCGAGGAATTAAGAAATCAAGGACTCATAATAGAAAAAAATAGTCTTGATGATACACGAAAAAAAGTATATAATTTGGTCAAAGATGAATGGATATAATCGATTATCAAAAATCAGATAAATACAAAATCATCTACCATTAAATTTAGAAATGTTTTTTGTATATTCTATATAGATTTATCAAAAAAGGAAAAACGCTTAGTTTTTTTGATATAATAAAAATCATAAAAATCCATATTTATTTGAGGCTTGGTCATAATTCAAATATATTTTTAATACCTGTCATACAGCTTAAAGCTAACCATTGAGATATAATTTTGATTAAAACTGCCCCAAAGATTATCTTGATAGAATAAAAGAATCCATCTTTTTAACATTCTGTATCTGATAGGTTGCATACCATGGCCTACTGCATCACCAAGGGGGAAACGTGGCAGACCGTATGTATATATTCTCCCAATGTAATTCTAAGATGTTTTATTGTAAGGATATAGTTTAGATTTGATTCCAACAATGCATTACATATTTTTCTTAACATGGACTGCTGTCAGTATAGCAGTAAACTAGCAATAGCCTGTGGATTAGTATCCATTCCATGCAGTAGACGAACATTTGACAGGCGATTGAAGACCACTATTTCTACAGATGAAAAGAAAGGATATCAACAATGGGATATCTATATGTTGTAGAGGGCATAGCAGACCCTTCTATAACAGCAATAGACAGCACGCGCCTAAAAGCAAAATGTAGTGTATGGCATAAGTCATCCATAATGAAAAAAGGAGTAGTACCATGTTCTGCTGGCATTGATACAGATGCAAGGTGAGGTTATAGCCATATCAAAGGATGGATTTTCGGATACAAACTACATCTTAATGTACAACAGCAATAGATGAGATTGTAGTACCATTGACAGCAGATGTAATTACTGCTAATGTTCCAGACAACAAGATGTATGCCCCTTTAACATCTTTCATCTTTTTCGGTATTCTCTTTACCTTCTGTATTGTACACAATAGCTGACCCTGGGTATGATGCTAAGGGACTGTATGAATATAGCAAGAAGGTATTGGGATAATCTGATTTGTCCTGTTGTTGAACGATACAAAAGTACTTTTAAAAAGAGGCTTGAGCTTGTATGCTTTTATGAATCTGAAATAGGGCAATCTATCTATAAAAGAAGAAGTATATCCATAGAGCCATTGATTGAGCATATCAAATCAGTATTTAGGATATATCCAATGCTAGTTGCTCTGTTGCATAACTAGTTTTCCTTAAATTATTTCCATCCATTTTATGCAACTCTTCTAAACAGATTGTACAACGATACCTTCATCGTCATCTCTTTTATCATGTTTTTAAACCTGATAGCAGATGTATATTCACCAAACATCCGCTTTATAGATGAAAATGCTGTTTCAACCATCCATCGTTGTCCATACTTTCTTTTCTTTTTCCATTTATGATAATCCTTTATTTGAAGTTCAACTTCTCTATTCCTTACATTGCTATTCTTGGATGAAACGATAGAGTTTCTTTTTACTTTGATGACAGGTCGAATCCTTTTCTTCTCCTTCAAGTATTTGAAATTTTCATTGCTATCGTAGGCTCCTGCATCACCAATGAAAGATTTGATCTTGACATTGCGGTTATTATTCAACACGCCTTCCACCAAATTCTTCATAACCTTTCCATCATGTACCTTTTCATCTGTGACTTTCAGTGCAAGAATTTCTTTGGTCTTGATATTTACTGCAACATGTATCTTTAGATAGCCTTTCTTGTTTTTTACATCCCACTTATCTTGCATCCACCGAGACCTCTGTTTGTAATCTTGATTCCGGTACTGTCCCCGCTGCTATGATGATAACGACATCATCATCATCATCATCATCATCAATACTGTTATTGATGTCAATGTCCAGTTTGTTTATTCTTCTACATATCTGTGAATAACATGGATGGTCTGGAAGATTCTTTCCTACAGTTGCCTTTATGATTCCTTCTGTTTGTCTATATGGAAGGTGAAAGTATACTTTGATGTGACCAACTATGAGAACAAAAGAATCTGGAAATTTGTATTTTTTGCCATTCTTATTTTCATTCATCCTTGCAAGATCAACATCCCAGTTATCCAGAAAATCATAGGAAAAAAGTATCTCTCCTCGTCTTACAAGAGACTGGTTATAAGAAGGCCAGTAGATCACAAATGATTAATTGGTTGGATCCTAGCTAAATAGGTTTGGTTATGCAACAAAGCAATGCTAGTACCGAGGATTTAATCTGGTATCTGCAATTGTACTCAACAGTTTTGCTTTATTAGATAATGGTATATTATAACTGTAAAACCGACACAATATATCCAAAATCGATATAGTATATGCTGGAACGGTATGATATGATAATAAAATAAAGATAAGTGATTTTGAATTATGATCATGCCTCAATTATATAAACTACAAGGTAAACAGGTAGTGAATTCCAGGATAATTTTATACTAAATTCGATGAAGAATACAAGTTTTAGTGGTGCAAATAAGACAATCAGTAAATAAGTGAAATAACTGAAAAATAAGAAATAAGGAATATTTGAAAATATATTTGACAATAAACATCAAGTGCAAAAAATATTTTCTATTCGGGTTACAATGAAACCTTTCTGATCTCAAAACGTTACCATAATTGGTTGTGAATGTCACTAAATAGACAGCATTAAATCAATAGGTAAACCGTTTGCTGATGATTATACTTATGATAACTATAAGATGTTTATATTAATTTAATTCTAGTTTAATATAACATTAATTACTTTTAGAGTTATTGCAGAATAATATATCATAAAAAAATTGCGAAATATAATATCTTAATGTTTAAACAATATGCTGATAAACACTGTTATGGTTCAAAGAACTATAATATCATCTAACAAGAAGCATTTATCTTCACCAATTTTAAGGTCAATTATAACAATCGTTGTAATTGCAAGCCTTTTAACTGTAACCGGAATTAGTACAGCTACCCTTGCTAATGCATTTACTGCATGTACCGTTCCAAATACATGTAACGGTGGCCATGCTACATCTGACGGTGGCAAAGCTGGTAATGGCGCAAAAGCTGGTGATGGCGGAACAGGTGCTGCAGGATCTTCCTCAGACGCAGCAAACGGTGGTGGTAATGCTAACGGTGGTAATGCTAACGGCGGTGATGCTAACGGAGGCGTTTCACACGGTGGTGATCCCATCATCGCATGTCTTGGATTATGCAAATAATCTTACATCCATTTTTTGATATAGCTTTTTATGAAGAATTTTTATGAAGAAGAGTCCTTTTTTTAAAAATATTATAAAAATATTATAAAATAAATATTTGCAATTTTGGATTAGTTTATTAGTCCATAATTCTAAAACTCAGTACCAATTAGCATAATAGATTTTTTGCGTGATTACTCGTAGACAAATTTGTGAACTATGATTCTTAATCATTCTGTTCTCCATTTCTTTAATACACGAAGTTATCTAAAAAAATCATTCACTGCTGGCATTACAGTACAAGAATTTGATAATGTTTTCGAAAAAGAACTAACAAAAAGATATGATAAATACAATTAACAGCATCTAATTTTTAATATATGCAATTTATGGTTCTACTATGATCGTTCCATTCATTGTTGGGTGGATCATACAAGAATAGTTATAGTGACCAGTTTTATTCATTGTTGGGTGGATCATACAAGAATAGTTATAGTGACCAGTTTTTTAGAACGTATGTTTAAAACTTTGCCCAGAATCTAAAAGTCCTGAATCAAATCCACTACTATTTTGAGAACCATTATTTGTAAAATCTGCAGTCACAGTGTATGTTTCTATATCAGTATTTTTCCAGGTAATTGTTTCACCAGCCCTTATAGTCAAAGGTTTAGGTGCAAAAGCTTTGTTATCTTTAGCAGATGCTCCGGATTCTATTGTAATTGTTTTTAATTTGGATTCTGCCATTGAACTCCAAATACATTGATCAAATTTAAATTTTCCTAAGTAGATTAAGAACTCACTCTGTTAATTTAATAGTTATGTAAAAGGTATGCTACATCATATAAAATAGTTGTGTTTGTTTATTACATTCCAAGATGAACAAGAAATAGGAAGAGTAGTTAACAAGTGGAAGAATATTTATAATAAGAATCATGGGAGCAGAGCGATCAAATATTTTACGAGTATGTGCCTATATATACACAGATCTTAACTAAAAATATATAGATTTAAAACAATCATATAGTATATGAGGACAAGGAATAAAACACATTTATAGATTATTGGTTATGGATTATATTTGTAATTTCTTAGATTATCATTTAGAAATAATGTCAAAGCATTATCTTTATTCAAGGCTAAATGGTATGATCTAATAGATTTTAAAAATATGACTAATTTTATATGTTATGTTTTAGTATAAAATATGCTATTTTCATCGAGTATGCATAGTACATCTGATACCTCATTGTATTTCCTGAGTTTATTTCTAAACATATTTGCAAGTATCCTGTACTTTTTCAATCTGTAAATGATATGCTCTACAACTATTCTCTTTCTAGAATGACTTTTGTTGTGTTATTTTTCTTCTTCTGATAATTCTTGATTTCTCTTTTTTCTATCGAGTAAAGATGATTTTTGTTTTAGAAAATCCTTTTCCACGCCAAGGTATCCAAGGTCATAAACATTAACAATCTCTTTTTAGAAGTTATAGGATGATTCTTTTTATATGTATCATGATCATGTTTACGTCCTTTCTTCTATCTTGATTTATAGATGATAATACCATGTTGTTGACCATCAACTGTGTCTTTAATATATGTCTTTTCTTCTTACCTGAATAGTAGATCTTGCGTCTTTTATTGTATACTGGTCTTGGTATCTGTTGTTCTGCAGTGGAATCTATGGAAGCAAGAAATCCAAGAAAGTATTGTTCAACTGCTCTGTTGCATAACTAGTCATCCTTAGCTCATATCTACTTTGCTAAATCAATCTTGTAAAAAGATTGTACAACGATACCTTCATTGTCATCTCTTTTACCAATTTGAAACCTGATAGCGTATGTATATTCACCAAACATCCGCTTTATAGATGAAAATGCTGTTTATTTAGCCATCCATCTACTTCCATACTTTCTTTTCTTTTTCCATTTATGATAATCTTTTGTTTGTAATTGCATTTCTATTTCATATCTTGCTATTCTTGGATGAAATGATGGAGTTCCTTTTTACTTTGATGATGATAGGTCGAATCCTTTTCTCCGTCAGATATTTGAAATTCATTGCTATCGTAGGCTCCTCCATCACCTAGAAATGATTTGATCTTGATATTATGATATTATTCAGTACGCCTTCCACCAAATTCTTCATCACTTTACTATCATGCACTTTTCACCTGTAACTTCCAGTGCAAGAATTTCTTTGGTCTTTATATTTACTGCTACACATGTATCTTTAGATAGCCTTTCTTTTTTCCTGCTTTCCATTTATCTTGTATCCATCGAGACCTCTGTTTGTAACCTTGATACCTGTACTGTCCACGCTGCTATGATAACGACACCATCATCTATGCGGCTATTGATATCCATGTCCAGTTTGTTTGTTCTTCTGCATATCTGTGAATAACTTGGTGCTGCGGGTTGTTTATATTCAGGTATACTCTTTCCTACTATAGTTGCTTTGATGATTCCTTCTATGTTTGCCTATTTGGAAGGTGAAGGTATACTTTGATGTGACCTATGATAAAGATGAAGGAATCAGGTATTGTACTTTTTGCCATTCTTATTTTCGTTCATCCTTTCAAGATCCGCATCCCAACTATCCAGAAAATCATAGGAAAAAAGTATCTCACCGCGTTTAACAAGAGATTGATTATAAGAAGGCTAATGCAACAAATAATGGATTATTTACGCCTATCTAAAAATGTTAGTTATGCAACAAAGCATTGTTCAACTTCTTCTTAGGTGTTTGTAATCTTTTTGTCAATTTGTATAATTTTTGTGGAATTGGCAAAGATTTTCTAATCAAACTTTCAATCTTTTGTATGCCTCTGTGCAGACGTTGCTCTGATCAAGATCAAAGAAAAAGATTGCTACAATGTGTAGGTTATGTAAAGACGATAGTAAACCAAGACCATGAGAAATCTATCTATTAAATCAAGTTTGAATGGTCTGCCTACAGCACCTATTTCTCTTTCTCTTTTTAAATCATCTTTTATTTCAGATAAACGCTTTATCTCATGTTTAGCATATCTTTTTGTTATTTCTTTTTGGAAAATATCATCAAACTGTTGGCCCTGTCAAGCCCATAAATGATTTAAAAGTAGGGTTTTTTGGATAATCTCACGTATGAAAGCAAAAGAAAGGACAAGAAATTGATGAATTATTGATCATATAGTGCTTTGTTGCTTGATTATTTTATTCGTCATTTACTAACGTTTTGTACATAAACTTACAACAAAAACAGTTAAAATTTAATTGTTATTATAATATATAATTTGATGTTTTAATTGATTTTCGAATCAGGCAACAAAGCAATCATATAGCTGTTTACTCTAATTATGCGGAGATCTAGTATATATTTTTTATAAATATCTAGAATTATTAAAAAATACATTGTTTATTTCTGTAATAGAAATGGAAAAAATGGTGGACATCATTACGATATATAATACTTTACGTATAAATACTTAATAATTTTATATTACAATTTATTCATATAAATTTTATATAACATATAGATATTAAATATAATATTATAACATGTTAATATATCCAACTGTAAATATGTTATAAAAATAATGTTGTGTTACAATGAACACTAAAATTTATGTAATTGCACCTGTATTGGCAGTCATCCTAGTAGTAGGAATGTCAATCGCAATGTTTGACAATTCAGCATTCGCGACAAATGATCAAAACAATTGCTGTAAAAACCCCTGTGACACATGCGCCCCCGCTAAAGACAATTGCTGTAAAAACCCCTGTGACACATGCGCCCCCGCTAAAGACAATTGCTGTAAAAACCCCTGTGACACATGCGCCCCCGCTAAAGACAATTGCTGTAAAGACTCAAATGCTGGAAGTGCCAATGCTGGAAGTGCCAATGGTGGAAGTGCCAATGGTGGAAGTGCCAATGGTGGAGATGCACACGGTAACAATGGCAATGCACAAAGCGGTGCTGCCACAGCAACTGGCGGTAGCTGGAACGGAAATTACGCTAACGGCGGCACTGGCGGCGACGGCGGCACTGGCGGCACTGGCGGCGGTAATGGCCAAAACACTCTTTACGCATAGTAAAACAAAATCAAATCCAAAAAACACATTTTTTTCTTATTTTCATATCATTTATCATAAAGTTTTGTTATTAGTTGTAATTAAAATCCTATTTATCAAAATGATAGTACAGTAGTTCTACATTTAAAAGAACGGATTTTCAATATGATTAGTAAAAGAATATAGAACATCAACTTATTTATTAATAAAAGTTTATGTTGATATCGTAGAGAATAGATCTTTTGCATAATTACTTGCATAATTAGAAACAATTAGTATGCTCTATCACTATTCTTTTTTTAGAATGATTTTTGTTGGATTCTTTTTCTTCTTCTGATAATTCTAGATTTCTCATCTTTCTATCGAGTAAAGATGATTTTTGTTTTAGAAAATCCTTTTCTACGCCAAGGTATCCAAGGTCATAAACATTAACAAGCTCTTTTTAGGAGTTATAGGATGATTCTTTTTATATGTATCATAGTCATTACAGCAGGATACTTGCAGATGTATTTAGAAATAGGGTCAAGAAATACGATTAGGTATCAAATATAGTTGTAGGTCTGATAAAATATAGAAAATGAATTAGTATTGCTAAAACAATACAAAATCATAACATAAAATGAAGAAAATTCTAATTATGCAAGAGATTTAATATATTCAAACTACATTATTAGTTATGCATTATACTAGTACTTTTCTGCTTTGTTGCATAATTTATTACCTTCAGCTATTTCTATTCTTGTTACTCTAGGTTCTCACCGGCATTCTTATATTTTTGGTGTCATCTGTCTTGGTGGTAAGCAACTATTGAAGCAGTATGACAATTAATGTTGATACATATTTCTTGATTATCTGAAGAAAATACATGATAAATTTCAAAAATGCTGTATGTGTATGGACAAGGCATCACCTCATTATAAATCAAAGAAGGTGTTAAAGTACTTTGAAGAAAACAAAGATACTCTGATACCATACCAATTAGCATAAATAAACAAACTATGACTTTCTAAAACGTAGAGGAAGATTTTTACAAAGTTTAAAAATATATGCTAAATGGTACAGTATATCTTCCAACTGCGTCGACAGAATTCATGTGATGGAGAAAGTTTGAGATATTTTAAAACGAGATGTACTTATTCTATAATATTATCGATCTTTTGCAGATTTGAAGAATAAGATCTCCGCCTTTTTCAGAACAAAAAGATTCAATCTTGATATGAGAAACTATTTGCTACGAAATACAATTTAGAAAACATATGCTAATTGGTATAGTAGCCTTGATTGTTGTTTCCTCTGTTTATATATGTGGCAAATAAAATGAAGTAGGAATATATCTAATAACAAGAATAAAAGAATTTGAAAATGTAAACGATTTATCTTTCTTTTTTCCATTCATTCTTGCAAGATCATAACTCAAGTATCAAGTCATATGAAAAAGTGTTTCTCTTTCAAGTAGAACTAATGTTCTATTGTAGGATGGCTAATTAATCAATAATAATTAATTGATTCAATACTATCTAAATAGATTGAGTTAGGAGATAAAGCGATATATCGGATACAATACATAATAATACAATAGATCTATTTTGCTTAGAAATATACTTTCTTTTTTACATAAGAAAATGCTTTATATCAATATATTTATAAATAGTTCATAAATATTAATATAATTTTATATGCAACTGTTATCATGAGATCGCAATACTCAATTATGTTGCTAATAATAGTAATATCTGCCACTTCATTAGCAGCATCATCAAATCAAGGAAAGAATAATCATTCTTTTACAAACAGTGCTTTCAATTTGGCTTATGCTCAAGGTAATTATGGAACTGCTATTCCTGGAACTGCTATTCCTGGAACCTCTAATGGAAATTTAGCTGCATGCAGTAATGGAAACTCTAATGGGGAGAATGGACAGGCCTCTTCTGGAGGGGGAGGAACTGCTATTGGAGGAAGTTCTAATGGAAATTTAGCTGAAGGTCCTATTTGTTAATTCGGGTAATCCGTAATAAAATAAAGTCTAAGACATATTTCAAAAATAATGAAACAATATGCATTAATACAAAAGACTTAGTAAACTAATAGAGGACCAACAAATCTATTTCTTTATTATGGAATTCTGAATAGTGATTGATTATTATATAATTTTTTAATTAAGTGCATCTGTTGGCGAATTTAACGTTAAATGAATACAGATTAGATAAATTTGAAGATCCAAATTTATACCAATTTTTGCATATTTTCAATCTTCTAAGAATCTATCCTAAAATAGATAGAAATATAGCTAATAGTTATTTTAATCAATATGCTATACTGTAACCGCTATAACAATAAGAACAATTCTACGATTACAAAGATTTCCTCATTTCAAGATTAAATCTTTTTGTCATGAAATGTCTTGATATCCTATTTTTAAAATAGGCTATGTTAACAGTTGTGTAAAAAAGATTGTATATGCATTTGTAAACTATTACAACTCGTTTTGAGCAACAAAATTGTTATCATATTTTTTGATTCATATTCAATATTATAAAAATTAACAAATCTAAACGAGCACTATTAGTTTACATTAATGATTAACCTGATATTTACACAACTGTTAACTTAAGAAAATATTTTTTTATTTTGCTTATAAACAAACAACTTGAGCCATTGTTTTATGTGATTTAATCTACACTTATTCTTTTTACAAGGAAAGTTATCATCAAAGCTTTCCGTTCTATCCTTTATGTATTGCATAGTTCTTTCAATAATGCTTTTCTCATAATGGGAATGAAAATAATGTTTTAGTTTTAAGAACCTGTAGGCTTGAGGATGCCAACTATCGCCATCTGTTGAAACGGGATGCTGGCCAAATTCATTTACAATATCAGAAAGAAATCTTTCAGTAACAAACATATTCCTATTTTGGATATGCTTATTGCAAGAATATTCTTAGTTTCAGATTCGATAGCTACCCAAAGCCATACGATTTCTGAACCCACCTTCAGTTGAGTTTCATCGATTATAAATTCAGATATCTTGGTCTTGCTATGAAATAATCTTTCAGGTTTGTACTTTTGTATCCAATCTCTAATTGCAGTAGGTGACTTCTTGTAACAAATCGAGATATTACATTAGAAGTATTTCTTAACGACAGACCAAAAAAATAAAGATGTAAAGAATATACGATATTTTTAAGAGCTGTTCTTTTTCTTATTTGTTATATCATATATAATAAACAATAAGGAAATCTATAGCTTTTTGCTTAACTCTACAGAGCCATTTGAAACTAGAATATCCGTAAAAGAAAGATAAGAAATAAAGTATTACGCAAAAAGAGAATTTTGCAGTTCTAATTATATTTATAACAGCAATATTTCTTTCAACTTTTATAAATATATCTAATGCTATTTCAAATAAATCAATAAATCAACTTTCAAAGTTCTACAATCAAATTTTATAAATTTACAAAGGCTTTTGAATATAATGGTACAGGTAATGGACAATTCGGATTGTATAACGGTCCATATAGTATTGCAACAGATCATTTTATACCAATTAGCATATATTAGCGAACTTCCCTTAACAGATAGTTTCTCATATTAAGATTAAATCTTTTTGTTCTGAAATACTGGGATATTTTATTCTTTAAATCTGCAAATGATGAACAATATTTCAGTACGAGCAAATCCTGTTTGGATATGTTCCATACCTTTTCTATAACTATAAACTCCGGTGATGCAGTTGGAAGATATACAGGGATTATTGTATCTTTGTTATCTTCAAAATATCAGATTACCTTTTTAATGTATAATGAGGAGAGGCCTTATCCATGAACAAATAACATTTTGAATTAGCATGTATTTTCTTCAGATAATCAAGAAATGTATCGCCGTTGAATACATTGTACTGTCTGAATAGCTTCTTCTTCTTCTTTTTTTTTCCTTCCATGCTTATGGCTCCAAAAACACATGAACGTTGGTGCGAGCCTGTTACACTAACAACAGGTCTTTTATCTTGTTCAATCCAAACGCGTCTTACAAGAGAATCATAAAAGAATAAGAATGATTCGTCTAAGGATACTATTGTAAATCCTTTTTTTTCATCTTGCTGCTGCTCTTGCTGCTTTGTTGCATGATTCGAAAATCAGTTAAAAATTTAATATTTGTATTATAATAATAATTAAGCTTTGACTATTTCCGTTATAACACTGTCAATAAAACGTTAACAAATGACGAATAAAATAATCATGCAACAAAGCAGCTCTTGCCGCTTATCCACAAGTATTTCTGTAGTCTTTTTTTGAATGCCTCTTTTTCCTCTGGTGGTGCAGTATTAACATGTACTTTTCTTGGAACCTTCTGTTTAAATCCATTTTCGAAGGATGCGGTATATGTGAGTATAGTGATATTTGATACCACTTTTCTTTGATTAACTCTTTAACCTGTTTTGTGGTCCACCCTTGGCTGTTTTCTTTTTTTAGTTCTTTCTTAATCTGATACACGACCTCTTCTGATATCTCGAGTGGACTGCCGCTTTTCTGTCTGGTTTTAATCTTTTTATACCTTCTTCATCATATCTTTTTAACCAGTCAAAAGCCCAAGATTTACTGCGGCGTAGATCTTTGGCTACCTGAGCAGCAGATATCTTCTTCCCTCGATAAACTACGTTGAGAACAAGAAGTAGCATTCTTTCCTTTGTTTTTATATTCGGTTCATATCTATAGATCTTTTCAAACGATTCTCTATTGACAAGAGTCAATTAAATAGGACAAATAATGGTCTAACTTAGCTATAAGCTTTTATCAAAAATAAGCAGATGGTAAAAGTATAGTTCTGATATTTATGCTATTTGGTATAATAATGTGTATATAACAGATTATGATAATAATCAGGTTCAAAAGTTTGATAGCAATGGTAACTTTATTACCAAAGGGGGAGAAGGAGGAAAGGGAAAAGGACAATTTGATTATCCACAAATCATTGCAGTAGATTCATCAGGAAATGTATATATAAGTGATCAAGGAAATTCAAGGATTTAAATTTTTTCACCAATTTTAGTTATCAAAAGATAAATTTTATTTTGATAATATTTTATCGGATCTTATATTCTTTCTTTATTGTGTTATCAATAAATAGAATAATCCATTGTTAACTTGATCTAATTTGCGTGAGTTCTTTCTACAAGGAAAATAATCATCAAACGATTTTATTCTATACTTTACATACGGCATCATTATTTCAATTATGCTTTTTTCAAAAGAGTATTGAAGGTGATGTTGTAAGTTCAAGAATTTGCATGCTTAAAGATACCAAATACCACCGTCAGATGATACTTGATGTTTCCCCGTACTTGTCTATAACCGTAGAAAGAACTCGTTCGGCTACATACATATTTCGTTCTTTTGATAGGGAAAAGAAAGAATATTTCTTTATCTAGTGGTTCAATAACAATTCAAAGCTCTATTAATGGCCCTGTTAATTTAAGGAAAAATCTATAGCTTTAAAACGACACCATCTTCTATGAGATCAAGAAATAGAATTTCTACACAGATTATTGGTTATGGATTATATTTGTATTTTCTTGGTTTATCATTTAGAAGTACTGCCAAAGTGCTTTGTTGCATAACTAAACCCATTTAGATAGGATCGAACCAATTAATCATTTGTGATCCCATTGATATCAATAGCAGTGATGATGATGATGATGATGTCGTTATCATCATAGCAGCGTGGACAGTACAGGTATCAAGGTTACAAACAGAGGTCTCGATGGATACAAGATAAATGGAAAGCAGGAAAAAAGAAAGGCTATCTAAAGATACATGTGTAGCAGTAAATATAAAGACCAAAGAAATTCTTGCACTGGAAGTTACAGATGAGAAGAGGTGCATGATGGAAAGGTTATGAAGCAATTGATTGAACAGGTTTTGAATAATAACCATAATATCAAGATCAAATTATTTCTAGGTGATGGAGGAGCCTACGATAGTAATGAAATTCAAATACTTGAAGGAGAAAAGGATTCAGCCTGTCATCATCAAAGTAAAAAGGAACTCTATCGTTTCATCCAAGAATAACAAGATACGAAATAGAGAAGTGCAATTATAAACAAAAGATTATCATAAATGGAAGAAGAAAAGAAAGTATGGAAGTAGATGGATGGCTAAATAAACAGCATTTTCTTCTATAAAGCGAATGTTTGGTGAATACACATCTGTTATCAGATTTCAAATTGGTAAAAGAGATGACAATGAAGGTATCGTTGTACAATCTTTTTACAAGATTGATTTAGCAAAGTAGATATGAGCTAAGGATGACTAGTTATGCAATAGAGCAGGTCAAAAGTACATCTCAAAGTGTCTTATTCTGCATTTAAACTTGGATCTGTCTCAGTGGCTGTTTATATTATCTGTGTATTGTGCAGACTAAAAATTGGTTGTTATATTGATGTTTAGATAAGGATTTAGACAAAAATGTTCCATATAGAACAAGTATTTGATGGAATTCGAGTAGGAACCAGAGAGCATTAACATGTACCGTTCATAGATATTCTTTTATACACTCATTTTTGTATCTATTCAAATACATCTGATCTTCTTTGATAAGGTGAGGTAATAGTCTCCAATACATTATTCTTAAGGAAAGGAAAGGAAAAGAAGACTGCAAACCTAGTATAGATCATGTCTAAAGTAATACGGTGGGTCATCTACTTTGAAAGATAAGATGGAGCAAAGTAGCATCGATCTCTATATCTATTTCAATGAACAGAGCTATAGGAGCAAAAGTATACAAGAGACACAAGATTCGAACGAATTATCCACATATTACTATGTACGTCATCCAATATAAAGAGAACATTGAAATGATAGCGGTACTTCGCCCCATTCCCGTTCTTATCAATCTATTTGTCTAGGTATTGGACAGCAGAATAGATACTGAACATCATCCTATTCATGCAGTAAAGTAGAGAGAAAGTAGAGAGCAGTCATTGCAAGATTGGTATCGATACATACTGATCGAAGGAAATTTCGCTTGAAAAGTGCCCTTTGATATCCTCTTTGAACAAATGCTCGTTAAGTTCATTCCTTTCAGTGAATCCAGGTGAGTCGTTTACTCAATAAGAGTTGTCAATCGCCATCAGGATGGATTGCTTGTATTAAGTTCATCTACAAAAGCAGTTAAGGTTACATTGTATCATCTTCTTGACTAAAGTCGATGAAGCGCCTAATACTAGGAGGACGATGTTTATGGGTTGACAATATCTAACCAGCAGGAACAGCAGTAGCAACATTTGAAGAATTAATCTGCATTCTGTTAGCACTTACAACTATAGATTGAATATTGAATTAGTCTGTTTTGTTTGTTTATGTGGTTGAACAGCAGTTATCTGTACTCATGATGTTGCAAAGATTGAAATCATGATAATCTCATTACATAGACACCAAGAACCGGTAAAGATTATGACTGATTTTCGATGTTTAGGACTATGTCTAAATAGGATTATCATTTGTTGATTTTCCATTGTACTTGCCAAGTAGGTGAAGATACTCTTGCATTATTTATGGTCGGGGTTTGATATCACCTAAGATCACATCTGCAGTTGCCAAGTTGTAGATGAGTTTATTAGTAGACGGGTTGGTCAGTGAAATCAAGGCTATTGTTGCTTCTTCTTTTGTGACAGTTGTCACTTTAGTAATGTAATTATCTTGTCCTTGAAGAGAGGACTGTGTGGATAAAATGGTTGTTGCTATTGATTTCATGTATGGAGTGCTGCAGGATATTTCAAACAGTCACTCCAAATTTCGTTTCCTATTTGACGACTTGAAGGACCATTAGATCTTGATTTAAATAGGATTTTGCAGATTAAAATATCTCATCTTCAAGCATAATAAAGAAATTTGGATTGGGTACTAGTATGATAGTGGTAGTAGTATTACTTGGTTACATCGAGTTTCCGCAACTAAAAAACGAAGCAATAAGTGTAGAATATTATAGGTATTGGAGAATTTGTATTTACAAACGTACAATCTGACCTTTACTTGATAGTGTTTTTAAATATGAAAAAGGAATCTGTGCTTATATAGTCTGAACCGGAACGACATCAAAAGGATACAGTAGCGGTAATGACCATGTTCCTTTTCACACCAAAGTTATAATGGATGTAAATAATATTAATCAAGGCTTTTGGATACAATATACCAATTAGTACAAAGTATGCTAAACGATTTCAGATCATTATATTATAATATATATCAAAAAAATCTACTACTAAGAGGCATTTATTGTATATATAATTGCTTTATAGATGCTCTGTTGCATAACTAGTTTTCCTTAAACTATTTCCATCCATTTTATGCCATTCTTCTAAACAAGTTGTATAGTGATATCTTCATTGTCATCTCTTTTACCAATTTGAAATCTGATAACAGATGTGTATTCACCAAACATTCGCTTTATAGAAGAAAATGCTGTTTATTTAGCCATCCATCTACTTCCATACTTTCTTTTCTTCTTCCATTTATGATAATCTTTTGTTTATAATTGCACTTCTCTATTTCGTATCTTGTTATTCTTGGATGAAACGATAGAGTTCCTTTTTACTTTGATGATGACAGGCTGAATCCTTTTCTCCTTCAAGTATTTGAATTTCATTACTATCGTAGGCTCCTCCATCACCTAGAAATAATTTGATCTTGATATTATGGTTATTATTCAAAACCTGTTCAATCAATTGCTTCATAACCTTTCCATCATGCACCTCTTCTCATCTGTAACTTCCAGTGCAAGAATTTCTTTGGTCTTTATATTTACTGCTACACATGTATCTTTAGATAGCCTTTCTTTTTTCCTGCTTTCCATTTATCTTGTATCCATCGAGACCTCTGTTTGTAACCTTGATACCTGTACTGTCCACGCTGCTATGATGATAACGACATCATCATCATCATCATCACTGCTATTGATATCCATGTCCAGTTTGTTTACTCTTCTACATATTTGTGAATAGCATGGATGGTCTGGAAGATTCTTTCCTACACTTGCTTTTATGATTCCTTCGATTTGTCTATAGGGAAGGTGAAGGTATACTTTGATATAACCAATTATAAGAATAAAAGAATCAGGTATTGTACTTTTTGCCATTCTTATTTTCATTCATCCTTGCAAGATCCGCATCCCAGATCAAGAAAATCATAGGAAAAAAGTATCTTTCCCCCCGTCTTACAAGAGACTGGTTATAAGAATGTCAGTGGATCACAAATGATTAATTGGTTCGATCCTATCTAAATGGGTTTAGTTATGCGACAAAGCAGTTAATATATTTTTCTTATCATTATATCTTACTTTTCAATTATAATAATAAGAGATAAGATCCATTATAATGGATAATTTAACTGCTTGATCCAAATCTTTTATTTTAATAGTCTTTTTCTGATTTACAATAGTTGTTTTTTGAAATGAAAAGTATTCTAGTATAAAATTTAATAGTATGAATAATCGCCTGAAAAAGTTGAAGATCCTGTAAGCCTGCAGATTTGATTGTTTACGTAACAGTATATCCAGATACAATAGGAACACTAGTCCATAACTGAACCTGGAGAATCATCTGGAGAAGGATTGATGTTGCAATTTACATGAATAGTAAAACTACTTGCAAATATTATGTCATTTAAACCATAGGGATGTAATTCAAAAGTGAATGAAATCCATTGTTTAAGTGCTTGGTTAGTTGTTGTACTTCCACACATGGTTGACAAAACAATGTACCAACATGGCTGACACATTTTGTCTTGTTTTAGTGTATCTATATCGGTTGTTTTAAAGATTTCATGGACTTCTCTGATGGCGTCATTCCGTTTATTCCACCGTGTTCTCTTTCATAGTTATATGAATTGACAAATAATTCGTATTTCTCTATTCCCTCTTTCATATCAATTAACTCTTCTACTTGTAGAAATTCAGTTATGACTATTTTGTTATACGCTTCTACTTTCCCCTGTTCTTGTGGATAACCTTTAGGAATCTGCTTGTCCTTTATTCCATTGAGAAAAAGATAATGTTTGAATTTATTCGATGTAAATTCTCTACCACAACCATCGTGTGCATCACTTTCATAGGTTTACCGTAGAGTTCAATCCATTCGTTGAGAACCGACAGTGATTCTTCACTAGTTCTTCTGCTGCACCATTTGCTAACTACTTTTCTTGAGGGGCAATCATCTATTACGTGAATAAAATAATTTTTGCTTCGTGAGCCTTTTAGATAAAAAGGTCCTTTGGTATCCATTTGAACCAACTCATTCGGATGTTTCATTTCAAATCTTGTATTTTCTTTTTATTTTAACAGATAGTACATTGAGATTGTGTCTCTTTAGAATATTGTAAATGGTTTTTGTACCCAAGCTGATTCCATACTTTCTCTTTAATCTGAACCTTATTCTCATTGGACCAAATCTGTTGTTTAGTCTCAGCTCGAGAATAATCTTTTCTATATCTTTGGTTACCTTTACATTTTTAATATTATGTGGCTTTCTTGATTGGTTTTTTAATCCATCTATCCCATATACATTATAGCGTCTCTTCCATTTGTACCATGTTTGTCTTGAAACACCATATGCAGTACAAGCATCAGATATAGTCTTACCTGAACGTTCTGATTCAATTATCATTTTATACCTATTTTCAATTATATCCATTATTATTACACTCTAAGACTAGAGTGTCAACTATGTTAGGAAGCTAAAATGTCAACTATGTGTGGAAGCAGTACAGTTAGTAATTGCTATAATGAGAACCTTCAAAACCATTTTTTCATGTTATTTCTATTGAATCCCAAATAATATATGCCTATATAATTGAGTTAGATGGAATTCGTCTTTGGCATGTATATGGGAACTATGGATTATTATTAATCTTTTAAAAAGACATAACTAAAATATTGAATTTTAACAATGGCTAATTAACCGGTTGATTTGTTTGTTGATTTTTATATTCCTAGATCATGGGTTAAGAAGCACAGGTTGAAGTAATATAATAACATGGGGTAACAAATATCTCTCATAAAAACACATTATCAAATCATTATAATGCCTTCTTGATAAAAAACATGCTATAATTTAACTCAAAAATTTAAGAAAAAGAGGTTACTAACGTCTTAAGTCATAGATCTAGTAATCATTTTTATTGTCTAAAATTAAAGAAAATAATCGATTCTTCATAAATAGATTAGTGGAAAATTGTATCAATAAAAATACCAACAATAGTATCACAAGACATCTGTTAGCAGTAGCTATTATTGGCATAATGACATCACTTGTTCTGTTTTCAGCAATATCTGAAGTAACTGCAAGACCAATTGTAAATGGAACTTTGATGACAGTGAAACCAATTGCACCTGCGATAACTGAAAAACAAAATACAAATGCAAATTCGCCTATTAAAGGTATACCGGTTATTGCTCAATCTGCTGTGCCCGCTAGTTTAAAAATATTTGTAAAACCTGCTTTGAAAAAAATTTCACTTAGACAAAATGCCGAACAAGAAGTTATTACAACAGTAACAAATACGTTTAATACTCCTCAACCTAATATAGATTTGGTTATTACAGTGACATCACCTAGTGGTAGTGCTGTACAATATTCAGATGTAACTGATCCGGATGGTACCGACCATTTACTGGTTGGCCACTCAATGGCTCCGCTACATGAAAAAGGTAAATACAAAGCTGATGTAATTGCAACTAACCCCTTAGGAGGTCCTAATGTACATGGATCTACAACGTGGAAAGTCACCCGATAAATATGATATATCATATAAAATTAGTCTCAATCACAAATACTCATACAATAACCTGTAAACGTGGAACTGAATCATACAACACAAATAATAAACAGTCACAAGATTATAACTAATTTTCTTTTATTCTAATTTTTCTATACAATAGATTGTACAATTAATAACAATCCAGACTATTCTTTCTGGCTTCTATATCTATTTTTAGTTCTGCTGATTTGATATTCTATAGTTTATCAGTCCTGCAACTATGTCTGACACCTTGTTATATTTTCTCAATTTGTTTCTAAACTTCGCTCATTATTCTATATTTTTTCAATCGACAAATGGTATGTTCTACCACTATTCTCTTTTTAGCATGAATTATGTTGTAATCTATTTCTTCTCGAGACAGATCTTGATTTCTTTTCTTTTTATATGGTAGTGCAGATAGTTGTTCTTGGAAATCCTTTTCTATGCCCAAATACCCTAGATCAACTACAGTAACAACCTCTTTGGGAGTTATAGGATGATTCTTTGTATAAACACCATAATCATGTTTTCTTCCTTTCTTATAGCCTAGTTTATGAAGGATATAACCACGATTGTTAACCGTAATCTGATTCTTAACAATAGCATGCCTTTTCTTCTTGCCTAAAGAATAGTACATTTTCCTTCTTTCTCTATCTACAGCAGGCCTTGGAATCTGTTGCTCGGTGGAATCGATAAAAGCAATAAAGCCTGAAAAATATTTCTCTACTTCCTCTGGTGTTTTCAGCCTCTTTGTTTTGCTGTATGTCTTTTGAAGAATTGGTACGCATTGTATTATCAAACTTTCTATCTTTTGAATGTCTCTACAAATGTTGCTCATCCAAATCAAAGAGAAAGCCAGCTAATGTGTATGTGATGTACAGACGATAATATACTAAAAGCATAAGAAATCTATTTTTTACATCTAGCTTGGAATGTCTACCTGCACCTATAGAGCGTTCTCTGTGTCTTTTGCAGGATAAGCGTTTTATCTCCTACTTTGTATATTTTGATTCTACTTCACAATAGACATCCTCAAACTGCTTAACAGATAAACCTGTAAAAGATTTGAAAAGTAGTGGTTTCTTAGATAACCTACCTTAGGATAACAAAAAGAAAGGACATCTTTACATATGATAAACGGAAATAAAGCTGTTTTGGCTAATTATGCAAGAGATCTATTTTATGTTTTTCTACCTAGGTCTTGGTATCTGCTACTGGTCTCTGATATCTATAAAAGATATAAAGCCTAGAAAATATTTTCTACTTCTTCAGTGGTATTTTTAGTCTTTTTGTTTTGTTGAATATCTTTTATAGAATGGCATTTATACTATTAGCATAAATACGATAACATTAAATAATTAAATATACAAAACTATTATCTATTTGACCATTAACAAAACATCCTTTGAAAAGATCTATAGAAATGAACATGATGCAAAAACAAAGGAAAAAATGTTACTTGTTCTAAATGTCTTGTATAATGGTATTATTCCAGCACAAGACGCCAGAGACCTCCATCGAAGTAAATCTTGGGCTTCTGACTGGTTAAAAAGATATCAGAAAGAAGGTATAAAAGGATAAAAAGATAGAACAAAAAGCAGTGGTAGACCGCCTGAACTATCAGAAGAGACAAGTTATCAGATCAAGAAAGAAATATCAAACTCCAAACAAGGCTAGACAACAAAACAGGCAGAGGAATTAATTGTAAAGAAAAGTGGTATAAAGTATCACTATACTCTAACATATATTGTATCCTTCGAAAATGTGGATTTAAGCAGAAAGTACCAAGAAAAATACATTTTAATACAGCATCTTTGGAAGAAAAATAAGATTTTCAAAAAAAGACAGAACAGATACTTGTGGATATACAGCAGCAAGATAGATTTACAATAGTATCCTTAGACGAATCATTCTTCTTTTATGACTCGTTTGTAAGACGTATTTGGATTGAACAAGATAAAAGGCCTGTTGTTAGAGTAACAGGTTCACACCAACGTTCACGTGTTTTTGGAGCCATAGGTATGGAAGAAGAAAATACTAAAAAGAAGAAGAAGAAGATGAATCTATTCAGGCAGTATTGCAAATTCAATGGCGACGATACATTTCTTGATTATCTAAAGAAAATACATGCTAACTCAAAATGTTATTTGTTTATGGATAAAGCATCACCACATTATACATGTAAAAAGGTGATCAAATATTTTGAAGATAGCAAAGATACACTAATTCCTATATCATCCAACTGCATCACCGGAGTTTATGGCCGTAGAAAAAGTTTGGAATATAGCCAAGCGAGATCTACTTGTTCTAAAATATTATTCATCATTTGCAGATTTAAAGAGAGATATATCTATCTATTTTAGAACAAAAAGATTCAATCTTGATATGAGAAATTATCTGAGGCATGGTCATAATTCAAATATATTTTCAATACATGTCAAATAGCTTAAAGCTAACCCTTGAGATATTATTTTGATTAACACTGGCCCAAAGATTAGATGTTAATAGATTAAAGGATTCCATCCTTTTTAACATTCTGTATCTTATAAGTTGCATACCATGGCCTGCTCCTTCACCAAAGAAAACTGGGTAGACCATATGTATATTCTCCAATAATAATTTTGAGATGCTTTATTGTAAGGATATGGTTTAGAATCGATTCAAACAATGCATTACATACTTTTCTTATTATGGACTGCTGCCTGTATACCCACAAACTAGCACTAGCTTGTGGTCTGATAAAAATACCTAGCAGACGTACGTTTGATAGACGATTGAAAACCATTTCTACGGATATAAAAGAAAGAATATCAACAATGGGATACCTGTTTGTTGTAGAGGGCATGGTAGACCCTTCTATAACAGCAGTAGATAGCACTCTGATGAAAGCAAAGGGCAGTGTATGGCATAAATCTTCTATGAAAAAAGGTATAGTATCATGCCCTGGAATAGATACAGATGCAAGGTGGGGCTACAGTAATACAAAGGGATGGATATTTGGATACAAACTACATTTAACATGTACAACAGGAGAGATTGTGGTACCTCTAACAGCTGATGTAACTACTGCAAATGTACAGGATAACCAGATGTATGTCCCTTTAGTATCTTCTATAATATTCTCTTTACCCTTGACATCTTATATGATAGCAGATCCAGGATATGATGCTAAGAAACTGTACGAGTATAGCAAAAAGACATTGGGAATAGACTTGGTTTGTCCTGTTGAAAGATAGAAAGTACCTTCCAAAAATAGGCTTGAGCTTGTATGCTTTTATCAATCGATATTAGGGCAGACAATCTATAAGCAAAGAGGGATATCTATAGAACCATTAATAGAGCATATCAAATCAGTCTTTAGGATAGACCTATTGCCAGTACGTGGATTTCATAAAGTATCTGCAACTGTACTTTTATCGGTATTACTCTATCAAATAATGGTATACTATAACTGTAAAACTGAGAAAATAAATCCAAAGTCAATAAAATACATGCTTGGGACTGGCTACTGACACGATATGGATGATAAAGATGAATAATTTTGAATTATGACCATGCCTCAATTATCTATTAATGGATGTTCGATAACGTATGCTAATTGGTATAGTATAGAACACCAACTTATTTATTAATAAAAGTTTATGTTAATATAGTAGAGAACAATTAACAATTTAAAATAATATATATTTTTATAAATCTAGAATTATTAAAAAATACATTGTTTATCCTCATATGGGAGAAAAATGGAAAAAATGGTGAAAATCATTTCCTATATATAATACTTTACGTATAAATACGTACAATATTTTTATATTAACAATTTATTCATATAAATCTTATATAAAAAATATATATCATATATAATATTATAACAGATTAATACATCCTACTGTAAATATATTATAAAATTAATGTTATGGTACAATGAACACTAAAATTTATGTAATTGCACCTGTATTGGCAGTTATCCTAGTAGTAGGAATGTCAATTACAATGTTTGAACATTCAGCATTCGCAACAAATGGTAAAAGCAATAGTGGTAAAGACTCTTGTGATAAATGCACAAATGATAAAAGCAATGGTGGAAGCGCCAATGGTGGAAGCGCCAATGGTGGAAGCGCCAATGGTGGAAGCGCCAATGGTGGAGATGCACACGGTAACAATGGTAATGCACATTCAAAAGGCTCTGGTGCAGCAACTGGCGGTAGCGTTAACGGAAATACAGCTGATGGCGGATATGGCGGCAATGGTGGCACTGGCGGTCAAGGCGGTACTGGCGGCGGCGGCGGCGGCACCTCTTAAATACGCAGCTTAAAATAAAATAGAATCCAATCCAAAAAACACATTTTTTTTTATTTTCATAAAATATCATTTATCATAAAGTTTTGTATTAATTGTAAATGTAATCCTATTTATCAAAATTATAGTACAGTAGTTCTATATTTAAAAGAACGGATTTTCAGTATAATTAGTAAAAGAATATAGAACACCAACTTATTTATTAATAAAAGTTTATGTTAATACAGTAGAAAACAATTAATAATAACAATAACGATTACAATTAACAATAACAATTAACAATTTAAAATAATATATATTTTTATAAATCTAGAATTATTAAAAAATACATTGTTTATCCTCATATGGGAGAAAAATGGAAAAAATGGTGAAAATCATTTCAGATATATAATACTTTACGTATAAATACGTACAATATTTTTATATTAACAATTTATTCATATAAATTTTATATAAAAAATATATTTTTATCAAATATAAGATCATAATATATTAATATAGTAGAATAATTATCCTAATATTACCATGAACACTAAAATTTATGTAATTGCACCTGTATTGGCAGTTATCCTAGTAGTAGGAATGTCAATCGCAATGTTTGACAATTCAGCATTCGCAAAATCAAGCTCAAGCTCAAGCGCCAATGGTGGAAGCGCCAATGGTGGAAGCGCCAATGGTGGAAGCGCCAATGGTGGAAACGCACACGGTAACAATGGTAATGCACATTCCAGCGGCTCTGGTTCAGCATATGGTGGTAGCGATAACGGAAATACAGCTGATGGCGGTACTGGCGGCAATGGTGGAACTGCAGGCAGCGGTGGTACTGGCGGCGGCGGCGGCAGCAGCACATCTTCCAGCTCTTCTTATTAAATACGCAGCTTAAAATAAAATAGAATCCAATCCAAAAAACACATTTTTTTTTATTTTCATATCATATCATTTATCATAAAGTTTTGTATTAATTGTAAATGTAATCCTATTTATCAAAATTATAGTACAGTAGTTCTACATTTAAAAGAACGGATTTTCAGTATAATTAGTAAAAGAATATAGAACACCTGCATTGTTGCATGATTCCTTATTTCCAAATACATTTAGCTAACATCTGTCAATACAATATGTGAAATGGCTCCTCTACAACCAATCTTTAGCTAGGAGAGGTGAAATCTTGCTAGGATTTGATGTTATTGATAACTGGGACAATGAATTAAAAGATATGAACCAAGGCAAAATAGATGAACCATTTCGTTATCCTAACGCGTTCCTTCTTCTCTTGCTTGGTTATGCCAAGGCATACTTCCATCTTCCATACCAACAAACCGAGGGAATTGCACAAGGCCATGCTAAAGGAAAAGTACCTTCCATTCCTGATTTTACAACAATAAATAGAAGAATAAACAAATTAAATATTCCAATAAATACTGACAAAGATAAAGTTTCTAAAGACGAATATGTTATCATCGCGATATATAGTTATGGCATCAAAGTAACAAACAGAGGTCAGTGGCTACAAGATAAATGACATATAAAAAAAGAAAGGATATTTGAAAATACATGTTGCTGTAAATATAAAGACCAAGAAAACTCTTTCAATAGAGTAACTGATGAATATGTTCATGAAAGTAAGGCATTACCCGAATTAGTTAGTGGCATTTTAAAATCGGATAATAAAACAGCAATAGGTAAACTATTTGCTGATGGTGCTTATGATAGTAATAATATTTTTAAATCTAGAAAACAATGAAATTCTGTCATGTATTAAAGTAAGAAAAAATGCTATAGCAGATGGAAAAAAGGAAACATCATTAGAAATCTAGCAGTGTTAGCGCAGAAAAGTGATTTGCAAAAGTGGAGGGACACCGTAAGCTATGGACAAAGATGGATTGTTGAAACTGCATTCTATTGTATAAAAAGAAGATTTGGAGTATGTTTATTCGGTTAAACTGAAAAATATGATAAAGTAAACGATGTTGAAAAGGTCATTTGTATAATAAGATAATATCTATTTAAATAAAATAGGTGCTTTGTTACATGATGCGAAAATCAGTTAGAATCACACTCTATTCATAGCAAGATTAATTGAATTTTGACTATTTTCATTATAATCCTATCAACAAAACGTTAACGAATGACGAATAAAATAATCATGCAACAAAGTAGTAATTGTAAATCCGCTTCACTTGTCTTTATTTGCAGTTTGATGAATAGATCTCTTGCATAATTAGAATAAACAGCTATATGATCGGGTGCTCTTAATTTCTTGTCCTTTCTTTGCTTTCGTATGATCGACTCCAAAAAACCATTGCTCTTTACATCCTTCACTGATTTGACAGTGCAAGAGTTCAATGACATTTATGAAAAAATGTAACAAAAAGATACGCTAAACATGAAATACAACGCTTGTCCAAAAGAAAAAAAGATAGAGAAAGAGACATAGGTGCAGGCAGACATTTCAAGCTAGATGTAAAAAATAGATTCCTAATGCTTTTGGTTTACTATCGTCTATACATAACTTACACATTGACATGTTTTTTATTTGATTTGGATCAAAGCAACGTTTACAGAGACATTCAAAAGATAGAAAGTTTGATAATACAATGCGTACCAATTCCTCAAAAGACATACAGCAAAACAAAGAGGCTAAACCTCAGAGGAAGTAGAGAAGTATTTTCCAGGTGCTTTGTTGCATAACTAAACCTATTTAGCTAGGATCGAACCAATTAATCATTTGTGATCCACTGGCCTTCTTATAACCAGTCTCTTGTAAGACGAGGAGAGATACTTTTTTCCTATGATTTTCTGGATAGTTGGGATGTTGATCTTGCAAGGATGAATGAAAATAAGAATGGCAAAAAGTACAAATTTCAGATCCTTTTATTCTTATAATTGGTTATATACGAATATACTTTCACTTACCTTACAGGCAAACCGAAGGAATCATAAAAGCAACTGTAGGAAAGAATCTTCCAGATCATCCATGTTATTCACAGATCTGTAGAAGAATAAACAAATTGGACATTGACATCAATAACAGTATAGATGATGATGTCGTTATCATCATAGCAGCGGGGACAGTACCGGAATCAAGATTACAAACAGAGGTCTCGGTGGATGCAAGATAAGTGGGATGTAAAAAACAAGAAAGGCTATCTAAAGATACATGTTGCAGTAAATATCAAGACCAAAGAAATTCTTGCACTGAAAGTCACAGATGAAAAGGTGCATGATGGAAAGGTTATGAAGAATTTGGTGGAAGGCGTGTTGAATAATAACCGCAATGTCAAGATCAAATCTTTCATTGGTGATGGAGCCTACGATAGCAATGAAAATTTCAAATACTTGAAGGAGAAAAGGATTCGACCTGTCATCAAAGTAAAAAGAAACTCTATCGTTTCATCCAAGAATAGCAATGTAAGGAATAGAGAAGTTGAACTTCAAATAAAGGATTATCATAAATGGAAAAAGAAAAGAAAGTATGGACAACGATGGATGGTTGAAACAGCATTTTCATCTATAAAGCGGATGTTTGGTGAATATACATCTGCAACCAAGTTTCAAAACATGATAAAAGAGATGACGATGAAGGTATCGTTGTACAATCTGTTTAGAAGAGTTGCATAAAATGGATGGAAATAATTTAAGGAAAACTAGTTATGCAACAGAGCATTTTCCAGGCTTTATTGCTTTCACAGATTGTACCGAACAACAGATACCAAGACCTGCTGTCGATAGAGAAAGAAGGAAAATGTACTATTCAGGCAAGAATAAAAAACATACTGTTAAGAATCAGATTACGGTTAACAGTTGTGTAAATGCTTTGTTGCATAACTCAATTTTTTCGTAACTATATGACATATTTGGTTTAAGTTTAATATACCATCCATTTGAAATTCGTATTATTTTGACAAAAGTTCGATCATAAAAAACGAATTTCAGAGTTATGCAACAAAGCAGTTGTGTAAATATATCGATAATGTTTAATGTAAAATATTTGTAGTTGTTTTACTTGAGATTTTTTCAAATAATTGTCATCAAATAATCATATCTTATTTAATTTTGTTTTGTGAAAACAATCACAAATATTTTACAAATACAACTAGGTAATTCTTTACATAACTGTTAACAAAGATGGTTATATTCTTCATAAAGTAAGTCATAAGAAAGGAAGGAAACATGACTATAATATCTATAAGAAGAATCATCCTATAACTCCAAAACAAGTTGTTAATGTATTTGATCTGGGATATGGGCGTAGAAACTGATTTCCCAGAACAACTATCATCGCACTACCATTCAAAAGGAAAAGAAATCAAGAATTGTCTCAAGAAGAAATAGATTACAACATAATTCATGCTAAAAAGAGAATAGTGATAGAGCATACCATTTGTCGATTGAAAAAATATAGAATAATGAGCGAAGTTTAGAAATAAATTGAGAAAATATAACAAGGTATCAGATATAGTTGCAGGCCTGGTAAACCATAGAATATTAAATCATCAGAACTAGAAATATATAGAATCCCGAAGAAATGGTATAGATCATTTCTAATTATGCAAGAGATCTAGTAATTAAGATACTATGATAGTAGAGTATTTTCCAGTTGGTTCACCTGAATTTAATGCCGTTGAAGAATGTTGGAGACAAGGAAAATACAATATATATCTGATTACTATCGAAACTTTCAGTCACTTAGAAATGTGATTTCTCAACATTATAGAACAAGGCGATTTAATTTAGATGTGAAAAAGTATCTGTTGAGATCTACAGATTAATGTTATCGAGTATATATTTTCATGTAAAATTATTATGTATGTTTAAATACCGTAATACCTTTAGATTGTTACTCTTACTATAATAAACAATCAGCAAGTGGGCAAATATATATAATAAAAATGATGGCAGAGATCACAAATATTTTAAAAGAGAGCGTCCTTTGTGTGTACACAGCTGTTACCACCCTTCTTCTTCCATCATGAACCTTCTTGTTTGTTACTTGTTGTACTTCCATACATGGTTGACAAAACAATGTACCAACATGGCTGACACATTTTGTCTTGTTTTAGTGTATCAATATCGGTTGTTTTAAAGATTTCATGAACTTCTCTGATGGCGTCATTCCGTTTATTCCACCGTGTTCTCTTTCATAGTTATATGAATTGACAAATAGTTCGTATTTCTCTATTCCCTCTTTCATATCAATTAACTCTTCTACTTGTAGAAATTCAGTTATGACTATTTTGTTATACGCTTCTACTTTCCCCTGTTCTTGTGGATAACCTTTAGGAATCTGCTTGTCCTTTATTCCATTGAGAAAAAGATAATGTTTGAATTTATTCGATGTAAATTCTCTACCACAACCATCGTGTGCATCACTTTCATAGGTTTACCGTAGAGTTCAATCCATTCGTTGAGAACTGATAAAGATTCTTCACTAGTTCTTCTGCTGCACCATTTGCTAACTACTTTTCTTGAGGGGCAATCATCTATTACGTGAATAAAATAATTTTTGCTTCGTGAGCCTTTTAGATAAAAAGGTCCTTTGGTATCCATTTGAACCAACTCATTCGGATGTTTCATTTCAAATCTTGTATTTTCTTTTTAGCTTGACAGATAGTACATTGAGATTGTGTCTCTTTAGAATATTGTAAATGGTTTTTGTACCCAAGCTGATTCCATACTTTCTCTTTAATCTGAACCTTATTCTCATTGGACCAAATCTGTTGTTTAGTCTCAGCTCGAGAATAATCTTTTCTATATCTTTGGTTACCTTTACATTTTTAATATTATGTGGCTTTCTTGATTGGTTTTTTAATCCATCTATCCCATATACATTATACCGTTTCTTCCATTTGTACCATGTTTGTCTTGAAACACCATATGCAGTACAAGCATCAGATATAGTCTTACCTGAACGTTCTGATTCAATTATCATTTTATACCTATTTTCAATTATATCCATTATTATTACACTCTAAGACTAGAGTGTCAACTATGTTAGGAAGCTAAAATGTCAACTATGTGTGGAATCAGTACAGTTACTACTAGAAGAGCAAGGATTTCCTTGTCTTTATATTTAGAGCTACATGGATCTTGAGATATCCTTTCCTTTGAACATTCCATTTCTCATCTATCCACTGGCCCTCCCTGGTGGTTATCTGAGGCCGGGTCATAATTCAAAATAATTTATCTTTACCTTTACCATCATATCAGATAGTTCCAAGCATGTACTTTATCGATTTTGGATTAGATTTATTCTTCTTACAGTTATAGTATACCATTAGCTGATAAAGCAAAACAAACAAAAGTACAATTGCAGATACTTTATGAAATCCACGTGCTGGCAATGAATCTATTCTAAAGACTGATTTGATATGTTCTATTAATGGTTCTATAGATATTCTTCTCAGACTATAGATCGCCTGTCCCAATACCGATTGATAAAAACATACAAGCTCAAGCCTCTTTTTGAGAGTATTTTCGTATCGTTCAACAACAGGACAAACTAGATCATCCCAATACCTTCTTGCTATATTCATACAGTTTCTTATCGTCATAGCCTGGATCAGCTACCATATACAATGCAAGTGGTAAAGAGAAAACAGATGATGATGTTAAAGAAACGTACATCCTATTGTCTGGTACATTAGCAGTAGTTACATCGGCTGTTAGAGGTACTATGAGATCACCTGTTGTCGATGTGATGTGTAGTTTATATCCAAATATCCATCCTTTGGTATGACTGTATCCACATCTTGCATCTGTATCAATACCAGGACATGGTAATATTTCTTTTTCATGGATGATTTATGCCATACACTACCCTTTGCTTTTATTAGAGTGCTATCTACTGCTGCAGCTATAGAAGGGTCTGCCATACCTTCTACAACAAACAGATATCCCATTGTCGATATTCTTTCTTTTATATCTGTAGAAATGGTCTTCAATCGCCTGTCAAACGTACGCCTGCTTGGAATGGATACTAATCCACATGCTAATGCTAATTTATGGTTATACAGACAGTCTAATTTCAGAAAAATATGTAATCCCTTGTTTGGATCAATTTTAAACCATATCCTTACAATAAAACATCTTAGAATTACCGTTGGAGAATATATGTACGGTCTGCCACGTTTCCTTGATGGTGCAGTAGGCCATGGTATACAACCTATCAAACACAGAATGTTAAAAAGATGGATTCCTTTATTCTGTCAAGAGCTAATCTTTGAGACAGGATCTATCAAAATCATATCTCAAAGGTTAGCTTTAAGCTATGTGGTACAGCTTTAAGCTATGTGGTACATATTGAAAATAGATTTGAATTATGACCATGCCTCGGTTATCTTAATTCCTGTGCTATCTGCTGTAGTTATGATATACTTATCATCATCATCATCATCATTCTTTCTATCATGGTCATTGATATCGATATTCAACTTGTTGATTCTTTTACAAATATGGCCATAACTTGGCGGATTATTAGCAGGTAAACTTTTTCCAGTAGCATTGATAAGTCCTTCTGTCTGTCTGTAAGGAAGATGAAATGAGTAACGTATGTAACCCATGACTAGGATGAATGAATTTGGAAAGATCAAAGGCTTACCCTTCTTGTTTTTATTCATTAGTTCTAGATCAGAATCCCAAATATCAAGGAAATCGTATGAAAATAGTATCTCACCACGTTGGACTAATGAGCGGTTGTAAGAGGACCAGTCAATCAAAAATGATAAATTGGTTCAATTCCATCTAAATGGATTGAGTTAGGCAACAAAGCAGATTATTTGCGAAAATAAAACGATCTTCAGAGTAATTTAATATATTGTCGTTAATAGAATCTTAATATTAATATAGTAATTGAACACCAGCTTTATAATGATTCAAAACCTTTCAATTATAACTTTAATAGCAATGCTATTCTCTGTTTTGGTAATAGGAACTCCAATTCAACAGATGTATTTTTTTTCTTTTGCAAAAGGTAGTTTTCATTGCAATAACTATAATAACAACAATGGCAATGCCAAGGCAGGCGCTGGCGGGACTGCGGTAGGTGGCAGTGGCAATGGTAATTTTGTTAAATGTTGCATGAACAATAATTGTAAAAATGTTATTAATGGAAGTATTTTGGGTAACAATGGCAATGCCAAGGCAGGCGCTGGCGGGACTGCGGTAGGTGGCAGTGGCAATGGTAATTTTGTTAAATGTTGCATGAACAATAATTGTAAAAATGTTATTAATGGAAGTATTTTGGGTAACAATGGCAATGCCAAGGCAGGCGCTGGCGGGACTGCGGTAGGTGGCAGTGGCAATGGTAATTTTGTTAAATGTTGCATGAACAATAATTGTAAAAATGTTATTAATGGAAGTATTTTGGGTAACAATGGCAATGCCAAGGCAGGCGCTGGCGGGACTGCGGTAGGTGGCAGTGGCAATGGTAATTTTGTTAAATGTTGCATGAACAATAATTGTAAAAACTCCAATGGTGGAAATGCACACGGTAATAACGGCAATGCATATTCCAGCGGCTCAGGTGTTGCAAAAGGTGGTAGCAATAACGGAAATTCAGCTGATGGTGGATATGGCGGTGATGGTGGATATGGCGGTGATGGTGGATATGGCGGTGCTGGTGGTAACTCCAATGGTGGAACAGCCAATGGTGGAACAGCCAATGGTGGAAGCGCTGATGATGGAGATGCACACGGTGACAATGGTAATGCAAATAGCGGCGGCGGCACCTCTTCTTAAATACCTAGATTAAAATAAAATAAAATCCAAAAAACACATTTTTTTTTTCGTAAAATATCATTTATCATAAAGTTTTGTATTAATTGTAAATGAAATCCTATTTATCAAAATTATAGTACAGTAGTTCTACATTTAAAAGAACAGATTTTCAGTATAATTGAGGCATGGTCATAATTCAAATCATCTGTTGATACATTTTATAACAGTTTAAATCTAACCCTTGAGATATAATTTTGATTAAAACTGTCCCAAAGATTAGCTTGATAGATTAAAGGAATCCATCTTTTTAACATTCTGTATCTGATAGGTTGTATACCATGGCCTAGTATAGCAAGGAAACATGGTAGACCATATGTATATCCTTCCACTGTAATTCTAAGATGTTTTATTGTAAGGTTATGGTTTAGATTTGATTCCAACAATGCATTACATATTTTTCTTAGCATGGACTGTCAGTGTAACCATAAACTAGCATTAGCATGTGGTCTTGTAACAATACCTAGCAGACGTACGTTTGACAGGCAATTGAAGACCATTTCTACAGATATAAAAGAAAGAATATCGACAATGGGATACCTTTTTTTGTGGAAGAATTTGTAGACCATTCTATAATAGCAACAGACAGTACCCTGCTAAAAGCAAAAGGTCATGTATGGCATAAATCATCCATAATGAAAAAAGGAATAGTACCTTGTTCTGGAATTGATACAGATGCAAAATGGGGTTATAGTCATACCAAGAAGGGATGGATATTTGGATATAAATTACATTTAACATGTACTCCAGGAGAGATTGTAGTACCCTCTAACTGCAGATGTAACTACTGCTAATGTACAGGATAACCAGATGTATGTTCCTTTAACAACATCTTCATCTTCTGCATTCTCATTACCATGTGTATTGTATATGATAGCTGACCTTGGGTATGATGCTAAGAAACTGTATGAATATAGCAAGAAGGTGTTAGGAATAGACTTGGTTTGTCCTGTATAGCGATATAAAAGTACTTCCAAGAAGAGGCTTGAGCTTGTATGCTTTTATCAATCTGAAATAGGCAATCTATCTGCAGCCCGAGAAAAATATCAAGAGTCATTGATAGAACATATCAAATCAATCTTTAGGATAGACCTATTGCCAGCACGTGGATTTCATAAAGTATCTGCAATTATACTATTATCAGTTTTATTGTATCAGATAGTGGTATACTATATTGTAAAACGGAGAAAATAAATCCCAAATCAATAAAGTATATGCTAGGGACTGGCTGATATGTTATTGAGAATAAATATAAGGAATATCGAATTATGACCTTGTCTCAAATACAATAATATACTAAAAACATTACAAATCTATTTTTAATATCTAATTTGAAAGGTCTCCCGGCACCAACTTTTCTTTCACTGTCTTTTTTTCCATTTGAATGATAATATTGTATTTCTGCTTTGTTGCATGATTCCTCCTTTCCAAAAACATTTAGCTAACATTCTCAAATAAACTCCATGAAATGGTCCATCTACAACCAATCTCTAGTTAGACGTGGTGAAATATTGCTAGGATTTGACGTTATAAACAACTGGGATGCAGAGCTAAAAGAGATGAACAAAGACAAAGTTGGTGAACCATTTCATTATCCCAATACCTTTCTCCTTTTACTTGGCTATGCTAAAGTAATTTCATCTTCCTTATAGACAAACCAAAGAAGGTATTGCACAAGGACATGCTGAAGGAAAAGTACCTTCCATTCCAAATTATACAACGATAAACCGAAGAATAAACAGACTAAATATCAAGATAAAAGATGTGGATAATAAAAACAAGGATTTTGAATACGAATACATCGTCATTGCGATAGATAGTACGGGTATTAAGGTTACAAACAGAGGTCTCGATGGATGAGAGAGAGAAATGGCATGTAAAAAAAGTAAAGGATATTTAAAAATACATGTAGTAGCAGTTAATGTGAAGACCAAGAAAATTCTTTCAATAATGAAAGTAACTGACGAGCATGTACATGATAGTAAGGCGTTACCTGAATTGGTTGAAAATATTATAAAATCAGATAACATGACCGCCGCTGCAGCAGCAGCAATAGGCAAACTATTCGGTGATGGTGCTTATGAAGGTAATGATATTTTTAGATATCTGGCAGACAATGGAATCCAGCATTGCATTAAAGTACGAAAGAATGCTAGAGTCAGATGGAAAAAGGGAAACATCATTAGAAATCTAGCAGTGTTGGCACAAAGAAATGATTTGCAAAAGTGGAATGAGGACAGCGTAATATGGACAAAGATGGATTGTAGGAACAGTATTCTCTTGTATAAAGCGAAGGTTTGTATGAGAATATGTATACTCGGTTAAACTAAAGAATATGATACAGGAAATGATGTTAAAAGCATCATTATATAATAAGATGATATCAGTTTAGACAAAACAGATAGTAAAACCAGATTTTAAGAATTATGGAACAAAGCATTGTATTTCATGTTCAGTATATCTTTTTGTTACCTTTTTTCCATAAATATCATCAAATTCTTACTGTCAAATCAGTGAAGGATGTAAAAAGCAATGGTTTTTTGGATAACTCTTCATATGAAAGCAAAGAAAGGAAAGTTATTGATGAACTGCTGATCATATAGCTGTTTATTCCAATTATGCAAGAGATCTATTGTTTATCTCCCTCTGATAGAAATGGAAAAAATGGTGAAAATGGTGAAAATCATTTCCTATATATAATACTTTACGTATAAATACGTACAATATTTTTATACTGACAATTTATTCATATAAATCTTATATAAAAAATATATATCATATATAATATTATAACAGATTAATACATCCTACTGTAAATATATTATAAAATTAATGTTATGGTACAATGAACACTAAAATTTATGTAATTGCACCTGTATTGGCAGTTATCCTAGTAGTAGGAATGTCAATTACAATGTTTGAACATTCAGCATTCGCAACAAATGGTAAAAGCAATAGTGGTAAAGACTCTTGTGATAAATGCACAAATGATAAAAGCAATGGTGGAAGCGCCAATGGTGGAAGCGCCAATGGTGGAAGCGCCAATGGTGGAGATGCACACGGTAACAATGGTAATGCACATTCAAAAGGCTCTGGTGCAGCAACTGGCGGTAGCGTTAACGGAAATACAGCTGATGGCGGATATGGCGGCAATGGTGGCACTGGCGGTCAAGGCGGTACTGGCGGCGGCGGCGGCGGCACCTCTTAAATACGCAGCTTAAAATAAAATAGAATCCAATCCAAAAAACACATTTTTTTTTATTTTCATAAAATATCATTTATCATAAAGTTTTGTATTAATTGTAAATGTAATCCTATTTATCAAAATTATAGTACAGTAGTTCTATATTTAAAAGAACGGATTTTCAGTATAATTAGTAAAAGAATATAGAACACCTGCTTTGTTGCATGATTCCTATAATCTTTGATGTTACTATCTATTTTGTATAAATGGATATCATCTTATTATATAAAGATGCTTTCACCATCATTTCCTGTATCATGTTTTTTAGTCTAACCGAGTATACGTACTCGCCAAATCTTCTTTTTATACAAGAGAATACCGTTTCAACAATCCATCTTTATTGTCCATATTACGCTATCCTTCCATTTTTGCAAATCATTTTTCTGTGCTAAAACTGATAGGTCTCTAAGTATGTTTCCTTTTTTCCATCTGCTCTAGCATTTTTTCTTACTTTAATGCAAGGCTGGATTCCCTTGTCTGCTAAGAATTTAAAAATATCATTATTATCATAAGATCCACCTGCAAATAGTTTGCCAATTGTTATTTCTTTATCTGATTTCATAACACCATTAACCAACTCTGGTAATGCTTTGCTATCATGAACGTGTTCATCAGTTACCTTATTGAAAGAATTTTCTTGGTCTTTACATTTACCGCGATATGTATTTTCAAATATCCTTTCTTTCTTACATTCCATTTCTCTCTCATCCATTGGCCTCTGTTTGTAACCTTTATTCCTGTACTGTCCATCGCAATGACAATATATTAGTCTTCAAATTCTTTACTTTTGTTATCTGATTCTACTTTGATATTCAATTGTTTATTCTTCTGTTTATTGTTGTATAATTTGGGATAGAAGGTACTTTTCCTTTGGCATGACCTTGTGCAATACCTTCTTTGGTTTGTCTATAAGGAAGATGAAAGTATGCTTTAGCATATCCAAGTAAAAGAAGAAAAGTGTTAGGATAGTGAAATGGCTCACCAACTTTATCTTTGTTCATCTCTTTTAACTCGATATCCCAGTTGTTTATAACGTCAAAGCCCAACAAGATTTCGCCTCTTCTAACAAGAGATTGGTTGTAGACGGACCAATTCATATGTTTTATTGAGGGATGTTAGCTAAATGTATTTGGGAAAGAGGAATCATGCAACAAAGCAGGTGTTCTATATTCTTTTACTAATTATACTGAAAATCCGTTCTTTTAAATGTAGAACTACTGTACTATAATTTTGATAAATAGGATTTCATTTACAATTAATACAAAACTTTATGATAAATAATATGATATGAAAATAAAAAAAAATGTGTTTTTTGGATTTTATTTTATTTTAATCTAGGTATTTAAGAAGAGGTGCTGCTGCTGCCGGTGCTGCTGCTGCTGCCGGTGCTGCTGCTGCCGCCGCTATTTGCATTACCATTGTCACCGTGTGCATCTCCACCATTGGCGCTTCCACCATTGGCGCTTCCACCATCGGTGCTTCCACCATTTGAGGTACCGCCAGCACCGCCATATCCGCCAGCACCACCAGTTCCACCATTAGCTGAATTTCCGTTATAGTTACCGCCAGTTGCTGAACCAGAACTGCCGGAATTTGTGCATTTGTCACATGAGTCTTTATCATTTGTGCATTTGTCACAGGGGTTTTTACAACAATTGTTTTTACCATTTGTTGCGAATGCTGAATGTTCAAACATTGTAATTGACATCCCTATTACTAGGATGACTGCCAATGCAGGTGCAATTACATAAATTTTAGTGTTCATTGTAATACAACATTAATTTTATAATATATTTACAGTAGGATGTATTAATCTGTTATAATATTATATTTAATATCTATATATTATATAAAATTTATATGAATAAATTGTCAGTATAATAATATTGTAATATTTATACGTAAAGTATTATATATAGGAAATGATTTTCACCATTTTTTCCATTTTTCTCCCATATGAGGATAAACAATGTATTTTTTAATGAAATTCTAGATTTATAAAAAATATATATTATTTTAAATTGTTAATTGTTCTCTACTATATTAACATAAACTTTTATTAATAAATAAGTTGGTGTTCTATACTATACCAATTAGCATACGTTATCGAACCTCTCTTAATAGATAATTTCTCATATCAAGATTGAATCTTTTTGTCCTGAAATACTTTGATATCTTGTTATTTACATCTGCAAATGATGAATAATATTTTAGAACAAGTAGATCTCGCTTGGCTATATTCCAAACTTTTTCCATAACCATAAACTCTGGTAATGCAGTTGGACGATATATAGGAATTAGTGTATCTTTGCTATCTTCAAAATATTTGATCACCTTTTTAATGTATAATGTAGTGATGTTTTATCCATAAACAAATAACATTTTGAATTAGCATGTATTTTCTTTAGATAATCAAGAAATGTATCGTTTCCGTTGAATTTGCAATACTGCCTGAATAGCTTCATCTTCTTCTTCTTCTTCTTCTTCTTAGTATTTTCTTCGTCCATATCTATGGCTCCAAAAACACGTGAACGTTGGTGTGAACCTGTTACTCTTACAACAGGCATTTTATCTTGTTCAATCCAAAAAATACTCTTACAAACGAGTCATAAAAGAAGAATGATTCGTCTAAGGATACTATTGTAAATTCTTTTTTTCTTTTCATCTTTTCACTACTACTACTGCTGCTCATCCACAAATATCTGAGAGGCCTTTTTTTGAAAGCATCTTTTTCATCCAGAGATACAGTATTAACATGTACTTTTCTTGGTACCTTCTGTTTAAATCCTCATTTTCGAAGGATACGATATAAGTTAGAGTATAATGATACTTGATCGCTTTTCTTTATGATTAATTCCTCCACCTGTTTTGTGGTCCAACATTTGTTGTTTTCTTTAAGTTCTTTCTTGATCTGATATCTTGTCTCTTTTGATAGTTCAGGCGGTCTACCACTTCTTTTTGTTCTATCTCTTAGTCCATCTATCCCTTCTTTATCATATCTTTTTAACCATTCACATGCCCAAGATTTACTTATATGTAGGTCTCTGGCTACTTGAGCAGCAGATATCATGCCTTAATAAATCACATTGAAAACCAGTAGCATATTCTTTCCTTTGTTTTTACATCTTGCTCATATCTGTATATTTTTTCAAACGATTCTCTATTGACAAGAGTCAAATGAATATAGCTAATAATGGACTAGCTCAGCTATAAACATTTGTCAAAAATAAACAGAAGAAAAAATGTGGTTTGTATATTTATGCTAATTGGTATAATTTGAGTATGGCTTAATTTCAATTATATTTATCTCCTTTGTAATAAATCCAGCCAGTATATGCAATGACCATATTGAAAATGACGATCCATCACAATCGGTTCTTGGATTATTTGGTTACTATTTCAATAATCCTTTTTTCTATATCATTTATTATTTCGATTGACTTGCGCTCGTGTATTTTTGAGAAGATCTCTTGCATAATTAGAATAAACAGCTATATGATCAGCAATTCTTCATTTTCTTGTTCTCTCATTGCTTTCATATGATCGGTTATCCAAAAAACCATTGCTTTTCAAATCATTCACTGCTGGTCTTACAGTGCAACAGTTCGATGACATTTATGAAAAAAATGTAACAAAAAGATATGCTAAACATGAAATACAACGCTTGTTCAAAAAAGATAGAGAAAGACGTATAGGTGCAGGTAAACCTTTCAAACTAGATATTAAAGATAGATTTCTCATGCTTTTGGTTTACTATCGTCTATACATAACTTACACTATGGCAGGTTTTCTATTTGATTTGGATCAGAGCAACATCTGCAGAGACATTCAAAAGATTGAAGGGTTGATAAGAGAATGTTTGCCAATTCCGCAGAAGACATACCCAATAACCAAAAGGCTGAAAACTCCAGAGGCAGTTGATAAATATTTTCCAGGCTTTCTTCTTGCTTTTACAGATTGTACCGAACAGCAAATACCAAGACCTGCGGATAAGAATAGAAGAAAGATATTCTATTCGGGTAAGAAGAAAAGACATACTGTTAAGAATCAGATTACGGTTAACAATCGTGGTTATGTCCTTCACAAAGTACGCTATAAAAAAGGAAGAAAACATGACTACGATATTTATAAAAAGAACTATCCTGTCACTCCAAAACAAGTTGTTACTGTAGTTGATCTAGGGTATTTGGGCATAGAAAAGGATTTTCCAGAACAACTATCTGCACTACCATATAAAAAGAAAATAAACCAGTGTTTATCACAAGAAGAAATCGAGTTTAACATTATCCATTCGAAAAAGAGGATAATAGTAGAGCATACTATTAGCAGATTGAAAAAGTACAAGATAATGAGTGAGATATTTAGAAATAAATTGAGAAAATATAACAAGGTGTCAGACATAGTAGCAGGACTAGTGAACTATAGAATATCAAATTATCTGAACTAGAAATCGATATAGAATTAGAAGTGATGGTCTAGATTATTTCTAATTATGCAAGAGATCTAGACTATTCCATCCAACTCTTTCTCATTAAAATGATATACCATTTTCTTATGTTGCCATCATGATGGTTAGTCGCTCTTCTTATTTCAGGAACTGTATATCCATCATCTTTAAGCAAGATAATTTTGGCTCTTTATCCGGCTTCGGTATCCTCCAGCATTAGATGCAGATAGTTCCTTTCATCTATGGAAAGAAATCCGAGGAAGGTGTCCCTCAGAATGTTAATTCACATAGAACCAATCTAAATGTATTATGTTGTCAAAACATGCTTTGTTGCATAACTAACATTTTTAGCTAGGCTTGAATAATCCATTATTTGTTGCATTGGCCTTCTTATAATCAATCTCTTGTTAAACATGGTGAGATACTTTTTTCATATGATTTTCTTGATATTTGAGATGATGATCTTGCAACGATGAATGAAAATAAGAAAGACAAAAAGTACAAATGCCTGATTCCTTCATCCTTATCATAAGTCACATCAAAGTATATCTTCACCTTCCATATAGACAAACATAGAAGGAATCATCAAAGCAACTATAGTAGGAAAGAGTATACCTGAATATAAACAACCATCCGCACCAAGCTATTCACAGATATGCAGAAGAACAAACAAACTGTACATTGATATCAATAGCAGTATTGATGATGATATTGATGATGATATTGTTATCATAGCAGTAGCGGACAGTACAGGTATCAAGATTACAAACAGAGGTCTCGATGGATACAAGATAAATGGAATCTAGGAAAGAAGGGCTATCTAAAGATACATGTGTAGTAGTAAATATCAAGACCAAAGAAATTCTTGCACTGGAAGTTACAGATGAGAAGAGATGCATGATAGTAAAGTGATGAAGAATTTGGTGGAAGGCGTACTGAATAATATCATAATATCAAGATAAAATCTTTCATTGGTGATGGAGGAGCTTACGATAGTAATGAGAATTTCAAATATCTAACGGAGAAAAGGATTCAGCCTGTCATCATCAAAGTAAAAAGAAACTCTATCGTTTCATCCAAGAATAACAAGATACGGAATGAAGAAGTGCAATTACAAACAAAAGACTATCATAAATGGAAAAAGAAAAGAAGGTATGGAAGTAGATGGATGGCTAAAGAAACAGCATTTTCATCTATAAAGCGGATGTTTGGTGAATATACATCTGTAACCAAGTTTCAAATTGGTAAAAGATATGACAATGAAGATATCAATATACAATCTGTTTAGAAGAATGGCATAAAATGAATGAATATAGTTTAAGGAAAACTAGTTATGCAACAGAGCAGTCAAAACATGCTTTGTTGCATGATTCTATCTTTCCAAATACATTTAGCTAGCATCTCTCAATAAAACATGTGAAATGGTCTATCTACAACCAATCTCTTGTTAGAAGAGGAGAGGTACTCTTAGGCTTTGACATCATAAACAACTGGGATATAGAGCTAAAAGAAATGAACAAAGATAAAGTTGGCCAGCAGCCATTTCATTATCCTAATACATTTCTGCTTCTTTTGCTTGGCTATGCCAAGGCATATTTTCATTTGCCATATAGACAAACCAAAGAAGGAATAGCGCAAGGCCATGCTAAAGGTAAAGTACCTTCTATTCCTGATTATACTATAATAAACAGAAGAATAAACAGATTAAACATCAAAATAAAAGAAGATGATAAAGACAAGGAATTTGAAGATGAGTACATTGTCATTGCAATGGACAGGTACTGGCATAAAGGTAACAAACAGAGGTCTTGGTGGATGATGCAAGATAAATAGAAAATAAGAAAGAAAGGATATTTGAAAATACATGTTGTTGTGGTAAACGTCAAGACCAAGAAAATTCTTTCAATACTGAAAGTAACTGACGATGAACATGTCCATGATAGTAAGGCATTACCAGAATTGGTTAATGATATTATAAAATCAGATAGCATAGTAGCAGAAATAGGCAAACTATTTGCTGATGATGGTGCTTATGATGGCAATGATATTTTTAGGTATCTAGGAGACAATGGAATCTTGCCATGTATTAAAGTAAGAAAAAGAATGCTAGAGCTAGATGGAAAAAAGGAAATATCCTTGGAAACTTGTCAGTTTTGGCACAAAGAAAAGATTTGTAGAAGTGGAAAGACAGCGTAATATGGGCAAAGATGGATTGTTGAAACTGTGTGCTTTGTTGCATGATTCGAAAATCAGTTAAAACTTCGATTTATCCGTAACAATAATAATTTATTTTAGACTATTTATGTTTTTATTCTATTAGTAAAACGTTAGTAAATAACGAATAAAATAATCATGCAACAAAGCAAAAATAGATAGCAAAATCATAGATTATAGGAATCATGCAACAAAGCATTTTTTAACTACTGTTTTATATGATGAGATATGCATTTGATATCTTTTGCATTTGATGAAAAATTATTGATAAAAAACAATTATTAATGGTTTTCATTATTTTTTCTGTAATTATATTAAATCAGATTTATTTAAAGAATGTTTTTGGATAGATGATTAATGCGTTTCAATAAGACTAAATCCAATATTGATATCGATATCGATATCGAATATCTAAAAAATAATAAAAAACCTTATACATTCTCATCCATCTTACGGTCTGTATCATCAGAATCCGATATCAATAATTTAATCGTAGTTGGTACTCTTAAAGTAGATGAATAGTCTAGATTAACATTTTCTAAAAGGATAAAAACTGTCTTTCCAATATTCTCAGGTGATACAATTGTTGTTTATAAAGAATTGATAAACGACAATTTAATATTCAAGGTATAGCGCTATAACGAAATATCTGATACTTGGATTAGTAAAATAATAAAAAATAATATAATTACACATTGTGATAATAGTTTATTAAAAGAGAATTCAACTAACAGAAATAATGAAAATGAAAAACAACACCATCAACTGAAGTCCGATATTAAAATTATGATTATAGACGATGAACCTGATTCTTGTGACATATAAGGCTTTTTTACAAAAATTTAACAAAGAGAACAGTGGAATAACTTGTACTATAAATACATTTATTTCTTCAATAGATGCAGCAATGCTTTGTTGCATAACTCAATTTTTTCGTAACTGTATATCACATTTAGTTCAAGTCTATGAAATATCTATTCGGAACTCGTAATATGATAACAAAGTCCAATCATTAAAAAACGAATTTCAGAGTTATGCAACAAAGCAATGCAGCAATACATTTTTTAGAAATAAGTCGAAATTATAAAATTTTGTTTCCCTATTATGATTTAATAATTATAGATGTAAAAATTCCCGACATTAATGGCATCCAATTATATCGAATATTAAAAATAATCGAACCAAATATTAAAATTCTATTTATATCGGTGCTCTATGTAGTACATGATGTAGTTGGCGTATTACCTGGAATAAAATCAGAAGACATTCTTAAAAAGCCTGTTGATAGTAGCGAATTTTATTTGAAAGTAAAAGAAAAAATCAATTTTTATAGTCAATAAAATGGATTGTCGTAATTTTTTTCTCTTTGAAATCCATAATTTCCATGATAGAAGCACTATTTTACTATCAATTATTCCGATCAAATACATATACAACTTAATTGGCTACAACATGGTGATTCTTTTTGCAATATCATAATCATGTTTATACTACACAATATAAATTCGCTAATTCATTATCCTTAATAGATACTTTGTTATATCTAGATAAAAACGCTTAGTCCTATAGTATTTAGAAATCAATGATTTTAAATCAGTAAAACTATACTATACCGATTAGCATAAGTATGCTAATCATTTATGGATAGTTATAATAAAACACAAAAGATATCTGTACTGAATAACTTAAGTTCGTTACAAAAATTATCTTTCAAATCAATTAATCGTGCTCAAACATTAAATTCAAATAATAATAAAATATACGAAATTACATTATCAAGTATACCACCTTTGATTTTATCTATCTGTTATCAATGTTGCAGACCAAAGCTAAATTGGTTAATTTGTACAAAAAAGAAAATGATCAAGGTTAAGAGCTGTGTAAATATATGACTATCATTAATGTAAACTGATTATGCTCGTTTAGATTTGTTAATTTTCATAATTTTGAAATACATTAAAAAATATGACAATAATTTTTTTGCTGAAAACAAGCAGCATTAGTTTACAGATGCATATACAATCTTCTTTACACAACTGTTAACAGAGCCTTGTAGATCATTATTTCCATTTATTAAACTGTGTATTTTTTATTTATTTTTATCACAAATGAGTTTAACAGATTTTTCTTAATTAAATCATATATCTGTTAAATACTATAATCATGTGATGCAAATGAATTTGAATATAAAATCAAAGCAAGCAATGTTAGCTGTCTTTGTAGTACTAGTAGGACTTGTTTCAATGGTATTCTCTCATCCTATCCAAGCCCAAGGCAATTTTGGACTAGGAAAAAATTTTGGACTAGGAAAAAATTTTGGACTAGGAAAATTAACATTAGACGATGAAAACGCGAATGGTGGAAGCGCCAATGGTGGAACAGCCAGTAATGGTGGAACAGCCAGTAATGGTGGAACAGCCAGTAATGGTGGAATTGGAAGTAATGGTGAAAACGCCAATGGTAAAAACGCCAATGGTGGAACCAACAGTAATGGTGAAAACGCCAATGGTGGAACAGCCAATGATGGAACCAACAGTAATGATGGAACCAACAGTAATGGTGGAACAGCCAATGATGGAACCAACAGTAATGGTGGAACAGCCAATGATGGAACCAACAGTAATGGTGGAACAGCCAATGATGGAACCAACAGTAATGGTGGAACAGCCAATGATGGAACCAACAGTAATGGTGGAACAGCCAATGATGGAACCAACAGTAATGGTGGAACAGCCAATGATGGAACCAACAGTAATGGTGGAACAGCCAATGATGGAACCAACAGTAATGGTGGAACAGCCAATGGTGGAAACGCCAATGGTGGAAACGCCAATGGTGGCATTGCACAACCAGGGAGCTCTGGTCATCCATTCATTCTCGGACCTTAACTTCTGATGGACCTTAACTTCTGACAGATATTTTTTTATATATATGAGATTTGGTCATAATTCAAATATATTTTTAATAAATGTCATATAGATTAAAGATAATCTTTGAGATATGATTTTGACCAAACCTTTCCCAAGGATTATCTTTTGATAGATTAAAGAAATCCACCATTTTTAACCTTCTGTATCTAATAGGTTGCATACGATGGTCTAATATGCCAAAGAAACGTGGCAGACCGTATGTATAGATCTCTTGCGTAATTACTCCTAAACAGCTTTATGACCCGAAGTTCCTCGTTAACTTGTTCTCTCTTTTTTGCTTTCATACGAGAGGTTATCTAAAAAACCATAATTTCAAATCGTTCACTGGTATTACAGTACAAGAATTTGATGATATTTACAATAAAAAGATAGCAAAAAGATATGTTAAACACGAGAGCAAGCGGTTATCATACAAACGAAAAGAAAATAGAAAAAGAAAGATTGGTGCAATAGGTAGACATTTCAAACTAGATGTAAATTAACTGATTTTCGAATCATGCAACAAAGCAAAGACATACTATTAAGAACCAGATTACGGTTAACAATCGTGGTTATATCCTTCACAAAGCCGCTATAAAAAAGGAAAAAGGCATGATTATAGTGTTTATAAAAAGAATCATTCTATAACTCCAAAACAAGTTGTTAATGTATTTGATCTGGGATATGGGCGTAGAAAAGGATTTTCTAGAACAACTATTTATACTACCATATAAAAAGAAAAGAAATCAAGAATTGTCTCAAGAAGAAATAGAGTACAACATAATTCATTCTAAAAAGAGAATAGTGGTAGAGCATACCATTTGTCGATTGAAAAAATATAGAATAATGAGCGAAGTTTAGAAATAAATTGAGAAAATATAACAAGGTATTAGATATAGTTGTAGGTCTGATAAACCATAGAATATTAAATCATCAGAACTAGAAATATATAGAATCCCGAAGGAATAGTGTAGATTGTTATTAATTATGCAAGAGATCTAGTATCTGCAATTGTACTCTTATCTAATTATTATATCAATTAATGGTATACTATAACTATAAAACCAAGAAAATAAATCAAAAATCAATAAAATATATGCTTGGGACTGACTGAGATGATATTGAGAATAAAATTAAGGAATATCGAATTATGACTATGTTTCAATTACCTGGTTAACACGTGACCTGGCTTGCCTGGGTGACCTGGCTTGCCTGGGTGACCGTGGAGAAATTGGTTAGCGTTAGGGCCGTGGAGAAATTGGTTAGCGTTAGGGCCGTGGAGAAATTGGTTAGCGTTAGGGCCGTGGAGAAATTGGTTAGCGTTAGGGCCGTGGAGAAATTGGTTAGCGTTAGGGCCGTGGAGAAATTGGTTAGCGTTAGGGCCGGAGAGAAATTGGTTAGCGTTAGGGCCGGAGGGAAATTGGTTAGCGTTAGGGCCGGAGGGAAATTGGTTAGCGTTAGGGCCGGAGGGAAATTGGTTAGCGTTAGGGCCGGAGGGAAATTGGTTAGCGTTAGGGCCGGAGGGAAATTGGTTAGCGTTAGGGCCGGAGGGAAATTGGTTAGCGTTAGGGCCGTGGATAATTATTGCAAATGCGGTATCAGAGTTCAAAGTTATTGGTGCTGCAAACATTACTGCTGCAACAACAGCTATAGTAACAAGTATAATTTTTTGGGTTTTATTCATATTAACCGTAAATTTATACCTCATCAGGTTATTTAACAATTCTATAAATGCATCGGTAATAATATTTAATGTAAATGTTTCTAATTGTTTTACTTGTTCATTTATTAAAATCTGGCATCAAGTATCTATTACCGCAACATTTTGTTTGTGATTTGTTACATAGTTGAGGCATGGTCATAATTCAAAATAATTTATCTTTATCTTTACCATCGTATCAGATAGTTCCAAGCATATACTTTATTGATTTTGGATTTATTTTCTCAAGTTTTACAGTTATAGTATACCATTAGTTGATAGAGTAATACTGATAAGAGTACAATTGCAGATATCGTATAAAATCCACGTGCTGGCAATGGATCTATCCTAAAGATTGATTTAATATGTTCTATCAATGGTTCTACCGATATCCTTCTCTGGCTGTAGATTGCCTGTCCCAATGCCGATTGATAAAAACATACAAGCTCAAGCCTCTTTTTAAAAGTACTTTCATATCTTTCAACAACAGGACAAACCAAATCTATTCCCAATACCTTCTTGCTATATTCATACAGTTTCTTATCGTCATAGCCTGGATCAGCTACCATATACAATGCAAGTGGTAAAGAGAAAACAGATGCCGAAGTTAAAGAAACGTACATCTGGTTATCCTGTACATTCGCAGTAGTTACATCGGCTGTTATAGGTCACTACAATCTTGCCTGTTGTAGATGTAAGATGTAGTTTGTATCCGAAAACCCATCCTTTGGTATGACTGTATCCCCATCTTGCATCTGTATCAATGTCAGAACATGGTACTATTCCTTTCTCCATGGATGATTTATGCCATACAGGACCTTTTGCTTTCATCAGGGTGCTATCCACTGCAGATATAGAAGAATCTACTAATCTATCTGTAACAAACAGGTTTCCCATTGTCGATATCCTTTGTTTAATATCTGTAGAAATGGTCTTTAATCTCCTATCAAATGTACGTCTACTGGGAATGGATACTAATCCACAGGCTAATGCTAGTTTATGGGTATACTGACAACAGTCCACGTTAAGAAAAATATGCAATGCATTGTTGGAATCCAGTCGAAACCATATCCTTACAATAAAACATCTTAGAATTATTGTTGGAGAATATACGTATGGTCTGCCACGTTTCCGCGGTGCAGCAATAGGCCATGGTATACAACCTATCAGATACAGAATGTTAAAAAGGATGGATTCATTTATTCTATCAAGAGCTAACCTTTGGGACAGTTTTAATCAAAATTATATTCCAGGGTTAGCTTTAAGCTATGTATGGCATGTATGAAAATAAATTTGAATTATGACCATGCCTCAATTATTTTGTTTTCTGAAAACAATCATAAATATTTTACAAATACATCTAGGTCACCTTTTACACAACTGTTAACAGAGCCATCAGATATCACCATACTTATAAGTCAACTGTCATAGATAATGTCCGGCATATTACTTCTAAATTGCTTGTAATTATGTCTATATAATCAATATTTCACAAACAAATAACGCCATAAACCTGGACACTTAACTTATATATCATATCCTTCGAAAATGGTGATTTAAGCAAAAAACCGAGGAAGTTATATGTAAACACAGCCTCTTTGGAAGAGAAAGAGAATTTCAAAAAAAGATTAGAGAACAAATACTTATGGATGTACAGCAGCAGCAGCAGCAGCAGCAGCTAGAGCCGAGGAAAGAAGATAGATTTGCCGTAGTATCTCTGGATGAATCGTTTTTCTTTTATGAATCTTGTAAGACGCGTTTGGATTGAAGCCAATAAAAGACCTGTTGTCAGAGTAACAGGTTCACATTAGCATTCATGCATTTTCGGAGCCATTAGTCTTGAGGATAAGCAACTATTCAGACAGTATACTATATTCACCGGTGATACATTCCTTGACTATTTAAAGAAAATTCATGTTAATTCAAAATGCTATTTGTTATTGGACAAGGCATCGCAACACTACAAATCAAAGAAGGTGTTAACGTATCTGGAAAAAAACAAGTATACTTTGATTCCCACTCATATCTTCCAACTACTGCATCACCCGAATTTATGGTTATGGAAGAGGTATGGAATATAGCCAAACGAGAACTACTTGTTCTACGATATTATCAATCATTTGCAGATTAAAAGAATGAGATAGCACAGTATTTCAGGACAAAAAGATTCAATCTTAATATGAGAAACTATTTATCAAGTGATGTTTGGTAACTTATGCTAAATGGTATAATGCAGCCATCAAAAGATCATTATATAAAACTAAAAAAACAGCAAGAAGAAGAAGAAAAATTCATCCATGTGCAGATAAAGCATATATATCTCAGAACCTAAAGAGCATAAACTAATCAAACGAGGATATGTACTATATATTCCTACAAAAATAAAAAGGAATTTATAAGGGGAGGAGAAGCAGAATCAGATGAAAATACAACAGGAACAACAATTTTGTTTAAACAGAAAAAAGCATTCTGCAAAAAGATGGGTTGTAGATCGAACCAACTCCTGGCATAACAAATTTAGAAAACTGTTAACAAGGTATGAGAAAAAGTTAGAAAACTATTTTGGATTGGTACCGTTATCCTGTTGTATGAATATCTATAGTAAGATAATTCTAGAAGATTCATACTTAAATAATTTTTTATTAGTGGAATATTAATGCGCTTTAATAAAACTATGTCAAATGATGAAGATTACGACTATAGAGATGCCGAAAAGAAAAATAATAATACCACAAATACTTCATTGTATCGATCATCAGATCCTGATACCAATTTGATTGTAGTTGACACTATTAAAGTAGATCCGCATTCTCGACTTACATTCTCAAAAAGAATAAAAACAGTCTTTCCTATTTTTCCAGGTGATACGGTAGTTGTTTATCAAGAAGTTTCAAAGGATGAACTAATATTTAAAATACAACGGCTTAATGAAATATCAGACATCTGGATCGTCAAACGAAAAAAGAAGATACCTCAAATTCTTTCAGCCAATCCAGAGCAAAAAAAGACACCAAATAAAAAAACATTACAAGAATACAAAGGAGAACTAAACCAACAGAAATCAGAAATAAAGATCATGATTATCGATGATGACCCGGATATTCTACGAACCTATAAAATCGTTCTTGAAGGTTTAAATCAAGTGGATGACCCCAAACCATTTGTTATTAACACCTTTAATTCTTCAATAGATGCAGCAACACATTTTTTAGAAATTTATAAAGATCACAAGTTATCCACTACCTATTATGATCTAATTATAATTGATTTAAAAATACCCGCAATTAATGGAATTCAATTATATCAGATTATGAAAATTATTGACCTGAATATAAAAGTATTATTCATATCAGCTTTAGACGCAGCTAGAGAATTAGATGGTATTCTTCCAGGCATTAGAACAGACGATATATTAAAGAAACCGTTTGATGTTGATGACTTTTATTCAAGAGTAAAAAATAAAGTAAATCAACATAAATAATATGCAAAAATCGAACCTGTTTGGGCCCCGAAATCCAGCTTCAGGCGCGGTTTTTCTGAGACGCCTCGAAGGATTATCTATATCACAAAAGCATGTCGTCCGGCAAGTGGAGGGCGTCGATAACCGCTTTCGGATGTTTGACTTGGGGCTCCCCGGCAAAGACAATATGAGTACGGAGCGTGTGAATGAGCAGCATTTCTTTCAGAACGGCTCGAAGAGTTTTCAGACCGGTACGGAAGTATGGGACCGGGGTACTGATGTTAGGGCTGGCGCTTTCGGCGTCGGCCAGAGATGCTTCCCTGCCGAGCACGGCGGCAGGCACACAGGCGGAGGCGAAGATGCCGCCCGCAGCCGCAATCAAACCGGTGCGGAGCCGGAAGCGGCCCCAGATCGGCGTGGCCTCCTGGTATGGAAGCACTTTCAGGGGCGGAAACGGCGGCCGGCGAGCGTTCGACATGAACGAGCATGACCTGCGCGCATCCTACTCTGCCGATGGGAACCTGGCTGCGAGTGACGAACCTGAAGAATCGCAAGACGGCGTTGGTTCGGGTTAACGACCGTGGACCGCTGCTGGAAGGGCGGATCGTGGATCTTTCATTTGCGGCGGCGCAGGTTCTTGGCCTGGGGGGGGTGGGGAGGTTCGGCTGGAGCCCGTTCCGCGGAGACTCCGCGTTGGACCGGGCCTTGTTGGCGCAGGTGCAGTTGCCACGCTGATTCCCGGTGCCGCTGAGCTCCTTAGCGGGTGCCTAGGTATCTCCTCCAGCTGTAGACTGGGGCGGCGGAGATTCACTGGGCGCCATGGCAAACTCCTCTCTTATAGCGACAGCGATAAAGTTGGCAGCCGATGTCTACTGGCAGCCAGCGTCTTGACCGGTTGATCGTGGCGCCTGGATTCTCGTGCCGTCAGTGCCTGGCTGATGCGCTGCGCTGGTCGACCACCTGGAAGGCACCTGCCGTTGGTTCAAGGTGGGGATGGAGCTTTACTATGCTGCCGGGAACTCCATTGTGCAGGAGCTTGTGAGCGGGGCTTCGGGTATTTCTGGACCTGAAGATTCACGATATTCCGAATACTGTGGCGGCGGCGGTGCGGTCGGTCGCGGGTGCGGGCGCTTCCCTGCTGACGGTCCATGCCGGCGGTGGCGGACCTATGATGCGCGCGGCGGTGGAGGCTGCGGCTGCTCCGGGACTCGCCGCGGCTGCTTGCGGTCACGGTGCTGACCAGCATGGATGCGGGGCAGCTTGAGCGGGGTCGGCGTGAACGGATGACCCGGAGGCGCAGGTGCTGCGGCTGGCGAAGCTGGCGGGGGAGGCGGGAATCGATGGGCTGGTGTGTTCGGCGGAGGAGGTCGAGCGCGGTGCGCGGGGCGATGGGGGCGGAGGCCGCTGCTGGTGGTGCCGGGGATCCGCCCGACGGGTGCGGAAGTTGACGACCAGAGGCGGATGGCGACTCCTGGGGAGGCGATTGCGCTGGGGCTCGATGCTGGTGGTGGGGCGACCGATTACCCAGGCGGCGGAGCCGGCGAAGGTGGCGGCGGCGATCCTGGCGGAGATGGGCGGCGAATAAAGACTTATAGACTCTTTACGAACTCTCTACGGACTTGTTACCCCCTCACGTCTTGAAATAGGGATGTGAGGTGCCTATGAGATTCCTGGTCCTGCTCGCCCCGTCTCTTCTTCTACTCTGCTTCGCGGCGATTTTGTCGCAGGAGCCAGCACATGGGCCGGACGCTCTGACCGCGGCGGAACGGAGAGCGGAGATCCGAAGGCTGCATGCGGAGATGGAGAAGTCCTCTGCCATGCTCTCGATGCTTGAGGATGGGGTCCACAATTTCGGCCCCGTTGAGGGGGCCGATTGGTGTGCCCAGATCTTTTGTTCCGGTAGCTGAGGGTTAGAGCTTCTCGTAGAACTCGCACGCGGAGCACGAGATATAGACGCCGCCGGGGACGCCGCGCTCGCGGTCCTTCACGCGCTTCACGATGCGGGTGGGCTTGGAGCACCGGGGGCAATCGGTGCTCTTGGTGGTGTCCATTGCTTTCTTGCGGTCGCCGGTCTTGGCAATCTTCGCCATTGGGTGTTTCTCCTGTATCTGGAAATCGGTGACGTTGCTTGCGCGTGCCCGATCGAAGCCGGCGTGGCTGACGCACCGCACGGCTCCGCTGCCGCTTGAGGCGGTGGCGGTGCAAAATCTCCTGTTAGTTTACACGTTTTCCCAGGCGATCCGGCCATTGGACCGGGCAGCGGCCATCGGGATCGCCTGGATCGTTCCGCCTGCGCCGCGGCCCGGGCGGCGACGGCTCGGGGCGACGGGTCGAGTCGCGCGTCGTGATCCGCCGGCGAGCCCGGCGCCGCAGGCAAAGGCTGCTCCTTGTGCGGCACCGGATACTGGACGCGTTGCGCGGAGTTCGGCGGCAGCGGATCCCCGGGCTTGCGCAAGGTAGGCGGGGCGCCCTGCAGGCCGGCCGTCGTCGTCTGCGCCGCCGCGGCGGTCTCCCATCGCGATCTCGTGCGTATCGAGCGGATCGAGGTAACCCTGCATCTCGTTCTCCGTCTTCGACCGCGATCGGCTGGCCCAGCGCAGCGATTCGAACCTGGGTCACGCGATCGTTTTCGATCCGTACGAAACGCACCGTCTGCGGGACCCTGCCGTAGATCCACTCCTCGTAGTGGTCGGTCTCCGAGCCCGGCACCAGCTCGCGGACCTTCGATTCCGGCGCGCCCGCGGATGCGATCACCATGCGGCGATTCATTCCGACCAGCACGTCGTGGTGATCGATCGCATCCTTCAGGAACGGCGGCAGGGTCTGCGCATACGCCTCGCGCGAATTCTTGACGCCGAAGTCGATGATCGGGTCAAGCAGCGCCTTCACCTCGGGCGCGGAGACTTCGGGAACTCCGCCTTCGAACACCAGCGCGATTCGGAACCCGGTGACCTGCTCACCGTTGTCCGGCACCACCGGGCGTGTCATTCAGTTGAATGTGGCGCAGAAATCGGTGCTTCAGATAAGGACCGCCGTTTACATCGAGCAGGATCCGGTCCCGGCTTGAAGCTGATCGAGCTGATGACGACGCTGTCACCGGGTGCGGCGGACTGCCCTTTCTTGTAGATCAGCTCCTTGTAGGCTTCGCCGTTGGGAGTCATGTTGCCGTTCGCCATCAGCGTGAGCGTCTGACCAAGCGGAAGTGGCGCGATGCGCGAACCCCTGCTCCGCCTCCAGATCGCGGATCAGCTCGCGGCGGCCAAGCTCGTTCAGCGGCTTTGACGGAGAGCTCGACTCGCGTGGGATGGAAGTCGGTGGCGATGTCCGCCGTGGCGGTCTTCTCGCCAACGACGAAGACCTGAGCGTGCGAGGCACGTACGGCAGCACCGCGAGCGCTGCGAATGCGAGCGCGGCGGCGGAAAGGGAGGATGGGAGCCTGACGAAAGGCCATGGCGGCACCTCGTGTACAGGAATCTTGCGCCTTCCCTTCCGAACTTTTTACAAGGAGGCGAGAGGTCACGTGTGCTTCCTGCACTCAGATGCGCATGGATGCCGTCGAGTTGCGCGGCTTAGTCGGAGTGAGTCGTGGACCGACCGGAGGCCGAGCCGGTCGGAGCGGTAGGCAGGATCTGGACGAGAGGCGGCGGTGGCGGCGCGCGGCCTCCATGGCGGCGTGGGCAGCCGGCGGAGGAACGTTTACCTCATATCCGGCCGGGGATAATCGGCGGGTGGGTGTAGTTCCACGCATAGTCGCTGGTGATCCGGATCAGCACGACGATGCGCCGCAAGGAGCACAAACTGCGATGAAGTGCCGGCGCCCGGGCCAAAGTCGCCGCCCGTCAGCCAGAGCGGCCCGAAGGCGCGGGTCTCGACGACGGAGGAGTAGCTCGACGAACCCGGCCAGCGGAGTCCGAACAGAATCGCGATCGCCGCGGACCAGGCGAAATGCAGCCCCCACATCAGCCACAGCCCGTGGGTGCGAATCCAGCACAGGCAGAGCAGAAGGCTTGCCAGCAGAGCGACCATGATGCGAATCCCGGTCGGGCCGCTCGAACGTGCGGGTTCAGCCCAGTATAGAGCGCCGCCAGCAAGCGACAGGACGAGCGTGGCGCGCGTCGGGCCGACGGCCTCGATGAGTCGCTGCAGCGCGTACCCGTAGATCCCAAGCCGAGGGCCAGGGTGAAGAGAGCGAGCGTCAGCAGGTTCAGGACGGTTAGCTCCCAGGCCCGCGGAGCGGTCCAGAGTCGTACTTCAGCGCCCAGCGAGCAGCAATCGGCAGCACCGCCGCGACGGCCATGCCCCAACCGAGCGCCGCGCCTTCGGCCCACTCCGTCGCGCGGTCGCTCGCGCGTGGCAGGCCAAGGTCGAGCGCAGCGGTGCCGTGCGTCGCTCGATGGCCGCCAGCATCGCAATCACCTAGCACGACGAGGAAGACCTGGAAAAGCGCCTCCAGCAGCGCCTGGAACTCACCCAGGTCGAACCGCGCGCCGAGCCCATTCGCCGCGCTCGCAGCGAGTGCCTTGGCGCAGAAATACCACGCCAGTGCAGCGAGAAGGCGGCGATCTGCAGATGCCGCGGACGCTCGACCCGGCCCGCGAGGAAGCGGGGCAGGCGGCGGAGGTACGGCTGTGGTGGAAGGCGCGGTTCCCTGCAAGTTGGTTCTCTCTCCTGCCCTGAGCCTCCGCCCGGACGGGCCTAGGCGAAGAGGGCTCCGGGAGCTGGCTAACCGGCGGTTACGTAGAACTGGGCGATGTTGCGGAACTTCTGGTATCGCTGCTCCAGCAGCTGGTCGATCGGGATCTCCGTCTAGCTGCGCCAGGTGGAACTGCAGCCGCTCGTCGATCATGCTCATCGCGCAGGCGGGATCGGTGTGGGTGCCGCCGTCGGGCTCGGAGAGCACGTCGTCCACGCAGCCCAGCTCTTTGACGCTGTACGCGGTGTACTTCAGGGCGGCGGCTGCCTGCTGCTTCTTGCTCGCGTCCTTCCACATGATGGACGCACAGCCTTCGGGCGAGATGACCGAGTAGATCGCGTTTTCGAGCATCAGGACGCGGTCGGCCACGGCCAGCGCAAGCGCTCCGCCCGATCCGCCTTCGCCGGTGATGGTGGCGATGGTCGGAACGCGAAGGCGCGACATCTCCAGCAGGTTGCGGGCGATCGCTTCGCCCTGGCCGCGCTCTTCCGCGCCGATGCCGGGGTTCGCGCCGGCGAGATCGAGAAAGGTGAAGACCGGGTGGCCGAACTTTTCCGCGATCTTCATCGCGCGAAGCGCCTTGCGATAGCCCTCGGGATCGGGCGAGCCGAACTTCCGCGCGACGCGCTCCTTCAGGGTGCGGCCCTTCAGGTTGCCGATCACCATCACCGGCCGCGCCGTGGAAGCGCGCCATGCCGCAGGCCATGGCGGCATCGTCGCCGAAGGCGCGGTCGCCGTGGATCTCGCTGAAATCGGTGAACAGCGCTTGCGATGAAGTCCATGGGATAAGGACGCTCCGGGTGCCGCGCAAGCTCCGTCTTGCGCCATGCTTCGGGAACGGGGGGTGCGGAGGAGTGTGACTGCGCGGGCCGGCCTGCTTCGTGTTCTGCCATCCGCGTCATTGTATCGGAGGTGAAGCGCCAGAGGTGACGCTGGCGAGTAGGGTTGGCTTAGGATGGCAACTACGGTAGGCTGGCCATTCGGTCTATTCGCAGCCCACGGGAGTCGTCGAGCCGGCCGGTGTGAACTATGTATGGTGGACATCGGATTGTCTTGAGAATTGAAACGATGAGTTAGGAAGCTGGGCGGCGGTGGGGATGTTAGCCTTTGGCGGTGGCAGCGGGATGGGCCGCCGCGCAGCAGTCGAGGCTCAGGCGGAACCGCGACCATGCGGGTCTACTCCCGGCTGACCGTCGTCGATGTGACGGCGACCGACCGAGCGGCCATCCAGTCCAGGGTTGCAGCAGTCCGACTTCACCATCCTTGAAGATAAGGCAAGCCCCAGCCGATCCGTAATTTTGAGGAGATTAGCGTTCGCAGTAGTCGGCGCCCCGCCGCTGCCTCCGAACGTCTATACCAACCTACAGCCTCCGGCCCCGAGCGCGGCGGAACATTATCCTGCTCGACTTTGCCAATGAGGCGCCGCAGGACAGCACCAATGGGTTGCAGCTCGCGGCATTCGACGCGGCTACAGCACGAGGTAAAGCTGGCGGCGATCGATGCCGCGATCGACAAGATGCCTCCGGGGACGCGCGTGGCGGTGGTCTCGATGACCAACAACCTGCATATCCTGGAGGGCTTCACCTCGAATAGGACATCCTGAAGGCGGCGATCGATGCCAGCACCGTACGATCAGGGACGGGATTGGGCGACGGACGAGGCCGGGCAGCGCGATATGCGCAACCGGATGGTGCTTGAGACGTTCAGCGCAAATTGCGGCGGACGTGCCGATCAAGGGGAGGAAGAACCTGATCTGGTTCACGAAGGGGATTCCGGATATTACCGATCCGAACCATCCGGGCAATCTTCCCGACTACTCGTCGCGCTGAGCAAGGCCTACGACGTACTGACGGCGGCGCAGATTTCGATCTATCCGATTTCGGTGATCGGGCCGGGGCGGGTGGATGAGGGTCCGCTCTCGATGGATTGGCGCAGGCGACCGGCGGCGTCGCCTATTACGGAACCAACGATATGTCCACGGCGGTGCTGAAGGCGATCGACACAGAGCGACTATTATTCCATTGCCTATGTTCCGCCGAGCCAGAGATACGACGGCGCGTACCACAAGATCGAGGTGAAGGTGAACCGGCCGGGGGTGAAGCTGAACTTCCGCAAAGGCTACTTCGCGGACGACCTTTCGAAGCACCCGATGCATCCGGGACTGACGCTTTCGATGAACCCGCCGCTGCGCCCGGAGGCAATATGAAGGCGCCGATGAGCCGTGGGATGCCGGTGTCGAGCGACTTCTGTTCGACGTAGGTATCGAGCCAAGCACGGGGCCGCCCAAGCCGGGCACCTCCAGGATGGGCACGCTCGACCCCAAGCTCCAGGGCAAACACCTAACCCGCTATGGCTTCAAATACGTGGTGCCGGCGGAGCAGTTGCGGTTTACGCCGGGGCCAAGAATACACATAATGGCAAGTTCGACTTCGACATCGCGGTTACGACGCGGACGAGCATCTGCTGACCGGCCTGAGCCAGACGGTGAAGACTGCGCTGAGCGATGAGACGTATCAGAAGATGCTGCACACCACACGCCGATGCAGCTATTCCAGGAGATCGACCTGCCGCCGGGGCAACTGTTCGTGCGGGTAGGAGTGCTGGATGAGGCGACCGATAAGACGGGTACGCTGGAGGTTCCGCTGAAGATCGCGAAAAAGTAGCAGGCGTGCGCTGCGTCGGCTACACTGGTCGGGCTTTGCGGAGGGCTGGTTGCGAATCGGCGCGTGCGTGTGGATATGGAGTGTTGTGCTGTCGGCTGCGGTTGGCGTGGGCCAATCCCCCGCCCTGCCGGCGGCGGGTGCGCATGCAGCCGAGCCAGCAGCGGTGCCGCTGTTTCGCGATCCTGTGCATGATGGCGCAGCGGATCCGGTGGTGGTGTGGAACCATGCGCGCAAGACGTGGTGGATGCTTTACACGGATCGTCGTGCCGATCTTGCGGACAACGGCGGCGTGACCTGGGTGCATGGCACGCACATTGGCATCGCGGAATCTTCCGATGGCGGCGGGCACTGGAAGTATG
>CAWHOB010000004.1:0-52233 GCA_963830925.1 uncultured Nitrososphaeraceae archaeon | reverse complement strand
AATTTATTGCTTGTTTTTGATATTCAATATAATTATCTGCTATCTCTTTTGTTGCTTGGATCGCATGTTCTTGTGTATCACGAATAGTTTGAGTATACTGTGGAATTCGACTACTAACTTCATCTAAATTTTTTTGTATATTTCTTTTAGTTTCATCTAAAGATTGATAGAGTGCTTGTTTGTTTTCTTCTGCAGTTCTATTAAACGATTGTTGATTGTTACTGCTAGTTTGAGCAAGATTATCACTATTATAATTACTACTACTACTAGTCGCTGTTGATGTAAATCCTATTGAGTCTTTTTTATCGCTCTTTGACATTAACATATTATGCCAGTTATAGTATTTAAATGGTAAGAAAGGGGTTAAGATACTTTTAAATTCTACCTAATATAACAGGTGCGAATCAATGTATTTTTATTTATTATATTTTAGATTCAAATCAATTTTTTATTTATTTTTCATCACAAGAATACGTTCCGCATCTTTTTCACCTTCTCGAATTAGTTCTTTTATTGTAGTTATAGAAAAATCTGCATCTTCAAAAAGATAGTGATGACCTTTGCTTTCTTTTCGCTCTATATGTATTAATTCCATTATTTTTCCATGGTTATTAAGAACAAGGTCATTGTATTCTTTTTCTATCTCATTTAATTCTAACCTTCTATTCGCATCTTTGTGTTTGTGTTTTAAATTTTTATTATCTTTAAATAGCAATTCATACATTTTATTTATAAGTGATAAATGTTTTTTTATCATATCCGAAGTTTCTACTGCGACTTTAACAGATGTATCATGAAATAGCAAATCTCTTATTCTATGATATGTTTCAGGCATGTTTTTTGCAAGTTTTTCTTGTCTTTTCGGAAAAACATCGGAAATATAAGCTATTTTTTTATAACTAGGCGATGCTTTTATTACAGCAAGTAATGGAGTATTATGTATAAATGATCCATCCCAAAAATAATTATTATCTATTTTAACCCAAGGTAAACCATATACAGCATAACCTGCGGAAGCCATAACATGATCTATAGTAATATCTATGCTATTACTATCAAATGTTGTTGGTTCACCTGTTTGTATATTAGTAGATGTTAGAATCAATCTAACAGATTTATCGTTGCTATTGAATCTTTCCTCTTGTTCTGTTTTATCGCTATTACTTGTACTTTCTTCTGATTGTTGTTGTTGATGATGATGATGATGTTTTATTCTACTTTTAAGTTTGGTAAAATCTATATATTTATTAAGCAAATTCTTTAAACGGTCCGTCTCATAAAGATAAGGCGAATTAAAAAAGTAATACAAAGGAGATCCTCCACGTTTAAACCATATTGGAGTAAATGCTTTAGGAACTCCCCAAAAAAGGTCATATAAAGTTGTTAATTCAGCTCTTTGTTTATCGGGACAAAATGGCATTATCAAGCTTTTTTCTGCCAAATCTATCCAAAATTTTTCAAGTGTCTTTACAGAATTTTTTATTCCATCTGTTTCCGAATAGCCCGCTGCTAATATTGTAGCATTAATACCTCCAATAGAAGTACCTCCTATAATATCAAATCTTATATCATGTTTTGCAAGGGCTTTGCAAACTCCTGCTTCATATGCACCAAGAGATCCTCCACCTTGGTTTACGAGAATAGTTTCACTTCGAGTATACAAATCATTTATTTGATTATTATCATCTTTTTCTATTTCCATTACTATGATTAACTTGTACCTTGCTTAAGAAAATGTTTTTGGCATCTTTCGTATATAGATTTTAAAATAAACATTTAGACAGAGGGAATAGTTGTGTCGTATAAATTTTAGTTTGTTATTTGTCTATATACAATAGTTCAGTTTAGCTCACAAAATGTTATTAGTAATAAAAAATAATAGACAGAGGGAATAGTTGTGTCGTATAAATTTTAGTTTGTTATTTGTCTATATACAATAGTTCAGTTTAGCTCACAAAATGTTATTAGTAATAAAAAATAAAAAACAATATTTTAGAAGATACTCAATGTCCTTTCTATTAAAAATAAAATTAAAATGTTATTAAAAAATTATTTTTTATTAATTCTCTATAATTCTTCGGTACCGAAAAATATTTCGTGCATATTTTTTCTTGGCTTTCATCAACATATCTATTTGATCATGCAATTGCCTCTTTTGATACATTAACAGCTCCTTTACAAGTAAATTATTTTTAGTTTTATTTTTATTTTTAATTTCTAGGGTATTTTCTCTTAACTTATTTTTTTCATTGTTTGTATGATTGTTATATGCTCCAAACGTTTTTTTATTATTCTTTTCATTATTCTCTCTTTCTTCTTCCTCCTCCTCCTCCTCCTCATCAATTAATTGTGCCATTTTATTCATTGCAATTTTTAATATAACAATTGATTTGTTAAACGCTTGAAGTTCACTTCTTACTTCAATTATTTCTGAATTTTGACAATAATATGGATCTTCTCTGACTAACTCTCTTGCTTTCATTGTAGTTAAGCGTCTTTTAAGTATCATTTCTGCAAGTTGAGATTGTCTTTCTGGATCTTTAATAGCAAGTAACTCTTCTGCTGAGCTTGGTTTTAACTCCGCATTTTCTATAGATTGTTTTACGTCTGGTGGAAGATCAAGTAAAGATATTCTTTTTGTAATATAACTAGGACTTTTTCCTATTTTAAAAGATAAATCAGATATACTTCCCCAGCCTTTATCAAGTACATACATTTTAAAGGATTCGGCTTCCTCTAATGACGATAGAGATTCTCTTTGAATATTTTCAACAAGTGCCATTTCAAATGTTTGAATATCATTAAGATGAACAATATGGCAAGGAATTTTTTTCCAATTTAAAGACTTGCATGCTATATATCTTCTACAGCCCGCTACAATTTCAAAACGGTAATCTAACGGCCGAACTACAATAGGTTGAATTAAGCCATGTTGTTTTATAGAATTTGCTAAAGTATCAATAACAATTTGATTGATATTTCTACAATTATGGAAAGAAGAAGGTTCAATACTCAATATATCAATCTCTTCAAGTTCCCCAAATAAGCGATGACTATATGGCTTTGATAGCATATTTATTAGATATGATTATAACATATGCTAATAAATATTGCTAGTTCATTTTAAAAAAATCTTTTGCATTTTTTATTCAAATTAAAATTTTCTTTTCTGATCTAAAACAAAAGTAATATTCATAAGTAAAATATTCTAAATTAATTAACCTATATAAGACTAACATCTTATTTCTATGTTTTTAGTATACTTTGTATCCGTAAAATTAAATTTTTAATATCTTGCTATTTTGTTATATTGATTATGATTATATGCACCCTAAAATAGTTGTATTTTGAAACAATTGTTAGAAAAATGAAAGCAGCACAAATAGTGACACCAAAAGAACCATTAGAGATTAAAGATCTACAAACCCCTAAACCAAGAGGGTCTCAAGTACTTGTCAAAGTTCAATCATCTGGCGTTTGTCATAGCGATATTCATCTATGGGATGGTGGATACACAGGACCTGGCAATGAATTCTTAAAGACAACAGACAGAGGAGTCAAATATCCTTTAACACCAGGACATGAAATTGCAGGAATAATATCAGAATTAGGAGAAGATGCTAAAGAGACTTTTAAAAATGAAGAAAGGGTCATGGTATATCCCTGGATAGGTGAAGGATTATGTCCTGCATGTAAAACAGGAAATGAAAACCTTTGTGATCAACCTCGATCATTAGGCGTATACAAAGATGGAGGATATGCAGAATATGTCCTTGTCCCAAATTATAGATATCTTGTTAGAATTCCTGACGAGTTAAATTCAGATACGGCTGCGACATTGTCTTGTTCTGCACTTACAGCATATAGTGCAGTAAAGAATGCAACAGTACGGCCTGACAATAACCTAGTAATTGTTGGAGCAGGAGGTCTAGGCCTTATGGCAATACAGCTTGCAAAAGCAGTATTTGGTGCAAGAATAATAGCACTAGATTTAGGTGATGATAAACTCAAAGTAGCAAAAGACAATGGCGCAGATGAAATAGTTAATTCAAAAAATGATGATCCTATCAAAAGAGTAATGGAATTAACCGACAATAAAGGTGCAGATGCAGTTATTGATTTTGTAAATGCTTCAAAGACAGTTGAATCTGATATGCAACTATTAAGAAGACGTGCCAAAGTGGTCTTGGTAGGTCTTTTTGGCGGAGAACTAAAGTTAAATCTTATCTCTATGCCAACAAAAGCATATAGTATTATTGGGTCATATACAGGAAACATACAAGATATGGCTGAATTAGTGTCACTTGCAAAAAGAAAAGTAATTAAACCAGTAATTTCTGACAGATTCAAATTAAACGAAGCTACAGATGCTTTAACCAAATTAAAAGAAGGAAAAATTACAGGCAGAGGTGTAATTAATCTTGACAATTAAAACAATTAATCCAGCAACAGAAGAAGTAATCGCAGAATATGAAACTATAACAAAAGAAGAGGTATTGAATAAAACAAAAAAGTCTAAAGATGCATTTTATGAATGGAAGAAAGATTCAAACAAGAGAGTAGATCTTTTACATGAATTTGCAGAGCAACTACGAAAGGATAAAGAAAATTTAGCGAAAACAGCTACAATGGAAATGGGTAAAGCAATTAAAGAGGCAAGATCGGAAGTTGAAAAATGTGCATGGGCAATTGATTATTTTGCCGATAACGGACCTATTTTTTCAAATGAAGAGGTTATCAATGCAGATGCACGTAAAACAGTAGTTGCTTTTGAACCTATAGGTGTTATAGCAAGTATCATGCCTTGGAATTTTCCATATTGGCAAGCCCTTCGTTTTGCTGCACCTTCTTTGATGATTGGAAATACTGTTGTATTAAAACCTGCTAGCGCCACAATGCAATGTGGAATCCAAATTGAAAAGACATTTGGTAAAGTTGGATTTCCAGATAGTGTATTTCAAACATTAGTAGGAAGCTCTAGTATTGCAGATTCCTTGATAGATTCTGAATTTATTAGTGGAGTAACATTTACAGGTAGTGTATCCATAGGCGCCAAAGTAGCACAAAGAGCGACATCTCACTTAAAAAAAACAGTATTAGAACTAGGTGGCAGCGACCCCTTTATAGTATGTGAAGATGCAGATATTGAAAAGGCATCAACTGGTGCAGTAAAAGGAAGATTCATTAATTGCGGTCAAAGTTGTATTGCATCAAAACGCTTTATTGTTGTAAAGAGCATAGCAAATGAGTTTATAGAAAAATTTGTAGAAAAAACAGAAAAACTAAAAGTAGGAGATCCATTAGAAGATGACACCGATCTTGGTCCGGTAGTAAATTCAGATGGATTAGAAAAACTTCATTCTCAAGTGCAGGATTCTATTAAAGAGGGTGCAGAAGTTCTTACAGGTGGTGATAAAAAAGATGGAAAAGGATATTTTTACAAACCTACAGTTCTTAAAAACGTTACACCTAAAATGAAAATAGCCCAAGAAGAAGTATTTGGACCAATCGCACCAATTATGATAGCTAATGACGATTTAGAGGCAATCAATATAGCTAATGATACTGAGTATGGACTTGGTGCTAGTTTATGGACAGCTGATTTGGATAAGGCTGACAAATATTCTAAAATGGTTCAATCGGGTATAATTTCAATAAACAATGTAGTGGTTTCAGATCCGCGAGTTCCTTTTGGTGGAATAAAAAATAGTGGATTTGGAAGAGAACTATCTAGATATGGAATGCTGGAATTTACAAATATAAAGACAGTAAGGTTTTATGATAAGCTTGTTCATCAACATCATGTAGAATAAGTGTGTATTTGTTGGATAATGCGAAAAGATTATGTCTTTAAATTTTAATATTACAAATTCTACTCAATCAAATCGTATTTTGATATTGGGTGGAGGATTTGCAGGAATAGGAGTTCTTAAAAAACTTCAAGAAGAATTTATTGCAAAAGATGACGTTGAAATCACATTGGTAGACAAAGATAACTTTCTTCTTTTTTCGCCTATGCTTCCCGAAATAGTATCAGGTATGATTGAAACAAGGCATATTGTTACTCCAATAAGAGCATTTTGTAAAAAAGCGAAATTTTATGAGGCAAATGTAAAAAATATAGATTTAGAAAATAAAAGAGTACAAGTTGTACATTCTCTAGGTAAACCATCAAATTCAAATGATTTACATACACATGAATTTGAATATGATTATCTAGTAATTGGTTTAGGAAGTGAAGATAACTTTTTTGGTAATGAAAATATAGAAAAAAATTCATTCACTTTGAAAACTATTAACGATGCAATTATTTTGAGAAATCATTTAATAAAAATTTTAGAACAAGCAAATCTAGAAAAAAATGATATGGATCTAAGAAAGAGTTTGTTGACCTTTGTAGTTGTGGGCGGTGGATTTAGTGGTGTAGAAACAGTAGGCTCTGTAAATGATTTTGTTAGAGATGCTATTAAAGATTATTACCCTGAAATCTATATGACTAATGTAAGAGTAATTCTTGTAAGTGCTACTGATGCAATTTTAGAGCAAATTGATGGAGAGTTAGGAAAATTTGCATTAGAAAAATTAAAAGCAAATGGAGTTGAATTTATTATGAATTCAAAGGTAAAAGATGTACAAAAAGATAAAGCCATACTTGATAATGGTGAAGAAATAAATACTTATTCATTAATATGGACTGCAGGTGTAACTCAAAGTAAATTAATTTCTGATTTGAACTGTGAACATGATAAATCTCACAGGATGGTAACAAATGAATATTTAGAATTGAAAAATTATGAGAATGCTGTTTATGCCCTTGGAGACTGCGCTTCAATAATTGATCCTCACACTGGAAAACCTTATCCACCAACAGCACAACATGCTATAAGACAAAGCGACATTGTTGCAGAAAATATTATTACATCAATTAAAACAAAAAATCATGGATTAAAAAGAAAGTTTGATTATAAAACAAAAGGGATGATGGCACAAATTGGGAAAAGAAGTGGTGTTGCAATTTTATTTGGTAAAATTAAACTACATGGAATATTTGCTTGGTGGCTTTGGCGTTCTTATTATTTGGCCAACCTTCCTACCATGAAAAAAAAGTTAAAAGTGATTGGAGATTGGACATCCGATTTATTATTTAAACCAGATGTTAGCCAAATACATTAAAGATTGACTTTTGTTAAATTAGGAGAAATAAATTGAATAAAACAGAAAGTGTTCTTGTGCTTCAAGGTGGAGGTTCTCTGGGAGCATATGAGTGTGGTGTTTACAAGAGTTTGTATAAACATGGTATTGAATTTGATATACTTGCAGGATCCTCAATTGGCGCCATAAATACTTCGATTATAGCTGCTGCACAAAATGGAAACAAAGATGTTTCATTGTTGCTTGAAGATTTTTGGCTATCTTTATCGGAAAATTTCGAATACTCTGATTTTGTTGTTCCATTTCCAAATACCCATCCTGATAAAATGAGGGCAATAATGTTTTCAGCTTATTCTTGTTTTTATGGTATTCCAAAAGCATTTATACCAAGATGGTTCATGCCTTCATCTCCCGATTATTTTTTACCATTTAAATGGAATTTTCTTTATGATAAAACCCCTCTAAAAAAAACATTGATGGAATACATCGACTTTAATAATTTAAAAAAAATAAAAATAAATGAAAACCATTCTGAAAGAAATGATAACAAAAATAAAAAACAAAATAGGCTTATAATAACTTCAACCGATATGCAAAAAGGAGAAGCTGTTATTTTTGATAATGCTAAAATGGATATAGATGTAGATAACATAGTTGCTGGGGCCAGCTATCCATTTTATGGCATAAGATGGACAAAAGAAAATGGAAAATATCTGTGGGATGGTAGTTTACTTACCAATACTCCAATGCTAGAAGTATTGAAAGCTTCTCCCAGAATAGACAAGATATTTTACATTGTAGATGTATTTCCTCGGGAACAAAAAAAAATACCAGAGAATATGGTTCAGGTATGGCATAGAGCTAGAGATATCATATTCATGGATAAAACTGATAAAAATATAGAGATGTTAAAAGTAATTGAAAAATCCATTAATCTCGTAAAAAAAATGCATGATATAATCAATTCAAAAGATGCAAAAATAGATGAAAAAACAACAGAAAAACTAAAAGAATTGGACAAGGACTATGATGCAATTACAGAAAAACATGGTGCATCTTTAAATGATGTAATAAGAATTGGACGTAAAGAAGAAAAGATGCATTATTTACTAGAGGATGCGGATTTTTCAAAGCATCGGATAAAGGAATTGATAGCAGAAGGGGAAAAAAATGCAAATCTTGTAATTTCAAAAAATAAAGAAAATTTATAAAGATACAAAATAAATTTTAGAATTGGATCTTTCCATCTATTTCATTTTTAAAACCAATCGATTATATTTTCATAATTCTATGATGCCGAATAATGTTTTGTACATATTTTCTCTTGGCTTTCATTCATATATTCATTTGATTCTTGTATATCAGGCTGTAACTTTATATTTTCTTGATGCTTTTAAAAGACGAATCCAATTTAATATTTTGTTATAATTTTTTCTATTATTTTGCATTTTATAATTTATTATTCTTTCTTATATATCAAATATTTCCTAAACTATTAAATGGTTAAAATTGCTTTGTTCCATGATTCTTAATATCATGTTTTACTATCTATTAAGACAAAATAGACATCAACATATTATACAATTATGCTTTCAACATCATCTTTTGTATGATATTATTTAGTCTAACCGAATACACAGATTCCCCAACAAACGTTCTCTTTAAACAAGAGAATATAGTTTTAACAATCCGTAGCTTCCCACGCTTACTGTATATTTCCATCCGCTTTTACAAATCATTTCCTTATGCCAAGACTGATAAGTTTCCTAGAATGTTTTTTTCCATTTTTTCAATCTGATTCTAAGCATTTTTTCTTACTATAATGCAAGGCTGGATTCAATTGCTGGTAAGAATCTAAAAATAGTATTCCCTTCGTAGGCACCATCAGCGATGAGTTTACCTGCTGATACCATGCTATCTGATTTTATAACACCATCAACTAACACGGATAACGCTTTGCTATCAGGAACATGCTCATCAGTTACCTTCATCATAGCAAGAATTCTCTTGGTCTTTACATTTACGCTATATGTATTTTTAAATATCCTTTCTTGCTACTTTTCATATTCCATTTATCTTGTATCCATTGACCTCTCTTTGTTACTTGATTCCATTACTGCCCATTGCAATGATGATGCTCCATCTTCAGATTCCTTGTTTTTGTTATTTATTTTTATCTTGATATCCAACCGATTATTCTTTTGCTTATTGTTGTAAAATCAAAAATGAAAATTACTTTTCCTTTGCCATGTCCACTCATGTGATACCTCCTTCTGTTTTGGGTATGGCAGATGAAAATAGGCCTTGGCATATCCAAGCAATAGAAGAAATGTGTTTGGATAATGAAATGACTGTTCACCTATTTTGCCTTAGTTAATCTATTTTAGCTCTGAATCCAAGTTGTTAATCACCTCAAAGCCTATTAGTGCTTCACCACATCTAACTAAATATTGGTTGTATATGGCAGGCCCAGTTCATAAAATTTGTTGAGAGATGCTAGCTAGATATATGAGGCTTGGTCATAATTCGATATTACTCATCTTTATCCATTATTCCGTTTCATCAAGTCCCAAGCATATACTTTATCGTTCTTGGATTTATTTTCTCAGTTTTACAGTTGTAGTATACCATTATCTGATATAATAAGACAGACAATAGTACAATTGCAGATACCGTATGAAATTCACGTACTGGCAATGAGTCTATACTAAAAACTGATTTGATATGTTCTATCAATGGCTCTATGGATATTCTTCTTCTTCTTCTTCTTCTGCTGTAGATAGATTGCCCCAAAGTCGATTGATAAAAACATACAAGATCAAGCCTCTTCTTAGAGGTACTTTTGTATCGTTCAACAGGGCAAACTAGATCTATTCCTAATACCTTCTTGCTATATTCATACAAGTTCTTATCATCATAACCTGGATCTCCTACCATATACAAGGAAGATGGTAAAGAGAATACCGATGAGGACGAGGATGAGATGGACGTTAAAGAAACGTACATCTGATTATCCTGTACATTCGCAGTAGTTACATCTGCAGTTATAGGTACTACAATCTTGCCTGTTGTACAGGTTAGATGTAATTTATATCCGAAAATCCATCCTTTGGTATGGCTGTAACCCCACCTTGCATCTGTATCAATGCCAGAACATGGTACTTCTCCTTTCTTCATTGATGATTTATGCCATACACTACCCTTTGCTTTTAAAAGAGTACTATCTATTGCTGTTATAGAAGGATCTACTAATCCTTCTGTAACAAACAGGTATCCCATTGTAGATATCCTTTGTTTAATATCTGTAGAAATAGTCTTTAGCCTTCTGTCAAACGTACGTCTACTAGGTATTTTTATCAAACCACAGGCTATTGCTAGTTTATGGTTATACAGACAATCCACGTTAAGAAAAATATGTAATGCATTGTTGGAATCGATTTTAAACCATATCCTTACAATAAAACACCTTAAAATTATAGTTGGAGAATATACATATGGTCTTCCACGTTTCCTTTTTGCAGTAGGCCATGGTATACAACCTATCAGATACAGAATGTTAAAAAGGATGGATTCCTTTATTCTATCAAGAGCTAATCTTTGGGACAGTTGTTCTCAAAATAATGTCTCAATGGTTAGCTTTAAGCTATGTAGATCATGTTGAAAATAAATTTGAATTATGACCAAGCCTCATATATATTCAGAATCAGGGAATCATACAACAAAGCAGTAAAATTGTAAAATGTTGGTGTTTGATAAACCAATAGTTGCTTAAAGAAAGTAAAATATATACACCTGTAACCAAATACTACATATTTTCATCAACAAACTTTTGTGTATATTAAATTCCTGCACTTATATCATAAAACATGTGATCTTCACGGTGACCTCCATATCCTTTTCCTATATTTTTATAGTCAGATACAAACTCGATACCCTTTATCCATTTAACCATTTTATATCCCAATTGAGTCTCAATTCTCAATCTTATTGGAAATCCATGTGGAACATCTAATTTTTCTCCATTCATTTCGTATGCAAGAATTGTTTGATGATGCATTGCCAATTTCATATCAATAACTTCATAAAATTGGTCTCCATCGGTATACTGAAAAGAATAAAATACAACGTAGCGCACATCAGGTTTAGGCGAACATTTAGAAATTATATAGCTCATAGGAACGCCTGACCATTCCCCAATGGCAGTCCAACCTTGTATACAAGTATGTTCTGTGATTTGTGTTTCTTTTTTTAACATATATAAATCTGTAAGTGATAATTCTAAAGGGTTATTCACTAAACCATAAATTTTTAATTTCCAATTATCAAAGTTTTTTTCCAATAAATCATTATATTCTTTTGTATCAGGAGGATATCCATTAGCTCTAAAAAACGGTGTAACATCAGATTTTAAAAATTGTTGACGAGAAACAGATTTACCAAACAAGGTAGACATTATTGGTATTATGATGGATCCAAGTTTAGTTTGAACCCATCGGGGGTTTCGAAGAGAAATACCTGTTGCCCATATGTTTATAGCTAAAATAACAATTACAAAAAGTGAAAAGATTCCAATAGCTATTCCTAAGCTAGTTGCATGGCCTAAAAATATATTTCCCATATTTCTTGGAAAGTTTGTCAAAAATACCATGGATACATGAATAATAATAAATAAAATAAAAGCAATCATTCCCAAAAAATGTAAACTTCTAGCCACCTGTCGTCCTCTAAAAATTTTTGGATACCATGGAAATCTGGCATCGATGGATGGAGACATTGCTGCACCCGTTGCAATTTGAAATGGCCCGAGTATAAAAATTACTCCAAAATATGTTAGTTGTTGTATTGCATCATATGGATTTCCTGTAGTATTAAAATTAAAATTAATGTATAACACAATATCATGAATGGCATTTGGAAAAATAGACCAAGATGTTGGTATGAGTCGTTGCCATTCATCGCTTGTAAAAAGTAAAATATAATATGCCGCCCCGTTAGTTATCCAAAAAAGAATTGAAAAAAAATGCCAATGACGACCTATTCCTAAATTTTTATGACCTGGTAAAGCTAACCAAGACGGAAATGATTCTTCTTCTTCTAACGAAATCCATACCTTTTTATTAAAATTTGGTAAAAATTTTTTTTTGGTAAATCTTATCCATTCACTACCAGGTCTCGCATTGTCATTCCAATATAGTTTTGGTAATGCACTTAATATCTCTATTCCACTTCTGATTAAAAGTATGATAAATATTAAATTAATAAAGTGTGCAAACCTGAGCCAAAATGGAAAATCAGAATACAATTTTAAACATCGCTCCTTATATCATTAATATTTAAAAGTATAATAATTATTATATTCTTTTTTATAACAAGTTTTAAAAGTTAATATTTTTAGAAATTATTATAATTTGCTGAATTGTAAGGATAAACAAAAACAAGGTAGATATAGATTTGTTTTCATGACTTTATTGAAATTGTAAAATCATTATATAAGCTTGTTTTAACAAGTAATGCTGCTGTTGTTGTTGTTGTATTTAATAGTAAATATAAAAATAAAGTATCCATTAAAATAATAATACAAATTAATTTACCATTACATATTAATTTGTTTCAAAACTTGTTTTATGTATTATATTTAATTAAATTGTGTCAATAAATTCCATTATGTTGACATCATTAGAGATGTTGTTTATAAGAATGCGCATTTTTTAATGGAATATAAATTATTTACCAAATTTGTAGTTTAATTTTGACAATGTGTATGCTATTGCAAAAGTTTCTAATGTGGATGATCATATTTATCCTATGATGAAAAAGTATGTTAAAAGACAATATTTATTTTCTAACTCAAGGTGAATCCAAAGTTTCGATTTTATTTTTTATTTTTTTACAGAATAGAAATAAACTCTAGTGTATAAAATTATTGATTATGGTATTATAATAAGAAACATTTAAAGTGGATATAATTAAAAAAAATATTAAATTTTATATTTCAATTGCTGCTCTGTGAATAACTTCTGAAAGTGAAGGGTGAATGTGTATTGTTTCAGAAATGCTCTCTATTGTACCATCACCCATCCTCATGGATACTAATACTTCATGAATTAATGTGGAAGCATCAGTTCCAAGGATGTGGCAACCTAATATTTTTCTATTATTTTCATTTACAAGAAATTTAACAAAACCTTCTTTATCTTCTATGGCTTGACCCATTCCTGTTTGGATATAAGGATAGACTGATTTAAGATACTTTGTTCCTTTATTTTTCAATTGCTGCTCTGTGAAACCAACACTTGCTATCTGTGGTGAACTAAATATGGCATGTGGCATTGCGACATACTCTACTGGTTGCTTTTCATTATCATATAATATATTATTATAAGCATACCTAGTTTCATGATTTGCATTATGTTTGAATTGACATTTACCAACAACATCTCCAATAGCAAATATGCCTGGAGTTGATGTTTCAAGATATTGGTCTACTATAATGAAACCTTTTTCATCTACTTTTACTCCTGTCTTTTCTAAATCCAATTGAGGGGTATTGGGTGTTCTTCCAGCAGAAATAATTAATTCATCAGAGTCAACTTCGATTGTATCTCCGATAACATTTTTTGCAACGATATGAAATGTTTTATTTTTATTATTGTTATAATTTATTTGAGAAACTGATTCTGGATTGAAACCTGTGTATATATTATATTTTTCACTAAAAGATTTAGTAATTTTTTCTGAAATCTCTCTGTCTTCATTTGGAACCAATAAATTGCTTCTTTGAATTATATTTATTTTAGTCCCCAAACTGCCAAAAAAATGTGCCATTTCGCAAGCTATATATCCTCCACCTATGAATGAAAGAGTTTTGGGTTGTTCTTTGAGTTTTAGTGCTTCATTGCTTGTCAAGAAATCTGTCTTTTCTAGTCCTTTTATTTCTGGAATATTTGGACTAGTTCCAGTAGCAATTAAAAATTTTTCTGCTGTAATTATTTCACTATTTCTGTTTTTATTTTTGTCTTTTTCTATAAATTCTATGGTCTTTTTATCAATAAATTTGCATTCTTTTTGAAAAAGCTTTGGATTTCCTATTTGATCTAAACCTCGTTTTATTTCTCGAGATTCAGAATCAATTATGTCATTAACTCTTGACATTATTTTTTGAAAATTTATCGAAACTCTGCCGTTAATTGTTATGCCGAATGTTTTTGCATTATTTATTGTTTTGATTACATTTGCACTATGAATCAATAATTTAGATGGTATACATCCTCTATTGAGACAAGTTCCACCTAATCTATCTTTTTCAATAATTGCTACTTTGAAAGCCTGTTGTTGTTCCCGAGACGATCCTGCAGCTATGGCATTAGCAACATCCAAACCTGAACCGCTTCCAATAACAATCAGATCAAATTTTTGCAATTGTTATTCTGTATTGCTCATACTACAATAATATTTAGACAAAAAAATGTCTCGCCATGATTTGTTACATCGTTCAAAAATAAGTTAAAAATCAGATATACATAACAATAACAATTGAATTAACTGTTTTCGTTTTACCTTTTACAGAAAAACGTTAGCACATGATAAAAAAAATATTTAGGAAATAAATTCTTAGAAAATCATTAGGTTAAATATATATACAAAAAATAATGAAAAGGTGTGCTTAGTCTATCTTGATAACTTTCCATACTGAACCTGAATGTGGAAAAGACCAGGGTATTGTAAAAGGCAGTGGTACTCCATTTGGAGTAATCAGTCTTGCTTCGTCTTTTGCCACACTTGCTATATACAATGAATTTCCATCAGGACCAAGTTGTAGTCCAAAAGGTCTAAATGCTCCATTAGCAGTATTTATTCCTATAAATTTATTAAAAGCAAATGTTTTAGGGTCTAAAATTTGGACATCCTGGCCTACTGTTTGTCCCATAACATTTCCAATATACATATGAAAAGGCGAATCTGCAGACAAATGTGTTTGAGGTGCAAGGGTACCGTATTCTGCAATCAAAATTTTATTATTTAATCCAAATTTGCTATTATTTAATAATTTAGCTTCTCCAACTGCGGCGCCTATCTTTAATATTAATGATGGAAGTACTACTGGAGGATGATGTAGCATCAAAAATACAATTGTATTGTTATTTTTTGGAATATTATAAGCACTAGAAAATTCGGGATTAGTTACTGGTTCTCCATAATTAGTATAATCTGGCCATCCATACCATTTACCCCAGTTGCTGTGATTTGTTACATCAATACTATAAATATTATCTGTAGAATGAGCAATAGGTCTACTTCCTCGCTCATCCATACCATTCATAGTAACTATTAAATTTTTTCCAGTGTTATCAAAAGTAAAACCAATTAAATGTCTAAAGCCCCAGCCTAAAAGACGCATATCTGAACCATCGTCTTTTGTGCTCAATAGCCCTCCAGAACAGCCATACCCTGGCCAAGCCCCTTCATATGGTTTAATTCCACCTTTTATTATTTCTCCTTTATATGTTGTAGTATTAAATGGCACAAATGTACCGGTAATTGCAGACCTGTTCTTTTCCTGTGGTTCAAAATAATAATCTGTAACGTGATTGTTTCCCGTTAAAGTTATATCTTTACATGCAAAATCGTGAAATTTTGGATACAATTTTGCCCAGGGGTTGTCTCTTCCCATATTTACTATTCCAGTATTGGTAGCAGTTCCAATTCCAAAGTACATTCTTTTGTCCGGTCCAAATGCTGTTCCATCTACCCAATGATCGCCTAAAGCAGGCAATCCAGATACTATATTTGTTACAACACCCTTCATATCAACAGTAGAAATCTTTCCGCCATTAGTAACGTATAGTTTCCCGTTATGATAATTAAGATGTAATAGAGGTCTTGTCAAGCCTCTATCAACAAAAATAGATAGATTGCCAGTTTGGTGATCTAACTTTAATATTCGTGGAGGTGTAAATACTCCTCCATAGTTCATTCCTGCTTCACCTATGTACATATTTTTTTTATCGTCAAATGCAACTGAAACTGGAATAATTAAATTCCAAAGCACAGGTTCTATTTTATATCCTTTTTTTACGCTAATCTGATTTATAGGTACAGGAGGAGAGCCCGAATTTATAGTATAATTGAAATCTTTTGGCGATAATTGAATTTTTTGGGGTTGTACTAATGAATTGGATGTATTATTATTGTTCTTTGAAACCTTCCATATTATTCCTGTCTGTTGATAAACCCATGTTTGAGGAATTGGTAATGCTGCACCATTTGGCAAAGTATTTCTTACTTCTTGTTTCCCTATGCTTGCGATATACATAGAATTTCCGTCATTGCTGAATGTTATCCCTATTGGTCTAAAACTAGGATCGGGTTTTTTTAATGATATAAAATTATCAAACTTTCCTGTTTTTGTATCAAGCATTATAATTTTTTGTCCAATTGTATTATTTGTTCCAGGTGTAACTTGACCTATTATTGTATTATTATCTCCTTTAACTGATACCATAGGTCCTTTACTTGAGGATGTCTTTGTAATCGGAGCATATGATCCTCTTTCAGCAAAGAATACTTTTCCATCAAAACCAAATTTATTATTATTTGCACTATTACTATTAGAATTGTTATTGTTAGTAATACTGTTATTAGATAATACACCTTGTGTTATTATGCTACCCCATCCAGCATCTGCAAATACTTTTTTTTCAACGGCAGGAGGATTTTGTAACAATAAACTCAAAGGTTGACTAACTTTATGCGAATGAAATGTAGGAGAAGTTACAGGCGTTGTCTCATTACTTCTATTTCCATCATATGCGTAATCAGGCCATCCATAAAATTTTCCTAAATCAGTTGCACTGCTTACATTTATTTTATATATTCTATCGTGATCATTTGCTATTGGTCTGCTACCTCTTTCATCATCTCCTTGTACTGCAACCACAAGTTTACCATCCTTGTCAAATACCAATCCTTCGGGATCTCTTAAACCCCATGCAACTATTTTTAGATCAGTTCCATCCTGTTTAGTACTTAGAATACACGCATTACAAAATGGATTTCCATTTATTTTTTCTCCTTTGCTAGTACCTGTTGCCAAATGATTGAAAGGCACCTGTTGTGACATTGGACAGATAATTGCCATTATCTTTGGCAGATTTTGATTTTGAATTTGAGTGAGAACTAGTAACTTTAATCAAAAGATTTCCATTTGAATAACCTGTATAATTTATATTTTTAGGACCTGGAGCAAGTATATTTGGTGTTGTAAAATTTTTTCCAACTAGTGTTATGCTTTTTGCAGGAACGTCATGGACTTGAGGAGCATCTGCAAGCCAACCTGTATCAGGTAAATAATTATCAATGCCAACTACTCCACTATTTGTGGCAGAACCTTGACTAAAATATAATCTACCATCCTTTGGCCCAAATGCAATTTGATTTGTTTTATGATCTCCTGCAGCAGGCAATCCTGCAACAATGTCTTGAACAGTACCCTTTATCGGATCAACAACAGATATTTTACCTGCATTTGCTACATATAACATCCCTTTATAAAATTTTATATTTACAATAGGCGGTGTTAACATGGTATTAGTCAATATTGTTAGATTTCCAGTTAAATGATCCAATTTTAATATACGTGGATATGTATTTAATCCACCTGCTGTAGCTCCTGATTCTCCGATATACATGTTCCCTTTATCGTCAAAAGCTATAGTGCTTGGTAAATTTACATTCCATAAAACAGGTTCAATGCTGTAACCTTTTGGAATATTGAAATCATTTGTTTTTGGATGGATTCCTTGATTAATTTTTGTTGTAAATTCCTTTGATAAGTTAATAGTTTTAGAAGATGTATTTAAAGAAGGTAATGTCGAGGATTTATTGATCGATAAACTTTGGTTTATTGCAACTGAATTATTTTGCTTTAATTCTGTTCCAAAGGAAGTTTTCAATGGATCTAAACAATTAAAAAGATATAATGAAAGTATCAAAATTATAAAAAAAAATGTCTTTCCAAAAGTATTAGTGTTCAAATCCAGACAAATTAATTTTTTAAACGACAAAGGTAGAATTAATTAAAAAAGTCTGAATAATAACTTTATCACTATGTAAATGTAAAACACTTTTAGAAATACTGCCCCATAAAATCCAAGTAATTATAATTTTTCTTAAATAGAATTTCAGATAAATTACATAACAAAATAATATATATAGGTAATAGCGGGTTTCCAGTTGATTTTACATTTATAATAATAGTAAAATTAAATCAAAATAGTATTGCTTTTTAAATATTATTAATATATTTACATTTAAAAAAATATATCATTGAGTATGCAAAATTATTCCAAAGGTCTACCTAACTGCTCCTGGTCTAAAAATACTTATTTTATTTTTTAACAATTAAAATTTGTAGAAAAATAATATCACAGCAAATATCTTATTTGGTATTGGAATTAAATTCATTCAAATTCTCTGTGATGCGCGGTCTTTTTATGATTTTTGATAAAGTCTTTTAAATGTCCTTCTATTTCTTTAACTGGTTCTTTAAATAAAATCATTTCCTTATATTCATAATTTTTAGAAGATGGATCTTTATTTCTATAGTATATGTTCATCTTCCATAATTTGTCATTTTGCTCTGGAAAGTCCGACCTATAGTGTGCTCCTCTGCTTTCTGTTCTCATAAGTGCTCCTCGTATTATTGCTTCACAAATAATTAATGAAGATCTCACTTCCCATGCCAATGCAACGTTTTCATCATCGATTTCAAATTCTTTTATAATATTATCTTTAGAATAGAATCTCTCCTTTAATTCTAAAATGTGTTTTAAACCGTTTTGAAGTTTTTTTTCATCTCTTATTATGCCTGCGTTTTCCATCATTATTTTTTGTATTTCATTCCTGAATGATAATGGATCTTTGACAACAAAAACCTCATTTGAAATGAAGTCAAGATTGTTTTCTGTTGTTATATTTTTTGAAAATTTTGATGCTTCTTTGCCTGCTATTTTACCAAAAACTTGGGTATCAAGCAAAGAATTACCTCCTAGTCGATTAGCTCCATGAATTTGGCTTATAACTTCGCCTACTGCAAATAATCCATTAATTTTGGTTTTACATGTCTTATCTACGGCTACTCCACCCATAGAATAATGAGCCGTGGGTCCAACTTCCATTTTATCTTTGGATATATCGATACCATTTAACTCCTTAAATTGTTTATACATAAACGTAAGTCTATCAAGAATTTTTTCTTTTGGTAAATGAGTAATATCCAACCAGACTCCTCCATGTTCTGTTCCTCTGCCTGATTGTATTTCTTCGTAGGCTGCACGTGCCACTACATCTCTTGGTCCAAGTTCCATTTTTTCTGGACAATATTTTTTCATAAATCTTTCATTTTTAGAATTTAACAGTATACCACCTTCGCCACGAATTGCCTCAGTTGCTAAAGTACCCTCGTGCTTCTTTTGGCCATACCATCCCTGTAGGATGAAACTGTACCATTTCCATATCTACTAAATCTATTCCCGCATCATATGCCAAAACCATGCCTTCTCCATAATTTTCAAATATTCTAGAGCTGCTAATACTATAAACTCGGGTATATCCTCCTGCAGCAAGGATTAAAGACTTGCATTTAAATGCAATAATTTCTTTTTTTGCTATGTTGATACCAATAGCTCCTGTAATTCTTTCTATATTCGATTCATCATCTTTATAAGTAGATTTAATTAATTTTGTAATGTATATATCATCAATTATTTTGATTTTTCTTTCATTAACTTGGTCTAATAAAACTCTGACGATTTCTTGTCCGGTTTCATCTTCATAAAATACTGTTCTTCTATATGTATGAGCTCCAAAAAATCGTTGTGTTAATCTGCCATCTTCTTCCCGATGAAATCTCGCACCCCAATTAACTAATTCATTTACGGCGTCAGGAGCATTTTTACAAAGGATTTCTACTCTTTCATAATCTGCAAGAAATTCACCTTCACGTAATGTATCTGCAGCATGTATCATCCAATTATCTTCTGGATCCATAGTTCCAAGTGCAGCATTAATTCCTCCTCTTGCAAGAGTTGTATGAGGATCACCTTTTTTGCTCTTACTGATTATAATGACATTTACACCTGCATCATGAGCTTCAATCGCAGCTCGTAGACCCGCAGAACCGCCACCAATAATGAGAACATCACATGAGTGAACATTTTGCGGATTTATTTTTGAATCAAAAGAAATCAATACCCTATTCAAGAATAAGTTAGTTATTGAACTTTGTCTTTTTATATTTCATATTTTATATTTAGATAAAAAAGAAGAAAAAATTAAAAAAAATTATCAAACAAACAAATGATTTTTCATTAATTTATTAAATTTCCATGATACCTATTATTGTAATGTATAAAATTATAATATTAAAATGATATCTATTTTATTATAAATTTGTAATCGTAGATAACAGTTACATTTGCTTAGTCATCAGTAATTGATTTATTTGATCATTTATTATAATAGTAAAAAAGTTTCTTTTGTATTGAGAAATAACGTAATTTTATAAACACAAAAATGAAGAATAAAATAATTAATGCATTCCGTCGTCTTTAATTTATTTGTGAAATATATAAGATATTTAATTTTGCTTTTGAATGCGAGATGGAATGTTATTTATTATCTACATGTTTTTGAATTGCATTTTTTAATGCATCATTAACTATATGAATTATTCTTGGATCATCAAGCTTTGGAATAATATAATTATCGGTTAATTGATTGTCCTCTACTATACCTGCAATAGCAGATGCTATTGATACAAGCATATCTTCGCTTAAGGTATTAATTCTCAAATCTAATAGTGATCTTAATACTGATGGAAATACGACTGCATTATTAATTTGATTTGCAAAATCTGACCTTCCTGTAGCAACAATTCTTGCTCCTGCGTCTAAAGCATCAGAAGGCAAAATTTCAGGATCTGGATTACTTAATGCAAATACAATAGAATTTTCATTCATTTCTTTGATAATGTCTTTATTTATCAGGCTTCCTTTTCCTGAAACTCCAATGAATACATCTGCATCTTTTAAAACTTTGTCAAGTGTTCCATCTATCTTTGTTGGATTTGTTTTATCCGCTATTTCTTTTTTATAAGGATTGTCTGAATGACCTTTATTTCCATTATCTAATCGATCTCTATGTAAAGCTCCTTTGCTATCGGTTACTATGATATTCTTAGCCCCTGCTCCATCCAATATTTTATAAATCCCATAACCCGCAGATCCTGCGCCTGCTATCACTATTTTTATTTTAGAAATATCTTTGTTTACTAATTTAATTGAATTAAATAACGCAGCAAGAGTTATTATGGCGGTACCATGTTGATCATCATGAAAAACTGGTATTGATAATTCTTTTTGTAATCTTTCAACTATTTCCAGAACTTTAGGAGATTCAATGTCTTCTATGTTTATTGCACCAAAGCCAGGTTGAATGCCTTTTACAAAGTTTATTATTTCCTCTTTATTTTTTATATCAATACATAAAGGAATTGCATTTATTCCGCCTAGAATTTTAAATAAAACTGATTTTCCTTCCATAACAGTTAACGCTGCTTCTGGACCTACATTCCCCAATCCCAGAACCCGAGTTCCATCACATACAATAGCTACATTATTCCATTTTGAAGTATATTTATAAACCAGCTCTTTATCTTTGCCTATTTGAGATGCAACGTATGCCACACCCGGAGTATATATTAATCCTAATATTCCATCTTTATTATTATTAAATTTATAATCTAAAGATACTTTATTATGAATTTCAATTTTGCCTTTTAAAAGTCTGTGAAGGTTTAATGTATCATCTTCTATAGTCAATTATTTAATATTAATTACATTATATATAAAATATTTTAAGTTTAATTAAATTAAGGTATTATTAATAGAAATTTCTGCTTACTTGATATTTGTTTTTGTAGACTAAATAATAAAGATAATTTATGATTCCTTATTAATTTCTTTGTGTTATCCCCAATACCCAATATCCAATAAAAAATTTTTGTAAATATATTTGCTTTGTTGTTTGCTATTCATTATGATTTGTTAACGTTTTATAAAAAAAAAGAAATCAGTTATTCAATTGGTATTACTGCAACTAAATTTTTCAATGATAATATTTGACTTTAATTAAATCCTTTTTGTTAAATTTGCTGTAAATGTAGAATTTTCGGTACCGAAAAATTAACTTAAAATTATATATTCTCAAAGAAATGATAAATTTGATAATTATTTAATTAATAACATTTCAAACAATACTTTTGTTAATTATTCGTAAATTCTTTTTCATTTTGATAACCATCATTTTGTTTATAGATGTGATTTTCTTAAATAAAATAATGAAGTATGCCCAGACTTCTAAACTAAAAACAAAACCAAATCAATATCTAGCTCTGGAATACAATGTATCTTCTACTACTAAAAAAAGGAGGACTAATAAAAAATGAATATTGTTAATACAGAAACTCCATTTATAATAGAAGCTAAAACATGTGGTTGTAAAAACAAAAAAAATATTTCTTATTCATTAGTAGATTCAAGTCACAATCTATGTGTTGACCGTAAAGATATCATTTTAGCACAAATTCAAGCGTGTGAAAGGCTATTAAAATATGTGAAGAATGATACAGAATTGGTTAAGGTTATCGATAAAGAAATTTCAGAGTTAAAATTAGCATTAGATTTAGTTCATTATTAAACGTAGTTCTTATTTATTTTTTATTTCTTTATTAATTTTAACTATATTAATACAAAATTTTTCTACTTTTTTAGCGAAAATTACCTAAATAGGTTTATTGGGGTATTTCTATTTTATTTTCCACTATATCTTTCTAAAAACAATAGATCTCGTATAATCAGAGACTTATGCAAGACGTCTAATATAATGGTATTTATGAAATAATCATTAACAAATGAAATATTTTTGTTTTATTAATTTGTTGTAGTCTCTAATTCCACTTTTAAAATAATATTTTATGATTTTGACAAATTATAAGAAATTATTAGTATTTAAAAAAATTTTATAATTGTTTGTAACCTTAATCTGCAATTTTATACTGTGATTTAGCTTCCTCTTTTGATATCCTAAATCTTACGTTATGTCCGTCGAATCCTTCATATAGATTTTTAGGTATACAATAAGTTTCTTTATCAACTACACCTACTTTAGTTACTACTTCGTTGGGTCGAATTTCCTGTACCTCTCCGAGATCATCATCATTTAATCCTCTTGCTTCTTTTTTGACTATGTCGTTCCAATTTATATTATCAATTGCTGACATATTTTTAGTTATGTTGTTTCTATATATAACAATGATCGTAAAGTTCAGACTATCAACAAGTTTACAATATAATTTTTAATATGCATTGTAACATATTTTCTAAAGCATTAATGTTACTTTTAGGTAAAACATAATTTTATAATAATTAAAATAGAAACATAAAAATGAATTTTATAGTATGTATATTGATGTTTGTATGTTCTGAATTATATTTAAATAAAATAACTAATTAAAAAATTCTTTATTGATAAACTAATCCCGCACTCTTAGTAATATCTGAAACGTTTTGATAAGATTTTTCTTCTAATTTGCCTAACGCAGAAAGTATTTTATCTTTATTTTTATTATCATTAGATTTTTGTCTCACATATTCAATTATTTTATTTTTATCCGCTGGAAAATCCATATCTTTTAATATTTGTCCAATGTCGGCAACAAGAGAATAGTCTTCAACAGCAACTTCTTTTCGCATTCCTTCCACAGCATTTTGCTCGCTTATAGCTTTTCCTGTTTTTCCTTGGGGACCACTTTCAGTTGGAATTTGATTTTCCCTCTCTTGATTATTTGTATTGTTCATAGAAATATATTAAGAATGTTGTATATAAATATGAACATTACTTAATATACTTCCAAGGTTACATATATATAAACATTCATAAACAGTGACTAAATTTTGTCAGTCTGCTTAATTAGAATAAATTAATATTATGATATGACGTTACTGTATATATTACTTTTTTGATTACGATTTTTATATTAATATAAGACTTAAAATTATAGAAACCTATTAATTTTTAAATTTTATTAAATTGACTAACAAAAATTCATTAATGTTTCTGTTGATAAATGCTTTAATATGTTAAGCTAAATCCCTTAAATCATATCTAGAAATTGAAGATATTATCGGTATATTTGATGAAATAACTAATTACATAGTATATTGATATTATTCTTTTAATGCTGTTTAAAAAATTTAAAGAATTAATACGTTCTATTTATAGGTAAAACATTTGATTAATATTACGATTTTATTTACCAATCCTTGTCATATACACAAATATTTATCATGCACAATTTACTATTTTTATACATAATATTTCATAATTGAATTTAATATAAATATATTATTATATCAAAAGTTAAAGATATACAATGAATTAATACATAAAAATTAAAAAATAGATTTAATATTAATGAGAGGTGTCTGTGTGTTCTTTTAATTCTTGTCTACTACCAAATTTTTCATCACACTTATCACAAGAAAACGATGCTTGTACATTAGTAGTACTTTCATTCGATTTTTCTCCTCTATCTACATTAGAGTTACTCATTACTTTCAATAATATAACATACTATATTACTTACTAATTTTTTTAATATCTGCAAATACCATAGTAAAGAAATTATATATCATATCTAAATCTTATTTGAAAATACATTTTAAACGATTAGTTTAATATAAAGAAGCATTACTAAAATCTGATTATTGGGCTTGTAGATGAAAAAAGATTTTCATATCTAATAGATAGCGGATTTCTTTTTATTTTTGATTATTTTAACCTTGGAATTTAATTCTTTGTAGGGACATTGTTTATTAAACAATAAAATTAAATGATAAATAATAGTAATGACTCCAAATATATTTTATAATACAAAATGCTCATTTAGAATACATATTGTTTAAAATAAAAAATATTATCTATTGCTTAAGAAAAATAAATTATTGGTTTTTTATGTTCATCTTTTAATATATCTTTTAATTATGTTCATAAGTTTCATGAATTTTCTTTTATCCTTTTCATTTATTTCGGAAGACTCGCTCAATAAATCATATTATAAAGCAAAGATTATTAGAATGTAGCAATTTTAAAGTTACTTTTTGAATTTTAAATGAAAAGTGTTACTTTTGTTAATCGTAATAAATATATTGGTTTTTGTTCATATTAGGCATAATTTTTGTTTTGATGATTTACAAAAGTTCAATCAATTTCTTACACGCTCAGCTTTGAAATTTTAGGTGAAAATAGAACAAAATTTTAATTTGTTCTTTCTATCATGAATTTTCAAAAGATAACTAAAAATGATAAACAAGTTTTAGAAATCCATATACATAATATAGACACTATAAATGACCGGCTCTGTTAACTTAAGGTATTATTTCTTTATTGTGTTGATAACGGACAACTTGAGCCATTGTTTAATATGGTTTAATTTAAACTTGTTATTTTTACAAGGAAAATAATCATCAAACCCTTCGGTTCTATCTTTGATGTATTGCATAGTTCTTTCAATAATACTTTTCTCACAAGAGGAATGAAGATGATACTTTAGTTTCAAAAACCTACAGGCTTGAGGTAACCATGTACCGCCATCTGACGAAACTTAATGTTTATCATACTTGTTTAATACATAAGATAGGAATCCTTTGGCAATAGATATATTCCGCTTTTTTGATATATCCACAGCAAGGATTTCTTTATTCTTTGATTCAATAATTATCAAAACCAGATCAATTCAGAACCGGATTTTATTGCAGTTTCATCAATTATATACTCTGATTTCCTCATCCTTGAGATATTTCCTTTTTGGTTTGTACTTTTGAAGTCAGTTCCAGATTGATAATTCATGACTTATCTTTACTAAAAGTAAAAATGATAATGCTTTAGCAGTATTTCTAAAGCATAAACTTAAAAAATACAAGGACAATGCATAACCAACAATTCGTAAAGATGTTCTATTTTTAGCCGACATAAAAAATATATGATTGCCTTAAAGCTATAGGTTTTTCCTTAAGTTAACAGAGACAAATGACCAATCTATAGAACCTGGAGTTTGTTATAATTATACATAATATTGATTTTGATTCTACCTAGTAAACATACATTGTCCTTTAGATTTTATCTGCAAATTTCCTTTTTTACCTTGGTTATCAAAATCATACGAAATCTGAACAACTTTAATCAAGGTCTCGATAATAATATCTTCAAATCTGTATATTTGATAATGATTTCTTTGGTCTATATTTTCGAATCTAAATCTGTTTGAAATATGATTTAAGTTAATAAATATGCTATGATGTTGTATTAGTTTTTCTTAAATAGATCCAAAGTGATATTTCATAATTGTAATCCAGACGTTCTTCTTTAAATTCGTAGAGGAAATTCAGTATCTTCAATCTATACCTATTAATAGCCATAGGTAAATGCAATGACTCAAATTATTTTTAAATCAGTATATACATAACAAATTCGAAAATTGTTATGCATAAATAATATTGAATAAGTTACACCGCTATATTTTTTGGATTTATCATTTAATAACACTATGAAGTATCTTTTTGTATTTGTTTTAATTGAGTTATACAGCAATTTAAAATTGGATCCAAAAATATAGATCAAAAAAAATTTCGATCTATGTACATAATGTTATAAAATATAGAAATAAACTTTTAGATTTTAAAAGAGAGAGAAGGCAGAATACATTGCTATATGTTGGCAATATAATATGATATAGTATCTACAATTTAGGTAGTTATCCACGTTCCTATATCTGTACCTGTCCCTCTCCTGATGATGACGATTCTATGGGTATGTATACTAGAGTTTTTTGATTTCTACGGCATTTTACTTTATATTTGCTCTAGTGGCCAAATGGATGCTACGACACTTGTTCTTTTATTACCAATAAAAATTATATAAATATTTTGAAACCTTATCTAAGTACGTTATAAATAATTAGAATATAGTATAACCTTCAGTTTTTCTATATATATCCTACCATTTCAAAAAAGTATTCTATATATTTAGAGCCTATCCCAAAATTATTTTTCTATAGATTATAATACTGCTTGATAGTTGCACCAGACCCAAATAATTTTCTACCTTCTTTTCATATCTTGTCAACAACTTTCTGAATCTGTTATGCCACGAATTGGTTCTTTCTACAACCTATCTTTTATTTTTCATATTTTGATGTTTATGTTGATACGAAAGCTCTTTCTTCTTTTGACCTTTCTTTCTTTTATATGGTATATGAGGAACATATCCTCTTTTGATTATCTCATTTTCTATTGATTTAGAACTATATGCTCTATCGAGATATAGATGATAATACAACCCATCTTTATTTTTATTTGTGAAAGATGATCCAGAAGGTCGATGGGAAATTGAATGATCAATAACATTTGTTACTGCTTTTATGTCATGTGTACTGACTGAAGAAATAACTATAGATATAGGGATTCCTTCATTATCTGTTAAAATGTGCCTTTTTGTGCCTAGTTTGCTTCTATCAACAGGATTATTCCCTACAGTCATCGCCCCCCTAAAGGTGACTTTATAGATATACTATCTGCCGATTGCCAAATCCATTTGATGCCTATTTTTCTATCATATTCTTCTAATAATTTGGCCCATATCTTTTTAAAGATGTCCATTTGAATCCACTGCTGAAATCTCCTATGACATGTAGAACCAGAACCATATTCTTTTGGAAGCATCTTCCATTGGCAACCGGTTCTAAGAACATATAAAATACCATTTAATACTTTTCTAAAAGGAATAACAGGACGACCGACTGTATTTTTTGGTTTTTCGCATGGTAAAAGGTCATCTATCTTGTCCCATAGTTCGTCTGAAATCTTGGTAATAACAGATACGTTCTTGTTCCTTTGTCGATTGAAGAAAGGCAATGATTTAATAAAGATTAGCAACAGCTATATTTCTATCGAATTTTGGGATAGGCTCTTAACTAATTTTAACCTACAGACAGTATCAAATGATCATCATATCACCAATCTCTAGTTAGACGGGAAGAAATTTTCATATACTCTCATATCATTAACCATTGAAATACTTTATTAATAGAGATGGAAAAGATAGGGTTGGAGAGCCATTTCATTACCCTAATACATTTCTTCTTATACTTGGACGTGCGAAAGCATACTTTCATTTGCCATATAGACAAACTGAAGGTATTGCATAAGACCATGCTAAAGTAAAAGTACCTGGTATCCTGATTAAAGTACAATAAACAGAAGTATAATGGACAGATTAAACATTAGAATAAAATATACGACAGATAGCAAAAAATTCCAAGACAAATATACTATCATTGCAATATATAGTACTAGTAACAAAGTTACCAATACAGGCCAATGGATACAAGACAAATGGCGTATAAAAGATAAGAAGGGACATTTGAAAATACATGTTGCTGTTGTAAACGTAAAAATCAAGAAAATTCTTTCAATGAGAGTAACTGATGTACAACTTCTTCATCATAGTAATGCGTTAGCTGAATTGGTTAAAAATTATTAAAAAATCCGATTACATGCTACCATAGATAAACTGTTTTGTTATGAAACCTATGAAGGTAATGAAATTTAAATTTCTTGAACTGTAATGAATAATCTTATTTAAATATTAGGTCTTCCTAATATTAGGCGCGCCTAATAATGTTTTCTAACTCGAATATTACTAAAAAGGAAAATCAAGGATATTCCATACTTCTTGAAGAATTATTCGATAGGTTTTCATATAAAATATTGCTTTCTGTGACCGATGAATCAAAAACTGTATTTCAGATTTGTGAGGAAAATTTTATCCCTATAAGTTCTACTTATAAAAAAATTAAAAAATTAAAAGATGCAGATTTATTATTTATTGACAAGATCGCTATTAATGAAAAAGGGAAAAAGGTTATATTCTATAAAAGCAAAATACGTTCAATTGAATTAATTTTAGACAAGCAACAATTTAATATACAATTCAAAAAAAATGAAAAGACTATTCATATACCCAGCATTTAATATCGTTGAATTTATTACGAATTGATTTTATATATTTAAATTTATTAAATTTCAACAAGTGAAATATTAAAATTAATGATTGATATTTATATATAAAAAAATAATATATATTAGAGGTAAAAATAATGAAAACGCTATTATTTTCAATTTTTAATTCTATTCCTACTCCTACTACTGCTCCTACTCTTCTTCTTAATAATACATCCACTAATTCTTCCTTGTCGTTGTCGTTGTCGTTGTCGTTATGGTTTTTCAGTACTCTGATGATATTACTATCTTTTTCAGTTTATCCTGTATTTGGTATGGGGCATATAATTTTGCAGCCCCCACCTCCTTCCCCACAAAGTGGTGTTAATAGTACTAAAGTTGTAATACTTGCTTTTGATGATTCTCCTGAGAGTCAATTTACTTTAGCAAAGCCTGTCTTGGATAAATATGGATTTAAAGGCAGTTTCTTTACTGTATGTAATTTTGTATCTGGAACCAAAGACCATCACGATAAAACTCGTATGACATGGGATGATATCAAGACATTGCAAAAACAAGGACATGATATTGAATCACATACAATGACTCATACAAATTTGAATATGAAATCTCAAACAGATTTAGTATATGAAATAGGTGGTTCAAAACAATGTCTTTTAGACCATGGAATCAATTCGACAGTATTTGCATATCCTGCTAGCACGGGTCATCATAATACTACAGTAGTCAATGTCGTTGCTAAATATTATGATCTTGCAAGAACCGGTGATGCACCAATGTCATTCTTACATTGTGACGGTTATAAAATAGAAAACGATTGCACTCCATTTAACAATAAAAATCATGTAAAATATGAAAATAGATATGATATAATGAACTGGAGTGACCGCCCCAAGCCTGATAATCCAGGTCAGCTTGCTACTCCTCTGGATAACTCTCAAATGTATTCCCAATTTATTCAAGAGGTAAATATTCAAGACAAATTTAATAAAAATGGATGTATAAATGCCATTCCAATATTGGTATATCATGACTTTATTAAAGACAAAAATTATACTTATCTGCCAAATAGATCATTTACTGATATAGGATTATTTTCAGATGAGATGAAATATCTACATGAACATGGTTTCAAAGTATTAAAAATGTCAGATTTGGGATATAATGCTCAATCCAAATATATTTACATTAAAGGACCTACCAATCCACTCTTGAAAAATTGTTGATGTTTTATTCAATGTACTTATAAAATTTGCTTTTAGTAACTACTTGGACAACAAATGTTGAACATTTTTTATTTTTTGATTTGGTAGGAGGGTCAATTCAATTAATCAATTCTTTTAGTTGGATTGGATGTTAATAATAATTTATATTTATTAAATGAGATTATGTTTATATTCATGAAGAGGAAAAAATTAAATGCTATGTATAAATTATATAACAAGATTTAGAAAAAGTATAATGTCTTTATTTATTTTATATCCTTATATTTTTTTATGTTTAATGCTTGACACTGTTTATAATGAAATTGGTTTGAAAATAAATATTATACATGAGCAAAACTGTATATATAATTTAACCTTTAATTTTATACCATAATTAACTTTGTATGATTATTTTATTTATATTTTTAATATTTTAATTGGTATATCACCGAATGTTTCTCTGTGAATGTATTATTAAAAATATTTAAAAAGACAATATTTGAAGAAAATTTCTTTTTATGACCTGTGGATTGTATATGAATTGATTATTATTTGTTGTTATCTAGAAAAACTTGTATTTAGTGATTATAAGTATGATTTTAAGAATAAAATGTGATTTGATGTATTCATTGCATTTTAATATTCAATTTTAATATTTATGAAGATAAATAAACATTAAGGTCTTTAGAATCGTTCAATTCTATATATTATTCTAATATTAAATAGACTATGTTATTTTTAGAAAATCTCTAAATGGAGGCATGTACTCATTTAGATATATTCTATTATCTACTCTTAATTTTACAATGAATGTAAGGCGTTCTGAAATATCTCTGTTACCATTTATATAGGAATTTCCATATTTTTAAGTTTTAATTTTTATATATGGTCTTATTTCCATCTATTTGACGATCTAAAGATTTTGATGCTTTTTTTGAAAACACATTAATTGGATAAAATACTTTTTGTAAGAATGAGATATTATAGTATAATCATCCAAACTTTATTGTTTTTATATATACTTTCATTAATTTTTTGTAATTATGGTATTATTTCAAATGCTTATGCTAAACAAAATTCCGATAACGATGAAAAAAATAATTGTATTAAATTCAATTCGATTACTAGACAAATCTTTATTTCTTGTTTAACAAAACCTGTTTTTTTGTCTGATGTTTATAAAAAAATTCACAATTCGAATATTTTAAATAAAGATCCATCATTTCAAAAAACGTGGATATTAAATGCTAGCTTAATTGTGAATAAAGGTTCCCTTTTAGATATTGATTCAAGTGATACTTGGTGGTTAAAAATCCTTTCTCAAAAAATAAATCCATACGGGATTTTTATTCATGGTGGTTTAAAAATCAATAATGCTAAAATTACTTCCTGGGATATAAAATCACATAATTATGTTAAATATAATGATACTATGGAAAGTAAAAAACTAACTGCTTCTAAATGTGTAAATCATTGTGATAACCTAAAGAAAAATCATACTTTAGAATTTACTCCCAGACCTTTTATATGGATATATCAAAATTCTACAGGTACTTCTAATATCACTAATTCTGAAATTGCTTATTTGGGTTATAATGGTGGTCATGGGTCAAAAACCTCAGGAATATATTATGCTGGTGGCGAAGGTAGTATAATAAAAAATAATAAAATTCATAATTTATATTTTGGATTTTATTCTTCATCTGATGTAGGAAATTTAACTATTGAAAATAATCAATTTTATGACAATTTACATTATGGCATATATTCTCATTTAGGATCTCATCATATTTTGATTCTAAATAATAGTATTTATGATAATAATGATGATGCTCTTGTATGTTCTTTTGATTGCTATAAAATAACATATGAAAATAATACTATATATCATAATAATGGATCTGGAATAGTATTTAATAAAAACACAACTCAATCATCAATAAAATTCAATTTAATTCATGATCAAATGAAACCTATTATTTTAATTGATTCTAATAATAATGACATTTTTGGCAATAAAATTTTAAATAGCAAGTCTAATGGAATTACTCTGTTAGGCAATTCATCTGGAAACAATATACATGGCAATATAATCCAAAATACTACAGTTGGTATTAGTTTTAAAAATGACGAAAATAAAAATATGATGCATGGAAATTCTGTATATTCTAATCAAATACTTTCTACTAAAAGAAAACAAATTGATGCTAATCATGATGTAATGAATACTAATGTAATCAATAAATCTGATAAAAAATAATAAAATGTAATATTATCTAGATCTAGATAAATTTCTTATATTTTCGAATTGGCGTTTTTTTGATTTGATATTATCTTGTTGTATTAATGATCTTGTCAATGGTAGTGCAACAATACAGTCAAGAAGTACTACTATACCTTTAGATATAATAAATTATTGCAAAAAAATAGTATATCATGAAGTTTGTTTGATAAATCTTTTTATGTATTGTAAAAATAGTTGTATATATATATAATTTGATTTTTTTTAGATTAAGAATGAAGAATAAAATAAAATAACGTTGAAAAATTATTATATTTTGTCATGAAATAATAAATTCAATTTTAACTAACTATTTCAAATTACTATTAATAAATTTTATATATTAACGATGTGGTTAAATCTTTTTATTGCCATAATTCGATGATGTAGGAGTTGTTTTATCTTGACAACTATTAATTATTGCTTTGTTGCATGATTCCTCTTTCCCAAATACATTTAGCTAACATCCCTCAATAAAACATATGAATTGGTCCGTCTACAACCAATCTCTTGTTAGAAGAGGCGAAATACTGCTAGGATTTGATGTTATAAACAACTGGGATGCAGAACTAGAAGGGATGAACAAAGACAAGATTGGCGAGCCATTTCATTATCCCAATACCTTCCTTCTCTTGCTTGGATATGCCAAAGTGTACTTTCATCTTCCTTATAGACAAACGGAAGGAATCGCACAAGGACACGCCAAAGGAAAAGTACCTTCCATCCCACATTACACCACAATAAACAGAAGAATAAACAGACTAGATATCAAGATAAAAGATATAAATAGTAAAAACAAGGATTTTGAAGACGAATACATCATCATTGCGATAGATAGTACAGGTATCAAGGTTACCAACAGAGGTCAATGGATGAGGGATAAATGGAATGCGAAAAATAAGAAAGGATATTTGAAAATACACGTAGCAGTTAATGTTAAAACCAAGAAAATACTTTCTATGAAGGTCACAGACGAGCACGTTCATGATAGCAAAGCGTTACCTGAATTGATTGAAAATATTATAAAATCAGATAACATGGTATCCATAGGTAAACTGTTGGGTGATGGTGCTTATGAAGGCAATAATATTTTTAGATTCTTATCAGACAACGGAATCCAACCTTGCATTAAAGTAAGAAAAAATGCTAGAGTTCGATGGAAAAAAGGAAACACCCTTAGAAATCTAGCAGTGTTAGCGCAGAAAAGTGATTTACAAGGATGGAAGGATAGCGTAAGCTATGGACAAAGATGGATTTTGAAACTGTGTTTTCGTGCATAAAGCGAATGTTTGGTGAATACTTATACTCGGTTAAACTAAAGAATATGGTACAAGAGATGATGTTGAAAGCGTCCTTGTATAACAAAATGATATCTGTTTAACCAAAATAGATGGTAAAATCATTGATTATAAGAATCATGCAACAAAGCATTAATTATTGATAAATTATTAAATATTTTACCAAATCTCGCTCGTGTTTATTATTTTATAATTTCTTATATTCACTAAAAAACTTATAAATTAAATTCAGAGTAAAGACAATTTGCGGCCTATTATAAACTTTTTATAACAATCTTTCCATTTTCCATATAAGGTTAGTAATTAATAAGATGGATTACAATCACCTTAGGATCCTGCAAGTACGGTTACAGTTAATAGAATTTTATTTACGTATTATGTTAAACAAATTAAAACAAGATCCCGAAGATACGTCTTTTTTATTATACTCTTTCAAAAACGATATGGATCAAGAAACCAAAATTAAAATGATCAAACATATTAATCATGTACTTGGAGATATTGATCAATTAAAAGAAAAATTTGAATTGGAATCAGAGGAGCGATCTTTTGTACATAGCATTATGATGGACATGGTTGAAATATCAGCTATTTTATCTGATACTAAACCTGAAAGATTTGTTGATGACTATGGGGACATACCAATCTCCGAAGAAAAACTTCTAAGACATCATATTCTTACCATGATTCACAAAATGAACGATATGTATAAAGAATTAGGTTATAAAATATAATAAATGTATATCTCAAATTGTTTAATTTACATTTTGAATTAGAAATTTGATTTCTTTATTTTAAAATCTTAATATCCGATTATTTCCTTACTTAGGATTTATTGAAGAAAATTTAATAGATATGATTCATTAATTTAAAATTACAAATCATATTATATTTTTAAAAGATCTTGTATAAAAAAATAGTTAGTAAAAAGATAGACAATTGTCCGCAGTTAACAGATATAAAGAGACTATAAATGGCTAAATTAACTAATGCTGTTTGTTTTTAGCAACAAATTTACTGTCAATTTTTTGATTTTTATTCAAAATACTTCGTTGCATTATTATTTTTTACGTTATTTTCTAACGTTCTGCTAGCGAATTTACAACTAAAATATTGAAAATTCCTTTGTATATTCAGATAAATTGCTATTTTATCGAAATTCTCGAAATATACAACAAATTATATGCAATATTATAAAAAAAACTTTTTTCTTAACAGTAAGTATCTGCTGAGAAAATTATTCTCATAGTAATAAATTATAGAAAAGTAAGCTAAATGCATTATATTGCTAAACAAGCAGAGTGTATTATTTACATAAAGAAAGTATATCTATGCTTTACATAACTTTAAACAGGGCCGTTTTTTATGTAATTGTCTTTTTTTAATTAATTGTTCAAATTAATAATATTGTATTGATTTTTAATTTTGAGTATTTTTAAAATATCTTTGAAGGATAAATTAATGAATAATGAAGATCAATTATTATTACTAATCATGCAATCTATCGATGTACATATAGGAGAATTTTAAAATGAATGATAATCATATAAGAATATTGCAAGTACGTTTATTATTGATAGAAAGGAATTTGCATGAAGTAATGAATAAATTAGAATATGATTCCAATAATTCTTTTTATATCTTATATTCTTTTAAAAATAATGTAGTCCCGGATCGTAAGATTAGAATATTAGATACAATTAATTCGATGTTTAATGAAATAAACAAGATAAAAGTAACTTTTGCATTAGATTCAAAAGAAATCTCTGTTATAAAGAGTATTACTGGAAATCTCGATCAGATATGGACTACTCTAGAAAATACTCGACCAGAAAAAATTTCTTCGGGATATGGCAGCATGTCTGTAATTGATGAAGAGTTATTAAGACCATTTATTCTTCGATTAGTTCATTTATTAGAAAATATATATACTGAACTAGAATATGCTAGATTTGGCATCTGAATATTGAATCTTATTTTTGGATTTGCATTTTGTTCAAGTAGTTATAGTTCTTTGTATGTATGAATGATAATTATATTTTTTCTAATTTGGTGCTTTGTAAAATCAAGAGATCGCTTTCTTGTTATGAATGTATGTAATTAGATTTAACCATTGTTGGAAATGTTGGTTTACTTTTATTTCTACAAGGAAAATGGTAATCAAAACATTTATCCTATCCTTTTTGCATTGCATAGTATTTTCATTAATGCTTTTCTCATCGTAGGGACAAAGATGATGATTCAGTTTTAAAAACTTGCAGGCTTGTGGTGGACACCATAGATCTGTTGCATGATTAGCAACCAACTATCTGAGGCTTGGTCATAATTCAAGTCCATTTTCCATATAGATATTAGTTTAAAGCTAACCCTTGAGATATGGTTTTGATAAACACTAACCCAAAGATTGTCTTGATAGATTAAAGAAATTCATCCTTTTTAACATTCTATGTATCTGATAGGTTGTATACCCTGGCCTAGTATATCAAAGAGGAAATGTGGTAGACTATATGTATACATTCTCCAACTATAATTATGAGAGGTTTTATTGTAAGGCGGTGGTTCCGACAAGATCCCAACAATGCATTACATATTTTTCTTAGCATTGACTGCGGCCAGTATAACTATAAACTAGCAATAGCTTGTGGTCTTGTAACAATACCTAAAAGTAGACGTATATTTAACAGAAGATTGTTAAAGACTATTTCTGTAGATATAAAAGAAAGAATATCACCAATGGGATATCTGTTTGTTGTAGAAGGATTGATAGACCTTTCTATAACAGCCCCAATAGTAGTAATCTCAAAAAAAAGGTAGTGTATGACATAAATCATCAATAATAGAGAAAGGAAAAGTACCTTGTCCTGGGGGTATTGATACAGGTGCAAGGTGGATCTATAGTCATATAAAAGATGGATATTCAGAGACAAACTACATCTAATATCTACAACCAGAGATCTTGCAGACCTTTAATAACAGAGATGTAACTACTACAAATGTAAAGTATAATCAGATGTATGTTAGTTTATCTTTATCCTCATCTGTATTCTCTTTACCATATATATTATACATAATAGCTGATCCCGAATATGATGATAAAAAATTGTATGAATATAGCAAGAAGGTATTAGGAGTAGATCTGGTAGTTTGTCCTGTTGAACGATACGAAAGTACTTCCAAAAAGAGGCTTGATCTCGTATGTTTTTATCAATTGGTAGTAGGAAAGAAATTCTATAACCGAAGAAGGGTATCCATAGAACTTTTGATGGAGCACATCAAATCAGTCTTTAGGATGCACATATTACCAGCACAAGGATTTCATAAAGTATCTACAATTGTACTCTTATCTGTTTTACTTTATCAAATAAAGATATACTATAACTGTAAGAAGATGAATATAATCCAAAATCAATAAAATATATGCTTGGTACTTGTTATTGACATGGCATTGAGGATAAAGATGAGGTGTTTAGAATTATGACCATGCATCATATGTATTATTAACTGAGCAGAGGATTTTCGAAATTTACTATATTTAAATAATATTCTTATTTGATTTATCTCTGATGCAGGTGGGAATTGATAGTTTTGCGGCTTTTCATGATAATACTAAGGAAATCGTAAACGCATCTGAACGCTTGCGACGATTGATTGAACAGATTGAATATGCAGACGAGATTGGATTGGATATATTTGGAATAGGTGAACATCATCGTCAAGGATTCCTTGATTCTGCACCATCTGTCATCCTTGCGGCAGCTGCAACACGAACTAAACACATTCGACTTACTAGTGCAGTAACAGTATTGAGCGCTGCCGATCCAGTACCGAGTATTCCAAGAGTTTGCGACTTTGGATCTTTTATCTCAGGGTAGGGCAGAAATGGTAGTAGGGCGAGGCTCATTCATAGAAGCATTTCCATTGTTTGGCTTAAAATTAGATAACTATGATACTCTCTTTTCTGAGAAACTGGAATTGTTGTTAAAGATTCGTAATAATGAGCATGTCCATTGGTCCGGAAAATACCGGCCGGCTTTAACAGGTCAGGGAGTCTATCCCAGACCATTACAGAATCCATTGCCAATCTGGATAGGCGTTGGTGGAACACCCGAATCCTTTGTTAGAGCGGGACTACTTGGACTTCCTCTTATGATTGCAATCATTGGTGGTGAAACAAAAAGTTTCAGACCTTTGATAGATCTATACAGGGAAGCAGGAAAAAGAGCAGGCCATTCATTACATCAACTCAAAGTAGGTATACATTCCTTAGGTTATGTAGCGAATAGCACTCAAGAGGCAGTAGATGAGTTTTTTCCAGGTTATGCACACAGTATGAATGAAATTGGAAAGGAACGTGGTTGGACACCCATTACCTATAGGGATTTTGAGGCTCAGAGAGGCCCTAATGGTGCATTACTTGTAGGTAGTCCCAAAGAAGTTACAGAGAAAATTATTAGACATTGTGAAGCACTAGGAGGCAGTATATCTCGCATTACATTTATGATGAATCCGGCATCACTACCTCATAAGAAACTTATGCAGTCTACAGAACTTATAGGTTCCCATATAGCTCCTGTATTACATAAACTAGAGTAACCTTTGAAATGGCTCTGTAAAGTTAAGATATTATTTCTTTGTTGTAATAGTTGGCAAGTAGATTTAACCATTGCTTTACATGTTTAATTTGCATTTTTTCTTTCTACAAGGAAAATAATCATCGAAATATTCCGTACTATCCTTGATATACTGCATTATTCTTTCGATAATGCTTTTCTCATATGGGGAATGAAGACGATATTTCAGTTTTAAAAACTTGCAGGCTTGTGGGTACTACGTTCCATCGTCTATCGAAACGGGATGTTTACCCTGTTTGTCTGTAACTTCAGAAATCTTGTAAAATATTTATGATCACTTCCACGAATATTAAATCTCATGGGAAATTGCAACTGAAGATCTTTATGACATAGTTTATCATTATCCTGTTCTCTCTAGATGTTTTCATACAAGATGTTATGCAAAAGCCATTTTCTTCAATACTATGTAGGCACAAAAGATATGTAAATAAACTTATAGGTGTGTTTGTAAAATAATGCTGTTTTGTTTTGAGAAATAAAATTATTGTCACTTTTTTTAATGTATATTCAAAATTATAGATATTAACAAATCTACATTAGATCGTTAGTTTACGATAATTATTGACCAGGTGTTTATATGAATCTCAACGATCACTAGTTGAATCTACATTATATCTAGTTAGTTAGACGTAAATAAATAGGATTACGTCGTCAATTAAATCTAAAAGTACAATCTTTTTCTTTCTTATCCATGTCCATATGAAGTATCCGTTGTGATTTCTGCAATTGCTGTGGCAAAGAGTAATGATATAGTATATACGATTAAAATAATTGTTGATTTAACCAAGATTGAATTCTCATCGCTGCTATGTCTTGGCATATAAAATATAATTATAATTCCAACAAGAGCTATGCTGACCCCTACAATATTAAATGCATCAGGAATATTATTTTCGAATATATATTCTCCAAGTATGACTATAACAATAAAGATTCCACCATAAGTTGCATATACCCGATGGAAATGAGATTGTTTAAAGGTTGGAATAATGCAATACAAGAACAAAACGAAACCTCCAGCAGCACCTAGTATCCAACTCAAATGATCTCTTAACCCTAGCCAGACCAAATATCCGCCGCTGATTTCGCATAGACCAGCAAGAAAAAAATAGAATAAACTTACCAACATGTTCTTGATGTCTATATTCAATTACGATGATAAATTGGAAAAGGAATATATAAAAATCCTGAAGAAAATGGTTCATCAAATATAACCTTGTTAATATGCGATGAGGGCTCTGTTCACTTAGGCATTCTTAATTTACTATTATGAAAATCTGCAAACAGATTCAATCAGTTCTATACATGCTTTAGTTTGAAATTCTCTAACCTATAAGGAAAGTAATCATCAAACCCTTCGATTCTATCTTTGATGTATTGCATAGTTCTTTCAATCAAACTTTTCTCATAAAAGGAGTGGGTATGATGATCGAGGTTTAAGAACTTACAAGCCTGAGGGTACCAAGTACCACCGTCAGTTGATACTGGATGATTGCCATGAATCGATTAGGTTTGCAAGAAACCTCTCAGCGACGAATATGTTTTGCATTTGAAAATGAAATAGATATGGCTAGAATTTCTTTGTTTTTATTCTTTTTCTTACTCATATAAGACAAGATTCCATTGTCTGACATATATCTAAATATACATTCCCTTCATAAGCATCATCCATGAATAATTTGCCGACTGATATCATACTATCTGATTTTATAATATCCTCAACCAACTCTGTACTGCCTTACTATCATGAACATGCTCATCGTCGGTTACGTTTATTCAAAGGATGTTCTTGGTCTTTATATTTACTGCTACATTTATTTTTACACATCCTTTCTTGTTGTTATTTTTCAAATGTCATTTATATAGCATCCACTGTCCTCTGTAAGTAACCTTGATACCGTACTATAGATCTCTTGCATAATTAGATACATTTCATTAAGTTGACTACAGATACACCATTTTTTCTTTTAGTTATGCTGCTTCATAATTCTGTAGTTTATCAAGCCTGCGACTATATCTGACACTTTATTGTACTTTCTGAGCCTATTTCTAAATATATCACTCATTATCCTGTACTTTTTCAATCTACAAATAGTATGTTCAATAACTATCCTTTTTCTAGAATGACTTTTGTTGTATTCTTTATCTTCTTGTGGTAATTCTTTTTGATTATTTTTCTTTTTATAGGGTAGAGATGATCTTTGTTCTGGAAAGTCCTTTTCTACTCCAAGGTATCCCAGATCATACACATTTAGAACATCTTTTGGGATAGCAGGATGATTTTCTTTATAGATGTTATAGTCATGTCTGTGTCCTTTCTTATGATCTGCTTTGTGAATAATATAACCATGATTGTTAACCGTAATCTGTGTCTTTGTTGTATGCCTTTTCTTCTTGCCTGAATAGGACATCTTACATCTTCTCTTGTCAATAGGTCTTGGAATCTGCTGCTCTGTACAATCTGTAAAAGCCATAAATCCCGGAAAATATTTCTCTACTTCCTCTGGCGTTTTCAACCTCTTGGTTATCTGATATATTTTCTGCGGAATTGGTACGCATTGTCTTATCAAACTTTCTATCTTTTGGATATCTCTGCAGATGTTGCTCTGATCTAGATCAAATAGAAAACCAGCTAATGTGTAGGTTATGTATAGGCGATAGTACACTTAGAACCATGATAACTCTATCCTCAACAATGAGTTTGAAATGTCTCCCTGCACCTACATCTCGTTCTCTCCTCCTTCTTTTTGAGGATAAGCGTTTTATCTCGTACTTTTTGTATTTTGATTTTATTTCTTTATAAATGTCATTAAACTGTTGAATTGAGAGACCGGTAAAGGATTTAAAGAGTGATGGCTTCTTGGATAATCTATTGTAAGATAACAAAAAGAATGACATATTTACATACGATAGACGGAAATAAAGCTGTTTTGGCTAATTATGCAAGAGATCTTATATATCGCAATGACAATATATTCATCTTCAAATTCCTTTTTTTGTTATCTTCGTTTATCTTGATATTAACCTGTTTATTGTTGTAAATAGGGATAGAAGGTACTTTTTCTTTGGGAGCATGACCTCTTGTGCTATTCCTTCTTTGGTTTGCCTGTAAGATAAGTGAAAGTATATTTTATCTAATTTCTCTTTCAACATATGCGATTACTTGCTTGTTTATGAAATCTTCAAAAGTGGGATCATACCAGTGGTTTTCTTGTATTCGGCTCCAATGCTCCTTTATTGTTCCTAATCTAAAGCAGTTGCGCATCCATTCTATCCAGCCATACCATTCGTTATCATCAAGTACTTTTCTTTCACGCATGTCATAGGCATGAGAGAATACATTGAGAACATCAAATGCGTACACATCCTCAGGCGTCAGCGGTCGTACATTATTGATTACTCTTGCTAGCTCTGGACGTTCTAGCAAATGTTCCTCTAGCCTATGCATTTTTTCGTCCAAATCACTGAGGACTTTTGTTTCTATGTCTATCGACAGATCTTTTACTTCTCGTCTTGAGAGAAAAAGCGTTATGAGCAGTGTGCCTATAATGCCTACTGTCTGTGCTATACTTAACATGTCTGAGATTTCTATGTTTAATACCATAAGTAACCTATATTGGATTTAAAAATAAGAATATGAAGGTTGAAGTAAGGCACAGCTTGTGGTTAAGATTTAGCATGCAATTTCTTTGCAAATAATGACATTTTTTTGGCCCAGGGTCAGATTGTAAAATTACAAACACCGAATATACTCGCAACAGATTTTATAAATCTGAGTATGCGCATAATTCTTTATCCTTTGACTGTAGTAGAGTACTTGTAGAGATGTCAGGATTTCAAGTGGGGATTGGGTGGGGTTGTCCCATTTTGCTATTATGCTGCAATAGCAATCATGAACTTAACTGGTGCTACCTGCCATCTGGTTACCATCCAAGGTTGTATAGAATAAACAATGTAATTAATAGACAACGTTAGAAAATAACGAAAAAAATAATCGTGCAACAAAGCATTAGTGGAAAAGATAAAAATTTGGTAGATATATAAAATGCTATGACAAAGCTTTGGAGATAAAACCAGACGACGCTGATGCATGGTACAACAAAGGTAATATTTTTTCCAATTTAAGGAACTTTGACGAAGCTATAAAATGCTATGACAAAGCTCTGGAGATAAAGTCTGATTATGTTGATGCATGGTACAACAAAGGTTTGGCGCTTTACACATTAGGAAACTTTGATGATGCTATAAAATGCTATGACAAAGCTCTGGAGATAAAACCAGACGACGCTGAATGCCTAAACAACAAAGGCTGGGCGCTTTCCGATTTAGAGATCTTTGACGAAGCTATAAAATGCTATGACAAAGCTCTGGAGATAAAGTCTTATTATGTTGATGCATGGTACAACAAAGGCTGGGCGCTTTACACATTAGGAAACTTTGATGATGCTATAAAATGCTATGACAAAGCTCTGGAGATAAAACCAGACGACGCTGAATGCCTAAACAACAAAGGCTGGGCGCTTTACACATTAGGAAACTTTGATGATGCTATAAAATGCTATGACAAAGCTCTGGAGATAAAACCAGATCATGCTACTGCCTTAAAAAATAAACAATTAGTATTAAAGGATTTGGAAAAGAGCAAAAATAACAAAGGATTCTTCTATAGATTTCAAAATAAACATAAATAAAGTTATGTACGATATTCTTTTTGTCATTCTGTAACGATTATTTGACATTGGATTGGTTAGAGTAGTTTTTTCTTTTATAAATAAAATATGAAAATAAGAAATGTCACTAAAGATATTTGCATGTATTATTGCTATTTATAAAAATATAAAAAAGCTTTAATACAATCAACCGTAAAAGACCTAATGCAGTTTCAATAATCTTTTATAAATTCTATTTTTATTCTATAATCTATTCTGGCATTAAAACTTTAACACCTAACACTTTTAGAATGGATATGACAGAAATACTTATAAAAGTAATATAATGATGGCATTATTTCAACTAATAAGACTACTGACGAGATACAAATTAATTGGCTCTGCAAAGTTAAGGAATTACTTTATTGTTGTAATGGTCTAAAAATAGATTTAACCATTGTTTTACAATTTTAACTTACACTTCTTTTTACAGCATGGAAAATAGTCATTAAACCCTTCGGTTCTATCTTTTACGTATTGCATAGTCCGTTCAATAATGCTTTTCTCATATGAGGAATGAAGATTATGTTTTAATTTTAAATATTTACAAGCTTGAGGATACCATGTTCCACCGTCTGTTGAAACTGGATGCTGTCCATATTCGTCTATAATATCCGATAGAAATCGTTCAGCGACAAACATATTTCGTTCTTTGGATATTCTTATTGCAAGAATATTCTTAGTTTCAAATTCAATAGTAGAGACCCAAAATCAGATGTATTCAGAACCAACTTTGAGTAGAGTTTCATCAATGATAAATGTGGATATCGTGGTCTTGATATGGAATGCTCTGTTGCATAACTAGTTTTCCTTAAATTATTTCCATCCATTTTATGCAACTCTTCTAAACAGATTGTACAACGATACTTTCATTGTCATCTCTTTTACCATGTTTTTAAACCTGATAGCAGATGTATATTCACCAAACATCCGCTTTATAGATGAAAATGCTGTTTCAACCATCCATCGTTGTCCATACTTTCTTTTCTTTTTCCATTTATGATAATCCTTTATTTGAAGTTCAACTTCTCTATTCCTTACATTGCTATTCTTGGATGAAACGATAGAGTTTCTTTTTACTTTGATGACAGGTCGAATCCTTTTCTTCTCCTTCAAGTATTTGAAATTTTCATTGCTATCGTAGGCCCCTGCATCACCAATGAAAGATTTGATCTTGACATTGCGGTTATTATTCAACACGCCTTCCACCAAATTCTTCATAACCTTTCCATCATGTACCTTTTCATCTGTGACTTTCAGTGCAAGAATTTCTTTGGTCTTGATATTTACTGCAACGTGTATCTTTAGATAGCCTTTCTTGTTTTTTACATCCCACTTATCTTGCATCCACCGAGACCTCTGTTTGTAATCTTGATTCCGGTACTGTCCCCGCTGCTACGATGATAACGACATCATCATCATCATCATCATCATCAATACTGTTATTGATGTCAATGTCCAGTTTGTTTATTCTTCTACATATCTGTGAATAACATGGATGATCTGGAAGATTCTTTCCTACAGTTGCTTTTATGATTCCTTCTGTTTGTCTATATGGAAGGTGAAAGTATACTTTGATGTGACCAACTATGAGAACAAAAGAATCTGGAAATTTGTACTTTTTGCCATTCTTATTTTCATTCATCCTTGCAAGATCAACATCCCAGTTATCCAGAAAATCATAGGAAAAAAGTATCTCTCCTCGTCTTACAAGAGACTGGTTATAAGAAGGCCAGTGGATCACAAATGATTAATTGGTTGGATCCTAGCTAAATAGGTTTGGTTATGCAACAAAGCACAGAACTCAACTTAATTGAAGTAAGGTGGGTGTGGTTACAAAGGCAGACAATTAATAATTCTACATTTAAAGATGAACAAGAAATAGGAAGAGCGGTTAGCAAGTGGAAGAATATCTATAACAAAAATCATGGCAGCAAAGCAAATACAAATATTTTACAAGAGGATGTAGCTTTGTGTTTACACAGCTGTTAACAGAGCTAATTAATCACATTAGCAATATTAATAGAGAAATTTGACATAGTTTATTAACAATATATATGCTCTTGTTAACTCTATTTCTTGTTAATATTGAAAATATTAAAAGTGATAGTGCTAGAAGTAACACTCTATTCAAAAAAGACAATTTTTATATGATATTTACCTATGGAATAAACCGAATTTAAAAATGGAAATCCCATTGTCAAATTTTCGTGTTACTAGCAATAAATTTTATATATCTGAAAGATTTAGTGTGCGATATAATAACCTCTAACAAGACATTTTACGTTTATATAAACATTTTTGTTATGTAATATTGTATTACACTGAGTAATATATATAAACTCAGTGTAATATTAAACGATATGAAAAAAAGAAAAAAAGTTATAGGATTAAAGAAAACTAATTGTTTCTATATACCGCACCTAAAAGCCACGCATTTTATTCAAAATAAAGAAAAATTAAAGAGATGATATATAGTGTACTCACAAACAGAAAAATCAAAAGAATATTCAATTCATTTTGTTACTGCATTTGATGAATTAAATAATAGAAACAGAAATTTATTTAATCTTTCATACATTGACAAATTTCTTGACTTTAAGGATAAAAAAAATATTTGTATTATTAATAAGGAATCTCAAAGTAGTTTTTTATATTATCTAATTACAAATCTATGTATTTATTCTTTTGAAAATAAAGAAAAATATAAAACATTTATTGTAGACTCAAGTAAAGGAAATGATCTAGGTCACTTATATTTAGAAATAATTAACAGACAACAATCAAATACTCTTTATAATATTGATAACATTTTGAAAAACATAATAATAGTTAGGGCGTTTACATTTTATCAACTTGCAAATATTATTATTAAAAAAATTCCAAAATTAATAAATCAAGAATTAAATTGTAAAATACAAATAATTATTTTAGATTTATTAAATACTTTTCCATTATCATTATCTGCATCACCTTATAAAAATAAAATCGATAATAACATAAATTTCAATTATGATTTAAGAATTTTAGAACAAATAATAAATAAGTTAATTCAAATCTCTAACACATATTTTGTAATTTTATCTTATAATTCTTTTAACAAATTATTAGACAATATTATAATACCCAAGTTTAGTAATAAGTTAGAAATAGATTTTGCAAATAACAACGTTACTGAAAAAATTAAAAATAACAATATTATTGTAAAAATAAAATCAAAATCAGATCGAATAAAAAGTTTTAGATTAAATGAAAAACAAAAAAGGGGCTGATAAAGTAATGGGTCGTACTATTCCTTCGTTTAGAATATTATTAGACATCGAAAAATCAAGTTGGTCATCATTTAGAAAATATTTAAATCGTAACGATAGAAAAACATTTGACACATTAGATCTCTTGCATAATTACGTCCAAACAGCTTTATGATCTAAAGTTCCTTCCTTACCTGCTCTCCAGATGTTTTCATACGAGAGGTTATCCAGAAAACCACAGCTTTTCAAATCATTCACTGGATTAACCATACAAGAATTTGATGATATTTTCGATAAAGAAATAACAAAAAGATATGGCAAACATGAAATGCTACGTTTATCAGAAAGAAAAGAAGATAGAGAAAGAGGAACAGGCGCAGGAAGACCATTCAAACTTGACCTAGAGAATAGATTTCTAATGCTTTTAGTATATTATCATCTTTACATCACTTACACATTAACGGGTTTTTTATTTGACCTTGATCAAAGTACTATTTGCAGAGACATACAAAAGATAGAAAGCTTGATTAGAAAATGTTTACCAATACCGCGAAAAACATACAGCAAAACAAAGAGACTTCAAACGCCAGAAGAAGTAGAGAAATACTTTCCAGGATTTCTTGCTTTTATCGACTGTACAGAACAGCAGATACCAAGGCCTGCAAATAATAAAAGAAAAAAGGTATTCTATTCTGGCAAAAAGAAAAGACATACTGTAAAGACACAATTGATGGTTAACAATCGAGGTTATATTCTTCATAAGGTTGCACATAAGAAAGGATGCAGACATGATTATGACATCTATAAAAAGAATCATCCTGTCAATCCAAAACAAGTTGTTAATGTATTTGATCTAGGGTATCTGGGTGTAGAAAAGGATTTCCCAGAACAACTATCATCCATACCATATAGGAAGCAAAGAAACCATGAATCATCCCAAGAAGAAAAAGATTACAACACTATTCATTCAAAAATGAGAATAGTGGTGGAACATACTATCAGCAGATTGAAAAAGTACAGGATAATGAGTGATATTTTCAGAAACAAATTGAGAAAATACAATAAAATGTCCGACATAGTTGCAGGTCTGATAAACTACAGAATAATATATTACCAGAACTAGAAATCTAAAGAATTTAGAAAGAATATTCTAGGTTGTTTCTAATTATGCAAGAGATCTATTGTTTTATATTCCAAAATTATATTGTCATTCTTTATCTAATTTATCAAAATCAATTATAATTGAATCTATGTTAATGATTAACCTGTTTTACAGTTTTAAAATATTAAAAATAATGCTTAAAGCATTAACAACAAAAACAGAACCAATAACAATAATAGAAAATAAAAGTGATTTATATAAACAAAAGACGAAATCTGAATTTTACATAGTTAAACTATCCCAAATATTAAGACAACAAGGAAAAGAAGGAGAAGTAAAGCATGGAGAGAATAATAAATGGTCTGATAACAACAATAAATTTGTAAAAGATTGGAATAAATTTTTAGATTGTCTTGTCAAAGAGGATAAAAACGTTTTTATTGAAATGATTAATGATTGCTATAAAAATTATAATAAATCCATAGATGAAAGCATTAAAGAAAAAGGCACTAATTCCTGCATAACTCGATCAATCTCTTTGTTTATGGCATTAATTCTTTATCAACAAAAACAAATTAATTTAATTAAAGCAAATCAAAGATTTATTGATTAATTCTTTTTGCTTATTTTAGATATAAACCCTATCAACAACAGAGTGATGATACAATGACTTCAGACGTAGTAACTATCTCTTCATCCATCACCGCTGCCAATATAGTTACTAAAGGATATTTATTTGATATTTACCACATAAAAGATAAGATAATCTTGTGGATTAAAGAATTGGATAAAAAGGTAAAAAGATTAGAATACTCTTGGTCTCCTTCAATTTATGTTGCATCAGATTCAAAAACGGAGTTAACATCATTATTAATTAGCGACATTAATAATGGTAACATCAGTTCCTTTATCAAAGAATATAGATCTCTTGCATAATTAGAAACAATCTAGACTTTTCAATTAGGATTATTCGGATTTCTAGTTCTGTTGATTTAATATTCTATAGTTTATCAAGCCTGCAACTATATCTGATACCTTGTTATGTTTTCTCAATTTATTTCTAAACACATCTGCAAGTATCCTGTACTTTTTCAATCTGCTGATAGTGTGTTCCACCACTATTCTCATTTTTGAATGACTTTTGTTATACTCTTTTTCATCTTCTGATAATTCTAGATTTCTTTTCTTTCTATACGGTAAAGCGGACAGTTATACTGGAAAATCCTTTTTTACACCAAGGTATCCAAGATCAAATACATTTAGAACATTTTTTGAGTTACAGGTTGATTCTCTTTATAGATGTTATAATCGTGTTTTCGTCCTTTTTTATATCTTATTATGAATGATGATGCCTTGGTTATTAACCATCAGCTGTGTCTTTACAGTATACCTTTTCTTCTTGCCAGAGTAGAATGCCTTTCTTCTTTTATTATCTATTGGTCTTGGTGTCTGTTGCTCTGTACAATCTATGAAAGCCATAAATCCAGGAAAATATTTCTCAACTTCCTCCGAGGCGTTTGTAACCTCTTTGTTATGTTGTATAATTTCTGTGGAATTGGTATGCATTTTCTAATCAAACTTTCAATCTTTTGAATATCTCTACAAATGTTGCTTTGATCTAAATCAAAGAGAAAGCCTGCTAGTGTGAAGGTTATGAACAGACGATAGTAAACCAAAAGCATAAGGAATCTATTTTTTACATTTAGTTTGAATGGTCTTCATACAGCACCTATGTTCCTTTCTCTGCTGTTTTTTCTTTTAGATAAACGCTTCATCTCATGTTTGTCATATCTTTTTGTTATTTCTTTTTGGAAAATGTCATCAAACTGTTGTACTGTGAAGCCAGCAGCGAACGACTTGAAAAGTAATGGCTTTTTAGATAAACTCTCGTATGAAAGCAAAGAGAGAACACAGTAATGAGGAACTTTAGGTCATAAAGCTGTTTGGAATTAATTATGCAAGAGATTTATAGTAAGTTCAATTATTTTTCATAATCGAAAAATATACTAATTGTACTGATTCCACACATAGTTGACATTTTAGCTTCCTAACATAGTTGACACTCTAGTCTTAGAGTGTAATAATAATGGATATAATTGAAAATAGGTATAAAATGATAATTGAACCTGAACGTTCAGGTAAGACTATATCTGATGTTTGTACTGCATATGCTGTTTCAAGACAAACATGGTACAAATGGAAGAGACGCTATAATGTATATGGGATAGATGGATTAAAAAACCAATCAAGAAAGCCACATAATATTAAAAATGTAAAGGTAACCAAAGATATAGAAAAGATTATTCTCGAGCTGAGACTAAACAACAGATTTGGTCCAATGAGAATAAGGTTCAGATTAAAGAGAAAGTATGAAATTAGCTTGGGTACAAAAACCATTTACAATATTCTAAAGAGACACAATCTCAATGTACTATCTGTCAAGCTAAAAAGAAAATACAAGATTTGAAATGAAACATCCGAATGAGTTGGTTCAAATGGATACCAAAGGACCTTTTTATCTAAAAGGCTCACGAAGCAAAAATTATTTTATTCATGTTATATAGATGATTGCCCCTCAAGAAAAGTAGTTAGCAAATGGTGCAGCAGAAGAACTAGTGAAGAATCACTGTCGGTTCTCAACGAATGGATTGAACTCTACGGTAAACCTATGAAAGTGATGCACACGATGGTTGTGGTAGAGAATTTACATCGAATAAATTCAAACATTATCTTTTTCTCAATGGAATAAAGGACAAGCAGATTCCTAAATGTTATCCACAAGAACAGGGGAAAGTAGAAGCGTATAACAAAATAGTCATAACTGAATTTCTACAAGTAGAAGAGTTAATTGATATGAAAGAGGGAATAGAGAAATACGAACTATTTGTCAATTCATATAACTATGAAAGAGAACACGGTGGAATAAACGGAATGACGCCATCAGAGAAGTTCATGAAATCTTTAAAACAACCGATATTGATACACTAAAACAAGACAAAATGTGTCAGCCATGTTGGTACATTGTTTTGTCAACCATGTGTGGAAGTACAACAACTAATAATAACAAATCCAATTATTTAACTATAAAGGATACACATACCTTTTAAACGCCTTTATATGATACACTATATTACAAATTGGAATATGAAAATAACCCATAATATTCTTCTTGAAAATGGCAGTTCAAAAAATCTAACTTTTTATGATGGTAGTTCTATATATTACGTAAAGAGCTACCCCAAAATTATCTTTCTGTATGATCATACAGGAGGAAAGTATTGTAAAATTGACCATTGAATTTTAACTGTTTTCGTTTTTAATTCATTAATAAGATATAGTAAATAAAGACAAAAAATAATCATATAATAAAGCACTTTTCCATATAAAAAGATCTTTTATTAAAGTTGTTAGATACAAGTAGTATAGATCTCTTGCATAATTAGAAATAATCTAGACCATCACTTCTAATTCTATATCGATTTCTAGTTCAGATAATTTGATATTCTATAGTTCACTAGTCCTGCTACTATGTCTGACACCTTGTTATATTTTCTCAATTTATTTCTAAATATCTCACTCATTATCTTGTACTTTTTCAATCTGCTAATAGTATGCTCTACTATTATCCTCTTTTTCGAATGGATAATGTTAAACTCGATTTCTTCTTGTGATAAACACTGGTTTATTTTCTTTTTATATGGTAGTGCAGATAGTTGTTCTGGAAAATCCTTTTCTATGCCCAAATACCCTAGATCAACTACAGTAACAACTTGTTTTGGAGTGACAGGATAGTTCTTTTTATAAATATCGTAGTCATGTTTTCTTCCTTTTTTATAGCGTACTTTGTGAAGGACATAACCACGATTGTTAACCGTAATCTGATTCTTAACAGTATGTCTTTTCTTCTTACCTGAATAGAATATCTTTCTTCTATTCTTATCCGCAGGTCTTGGTATTTGCTGTTCGGTACAATCTGTAAAAGCAAGAAGAAAGCCTGGAAAATATTTATCAACTGCCTCTGGAGTTTTCAGCCTTTTGGTTATTGGGTATGTCTTCTGCGGAATTGGCAAACATTCTCTTATCAACCCTTCAATCTTTTGAATGTCTCTGCAGATGTTGCTCTGATCCAAATCAAATAGAAAACCTGCCATAGTGTAAGTTATGTATAGACGATAGTAAACCAAAAGCATGAGAAATCTATCTTTAATATCTAGTTTGAAAGGTTTACCTGCACCTATACGTCTTTCTCTATCTTTTTTGAACAAGCGTTGTATTTCATGTTTAGCATATCTTTTTGTTACATTTTTTTCATAAATGTCATCGAACTGTTGCACTGTAAGACCAGCAGTGAATGATTTGAAAAGCAATGATTTTTTGGATAACCGATCATATGAAAGCAATGAGAGAACAAGAAAATGAAGAATTGCTGATCATATAGCTGTTTATTCTAATTATGCAAGAGATCTTA
>CAWHOB010000003.1:0-470820 GCA_963830925.1 uncultured Nitrososphaeraceae archaeon | reverse complement strand
GTTACAATCAATATTTGCACCATATATTGAAAATACAAATAATCATTTCTGGAATAACCACGATTATTTTAATAAAAAACTTCCAGAACTATATTCAAAAATAGTTAATAATTATGCAGAAAATGCTACATCTATTAATAGAATATTTAATGATTTTGTTTCTACAAATGTTGAATCTTTCAAGAATGTTACAAATAATGTAAAAGAACATTCAAAGCAATTGTCTGAAATAGGTAAAAGAAATGCAAAATTATGTGAAGGGATACATAGTGATAACCTAGACAATACTAACTCATATATCTCTAATACAACCTATAATCAAAATAGATAACATATCAAAAGACTAGATGTTATCTTATTTTTTATCTAGTATAACTATAAAATAAAAAATAATAACACAATTTATAATTACAAATTTAATTTTGAACAAGTTAAAAATAAATTTATACTCATAAGATCTCTTGCATAATTAGAAACAATCTAGACTTTTCAATTAGGATTATTCGGATTTCTAGTTCTGTTGATTTAATATTCTATAGTTTATCAAGCCTGCAACTATATCTGATACCTTGTTATGTTTTCTCAATTTATTTCTAAACACATCTGCAAGTATCCTGTACTTTTTCAATCTGCTGATAGTGTGTTCCACCACTATTCTCATTTTTGAATGACTTTTGTTATACTCTTTTTCATCTTCTGATAATTCTAGATTTCTTTTCTTTCTATACGGTAAAGCGGACAGTTATACTGGAAAATCCTTTTTTACACCAAGGTATCCAAGATCAAATACATTTAGAACATTTTTTGAGTTACAGGTTGATTCTCTTTATAGATGTTATAATCGTGTTTTCGTCCTTTTTTATATCTTATTATGAATGATGATGCCTTGGTTATTAACCATCAGCTGTGTCTTTACAGTATACCTTTTCTTCTTGCCAGAGTAGAATGCCTTTCTTCTTTTATTATCTATTGGTCTTGGTGTCTGTTGCTCTGTACAATCTATGAAAGCCATAAATCCAGGAAAATATTTCTCAACTTCCTCCGAGGCGTTTGTAACCTCTTTGTTATGTTGTATAATTTCTGTGGAATTGGTATGCATTTTCTAATCAAACTTTCAATCTTTTGAATATCTCTACAAATGTTGCTTTGATTTAGATCAAAGAGAAAGCCTGCTAGTGTGAAGGTTATGAACAGACGATAGTAAACCAAAAGCATAAGGAATCTATTTTTTACATTTAGTTTGAATGGTCTTCATACAGCACCTATGTTCCTTTCTCTGCTGTTTTTTCTTTTAGATAAGCGTTGTATTTCATGTTTGTCATATCTTTTTGTTATTTCTTTTTGGAAAATGTCATCAAACTGTTGTACTGTGAAGCCAGCAGCGAACGACTTGAAAAGTAATGGCTTTTTAGATAAACTCTCGTATGAAAGCAAAGAGAGAACACAGTAATGAGGAACTTTAGGTCATAAAGCTGTTTGGAATTAATTATGCAAGAGATTTAATGTTTTCAAAAAGACTTGGGTTAGATATTGAAAATCTATGAAAATAAAATAGGTATCAACTGGACCTGGCAGCAATCACTTGATTCCATATCAAAAAAATTCGCCTTTATGGAAATGCGATGACCGTGGGACACAATCCCACCGACGATAGTAGAAGCAAACTAGGCAAAACAAAGACATATTTTAACTTAAAAAAGGAATACCTCTATCTGTAGTTGTTTCTTCTTCTTCTGCCAGTATATATAGATGATATCAAACTAGTAACAGATGTGGTTGATAATGTAGTTATCAAACATTAACATCAACTGTCATCACATAAACCTAAACTATATACAAGAAGAAGACTACAATATTTATGTCTTGGCAAAGCATACAATTCCGAACCTAAGAACAGGAATTAATCAAACGAGGCTATGCGCTGCACATACCATACAAGAAAAAGAAATGAGAAGAGAAGTTAACAAAGAAAAGACAAAAGCGATACCAAATCGTAAAAAAATATTCTCCTAAAAGATGGGTTGTAGAAAGAACAAACTCTTGGTATAATAGATTCAGGAAACTGTTTACTCGATATGAAAAAGAAGGTCGAGTACGATCTTGGATTGGTACAATTCTCTTATGACCTAAATATATATAGAAAGATAATTTTGGTATAGGCTTTTAAATTGTTATGATTTTCCGTTCTACATAAATTTTATATAGAATCTGTTTTATATTCAGTCTATTCTATATTCGAATTAAGTTGACGTTTCGTAATTTTCACTATATAATAAAGCTCTTTAAATGTTGAATTGTGTTTATAATTTATTTATGTATAGTCTAAAAGAAATTAAAACTTTCATTTTTGTCATTTTCCTGATTGTCTTCCTTTAATTTTTAGGCTAATGATATCTTAACAGCGCCCAAAACGATTTTGGTTACAGATGTCAAAGAATTCCAGGCCATTAAAGAAGGCAAATCCATTGAAGGATAATAATGGAGATTGTTTTTCTAAGCTGACCATCATAATGCCTGTTACGATATAACCTTCTGCTTCAAATGGTTCATAATCACGTTATATATGGAATCGGATTTAAATTGGAGATAGGGATATGGAGATATTGCTTTCACAACTTTACCAAATTCTATCCTTTTGTATATCCTCTACAAATATCTATACTTAATTATTCATGGGTTAATTGATTGGTTTTATTTGGCCTTAACCCTTGGAATTTTATTATTTCCAATATCATAGTCTCTTTGACGAAGATACTTTAAGGTTAACTTGTAGACCAGTTCGTCATGATCTGCCATTTCTAATACTCTTGTCCAAGAAATTTCTCCTTTATCTGTAATTTCATTAGAGAGTATCTCGGTATTTTTTCTGGCTTGTTCTCTACATTGCTCCATTGTCTTACCATTTTTATATGCTTGAATACGAATATCACAATTAGATTCTTTCATTTTTTAATATTACTATATGATTATCATTAATTACTAATAATGTTTTGTTGGATACTAATTATCTGACATGAGCATAATTCAAATATATTTATATTTTCAATTTAGATAACAGATTAAATCTAACCTCTGGAATATGATTTTGAGAACAACTGTTCCAAAGATCAGATCATAATAGAATAAAAGAATCCACTCTTTTTAACATTCTGTATTTGATAAGTTGTATACCATGGCTTAGTATATCAACAATACGGAAACGTGGTAGACTGTATGTATACTCCAACTGTAATTCTAAGATGTTTTATTGTAAGAATTTGGTTAAAAGTCAAATCAAACAACACGATGGATACTTTTCAGATTTGACTACTGCCAGTATAATCGTAAAATAGCTGCAGCATGTGATCTTGTAACAATACCTAATAGCAGGCCTACATTTGACAAAAGATTGTTGGATACTATTTCTCAAATATAAAAGAAAGAATATCAACAATGGGATATCTATTTGTTACAGAAGGTAAGGTGGACCCTCATATAACTGCGGCAATAGATAGTAATCTTTTAAAAGCAAATGGTAGTGTATGGCATAAATCATCCATGAAAAAAAAGAAGTACCACGTCCTGGAATCGATACAGATGCAAGATGGGGCAAGAGCCATATTAAGAAATGAATATTTGGATATAAACTATATCTAACAGGTACAACGAGAAAGATAGTAATACCTTTAACGGCAGCTGTAACTACTGCTAATGTACAGGATGACCAGGTGTAAGTTTCTTTAGTATCTTCATCACCTTCTGTATTCTGTTTACCATATTTATTGTACAAAATAGGAGATCCAGACTATGACAATAAGAACTGTACAAGTATAACAAGAAGGTATTTGGAATAGATCTAGTTTGCACTATTGAAAGATACAAAAGTACTCCCAAAAAGAGGCTTGATCTGGTATGCTTTTATCAATAGATATTCAATAAATTATATGCTTGGAACGAGATAAAATGGAATTGGGGATAAAAATGAACTGTATGAAATTATGACCATATTTCATATGAATAATAAAACTTGTTTGGAAATGTTTTATCGCTTTAAATTGTTTACCTTGATTAAATTAATTAATAATGATTAAACAGATCTCGTATAATTAGGTGCATATAAAAATAAGTCATGGATGATCGACAAGAAGATTTTTAATTATTGTTATCAGAATTGACAAGTTTGATTTTATTTATAGAAAATTTTTTAATGTCGTTAATTATACAACAGATTTATTAGATCTCTTGTATAATTAGAAACTGTCTATACCATCCATAGATTTTGTATTTAGTTCTTGCCTAGTTATAGCGATTCATTATCCTATAGTTTATCAATCCTGATACTATGTCAGATACCTTATTATATTTTCTTAATCTATTTCTAAATACATCAGCAAGTATCCTGTATTTCTTCAATCTGCATATAGTATGCTCAATCACAATCCTCTTTTTAGAATGGCTTTTGTTATATTCCATTTCCTCTGAAGATAGGTCGATGTTTCTTTTTTTCTATTTGGTAAGGATGATAGTTGTTCTGATAGTCTTTCTCTACACCAAGATATCCAAGGTCAAACACATTAACAACTTGTTTTGGAACTAGAGAATGATTCTTTTTATAGATGTCATAATCATGTCTTCTTCCATTCTTAGGATTTGATTTGTGAATGATAAAATCATGGTTATTAACTATAAGCTGTATCTTTACAGTATGTTTTTTCTTCTTGCCTGAATAGAATGCTTTTCTCTTCCTTTCATTTACAGGCCTTGGAATTTGCTGTTCTGTACAATCTATAAAAGCAAGAAAGCCTGGGAAATATTGTTCAACTTCATCAGGTGTTCGGAGTCTCTTTGTCATGTTGTAAATCTTTTGAGGTATAGGTAAGCACGGTCTTACCAAACTTTCAATCTTTTGGATGTTCCTGCAGATGTTACTTTGGTCTTGGTCAAACAGAAAGCCAGCTAATGTACAGGTTATGTAAAGACGATAGTAGTAAACCAAAAGCATTAGAAATCTATATTTAACATCTAACTTGAAAGGTCTTCCTGCACCGATAGATCGCTTTCTATCCTTTCTTTTTGATAGACGCTTTAAATCATAGTCATTGATATCTTTTTGTTATCTCTTTATCATAAATATCATCGAACTCTTGCACAGTTAGCCCGGTAAAGGATTTGAAAAGCAATGGTTTTTTAGATAACCTGTCATAAGAGAGCAATGAAATGGACAAGAAATTGATAAACCATTGATCATATAGCTATTTATTCTAATTATGCAAGAGATCTAATATATAATTTCTTGTTATTTTTTGATCGATGGACTTTACATTTAAATATTATTAGGTTTGCCTAATTAATTGACCAAATAATGTTATATTATGAGATAAATATTGTGCGTAAGGCGAATCCACGGTATGTCTCGATAGATAATGTTGTTTTACATCTTCTCTTTCGGATTAACGATGAAATATATAATTTTGTGATTATTTTTCTTGTTATAAAGAATATGATTATAGAGGTAAATTTTATTATGTATATATATAAAATTTTGATAATATTTGTTTTGGATTCTTTAGACAAATTGAAGAATTTGCATAGACAAAAGAATAGTTTTGTATTCTCGAAAAATGATATATTTGTTGATAGAAAATTGTTTTTTAATTTATTATTCTTGAAGTGAAATAATGTGAAATTTTTTAAAAGGTCAATTAAAATAAATATATCTTTAAAATCTTTAATAGCTTTTTTTATAATATTTTTATTTTTTGGATTAGCATTTTATGAATTATATACAGGATTTACTTTTGCGCAAAAATTATTTATCCGTTCTTCTAGCTTCCATTCAATATCTAATGTCTCTGCGTCATTTTTAGATAGACTACGGATAGGATTTGTTGAACCAACGTTTACTGATGCAGCTTATGATCATAAATTTTACGTGTTTTATGTAAAGTATGCTAAAGCCCCATCTAGAACAAATATAACTACTGATTTGAATTTATTAAACAGTAAATTATCTTTACACCAAAGAGGTACTATACATAATGTTTTTGCCTTAATACATTTGATACACGATATTAGAAGGATTTCTAATCAAACTCATATAAATATTCTTAATGATACTGATGTAAATAATGGAAAAATATTTGATAAACACCAATTAAATTTATTTGACGTATTGGTTTTAGGTCATCAAGAATATGTTACACAAAAAGAATATGATAATTTTAAACAGTTTGTAACAAATGGAGGAACTTTAATTCTGTTAGATGGAAATGTATTTTATGCTCAGGTTAAATATTTTGGTAACAATGATACAATTTCTTTGGTTAAAGGACATGGTTGGGCCTTTAATGGTAAAACCGCCTGGAAGAGTGTTGGAGAAAGATGGAAATCTGAAACTCAAAAATGGGTTGGTAGTAATTATTTATGTTATTTGTGTATCAAAACCTTTAGGAATAATCCATTTAATTATTTCCCTCATGAGGAACAATATATTACAAATCCTAAAGATGTGGTTTTGATTAACTATAATCCTGTAGAATTACCTAATGCTCCAAAATCCAATGTAGCAATTGCTATGTATGAATTAAACTATGGAAAAGGTAAAATTATTGCATTTGGAATTTATTCTGATGATATAATACAAAATGCAAAGCTTAACAGTTTATTTACACAAATATTTGAAAATTATTTGTCACGGTATTAAAAGATAGATTGTTTAAAGATGTCTATAGCTTTTTTTAGATTTAATTTTCATTTTACTTAAATTCTTTAACTTTCTCACTATTTGTTTATTTATTTAATTTTTATTGATGAGTAATTTAGAATATGTAATTATTTCCTTTTGATATGTATTAAACAATGCAACAGATTTATCTTAATTATCATTGTTTTTTATATGAGGATATAATCAATGAAAACTTATAATTTTATAATCATCTTGCTGAGTATGATTTCCTAAATTTTCTCTTTATGACCAAAGAAATAATTCGATAACAATTTGTTTAGAAACTAAAGTTAATCTAAATGTGCAAGGAAATTTTATTTTAATTATTTGTAATTACTTTAGCATGCGTTGTAAAAGATATGTTTTAAAAATTTATTATATTTATTATATATTTTAATTTAATACCTTATTTGATAAATTGAAAATAATAAAGGAGTATAAAAATTTGTTATTAACTCGATCAACATTGACTATTTTGTTCCTTTATTATCGTGATTATTGTTTTTTCAAATAACTTTCGATCTGCTCTGTTGCATAACTAGTTTTCCTTAAATTATTTCCATCCATTTTATGCAACTCTTCTAAACAGATTGTACAACGATACCTTCATCGTCATCTCTTTTATCATGTTTTGAAACTTGGTTGCAGATGTATATTCACCAAACATCCGCTTTATAGATGAAAATGCTGTTTCAACCATCCATCGTTGTCCATACTTTCTTTTCTTTTTCCATTTATGATAATCCTTTATTTGAAGTTCAACTTCTCTATTCCTTACATTGCTATTCTTGGATGAAACGATAGAGTTTCTTTTTACTTTGATGACAGGTCGAATCCTTTTCTTCTCCTTCAAGTATTTGAAATTTTCATTGCTATCGTAGGCTCCTGCATCACCAATGAAAGATTTGATCTTGACATTGCGGTTATTATTCAACACGCCTTCCACCAAATTCTTCATAACCTTTCCATCATGTACCTTTTCATCTGTGACTTTCAGTGCAAGAATTTCTTTGGTCTTGATATTTACTGCAACATGTATCTTTAGATAGCCTTTCTTGTTTTTTACATCCCACTTATCTTGCATCCACCGAGACCTCTGTTTGTAATCTTGATTCCGGTACTGTCCCCGCTGCTATGATGATAACGACATCATCATCATCATCATCATCATCAATACTGTTATTGATGTCAATGTCCAGTTTGTTTATTCTTCTACATATCTGTGAATAACATGGATGATCTGGAAGATTCTTTCCTACAGTTGCCTTTATGATTCCTTCTGTTTGTCTATATGGAAGGTGAAAGTATACTTTGATGTGACCAACTATGAGAACAAAAGAATCTGGAAATTTGTACTTTTTGCCATTCTTATTTTCATTCATCCTTGCAAGATCAACATCCCAGTTATCCAGAAAATCATAGGAAAAAAGTATCTCTCCTCGTCTTACAAGAGACTGGTTATAAGAAGGCCAGTGGATCACAAATGATTAATTGGTTGGATCCTAGCTAAATAGGTTTGGTTATGCAACAAAGCATTTTCGATCTAGTAAATACCACATGCAAAGGTTTGATTTATTCCAGATCTTGGTTTATTGTACTTGTCTAAGATGTTTGTGTTATAGATATTATTGGGTAAGTCTAACAAAAATATAAAGACGACTAATTTTCATTAAGAATAATTAATTAATAGTAATCATAAAGTGACAAGGATCTAATTTATTGTACTTGTTTATCGAGCTATCCTTGAAAAAGTATCTTTTGGCTATGTAGATTTGAAGGAAAACCTATATCTTCAGAATGTCATTTTTTATATGTCCACTAAAAATCGAACACCTACAAAAATTATTGAGTATGGATTATGTTTGTACTTTTTAGGATTATCATTTAAAGATACTGTCAAAGTATAACCATTTTTACTATTTATTAAAAAGTTATGCTATCTGGAATTATATTCAAAAATACAAACCAAAGAAAATTTATAGAAAAAAGAAAATCCTTGTTTTATATCATAGATAAAGCTGTTATAAAAGTGATTTCTTTTCAATTGTATTTAATTGGATTGTTATTGAACTAATATATTGAGAAATTCTTTCTTTTTGTAAATCGAAATAGCGAAACGCGGTTGTAGTTGAATGATTTCTGCCTAATGTTTTTATACAAATATGACAAGCATCATATTTTAACATACTATGGGGTATGATATCCATCGTAAATCTATATTTTTTAACCTTGGAATACTATATTTATTCTCCATTTAAAAAAAGTATTATTGAAAGAATAATGCAGTTTATAAAAGATAGAACCGAAGTGTTTGATGACGGCTTTGTTGCATAATTCTCTCTTTCCAAATACATTTAGAGCCTATCCCAAAATTATTTTTCTATAGATTATAATACTGCTTGATAGTTGCACCAGACCCAAATAATTTTCTACCTTCTTTTCATATCTTGTCAACAACTTTCTGAATCTGTTATGCCACGAATTGGTTCTTTCTACAACCTATCTTTTATTTTTCATATTTTGATGTTTATGTTGATACGAAAGCTCTTTCTTCTTTTGACCTTTCTTTCTTTTATATGGTATATGAGGAACATATCCTCTTTTGATTATCTCATTTTCTATTGATTTAGAACTATATGCTCTATCGAGATATAGATGATAATACAACCCATCTTTATTTTTATTTGTGAAAGATGATCCAGAAGGTCGATGGGAAATTGAATGATCAATAACATTTGTTACTGCTTTTATGTCATGAGTACTTGCGGATGTTATAACAGTAGATAATGGGATCCCATTTTTATCTGTTAAAATGTGCCTTTTTGTGCCTAGTTTGCTTCTATCAACAGGATTATTCCCTACAGTCATCGCCCCCCTAAAGGTGACTTTATAGATATACTATCTGCCGATTGCCAAATCCATTTGATGCCTATTTTTCTATCATATTCTTCTAATAATTTGGCCCATATCTTTTTAAAGATGTCCATTTGAATCCACTGCTGAAATCTCCTATGACATGTAGAACCAGAACCATATTCTTTTGGAAGCATCTTCCATTGGCAACCGGTTCTAAGAACATATAAAATACCATTTAATACTTTTCTAAAAGGAATAACAGGACGACCGACTGTATTTTTTGGTTTTTCGCATGGTAAAAGGTCATCTATCTTGTCCCATAGTTCGTCTGAAATCTTGGTAATAACAGATACGTTCTTGTTCCTTTGTCGATTGAAGAAAGGCAATGATTTAATAAAGATTAGCAACAGCTATATTTCTATCGAATTTTGGGATAGGCTCTTAATTTATTGAGGTAATTTTCAAATGAATGTTTATAATAATTGAAAATTAATTCGAACTCTTTGACCTAATTTAATTACTAATACTCTTAATAATGAAATGATGATCTTAATTCTTTCAATTGTTTTATGAAAAAATGTCTTTGTTAAACAAACTTGAAGATAATATTGCGGTACCGAAATATTGGACTTTATGATTTTTCAATTGTCTACACACATTCTTTTATCATTTACATCTTTATTTATTAGAGGTAAAGTAAAAGTATATGTGAAAATTTTGTAATTTTTGCTATGGTTATTCGGTATTTATATGCTTTGTTGCATGATTCCTCTTTCCCAAATACATTTAGCTAACATCCCTCAATAAAACATATGAATTGGTCCGTCTACAACCAATCTCTTGTTAGAAGAGGCGAAATACTGCTAGGATTTGATGTTATAAACAACTGGGATGCAGAACTAGAAGGGATGAACAAAGACAAGATTGGCGAGCCATTTCATTATCCAAATACCTTCCTTCTCTTGCTTGGATATGCCAAAGTGTACTTTCATCTTCCTTATAGACAAACGGAAGGAATCGCACAAGGACACGCCAAAGGAAAAGTACCTTCCATCCCACATTACACCACAATAAACAGAAGAATAAACAGACTAGATATCAAGATAAAAGATATAAATAGTAAAAACAAGGATTTTGAAGACGAATACATCATCATTGCGATAGATAGTACAGGTATCAAGGTTACCAACAGAGGTCAATGGATGAGGGATAAATGGAATGCGAAAAATAAGAAAGGATATTTGAAAATACACGTAGCAGTTAATGTTAAAACCAAGAAAATACTTTCTATGAAGGTCACAGACGAGCACGTTCATGATAGCAAAGCGTTACCTGAATTGATTGAAAATATTATAAAATCAGATAACATGGTATCCATAGGTAAACTGTTGGGTGATGGGGCGTATGAAGGCAATAATATTTTTAGATTCTTATCAGACAACGGAATCCAACCTTGCATTAAAGTAAGAAAAAATGCTAGAGTTCGATGGAAAAAAGGAAACACCCTTAGAAATCTAGCAGTGTTAGCGCAGAAAAGTGATTTACAAGGATGGAAGGATAGCGTAAGCTATGGACAAAGATGGATTTTGAAACTGTGTTTTCGTGCATAAAGCGAATGTTTGGTGAATACTTATACTCGGTTAAACTAAAGAATATGGTACAAGAGATGATGTTGAAAGCGTCCTTGTATAACAAAATGATATCTGTTTAACCAAAATAGATGGTAAAATCATTGATTATAAGAATCATGCAACAAAGCAGGTATTTATATACATTTTATTTGCTCTGTTGCATAACTAGTTTTCCTTAAATTATTTCCATCCATTTTATGCAACTCTTCTAAACAGATTGTACAACGATACCTTCATCGTCATCTCTTTTATCATGTTTTGAAACTTGGTTGCAGATGTATATTCACCAAACATCCGCTTTATAGATGAAAATGCTGTTTCAACCATCCATCGTTGTCCATACTTTCTTTTCTTTTTCCATTTATGATAATCCTTTATTTGAAGTTCAACTTCTCTATTCCTTACATTGCTATTCTTGGATGAAACGATAGAGTTTCTTTTTACTTTGATGACAGGTCGAATCCTTTTCTCCTTCAAGTATTTGAAATTTTCATTGCTATCGTAGGCTCCTGCATCACCAATGAAAGATTTGATCTTGACATTGCGGTTATTATTCAACACGCCTTCCACCAAATTCTTCATAACCTTTCCATCATGTACCTTTTCATCTGTGACTTTCAGTGCAAGAATTTCTTTGGTCTTGATATTTACTGCAACATGTATCTTTAGATAGCCTTTCTTGTTTTTTACATCCCACTTATCTTGCATCCACCGAGACCTCTGTTTGTAATCTTGATTCCGGTACTGTCAGCTGCTATGATGATAACGACATCATCATCATCATCATCACATCATCAATACTGTTATTGATGTCAATGTCCAGTTTGTTTATTCTTCTACATATCTGTGAATAACATGGATGGCTTGGAAGATTCTTTCCTACAGTTGCTTTTATGATTCCTTCTGTTTGTCTATATGGAAGGTGAAAGTATACTTTGATGTGACCAACTATGAGAACAAAAGAATCTGGAAATTTGTACTTTTTGCCATTCTTATTTTCATTCATCCTTGCAAGATCAACATCCCAGTTATCCAGAAAATCATAGGAAAAAAGTATCTCTCCTCGTCTTACAAGAGACTGGTTATAAGAAGGCCAGTGGATCACAAATGATTAATTGGTTGGATCCTAGCTAAATAGGTTTGGTTATGCAACAAAGCATAGTAAATGCTCTTATTTATAATTACTTTTAGAATTTTTAACTAGTTATAGTTACTTTTTGGTAAGAAACAAAACATAAGATAAACAAGTTAATCATCTCTCTATCAACCTTTACTTTAAAAACAATTTTTAATGTTTATCTCTATTGTACATTCTCATCCTAAATCTGTACTGTTGATTGCATACATCTGCAAATAAATGTACAGTTTTTAATTTTCACCTTTTTTCTAATGTAGAAAAAATAATAAACGTGTTTACAAAGTTTTGAACATTTTTAATTGTATATACAAACATACATTAATTACTAATAAGATGTCAAAAAGAAAAATTTATCAATTAGCCTATATCTTTTGACATAAAAATAATATTATCTTTACCTTTTTATTATATAAATAATTTTAAAAAAATTATATTATAAAATTTATAAAATTATCAAAAAGATAGCAAATACTCTTTTTATTTGATAATAATGCTGTAAATTTTCTTATCGAGATTTTAAACTATGTTTAAAACGGAGGCTATATCAAAATAAATTAATAGATCTCTTGCATAATTAGAATAAACAGCTATATGATCAGCAATTCTTCATTTTCTTGTTCTCTCATTGCTTTCATATGATCGGTTATCCAAAAAATCATTGCTTTTCAAATCATTCACTGCTGGTCTTACAGTGCAACAGTTCGATGACATTTATGAAAAAAATGTAACAAAAAGATATGCTAAACATGAAATACAACGCTTGTTCAAAAAAGATAGAGAAAGACGTATAGGTGCAGGTAAACCTTTCAAACTAGATGTTAAAGATAGATTTCTCATGCTTTTGGTTTACTATCGTCTATACATAACTTACACTATGGCAGGTTTTCTATTTGATTTGGATCAGAGCAACATCTGCAGAGACATTCAAAAGATTGAAGGGTTGATAAGAGAATGTTTGCCAATTCCGCAGAAGACATACCCAATAACCAAAAGGCTGAAAACTCCAGAGGCAGTTGATAAATATTTTCCAGGCTTTCTTCTTGCTTTTACAGATTGTACCGAACAGCAAATACCAAGACCTGCGGATAAGAATAGAAGAAAGATATTCTATTCGGGTAAGAAGAAAAGACATACTATTAAGAATCAGATTACGGTTAACAATCGTGGTTATGTCCTTCACAAAGTACGCTATAAAAAAGGAAGAAAACATGACTACGATATTTATAAAAAGAACTATCCTGTCACTCCAAAACAAGTTGTTACTGTAGTTGATCTAGGGTATTTGGGCATAGAAAAGGATTTTCCAGAACAACTATCTGCACTACCATATAAAAAGAAAATAAACCAGTGTTTATCACAAGAAGAAATCGAGTTTAACATTATCCATTCGAAAAAGAGGATAATAGTAGAGCATACTATTAGCAGATTGAAAAAGTACAAGATAATGAGTGAGATATTTAGAAATAAATTGAGAAAATATAACAAGGTGTCAGACATAGTAGCAGGACTAGTGAACTATAGAATATCAAATTATCTGAACTAGAAATCGATATAGAATTAGAAGTGATGGTCTAGATTATTTCTAATTATGCAAGAGATCTTATGATACAAATACAATTTATAAAGATATTCAAAAGACGTCCTAAAGACAATGGAAATAGAAAAAAGAAAAATTGAGATATTTTTTTAATTTAATACTATGCAGTATATATTTATATTTTTATTATTATACGAGTATATAATGACTGAAGGTACAGCTACATCTCCTAATTTAGGAGATACTTCTTTAAATACATGCGAATATTGTGGAACCATCTTTAATACATTAAACGAAAAAGAAAAACACATTGAGTTAGAACATTCTGATATTAATCATAAAAAATATCCATAGACAATCGAGTATCTCAAATTTTTAGATAAAAATACCTATATTTATTAAAAATTAATTTAACGTTCTTCTTCTTTAAAATAACATTTTTTTACTGTTGATACAATATTTTCTATTTTTAATTTATTTTGTTATATAAGGAATAATTTCTTTAGATAAAAGTTTTACAAATTTTTCTCTATCTGGGCTAGAATTAATTAACACAACATCAGTTATTTCTATTTCAGAATACTCTTTAGTTTTTTATTCCTTCTTCTGCATTAGATATCACAAAAGCCATATTTTCCATAGTATCGTTATCTAATACTAGACCATTTTCTTGTATTTCTCTCGGATCACGAATATCCACTTCAAAAAAAGCCTCTATCATTGCACCTTTCCAAAAGGAAATTGATTTCAAAGCCTTTTGTTTATCTTCATTATATGAAGCAGGCATAAAAACGGCTTTTGTCATTAATTCATAATTTTTCTCTAATTTTATAACATCTATATTAATTTTGCATGATTCAAGCAAATTTTTTGATTTTGCAACACCTTCCTTGTATGCAGGCAATAATTTCTCTTTAAGATTTTGTATATTCAATTCATTTGTTATTAGGCCATCTCCTTGCTCGCCTACAAATTTGACAACTTGACTCCCCATAGCTGCAATATATAATGGAATTGGTTTTTGTGGTTTTGTGTATAAGTTGAAATCCTTTAACTTATAATATTTGCCATTATAATCAACCCATTCTTCGCTCCATAGTTTTTTATTATTTCTACAGCTTCTTTCAATCTTTCAATCCTTTCTGCACTAGATGGTCATGTATTTCCTGAAGGTACTTCATTTATTGCTTCACCTGTACCTACTTTTAAAAAACTCTTTCTGGAAACATATGACCCAATGTTGCAAAAACTTGAGCTACTATAGCAGGATTATATCTTAATATAGGAGCAGTAACAGAAGTCCCTATTTCTATTCTGTCAGTTTTGGCTAATGCAGCACCGAGTCATGGTCATGTTGCCCCAGCATATCCTCCATAATGCCACCATGGCATATAATGATCGCTTGCCCAGCACTTTGTTAATCCGTTCTCCTCTATTGTCATGACATCTTTAAGAAAATCTATTGCATTTACTTGTTCATGTGAAGCCATAATACTCAAATTAACCATATTTTAAAGATCGTTATAACTTTTAGTTAAAAGATATGTAATCTTATTTATTCATAAAAATCATTGTTTAGAATGTAGCATCTAATGTATAATTTAAAAATTAAAATTAAATAAAACATTTTTTAAAAATGAAATTTGCTTGCTCTATTCAATCGATCTTTAATAGTCCTAGAACTGAGCAAATATACATTTAGTAAGTTAAATCATGTATACTAATATAATTTGATTTCTTTTTTTAGATAAATCAAATTAATTTTTTAGTTTATTTGAGCGACCTAAATTTATCTCACAATTTCCAAAAATATTCTTATAATTTTTGTTATATGACATTATATTCATATTCAAGAAAATTTATGTTATAGTTGTTAGTATTCTTCAAAATTTGTCTCAATGTTTAGACTCCATCGTTATATTTATTGTAATAAGGAATCCAAATTTTAGAATATGTTTGTCATTCATCTTATACTATATACAATACATATGAAGTATATTTTTATTTTAAAATAAAATAACAAGTCTGTTGTAATCATAAAGTGTTTCGCCAATTCGCTTTGTCCAAAACCTTATACCTGAGGACATTATTTTTTTACACAGTCAAATCTATTGACAAGTAATCATCTCAACATACACAACATTATAAAAGAATATTTTAATATGTTTTAATAATATACAGTATGAATATATTTTAAAAGGATAAAATTATACAATATAGCAAACAGTTAGAAAATACTCCAACAACTCCACATTTCTCAGAGTTATAGATTAAATTATCAATAAATAAATAAAATGTGCTTTGTTGCATAACCAAACCTATTTAGCTAGGATCCAACCAATTAATCATTTGTGATCCACTGGCCTTCTTATAACCAGTCTCTTGTAAGACGAGGAGAGATACTTTTTTCCTATGATTTTCTGGATAACTGGGATGTTGATCTTGCAAGGATGAATGAAAATAAGAATGGCAAAAAGTACAAATTTCCAGATTCTTTTGTTCTCATAGTTGGTCACATCAAAGTATACTTTCACCTTCCATATAGACAAACAGAAGGAATCATAAAGGCAACTGTAGGAAAGAATCTTCCAGATCATCCATGTTATTCACAGATATGTAGAAGAATAAACAAACTGGACATTGACATCAATAACAGTATTGATGATGTGATGATGATGATGATGATGTCGTTATCATCATAGCAGCTGACAGTACCGGAATCAAGATTACAAACAGAGGTCTCGGTGGATGCAAGATAAGTGGGATGTAAAAAACAAGAAAGGCTATCTAAAGATACATGTTGCAGTAAATATCAAGACCAAAGAAATTCTTGCACTGAAAGTCACAGATGAAAAGGTACATGATGGAAAGGTTATGAAGAATTTGGTGGAAGGCGTGTTGAATAATAACCGCAATGTCAAGATCAAATCTTTCATTGGTGATGCAGGAGCCTACGATAGCAATGAAAATTTCAAATACTTGAAGGAGAAAAGGATTCGACCTGTCATCAAAGTAAAAAGAAACTCTATCGTTTCATCCAAGAATAGCAATGTAAGGAATAGAGAAGTTGAACTTCAAATAAAGGATTATCATAAATGGAAAAAGAAAAGAAAGTATGGACAACGATGGATGGTTGAAACAGCATTTTCATCTATAAAGCGGATGTTTGGTGAATATACATCTGCAACCAAGTTTCAAAACATGATAAAAGAGATGACTATGAAGGTATCGTTGTACAATCTGTTTAGAAGAGTTGCATAAAATGGATGGAAATAATTTAAGGAAAACTAGTTATGCAACAGAGCAAATACAAAGTTGTTATAAGTAGTTATATTTGATAAAACAATCAAAAGTGTTGGAAGATTTCATTGATGATTTTGATCCAGTTATTTTTAGTATAACATTTTGGCAGACTTTTGTAACCAATTGGTGGTATAACATTGGCAGAGATTTAGTTAAAGAGTATGGTTTATTTTCAAAGAAATGGTATGACTATGTATTGTAATTTATCTTTTACAAAAGGTAAATAAAAATGAAAAAATCTTGATTAAAACTTTATTTTTGTATTTTCTTTCTACTGTTATTCTTATTCTTATTCTTTAAATAAAATAGGTAGGTATGAATTAAATATTATATATTGATGTATTAAATATAAAGTTGAATCTATTTTGAATATTTTGAGCTATTTCTTACTTTTATTTGGTGTAAATGTATAGGTATCGCCATGATTCAAATAGGAAATTTGATTTTCTAATCCTGCAACCTTTACTTCCTTTTGAAAATCTTGTAAAGGTGATTTAAATACATCATAATCATTATAATGGATTGGTATAGCCTTCTTTGGATTTATTATTTTAAACATTTTAATACCTTCCTTTGAATCCATTGTTACCATGATTCCCATTATTCTTGTACCACCCAAATGAAGTAATGCTAAATCAATATTGGGATACTTTTTTGGTATTTCTTTAATATCGTTAAATACTAAGGTATCTCCAGTAATATATATTCTAAATAAACATTCCTTATCTTTGGTTTGAAAATCTAAAATGCTGCCCATTACTTGTGGAAGAAAAATAGATAGTGGTAAAGGCCCATGTCTACCTGGTGCAGATGTGATCTTGAGATACATATCATCTTTTATATATGTGATGGTTTCCCATAGCTCTAATTTATCTGATCTATTAAATCCACGATCTCTTAATTCATCTGCTGCATGTGGTGTGGTAATAATAGGTATTGATTTGTCCAGCTCTTGTATTGCAACTTTATCAAAGTGATCTCCATGAAAATGAGAAAGAACAATAAGATCAATAGGAGGCAAATCTTTTATATCTATGGCAGGATTTGTCAGCCGGGTTGTATGAATACCATACCCTAAGTGAACTTTATCATGCATGTGAATAAAAGTAGGATCAGTAAGAATAGTAAATCCCGCGTATTTTATAAGTACTGTTGCATTTCCTATAAAATATATCGATCCGGTATCTTTGTTGGGAAAAGTGTTAGAAGAAGGAATTTTAATTTCTTTCGTTATACTGTCCACAGTAATTATATGTATAATAGAATCATTATTAACTCTACTGAACGTATTTTATTTATGTAAAATTTATATAATAAACAAAAAACAATCAAATTATAAATTATTTATTTTTTTAAATAAAGTGATTCAAGTATTTGTTCTTTATATCGTAGTAATTTGCATGCAAAATTATTTTACTAAATGTATAATAATATATTGAATTGATTATTTTTGCTGGTTCTATTAGCAATTATGTAAAAATGTGGACAAATATATTCTAAAAATTTGTGTTTTCTTTACCATTATTTTTGGAAAATTGTTATTTGGTAGACTCTTTTAACTTGAGGAAAAACCAATAGTTTGAGAATGAACACATTTTAAATGTCTACTATTAATAGAACTTTGTCAAATCGGTTGTTTATAGTTTATGCTTGTATTTTTTAGGTTATCCTTTAGAATTTCTGTTAAAGGTTATCTTTTTTAGAAATACTAAAAGAATAAAGGATCTGTCATCTGGAATTGAATTCAAAAGTAAAGGAAAATTCTTGAATATGTCATAGAGGAAATTGTAATAAAAGTGTCCTCTTCTGAATCAATATGGCTTTGGTTATTATAAACCAAAAGATAAACAAATTCTTTCTTTTCGCACATCTAAAAGAGTAAAACATGTTTGTTACCAAACGATTGTTGTATCATGTTTTATACAAATCTAGAAAAAATGAATGGCATTATTCAATGGTGATACAAAGTACTTGCAAGTCTGCCAATCCTCTGATCTATTTCATCAACATTTACTTTCTTTTGAAAATATATTATTGAAAGAACAATTCAGTAATCGAGGAGAGAGCCAAAGAATATAATGATTATTTTCTCTGAAGAAAAAAGTATTGCAAACTGGAAACTTATACAGCAATAGTTAAACAAATTTACAGATTACTATAACGTGAAACAATATTTTAACTTTATAGATCTTTAAAAATCAAGATTATGATAATCATCAACAAAAAATTAAATTTAAAAAAATTTAGATATATTAAATCTCCAAGAAACTAATTTAATCCTTGAAATTCGTCTTGGATTTCTTCTAGAGTATATCCTTCATTCTTGCAAAAAATCTCAAGCTCATGTATTTTATTCCTTAATTCTTTTTAATTTCAATACTTAAAAATATAAAAAATATTGATAAAAGCACTTTAATTTCATTCTAAAATTTTGAGATTCATTATCTATTATAATTTAATTCACAAGATTAATACCTTTTTCAATTATATTGATTAATAAACAGATTATAATTTTAGAAATTATTGTTTTGAATTTATCTAATCCCAATTACATAGATTATATGTCTTAATTTATCTAAAACAGATTTTTTAAAAAGATCGTATTAAAATACTTTTCAAAATTTATTATTATGTTTTAATTCAAAAGTGAGAGCTTAATATATTTTTATTAATATATTTTATTATGGTCGAAAAAAAAGATAATAAAGAAAAAGAAAAAGGAACTATGTCTGTTGCAGAAGCTGGACATTTAGGCGGAGAGAAAGTAATAGAAAAATATGGTCCTGAACACATGGCTGAAATAGGTCGAAAAGGTGGTGAACATTCTCACGGCGGTCATTCATCAGACAAAACAGATGAGAATTCAGAACACAAAAACAAAGGAAATTCCTCTAATGATGAGAAAAGAGGACTAGCATCTGCAGATAAAGAAACAAGAGAAAAAGTTGCAAAAAAAGGCGGAGAATCGTCACATAAAAAATAAACAAATATAATTTTTCATTTGGATTTGCTATTTACTCTATCATATAATGTTACTGTTGAAAATTTAACAGTAAATCCAGCTGATTGATTAAACATTTATAATTTTTTAAGTTGATAATATAACATATGAACAAAATTGTTTTCAAGATTTAATGTACAAGATCATGAATAATGAAATCATGATTGTTGACTATACTAGATCTCTTGCATAATTACTTCCAAACAGCTTTATGACCATTAGTTTATCATTAACTTGTTCTTTCTTTGCTTTCATACGAGAGGTTATCCAAAAAACCATTACTTTTTAAATCATTCACCGGCTTGACAATGCAACAGTTTGATAACATTTACGATAATGAAATAACAAAAAGGTATTGTAAACATGAGATACAACGTTTATCAAAAAGAAAAAATAGAAAGCGAGATGTAGGTGCAGGTAGACATTTCAAACTAGATACAAGAGACAGATTTCTCTTGCTTTTGATATATTATCGTCTTTATATCACTTACACGTTAGCAGGTTTTCTATTTGGTTTGGATCAGAGTAACATCTGCAGAGATATTCAAAAGATTGAAAGTCTGATTAGAAAGTGTGTACCAATTCCACAGAAAACATACAACATAATCAAAAGGCTGAAAACGCTAGAGGAAGTTGAAAAGTATTTTCCTGGATTTATGGCTTTTACAGATTGTACAGAGCAGCAGATACCAAAACCTGAAGATAAAAGAAGACGTCAAGCATACTATTCAGGAAAGAAGAAAAGACATACAGTAAAGAATCAGGCTTGTGGTTAATAACAAGGGTTATATCGTTTACAAATTAGGCCATAAAAAAGGAAGAAGTCACGATTATGATGTTTATAAAAAGAATCATCCAATCATCCCAAAAGATGTTCTAAATATGTATGATCTAGGGTATTTGGGCATAGAAAAGGATTTTACAGAACAGATATCTGCACTACCATATAAAAAGAAGAAAAATCAAGAGTTGTCACAAGAAGAAAAAGATTACAATAAAATTCATTCCACAAAGAGAATAGTGATAGAACATACTATTTGCAGATTGAAAAAATACAGAATACAGAGCGACATTTTCAGAAACAAATTGAGAAAGTATGATAAAGTGTCAGATATAGTGGCAGGACTAGTGAACTATAGAATATCAAATAATCTGAACTAGAAATCGAGATAGAGTTAGAAGGGATGGTCTAGATTATTTCTAATTATGCAAGAGATCTGCTTTGTTGCATGATTCGAAAATCAGTTAAAAATTTAATATTTGTATTATAATAATAATTAAGCTTTGACTATTTCCGTTATAACACTGTCAATAAAACGTTAACAAATGACGAATAAAATAATCATGCAACAAAGCACAAGAGATCTACTCTAGTCATTCTAGCAGTATAAAGTTTCTTAGTGGCGATTACATCTATCTTTTCAAAAGATTTTTGATATTATTATAATCATTTTCTTGTATTATCATTTATTCCTTTTATGATAGTTCTATCTATCAAGATTGTTATTGTAATGCCATACCTTTCTCTTGCAATGGTATTATGTATGTTAGAAATGTTATTGAGAGAAAAGACTACACAAAATAAATAAAGATTATAAATTCGATTATAGAAACTGGAAGTCTTTGACGTCTGCCCTGTATAACGATTGATATTACAAAAGTTTCATTACATTAACACTTCTAACACTTGCTAGAATACCACGAATGGAAATGATGTGTCTCATTAGATAGATTGCATAATTAAACATCTATCAAAATTTTTGGATTCTCTATCATATTTTAAAATATTCTATTTTAATTTGCTAATCATGAAATATATAATTTATATAGAATTTTTTTCTACAAGTAATAGTTATACGAAACTATTATCTGAATGATTAAAAAGATTTCATGTTAGTTTATTCTTGAAATAAAATATCATATAGCATAGATATTTAACCAATTATATACAATTTATGACAATATTGTTCGTGAAAATAAGTGCATTAAAAAAAGGAGGTAAAAGATTTGGAAACAACTAATAAAAATGTATTTAATCTGAACTTCAAGCAATTTTTGTAGAAGCTATACTGTCTAATTCTATTTTAGAAATATCATTCAATGATCTTTTATTAAAAATCCAAAATAAAATTCCAATTTCTTACTTGATTTTAAAAAAATATTTAATTTATCTTATTGACTATGAAATTATTTCATATGAAGGAAAGATACAAAAATTTCTGATTAAAGACGAAGGATATAACTTGTTAGATAGTATTAACAAAGAAATAACAAATGAAATGACCGATATAAAAGATATTGTAATTACTTTTGAGGGCTTGTTGCATGAGTAATATTTACCAAATATGTTTTTGTGGATTATTAAAGTAAAATGAATTTCTCTCGAATTGAATCTATAATACCATTTATATCGTTTCCTGTGGGTATAATCGCTTTTACTATATGGATTATAGAATTTAATATAAAATCACATCAAATCATTCACAACCCGCTTTCTCAGTTAATGTTATTTGCAGCATTTATGACCACCATTTGTTTATTACTTTTGTCATTTAGGGCAATTATACAAACAATGTCTAAACAAAATAATAAGAGATAACATCAATAGATACAAGAGCCTCCTGTATATTTAGGATAAAGAGAAATGAAATTGCTTTATTTAATGATTCCTTTTTTTCTAATGCATTTAGATAGCATCTATCAATGCTTTGTTGCATGATTCGAAAAATAGTTAAAGATGCAATTCATTTAGGACAAGTATAATTATATTTTGACTATTTACGTTATATCCTTAACAACAAAACGCTAATAAAAAACGATTTAAAATAATCATGCAACAAAGCATCTATCAACAAATTGTATAAATCATCTATCTAAACCAAGTCCTTTTTAGAAGAGCAGAAATACTCTTTTGGATTTGGAAAAAGATATATCGATCTGGTTCTCTTCGATTTTTTATCTTTTCTTGGATTTTATACGAGAAGTTATCCAAAAAACCATTACTTTTCAAATTGTTCACTGGGCTTTACAGTACAAGAATTTGATGATATTTCTAAAAAGAAATAATAAAAAGGATGCGATAAACATGTAAAACCGCGTTTATAAAAAAGAAATAATAGGGAAAGAGCTTTAGGTGCTGGAAAACCATTCAAAATTGATTTAGAAAACAGATTTCTTATGCTTTTATTATATTATCGTCTTTATATCACTCAAACGTTAGCTGACTTTTTATTTGATTTGGATTAGAATAATGTTTGCAGAGATATTCAAAAGATTGAAAGTCTGATTAGAAAATGTGTACCTTTTCCACAGAAAATATACTGCGAAACAAAGAGAATATAAACACCAGATGAAGTAGAGAAATACTTTCCTAGATTTCTTGCTTTCATGGACTCCACAGAACAACAAACACCAAGACAAGACCAATAGATAAACAAAGAAAAAAGAGATACTATTCAGGAAAGAAGAAAGGACATACTGCAAAGACGCAATTGATGATTAATGATCAAGATATTATCATTTATAAATCAGGACATAAGAAAGGACGAAGGCATGACTATGATATTTACCAGGGGAATCGTCCTACTGCTCTTAAGAAGGTTGTTAATATATTTAATCTTGGATATCTTAGACTGAGAAAAAAATTTTCCAGCACAAAAATCATTTTACCAAATAGAAAGAAGGTAAATCAAGGATTATCCAAAAAAAAAATTTACGACAAAAGTCATTCTAAAAAGAGAATATCGATAGAACATACCATTTGTAGATTAAAAGAGTATACGATATTAACAGATGTATTTAGAATTAATTGGAAAAAGTATTACAGAATATTAGATATAGTTACATGTCTGGTGAACTATGGGATAATGATCTATATCATTTTTAAAATATGAAGATCAGTCAGATTGACATTTTGATTGTTTCTAATTATGCAAGAGGCCTAATAAGTACGAAAAAATAATAATTTAACTTTAACCTACTTTTTGTAGCGTAGATTCGGCTGTGCACCTAGACCGACTAATAGAAACTTGTATCATCATAAATCCGAAATGTTTGTTATAGTATTATAATTGCTTTATTGCTTTATTTGTTATCACCTATGAATTATTTTATAAAGTTGCATAGAAAATAGTTGATCTAATTGTAATTAGATAAATAAATTAATATTTTAATGGACTATAAGGTCGAGTAATAAAGCGTAGTAAAATATTAAACATTGTATTATAGTTTGTTTTATAATTATTAATAGTGTAACTTATGGTTTCGTCAAACGATCTTTCGACAACAACAAATTCTTTTATTTCAACTCAACAAATACCCGAAGAAGCGATAAAGCAAAAAAAATTACCGAAATCTAGAATAGGCTATATGGAATTAGATAGTCTTGCTACTGCAGATACAAAAAAAGGTTACTTTTGTTATAACTGTACATATTTTATAAAACCCAATCACTGTATGCTAGTAACTGATGAAGGCATGGATATAAATGGACAAATATCTGGAAATATTGCACCTCATGGAATATGTTATTTGTGGATGCCGTTTGAAAAAGATATAGAATAAGAGAGGAGTTAATGAGATGTCTGATAAAAATATTATAGAAAAAGCCGCAGATGTTATGGGAAATATAACTAAAGCAAGAAAAGCCAGCAAATTAAAAACTGCATATTTGGAACGTGAAGAATTTAAAGACTCTGATTTACAAAAAGGTTACTTTTGTTATAACTGTATATATTGGCTTGATACAATGGGAGGCAGGTGTATGTTAGTAAAGGAAGATGGTCCTGATGTATTTGGAAAGGTATCGGAGGTAATTGCTCCTCATGGTTGGTGTAATGCATACGAACCGCATCAAGATAAAATCAAATAGTTTCTATGAATATAACCTTCGGTATTTACTAAAAATAATAGTATAAAGTATATAGATAATGACAAGTATTCGACGTATTTACTATTCTATATCAAAATAAATTATTTTTAACTTTTATTTTACAAGATGATTGAGTAATTTAAGAATTGAAACTATGGTTACAATCATCAATGAATGTTCATGTTAAAATAATTTAATGCTTATAATCAATTTAAATTAAAACTATTATAATTCATAGTAATTAGTAAATAATATTGGGAATTTTCTTTTTTTTAATCAAATGGATATAATGTTTAAAAAATACAAACTTGATTTATATATTTCTTAATTATTCAGATATTCAAAAAAGAAGGAAAATGAACTTAATACTATTTCATTAATCCTTCGATAAATAAAAATAAAAAATTGATAATTCATAAATAAAATTTCGTATATGAAATAGTCTTTCCGCATTTGTTTTTTAAAAAAGATAGAATATAAAGCATAAGACGTAATAATTGGCAGTGTTGAAAATGTATTTTTCAAGATAAATTAAATAAAAAAACTAAAAATATATATCAAGTTAAGACTATTTTTAATATATTGTTTTTTAAATATAATTATGCATAAAGTCAAAGCATTGGACAAATATGAACAAACATTTAATCTCAATGATACAAATTATAATAAATTATAATAAAATGATAAAATTATTTTACTATGTATTAAACTTTGTTTTGTAACTAATCATTATGACCAAAACAGACCAGATTATGGAGATTATGAATCAAAAATTTATTTTGGATTTTAATGCTGCTCTTGCTATGGAAAATGCGGGCGTTGAACGATTACAAACACGAATAGAAGAGGCCAGTCTTCCAGAAGCCAAAGCACAATTAGAACATCATTTACAAGAAAGCCAGGAGCATCAAAAAAGATTACAACAGTTAATCAGTACAATAGGTGGAGAGCCTACACAAGAAAAAATTGGATTACCTTTACCATCGTATCCTCAAACAATTTTTCAAAAAATGACAAATTTAGCGACAAAGCAAGACATTGAATTAAAAAAAACAGAAGAAGATATGATAATAGAAAATGCGGAGGTAGCGTGTTATCTAATGCTTATAGGAAAAGCTCAAATTGCAGGCGGTTCATTTCAAAATGCCATAGAACCATTATCGTTAAATTTAAAGGATGAACAAAATATGGTTGATTGGATAAAGACAAACTCACCTGGAATGTTATCTCAGCTTTGGCCAAAGATGCAGTCTGCTATTGCTACATCTACATCTTCAATTGATGCACAGTCAGCTACACAGTCTCAATAAAAATATCTCGGTTTAAGAGAAATATGAAAGCATTAGTATATCATGGACCAATGGATGTTAGAGTTGATGATAAACCTCAACCCGCACTTCAACATCCAGAAGATATAATTTTACGTATAACATCAACTGCCATTTGTGGATCTGATCTTCATCTATATCATGGAACTGTCCCTGGTATGCAATCAGGTCAAACACTAGGACATGAATTTATGGGTGTAGTAGAAGAAGCGGGACCGTATGTAACTGAAGTAAAAGTAGGAGATAAAATAGTAGTTCCATTTAACATTGCTTGTGGACACTGTAATCACTGTAATAGTAGTTATTGGTCTCAATGTGATAGAACCAATACCAAAGCTGATATGGGTTCCGCCTTTGGTTATACACAACTATTAGGTGGTTATGATGGCGGACAAGCAGAATATGTCAGAGTACCTTTTGCAAATACAAATATTGCACTAAAAGTTCCAGATTATATTACACAAGATGAACAAGTTTTATTTTTAAGTGATATTTTACCCACAGGGTATTTTGGCGCAGATATGGCAAATGTTATGCCTGGCGATGACGTAGCAATATTTGGAGCAGGCCCTGTAGGATATTTTGCTGTTTTAAGTAGCTTTTTAAGGGGTGCTGCAAGAGTTTTTTCAATAGATCATTGGTCTAACCGTTTAGATAAGACAAAAGATTTGGGCGCAGAAATCATAAACTTTGATACTGAAGATCCAGTTGATTATATTAAAAAAGAGACAGCGGGAAAAGGTGTAATTTGTATTGATGTGGTAGGTTTTGAGGCAGTAGGTCATATGGAAGGTAACGTATTTATAAAAGAGAACAATAATATGAAAATTCATGGTACTGATCCTACTTATAATAAAGGACATGATCATTCAAAGGTAAATCTTCCTGCCTATCAACCCGCAAATCCTATGCAAGTAATAACCTGGATATCTCAAATTGCAAAAAAATATTCGACTATATCCATACCAGGAGTTTATGGTACATCTTATGATCAGTTTCCATTAGGTCCGTTGTTTAATCGTAACGTTTCAATTCATATGGGTCAATGTCCTGTAAAAAAATATAGTGACAAATTATTTCATCTTATCGAAACCAAAAGGATAGATCCAGCCAAAATTATAAGTCATACAATGAAGCTTGATGATGCGTCTAGGGGATATGAGAACTTTGATAAAAAAGAAGAGGTATTCAAAGTTGTACTCAAGCCATAATTTTATCAGATATTTTGGATAAATACAGTATATGTATAATTTACAAATACAAAGTATTATTATGCTGGTTAATTGATGTCTTGTAACGTTTTTTCTTAAATATAATTGGAAAAATATTAAAATGTCCTCAATAAAATCACCTGTTAGTAATAGTTCTCATTCAAATGGTAATAGACCTTTAAATGATTTATCTTATAATGAGCCTTTGGGTCAACTTGAAGCGGTTGCTTTTTTTTATGATGCAATGCCTACGGGGGTAACAGTATCCCATAATTTTGGCATATCCTAATGAAATAATAAATAAAACAAATGAAAAAGACCAATATTCTGTTTTAGTATCAGTTCAATCAGTTGTAGTTGATCCAATTGACAGATTGCGGATTCTTGATACTGTAAGTCCGTTATTCAAACCAACTGAATATGGGGGACCAAAAGCTTGTCTGTATGGATTTGACTACAGATAAAGTAATAAAAAATATTCTCTTTCCTCAATCTGTAGCTTTACCTACTACCTACCTAAATGATGTTCGATTTGATCTGCGACGAGGTAATGAGGATATGGCATTTATAACAGATTCATCTCAAAATGGACCCAATGGTATCATTGTAGTTGATCTCGCATCTGGTAAAAGCTGGCGTCGTCTACATGATCATCCATCAACTAAAGCAGAATATATACAGACCTTTCTTCCCATAGTGGAAGGAAGGCCATTTTTAAAATACCAACATAATGGAGACGTTATACAAGCCGCAAATATGGGAGCTGACGGTATTGCAATTAATTCAGATGGATCACGTATTTATTATTGTCCACTTGGAAGTAGAAATTTATATAGTGTATCTACGGATGCTCTTGTTGATAATAGCATATCTGAACAAGAGGTGGCAGTAACTATTAACAATCATGGCGACAGAGGTGGTGCCTCTGATGGATTAGAATCTGATTCTGAAGGCAACATATATTCAACCAACTATGAGCATAATTCCATTATGCGTCCAAGAGAATCTGATAAAATATGGGAAACAATATTGCATGATCCTCGCCTATTGTGGCCAGACACTTTGTCTTTGGCAACAGACAGCTATCTATATGTTACTGCAAATCAATTACATAGACAAGGTCGTTATAATAAGGAAGAAAAAGATTTAAGAAATAAACCATATGTCTTATTCCGTGTTAAAATTAATGCAAAGCCTGTATTATTAAATTAACGTGCCCTTTTTTTGTGTTTTATAGACCTCTTTGCTCCATAATAGTAATTATGATAAAGTGTTATACTATTAAATTAGACAATCTCTCTTTTTAATACCTCGTTATATGATCAATAAAATTCTTTTTACTGCCTTTTTGCCTAAACAGATATCAACTTATTATATAATGATGTTTTTAATTTCATTTCCCCATTTATATTCTTTCTAATAGAATATATGTAATCTTCCAACCATATGCTTTACGATGAGAATACCTTTCTATAACCCATCTTTGATCATATCTTGCGCTATTCTCTTTCCCTTCTTGTGAACCTCTTTTCTGAGTAGACACCGATAAATTTCTTAGGATGTTTCTTTTTTCATCTATCTCTAGCATTCTTTCCATTTCTTTAATGTGGCAAAATATTGATTATGTTGTTCGGTTTCTATAAATGATAAAAAACAGATGTCTCTATGACATAGGTTTTCTTAAAAAGGTTTAATCAATAATTATAATCGAAAGAGAAGAATGACGTGTCGAGCATGCTTAATATTAGATTATTGTATTTACTTTTGAATACATATATTAATACATTCTTAAAATTATCCATAATATGCACAGTCATTACATATTCTTTTTAAGTATCTTATATTGACGTCTTTTCTTTAAACAAACTCAAGTTTCAGTATAATAAATCAGAAATGATATTGAAAATATCATTGTATGGCAAGGTGATAACTTAATGAACATAGATCATATGCAAAAAAATTATGAAAATCATGCAACAAAACGCTAGGACTAGTAATCTCTTGCCTTTATTTTTATCTACATATTAATACTATAATCTTACAAAGTAATTAATGAGTAATAATAATAATTCAAATATAAATAATAGTAAAATAAATGATAAAAAGAAATCTTTCGATCCCACTATTGGAGATGCAGTTAAAGAGGCTATAGAAACTCATAAAGAGGTAAAAGTTGCAGGACCTGCAGAAGTTGGTAATGTCGCCGAAATAGAAAAAAATGCTATAAATAAAAATGATGATGCCAAAGTTACAGACAATGAAACTAATATAATCGTTGACGAAACATTGGACTCTAAATTAGAAATTAATGTAAAAGATCCAGAGATAGAAATACCATCAAATGAAAATAGGATAATTGTAAAGCCTGATGATTCTGAATCTAATGTAGAATCTATCACAACCATTCCCGCTGACCAAGGCGTTGAAGTAGAGATTCATACAGAAGTAGAAGTACCTGTGAAAGACAAAGATAAGAGTATAGAATCCGATTTAAAAGTAGAGGTACATTCTCATGGATTATCTACTGAAATTCCTTTGGCATCTAATGAAGGGCCAAATGAATTCTTAAATAAGAATGAATATAATTATTCTTCAACTCCTAGACCTTTGGATGTCTTTGAAAACGTCTATGAAAATACGGCCAGAAATACTTTTAACGTTGCTAAAAACTATATAGATCTTAAATATCGCTCATTCAATTCTTTTCAAAATGCATTTAATACAATGGTGAAAAATACTAATGACATTTTTTTAAATCACCAAAATTATTGTACAAATATGTCAGAAATATATGCAAAAATATTAGCAGAAAATACTATTTCGTATTACAAAATATTTAGGCATATCTTTTCAATGAATATGGGTTTGTTTAAAAATTAATTAATAAATAAATTAATATTTCTAAAATTGTCATGCTTTGGCGAGGATTTAGCATAACATTATTTGTTCCACCGAATTATACTGCTGCAATAAGATATTGGACCAAAAATACAAATCAAGCAAAATATTATTTTACATAAAACAAATATTTCAAAATTTACCATTGATGAAACACAATAAAGTAGATCCTAAATTAAAATATATGTGGATTATTATCGAGTCTAAAAGTAACTGAATCATTATTTCAACAAATATATCAAAGGCATCAAATATCTTTATTGTAGAACGTTTTCTAATGCATGGTATAAAAGAGCACCATAACATTCAATTTTTTTAAGTAGAACAAGGTATGCACTTTAAGCCAACATGATTCTGCAATTAAAAAATTATTTCAATTCCTCATGCAAAAAGCATTATTAAAGTAATGTAATATAAATAAAAGAATGGAAAGATTTAATTAATAATTTCCTTGAAAGAAGAACAACTGCAAATTAAATAATGTAAATCAATATATGAATAGGTTTGCATATTACTACTACTGAGAATTGATAACTTATTTTTATTATCTTTATTAATTTATTATGTTTCCTCTGTATTATCCTCCTCTTCAGTGTCTTCTTTTTCTTCTGCATCCCTTTGATTGCTATCGCTTAGAGTTTCACTTAAATTGTAGTCATTTTCATTGTCATCTAGACCTTCTTCTCTATGGATTTTCTCTACCGATTCATCTTGATTTTGGGAATTTGCATTCATCATATATCAAGTTGTCAATCGCGTATTTTACTGTTTAAAAAAATTTTTTATTGTCTAGATAATGTTTAATTATTTCATATATTATATACTTGTAAATTAATTTGAAAATCTGTTAAAACAGTCTAACTTATAACAATAACAATAACGATGGCAATAGCAATTGAATCTTGATTGTCTTCATTTTAATTCTTGATAAAACAGATGATTGTTTTGAAATTCTAAATTCGTCCTAAATTGAAGAAATCATTATTCTTTGAAATTCCTTTAATCTATTAACCAAAAAAAATGAATATTTATAATCATGAAGATCTTGGAGTTCGCCAGGTATGCATACATTTTGTACAACGAAAGAATTGCGTACTTGGTTCGTCACCAGAATCAGTTTGAACAATCCACCAACGAGCTTGTTTATTTCCACATTTAGGACAAACTTCTGTATCCGTTATAGGATGTGGATCAGGTAATTCATCTGAATCAACAATTCGAATATCTGAAGAAGAGCTCCATGGCTGTTGATATTGTTGTCCTTCTTGGTATTGCTGGTATGATTCTAGCTCTTTTATATTTTCTTTTTCTTCAGTATTAATATCTATTTTGTCATCATTATCATCATCTTTTATTTGATCTTCTTTACTATTAGAAATATTGGTTATATGATCATAATTTGTATCTACTATAGAATAGATATCCTTGCAGTCAATATTTTTATTTACCGTTTCATCCATAAATTTTTCACAAAATTTCATATTATTATTCAACCTACTTATTGATCAATATACTTTATATTAATAAAATCTATATTATGAAAGTAAAAAGAAATACAAAGAGAGATTAGAATACTCTATTCAATAATTTATAAAGTAAGACGAGAACAATAAAATCCGATGCTAGTATATAAATCAGATTTGAATTATGCAATCACGAATCTATAACTTTTTAAATTCGGGTTCTCATCTAATAATTTGGTATTACAAAAATAATATTAAATTCTAATAAGTGCAAATTTTAACAGCATGTTTAAATATAAATGACAAGTTTTACAAATAATATCTAATATTGTTATTTGATTAATCTTGTAATTTATAATAAATGAGTAGATAAAAATCCAGGTTAGGTTTTAACTGATTCTAAAATTTCATCTATTTCTTTTTTTAATTTTGATAATTTTATAGGCTTTTGTATTATTTTATCTATTTTGGCATTAATAAATTGCATACTTTTATTTAGATCATCAAGTTCAAATGCTGTAATCAAGATAATTTTTATGTTTTTATTAATTAATCTTATTTTGTTAGCTAATTCTATGCCTGATAAACCAGGCATTTTTAAATCAGTTATAATTAGTGAATGTCTTTTAGAGTCAATTTTAAAATATTCCCAAGATAGCAAAGGATCAGTAAAGGCTATTGAATTAAAGCCATATTTAATTAAAAATTGTTGTATAATATATGCCATGTCTGGTTCATCATCTATTACAATTACGTTAAAATCTCCAGCATGCATTAAAGAATGTATTTGGTAATTGTATTTAAAAGTTTGAGACAGATTATCAAATATTTTATTAACTTAAAAAAAAATCAATGAAATTATTAATACATTAGAATATTGTCTAATATCGTTGTTTAATTGACCATTTAATTAAAAAATACCTTTAACATAGTATTTTTAAAATTGCTTTGTTATATTTACTATTTTTTCAATATATTCAGATACATTAATTAATGAAAAATTATTTTCTCATTCTACATCAATTTTGATTATATAAAGTGAAATACTGTATTGGGATATAATTGATAATTGAAATTTCACTGTAAATAGATTTATGAAGATAAATAGACTACCACTTTTTCATTATTCTGACATTTTTATTCTTATTTTACTTAGATATGCCAAAGCATAATTTCATTTATTATCCGAATACATAAAAAAGTAATTGTACAAAGCTACTCAGTAAAATATTATCTATTTAGATGACAATATGATAAATAGACTGAGAATAGGTTAAAGATAAATATAAAGATAAACAATTGGAGTAATAAATTTTTAGTCTAACCTATATAAAGCAAAATTAATTTTTGCTTAACGATTATATAATCGCAAAATAAAATCGTGACTTTATAAATTCCATATTTTATTAGATAATTAAATACTTTGTTATTTACTATTTATTAATATGACTAACGATGATAATAGGGGTTTGGCTTCTGCAGATGAAGAAACTCGTGAAAGAGTAGCAAGAAAAGGTGGAAAAGCACCTCACGAAGAGCGAGGGTTACAAGCCGCAGATGAAGAAACTCGTGAAAGAGTAGCAAGAGAAGGCGGTAAAGCATCTCATAAAAACGATTAGATAAACATATATTCTAAATTTATATTTTTTAAATTATCTAAAATTATAATTTATAATATTTTGTTATTTTATACATATGGTTAAAATGGTACAAGTATATCTTGTGAATTCTGAATTAAAAACTTCTATACTGAAGTATAAGCTATAGTTTACATACAAAATCATTATCATTTTATTAATAATAATTAACAGCAGAAGATTAAATGTATATTTCAATACTTATTTTTTGACATAATTTGCTAATTGTTTTTCTTAAATGATTAAATCCAATTAAAAATGGGATTTGTGAACAATAACAATAGAATTTGCCATTTTTGCTATTTTTTATAATAAAAGTAGCAAATGATAAAAAAATATCATACGTAATAAAGGCTTTTGTGTTTATTATATTCCATTTATGACAATTACCTATGGGAAAAGGAATTAAACTCGAAAACAAATACTAAGATAGTACCATATAATTATAAATGCAATAAAAAATAAAAACTGTTAATATTGATTTCTATTTCATTTTTAAATCACATTTTTAAAATTACACATATTTTTATTTAAAAAAAAATCAATTCAAAAGAGGAATCAATAAATACTTTTACGCAACTTTATTTCTCCAGTATATTAAATATTTAATTAAAAACATTTATTGGAAATTAATAATAGTAAATTACATGTATAAAAAAATAGTTTTCTTATTTACAATCACCTTCATGCTTTTGGTATCGAACACTATTGCATTGACAAACATATTTGCACAAAATTCTGGAAATAATACTGAAAAAATAAAAAATGGAGGGGAAAGTAGTGGAACCCACGGACCAGGTGCTGCTTTGCAAAACCAGACTAGTAAAGAACTTTCAAATGATTTCGGAAATATTACTCAAGGTGTAAAAAATTTGTTTAAAGGTAACAGATAAAGAGATAATTTATTTTAAAAATATTTTTCTAATATTCTAATTTTATAGAGATGACATTTAAAACATTAAAAATTTGGCTTATCTATATTACAATGGCTCAGTTAATAATAGTATAGACATGGTTATACATGCATATCTATAAACTAAGGTTGCTTGTTATTAACAACAAAATTTCTGTTATGATTTATATATCTATATTATTAAAATATTAAAATTTATAATTTATAATTTTAACGAATGCATTTTTTTACATCAATAATAGGTATATATTTATAAATATCAATCCTTATAGTGATATTTTGAAAGATTGATAATTTCAACAAGTTTCTATACACAGGAATAAATAAAATTAAATATTTACATATATTATTTTTGAATTTAACGTTATCATAATACTATTATACTCAAACGTTTTAATATATATAATACCAAACTAAAAAAAAGTTTTAATTTTTATTTATTCGTCTATTTTAGTCATACCGTGTTTACGATACTCTTCTTTCGCTTTTTCGGTATCTGTTCCGGTGTGACCTGGCTCTGTAATTTTTTGATCATCTGGATCTCTTTTTACTGCGGTAGGTTCGTGTTCTTTGATTTTTGCTGGAGTCATTGCTTCGCTCGATTCGTATTCTTTTAATGGATCACTTTTTCTTTCTTTATTTGTTCCTGCAGCCCCCTCTTCATATTCTCTGTCACTACTGGAATCATTAGATGATGTCATTAATGATATTTGATTAACAAATTATATAAAGTTATATTGGTTAATTTTTCATATTTTAATTCGTTTTGATTGTTCTTTGTTAAATAACTATTTTTTTGCTATTGGATAAAGTTTTATTAAAGTTACAATGTAAAAGGTCAATTCAATAGTTGTTAATAAACATAAATTATTATACTGACTGATTATTAAAATCATTCAACAATTATCTAATATCTTTTATATTTTCAATATTATCTGAAAAAAACATCGAGTAATGGTTACGTATTTAAGGAAAATAAAGCGCAATTTTATTTGGAACCAAAAGTCAAATTAAAAATCTTATAAACTATAACAAAAGAAAACAAAATTTTTTGAACCTATTATAAAGAAAAATTAAAGTATAAAATAGAAACCAATTGATTATATTATACTTTTGATTACATATAATAATATAAGAAGATTATTAAGAAGTTAAAAATATTATTGCTATCATAATCACCATCATCATCAGCAGATAGTTATATACCATTTTATCAGATTATAAAATACCATTAACCAATTTGGGTAACGCCTTACTATCATGGACATGCTTATCAGTTACCTTCATAGCAAAAATATTCTTTGTCTTGATATAACTTCAACATGTATTTTCAATATCCTTTCTTATTTTTCTTTATATTCCATTTATCTCGCATCCATTGGCCTCTGTTAGTAACCTTTATTCCAGAACTGTATATTGCAATGACAATGTATTCGTCTTTGAATTTCTTATTTTTATATCTTCTATTATCTTGATATATAACTTGTTTACTCTTTTTTGCAGAGTTATAAAATCGGAAATTGAAGGTAATTTTCCTTTTGTGTGTCCTTGTGCTATTCCTTCTTTGGTTTGCCTATATGGCAGACGAAAGTATGCCTTGGCATAGCCAAGTAAAAGAAAAGTGTTTGGATAATGAAATGGCTTCTAATCCAACTTTGTCTTGGTTCATCTCTTTTAAATCGGTATCCCAATTATCAAGGACATCAAAGCCTAGCAAGATCTCGCCTCTTCTAACTAAAGATTGATTGTGAGGGACCAATTTACAGGTTTTCTTAAAAGATGTTTGCTAAATGTATTTGGAAGGAGAAATCATGCAACAAAGCACTGCAAGAATATTATTGTTTGTAGAAAAATATACCAAATCTTATAAGTACTAAGACTTTAAGTTTCAATGTCGATCGTATTGGTAGAAAGAAAACGTGATTTTACCGTCCTCATGGTTTGCACGGAATACCCGCCTATGCAAGGGGGTATTGGAAGATATACTTTTAATTTAGTGAAGTCATTACAAGGTTATAATGTTAAAATAAATGTTCTTTGCAGTTCCGAAGGAAATGGTGATTATAAGGGAATATCTCCGTTTAATAAAAACAATTCAGAAATAATAAATGACATAGTCCAAAAGATAAAACCCGACATTGTCCATATACAATTTGATCAAGGACTTTATGATTTTAAATTACATCCTTTATTGCCATCTAAAACCAAAACAAGCATAGACAAATTTTATTCTATTTGTAAAATTCCAATAGTTACAACATTTCATACATCCTATAAATTTAAAACGTGGATGCAATCCATTCTTATTGATGGAAAAGACCCGTTACATCTAAGATATTTTTATAATTGTTGGAAGCATTTAATTAACTATTCATCTTTTAAAAGGAGTACCTCATATCCAATGTCCAAAAGTTCTGCTGGAATAGTATTCTCAAATTACATGGCAAATCTAGTTAGAGGCACAAAGGTTATCTATCATGGCTCTGAGCCTTATCAAAATAAATACATCGAACAAAAAAAAGCAAGAAGTTTACTATCTTTGCCTGAAGATGATAAAATAATGCTGGTTCAAGGGTTTTTGACTGTGACAAAAGGTTGGGATGTAATAAGGAAAATGGATATACCCGATGGCTGGAAACTGGTATTAAATTATTCTAAAAATCATTATAATAAACAGATAATTGATTTGAAGCTTGATAACAAAAGAAATTTAATTAATCTTGGAAAAGACTATCTCTCCGAACAAGATCTATCTTTATTGCTGTTTGCATCTGATGTCATTTTTTTACCTTATAAAGCAATATCGGGTTCTGGAACAATGTTTGACGGTTTGAGTCATGGTAAGCCATTTTTAGCATCTGATAATGGATTCTTTAGAGAATTTGCAAAACTTGGTTTAGGTATAGTTACAAAAATAGATGCGTCTAGGTTTATGGAAGGATTAAAAATAGTTGATACAAACTATTACAAATTAAAATCAAATGTAGATGAATTTAAAGGAAAATTAAAATGGGATGTAATAGCTAAACAACATTTAGATATCTATGAAAATATTTTATATAATTCAAAAGATAAAGAAAATATCTTTTCTTTCAATGCTTAAAGCATCAAATATACATCATTGCTGATACGAACCTATTGCTCATCATTTTTGTTTTCTTTTAATCCAAACCCTTCTAACCAGAGAATCAGAAAAGAAATTGATTCGTTGGTAGATAGTATAGTAGTCTTTTTTTCTATGGTATTTTTTGGTTTTGTTGCTGCTGCTTATTCACAAGGGTCTATTCCACCTATTTTTGAAAATCTTTTTTACACTAAAGATGCAGTATAACATGTACTTTTTTTAGTATCTTCTTTTGTTTAAATTTGCAATTACGAACGATATGATATATGTGAACATTTTATTTTAATTATATTTTATATGTAATAATATAGTAGGGGATATGCATATATTGACTTTTAGTATATATTATTATACAAAATTATTTTACGATCGATAAATATTCTTTAAAAAAAATTAAGATTCTATTATATAATAAAACGCATATCCATTAATTATAAAAGAGACGAATTTAATTAAAATATATTATAATCGATTATTATAATGTATAATCTTTAATGATATTACCCAAAGATCCAACACAAATAAGAATTTAATCATTTATAAGAAGATCTAGTCCATTATTATTTCCATAATTGAAATATATTTGCTCAGACCAAATTACTTTTTCTATACCGATGATTTTTTTAACTAGTTAATTATTTCAAACAATTGTTGATTGTCTTTATAAACCATGTTACAAAGTATATCTGAATTACCTATGTGGATTTCTGTAGATATGATTCCAGCCATATTTAACAATTCTACAGACAATTTCTTGACATCATTGTCTATTACATAAAGATGCAATACTCCTTTTTTATAACCGAATTTTCGATAATTAATTTCAGTTTTATGAATGATTGCTTTATTGGATGTCAATCTCTTGGTTCTTCTTTGAATGGTACTGAGTGGTACTTTTATTTCAGATGCAATTTGTTTATTGTTATTACCTTGAGCCATTAAATCTATAATTTTCATATCTAATTCATCCATGATTAAATCTGTCAATTTGGATTTTTTATGAGATTTTATACCATTTTCTAAAGCATCATAATGATTTTTTACCATATGATTGATGCATCAATTATATGGACTCTCAAAAGTATATAAATTATATACATGTAAAATAAATATATACCCATTTGGCTCTGTAACGTTGAAAATGCTTCTCTGTTATAATAGTCTGCAAATAGAATTAACCATTGTCTAACATGCTTGAATTTACATTTTTTCTTTCTACAAGGAAAGTAGTCATCGAACCCTTTTGTCTATCCTTAATTTATTGCATTGTTCTTTCGATAATAATGCTTTTCTCGAAAGAAGAATGAATATGATGCTTTATTTTCAAGAACCTGTATGCTTGTGGCGGGTGCCATGTACCTCCATATCTGTTGAAACTAAATGATAACCATATTCTTCTACAATATACAATAGAAAGTGCTCTTTAGCAAAGACATATTTCGCCCTTTGGATATACACTTATTCCGAGAATTTCTTTGCTTTCAGATTCCATAGTATCTACCCAAAGCCATATTAATTCAGAACCAACTTTTTGGGTTAAGTTTTTTATCATTATGAATTTAGATATTTTGGTTTTACTATAAAATAATCTTTCAGGTCTGTACTTTTGTAATCAGTCTCTAATTGCATCAGTATGACTTTTTGTAACAAATCGAGAGATGGCTTTAGATGTATTCCGTAATGAAAAACCGCTGCTGAAATAAAGATATTGTAAAAAATGTACAATATCTTCACGCGCAGTTCTTTTTTTAACTTGTTGTACCATATATAATAAACAAGAGGAAATCTATTACATTTTTCCTTAACTTTACAGAGCCACTCTTTAATTTTTACAATCATTCTAAGAAAAATGTATATAAAGGATAAATGAATATTTTATTTTAAAATTATATTCAAATAGTTATTTATAGGGTCTTTGACTTATTCTTTAATCTATAAATAATAAATGAATTGCACTAATTAAGATTGGGAATGGAAATTGACATATCATTTATTACTTCTTTTAAATTTGATAATTTTATAGGCTTTTGTATTATTTTATCTATTTTGGCATTAATAAATTGCATACTTTTATTTAGATCATCAAGTTCAAATGCTGTAATCAAGATAATTTTTATGTTTTTATTAATTAATCTTATTTTGTTAGCTAATTCTATGCCTGATAAACCAGGCATTTTTAAATCAGTTATAATTAGTGAATACCTTAAAGGATGAATTTTAAAAAAATCAAAAGATAATAAAGGATCAGTAAAAGCTGTTACATTATAACCTTGTTTAGTTAAAAATTGTTGTAGAATATATGATACGTCCGGTTCATCGTCTACTACAATTATATAAAAATTTGATATGTACAATGTATAATATGTTTAGTATATCTATTTAAATATGTGATATATAATTTTAAAAATACTATTATAATGAAAAAAATTCTCAATAAAATATATTTATATTGAAAAAAAAATTTATCAAAGTAATTTAATTACCAATGACATTTAAAATTATAAAATTCTAAATACAAAGTTTAACAACTATTGGTTGGATAACTAAGAAATATTATTATGTTTTGTAGTGAAAAAGAAACAATTTAAAAGACATATTTATTTTTACTAATATGTACCAAAAATAAAAAATATTTAATATATCGACATATACAATTATTGTAATGTTAAACATTATAAATCATATTTTAAATGAATAAAATATTCATTTTTATTTGGATAACACATTTAATAATTTGAATACAACAAAATTGAATATTGTGTCAAAAAGGACTCGACAGAAAATAGAATCGGAATTTGGTAATAATAATATATCCGAGAAAAATTATAATTTGCTTAAAACAGATATAGATCAAATAAATTTAAAGATTATTGAAGAATTGCTAAACAATCCGGATATTAAAAATGCGAATTTAGCAAAAAAATTACAAATTCCGTTATCTACACTTCAGAGACGAAAAACTAGAATAGAATCACATATACTAAAAAAATATTATCATTTTGATTTTTCACAGCTAGGATTTAGAATGGCTGAAATTTACTTACATATAGAAAGCGGAAAGACTGATGAAGTAGCCCACATGTTACTAAAAACACTTAATAAAAATATTTTAAAGATATCATCGAGAATTGATAGTACCACAAACCTTTGCATTGAAGTCATTTTTAAAGATTCAATTGAACTCCATCATATTTTGGAAAATTTAAGATCTATTGAATATTCTTCTAATATAATTTTCTCAGAAGTTGTTAATGTTATTGGAAACAACATAAACAATATTTGTATATCCATGATGAAAGATGAATTTGACATAAAATAAGTTCATAAAGTCGGCAGAATATATTATAATATCAAAATTTGACATTTTACCTTTATTTAATTTATTTTTAAAAGTATTAACAGCTCTGTAACCTTCAGGCAAAACATACAGCTTTAGAATGGTCATATATTGTAAGTCCCTGTTCACTTAAGACATAATTCCTTATTATGAAAATTTGCAAATAAATCAAGCCAATTGATTACATGCTTTAATTTACAATTCTTTCTCTTCTACAAGGAAATAATCATCAAAACATTCAGTTCTATCATTGATAGTTTCATTGTTCTTTCGATAATAATGCTTTTCACCCAAGGAAGAAGGAATGAATGTGATGCATTAGTTTCAGGATTCTACAAGCTTGTAGTGGATATCAAGTAATACCATATCTGATAAAATAGGATGTTTACCATGTTTATCCACAATTTCTGAAAAAGCTCTCTGCTACAAACCTGTTTTGTACTTTTGATATACTCATTCTGAGATCTCTTTGATTTCAGGTTCGATAGAGCAACCCATACCCAAATGTAATCTGATCTCACTTTAATAATTGTCTTGTCTATAAAGTACTCGGAGATTTTCTTTTTCTTGGAGGATATCCTTTGAGGACGATATTTTTGTTTACATCTGGAACTGATGGAAACATGATTTCGGTTGATAAAATGAGAGAATATTCTTGACTATCTTTTTAAAGAAAGATCTGAAAAATAAAAATATAAACCGTATTGTACATATTCTGAAGGCGTTTTATTTCTTGGATTCAAAAAGATGATAGAAAACCTTCAAGATATAGATTTATCGTTAAGTGAACAGAGTCTATTGTAAGTTCAGCAGAAATAAAACATTGTCAAATAGGTTGTTTATAGTTTCTGCTTGTACTTTTAGGTTTATCTTTTAGAATCCCTGCTAAAGCATTATCATTTTAAAAATAGTAAAAATAACAATGTATCAACCTGGAAATAAATTCAAAAGTACAAAACAAGAAAATTCAAAAGAAAAGGAAAATTAAAGATATGTAATTGACGAAACTGCAATAAAATTAAGTTCTTGGTCTCATCATTTAAACAAATGAAAAACATCAATTTCGTTATTCAATGGTAGTACAAATTATCTACGAGTCTGCAAATTCTTAGATTGATTTCATCGTTTTTATTCTCTTTTGAGAATGTGTTTTATTGAAATATTACAAATTGTATGGAAGATAAAGTTGAAAACTTATTACTGCTTTTCTTGTAAAAAGTAAGTGTAAATTAAACTGTATCTAACAATGGTTTAATCTATTGATCTGTAAATAGAACAAGGAAATGATATCTTTAGCTAAAGGTTATGTAAGAAGATTATATATGTGCATATATAAAAAATGCTTTGTTTTTAACAACCAAATTATCGTCATTAATTTTTTATGTAATTGAAAATTATGAAAATTTTACAAATACAAAGACTGAGTTTGCATTAGCGATTAGCCCAGTATTTACAGAAATGGAAGATACATTATTATATAATTACATTAAATTTTAGTTTAAAAATAAAAATAAATTGATGCAAAAAACTAAAGTCATTATAAAAGATATGCTTAAATTTCATAAACCATTAATTTTATGATATATATTGCCACTAAGAGATAATGCGGATAGGAATTCAAAAATAATTGAAAAAACGAATGTAGAAAAAGGTCCAAGATATAAAATAATAAATGATCTTACTAACTTAAAGATAATTCAAGAACTAGCTAATAATGCGGATATTAAAAGTGGGGATTTAGCAAAAAAATTACAAATTCCGTTATCCATACTACAAAGAAGGCGAGCTTTATTAGAAAAAGCTTTGGTCTTGAAAAAGGTTTATTGGATAAATTTTCAAGAATTTAAATTACGTATTGCCGACATTTTTATAAATTCTGAACGAGGACAAAGTAAAAAAATAGTTCAAGATTTAAAGAAACATAATAATAAAAATATTCTTAGTATATCATATAAAATTGGTGATCCAAAAACTCAAGTATCATTAAAAGTCATTTATAAAGATTCACTTCAACTTTTTAAAATCCTAGAGGAAATCAAAAGTAATCCTTTAGTAACAAATGTTGATTGGTATGAATCAGTTTCTGAAGAAAGAAATCCACATAGTTCTTTTATTGATATATTATTTGAAGAATAAATTGAATTGTTTTTAAATATTTAAATTGTATTAATCTGCTGTTTGTTTTAATCGGCTTTAATTTCTTAATTTTAAATCTTTTTTTAAATACTATTGATATAAGATTCGAACGTTTTAATATATATAATACCAAACTAAAAAAAAGTTTTAATTTTTATTTATTCGTCTATTTTAGTCATACCGTGTTTACGATACTCTTCTTTCGCTTTTTCGGTATCTGTTCCGGTGTGACCTGGCTCTGTAATTTTTTGATCATCTGGATCTCTTTTTACTGCGGTAGGTTCGTGTTCTTTGATTTTTGCTGGAGTCATTGCTTCGCTCGATTCGTATTCTTTTAATGGATCACTTTTTCTTTCTTTATTTGTTCCTGCAGCCCCCTCTTCATATTCTCTGTCACTACTGGAATCATTAGATGATGTCATTAATGATATTTGATTAACAAATTATATATCAAAGTTATATTGATTAATTTTTTTAATTTATTGTCAAAAAAAATATAATAAATTAATTGAATGTGTTTTAAATCATATTATACATTATAAATTATTAAAAAATTATTATGAATAAGTATACAAAAAAATTAAATTATCTTAGATCGTATGGCCCTGTTAACTTTAGTAAAAAACTGTATCTTTAGAATGACCACATATTACATGACTACTAGAAATAGGACATCTTTATAGATTATTGGTTATGCGTTACACCATACTTTTTAGGATTATCATTTAGAAGCACTGCTAAAACGTTATCTTTCTTAAAAATAATAAATATAAGTCATGTATCTGTCTGGAAATGGATTCAAAAGTACAGGCTTTGAAAACATCTCTTGAGAATAAGAAAATAAGGATATATTATAGTTGAAACTGCGATTTAATGATAGAATTGAATGTTTTGATGATTACTTTCCTTGTAGGAAAAAGAATAAATGTAGATTAAATCATATTACACAATGGCTCAAGTTATTTTTTTATCAACACAATAGAGAAATAATGTCTCAAGTTAAGAGAGCCGGTCGTATAATTTATTATCTATCAAAATTATAGATTATCTATTATATTGTGTAATTTTGCTTTAATTTGCTAATCATGATTTAATTATGAGTGATTTAGGGAGTCGTTCACATGATTTTAATTGTGTAAGAGATCCATTGTATATATCAACTCGTATAATTAGTTTAAATATCTATATAATTATCTATTTAAAAAAAAATATATATGCAAGCCATTTATAAGTTAACCAATCTCTATTAAGATGACCTTAAAGGATAATATAGGCTCGTCATCGAATAAAACAAATACCAATAATGAATATATGCGCTATGATGAATTAGATTTAAAGTTAGCAGATCTTCTTTTAAGAGGAAGTGATTTTTCTACAATGTCTCGGGAAACAAATATTCCATTGAGTACTATTCACAGGCGGGTAAAAAAAATTCTAGACGCGTATTTTTTAAATGAAAAAAAAGAACTTGATTATAACAAATGCGAAATGAAAAAAGCGTATCTGTCTATCAATGTAAAAGGGAAAAGATCTCCTCAATGTGTTGCTGAAGATATTTCAAAAATTAAAGGAGTTATTTCTATTTGCTTTACAATAGGTAATTATGATTTGGTCTGTATAGTTATATACAATGATAATGAGGAATTACTAGACATTTTTTCATCAATAAAAAAAAATAAGAACATAAATCAAATCTTGTTTGCAGAAGAAATAAGCCAATATCCAATAAATACTAACAATCAGTTGTAACTGCTTATCTACTGTCATACAAAATAATATATTAAAAGATGATTCATAATTTTCAGGTAACTTTCTTAAATTAAATGCTGCACTCTTCCAATATTTTCGAGCACAAATAACCATCATGTATTTCTAAAAGATTGGACATCCATTTAGAATAAAGAGACATTCTCCTTGAAGTATGGATACGATATTATTGACTATATAAGTACATAGGATACAACAAGTGAGCAAAATTTTTCTTAATGATATATTCTGATAATTATTTTCCTATTGAATATTTTTTTTAACTGTTTTTTATTTTCTATTTCGTATACGGATCTAAATGCTATTTGCTTTATAGCTGTTGTGGAAACATCTATGGCGTTTGAAATTGGAATTTACGATATTTTATTATTATATTTGGTTATTAAAGAAATTAAAAAATAATACAACTATATAAATTTTCAAGCTTATATTGCATCGAGTAAAGCGTGGGGAAAACAGATAAAGAGTTTATTCTTGGCATTACTCGAATCATTTCCGATCCAACAGAAATAAAAAATTTGCTAATGGATTTGATACAATCATCTACATTTGAAATACTGTTAATTTTGCCAACAACTAATGCGTTCCTCCGTAAAAGTCGTATAGGTGTTTTACAAAAATTGAAAGAAATGACAGAATATAATTCTAACTTGCATATAAAAATATTGACTCCAACCAATAATCATGTTGATAGTATTATACAAACTGTTTTAGATAGTAAAAATAAAAATAAAGATAATACTAATAAAATTGAAATAAAGAGTATTGAAGAAACATCCGAAATTACAATAAATACAGTAACTATACTAGTAGTTGATAGAAAAGTTTCATTTGTCATAGAAAAGGCTGATGATTCTAAGGAAAATTTCATAGAAGCAATTGGTTCATCAACATATTCTTCCAGCAGACCAACTGTTTTGTCTTATTTATCTATTTTTCAAAGTTTATGGAAAGAGTCAAAATTATATGAAAAACTTAAAAAACATGACAAAATGCAAAAAGAATTTATAAATATAGCTAGTCACGAAATGAAAACACCAGTACAAGCTATCTTGGGCTATATAGAATTATTTGGGGATAATCCTCAAACAAGTAAAGAAATGGTAAACGCAATATTTCGTAATGCTATAAGACTACAAAGATTAACCCAAGATATACTTGATGTTACAAAAATTGAAAGCAATTCACTAAAGGTCAATAAAGAGTTATTTAATCTAAATAAAAAAATAATATCTGTAATTGAAGATTTTAATAAAGGCGTTCAAGCAAATATGTATAATAAAAATAATCATTTTGTTGATATAATATTTAAACCAAAATCAATAGAAAAAGATATCGTTGTTCATGCAGATAAATTAAGAATTTATCAGGTTATTTCGAATCTCTTAAACAATTCCATCAAATTTATGAATATTACCAATAAAACAGGAGAAGGTTGTATAATAATTTCTGCAATAGAAGACAAAAAAGATAATAGAGTCACTGTAATGGTTAAGGATGAGGGAACTGGAATAGATTCAGAGATTATGCCACATTTATTTAACAAATTTGTTACAACATCAGAAAATGGAATGGGACTAGGATTGTTTATATCTAAAAGCATAATAGAAGCTCATGGTGGTCATATGTGGGCAGAGAATAATTATTATAATAATGAAATAAAAGGAGCTACCTTTTATTTTAGTCTTCCATTATTTAACTAAAATTATGGAATGTCAACTTGCATCTATAGAATTATTATGAGTAAAATTAATAATATTAAAAAAATTTTAATAGTGGATGATGAATATGACCTCGCAACAGTTTTTAAATTAGGATTAGAATTAGACGGGTTTGTTGTAGATATGTTTACCGATCCACTTGTAGCTTTATCAGCTTTCAAGAAAGAATACTCATCTTATAATTTAGCTTTACTTGATATTAAAATGCCAAAATTAAATGGTTATGAATTATGTAATGAAATGATAAAAATTAACAATAAAATTAAAATATGTTTTATTACAGCATTTGATGTACAAAAAGAAGACCTTCGCTTGATATCAATAGATCCGACATCAATACAAGTTTTACAAAAGCCACTTTCAATCAAATATTTGGTACAAAAATTAAAAGAGCAAACAGATTCAACTACATAGAACAACATATATTATCAATTCATTTATAAAAATTTTATAAAAATACAAATCTTTTTATTAAATTTTAGAAAAATATTTTCTTTTTACCAATAAATAATAATAATAAATAATAACAAATAATATCTTTATTTGTATACATGAAAGGTAAAAACATATCTTTGCTAAAGAATGAATTATAGCTGATATTAATAAAATTTAGAAAAAGATTATTTTCATTTAATAAAGTGCTTGACATCTTCCACCTTATGAAATTAAAACTATTCTTTTTTATTCTTACTACAAAAATATAATTTAAAAGACAATGTAGATAAAAAAGGGCATCGATTTTTTTCTTGTAAAAAAAGAAGAAATTCTTAAATTATTAAATCAATGGACGAGTTTATTTGTTAAAAAATAAAATAAAATAAAATAAAATAAAATGTATACGTTAGATCCAACCTAACAAATGGTATTATTTATAAATATTCATGTTAATAGATTAACAAATTATTGACTAATTTTATTAAAGAAAATGAACCATTTTTATTAATGATTTTATTTATTATATTAACAGCTATTTCGACTCAAAGATCCATTTTAATTCCATTGGAAAAAGAATTGGCATATCATATGATAGTTGAACATACTATATTTTTTATTTTGGGTGCTACATCTGTCAGACTTGCTGAAATATTACTTAAATTCTTGGTAAAGTTTAATAAAAAGCAAAAAAATAATGAAAAAAATAATCTATTAAAATTAACCAATCTATGGACAAGATCTTTACGGAATGTTTTTAAAATAAAAAAAATCGGTTTCATATGGTTAATTATTACTATTTTGATATTATATTTTTGGCATGTGCCTTCATTATTTGATTATTCAGAATTGCACCCGGCTATACATGCATTACAACATCTTTCGTTTATTGTTGCAGGTACAACAGCATTTTTATCTTTAAGATCCCTAGGAGAATCGTATAAAATATTTTTGATAGTGATTTTATCAGGTATGATGGGTTTCATCGGTTTATTATTTTCTCTAACTGATACTGCTGTTTTTAATGTTTATTCTGTAGGTAGTCATAATTATGCTGGATCATTTATGTTAATTGTTAGTGTAATATTACTAGTAGTAGGTTTGCCACTATATATTATAAAGAAAACATTATCATATACTAAAATAAAATTAAATTGAGTATTATTTGCATATTTATATAAATAAATGTTGTCTAGTGATTGATACTACTATAGCATGGTCTTATAAGGAGAAATAAAATAAATAAAACTTTATCTTTGAAAATTAAGAGACAAGAAGGAAAAAAGATATTGTGACTACTGAGTCAAAACAATACTCTGTATGGCGAGTGTGCTATCAACATTAATATGTATTTAAATAATTATTGTATCTCTTTTTGTTCTCTTACTTGTCTCTTTGATGAAGATACATCTCCTTTATGATCATTAGTAATATTGACATTCCTGTGTATCCTATTAGATGCTGAAACGGTTGTTATTTGCTCGCTCTTGGGCCAGAATGGAACAATGATAGTTGGATATGAAGGTTACCTAAAATAAGTATATAAATATAATGTAACATTATGTTTTTGTTATAATTAGATCCCCTATTTGAACGTGGGATAACTATACAATTTTATTGCTTAATAATAAGTTCGAGGTAGTTTTATACATTACATTAAGTGCATATGTTACTAATAAAATTGTATATTTATTGAATTTGAAGGTGAAAAAGAATTTAGAAGAATAAAAATTATTTTATTAAATTAATATATCATCTGTTAAAAGTTGTAAATGCATTTGTAATTATGCTACTAACCTTAACAAACCTATTTATTTTTTATTTTATTGTATTAAAATATAAAAATTGACGAGTCTAAAAACATAGTGCCAACAAAGAAATTCCTATTGCTATTCATATACTTATAAGAGAAAAGTTTTCTTTTTATTTTTATACTTTACCTGTTTTAATTATTAGTTGAACTAAATGTCGTTCTACTATTATATAAATTATTTTTATGTATTTCTTTACACAGTCTTGCATTTCTTTTACCAATTTCAGACAGTTAATTTGAATGTTCTTTTACATTATTTGCTACACTTTTAAATCCTTCTATATTAGCATAAACAAAGTCGTTGAAAATCCTGTTAATTGATATAGCATTTTCTACATAACGATTAATTACCTTTGAATAAATATCAGGAAGTCTTTTAGTAAAATAATTTTGATTATTCTCAAATTAATTATTTGTATTTTCAATGTATGGAGCGAATATAGATTGTAATGAATTTATTGCTTGATTTTGATACTCGATGTAATTATCTGCTATCTCTTTTGTTGCGTGGATCGCATGTTCTTGTGTCTCATGAATAGTTTGAGCATAGTGTGGAATTTGAATACTAACTTCATCCAAGTTTTTTTGTATACTTCTTTTAGTTTCGTCTAAAGATTGGCAGAGTGATTGCTTGATTAAGTGATGATTTATTGCTAAATCCACTCTCAAAGTTATTGTCATTAAAATTAACATTGTTACTAATTGATGATGTGGATGAAGACATTGATGCATCTTTATTGTCATGTTTTGACATTGATATTTTATAATTGATATTTTATAATTGATATAGTATTTAAGAGATGATTACTAGTTCTAGATATTTTTAAAAATTTTAATTAATCAGGCTCTGTTAAGATAAGGAAAAACCTATAGATTTATAATGACCGTATATTACATGACCTCTAGAAAAAGAACATCTTCGAAATTATAGGTTATGGTTTACATTTGTACTTTCTTGGTTTATCTTTTAGAAAGGCCGCGAAAGCATTATCATTTTTAAAAATAGTAAAAATAAGCCATGTTTCTATCTGGAACTGGCTTCAAAAGTACAAACCAAAAAGGAAATGTCTCAAGAATAATAAAATTAGAGTGTATATTGATGAAACTGCGATAAAAGATGGTTCTAAACTAAGTTGGCTTTGGGTAGTTATAGAATCGAAGAATAAGGAAATCCTTGCAAAGGATATATCAAAAAAGCGAAATATATCTATTGCCAAACAATTTATATCTTTTGTAGTAAACAAGTATGGATTACATGCTGTTTCATCGTCAGACGGTGGTGATGGCACTTGGTATCCGCAAGCATCTTGATTCTTGAAACTGAAACATTACCTTCACCCCTCTTTTGAAAAAAATCATAATTAAAAGAACAATGCAGTACATCAAAGATAGAACGGAAAGCATTGACGATTACTTTCCTTCTAAAAAAAAGAAATGCAAACTAAAGCATGTAAAACAATAGCTCAAGTTGTTTGTTTAGGAGCATAATAAAGAAACAATATCTTAGAGCCTATCCCAAAATTCGATATCATAGCTCTTTTCCCTCTTTTGCTAAACTGTGACCTGCATCCAGAGAATGGAATGTATAAAGGAGAAAAATAAACATCCCCCATACCCAGAGATTCCTGATGAATTATGAGATAAAATCAAAAGTATTTTCCCAAAGGAGAAACCACTTAAGACAATTGGTAGTCGACCAATCATACCATATAGAAAAGTACTAGATGATAGTCTCTACATTCTTAGAACGGAATGTCAATGGAAGATGCTGCCTTCCGAGTATGGTTCTGGTTCTACCTGTCACCGAAAATTTCAGGAATGGGATAAACTAAATGTTTTCAAAAAGGGATGGATCAAATTATTGAAAATCTATGAAAATAAAATAGGTATCAACTGGACCTCGCAGCAATCACTTGATTTCATATCAATAAAGTCACCTTTAAGGGGCTATGACCGGCAGTAATCCCACCGAAGATAGAAGCAAATTGTGTAAAACAAAAAGACATATTTTAAATTAAAAAAGGAATATCTCTATCTGTAGTTATTTTCTTCAGCAAGTACACATAATATCAAACTGGTAACAGATATGGTTGATAATGAGTTATCAAACGACCACCACCATAACATAAAACTATAATAGAAAGAAGAAGAAAATTTCAACATCTATGTAGATAAAGCATATACCTCCGAACCTGAAGAACAAGAACTAATCAAACGAGAATATATATTGTATATTCCTCCAAAGAGAAAAAGAAGAAGTCAAGGTTATAACACAACATTGCTTAAACAGGAAAAAACATTCTGCAAAATGATGGGTTGTAGAGATAACAAATTCATGATGGCATAACAGATTCAGGAAACTGCTAACAAGGTATGAGAAAAAGTAAGAAAACTACCTTGATTGGTACAGTTATCCTGCTGTATGATAATCTATAGAAAGATAGTTTTGGGTAGGCTCTTAGGTTAACAGCTGTGTATACATAAAGATACACTCTCTTGTAAAATATTTATGATCGCTTTGCTGCCATGATTTTTGTTATAAATATTCTTCCACTTGCTAATGGCTCTTCCTATTTCTTGTTCGTCTTTAAATGTAGAATTGTTAATTGTTTGTCTTTGTAACCACACCCACCTTACTTCGATTAAATTAAGCTTGGGCGATCTTACTGGTAGAAATACAAATTTTATTCGAGGACAACATTTGGATATCTCTTTCTTTACCTTCTTTGATTTGTGTGCTGAAAGATTATCAAGTACAACAAAGATATTTTGGATATTCTTATCATATCTTTTATCTACTCTTTTTTAAAAAGTCAACAAACTGCTTCTTTCCTGTCTTTCTTTTATAGCATTGGACATGCATTTTGTCATTTGTATGATCATAGGCTCCAAATACATTTAACAATCCATTTATCTTTTGAGCCTTTTCGACCTTTACCTGTACCGATGACCATGATGTACCACCATGGGTTTTTGCTGCTACAGGCCCTTTTTCATCTATATACAGTAACACCGAATCCGAAGAAGGTGTGTTGTACCTCAGTTGTTCAATGTACTTTTTTTCAAAGTGTATTCTGGATCATTGCTTTTATTATTTGACAACACAGTTTTAGATTTTCTCCATTTTATTTTATGCTTTAGAAGAATATTTCTTATTTCTGCAGAATGGCTTATTTTAGTTACCAGTTAAGTCATTCATAAGAAAACCAGCAAGTACACGTAATGACCATGTGGAAAATCCCAAATCAAAAGATTTTGGATTTGCAGATGTTATATCCACTATTTGTTTTTCGATATCATTAGTAAATTTGTGCTGTTTATGATTATGTTTTTTTGATATGATACCATCGATTCCTTTTTCGTTAAAGCGATGTATCCATTTTCTTATGTTATGATCATGATGGTTTGTAATCTTTCTTATTTGAGGAACTGTGTATCCCTCATCTTTAAGCAAGATAATCTTGGCTCTATATCCTGCTTCATTATCTTCAAGCATTAGATGTAAAAGGTTCTTTTCATCATCAGTTAGCATTCTGAGGAATGTGTCCCTCATAATAATAGATAAAAGAGTGGCAAGCTATAGGTGTTGTGATAGCTAAACAAACACAACTATTTTACAATAAGATATAGTATATCATTTACACTGCTGTTAACAGAGCCACGAATCAGCATAAAATAAGTTTTTTAGATAACTATCAAATAAACAATAAAATAAAAATGTATATTTTTAAAATTATTTACACACGAAATGAAATTTAACCATTTACCAAAAAATGGAAAATATGCAACAAATTTAATTTAGGAAATTTTTTAAACAGGAGTATATTAAATTTGAAAAAAAATGTAAAAGTGTATCAGATATAATTTTTTATTTATATAATATCATAATTTTAAATTATAATAACATGAATAAATAAATATTGTAAATATAATGACACAATTAGGATTATTAGATCTGATAAGGAAATCGAACTTGCCTAATTACAAAATAATATCTTCCCTTTATTTTATTATTTTTCCATAATCATTCGGTACCGAAAAATATTTTTTGCATATTTTCTTTTGGCTTTCATTAGCATATCTATTTGATCATGTAATTGTTTTTTTTGATACATTAATAACTCTTTTATCAATATACTACTTTTGTTATTATTATTTGTATTTTTATAATGTATGTTGTTCTCTTTTTCTATATCTTTATTATTAGATTCATCTTTGTCATTTTCTTCATTTCTAAACTCATTGCTATAGTCATTATTCTCATCCTCCTCCTCCTCAATTAATTGTGCCATTTTATTCATTGCAATTTTTAAAATAACAATAGATTTGTTAAACGCTTGAAGTTCACTTCTTACTTCAATTATTTCTGAATTTTCACAATAATGTGGATCTTCTCTTACTAACTCTCTTGCTTTCCTTGTAGTTAAATGTCTTTTAAGTATCATTTCTGCAAGTTGAGATTGTCTTTCTGGATCTTTAATTACAAGTAACTCTTCTGCTGAGCTTGGTTTTAACTCGGCATTTTCTATAGATTGTTTTACGTCTGGTGGAAGATCAAGTAAAGATATTCTTTTTGTAATATAACTAGGACTTTTTCCTATTTTAAAAGATAAATCAGATATACTTCCCCAGCCTTTATCAATTACATACATTCTAAAGGATTCGGCTTCCTCTAATGACGATAGAGATTCTCTTTGAATATTTTCAACAAGTGCCATTTCAAATGTTTGAATATCATTAAGATGAACAATATGGCAAGGAATTTTTTTCCAATTTAAAGACTTGCATGCTATATATCTTCTACAGCCCGCTACAATTTCAAAACGGTAATCTAATGGCCGAACTACAATAGGTTGAATTAAGCCATGTTGTTTTATAGAATTTGCTAAAGTATCAATAACAATTTGATTGATATTTCTACAATTATGTAAAGAAGAAGGTTCAATACTCAATATATCAATCTCTTCAAGTTCCCCAAATAAGCGATGACTATATGGCTTTTGATGTAGCATTTAATAATATGACATAACATATATTAAATATTAGTAGGCCATTTTAGATAATAAATCAATATGAGATTATCAAGTGGATTTAGACACAATAATATCGGATAGATTAACCATAAATGATCTTATTTATGAATTTAAAATATTTGTAAATTATATTATTTATTTTTTAATGTTCTTTTCAATAGTTTCTGAATGATTTTAAAAAAAGGTATTATGTGTTAGGAATCCTTTGATATCATTTAGTTTATAATATTCACTTGAGGAATTGTTATTCGACCGACATAATAACACATTATAGTATTATGCTTAAAGTTATGTAAATCTGTCGAAATTAATTAAAAGGTTAAACTATAATAAATCAAAGAATGAATATATTCCTTTTACAATATAATAAAGGAATAACACCGACGGAATTAATGTGGATATTTATATTTTCATAAAATGAGAATCATAATTGTTGCCAAGGAATAACTTTTCAATCTAATTGTTGAAATCATTTCTTATTTATTGTGTTACTTAGGAACTTTATCTATATTTTATTAATTTTTAACGTCTCTTGTTTAAATTTTAATTGTTAAATAACCCCTTGTTACTCAAAGGATTAGTATTAGATAATAATACTTTTATTATTTTCACATTTCAATTTAAGAATTAGTAATAAAGATTTTATTAAAATATTAAAATATTAAAATATTAAAATACGTAATGAATTTCTATTTTTGTTATGAACTATCGGGTATAATATAGTGATATTATATAATTTTAGGATGCTAAAATTAGTGGGAATTCGTTATCTGATAATATTAATATATTAATTGTATTACTATTTGATATTGAGTTTTAATAAGATATTATACATATTGGGATTGTTTTTTGTAATTATTTCTATTTTTGCTATTGTATATACTTCTAAAGTATTAATAAATCGATTCGATTCTATTACTAATATTAATTCTCCTATTGTATCTCCAGTATCACCTAGCCTTATAAAACAATCATCTAATACTATATCAACTGAAAATAATAATTCATCGAAAAATCATAAGGAATTTGATATTATAATACCAGTTGGTGATGGGGCACCAGGTGTTCGAACAGTCTATTTCACTCCTACTACCTTGCATATACATGCGGGTGATACTGTAAAATGGATAAATAAAGACTCGGTGAGTCATACTGTTACCTCTATGGCATTCAATTCGGGTTTGTTATGGCCTGTTGGATCTACAGAAGGGCCGTCTGTATATAAACATACATTCACGTTTCCTGGCGTATTTGTCTATTTTTGTCAAATTCATCCTTATATGGGAGGTATTATATATGTGGATACTCAAGAAACACAAAGAGAAATTTCACTTAATAATCCCAATGGTAATAATATAATGGATGTAAAAATAGAAATTCCCCAAAATGCTGCTTATGATACTAATTATGGACCAATGTTTATTCCTTCTGGAGCACATGTTCCTTTTGGAAGCCAAATAACTTTTACAAATAGAGATTATGTAGCACATACAGCAACGGCTACAGATGGGACATTTGATACTTCTACTTTGCAACCGGGAGAATCAAAAACTTTTACTCTTGATCAAAGACAAGGTACAATTACATATTTTTGTCGAATACATCCATGGATGCAAGCTATAATTACAGTGGATCCACCATCTGCAACTTTTAATAAAGTAGTATCAAAATAAGAATAGTTGTATTGTAGAACATACCAAAATTATTAAAATTTTTGAGTTATCTATATTTATAAAAAACATTAAAAGACTTTTCACAATATGTCTTTGTATTGAATAGATTAATCTATGTAATAATAGTCATTGTACTTCCATTAGTAGGGATGTGTATGACATCTTTTTTATTTTTGTCTGAATTTCAAATAACAAAAGTATTTGCCAAAGATATTTCAGTAAAAAATATCCATAATGAATCTTTAAGCAAAAATAAGGTATCGGATATTAATACAACTTTGAATAAAATAAATAATAATAGTACTAATAAAACTATTTTTTTAAATCAGGACAAAAATCATACGACATCTTCACTACCTGCTACAAAAACTGTGCTAATTGTTAAAGGTGCAGCTCTTTTAAGAGATAAAGCCTATAGCCCGGATTTAATAGTGATACATAAAGAAGACACCATCGTTTGGAAAAATATAGATGATGTAGTACATACGGTGACTTCTGGCTCAAGCTTTAGCTCACCTGACAGGGGCAAAGAGTTTGACTCTGGACTTTTAGGTGGAATTTTTAGTCATAAATTTATGAAAACAGGAATTTATAATTACTTTTGCCAAATTCATCCTACTATGGTAGGTAAAATAATTGTAAAATAAGTAAAAAGATTTTTATTTTTTTTAAATTATTTCGCTTAAATATAGAGTTATGATTATAATAAAAAATAGTTAATATTGCGTAACTATTGAAAGTATTTCGGTACCGAAAAAATACGATTTTATTACTATGTTCTTTACTGGTACTATCGTATGATAATATTGGATTTTAAATGAAACTATTTTTTTAGATATAATAAATATGCCAATAAAAAAATCAAATATATGTGTTTAAAGTATAATTCTCTTAAACTATTTATTATTTTAATTTTAAATTAATATAATGATGTTGAAAAATGTATAACCAGATTATTTTAGTTATTAAAATTTGTATACTATCTGATTGAAGGTTTTTTGTAAGGAAAAAAAATTATTTAATTGACAATTAGTTGCATATTTATATTTGTGAATATTACAATACTGTAAAAAACCTTTTTAATAAAAAAAATATTTATTTACAATATAATATGACTGATGCAGAAAAAAATAATGACAAAAATAACAATAATGATAATAACATAAATGCTAACAAAATAAATTATAATTCCGAAGAAGCAAAATCTTATTCTTTTAATGGAAAAGTGGTTATAGGTATTGGAATTATAATGGTGATTTCTGCAATTACTACAATATATATGGCAACAAGCTCTGAATCTCCAAATATCAATTTATCTGCAAATTCATTTTCGTCATCTTCGTCTTCTAGTCATCAATCTCAAGGTGCATCAGAGCCATCATATTCAACCGGTCCACATTCAAAATTTATTAATAAAAGAATAATTCTAATACAACAAGATTTTGGGTGGAATGGAACTAATGGTGGACCACCCATCATAGTCAATAAAGGGGATCTAGGTACAATTAGTTATTATAAATAGAGGTCATATGGCACATAATTTTGGAATTGGATCATTCCCAAAACACGTTATAGAATTGATAAATAAAGAACAAAGCGTTGCTTTAGAAAATAGACTCGAACATATCTCATATAATAATATGTCTGCTATGCCTTGTCCTGGATGTCAAGAGGAATTTAAAAGTGCGCATGTTAATGTATTTATGGAGCCGGGCACACAACAAACATCTACATTTGTGGCAGATAAAGCAGGTCATTTCAAATATTATTGTATGGTTAGAGGTCATTTATGGCTTGGAATGTTTGGTGATTTAATAGTAAAAGATACTGGAGAATCTTCAAATAACGATGCAAATAATAATAATGTATAAGTGGTATGAATTATAATGTATAGTTTGAATAATTCTATACATTTAAAAAACATTGATGGCACCATTTCCAATGAAATTTTAAATAACTGAGAGTTTATTAATGTTACATAAAATTTGTTGTTGTTATATTATTGTCTGATGATTTAATACATTCAATAGTTCCTTTAAAAATTTTATACTATCTTAGGTAATAATCTTTATCTTATTGTTAATTTTATTGGAATAAAACAATTAGTAATTGGTAAATTCATCAAATTGCTTAAACTTTAGATAAAATATTGCTTCTGTTCTATTGCATAACTAGTTTTCCTTAAATTATTTCCATCTATTTTATGTAATTCTTCTAAATAGGTTATACAATGATACCTTCATTGTCATCTCTTTTACCACTTTGAAACCTGATGGCGGATGTATACCAATTAGCATAAATACGCTAACCTAAAACTTCACAAATATGAAGAAAAAATATTAATTACGTTAACATACATTTGCTAAATGGTATATATTCGCCAAACATCCGCTTTATAGATGAAAATGCTGTTTCAACCATCCATCGTTGTCCACATACTTTCTTTTCTTTTTCCATTTATGGTAATCTTTTGTTTGTAATTGCACTTCTTTATTCCATATTTTGTTATTCCTAGATGGGAATTACCATCATAGGCTGCATCACCTAGAAATGATTTAATTTTAATATTATGGATATTATTCAACACGCCTTCCACTAGATTCTTCATTACTTTACTATTATGCACCTCTTCTCGTCTGTAACTTCAAGTGCGAGAATTTCTTTGGTCTTATGCAAGAGATCTATTAAAATATGTTTTACCGGCTTTTATGGTTATTTCTGGGTAGTTGTAATAATATAAATGTAAAAAAAATGGTAAAACAAAACATGTTTCTAATTTAAATAAATTAAAATTGTTTAAATGTTTAAATTTGTGTTGATGGATTATATAATGTTGTATTAAGTAGAGGTCTTTCTGAATTTTGTTGCTGTAATGTTGGTGAAATAACTTTTATTTCAGTGGTCATATAAGGATGTGCATATCCACAGTATTCTAAACATCGTATAAAGTAAATTCCTGGATTTTTGAACGTATAATAAAATACATTATCTATCTTTGGTACTATTTGCATTTGTAATAGAATAGGCGCACCATCAGTAGGGCCTGAAAATATTCCAAATCCATGATTTACATCTAAGGAATGCGCTACAAATTTTACCGGTTGATTTGCCACAACTGTTACTCTGGGTGCATCGCCAGGATGCATTCCTTGTGGTTGCTGATCTACCCTATGCATAAGCCAAAACCATTGACCTGCAGTAACGCTTACAACTTGAATCGGGTCTGATTTTTTTATAGTGGATGATGATACAGGTGGCATCCATGGATAACTAATAACCCATAACCATATCAAAATTATGGCAATACCAATAGCCCAAAAAGCTTCTGGATGATATTTTGTTTTTGAAGCAAAAGTTTGTTTATTTTTGGATTTTGTAGTAAACATAACTATGAAAAAACCGATTGTAGTTACCAATACTGTGAAAATGAATATAATTAACAGATTATGAGGGCCCCAGCCATAGTCGGCTGCAAGATTGATTGCTGTCATGACATATATTTATTCTATTTATTTAATTTTAAATATTTTGATTTAATTTTAGTTCCTAATTTTAAATTTTTAATTAATTTTAATAAATAAGGATTTTATAGTTTGTCTCTGTTCTAAAATCATAATTAAAAGACTTTTCTAAATATCTTTATAAATACACATGTAACAGTTATTTCAATAAAATGCAAGTAGAGTACAAAGATCGTTACCCGCATGAACCACCATCACTACCCGAATATGATGTATCGCCATCTCTGAAAAAGTTAACATTAATGATGATTGGAGCAATGCTTATTAATTTTATAATTGCTGGTACATTAGCGGTAGGAATAAGAATACTGCAAACAGATGTTTCTTTGTTAAAATTTGATTGGATACCACAAAATGTACTTTTTTATGCTCTTTTAACAACTCATGGACAAGTAATGTTCTTTGGAGTAGTTTCACTTAATACAATGTGGTTTGGTTATTATGCTACAAGCAAGTGGGGCAGAAAACCACTTTTAGGATTCATTTGGGCTAAAATTTCATTTTGGATTATGGAATTGGCCGTCATTCTTATTTTATTGGCCGGACTTTCGGGATTTGGTGCAGGATGGTATAATCTAATGCCGTTAACATTTATGCCTGGTAGACCTATGTTTAGCTGGGGCACTTTGGCATCTGCCACCTTTTTAACGGCTGATGTTCTTGTTGGAGTATCACTTACAATCTTTTGTATTATAATACTTGCTACTTTATTAAAAGGAAAGATTCCAGTTGGAAGTCAAAAGTTTGGAGCAAGACATAATGAACAACAGCCTCAAAATGAGAAAGACTCGCTCGAAAAACAAGAATCTGAAAAATCAGATATGGAGCATACTCATATGGAAAATCTTCCAGCTAGCATTAGATGGGTATCTTTCCTTGGAATCAGCTCTTGGTTTCCTAAAAAATGGCGAGAATTAACCCCAGCAGTTCCCATCATTTTGGTAGGTTCATTTGTAACGGCAATAGTTCAAATAATAGGTAATCCGGGTTTATTTTTGCAACTAGCACATGGATTTTTATCTATATCTAATCCTGCTAATGCTTCTAACTGGTTGTTGACAAAAGATGCTTGGTGGTTTTTTGCACATCCAATTGTATATTTTCCTTTGCTTATATTTTTAAGTGCATGGTATTTCTTTGCTTCACGTGCAGGTAGTGACAATAAGAATAAAGATGAAATTATACGATATAATAAATGGAATTATCGTACATGGCCATTTTATGCAATGTTTTCAGTACTAGTATTTTCTCATCATGTATTCATGGATATGCCTAATCCAGTATGGCTTCAAATGTTAGCGCAAACTGCATCGCTAGGTATTGTATTTCCATCTGCTCTTACCATATTTACATTTTTAATGTTTATGTGGCGCTCTAAAGTGGTATGGAATATTACTGCACGATTTTTTATTGCAGGGGTGTTAGGATGGGCCTTTGGTGGATTTAATGGAGCAGAATTTGGGTTATGGGGAGCTGATATATATCAACATAATACTATGGCTATGCCATCTCATATACATTTGATATTGTTAATGGGACCTTTGCTTATGGCTTTTGGTGTAATTTATGCAATACTGCCAGATCTATGTAAAAAACACATGAGTAAAACTTTGGGTGAGATTCATTTTTGGATGACACTTTTTGGAGGATTTGGCTTTGCAATATTGTTTAACATAATTGGAGCAGAAGGTGCTATTAGAAGAGAAGCGGTTATGCAAGCTCCTTTTGAATGGACAATGCCTTTATTGTTGTTTTTTGCTTTATGTGTAGGTTTAGGTCAAATTGTATTTGTATATAATTTTGTAAAAACGATTAAAAGAAAAGCAACAGCCGACGAAACAAAAGAATATGATATATTGCATAAGAATCCGACAGGCGATGGTCATACACCGGCAGGCAATTCTTCATTGATAAACATGAAATAAAGTAAAATTTGTTTTGGATTATCCACTTTTATATTGTTAATGAATAAGAGAAATATTGTATGATAGTGATAAAAATATACCTAAAAGTTATTTTTGTTTTGTCATAAAAAAATAGTTATAATGAATCTTAAATCCTTAAAGACTTTTTGTTATTATAATAAAAGAATTAGAACTAAGATCTCATAATTAGATTAATATCAAAATTTTACAAGTTAAGAGTTAACAATAAAATTTACAATTATTATTACTAAAATAATCTAGTTTAAATTATATTTATAGAAATTTCTTTAATGTTGCTAATTGAGCAAGAGATCTTTTACTATGCAAAGGAAAATGTGGAATATTTACTTAAGCAAAATTTATTAAAAAAATTGCTTTGTTAGATGATTCGAAAACGACAAAACCTTAATTTATATGTAACAATAACAATGTAACTTTGACTTTTTTCTTTTTATTTTATCTATAAAGCGTAGCAAATGAGAAAAAAAATAATCATACAACAAAGCATTAAAAAATTATAATTAAATTCTGAAAAATTATAATTTATTTATAATGAAGATAATAGTGATCTGAATAAAACGTAATAATTTATCAGAAGGGAATTATTATAATAATTGCATATTTAATAGATTCTATGAATAAACACAATAATACTAAAACATCTTTTGTGCCCATAGATCCTAAAATATATACTTTAAAAAAAGGAATAATATTTGGTGCAATAGGAGGATTTGTTGCATCAATTTGTTTTGCAGGATTAATTTTGTGTATGTCTGTTTTATTCAAATATCCTGAAGGTGCATTTTTTGATACAATGGGTATTTTAATTAATAATTATAATAATGATGTTGTTTCTATAGGTTTATCTGCTTTGGTAATTATATTCGTTCATGGAATAATCATAGGAATAATTTTGGGTATAATAATGTCTAAAATGTTAATGTTTCATCCTTCCAATAAAAAAAAGGGAGCACTTTTTGGTTTGATAGCAGGATTAATTTCTTTTTTAGTTTTGTATTTTCCAATGATATACATTTCAACAACCTATCAAAATCTGCTCTCTAAATTATTGTCTATAATGACAAATTCTACTTATTTATTTACAAGAGGAACAGAACAAATGAATTCAAGTATAATAACAAATCACATGCCCACATCAAATATGCTTTTGTGGGGGCTATTAACGTATTTGATTTATGGTTTTATAGCGGGGGGCATAATAACCTTAGCATATTCTGTCTATAATTTTGATTATAATGAAGTCAAAGAAACAAAAGAAACAAGAACAGTAGGAATTGATCGTGCAAGAGAAATAATTACGATCGAAAGAAGACCAGTAGCAGATAATGCTAGGTCATTCTCAAATGAATCATCCAATACTGAAAGTGATGGCCCGGTGGAGTCAAGGACTGAAATATCTATTCCGTTAAAAAGAGAAGAATCTGTGATTACAAAAAAACCATATGTTAATTTATGGGAGAAATTATCTACAAGGTTAAAGAAAAAATAAAAGATGTCAAAGATAAAATCGTAGACACAACAAAAGACGTTGTCGATAAGACAAAAGACATAGTGAACTCACCTTCTGTTGATCCTCCATCCTCATCATCTTCTTCTGATCAGAGAATTTGAATAAGGTATAGCAGTAATGAGATTGGAAGAAAAGATGATCCTCTTACAGAATACAGAAGTAACGAACAAACAAACCTTGCAAAAATAATTGAACACTAACCAACAGCAATCAAGAAACCCAAGCAATCAAAAGATAACTGAACAAAGTAAAACAGGAGCAGACACTGAACAAGCAAATTAGCAATATCGAAAGAAGGGGATGACCAAAATAGATTCTAGTAGTTCATAATTTTTCCCATATGTCTTAAATTAGAGATAGCTTTTTATTTTTATAAGGACTATACAGTATCAACGGCTCAGGGCAGATATTAATCAGAATGACCGTCATCTATATTTATCAATTTTGGGTTAGATTCACTTTAAAACCCGATTGTTTGAAACTACACAGATAAATAGTTTTAAGCATATTTTATTATATGCATAAAACGGTTATAATAATAGCATCAGTTGCACTATCTTTAGTAATATTTTTTGCATATACAAATTCCGCATTAGTATTTGCGCAAAACCAATCCTCATCATCAGCCTCAAATAAAACAACTCCTAAGAAACAAAATAATAAATTATATTTAAACTTAGTAATATTATATTCTTGTTAATAATGTTTTATAATCCCATTATTTATGTAATTATAATTCTTAGATATAGGAACGATTATTTAAATAGATCAGAAAACATTCTTATAGAATCAAATAGTTATTTTTTAAAAAGTTTTAAAAATTGGATATAACTATTTAATTTGTTCAAACAGCTCTATATTATTATACAACGACGCATTTAACATCATCTCTTTTATCATGTTCTTTAGTCTAGCCAAATATGCATATTCGCCAACAAACATTCTCTTTATTGATGAAAATACTGTTTCTACAATCTACCGCTTTCCATAGCTTATACTATCCTCTTTTAATTTTTGGAAATCTTTTTTCTGAGATAAAACTGACAGGTTCTAAAAGGATTTTTTTTCCTCTTCCATTTGAATCGAGCATTCTTTTTCTTATTTAATACATCAAAATTCCATTATTGTCTGTTGAATTTAAAAATACTATTGCTATCGTAAGGTCATTATCATCAACAAATAGTTCACCTACTGTTTTATCAAGATTTTAAAATACTATTAATCAATTCTGGTAATGCCTTGTTATCAAGTACCTGTCATCCTCAGTACCTTCATCATTGAAAGAATTTTCTTTGTATTGACGTTTACAACAGCAACAACATGTATTTTCATTTTCAGATACCCTTTTGAAAATGTATTATAGAAAGGACAATGCATACATCAAAGATAGAATATAGAAGGATTTGATGATTACTTCCTTGCAGAAAGAAGATATGTAAACTAAAACATGTTTAAAAATGGTTAAATCCATTTGCCGGTTACTACAACAATAAAGTAATTACTTTACTTTACAGAACAGTTTTTCAGTGTACTATTGAGATTGAGAATAAAGGTGCGTCTGTTCCGTTTGTATTTATATACTTTCGATTGATATATACTGATATAGTTTCAGATAATGTTATATAAGAAACTCTGTTGAAGAATCTGTATCTCTTGTGTATTTTAGGTATAATATTAATTCCAAGGAATTAAAGCTGGTTTAATTGTTAATGTCATGTGAACAGGAGATAGACCAACCAACCAACCAACCAAAAAAAATTATTATTAGAATAAAAGTACTTTGTTGTATTTCGAAAAACAGTTAAAATAATAGTGTATCTATAACAATAACAATTGAATTTTAACTGTTTTCATTTTTAATTAATTAATTAATCGACAAAAAGTTAGCAAATGGCAAATAAAATAATCATGCAAAAGCATCACTATCTTATTCTTTAATATTATAATAGTTATACATGTTCTTGCTTGATCCGATTCTACGTGCTTGAACAATCTTGACTATACATTATATCTAATGTACCCAGACGGAATCTTTAATTGGGTTTTGATTACATTATAAATAGCAAAAGGTCATGTTAAAGGAAAAGTTCCATCAATTACAGATTTTACAACAATAAACAAAAGGATAAACAAATTAAATATTCCAATAAATAATACTGCTAAAGAAGTCTCTAAAGATGACTATCAAATGTTCGTCTACTGGGAGGGATACTAATTCGCAGGCTAAGGCTAGTTTATGGTTGTAATGACAGTCCGTGTTAAGAAAAATATGCAATGCATTGTTGTAGTCCAATCTAAACCATATTCTTACAATAAAACATCTCAAAATTATGATTGGAGAATATACATTTCGTCTGCCACGTTTTCTTGTTGTTGTTGGTATACTGGGCTAGGGTATACAACCTACCAGATATAGAATGTTAGAGTATGAATTCCTTTAATCTGTCAAGAGCTAATCTTTGGAACAGTCTTTATCAAAATTATATTCGAGGTTAGCTTTGAGCTATATTACATATATGAAAATAAATTTAAATTATGACCAGTCCTCATTTATCTTAAAATTATATATTCTTATATTTATTTTATATAAAATTGAGGATTTGGCATTATTCCAATAATGTTCCATGAAAGCAAGTATGAAATATAACCAACAATTTCTTTTGTTCTTGGTTGGATTTAAAAAGAGTGTTTTAAATGTATGAATTATAAATATTATTATGTACTTGATCTTTGTTCTCTTGAAAATGTTATGTTACTGATATTTTTTTAATATAATTTCACCTTTGATTAATTACCATAATTGTTAATTGTTTTCAAAGATAGAATTATCAAATAGACCCTGTTAACTTAAGACAATATTTCTTTATTATGTTGGTAAACAAAAACTTGAGACATTGTTTTATATAATTTAATTTGCACTTGTTCTTTTTTTCAGGGAAAGTAATCATCAAATCTTTCAATAGTTCTATCTTTGACGTACTGCATTGTTCTTTCAATAATACTTTTCTCATAAAAAAATGAATATGATGCTTTAATTTCAAGAATCTGCAGGCTTGCGTGTACCATGTACCACCACCATCTGACGATGAAACAGAATGTAATTCATACTTGTTTTACCTGAGATAGAAATCGTTTGGCAATAGATATATTTCGCTTTTTTGATATATCCGTTGCAAGGATTACTTTATTCTTCGATTCTATAACTAGCCAAAGCCAAATTAGTTTAGAACCTACTTTTATCGCAGTTTCATCAATTATATATTCTCAAATTTTCTTATTCTTGAGATATTTCCAAGGCCTGTACTTTTGAAGCCAGTTCCAGATAGAAACATAACTTATTTTGACTAAAAGTAAAAAAGATAATGCTTTCGCAGCATTTCTAAAAGATAAGCCTAAAAAGTACAAGTATAATCCATAACCAATAATTTGTGAAGGTGTTCTATGTCTAGTAGACATAAATAAAATGGTCATTTTAAAGCTATAGGTTTTTCCTTATGTTAACAGAGCCGTCCGAACCATCAGACGAAACAAGTTATCAGATTAACAGCTGTGTATACATAAAGATACACTCTCTTGTAAAATATTTATGATCGCTTTGCTGCCATGATTTTTGTTATAAATATTCTTCCACTTGCTAATGGCTCTTCCTATTTCTTGTTCGTCTTTAAATGTAGAATTGTTAATTGTCTGCCTTTGTAACCACACCCACCTTACTTCGATTAAATTAAGCTTGGGCGATCTTACTGGTAGAAATACAAATTTTATTCGAGGACAACATTTGGATATCTCTTTCTTTACCATCTTTGATTTGTGTGCTGAAAGATTATCAAGTACAACAAAGATATTTTGGATATTCTTATCATATCTTTTATCTACTCTTTTTTAAAAAGTCAACAAACTGCTTCTTTCCTGTCTTTCTTTTATAGCATTGGACATGCATTTTGTCATTTGTATGATCATAGGCTCCAAATACATTTAACAATCCATTTATCTTTTGAGCCTTTTCGACCTTTACCTGTACCGATGACCATGATGTACCACCATGGGTTTTTGCTGCTACAGGCCCTTTTTCATCTATATACAGTAACACCGAATCCGAAGAAGGTGTGTTGTACCTCAGTTGTTCAATGTACTTTTTTTCAAAGTGTATTCTGGATCATTGCTTTTATTATTTGACAACACAGTTTTAGATTTTCTCCATTTTATTTTATGCTTTAGAAGAATATTTCTTATTTCTGCAGAATGGCTTATTTTAGTTACCAGTTAAGTCATTCATAAGAAAACCAGCAAGTACACGTAATGACCATGTGGAAAATCCCAAATCAAAAGATCTTGGGTTTGTAGATGTTATATCCACTATTTGTTTTTCGATATCATTAGTAAATTTGTGCTGTTTATGATTATGTTTTTTTGATATAATGCCATCGATTCCTTTTTCGTTAAAGCGATGTATCCATTTTCTTATGTTATGATCATGATGGTTTGTAATCTTTCTTATTTGAGGAACTGTGTATCCCTCATCTTTAAGCAAGATAATCTTGGCTCTATATCCTGCTTCATTATCTTCAAGCATTAGATGTAAAAGGTTCTTTTCATCATCAGTTAGCATTCTGAGGAATGTGTCCCTCATAATAATAGATAAAAGAGTGGCAAGCTATAGGTGTTGTGATAGCTAAACAAACACAACTATTTTACAATAAGATATAGTATATCATTTACACTGCTGTTAAGCAAGAACTATCAAACTCCAAACAAGGCTGATGGACTACAAAACAGGTTGAAGAGTTAATCATAAAAGTGGTGTCAAATATCATTATACTCACATATACCGTATTCTTCACAAATGGGGATTTAAACAAAAAGTATCAAGAAAAGTACATGTTAATACTGCATCCAAAGAAGAGAAAGATAATTTCAAGAAAAGACTGCAGAACAAATATTTATGGACAAGCAGCAGCAAGAGCAAGAAACAGAGTTTACCATAATATCTCTCGTTGAATCATTTTTCTTTTATGATTCTCTTGCAAGACACGTTTGGATTGATAAAGAAAACAAAAGACCTGTTGTTAGAATAACAGGCTCGCACAAACATTCATGTATTTTTCGTGCCACAAGTATGAAAGGAAAACAATTATTCAGACAGTATGATAAATTCAATGGCGATACATTTCTTGATTATATAAAGAAATTGCATAATAAATTTCCGAAATGTTATTTGTTTATGGATAAGGCATCTCCTCATTACAAATCAAAGAAGGTTTTAAAGTAATTTGAAGAAAACAAAGATACTCTAATCCCTGTTTATCTTCTACTACCGCATCACCGGAGTTTATGGTAATGGAAGAGATATGAAATATAGCTAAATGCGATCTACTTGTTTTAAAATATTATCAATCATTTGCAGATTTTAAAAATAAGATTTCCAGATATTTCAGAACAAAACGATTCAATCTTGATATGAGGAACTATTTGTTACAAGATGTAATTTAGAAAACATATGCTAATTGGTATATTCTGAGGAATGTATCTCTCACAGTATTACTAAAGAGCGGCAAGCTAAAGGTATTACGATATCTAAACACTCATCATTAATTTTACAGAAAGACATATCATACATTTTATATAACTGTTAACAGAGCCGTCAAATGTATGGTGAGTTTGTAACTATGACATTATGCTAATTCTGTTTATCTTCCGTGATTGTACTGGCCAACAATTCTAATCTTATTCTTGAATAAATCTTTAATGTTTATTTATTTATTTTATTTAATTATGTTGTACCTAATACTAGAAACAAAAAAATTTGTAAATTTGTTTAGTAAGCATATGCTCCATCGGGTGCTCTGCATTGATTACACAAAGTTTTCTCCTTATCAGAATTTCTTAATTTTACAGTCATAACTTCAACATCATCCATACCACAATCTTCGCATTTTCCTTTCATTTAATATAAATAGCACTAAGGATATATAATATTATTTGATTTCTTAATCAACCTAAAAAATATATGACGACAATAAATTGGAAATATCTTTATTATTCTTTTTTCAATACGCAAATCAAAGGATAAAATAAAAATAATTTGTAAATACAATAAAAAATAAAATAGTATTTTTGCCAGAAAGTCATAACTCATTTGAAATAAAATAATATGATGGTCCTAAATAAAGGTAACAATAAAAACTTCATCCAAACAGCGAGCGCGAACAAAAAATAATATCTATATGATTAAGGGACATCCTTTAAAAAATCTGCACTGCAATGATATAATAAATTTTAATAATTATTATAGTTTATTCTTGTTATGGCACATTTTGAATCAATAAAGTCTAGCGTAGAAAAAAATGGTGAAGTCATGATAAAGTTGGGCTCTGGAGAAGAATTTGAATTACACAAACACAATGTAAAATTTGATGACAATACTCAAGAAATTATATTGGATGCATCTTCAGAAACTTTTTGGATTGATGTCAATAGTGTATCATATTATTGGATACATAGAGAAGGAGCAAAGAAATAGTCAGATTTATCATTTTTTTCTCCATTCATCTCCTTCTTTTTCATATTCTTTTTTTACTGCCGCCCATGCAACCTTATGAGCAACTTCTTCTGCACTTTCTTTTTCACCTCCTCGTCTTTTATCTGGATCCTGATATTCTTTTATGGCGCTAGCATGAGCCTTTCTAAAAATGTGTTGTGCATGTTCAGGAAGTTGATCGATTCTCTTTTCTGTAGATTCTGATAATTCTTCATTTGTTTCGTCTTTTTTACTTTTATTCTTGTCCATATATCAAAGAGTTAATAAAATTATTTATATATAGACACACTGCTTGCGTGCATATTTATTTAATCTTCGTCCGTTATTACTCTTTGTACATAAATAGTAACGAAAATAGTTGATTTAATTGTCATCGTTATATATGGTTGATGTTTTACCTGATTTTAAATCATATGACAAAGCAGTTATACACTATTTGTTTTATACTGTTTTGTTGCATGTTTACTCCTTTCCAAATACATTTAGCTAACATTAACCAACAAATTGTATAAACTGGCCTGCTGTCTACAATCAATCTTTAGTTATACCAATTAGCACAAGTATGCTAAATAATGTATCATGATATTTATCATAGAAACACAAAAGCTATCTAGATCTTTCTATTATACTATCTATTCTTAATGTCGCCATTGACCAAATCCCAATTGGTTAATTTATACAAAAAAGAAAATGATTCAAAGGTTAAGGAAAGACTGCTACTAATTATCAAAGTAAAACAAAATAAGCAAACTCCATTTCACGTTGTAAAAGAATTACATAGAAGCAATCCATGGGCTTCTAATTGGTTAAAAAGATATGGTATGGAAGGCTTGAAAGTACTGAAAAGATAGAACAAAAGCCGATAGATCACCTGAGCTATCTGAAGATATGGTTTATCAGATTAAAAAAGAATTATCCAACTCCAAACAAGGCTGATGGACAACAAAACAGGTTGAAGAGTTAATCATAAAGAAAAGCGGTATAAAATATCACTATACTCACATATATCGTATACTTCGAAAATGGGTATTTAAACAGAAGGTTCCAAGAAAAGTACATGTTAATACTGCATCACCAGAGGAAAAAAAGACTTTCAAAAAAGACAGAACAGATACTTGTGGATAAGCAGCAGCAGCAGCAGCAGCAGCAGCAGCAGCAGCAGCAGCAGGAAGACGGATTTACCGTAGTATCACTGGATGAATCATTTTTCTTTTATGATTCTCTTGTAAGACGTGTTTGGATTGATAAAGAAAATAAAAGACCTGTTGTCAGAGTAACAGATTCATATCAGCATTCATGTATTTTTGGTGCCACAAGTATGAAAGGAAAACAATTATTCAGACAGTATGATAAATTCAATGGCGATACATTCCTTGATTATCTAAAGAAAATACATGCTAATTCAAAAATGCTATTTGTTCAGGGATAAAGCATCGCATCATTACAAATCAAAGAGGGTTATTGCATACTTTGAAGAAAATAAAGACACTTTAATCCCGGTATACCTTCCCACAGCATCTCCGGAGTTCATGGTGATGGAAGAAATATGGAATATAGCCAAACGAGATCTACTTGTTTTAAAATATTATTCATCTTTTGTAGATTTAAAAAATAAGATATCTTTCTACTTTAGAACAAAAAGATTCAATATTGATATGAGGAACTATTTGCTATGAAATACGATTTAGAAAACATATGCTAATTGGTATATGTACAAAGAGGCGGATTGTTGAAACTGTATTTTCTTGTTTAAAGAGAACGTTTGGTGAATACGTTTATTCGATTAAACTAAAGAATATGATACAGGAAATGATGTTGAAAGCATCATTGTATAATAAGTTGATATCTATTTAAAGAAGATGGATAATAAAATCAGAGATTATAGGAATCGTGCAACAAAGCAATATAATATAAAACTAAATAATTTTATTTCATATCTAATAATTTATCGGAAGTATTCTTTAAACTTTAATTCATTAAATTACATATACATTTTTTTATTATTTGCTTAACGAATATCTTAATATGTGATCTGATTGAGTTAATCTATATTGCTATTTTTATAAGAAATATAAGAAAAATAAGAAATAAGTATTGTATATTCTGCTGTTAATATAGATTGAAAATTTATGCTTTAGATACGATATTAGAATTAAGCCATTCAGATTCATTCGATCATATCTGAATATATTCAGATATGATAGAAGCGTTATTTTTAGTGGGATCTATTGAAGTTTGTTTTCTTTAGCTTCTTTTTCTAGCGCACTTCTTAGCATTTTCAAATGTCTTTGTTTGTCACTTTTCATTTCATTCCATAAATCAACTAGATCTTGACGTCCTTCTCTTTGGGCGTCTTGAATATATGTATCTACTGTAGAATATAAGAAATTAGCTTCTTTACCTGCTGCCATTAAAATATTATAGGTAGAATTGTCTAGTCCGGTGTTTTGTTGGCTGTCTGTTTTAGAATTTGACATAAATTTGATTAGTAAATACTGTATTTAACTGCTTTGTTGCATGATTTCCTCTTTCCAAATACATTTAGCTAACATATACCAACAAATTTTATGGATTGGCCAATCAACAACCGATCTCTAGTCAGATGGGATGAAATACTAATGAGCTTTGACGTCATTAACAACTGGGATACAGAATTAAAAGAGATGAACCAAGGCAAAATAGGTGAGCAGTGATTTCATTATCCTAACACTTTTTTTTTCTCTTCTTCTTCTTCTTCTTCTTCTTCTTCTTCTTCTTCTTCTTCTTCTTCTTCTTCTTGGTTATGCCAAGGCATGCTTTCATCTTCCTTATAGACAAACCGAGGTATTGCACAAGGACATGCTAAAGTAAAAGCACCATCTATCCTATTTACAACAATAAACAGAAGAATAAACAAATTAAATATCAAGATAAAAGATGCAACAAATAGCAACAACAAATTCAAAGATGAATATATTGTCATTGCAATAGATATTACAGGAATAAGTTACAAACAGAGGTCAATGGCTACAAGATAAATACTATATAAAAGATAACAACAAGAAAGGGTATTTAAAAATACATGTTGCTGTAAATGCAAAGACAAAGAAAATTCTTGCTATGAAGAAGGTAACTGACGATAAGCATATTCATGACAGCAAGTCATTACCAGAATTGGTCAATGGTATTATGGGAAAAAAACAATTGGTAAACTATTTTCTGATGGTGGTGCTTACGATAGCAACATTATTTTTAGAGATCTGGAAGACAATGGAATCTTTCCCTATATTAAAGTAAGAAAGAATGCTAACTCAGATGGAAAAAAGGAATATCCTTAGAAATCTAACAGTGTTGGCACAAAGAACTGATTTGCGAAAGTGGAAAGAGGATAGCGTTAGCTATGGTCAAAGATGGATTGTTGAAATAGTATTTTCTTGTTTAAAAAGAATGTTTGGATAGTACGTATACTCGGTTAAACTAAAGAATATAATACAAGAGTTAATGTTAAAAGCGTCATTATATAATAAAATGATATCTGTTTAGGCAAAATAGATAGTAAAACAAGATTATAAGAATCATGAAACAAATTAGTATTTAACATATTCGGTAGATTTAACGCGTTTATATAGCTGTTACTATTTTTATAAATATAAATTAAAACGCATTTGAATATTTAGGATTAATCCTTTTTATATTTTATAAATCAATTTTATAACTATAAAACATTAAAGATTTAATATTTAAAATTTTCGGTACCGATATTTATTTTGATTAACAATTAAAAAAGACTTTTGATATAGATTTTAGTGATTTTTGTATTTATATATTGTAAATTCAAATTTTTAATTGACATTACTTGTTGAAAAAAATTGACAATTAATAATTGTGTTGTGATCATAATGTCCGAAATATTAGGTTAAAAAAAATTAAACATATTAATTATTTATAATGTATTTGATTTATCTGCAATACATTTGTTATAAAAATCTATAACAAATTCAAATAATTAATTGCATTTTTGTTACCTATTTTCCTTATACAATATATCAAAATATTCTACTGTTTTATCATTAAAACGTGTTATGAAATTATTTAAATTTATAATAAGAATAAAAAAATCTGATTTTTAGAAATAGGCATTCGTAAGTATCAAGTGCTTTTTCGTCACTAAACTAAATCTTATTTATCTTTAATTATAAATTCAATAAAAAAGAAAATATTCAATATATTTTTTTCGTTAATTATTGAAATAACAATATGGGATTTTAGACATCTGATGAAGTCTCCCGAAAGAAAATAGACGTCAAATATTATAAAATGTTAAATATTATAACGTATATATCTATAGGTTACTACAAAAATGGGTCTTTTCTGCAAAAGTACGTTAGAATATTTGCAGAACTGCAACTCCAAAAGAAGAAATTTGAGTTCATATGCTCTATAATCTGGAAACAAAAAGGCATATTCTAATATAATAAATTAATCTTTGCGTTTGATTCTTTGAATTAATAAACTCATATATTCTTTTTAAGGTAAGATATGAAAAATGTGTAATATATTTTTATATAAATGTTAAAAGGTGATCTGTCTCGTGGAATTATAATGCATTAAATATTTTATGTCATATTTTTTTAATTTATACCTATATAGATAAACTAATCTTTTAAAAGATCATGATATCAGCAATGCTAATCATAATTAATGGCTCTGTTCACTCAAGACATAATTTCTTATTATGATAATCTACAAAAAGATAAAGCCAATTCTTTAAATGTTCTAATTTACATTTCTTCTTCTTCTTTCTGCATGGAAATAATCATCAAGCTTTCAGCCCTGTCTTTAATACTGCATAGTTCTTTCAATAATGCTTTTCTCCTATGAGTAATGAATATGATGAGTTAGTTTCAGGAATCTACATGCTTGTGGTGGATACCAAGTACTATCATCTGTGGAAACTGGATGTTCTCCATGAGCCACTATAACGTCCGAAAAAAAATCATTCAGCAATAACAAAAACATATTTGGTTCTTTTGATACGCTTATCCCGAGGATTTCTTTACGTTCTAGTTCGATAGTAGCAACCTCTCATATCCAAATATGTTTTAACCCGACTTTAATTACAGTCGAATCTATAACATACTTGAAGATTTTCTTTTCCTTTGAGGATATTTCCTGAGGCTTGTACTTTGTATCTAGTTCCAGATAGAAACGTGATTTCTTTTGATAAAGAAGCAGCTGATAGTCTGTCTGCTGCCTTTCTTCTTAAAGACAAACCTGAAAAATAAAAATGTAAACCATAACCAATATATTTTGAAGATGTTCTTTTTCTGAAAATCACAAATGAAACAGGACATCTTAAGCTATAGATTTATCGTTAAGTGAACAGAGCCTAATCAATCATTTATATTCAATTATAAATAATAAAACTATTTAATAGATAAATCAAAAATATAAATATAGATAATTTTGCACAATATCTATTGAAATTAAATCCTAGATTTGAGATTTCCTTAATAATTTATTCAGCCGTATGTTTATCTTCATTATTATGTATAACTTCAATCATATATAACAATACTTATGCCTTTAGTAAACTATCGTCAGTGGTTTCATCAGATCCATTTCCAAATGCCTTTTACTATAATAATAAATTAAAAGGCAGTGATTTTGTCGCATTAGGTAATCTTAATAGTCTATTATACAAAGACATTTCTTTCAATGCTTCCGCCAATAATATATCTCAATCTAATGTTTGTAACAATAACACTGCAATTGCCATGAATAAGACCGGTCAGAACTTGAATATATTACCTCCAGATATTTCTTTAATACATGGTGGAAAAAAATACTATGTTGGAAATTTGCTTGATTATAAATACCGTGAAGGTATGTCATTATCTCTACTTAAATTACCTCTAAAAAAGATAAATGCTTCTCTTCCAAGTAAGCGTATCGTTGTTTTAAAAGGGGACTGCTTGGGATTTTCGATAGAAAATGATCCATCTGCACTTCCACCTGCTAGTATAAGTGTAGATGCATATCCATATAATGCACAAGGAAAATCGCAAGTACTTGCAATTACTCAAAATGCTAAAAGTATCTTTTTTAAAACAAATCTGAGTGAAGGTCAATATGTAATTTTAGTTGTAGCAACATGGTTGCCCGGAAATGAGAATGTTAGTGGTTATGAGGAATATAATTTCGTGATTAATGTAAAAGATGGAAAATAAATTATAAATTCATATTTATATAATGATAAATCTACAAGTTAGATTCTGAAGATATGTAGATTATCATGTCTTTATTATTTTTATTTTATTTTATCTTTTCGATTGTATTACTATTATTTTAACAACTTATATGACCTTTAATTTAAATTCGAGTATCGAATTGAAGATTCACTGTAATCTACTATCTTTTTTACTTTGAAAGTATTTCTTTTTATATAATGTTAAAAATAGATATTTTTTCTCTTTTAGTATTTTAAATATGCTTTGCTGCATGATTACTCCTTTCCAAATATATTTAGCTAACATTAACCAACAAATTGTAGAGCTGGCCTGCAGTCTACAACCAATCTTTAGTTAGAAGAGGCGAAATCTTGCTATGATGAAGGTAACTGACGATGAATATGTTCATGATAGTAAAGCATTGCCTGGATTGATTGATGATATTATAAAATCAGATAAAAAATAACAATTGGCAAACTATTCGCAGATGGTGGTGCTTATAATGGTAATGAGATTTTTAGAAGTCTAGCAGATAATGGAATCCAACCTTGTATTAAAGTTAGAAAGAATGCTCTATTCAGATAGAGAAAAGGAAAACTCCTCAAATTTAGCAGTCTTAGAACAGAAAAATAATTTGCGAAAGTGGAAAGAGGATAGCGTTAGCTATGGTCAAAGATGGATTGTTGAAATAGTATTTTCTTGTTTAAAAAGAATGTTTGGATAGTACGTATACTCGGTTAAACTAAAGAATATAATACAAGAGTTAATGTTAAAAGCGTCATTATATAATAAAATGATATCTGTTTAGGCAAAATAGATAGTAAAACAAGATTATAAGAATCATACAATAAAGCAGAAATGATCTATAGGTGCAAGTAGACATTTCAAGTTGGATTTAAAGATAGATTTGTACTGATTTTGGGGTATTATCGCCTTTACATTACTTACACGTTAGCTGGCTTTTTATTTGATCTAGATCAAAGCAACATTTGCAGAGACATTCAAAATATTGAGTGACTGATAAGAACATGCATACCAATTCCTCAAAAATTATACAAAATTACAAAGTAGAGTCTTCGAACCCCTGAGGACGTAGAGAAATATTTTCCTGGATTCATGACTTTTACCGATTGTACAGAACAACAGATACCAAGACCTATAGATAAAGAAAGAAGAAAGACATTCTACTCCGGTAAGAAGAAAAGACATACTGTTAAAAATCATATAATGGTTAACAATCGTGGTTATATCCTTCATAAAGTAGGCTATAAGAAAGGACGTAAACATGATTATGATGTTTATAAAAAGAATCATCCTGTCATTCCCAAACAAGTTGTAAATATATTTGATCTTGGATACCGAGGTATAGAAAAAGATTATCAGAACAACTATCATCACTGCCATTCAAAAAGGAAAGAAACGAAGAGTTATCTGATGAGGAAAAAGAGTACAACAAAATTCATTCAAAAAAGAGAATAATAGTGGGGAACATACTATCAGCAGATTGAAAAAGTACAGGATAATGAGTGATATTTTCAGAAACAAATTGAGAAAATATAACAAGGTGTCAGACATAGTAGCAGGTTTAGTAAATTATAGAATAATGAACCTGTATCAGTAGAAAAAAATAGTACATCATTAGTGAACTGAAGTAAATGTTTCATATTATGCAAGAGATCTAATAAATAAATGTTTGTCAACTTTAATCATTATTTATTGAATGTGAATGTATGTTCTTTAACACATCATGGACTTTATCTCTGAATAATGTTAGTCCTATTCTTCCTGCATATGGTTGTCCTTTTGCAAATGATTCTGCCAAATGCTTTACGAATGCCATTTCTACTTTTGGTGGCATAGGGGGCTCGAATGGATCGACATATGCTTCAACTAAGGTTGGTTTTGTATTCTCGCTCATTGCCTTATGCATTATAGGTTTAATTTCTGATGGTTCTCTAATTGTATATCCTATGCCTCCACAAGCTTCGGCGAATTTTGCATAGTCAATGGGAGAAAATTCTATTCCAAATTCCGGATTTCCGAGAAATCCCATTTGTTCCCATCTAATCATCCCTAATGAATTATTTTTAATGACGATAACTTTAATTGGTAAATTATATTGTACAGCAGTAGCAAATTCTCCCATTAGCATCGTTAATCCCCCATCACCCACAAATGCTACAGATTGTCTTTCAGGAAATGCAATCTGTGCAGCTATTGCATATGGTAACCCACAAGCCATACTTGCTAAGGTTCCTGAACAGGAAAATTTCATTCCTTCTCTTATATCTATATGGCGTGCGGCCCAAGTAGTATTAGTACCGCTATCTACGGAAATTATTGCTCCATCCTTTAACTCATCCGATACAGCTTTTGCAATGACTTGGGGTTTTATTGGTTTATCTTTTCTAGTACCATTTTCGAGCATTAGTTTATTCCAATTCTTCATACTGTTTTGTTTTGATGACAGAAATTCAGAATCATTGCCATTTCTTTTATCATTTATTAGCGGAAGTAGAGCAGAAAGTACAAGCTTTGAATCGCCCACTAAACCAAGTTCAACGGGGTAGCGAAGACCAATTTTATCCGGTTTTATATCAATTTGAACACCTCTAGCTTGCCCAGGTTTTGGAAGATATTCTATATAAGGAAAAGATGTACCAATCATAAATAAAGTATCTGCTTCTGTCATGGCATCACTTGCGGGTTCTGTTCCAAGTAATCCAATTCCACCCAAATTGTTGGGGTGATCATCTGGAATTACTGCTTTACCTAATAGCGCTTTAATTACCGGCGCTTTTAATTTTTCTGCAATTGCGATTACTTCTTTTCCTGCACCTAATGCACCCTGACCAACGAGCATAACAATATTGTTTCCTGAGTTAAGAATATCTGCAGCTTTTTGAATTAAAGATTGACTTGGAATAGTTTCTGAAACATACACATCAGAAGTATGGTATGCTACATTATGTCTTGAATACGTCCCATCCAGTTTTTTTTCTTGAACATCAATTGGTATTGTTAAATGGCTCACTCCTCTTTGAGCCATCGCTGTTCTACATGCAATGTCTACAGCCATCTCAGCTTGTTCTGGAACCATTATCATGTCATTATAAACTGCTACATCCGAAAATAACTGCAGTAAATTAACATCCTGTTGATAGTTTGAATTCATTAAATCAGTATATGTTGTTCCTGTTATCGCTATTACAGGAGTATTATCGGATTTAGCATCATATAATCCATTTAAAAGATGAATTGCACCTGGGCCTGATGTTGCTACACATGCACCAAGTTTTCCGGTATATTTAGCATAGGCACAAGCCATAAATGCCGCAGATTCTTCATGTCTTACTAGAATAAATTTAATTTTGTTTTGTCTTTGTCTTAATGTTTCAATAAATCCATTAATTCCATCACCTGGTAATCCAAAAATAACCTCTACCCCCCAATCTATTAATGCTTCAGCTACAATATCTGCTGTCCGCTTATGTTCAAAATTTTTACTCATATTTTATATTATTATATTTAACTATATTAGTAAGTTGAAAAGGCGTCCAAAATAAGGATTAAACTTTTCAATTTTATTACCCTTTTTACTGAAAATAGTATAACGTTAAAATTTATTTATAATGGATTTAAAACCTAAAAAAGATTCGGTTGTTAGCAATGCATTATGTATATCCCGTAATGTAAATTTATTGGATATTAAATATTTTAGGTCTATTTCTTTTGTCTCTATAATTTTCATTGCATCTTCCATATCCTTGGGCGTGGAGCTAAAACTTCCTATAATTGATATTTGGTTATAATGAATTAAATTTAAGAAAAAATTGTTTATTTCATTCGAATCTTTATTGTTTTTGATTCCTGAAAATAATATGATTTTACCATTTTTATTTACTAATTCCAATGATAATTTGAAAGAAAGTGGATCGTTATTTGAAACAAAAATAATATTTGGAAAACATTCTAAATGTATATCTTTTATTAACTCTTTTAACGGAGTTTCATTATATTCTCCAGGATTTTGAATACAAATAGTATGATTTGCCCCTAATTTTTTTGCTATTTCTAATCTTCGAGGTATTTTACCTATGATAGTAACTTTTGTATTATGTAATTTTTTAATTAGCATCAATTGCAATATACCAATTGGACCATCTCCTAAAATTATTACTGAATCAAAAAAAGTTTCTTTGATAAGGTTAATGCTATTTATACAACAAGCCAATGGTTCAATTAATGATGCCTCCTCATTAGTGATACAATCAGGTACAGAAACAACACCGCCAATTTCAAAAATTGATCTAGGTATTGAAATATATTCGGCAAAGCCTCCGTTGATAGATGAACCTAATTCTTTTTTTTCGTTACATAAATTGTATTTTTTATTTATACAATACCAACAGTTCAGGCATGGAATAATTGGATATATGGACACTCTTGTTCCAGGATAAAGTACGCAATTTTTCTCCACATATGTATCTACAATTTGAGCACAAATTTCATGTCCAAGTATAATAGGAGGCACAACTTTAAAATTTCCGTTTCTAAATGTTCTTACATCATAACTGCAAATAGAACAAGATAACACTTTTAAAACTTGATTTTGATCATTTTTTTTTATTGTCGGAAGATTTTCAATTTGAATGTTATTTTGTCCATAAAAAATTGCGGCTTTCATAATTTACAAATTTTTACTCAAGAGTATAAATACATATAAAAATTGAATTTAACTATTGCAACAGTTTTGCATTTACAAAACTTACATTTTATATAATTTGGCGAAATATTTAAAATGAAATTTAAGTAATATATTAAATAGCTTTGAAAGTGCTTTGTTGCATGATTCGAAAATCAGTTAAAAATTTAATATTTGTATTATAATAATAATTAAGCTTTGACTATTTCCGTTATAACACTGTCAATAAAACGTTAACAAATGACGAATAAAATAATCATGCAACAAAGCACTTTGAAAGTTATAAATTAAATATTTTATATTCTTTTTATATATTATGAGCAGGTTTTTCGATCCTCATATCCACATGTATTCGAGGACAACAGATGATTATGAAAAGATGTCTTTGGCAGGAATCGAAGTTATTGTCCAGCCATCTTTTTGGCTAGGATCTCCTAGAACAAGTGTTGGTACTTTTGTTGACTACTGGGAACACATGATAACTTATGAAACAGAGAGAGCGAAAAACTATGGAATAGACCATTATGTATGTGTTTCTGTAAATCCTAAAGAATCAACACAAAGACCATTAGCTGAAGAGGCTTTGAATGTAATGGAACGCAACTTTTTGCATAGAGAAAAGGTGGTTGCAGTAGGCGAAATTGGTTATAATTTAATAAATGATTTAGAAGAAGAAATTTTTATAAAGCAATTACAGATTTGTAAAAAAAATAATCTATTGGTAATGATTCATCTACCTCACATAGACAAACCTAAAGCGATGAATTTAATGGAAAAAATATTTAATAAAGTTAACTATGATTTTAATAAAATTTTAATTGATCACAATACTGAAGAAACAATTCAAAAAACGTTAGAGTGGGGAGCATGGGCGGGCCTTTCTGTTTATCCAGTAACTAAACTATCACCTAACCGAGTTATCGATATAATTAATAAATACGGAAGTAATAAAATCATGGTTAATAGCGCTGCTGACTGGGGTGTTTCTGACCCATTGAGTGTTCCTTTAACAGCACGAGAAATGAGAAAAAATAATTGCAAAAAAGAAGATATAGACAATATTACCTTTTTTAATGCTTTTGAATTCTATAAACAATCTGAAAAATTCACTTGGCATCCATAATAATTTAAATCAAGGAATGATCAAATATTTAAACAAAAAGTGACTAAAAATTTTAAATGAAATTTGCTTTCAGTTCAAATGCATACACCAATTTTACCCTTGAAAACTCTATAATAGATATAGCAAAAATAGGTTATCAAGGAATAGAAATAATGTGTGATTATCCTCATATTTTTCCTTTGCCACTGGACGAAAATAATATTTCAGAAATCAAAAATCAGTTACTTATTAATAATTTAGAAATATCTAATTTGAATTCATTTACTTTATTTGGGATAGGTGACACATATCATCCGTCTTGGATTGAAGAAAATAAAGATTACAGGAAATTGCGCGTACAGCATACAATTAATAGCTTAAAATTAGCTTATCAATTGGGTGCAAAAAATATTTCAGTAGAACCTGGTGGCCCAATAAATGATAGAAAGAATCGTGAAAAATATTTGGAAGTATTCAAAGAGGGTATTAATAAAGTACTACCAATAGCCGAAGAAAAAAAAGTGAAAATTCTTTTAGAGCCTGAACCTGGACTTTTGCTTGAAAATTCCCATGACTTTATACAATTCATCAAGAATTTTGATTCACAATTTATAGGTCTTAATTTTGATATTGGGCATTTTGTTTGTGTGGATGAAGATCCTTCACATCTAATTAATGAATTATTTGATTATATTCACCATTTTCATTTAGCTGATATAAATAATAAAATACATAATCATTTGATACCAGGTTTAGGGTCTATAGATTTTAAAACTATTATAAAAGTTATTGATAAAATGGGTTTTAATGGTTATATTACAGTTGAATTATATCCATATAAAGATAACCCCTCGTATGCTGCTTCAAAATCACTTCAATATTTAAAAGATATTCTACAGATTTGATAAATAACTTAAAATTATGTTAAAATATTATTTTCAATTATTTAGACTTCCTAATATTTTTACTGTTCCTTCTAATATATGGGCAGGATATTTTGTTACTTTAATAAATATTAATAATACCACAAATTATTTTAATATTCTCATTCTTACAGTTTCATCAATATTTTTATATATTGCAGGCATGATTACAAATGATTTATTTGATGTTAAAAGAGATAAAATAGAAAATTCTACTAGACCTTTAGCCCTTGGAAAAATAAGTGAAATTAAAGCTACTGTTTTATCAATTATTTTTTTTGCTATGGGTATTTTTTTAACTCTATTTATAAATTCTATTTCAACAATTATAGTATCGGTAATTCTTGTAATGATGATAATTTCATATAATTTTAAAATAAAGAATGGTTTTTTTAGACCGTATTTGATGGCAGGTATTCGAGCTACAAATATAGTATTTGGTGCGTCATCAACTTTTTTTTATTTTTCGTCATATTCTAATTCTAATTATTTTTTAACAGCTGCTTTAAATTTAATACTTTTGTTATTGGCAGTGTTTATCCATACATTTACTTTAACATGGTTCAGTAAAGTGGAAACAAAAGCAGAAAGTGACCGGTTAAATATACAGTTAAATTTTAAAAAAGTCTATAAAAAATACTTGATTAGTCTAATAACGGTATTTTTATTAGGATTTATTTTTCTGCCAAATAAACTATATTATATTATTTTATTTGGTATATACTTAATATTAGTTTGCATAATTTTTAATGTTAAAGAATATAAAAATGATTTGATGTATTTAAAAGCTCGATTTTTAGTTAAATATATGATTGTTTTAATGGTTTTGCTTGACTCTATATTTATAGTAGGTGCAGTTGGCATCTATCCTGCTATTATTTCATTAAGTATGTTAGTACCTACTATAGTTTTAGGAAGAAAAATAAGCATGACTTGATTTGTAAATTTTTTAAAAAATCATAAATCCTACTGATTAAAATTTATATAAAAAATTCAAAAAATTTTATTTTTACTTGAATATATTTTTAACTTGGAAGCGTTTATCCTTCTGTATGTTATAAATTATTGTTGACAAGAAATATTTTTTAATTTCATTATGTATTATTATAAATAATTATAAATTAAATATACTATATTTTAATGATCAAAAATAACAAATCAAAATATGTGATAGTTTTGGATATTGTTGGACTTGATGTATCGCATTTATCCTCTGGACTTGTACCTACATTATCTGAAATAGCCAATGGCGGAGAATATGGGTATTTAAAACCTTCATTTCCTTCAGTTACATCCACAGTTCAGGCTAGTGTTTTATCAGGAAAATATCCAAATACACATGGCATAATTTCAAATGGATTGTATGATAGGGAAAACTATAAAGTTTCATTTTGGGAACAATCAAGTAACCTTGTACAATCCGATAGAATATGGGATATCTTAAAGAAAAATAATACAAATATTAAAACTTCAATAATCTTTTATCAAAATATAATGTATGCAAATTCCGACTATGTAATTACTCCAAAACCCATTCATTTAGAAGATGGGCGTATGGATATGTGGTGTTATTCTAAACCTCCTAACTATTATGAAAGTGTTGTAAAAAATATTAATGAATTTGATCTCTTTAGCTACTGGGGACCATTTGCATCCTTTAAATCTACTCAGTGGATAGCAAAATGCGTAGAGTATACTATAGAAAAATATAAACCCAATCTTTTATTTGCATATTTTCCTCAATTAGATTATTCATCTCAAAAATTCGGAAAAAATAGTATAGAAGTAAAAGAAGATTTGAAAAAAATTGATCAGGTTGTAGCTAATATAATTAAAAAGGTTAAAGATCTTGGAATATATGATAAAACGGAGTTTATTATATTTTCAGAATATGGATTTAACGATGTAAATGTTGGAATACCGATAAACAGAATTCTAAAACAAAAAGATTTACTTGCCACAAGAACAATTAAAAATAAAGAATATATTGATTTTGAATATAGTAAAGCCTTTGCAATGGTTGATCATCAGGTAGCGAATATCTATTTGCAAAATTCTATAGATAAAAATTTGGTAACTTCGATATTACAAGATGTTGAAGGTATAGATAAAATTTATGATGAAAGGGATAAACATCTTTTAAAAGTTGATCATCCAAGGACTGGAGATCTCGTTATAACTTCTAAAAGAGACAAGTGGTTTAGTTACTATTGGTGGATGGAAGATGATATAGCACCTACATTTACCAAAACAGTTGATATTCATCGAAAACCTGGATATGATCCTTTGGATTTGTTTATAGATCCAAATACTAGATGCATTTCTTTGGATACATCTTTGATAAAAGGTTCTCATGGCAGACCTTATGATCTTGAAACTGGTGAAGGACTTTCAACATTTATTTTTAGTAAAAAGAAAGAGCTAGATAAATATGATAAATATTTTGGAGGCAAAAATATTTTGGATTGCACTGATTTATTCAAAATAATTTGCAACAATTTTTTATAATTTTGAATATATCTTAGAAGAACTTATGACTTTATCATACTCAATTACCCTCTCGTCTTTTTTGAATATTGAAGAAATACATGAAACTTTGAAGAACATTTCTGCTATCGGTTTTGAAAAAGTGGAGATGTATGGCGAACCTGATTTAATAGATTCAAAGCATATTTTTGATATTCTTTCATCATTTAACCTTAAAGTTGTAGGAATCACAGGAATGTGGGGAAACTCTGGAAAAGATGGTTGGAAACGTAGAATACTCAGTAACGATTTGTCATTTAGAAAATATTCTTTTAATTATGTAATTGATTGTATAAGATTATGTAATAAATTAGGTGGAAATAAAATAAATATTTGTTTGTTTTCAGATCCTATGGTATCATTTGATTTTAATCACGGATTTATTCCGCAAAATATTAAAGAAAGCATTCTTTACAAAAGTTTTATATTTCTGAGGGATTTAACTAAAGTATCAAAAGATTATGGAATAAGATTATTAATCGAACCCTTAAACAGATATTCTACTCCATTTTGTTCCAGTTTGGACGATTCTTTATTTATTATTGAAAATTGTAGTGAATTAAAGGTGTTACTAGATACCTTTCATATGAATATTGAAGAAGATTCTTTTAGAAATGCTATTCATAGATCAAAAAACTTGATAGAACATTTACACCTTGCAGACAATAATAGAAAGATGCCCGGGTTCGGTCACATTAATTTTGAAGAAATCTTATTGGCACTCAAAGAAATATCATATTCAAAAACTATAAGTTACGAGCCAACAATTTTGGATATAAATTACATTGGTGATTTAATTTTTGGTAAAAAATATATAGAAAAAATCGAGAATCTTTGCATGTAATTTTTTATTTAAATTCATTAAAAAGAAACTACATATAAAAACTATAAACGATATAGATCTATTCATTATATTATTAGAAAAATTTTCCAAACAATAGTATAATTTCATTTTACAAATTAAAATAAAAATTTATTAATATTATTAGAATCTATAAAATTTTTACGGATATTTAAATGGTCGAAAGATCTAATATTCAATTAAGATGGTTAAAATGGTTATCGAATTATTTTTATTTTATCAAATAGAAAATAAATATCATATAGAACAAAGATTCGGGTATTCCTCATAAAGAAAAATTTTTTTTAGATTGTATTTTAAATTTTACTTTACTATAATATTTTTTAAACCCTCTACAATGTATTGTATGGCTATAGCAGCTAGTATTACTGCGAATATCCTTGAAATGACTTCAGAACCTCTATTTCCTAAAATTCGATAAAGAGGTTTGATTGACCATAATACAAGATATGTTATGCTTATTACTATTATAATTGACAATATAGTTACAATCGGCCCGTCTTTTTGTTGAGAAATTATTACCGATGTAATGGCACCTGGACCTGCTATTAGAGGAAATGCAATAGGTACTACGCCAGTTCCCTGCAAATCTTTTTCTATATTTCGTAGTTCTCCATGTCTCATAATTTCTAACGATACTATAAATAATAATGACCCTCCAGCAACCATAAAACTATTTACTGTAATTCCAAAGGCAGATAAAATTTGGACTCCTGCAAGACCAAAAATTGTCAACAAGAGTGCAGATGTAATGGCCGCTGTTTTAGACATTGCATTGCTAGATGCTTTTTCCATTTTTTTTGTTAAATTCATTAATATTGGTATTAAGCCAAATGGTTCGACAACTGCTAAAAGTTGTACTGTTGATGTCAAAAGTTTGTTAACAAAATTACCTTGATTTATAACAATATAATTATGAATAATATTTAAAATGTCATTAGGATTTGGCAATATAAAATATATTATTTAGATGTACATAAATTCTGTCTTTATTTATAAATAATAAATATGAACTGCTTTTGAGATTTGTTATAAACTATAAAGTTTTCTTAGACAGGTCTGATCAAAGATAAAGTCTAAAAGTGAAATAAATTGTTCCAACTGTGAAATAAATATGTTCAGAATATGAATATAAAAATATATTTTCTTAATAATTCGAATATGATTCAACTTTTAAATAGTATTAAATCATTTTGGATTGATTTTTATTTTGATCATTTAAGAAACAAACCATTGTATGTAATTAGAGATAAACAATAAGTAAATTAGCTGCTTTGTTGAATGATTCGAAAACCAGTTAACATAGTGGTTTATCCGTAAAAATACCAATTGAATTTTAGTTATTTCGTTTTTAATAGATCTACAAAACGTTAACAAATAATGACAAAAAAAATAATCATGCAACAACGCAACAATTAGATACTTTTTATTTTTAGTTTGATGCTTTATATGAGTAATTTTTATTTTTAACTTGATTTTTACGATTTGAATAATATGCTTGCCTAAAAGTAAAGATAAAATTAACTAAAACCCAACTCATAAGGAAAGGTATTTAGACAAAAGTTTATTATAATGGTCAAAGGGTGTGTCGCATTTAACAAATAAAATATTAATTGTTTTAATTTACTAGGATTTTAGTGATTTGGAAAATAATTGTTCTTTTGAAATTACTACTACTTTTGTTAATGCTTTAATTTTGTACTATCCATATATATTTTCTTTACAATTTTACGTCAAGAAAGGAAAACGTGAAAGAAATAGTCAAGAAAATGCAAAGATCTTGACCGCATAAATAAGAAACTTACAAAGAGAAACTTTATGCAGCCTATCTATCCGATGGAGCATATGATTACTAGACAAATTTCAAAATTTTATTCTATAATGTTTTAAAATAAATGTAAAATAATTTTATCTATAAATACAATATTTATAATATCTAATTAAATGGATTCTTCTAAAGAGGTAGGCAATAAAACATGGTCAGATTTGATCAACGAGTCAGTTCACACCCGTGATGATATAGATATTGGTGATATATATGCAGTCAACAAAGATTTTATTGTAGTTAAAAGAGGTTTAGTAAATATACATTATTACTATATACCAATCAATCATGTGGAAGGATGGGATCGTAATGTTGTATGGTTGAAAATAAATGAGGAGCAAGTAAAAGAGAAATATGAACGAGATGATTTGCACCCTGATCCGTCAAGATACTTCCTAAAAGGTAATAATAAATATAATTCAGATTTTTCAGATCTTAAAACTATTTCCTCAAAAATTGCAGAACCTGCATACTCTTTTGATATTCCTGTTACTACTACGCCCAACATAAAAGAGAAAAAAGAAAATATTGCTGAAAAATCTTCTGTTTTATTCAAATGCGATCTTTGTAATGAATCAAATTTCAATTCTGAGGACGATTTAAGTAATCATGTTAAATTATCCCATTAAAATGATTATTTTATATGCGTGCATGATTTAATATCAATAAAACTATATTTTTATGGATAAGCACCTAAATATCGGAAATTGAAATAGATCACCAAATTATGTGCAAAGTCGAAAAGATTTATAAATTTTATCTATGGTAAAACTTGTCAATTTCTTTGAGCATAGGACAGAATTTATGATTAATTTAATCATTAATAATATTCTATTGAAATTCTTATTTATGAGGGATAATGGTAAAACCTAACGCTTTTTTAAAATTTTCCGATTAATAAATACAAAAATCAGGAAATTTCCTTATCTGTAATTTATTTTTCAAGAATCAAATATTAAATACTTACTTCAATTAATCGGCTCTGTTCACTTAAGACATAATTTCTTATGAAAATCTGCAAAAAGATTAAACCAATTCTTTACATGTTCTAATTTACATTTCTTCTTTCTACAATGAAAATAATCATCAAAACATTCAATAGTTCTGTCTTTAATATACTGCATAGTTCTTTCAATAATGACGCTTTTCTCATATGAGAAATGCATATGATGAGTTAGTTTCAGGAATCTACATGCTTGTGGTGGATACCAAGTACCACCATCTGTTGAAACTGGATGTTCTCCATAATCTTCTACAACGTCCGAAATAAATCGTTCAGCAACAAACACATTTTGTTCTTTTAATACGCTTATCCCGAGGATTTCTTTACTTTCTAGTCCGATTGTAACCCATATCCAAATATATTCTGACCCAACTTTAATTACAGTCTCATCTATAACGTACTAGGAGATTTTCTTTTCCTTTGAGGATATTTTCTGAGGCTTGTACTTTTGTATCCATCAGTTCCAGATAGAAACATGGTTTCTTTTGATAGAGAAGCAATCTGATAGTCTGTCTGCTGCTTTTCTTAAAGACAAACCTGAAAAATAAAAATATAAACCATAACCAATATACTCAGAGGTTGTTTTTTGTTTCTGAAAATCACAAATGAAACAGGACATCTTAAGCTATAGGCTTTCCTTAAGTGAACAGAGCCAATTAATCAGTTGCCATATTTTTGTCTTTAAAAGCTTTATAGTAACTAACTTTCTTATCTATTTACTTTTTGAATGGATCCTCCTCCTTGAATATTTGGATTTATTTGGAATCTAGCAACTTCAGTCCATTCGAAGGAATCATTTTTGATTTTATTTTGTTTGATTGTCCAAAAATTATAATCACCATGTTTTCTATCGCCTGCTGCATTAAGACTTGTATCACCCGTAATTCCATTGTAAGAATTAGCTATTTGTAAGAATGTCTTCTTAAAATAATTGATATCTTTAGTTCCACCAGTAGCGTTTTCTGTTAGAGCAACTACCCAAAATGCATCGTAAGTCACCTCTGCATATGTTCTTGGAATCCTTCCAATCATTTCTTGAATCTGATTGTCTACGAGTTTAAACTTGCTATTATTATTATCATCAACTGCATATATTGGGTTGACAAAGCCAGTTTTTACTGCAAACTTGGCCGCTTCAGTATTTCTTACAATTTTATTATTAAGTGCAGAACCATCACTACCAAACCACTTGACAGAAGATAGTACAGGTTGATTTTGTGCTCCAATAAAAATTGGGCCTACTTCATCAAAAGATACTAGATATACTCCTACTTTATTTGCTCCATATTGAGATATTGCCTGACTAACTTTTGAACTTAGGGACTTTAAATCTTGATTCCAGATGATAAAATTTATTCTATTAAGGCTTGCAGAGAAATCGCCTGTTCGTGGTAAGTATCCAACACCATCGAGGGTTTTTCCACCTTGATGGACAAAATCTCGTTTTACTTCAGAAACTAACTCATTTCCATATATATCTGTTCTCCAAAATGGTACCACTACTTGAACTCCATCCTGCCACATTAATTTGGATATGGCTTGAGCTTGATGAGTGTCATCGGGTACAAACCGAAAAATATTATTTCCTGTAATAGCTAGTGATGGAGCAGTACCTAGATGGACTAATAAGTAAAATTCCTTTTTCATTAGCATAGTCTTGCATCTCTTTTAATTCTGCACTGGTTGCTGGTCCTATGATAATTCTTATACCTTTTGTTGCCATGTCATGAAGCTTTTCAAGGCTAATTGCTGGATCTGTTTCTGTATCTTCAACTATGAGCTTGATTCTAATCTTTGAATGGTTATTTGCAAAATCTTGATTTATATCTTTGACTCCAACCTTTAATGCTGCATCTTCAGATTCGCCTACAGATGACCACGTGCCAGTTAAAGGAAGGAGAGCGCCTAATGTTATGACTTGGTTTCCCTCATTTGATGGTGCTAATACTTCAAAATTTGATCTGTTAAAAAATAAAGTGTGTAGTTGAGACGATGGATAGGCAAGAATTCCAAAAAAGACCAGAACTACCAATAATCCCGCAGTGATTAAGATATTGTGCGTTTTACTCTTAGATGCCTTCTTTTCATCTATGTTGGTATATGATACTTGTTTTGTCAATGCTTCTTTTCTACGAGATTTATCCTCGGTAGAAGTGGGTAGTAGCAATTTAATATACCATAATAATCCTGCTGCCATGAAAAGAAAATGAATTGACTCTATTAGTGCAGAGAGCCAAACTTGTTCTACTAATGATGTAAGAACAATAACTGCAAACCAACTATCGGATAAAGATATTAAAAAAATACCTAATGATTCACATATCCATGGAGTAAACCATACTGGTTCTTTTCGAAATTCAAGAAGAATTACAATAGTAGGAATCATCAAAATCGAATCTAATATAGGATAAGCTACCATGAATACAAACATCTGAATTCCTTTTGAACTTGATAATACAGATAGATTAGCTGTAAGTATTATAATATAACATAAAAATATGACATTACCAACAATACTTATAAAAAGGACTTTTTTGCCAAAATTAAATTTCTTCTGAAATTCTTTATACGTTATGTATAGGTAGTAGGCAATAAAACCATAAGCGCATAGCCAAAGAAAATCGGCTACAGAAGGCATAGGCGGCATTAAATCTAGAACATTCTGATATATTGCCCAAGTGATATCTGCAGAAAGCCATAGTACTAAACCTATAGCTAGTGCTGCATGTGTTCTGCCGTGAATCCCATGAAATTTGTGTTTGTATACTAGGTATATTGCTAGACTTGCAGCAATTGAACCATTAATAATTATAATCCAGTTTGAATAAAATTCCTTGTTGTTTGTTTCTGCAAAAAAGATGACAGAATCTGAAGCAATAATTGCTGTAGCAAGTCCAAGAAAAAGGATTCTTCTGCTAAGAATCATGTTGATTTCACATCTAATGATAATCTATATTAGTGAACCCAATTTAAAACTATATGATTATAGAATTTTAATGTACTAATTAGATTTAATTATTATCCATATATGTAATCGATTTATTTGTCGAAGAAAAAAGTATTAGATTTGATTATGTTGTATAGATTTGAGGAAAATATGGTATATCCGATCAATAACTGGATATTTCTTTTGTTACTCAATAAAATATTTTATATTTTTCTAAAGCAATTTCTATTTACTGTTTTATATTGTATGTGATTGATTTACCTTGACCTAATAACAATTTACGCAGATGATTCAAAGTTTGGCTCTGTTCACTTTGTACCTAAACTCCATTTATGAAAATCTACAAACAAATTCAACCAATTGATTATGTGTTTCAATTTACATTTTTTTATTTTACAAGAAAAGTAGTTTCTTTTTGCCTGAATAATACATTTGGCGTCTTGTATTATTAAAAGGTCTTGTAATTTGCTGCTTTGTAGTGGAATCAATGAAAGCAATTAAAGGACAAGAAATTGAAGATAACATATCATATAGCTGTTTTATTCTAATTAGCAAGAGATATAATGAAAACAAATAATTATATATTCGATTTTATTTATTTCTATATTATAAATTCTCTATGGAAAATTTAATTCATAAAATCATAGTTACAGTTTAAATTTTTCTTATCTAACTTATTTAAATAATTAAGCAGGTAATAACAAATTTAAAAATTAATAGTATAAATTAATAATAACTTTATTTTAAATATTGGTCTTGTTTTTCTTATAATGTTTCAATGAAAAAAAGGATTAGAAAGCCCATTAAAGCTAAAACTAAATATCGTAAAATAATCATCATGTCTATTTTATTTGGTGCTCTTCTTGTAGGTGGCACTGTTGCTACATTTACCAACATTGGTAAAAACTCTAATAATGATGCTGCAAGAAAGCATCAAATTCAACAATTGATAACTATGTTAACTAATGCATCACTACCTGGTGCAAAAGCTTTGGGTTCTCCAAATGCTCCTATTACAATCGTAGAATTTGGTGACTATCAATGCCCAATCTGTGCTTCTTTTAATAATGGTACAAAAAATAATTTAACTCTTAATTATATAGATAAAGGAATTGCAAAGTTTCTTTTTAAAGATCTAGTAATCAATGACTTACCCAAAGACAAATTGTCTACTTTAGCTGCAGAAGCATCTTATTGTGCGGCAGAACAGAATAAATACTGGCAGTATCATGATGAACTATATAAAAATTATAAAGGCCAAAATACCGGATGGATATCTGTAAACTCTTTAGTCAGTTTTGCTAAAAAAGTTGGAATAAATAACATATTGCAATTTTCTTCTTGTCTAAATTCTCATAAATATAACCAAATTGTACTAAAGAATGATCTTTTGGGAAGAGGAATTGGATTAGGTTCTACGCCGACATTCTTTTTCTTAAAACACAATTCTACGAAGGTGGCTGCTATACAGGGATTCCATCCGTATTCTACATATAGTAATGCAATAAAACAATTGTTAAACGTTACCTCCTAATTATTATTTTTAATATTTTTTGATGAAGAAAACAATATTCTATATATTTTTGAGGTTATAGCAATTTTATAATCTTGATTTAAATTAAGAAAATTAAAATTCCATTAGGTATCTATAAGCTGTTTAACTTTTATTATTAATTCATCATTTTCGATTGGTTTTCTGAGGAAATTATTTTTATTAAGTTGTCTCAATCCGTTTTTTCTAGAATGTTCGTATTGCCTTTCACCGGCAGTCAAAAAACATACTTTACTGTCTTTGTCTATATCTTTAATTTTTTTATATAGTTCAAAGCCATTAATTTTTGGCATTTTTATATCCAAAATTATTAAATCATAATATGATGGTTTATAATTTGTTAGTGCTAAAATTGGATCAGTAAAAGTGTGAACCTCGTACCCTTCGTATTCTAATACCAATTTACAAAGTAAAACAATATCTTGCTCATCATCTACAAAACATATTTTTTTCTTCACCCTTCTAATTATGATAATATATAAATATTAATGATACTTGAAAGTAAATTTTGGTTTTTTGCTGATATAATTATTTGATATTAAATTTTAAATATAAAAGCGTAGTTTACAAGCACACAATTTTAAATTTAATTTTGTAAATTAATTATTATTAATATATTCTATTGCATTATATTTTTTTACTATTTACTAACGGTTTATTTATAAAGTCAAAACGAAAATAATCTAATTTCAATTGTTATTGTTACAGATATAGCTTGTTTTTATCTGAATATTTGAACCGTTAAAAGATTCAATGAGTATATTTAAACATTTATACAAAATAATGAAAAGAGAGATGCAGGAATAGAAGTTATATATTCTGGATTATTTTGGACACATGAACAGGTTGTAAAAACCGCAATTGAAGAAGATGTTGAGGTGATAGCAATGAGTTTATTAAATGGTGCACATTTAACTATATTCCCAAAAGTTTCGCGATTATTAAAGGAGAATAATATAGATGATATTTTAATGGTTGGAGGTGGAGTTATCCCCGAATCTTATAAAACTGCATTAGAAAAAGAAGGAATTACTGGTAACTTTGGTCCTGGAACTAGCCTTTCAACTATTATAGATCATATTCAAAATAATTTAAAAAAGAAATATTAAATTTGTGTGTCAAATTACATTTTCATTGGGCCACATCATTTTTCTTAATTCTTTGCCTACTTTTTCAATTTCGTGATTTTCTATTTCTTCAAGTAATTTTGCAAAAGAGTTTTTGCTATCTTTTTTATAATTTTCTACCCATTCTTTAGCAAATTGACCGGACTGGATTTCAGACAAAATTTCTTTCATTTTATTTTTGGAATTTGCATCTATTACTCTTTTACCTCTTGTCAAGCCTCCGTATCTAGCAGTTTCACTAACTCTGTTATACATGCCGGTGATGCCGTATCTCTGAATTAAATCTGTAATTAGCTTTAATTCATGCAAGCATTCAAAATAGGCAATTTCTGGTTGATACCCTGCTTCAACTAGTGTTTCAAAAGATTTTATTACCATGTTGTGAACACCTCCACATAGATCAGCTTGTTCGCCAAACCAATCTGTTTCAACCTCTTCTCTAAAGTTTGTTTCAATGACTCCTGGGCGTGTACTGCCTATAGCTTTTGCCATAGCTAGTACTTTATCCCATGCTTTTTTAGAATGATCTTGATGGACTGCTACAAGGGATGGAATTCCAAATCCTGCTTGATAAAGCTCTCTCACTCTTTGACCTGGACCCTTTGGTGCAACCATTACAATATCTACATTATCTGGATATTCTATCCACTTCCAATGTATTGCAGCACCATGCGAAAAACTAATAGTTTTATTTTCTGATAAGAAAGGTTTAATTTCATTTTTAAAAGTATTTTCTTGTTCCATGTCTGGAATAAGAATATGAATTATATCTGATTGTTTGACTGCATCCATAATGGTCATAACATCATGCCCTTCACTTTCAGCTTTGGACCAACTTTTTCCGCCTTTTCTTAAACCTACAATAACTTTGATTCCTGAATCTTTCATATTTGATGCTTGGGCGGATCCCTGAATTCCATAACCTAAAACGGCGATAGTCAAATCTTTTATAGGATCTAAAGATACATCTTTATCTAACCATTTTCTTACAACCATATTTTTTATAAGAAAATTGGATTATATATTAGGATGCTTCAAGTGTTATTATGATCTGTTAAAATTTTGTATAGTATTTTATAAGATTCATTTACATCTGAATTTTTAGAAATATTCATTTTTATCTGTTTTACATAATTTATAATAAAATTTTCGTCTTTTATTTCAATTTTATTTAATAATTCATTTATTTTTTGGTCATATCTCTTAATTATGTTGTATGATTCTTTTTCATAAATTCGATTCTTTAGAAAATAGAATTCTTCTTTTAAAACACTTGAACATACCATAGTCTGAATTTTAAAAGAACTGCCAGAAATCTTTTCTAAACTTTGCAAATTTATTTTATCTGTATTAGATATTTCTAATAAGAATCTTGAAAATGCTAAATTTATAAAGTCTACTAAAACTTTTAAGTGAAGTGTTTCCTGGCTTTCTTGCTTATCAAATATTTTTTGTTTTTTATGTAATTCTATATTAAAAAAATTATCATGATATTTGTTTATATTTATTTTTTCGGATATACCTTCCTTTATTTTATACCATTGTTCAGAAAAGTTTCTATCTTTTTTAATTTTATATAATAATTCCTTAAAATTCTGAGAATATTTTTTAAATGTATTAAAAGATTTGTTATTATATATAAAAAGCATTAAAAAAAGAAAAATATCATCAGTTAAAATACTTTCGCTTAATATTAATTGAGTTTTACTTAAAATGTCTGTATTGTTTTGCCAAGATTGTAATAAACTGTCTTTTTTATCTGAATTTTTTTTATTTGCTCTCTCCAATAAAAAGTTTGAAAATACTAAATTTATAAAATAAATTAAACATATAATTATTGATATGAAATAATCGTGTTCATCTGCTCCTTCAATTATGATCTTTTCGTATTTGGGAAACAATTCATTCAATTTTGCCTTTTCTAATTCTTGTTTAGCATTATTCACAGGTAAATGAAGGATTTTATTTGTAGATGAGATTGAAGCCCCGGGACCGTACATAGGATGTATGGATAATGTAATCATGTCAGAATTCTTATTAAAATTTTCTTGCAAAAATTTAAAGATTGGACCTTTTATTGACGATATTTCGATAATCGTAGTATTTTTTTTAAAAAGATCCATGTTATCCTCGATAATTATTTTGATACCTTCTACTGGAATGCAAAAGATCATTATATCTGAATTTTTAATGGTATCCTGAAGGGATCTTTCTATACTCGTATTGTTATCCTCAATTTCTGACTGGTAATCAATTTTTTTAAGATCATATAATAAAATTTTATTTATATTTAATAACGTATTTTTTTGTATATCTTGGTTTTTAATATTGTTAAAATATGAAAAAAACCACTTGCCCATTTTGCCTGCTGCGCCTATTATTGATATGGTGTATCCCATTTTTATCAGAAAAATAAGGGAGTAAATTGATGATTATCTTGAAATAGTCTGGTTTATAATTTCTAAACCTTTTTCTAGTTTGTCCTCATCTATACATAGAGATAATCTAATATAATTTGTATATTGGTTCCCAAAACCGCTACCAGGGGCTACTGCAACTCCATTTTCTAGCAGTTTTTCAGTTAAAGATAAATCATCTATAGATAAGTCTGGATCTATTTTGGCATAAATGTACATTGCCCCATCTGGATAATTGAACATGAGAGGCATTTTTGTTAATTTATTACAAGCTATATCGATTCTCTTTCTAATAATATCAACATATTCAGTAGGATTAAAAGATAACGCTGCCAAAGCGCAATATTGCATAGGTTCAGCTACGGATGTTAAAGATAAGGATTGTATCTTTGAGATTTTCTTTATTATGTCTCTACTATGAGAATAAGCAAAACCAACTCTAAAACCGGTCATTGCAAAAGTTTTCGAAAACGAGCCTATCATGACTGCATTTTTATAGGGGGACTTCAAAATGCTAGTAAATTTTTTAAAGGCATAGTTGCAATAAACTTCATCGCTTATTATGTAAACATTATTTTTTTCTGCTAGTTGAATTATTGAATTTAACTTTTCTTCATCTAATATCTTTCCAGTTGGATTATTGGGGTAGTTAAGGCAGATTAATTTAGTATTAATGTTTATTGATTTTTCTATTATATCGATAGCAGGCTCCCAATTTTCTTCCAAACTTGTTCTTATTATTACTGTTTTAACTCCTATAAAATCTGCACAATCTTTATAAGCGGGCCATGCTGGCTCAATTACTATTATTTCATCACCTGGTCTTAATAGTGCCAAAAAAGCACAAAAAATAGCAAATCTGCCTCCAACTGTGGCTATTAAATTTTCTGGAAATATGCTTGAGGAATTATTCTCAACTAATTTTTCCAAATTAGAACATATTTTTTTTCTAAGATTGATAATACCTGCTGTTTCAGTATAATGAAACTGATATTTATCGTATATTAATGAAAGTGCTTCCTTCACTTGTATTGGAGGTGCAAAATCTGGTTCCCCAACTTCTAAATGTATGATGCTTTTACCCATAGACTCTAATTGTTTTGCTTTATTGAACACGTCCATATGCGTACGAATTTTTATGATCTCTATAGAATTAGTGTAATTATTTGAACCGGTTTTTGTAATTGGATGTGTATTATTTTTGGCAATATTATCAAGAGATAGTTTATTTTTTTTTTCTTTATTTTGAATTATAATTGATTCATTAATCAGTAAATTTAATATACGACATGAAAATTCTGGATCTAAACCATTATTATTTGAATATTTTAATATGTAATTTTTGATATCTTGTTCTACTTTTCCATCTACTACGTCGAGGTTTAATTCATTTTTGATATGGCCTATTTGTTTTGCAATTTCCATGCGTTTGTTAATTAACGATATTATTTGCTGGGTGATGGCCTTCATATCATCTCTTAAATCATCCAGTTTATCGACTACCATTTTTTCATTCACATTTTTATTGTCCATCATTATTTTTCGCCCCTAATACTGTAGGTATCAAGTTACATTTTAAACAATGATCTAATAGAACTATGCCTATTATGCTATCTACTACTGGTGGAGCTCTTGGCACTACACATGGATCATGTCTTCCTTTGACGTTCAAATCTGTCTCAATTTTTTTTTCAACGTCTATTGTTTTCTGTGTCATAGAAATAGAAGCTGCAGGTTTAAATGCTATTCTGCAACTTATTGGCATCCCATTTGTAATTCCACCAAGAATGCCTCCTGCATTATTTGTATAAGTCAATATTTTACCCGATGGTTTTTCAATATAAAAAATATCATTATTTTGAGAACCTTTGATAGTAGAGCCTTTAAATCCAGAACCAAACTCTACACCCTTAACTGCGGGGATGCTGAAAAACCCTTTAGATAATTCTGATTCAATCGATTCAAAAATTGGTTCGCCTAAACCCGTAGGAATTTCGCTGGTTATGCATTCTATAATTCCACCAATGGAATCGCCTGCTTTTCTTGCAGTCAAAATTTCCTCGCTCATTTTTCTTGCGGCATTCTGATCTGGACACCTAACGTCATTTGAATATCTTTTCTGCTTTATTTCATCGAATGATAATTTCTCTGTACTACAGGTTATGTTTCCTATAGATTTGATATAACTGATTACTTCTATATTTAAATACTTTAACAAAATCTTTAATGCAATTGCTCCTCCCATTACAATGGTGGCAGTTAAACGCCCGGAAAACCTGCCTCCGCCTCTATGATCTGCAAATCCGCCATATTTAAAATATGCCGGATAATCTGAGTGTCCTGGTCTTGGAGTAGTTTTTATTGCATCATATGATCGTGAATCCGCGTCTTTATTCCAAATAATTAAACAAATTGGGGCACCAGTCGTATAACCATTATATACACCAGATAAAATATTAACTTCATCTTTTTCTTTTCTTTGAGTTGTTAATATTGATTGCCCAGGTCGTCTTAGATCTAATAGTTGTTGAATATCAGATTCGGCCAAATGTAATCCTGCTGGACAACCATTAACAATTGTACCAATACATTTGCCATGGCTTTCTCCAAAACTAGTAATTGAGAATCTGTCTCCAAGACTATTTGATGGCATATTGAATTATTTTTTAAACCATTATATTATTATTTTTAAAAATCATTTTTTTTAATAGTTTTAATAAATGTCATCAAAAAATTTTTAAATTTTTATTTAATTTATTATGGCACCCAAATTTTTCATATCGTTTAAGAAATTTGGATATGATACATCTACTGATTCTGCACCATCTATAGTCGATTCGTCTGAGGCCATAGATGCTATGAAGAATGCCATAAAAAGTCTATGATCGTCAAATGAATTTATTGAGGCGTTTTTTATTTTTTTTGGAGGATTTATAAATAGTGAATCAGTTTTTTCTTCCACATTCGCACCAAATTTTGTTAATTGAGATGCGATTATTGCCACCCTGTCTGATTCTTTATATCTTGCATGCGATATTCCTGTAATCTGCATCGGACTATTGCATTTTAGTGAAAGAATTGCAATAACCGGAAGCAAATCTGGAGTATCTGATAGATTAAATGTACCTCCTTCAAGAGTATTGGTCCCTGTTATCTTTATTGTTCCACTACTTTTGCTATCTTTGATATTGGCTCCCATGGTTTTTAAAATATCTATTATATTTGCATCCCCTTGAGGTAATGTAAAGTCTAATCCTGAAATATTCAATTCACCTTCAGTCAATATCGCGGACGATAACAACAAAGCTGCAGTTGAAAAATCTCCTGGAACTTTGAAAGAACTAGTAGATGAGTAATCTATTTCGTTAGGTATATGATAAGTTTCAGTAATGACATCGCTTTTTCTGTCCGATTGTATATGATTATTGTTTTGACTATTATTGGAAATTAATTTATTGTGTGGGACGGTTTTATCTTCTTTTATGGGGTGAATATCATTTGTTATATTTACTCCAAATTTTTTCATGGTTGAAATAGTCGAAGAAATATATGGTTTTGAAACCTGCTTTCCTAAAACTTTAACTGTTACATTTGTTTTGGCGTAAATCGATGATAGTAATAAAGATGAAATAAATTGGCTTGATACCTTGCCACTTATTTTTGTTTCACCACCTTTTATCCCTCCTCCTTTTACAATTACAGGTGGGGAGAAATTGGATTTTGATGAATAACATTCAACCCCTAGGTGATTAAGAGATTGAATTAAATCCTTCATTGGCCTTTTTCTTAAACTATTGTCTCCAGTTAATATCGTAAATCCATTCCTAACAAAAGAAGATGCAGAGGTCAACAATCTTATGGTTGTTCCTGAATTATCTGCGTTTAGAATATCATCTGGAGTATTATATCCTGATTTAGCGCCATTGCCACTTATTTTGAGGTTTCCAACACCATTTGATATTGTATTATCTTTTGTCATGTTTACCTCCTTATTATCTAATAAAGTAATATTTTTTCCGAGCATTCTGCAGCATCTTGCAGTAGCTATGGTATCTCTTGACAGTAAAACATTTTCTAAATGAGTAGGCTGATTAGATAATGTAGAAATCACAATAGCTCTGTGAGAATAGCTTTTGCTTGGTGGACATAGAATATTGCCGACAATAATTGATTTTTTTACTGTTACTTTTGACATTTTTAATTCACACTATTTTTTTTTAATGATAGTTATACCGCAAAAGCCTTTGAATTATTGACTGGAGATACAATCAACTTACCTTTGAATTTATCTAATGATGATTTCAAATTTTCCACATTATCTTTATGTGCTACAGCAGCAATTGCTGGTCCATTTCCTGAATAGCTTACTGCCAAACAGTTATTTTCAATTGATTCTAGTAATGGTTCATAATTATTGTAAAGGATTGAATTAATTAAAATGCCATTTAAATTCATTGCTTTCCAATAGTCACCCCTGACTGCTAATTTAAACGCATGATTAAATAGATCTCTATGAAGTTTTAATTTCAATATATCTCCTCTTGAAATACCATTTGGCAAAAATATTACTGCACATAAATCACTATTTATTTGCTCTCTTTTAATTAATTTTTTATACAGATTATCCGATAATATTATACCACCAAAATAACAAGCACAAGCATCATCAAATGCTCCCGTTATACTTACTTTTGCCCATAAAGATGCGTTTACTGCTGCATTCAAAACAGATCTATCGTATATAGTGTCGTTTACAAGTTTATGACATGCTAATGAAATTGCATTGGATACTGCACTTGAACTTTTTAATCCCCAGCCTGCAGGAATATCTGATGTAAGATTGATGGAAATAAAATTATTATTAAGAATTTTATTTGGAATTATAGACTTTATGATTTTATTAATTAACTTGTCATTTACAAAATTCTTTGAAATCCCTGTATGTCCAGGTTCAAGTGTTATTTTGGCCGTCACTTTTAAAGAGATTCCAAGAGTTGATCCTTTGCCTGTGGCAATACCGTTAATTATTGATATTGCCCCAAATACTGTTGAGGTAGCCGAAAGTTTTTTCAATTTATTTGGGTTCACCAAAAATTCCAAATAGAGATTTTTTCATATCTTTTATAGGGGCGGGTAATCCAGTCCATATCTCAAATGACTTTGCTGCTTGGTGTAAAAACATTTCATATCCAAAGACTATGTTACATCCTGCAGATTTAGCCTTGTTCAATAAATCTGTATATAATGGCCTATATACAATATCAAAAACAATAGTATCTTTGTGCATAAAATCTGATTTCAAAGGACTAGTTTCATTATTTAATCCTATAGACGTAGTGTTAATAATTAGATCGGATTCTTTTGAGATCTTATTTAGAATATTTTGATCATTGTAATCAAATGGTATACAATTCAAACCTAATTTTTTGCCTAAAAGAATAACTTTATTTAATTTCTTTTGGTCTCTATTAATTATATTTATTTTATTTATATTTTTTTTTGACAATCCTGCCAATGCTGCTCTACAAGCTCCTCCTGCTCCTAAAATCAATACCTTTAAATCTTTGAAAGATATTTTTCTTTCCTCAAGGGGTGCAATTAATCCATAAATATCTGTATTAAAACCCATGAACTTTCCATCTTCATTCTTAACTGTATTTACTGCGCCAGCAATTTTGGCATCTTCGGACAATCCGTCTATATAATTAATAATATTGACCTTATGTGGTATAGTTACATTGAAACCTGCAATGTTTATTGATTTTAAAGAATTAACAGAGTTTTCTAATTCGGCATAAGGTACTCTAAAGGCTATATAACTGTAATTTAATTTTAATGCGGTAAATGATGCATTATGTATTAATGGAGATAAAGAATGAGATATAGGATCCCCAATTACACAAAATGTTTTAAAAATTTTCACCTCTTCATTTTTGATTGATTTATCCTCCTCCATTATTATATATTATAAAATAAGTTAATTTAATTTTAAATATTAATTAACTGTCAAAGTAAGATAAATAGTATTTGTTGCTTTGTTGCATGATTCCTCTTTCCCAAATACATTTAGCTAACATCCCTCAATAAAACATATGAATTGGTCCGTCTACAACCAATCTCTTGTTAGAAGAGGCGAAATACTGCTAGGATTTGATGTTATAAACAACTGGGATGCAGAACTAGAAGGGATGAACAAAGACAAGATTGGCGAGCCATTTCATTATCCAAATACCTTCCTTCTCTTGCTTGGATATGCCAAAGTGTACTTTCATCTTCCTTATAGACAAACGGAAGGAATCGCACAAGGACACGCCAAAGGAAAAGTACCTTCCATCCCACATTACACCACAATAAACAGAAGAATAAACAGACTAGATATCAAGATAAAAGATATAAATAGTAAAAACAAGGATTTTGAAGACGAATACATCATCATTGCGATAGATAGTACAGGTATCAAGGTTACCAACAGAGGTCAATGGATGAGGGATAAATGGAATGCGAAAAATAAGAAAGGATATTTGAAAATACACGTAGCAGTTAATGTTAAAACCAAGAAAATACTTTCTATGAAGGTCACAGACGAGCACGTTCATGATAGCAAAGCGTTACCTGAATTGATTGAAAATATTATAAAATCAGATAACATGGTATCCATAGGTAAACTGTTGGGTGATGGGGCGTATGAAGGCAATAATATTTTTAGATTCTTATCAGACAACGGAATCCAACCTTGCATTAAAGTAAGAAAAAATGCTAGAGTTCGATGGAAAAAAGGAAACACCCTTAGAAATCTAGCAGTGTTAGCGCAGAAAAGTGATTTACAAGGATGGAAGGATAGCGTAAGCTATGGACAAAGATGGATTTTGAAACTGTGTTTTCGTGCATAAAGCGAATGTTTGGTGAATACTTATACTCGGTTAAACTAAAGAATATGGTACAAGAGATGATGTTGAAAGCGTCCTTGTATAACAAAATGATATCTGTTTAACCAAAATAGATGGTAAAATCATTGATTATAAGAATCATGCAACAAAGCAGTATTTGTGATCTATTTGTTTTTGTAACATATTTTGATTTGACTTTTAAATGTATTTACGAACTTATCCCTTTTTTGAATGTAATATGTTTGAGGCATAGTCATAATTCAAAATCATTCATCTTTATCCTCCATATCACACCAAGTAGTCAGTTCCAAACATATACTTTTGATTTTAGACTTAATTTGTCTACTTTAAAGTTATAGTATACCATTAGCTGATAAAGTAATACTGATAAGAGTACAATTGCAGATACCTAAGAAATCCATACACTGGTAATGGATCTATCCTAAACACCGATTTAATATGTTCTATCAACGGGGCTCTATTGACACCATTCTCTGGCTGTAAATAGCCTGAGCTAAATCCGATTGATAAAAATATACATCAAGCTCAAGCCTCTTTTTGGAAGTACTTTTGTACCTTTAAACAACAGGAGGACAAACTACCAGATCTATTCCCAATGTTTTTTCACTCTGCTCATATAGTTTCTTATTATCATATCCAGGATCAGCAACCATATACAAGGGAGATGGTAAAGAGAAAACAGAAGAAGATAATGATGTTAAAGAAACATATACATTTGATTATCCTCTGTATATTTGCGGTAGTTACACATCAGCTGCTGCTGTTATAGAGGTTAGATGTAGTTTGTATCCAAATATCCATCCATCGCTTCTTGGTATGACTATAACCTTACCATCGTGCATCCGTGTCAATACTGCAGAACATGGTACCTTCTCCTTTATTCATCATGGATGATCTTTGTCATACACTAACTACCCTTTGCTTTTATCAGAGTGTCTACTATCTCTGTTGTTGTTATAGAAGGATCTGCTAGATTGTCTGTAACAAATAGATAGATATTCCATTGCAGTTATCCTTTGTTTAATATCTGTAGAAATCCTTTTCTTCTTCAATTGCCTATCAAAAGTTCGTCTACTTCTACTAGGTATTGACACAAGACCACAAGCTAATGCTAGTTTATGGTTATACTGATAGTTCATGTTAAGAAAAATATGCAATGCATTGTTTGAATCAATTCTAAACCATAACCTCACAACAAAACATCTCAAAATCACTGTTGGAGAATATATATACATACGGTTTGCCGCGTTTCCTTTTTGCAATAGACCATGGTATACAACCTATTAGATATAGAATGTTAGAGTATGGATTCCTTTATTCTATAAAGAGCTAATCTTTGGGACAGTTTTGGTCAAAATAACATTCCAGAGGTTAGCTTTAAGCTATATGCCATATATGAAAATAAATTTGAATTATGACCATACCTTATGTACATGCTCATCTTCAGTACCTTCATCATAGCAAGAATTTTCTTTGTGTTGACGTTTATAAAGCAACATGTATTTTCATTTTCAAATACCCTTTTAAAAAAAACACTATAGAAAGGATATACATACATCAAAGATAGAATATTGAAGTATTTGATGATTACTTTCCTTGCAAAGATAAAAATGTAAACTAAAACATGTTCAAAAATGGTTAAATCCATTTGCCGCTACTATAACAACAAAGGAGTAATTACTTTACTTTACAGGGTAGTTTTCAGTGTACTATTAAGATTGAGCAAAAAGGTGTGTTTGTTCCGTTTGTATTTATATACTTTCGATTGATATATACAGATATAGTTTCAGAGAATGTTATATAAGAAACTCTGTTGGAGATGCTGTATCTCTGTGTCTTTTTTATCAATAAAAGTGCTTTGTTGTATTTCGAAAATCAGTTAAAATCTGGATTTATCCGTAACAATAACAATTAAATGTACTATTTTCGTTGTTAATTCATCGATAAAACATAGCAAATAACATCGAAAAAAATTAATCATGCAACAAAGCGTCTGTCATTCAAGCGTCTGTCATTCAAGCGTCTGTCATTCAAGCGTCTGTCATTCAAGCGTCTGTCATTCAAGCGTCTGTCTCTGGGAATGGATACTAATCCATAGTCTAATGCAAGTTTGTGGCTATACTGATAGCAGTCCCTGCTAAGAAAAATATGTGATGTATTGTTGGAATCCAGTCTATACCATAACCTCACGACAAAACATCTCAAAATTATTATTGTAGAATATATACATACGGTCTGCCGCATTTCCTTGTTGTTGTTGGCATACTAGACCATGGTATATTACATACAAGATACAGAATGTTAAAAAGATGGATTCCTTTAATCTATCAAGAGCTAATCTTTGGGACAGTTGTTCTCAAAATCATATTCCAGTGGTTAGCTTTAATCTATATGCCATATATGAAAATAAATTTGAATTATGACCATGCCTCAAATATATTGAGAATTGATTATCTGGTTATTTAATTCATTTAATTCTTTTCTTTTTTCATCCAATTTTGGCACAAATCCAAGTTTATCATCATACTGTTCTTCTACATCTTTAAAGAATTTTAAAATGGCTTTATCATTAGGAATGTTATTGGCCTTTGCTATTTCCAACATTGTATTGCATAACTGTTTAATCCTTTTATAATCAAATCCCATGTATTGAAGATTGTTATAAATATCCAAAGTTTGTTATAGTGGTCTATTTTATTTTGTAAACAAAAAATTGAATTGTTTAATTGAGCATTTTGCTTTTGCAACATTTCAAGTTTTTGAGTTTCTTCTTTTATTTTATCCTTTATTGAAATTGCTGTTATATATTTCTCCATTATTTTTGGAAGATTAAAATCAATTATTCTAAAATCGTTAAAAAGCTTGGCAAATTTTTCAAAATCCTCATCTACATCAATAGAAAATCGCTCCCGTAATTCCTTTTTTAGTATATAGTACCACTTTATATATCGTATAATTTTATCATTGTCCTCTTTTAATTCCTTTTTCTCAACCTTGAGAATATTTCTCTGCATTTCTAAATTTCCAATTTCATTTTCTAAATTTTCTTTATACTTTTCTAGCTGTACATTTTCTTCTTTTATTTGATCTATAAGATTGGATACTTGAGAGATTAGTGGAGCGTCTTTATCTATTATATAATTTTTTCATTTTGATTCGAATGTGGTAACGAGATCTCCATGTTGTTACTAGACGAATAATTAATAGTGTTGGATAACTTAGGTAAAGCAGAAGATCGGGGCATAAATTGATGGAGATCATGAATCAATGAGAAAACCATTTGAAGTTCGATCCCATTATTTTTACAATATAAATATATAGAGTTTACAAAAGATGAAAATTCATTAAAGTTAATTTTATTATTGCTATTTGGATCTTTTATCGTATTTATATTTCCAATTTTATTTTCATCATCATCATCATCATCATCAATAATTCCAAGATGTTTCATCATTTGAAACGTTCTATAGCCTTGAATACATCGACCAATGGATATACCTGTTCTTTTAACCTCTATATAAAAATCACGTATTTCTTCAATATTGGATATCATTATTTTATCTTGTATTTCCAATCTTTTATTATGTTTGAAGTCTTACCTGATGATATACCTGCTATTTGAGCGATTTTATCGCTTGATGTACCATTAAGTACTCTTTTATGACAAGTGGTTTAACACTTTGATCTGTGATTGTCACTTTTATATTATAACATATATCAAAACGTTTATAAATAAAAAATATGACCTTCAATTGCCAAAAACTTGCTCACTTATTAATTTAAAAAAAGAAAGTATAAAAATGTTAATTTATGACTGAGATTAAGCCGTCAATAGTTCCGTCAAATTTCGATATTTTCGTCATTTTTTTCGTCATTCCGTCAGAAAACCCGTCATTTTGTATATGAATTCTAAATTAAATGTAATAGCGCATAGAGTTATCATCATTAATTTTTCAGCTGCTGCGTTAACTTGTCATTCAGTTTATTATTGTAATCAAGAATCAGGTGAAATAAATATACTACTAGTTATCTACGAACTTTTAATTGTAAAGCCAAGGGACATATATCATCCACCAAACTACAACTGGTACTGGTAGTATATGTTCCGGCTTAAGTCAAATGTAGTACAATTAGAATTATCTTCAAAAGATGATTTTGATAAACCAACTTTAATTCCAAACATCAAAGAACCAACAAATAAAAATGAAAAACCAGCAGATACAACAAATAAAAATGATTTGATATTCATAAGCTATGCTAGAGAAGATTCTCAATACGCTAATAGACTTTACAATGACCTAAAGAACGCAGGTTTAAACCCCTGGTTGGACAAGGAAGAATTATCACCAGGACAAAACGGGGATAAAGAAATTAAGAAGGCTATTAAAAATAGTAAATTTTTTTTACCTCTTTTCTCTTCAACTTCTGTTGCAAAAAGAGGTTATATACAAAAAGAGTTTAGACTTGCAATTGATACTGCAGATGAAATACCTGAAGGACAAATCTTTATAATTCCAATAAGAATAGATGAATGCCAAGTTCCATTTGATAAGCTCTCTAACATACAGTATCAGGATATGTTTCCTCAATGGAATAAAGGATTACAAAGAATAATCAGGGCTTTATCTGCCTAGACGAAAACTTTATTATTCTGTAAAATTCGTTAAGTAAAATAAAAGAAAATGATATCAAAACTTAATTTGAATAAGTATTTTTTATAGGTTAATAATGTAAATAACCGCTTTATTGAGGTCCGAAAATCAGTTATAACAACAATTAGCCTGTAATAATAACAATTGAATTAACTGTTTTCGTTTTTAATCAATCAACAGAACGTTCTCAACTAACGACAAAAGAAAATAATCTTGAAACAACAAAGCAATAAATAACCTGTTTTAGTATAAGCATAGGTCTTTCATTATGCAAATCTCTAAATTAATAGCCATTTCAAGAAAATAACAATCATCTACATTAACGCTTAAATAATTGCTATTCTACTATTATAGAAATATGCTAATTAAACTCTTGATTTTCTTTTATTATTTGATAATGAAATCTTTGTCAATATCTTTGCCAACATACAGGAGTAATTATAGTTGTCTACTACCTCGGATATAACAGACAATAACAGTATTTTCATTGCTCTGTTGCATAACTAGTTTTCCTTAAATTTTTTCCATCCATTTTATGCAACTCTTCTAAACAGATTGTACAACGATACCTTCATCGTCATCTCTTTTATCATGTTTTGAAACTTGGTTGCAGATGTATATTCACCAAACATCCGCTTTATAGATGAAAATGCTGTTTCAACCATCCATCGTTGTCCATACTTTCTTTTCTTTTTCCATTTATGATAATCCTTTATTTGAAGTTCAACTTCTCTATTCCTTACATTGCTATTCTTGGATGAAACGATAGAGTTTCTTTTTACTTTGATGACAGGTCGAATCCTTTTCTCCTTCAAGTATTTGAAATTTTCATTGCTATCGTAGGCTCCTGCATCACCAATGAAAGATTTGATCTTGACATTGCGGTTATTATTCAACACGCCTTCCACCAAATTCTTCATTACTTTACTATCATGCACCTTTTCATCTGTAACCTCCAGTGCAAGAATTTCTTTGGTCTTGATATTTACTGCAACATGTATCTTTAGATAGCCTTTCTTGTTTTTTACATCCCACTTATCTTGCATCCACCGAGACCTCTGTTTGTAATCTTGATTCCGGTACTGTCCCCGCTGCTACGATGATAACGACATCATCATCATCATCATCATCATCATCAATACTGTTATTGATGTCAATGTCCAGTTTGTTTATTCTTCTACATATCTGTGAATAACATGGATGATCTGGAAGATTCTTTCCTACAGTTGCCTTTATGATTCCTTCTGTTTGTCTATATGGAAGGTGAAAGTATACTTTGATGTGACCAACTATGAGAACAAAAGAATCTGGAAATTTGTACTTTTTGCCATTCTTATTTTCATTCATCCTTGCAAGATCAACATCCCAGTTATCCAGAAAATCATTGGAAAAAAGTATCTCTCCTCGTCTTACAAGAGACTGGTTATAAGAAGGCCAGTGGATCACAAATGATTAATTGGTTGGATCCTCAGCTAAATAGGTTTGGTTATGCAACAAAGCATATTTTCATTAGTTATTCTGAAAGAGATATAGAATATGCAAATAGATTATACGAAGATTTAAAAAAGTTTGATTTAAAGCCCTGGAGATACAAAGAGGATATACTCCCAGGACAGAAAATAGATTTAAAAATTAAAAAGTGGATATAACAATCAAGATATTTTATATCTTTATTATCTAAACAATCGGTTGAGACAATGGGCGAAATACATAAACAAATTAGGCAAGCTATAGATGTATTAGAAGAGTATCCTGAAAACGATATTTATTTTATTCCAGCAAGACTAGACGATTGTCAAATTCCCTTCGATGAATTGAGAAAATATCAATGGGTCGACCTTTTTCCACAATCAGAATGGTTTAATGGTATCAACAAGATTCTAAAAGCTGTTGGTAGTTCAAAAAGATTTGAAAAAATAGATACCATTAAAAGAAATATTTTATTTAAATTTATCAATGAAAAAAGTATCTTTGTAGGAAGGCAAGATTATATAGATAATAAATTAAAAATTGCCTTTAAAAATTCAAAAATAGTTTCTATTATAGGACCAGGAGGATCAGGTAAAACCCAGTTAGCATACAAGGCCATGCATACATATACAAAAAAAGATGAAAAGTTATTTGATATTATAATACCCATTTATTTTAGCAAAGGCGTTCCTTCCTTCTTGGATTTCTTGACAAATATTGCCCAAAATCTAAAGATAAAACCTGAGGAATTTGATAGTTTGACAATAGAAGAAAAGAAAAATATACTATACAGCACTTTATCAGACATTAATAACCCACTACTTTTCTTAGACAATTATGAAACTATTTCTGATAATAAAGACATGTCAAAGAAAGACTTTGCAATGGATATATCTTTTTTTCTAAATAATGAGGTTCCTCAAAATACAGCCATTCTATTAACAAGCAGAGTACGTAACAACATGGACCAGGAAACAAGAATAGATTTGGAAGGGCTTGAAGATGATGAAAGTCAAGAGCTATTCTTTGTATTGGTAAAAGATGATAAATTAAAAGAAAAGGAATTATTATCAAAAACAATTAAAGAAAAAATATTTAAAATTTTAAAAAAGTTGGGAGGCCATCCTCTATCTATTGAGATCATTGCAAAAAATATGATGTTAGAGAATATTGACGATGTATCCAAGAGTTTAGGTGCTAAGGAAATAAATAAAGGATCAAAAGAAGAACGACTTACATCTTTATCTAATTGTTTTAATTACTCTATTAGAAATTTGGATGCAGAGACCAGAGATCTACTTTTAAATATAGTCTCGCTTTTTAAATCTCCTTTTTCAATCAAATCAATAGATGAAATCATAGTTCAGTACAACAGTTCTAAAAATAAAATAATCGATCTATTTAATGCGAGCCTATTAACAAGAATAGATTCAGATTTTTTATTTGGAGTTATTGATGATCCATCCTACTATTTATATGACTTTCATCTCGCCACAAGAAATTATCTCGATCAAATTGTAAAGGAAGATAATATAAAAGACCAAACTATCAAAAGATATAGTACACAATTTATTTACTTTCATAATGATCTAGCCGAAATAATATACTATTCATGGGGAAAAGGTAATACCCATTACTTACTCATGGCTCAGTTTAACATTATTTCTAATACAGAGAACAATGATTTTGACAGGGCTGTAGAGTTTGGTTTGGCTAGTCATGATAATAATGACACTAAAGGATATAGTGCTAATATATCCAATCATCTTGGTCTTATATATTCAAGATTAGGTCATTACTTGCGTTCTTTAAACTATCATCAACAATCATTAAAGATCTATGAAGAGATAAAGAACCAATACAATATAGCAGTTGTAAATAACAATATTGGACAGATATTACAAGCTCAGGGTCAGCTTGATGAAGCACTTGTTTATGCCAAGAAGGCTTTGGAGATTGATGAGGAGCTAAAGAACAAGGTTAACAGCAGTGTAAATGATATACTATATCTTATTGTAAAATAGTTGTGTTTGTTTAGCTATCACAACACCTATAGCTTGCCACTCTTTTATCTATTATTATGAGGGACACATTCCTCAGAATGCTAACTGATGATGAAAAGAACCTTTTACATCTAATGCTTGAAGATAATGAAGCAGGATATAGAGCCAAGATTATCTTGCTTAAAGATGAGGGATACACAGTTCCTCAAATAAGAAAGATTACAAACCATCATGATCATAACATAAGAAAATGGATACATCGCTTTAACGAAAAAGGAATCGATGGTATCATATCAAAAAAACATAATCATAAACAGCACAAATTTACTAATGATATCGAAAAACAAATAGTGGATATAACATCTACAAACCCAAGATCTTTTGATTTGGGATTTTCCACATGGTCATTACGTGTACTTGCTGGTTTTCTTATGAATGACTTAACTGGTAACTAAAATAAGCCATTCTGCAGAAATAAGAAATATTCTTCTAAAGCATAAAATAAAATGGAGAAAATCTAAAACTGTGTTGTCAAATAATAAAAGCAATGATCCAGAATACACTTTGAAAAAAAGTACATTGAACAACTGAGGTACAACACACCTTCTTCGGATTCGGTGTTACTGTATATAGATGAAAAAGGGCCTGTAGCAGCAAAAACCCATGGTGGTACATCATGGTCATCGGTACAGGTAAAGGTCGAAAAGGCTCAAAAGATAAATGGATTGTTAAATGTATTTGGAGCCTATGATCATACAAATGACAAAATGCATGTCCAATGCTATAAAAGAAAGACAGGAAAGAAGCAGTTTGTTGACTTTTTAAAAAGAGTAGATAAAAGATATGATAAGAATATCCAAAATATCTTTGTTGTACTTGATAATCTTTCAGCACACAAATCAAAGATGGTAAAGAAAGAGATATCCAAATGTTGTCCTCGAATAAAATTTGTATTTCTACCAGTAAGATCGCCCAAGCTTAATTTAATCGAAGTAAGGTGGGTGTGGTTACAAAGGCAGACAATTAACAATTCTACATTTAAAGACGAACAAGAAATAGGAAGAGCTGTTAGCAAGTGGAAGAATATCTATAACAAAAATCATGGCAGCAAAGCGATCATAAATATTTTACAAGAGAGTGTATCTTTATGTATACACAGCTGTTAACCTAGTAGAATTATCTATTTGAAACATAAAATAAATAAATTATAACAATTAAACTTAGAATAACAAATAATATAGTTACTGATACTACCATTTTTTGTTTAGGATGATATTGACCAGATTTAATTTCTTTGTTTGCATCAACATAATTTTTTAATGCAAAAAATGCTATAACAATTGAAAATAATATAATCAATACACCCATTAGGGAAGATGTATTATCTGAAGTTATATGAGTAGAAATCTTATAACTTTTAGGTTCTGATAAATATTTTTGTAATATTATATTAAATTCCTCAATAAAAAATCCAAATTTAGATATTATAAATCCTAATCCTATTAATGCTATACATGTTCTCATCCATGCAAGAAACGTTCTTTCATTGGCCTGATAAGCTTGAGGATTATTGGAACCTAATTTTCTGTCATTAGTCATAAAATAACTTGACAAAGTATACTATAAATATAAATTTTACATATTGATATTTATTAATAGTAACTTAATTTTTAGTATAATGTATCATTTTATTCATTTTAAAGCAATATCATATGTTATTAAATATATCATATTTGATAATTATAATAGAGCATAATGATAGAATAAGTGAAATAAAAATTATAAAACAAATAGAAAATTTTTCAATTAAATCTAAATTAATTATGATAAATATATGGTTTGAAGTTTACAAGTGCTTTGTTGCATGATTATTTTATTCGTCATTTGTTAACGTTTTATTGACAGTGTTATAACGGAAATAGTCAAAGCTTAATTATTATTATAATACAAATATTAAATTTTTAACTGATTTTCGAATCATGCAACAAAGCAGTTTACAAGTTTAATAAGTTAGATCTAGTTAATGTATTGGAGGATTAAGATCTATTAAACCATGTTCTATCTAGAACTGATAGATACAAAAGTACAAGCCTCATAAAATATTCTCAAAGGAAAAGAAAATCTTCAAGTACGTTATAGATTTGAATATAATTAAAGTCGAGTTAAAACATATTTGGATATGAGAGATTGCTACTATCTAATTAGAAAGTAAAGAAATCCTCAGGAAGCGTATCAAAAGAACAAAATATGTTTTTGTTGTGGCAGAGCATTTTCTTTCTGATATTGTGGATAAACATGGCAAGCACCCAGTTTCAACAGATATATGGTGGTACTTGGTATCCACCACAAGCATGTAGATTCCTGATGTTTTGTTGCAGGATTCCTCTTTTCTAAATACATTTAGCTAACATCTATCAATAAAATATGTGAACTGGCCGGTCTACAACCAATCTTTAGTTAGAAGAGGCGAAATCTTGCTAGGCTTTGATGTCATAAACAACTGGGATACAGAGCTAAAAGAGATGAATAAAGATAAGGTCGGTGAACCATTTCATTATCCTAACACATTTCTTCTTTTACTTGGTTATGCCAAGGCATACTTTCATCTTCCGTATAGATAAACAGAAGGCATTGCACAAGGTCATGCAAAAGGAAAAGTACCTTCCATTCCTGATTTTACAACTATAAACAGAAGAATAAACAAATTGAATATTCAAATAAATACAGACAAAGATAAAGTCTCTAAAGATGAATATATTGTCATTGCAATAGATAGTACTGGTATCAAGATTACCAATAGAGGCCAATGGATGCAAGATAAATGGCATATAAAAAATAAGAAAGGATATTTAAAAATACATATAGCAGTTAATATCAAAACCAAGGAAATTCTTTCAATGAAGGTAACGGATGAACATGTTCATGATAGTAAAGTATTACCAGAGTTAGTTGATGGTGTTATAAAATCAGATCACATGACCGCATTAGCAATCGGCAAACTATTTGCTGATGGTGCTTATGATAGTAATAATATTTTTAGATATTTGTCAGACAATGGAATCCTGCCATGTATAAAAGTAAGAAAGAATGCTAGAGTTCGATGGAAAAAAGGAAAAAACATCATTAGAAATCTATCGGTGTTGGCACAAAGAAATGATTTGCAAAAGTGGAAAGACGGCGAAAGCTATGGAAAGCGGTGGATTGTTGAAACTATTTTCTCTTGTTTAAAGAGACGGTTTGGAGAATATCTGTATTCAGTTAAACTAAAGAATATGATACAGGAAATGATGTTAAAAGCATCGTTGTATAATAAGCTGATATCTGTTTAAACAAAACAGGTAGTAAAAACAGAAATTATTGGAATCATGCAACAAAGCAGATTCCTGAAACTAACTCATCATATTCATTCATCTTATGAGAAAAGCGTCATTATTGAAAGAACTGTGCAGTATTAAAGATAGGACTGAAAGCTTGATGATTATTTTCATTGTAGAAAGAAAAAGAAATGTAAATTGAAACGTGTAAGGAATTGGCTTAATCTTTTTGTAGATTTTCATAATAGAGATTATGTTATAAGTGAACAGAGCCCTATTTTACCCATAACAGATAAATAGGTAAGGAGAAAAGTTAATTTAATACTATAATAATAACAAAAATTTAATTATTTTAATATGAACCATTCATAATCTATAAGATATTGATATTCATCTAATTCTGCAAGATCTAATGAATAATTTGCTTAAACTATTGATACAAAATTGACCTTAATGCTTTTTATGCCTCTATTTTCAGATAACTTTTGTGTAAGTTCTTTTATTCTATTAGCTTTGCCATTTACCATTATGCTCTCTAAACAATTATGTTCATCTAAATGTAAATGAGTTGAAGCAATTATAACATCATTATAATTATGTTGTATTTGAGTAGATATGGAATCTTGATTATAAGTATGATTATCATATAATAAAATAATTGCACCCGCACCTACATATCTATCTAAAAATTTATCCTCTGAATCTTTCTTATCCTTATTATTCTCCCAGTTTGAATTATCTATGAAAGAGTGAAGTGCCGTTTGAATAGCTTTAGAACAATCAGTAAATCCTGTTCTTCCCATAGCCCTATCAAATTCTTCCAAAAGTATTGGTGACAAAGAAATACTAATTCTTTTAACTTTAGTCTTCAAGGATATTTTTTTTCTGCTCTTGCTTCCTATTTTTTTATAAGGCAAACAAAAGTTATTGTTATTAATTATTTTTATTTTTTATTTAAATCATATTATAAATTATATATACAAATTATATATAATTAAATAATTATCCAAAATTTTTTGTTATTGTTTTTTTCATTCCTATTGTAACAAATCTTTCATTAAATTTCTCCTCCAATATATCTTTTCTTGATACTACACCAATTAGTCGACCATCTTCCCCACCTTCTACAACAGGAATCATTTCAATTCCTTTTGTATCCATAATATCAATCATTTCTATTACATCAGTTTCTTGTTCTATAACTTTAGGATTTCTAGTCATTATATCAGAAGCCTTTAGCAAATCTATATTTTTTTTATCTTTAATTGCACGGAGAATATCTATAATAGTCAATATTCCAATTACTTTACCATTATCATCTATGATAGGTATTCCATTAATAGAACGTAAAATTAATCGAGTTCCTATTTCTGAAACAGTGGCATTTTCTTTGGCAGCTTCTATATCTATCGACATAATTTCATAAGCCTTCATGTTGTCAATTTATATATCTTTGAACTTTACATAAATTTCTTATGTTCAAAAGGTAAGAATTTCAAAAAATCCCCTCTTGTTAGATGTGAAAAGATGTTACAAAACTATTTATTAATCCTTTTAATATAATCGCAATTAATTAAATTTTCTAATTCTTAAATAGATACATTGAAAAATAAAATAATCGTATTTATGAAGATATAAACAAAAGATTAAAGCAACTTATGGTAATATTATATTAGGTAAAATTGAGTTTTTCAGACAGGTTTTTAAATCTAATAAAACAAAAAGTAAATAAAATATTAGAAAAACACGAAGATCCTCGTGAAGCTTTAGATTATTCTGCAGTTAAACAAACAGAACTTTTACAAAAATTAAGAAGAGAAATTGTTGAGGTAGTAGCATCAAAGAAGCGCTTAGAAATGCAAAAGATTAGACTTGAAGACAACATAAACAAATTACAAGAACAAGCAAAAGCAGCTGTGAGCCAGGGAAGAGATGATTTAGCTACTATTGCATTAGAAAGGAAAAATGCATTCATGATCCAAGCAAAAGATTTGCAAAATCACATAAATGAAATACAGTCTGAACAAGATAAATTAGAAAATGCCGAAAAACGCTTAACCATAAAGGTAGAGGAATTCAAATCAAGAAAAGAAATTATAAAAGCTAGATATTCTTCAGCAGAAGCTGAAGTACGTATAAAAGAAAACATTACTGGAATATCTGAAGAAATGTCTGACATTGGTGTTGCTATGAGTAAAGCAGAAGAGAAAACTGATGCGATGAAATCCAAAGCATTAGCTATAGATGATATGATAGATTCTGGATCACTTGTAGATTACACTGAAAGTAAAGATCGAATAGACACAGAATTAGAAAAAACTGAAACAAAAAGCAAGGTAGAAGATGAATTAGCCAGCCTTAAAATGAGTGTGAATAAAGGCAATTAATAAGCAATATCAGTTAAAAATTATGAGGAAGTTGCATTTTAAATGAGTGCTGAGAATAATAACCAACAAAAAAAAATTGTAAGAATCATAGGCTTAGGCCAGTTTGCAATTGACAATCAAGACTTGAAAACAATAAATGAAATTGATAACCAGATTGTAAAATTATTAGAGAATCAAAGAAATAATGAATCCATAATAGTTGAGTTTAAAAAACAATTGGAAATATTAGTTAAAGATGTGCAAGAGAAGGGGATTGCGATTGCTTCAAAAGAAATATTACCATCAGACATAGTACTTCCAAATAAAGATATTACATTAGATGAAGCGCGTATAATATTTAAAGGGGAAGGAGCAATAAAGGACTCTTTTTAACTAATTAAAACAGAGATAAAAAATAAAGTAAAGGGCCACAATTCCAAAAAGTTCTTTTTAACTAATATTTACTGTTAAAATCCAGAATTTAATTATATATTATTATTTTTTGTAAATTAAATGTATATACATCAGATAATTATGAATATTTACAATATAATATTTAAAATTGAATTATGCGATTTTTAATAATCATGAAAAAAGTAATTATTTTCTAAAATAACTTTATATCCTAAATTAGTATCACTATTTAAATCAAAATCCTGATATCTTATATAATAAAGAAATGTAATATAAATTGAAAAATTTACTTAATTTTCCTGATGAGAATTTATTAAAGACTTTGCAATTAGGAAAATTTTTATCCACATTTGCCATGTTAGAACACCTGTACTGGTATTCCTCCTACTTGGATGATAAGAAGAAATGAGAGTTTTCCCATGATCGAGAGGATATATTTTATTATGACCGAATTTTAATTTCTTTATATTTTTTATTTTACAATAATTATTGAATGCAACCATTCCGAGGGTAATTATTACTTTAACAGAATCATTCAAATGAGCCAATTCTTCTTTAAGAAATTGAGAGCAATTTAGAATTTCTGATTGAGAAGGAATGTTTTGAGGAGGAGCACATTTAATGACTGCAGTGACAAAAACATCTTTTAGTTTATATCCATCATTTATTGAAATACTTGTTGGTTTATTTGCGAATCCAGTTTCGAAAAGGGCTTTCGCAAGCCAATCGCCTGAACTATCACCAGTAAATATCCTTCCAGTCCTATTTCCACCGTGTGCTGCAGGAGCCAACCCTATAATTAATAATGATGCTTTTGGATCACCAAAACTTGGGATCGGTTTAGACCAATATCGGTCTGTGTTAAACCTTTTTGTTTTATTTAGTCCGATTAATTTTATGTATTCTGTAAGACGAGGACATAAAGTACAATTAATAATTTTTTCATTTAAAATATCAATCATTCAACATAACATTTTATTAAAATCTTATAAAGTTCATATATACTATACTATACTTTTCGCAATATACTCTATTATATGAATGTTGTACATGTATGTAAAATATAATATAATTAAAATTTAATAAAAATTTTATATATATGAAAAGTCCATAATATCTGCTTTATTCAATATATTTACAAAATTAGCAAACCAAACTAATAAGTTAAAATATTTATTTAGTCATCAGTAAAACGTCTTATTTTTTATTTCGAATATATTAGATCTTTTGATTATAATATTTTAATAAAAAAATTATTTAGTGTCCATGGCCACAACCGCAGCCTCCTTGTCCACCGTGACTATGACCTTGTTCTTGACATGTTGGACATTGGGTAGCATTATCTTCTGACATGAACATTGTACCACAGGATGCACATTTAGTTTTTTGAACGCCTTGCATTATGAGAATAGAACACGTTTTCTTATTAATACTTATTTATTTTATTTATTTTCTATTTTTAATTGGATTTATGAATAATTACGTTAAAATGATGGATTGTTTCTATAACCATCATTAATAATAAAAAATATTAATGATTTGCTATGGATTGCTTAATTTAATAACAACTCTTAAACTTAATATAAATAAAATATTTAACAAATAATTAGTGTTTTTTTCCAAAAGAAAAGACAACAAATTATGGAAATTAGAATATTTTGATACTGTATATAAGATTTATGATTGGGATAAAAAATTAACAGGATATTTTTTCCCTAATTATAATAATCTTTATCAAGAAAATACCGAAAAAATGGATAATTCCGCATATAATTATGAAGAAGAAACTAATTATATAGAACAATTACATAAACGGAATAAAAAAGTTTATGGAGGCAATTTGATGCTCCCAATGATAAAATTAAATTTGCTTGATGAGCAAGAAGGAATTGATTTAGAATATGCAATCTCTTCATTAGAGGAAAATATTCGTAGAGCAAAAGAATGGAAAAGATGGATAAAAGACAATGATACAGAATTTAACATAGCAGGCGTTTCGTTATTTACGTCAAGAGAAGATAGAAATATGTTATCAATTGTCATTGGATTATCGGTATATATTACTTTAGGAGAAAAAGAACTTTTAAAAATTTTAGAACCTTTATTAAATAGATTACATGAAAATGGTATGATTTAATCTCCTAAAGTCAAATATCTAATATAGAAAATTTGGATTTGGATTTCAATTCAGATGAACGATTATCATATCTATTATGATTAAAGTTCGGATTTCAATCTACTATGATCTAATATAAAAGAAAAATTTTGGTATTTAGTAAAATATGAATAGCGTATTTTATTGGCTTTATATTTTAGATCTTTTATCTCAAGTTACTGACACATAAAATTTTAATATGAAAAATATTATGATTATTCTTTTTTCATCCAGTTCCTTTCTTCCAAATATTGTATCAGTCGCATCATTTCCTGAATCCTTTCTTCACCACCTGATTGATTTTTGCATAATTGATAATGCTTTAACAAAAGTTCATTTTCTTCTGAAGATATTTTTGCATTGTCATTAATTAGATCAAAAAATTTATCTTCCTTTCCAGTGTGATCTTCAATAAACACTGCATAGGATTTAAGAAATCTAGCTACGGGTTCATATATTGATACATTTTTCTTTTGATTATTATTTATTAAATCTGTGAAGTTGCTTTCATTAACTATTCTCATATTTTCTCTCAATTTGTTTAATTCTCTTCTTAACATCATTGCAATTCTTCTTCCAAGTTCATGTTCAATTAAAAATTTTCGTATTTCTTCCCCAAAACCATTTTTATCTTTAGTTTGTGGAAAATAGGCTTTTTCCTCTTTACCATGATGAAATTGATCGATAAACTCTTCTATTATCACAGACATTATTTCGATATCCTCTATTGGAACATATTGATTTGAATATAATAGTGTTGAACATCTTTTTGCAATATCTTTGACTCGCCTTATTGTAACATGGTCATTTTTAAGATTTTGAGTAGAATTCAAAGTAATCTTTCTCAATAGGTTTGATTAAGCGATTAAAATAAATCTTGAGTTGTATTTTATCAAATAAAATATTTTAAACAAAACAATATTTCATAATTACTTTAACCAATCACTATATATAAAAGAATTAAATTCCTATTAACTTGATTATATTATTTAACAATCTATTTTATTATGTAGTTCATCAATAATAAATCATAAATAACTAGCAGATATCATTTTAAAGGTTCTGCAAATGATAACTGATATCCATCAGGTTCTCTCAGATGAAAATATCGTTCTCCCCACGATGCATTTTTAGGTTCAGTTTCCAATCTTATTATATTAGATATTTCTTTATTATTTTTAAAATATAAATACAGTTCATCTACATCATCGGTATGAAAGATAATTCTTCCAAAATGACTAGTACGATTATTCGAATTATAACTATAGAATTCTTTATTTAGATCTAAATTTAAATATGGAGATAAAGGATCATTGCCGATCTTATAAGTAGTAAAAAAGTCATTTGATGACCCACCATAAATTAATTTAAATCCCGGTATTTGAGAGTAAAAATTGCACGATCTTTTCATATTTTTAATTAAAAGAGTTACTGCAGATATTCTATAAGCATTAACCAAATTAATATAATAATGTCATGATATCTATTTTATAATATAGTTTAACAAATTTACTATTTATTTAGTTTTAAATAATGATTTTATATACTAAAATCATAATTCAATTATAAGCAAAGTCATTATATATTCTATCATATAAAGAAATAGAAAGCATGACAGATTACATAATACAATTATTTTAATCACTTTTAATTTTATTAAGGAGGCTCTCTTTAATTTGTGGCCATTCAGTTTGAATAATGCTATAACAAACTGTATCTCTAATTCTTCCATTTCTCATTATTTTATGGTTTCTTAAAATACCATCTTGCTTTGCACCTAATCTTTCTATTGCGGTTCTCGAAACCGAATTAAGAATATCGGTTCTGATCTCAACAGCTATGCAATATAGTTTTTCAAATGCATGCTGTAGCATCAAAAACTTTGATTCAGTATTAACAACAGTCCTTCGATAAGACTTTGCAATCCAAGTATGACCTATCTCAACATGGTAATTAGCATAATCTAAATTCAAATAACGAGTTGTTCCGATAATTTTTTTTGATTTATTATGAATTATTACAAACGGCAAAATTGTCTTATTTTGAGACTCTTTTAATAAATCTTCTAGATATATTGGCATCTCTTCTATAGATGGAAATAAAGCATATGGAATATTCCATATTTCTCCATCTTTTGCTGCAGAAGATAATTCTTCTAAATCATTAATTGTTGGAGGACGAAGAATAATATATTTGCCTTCAAGAGTAACTTGTTTGATTTCCATCATTCTTATTTATGCTAAAAACTTAGGTATAGCTCTAATAAATTATAATAATTATTTATTAATTGAGACATGGCCATAATTCAAATTTATTTTCAATTTAGATAACAGCTTAAAGCTAACCCTGGAAATATTATTTTGATAAACACTGATCCAAAGATTAGATCTTGACAGATTAAAGGAATCCCCCCTTTTTAACATTCTATATCTTGTAGAGTGTATACCATGGCCCAATATGTCAATGACAACAAGGAGGAAACGCGGCAGACCATATGTTTATATTCTCCGACAGTAATTTTGAGATGTTTTATTGTGAGAATATGGTTTAGAATCGATTCAAATAATGCATTGCATATTTTTCTTGATATAGATTTTCAATATAACAGTAAATTAGCGGCTCTGTTAACTTAAGGTATAATTTAATTTCTTTATTGTGTTCATAAACAAACAACTTGAGCCCTTTGCTCAATCTCAATAGTACATCGAACAAACTGTCCTTTAAAGTAAAGTAATTACTCCTTTATTGTAGTATATACAAAAGGATTTAACCATTTTTAAACACGTTTTAGTTTACATTTTCTATTTGCAAGGAAAGCAATCATCAAATGCTTCAATATTCAATCTTTCATGTATACATTGTATTTCTATAATACATTTTCAAAAGAGTATCTAAAAATGAAAATACATGTTGTTGCTGTTGTAAACATCAACACAAAGAAAATTCTTGCCATGATGAAGGTACCGACGATGAGCATGTACAAGATAACAAGGCTTTACTACAATTGATTAATGGTATTAAAATCTGATAAAAAAATAACAGTAGGTGAACTATTAGATGATGATGATGATGATGACGCTTACAATAGCAATAATATTTTTAATTTATTAGCAGACAACAATATACTTGCCATGTATTAAAGTAAGAAAAAGAATCCTCGATTCAAATGGAAAAAAGGAAAAGACATCATTAGAACCTGTCAGTTTTAGCTCAGAAAAAAGATTTGTAAGAATGAAAAGAGAATAGTATAAGCTATGGAAAGCAGTGTTGGATTATAGAAACTGTAATTTCATCAATAAAAAGAACGTTTGTTGGCGAGTATGTATATCTATAAACTGAAAAATATGATACAAGAAATGATTTTGAAAGCGTCATTGTATAACAAAATGATATCTATTTAAAAAACAAATAGTAAAATCAGAAATATTAAGAATCATGCAACAAAGCACTGTAAGAGCACTCAGCTATAATGACTTTGTCATTTGGATAGACCTGTAACGTGCAGCTTCTTTTATACTCTAGTTTAAAATATTTAACCTTGCGTCTATTCTTGTCACTTTTAACCACCCATCCTCTTTCTCTGGTTAAAAGATTATAATTCTGATCAAATGCCAGCAGTTGATGGTCACCATTAACAGCTGGAGCAGCAGCAGCAGCACACGATTAAGATAAGAAATGTAGATAACCAAGGCAATGTTGATTTTACTCCAGCGTCCTTCAGTTGTACTGTTCTAAACTGAATAATATGTGAAATATATAGAAAAAACTTAAATATTTTCTAAAGCATCTTTGCCTTATATGAATTTTACATCGAATAATATAACCATGATAATAGCTTTCGTATTAGCAACAGTATTTTTGGTAAGCATCGTTCCGACATCATCCAATGCAGTGAAGTCTCATGAAAATTTAGAGGCTGAGTGCCACGCGGCCATATTAACAGGTCATCCCACCTCAGCCCCTTGCATGACTATTTTTGGGGGTATACTTCCAGGCTCTGGTACCAGCAATAGTGCAAATGGTGCAAATGGTGCAAATGGTGCAAATGGTGCAAATGGTGCAAATGGTGCAAATGGTGCAAGTAGTAGTGCAAACGGCGGTGCAGGCTCTGGCGGCGGTGCAGGCTCTGGCGGCGGTGCAGGCTCTGGCGGCGGTGGCGGTGCAGGCGGCGGTGGCGGAGGAGGAGGGGGCGGCGGAGCTTAATGGAATAAAACACCTCAAAATTTTTAAAATCATATTAATTTCACCTTATTTTTGAATATATAATAAATAATTGAGTATCTGTTAGTTTGATGATCTTGTAAAAAATTTTGAAAATTGAATTAAAATATCTATTTACTAGTCTAATAGTATTTAGAATAAATCAACTAAATTAAGAGCTCTGTTAACAATTGTGTAAAAGGTATGTTGTATTTTTCTGTAAAATGAATAGTGCTTGTTTAGGATTGAAGCCTGTTTATTGGAATCTGACAAAGGAATAGCCATTGTTATATTAAATTGGTCTGATTCGCTAAATCATGTGCCAATCAAAAACCTAGAGATAACAATAACCACCCAGTAAACATTCCAATTGCTCTCTGATGTCTTCGGCACAAGGTAACATAATAACACTGGAACTAACAACAACCTCGCAGTCACCATTTACATTTAGTTTATCTCAGCTTGACTATGTTGACGTTATTATGATCTAAACGCATACACTAATCCACACGGAAACCATTCAACTGAAAGGCAGAGCTAGTCAGTCCACTACTCTAATACCTTTGGTTGATGTATATCCATATCATATAATTGGTGGACTTATATCCGTAGAATTCGAATCTTTGGTAAAACCTGTAAATATTAATGTCTTAGCTGATGAAATAAGAGATGGTAAAATTCAATCTGCAGCTTATCTTGAATTCTCTTCTAGAAATCCTTTACCCAATTTTGGCGATCATTCTCTATATTATACAGATTTAGCACCGAACATTACAGGTGTTAGTCCATTTGATCCAAATCCCGTTAATACTGTATCTCATATAACCCATTTACTACTTGCTAATAGTAATGAGATAGATGTTGAGAATTTGATCTTCTCTATGACTATTTTGTACTCTCTCTAATTCATACATTTCACTTCACATAGTTCTATTTGTAATGATTAGATAAGCAACCCTTTTTTTTCATTAGATATGACTTTCTGAATTTGCTATTGACTTTGGTCTTGGATATCGTCTTTTATCGGTCAAAAAAGTATTTTGTTATATATTGAATCTAAAGTCTTTTAGATTTATTACTAATCTCCGCTACTTATCTGAGCGTAACTGCACAATGATCAGCCTTGTAAAAAATCAGAATAGATAAACATGCTTCTAATGCCATACTCTTACACTCTGCACTTCTGACACTTTTCGTAAGAGTATTGAAAAATAAGAATTTTAACAATGATATTAAGAACAACAACTTGATTAAAAATAAGTACTAAGTAATAGAACATAGCGAAAATAATGGACTAAATATTGAAAACAGTCAAGGCAATACAATTCTTATTATGAAGAATAAGTATGAATTTTCTATACTATTGTTATAAGCGTTCGGATAGCGAAATGTTGGGCTACTTTATATTGGCTCTGCTAACTTAGGGAAAAACCTATAGATTTAAAATGACCATTTTATTTATGTCTATTAAAAATAGAATATTATCAAATATCATTGGTTATGGTTTATACTTGTACTTTTTAGGACCATCATTTAGAAGTACTGCCAAAGCATTATCATTTTTAAAAATAATAAAAATAAGTCATGTATCAATCTGGAACTGGCTTCAAAAGTACAGGCCTTGGAAACATCTCAAGAATAAGAAAATTAGGGAATATATCATAGATGAAACTGCGATAAAAGCAAGTTCTTCTAAATTAATTTGGCTTTGATGGATCGTTCTTGAATTTGAAAATAAAGAAATTCTATCCTTTCACATCTAAAAAGCAAAATATGTTTGTAGTAAAGCGATTTCTTTCTATGGTTCATATGAAGATACGGAAAACATCAAGTTTCATCAGACGGTGGCACTTTGTACATCAAGACTGCGAATTCTTGAACCTAATGCATCACCTTCACTCCTCCTTTGAAAAAAACCTGATAGAAAGAACAATGCAGCATAAAAGATAGAACTATTGAAATCTTTGACGATTACTTTCCTTGTAGGAAAAAGAACAAATGTAAATTAAAGATATTAAACAATGGTTCAAATTGTTTGTTTATGAACACAATAAAGAAATAATATCTTAAGTTAACAAAGCCCATTGATCTATAAATATACCTTTTCTATTTGTCTCAACAGAGAACTTCCTCAAATGTACTTTATCATGTATTTGTATTTTATTTTTCCAATCTTTTATTATGTTTAAAGTCTTTCCTAATTATATACCGGCTATTTGAGCGATTTTATCTCTTGATTTACCATTAAGTACTCTTTATGACTAGTGGTTTAACACTTTGTCCTGTGATTGTCACTTTTATATTATAACATATATCAAAGCGTTTATAAATAAAAATATAGCCATCAATCGTCCAAAAACTTGCTCACTTATTAATTTAAAAAAAGAAACTATGAAAATGTTAATTTAAGATTGAGATTACGCCGTCAATAGTTCCGTCAAATTTTGATATTTTGGTCATTTTTTTCGTCATCCCGTCAAAAAACCCGTCATTTTAATTTGTATTCTAGATTAAATGTAATAGAGCATATAATTATGATCATTAATTTTTCAGCTGCTGCATTAACTTGCCATTTAGTTTATTATTGTAGTCAAGAATTAAGTCAAATAAATATACTACTAGTTATTATCTACCGACTTTTAATACCAGATCTTTTTATATGGGTCCAAGTGCTTCGTTGCATGATTATTTTTTTCGTTATTTACTAATGTTTTGTTGAGGAATCTGTGACGAAAATATTACACTTAATTGTTATTATTACAGGTTAATTGTTGTTATAACTGATTTTCGAATAGCAATAAAGCATTTCCTACATGATTGTTGCATATATTCACTCTGTTGCTTTATGCTTCTATTGATAAGAACGATATTTTGATTTACAGTAAGATATTCTATGCCTTGAAGATTGTCTTCTAGCATCTGTTATTCTGAAAATCGAATATAAGAATCAGTTACTCCAAGGCTAAACCGCATTAAAAGCTCTATCTTTATTGATAGAATTCTAACCTGCTCTGCTTGGGTTAAGTATTTGCGAAATCCATGGGCTGTCTTAAACCCGTATCTTTTTTCTCCTTATTGTAATTGTGGCCTTATCTTTTGGGTTTGCCATGCTCTATTTTTATTCGTCTATCTGGAAATTCTAGCATCTTTTGAATTTCCTCCGTGTCGGTGTCCTATCGTTAGCTGCATTTAATCCTCTAGGCATAGTTTTTGAAATATTCTTAATAACAAAATCATTAAAACTGATCCATAGAAGAAATAATAATTCTAATTAAATATATTATTTTGTTAAAGTCGATTATAATAAAGATATTAGGTTTGATTATAGAATTATAATATCATTTTTTGTGCTATTTTTACTATTATAATGTAGAATGCTTAATTCTTTGCTTGTTCAATAATAAAATAATAGTATTACACATAAAATAATTACTTTGAAAAATGGTTTATTACATCATATTTACTCAACACAAGATGAACTTAAAAATAAAATTATTATTACAATTATCGCCAGTCTTGCAGTTAATCTTGTGGCTACTGGACTATCTCAATTAATATATAATATCTATATTGATTTATCTGTAGGAACTATACTTTCATTAATTTCGATTCTTTATTTTTTCCTAAAATTTGCAAAGAAAACTAAAACAAAAAATTTTTCCGGCTTCTTCATCATTGATTTGCAAAATAGATTACCAATTTCTGTACCCAGATATGCTTATGCAGAACATTTTTTAAAATACTTAAAAGCCTCCTTTGTGGAAAATAATAATTTAAAGCGTATTTGGGAAAGATCAATTGACAGCAGTAAAAACATAAAAGAAATTGATACCACAACTGAAATAGGCAAAAATAGATGGTTAAATACATACCTTGCTTCTCCCGACCCTCTTTTAGTCAAGGAAATTACAGAATATTTTGTTCTCGCTATCCTTTCAATTAGTCTTGAAGATTATTTTAATAAAATCCATCATAGTAATGATATCGTAGAAATAAAAAGAGATGATATTCCGATATCCTTTTAAAAAATAGATTCCTTGAACTAATTTCAAGACCTAGAGATGAAAGAGTTGAATTTATGGATGAAAGCATTTTAGATCCAGCAGTTGTATCTAGTTATACCTCTAATGGTGCAATGTTTGAACATTTTTCTTTGTTTTTACCAAATAATACAAAAATAGAGAGAATTAATGTTGGTGAAATAAAATTTAAAAGTAGTAAATTAGAAATTATTATTATTATAAATTATGATGGAACAGCAAATTCATTACCCCAAGGTTTCGAAAAATATTATCTTCAATTAGATGAGAAATACAGAGAATTAATTGATATTAAAAAAGTTAATTTAACTATCAAAGTTGAATTTAAATATGGACTCTTTTTATCTGGCAAAAGGTTAGAATATTATGACTGGTTAGATATTTTCCTAGATTATATTGATAACAAATTTTCCGATAAAGCATTCTTTAACCGCATAGGATGGGAATCCACCCTAACTACCATACAATTACTAGAGAAAAAAAATCAGAATAAAAAAGTTGATTAAAAAAAGAAACTTTTTTACTACTTGTTTACTCAATCTATTTAATACATCGTTATTAAAAAATTAAGGAAATAACCTGAATGAAATGATAAAATGATAATCAAAATAACAATAACAACAACAACGGCTGTTAATATAGAAGGTGACCTTATCCATTCATCCTACTATAGGTTCATACAAACAACTGAAAAGACCTGTTTGCTTTTCAAAATAATAATCAAATATAATTTTAATTCAAAGAGGAACGTTATCTACAAGAGTGAGAAATTTAAAGATAGAAAATACGTATTTGTACAATATGCTGATATCGAGTCGATAATCATTAGTTGAGTTTTAAATCTTAAACCAATCTAGAGGAGATAATGAGGTATATTTTATTCTATGAATTATAATAATTTCTGTTATATTTACGGAAATTGTAGTATTAATCCATTGTGGAGAGAAGACTATAGATAAAGTACATATTATCTGCTTTGTTGCATGATTATTTTAAATCGTTTTTTATTAGCGTTTTGTTGTTAAGGATATAACGTAAATAGTCAAAATATAATTATACTTGTCCTAAATGAATTGCATCTTTAACTATTTTTCGAATCATGCAACAAAGCACATATTATCATGATATGTGAAACTCTTAAAATGCTATTATACACGTATTGATAAATCATGACAAAATGAAAGACGATGCCATAACTCAGCTATCAGACCAAGTCATGGCTTTGACTGCAAGAATGCAGGAGACTGAATGAAGTCAGCAATTGTATTAGAGATTATAAAGAGGTATAAACACAAATTATGACTCTGTTCATTTAAGAAAAATCTATAGCTTGAAGATGCTCCATTCCATTTGTGATTAGTAGAAACAGAACACCTTCAGAGTACATCGGATATGGTTTGTATTTGTACTTTTCAGGGTTGTCCTTAAGAATGGCATCTGAAAGACTCGCTTTTCTTGTCAATCGTAATCATGTATCAATCTGGAACTGGATACAAAAGTACAGACCTCAAAAGGCTTCAATAAAGAGAAAAAGGATTTCAGAATATGTTATAGATGAAACTCAACTCAAGGTTGGTTCAGAGAATATCTGGTTATGATGGTTGCTATAGAACCAAAAAACAAACGAATTCTAGCTTTAAGTATATCTAAAGAGAGAAATATGTTTGTAGCTGAAAGATTTATTTCAAGATTGATTAAGGCTCATGGTAATCACCCCGTTTCAACAGACGGCGGCGGTATTGGTATCCTCAAGCATGTAAATTCTTGAACCTATATCATTATCTACATTCTTCTTATGAGAAAAGTCTCATTGAAAGGACGATACAATACATTAAAGACAGAACAGAATGTTTTGACGATTATTTTCCTTGCAGAAGAAAAAAATGCAAATTAAAGCATGTAATTAATTGGTCGAATATGTTTATAGATTATCACAATATAGAAATGAAACGTTAAGTGAACAGAGCCGTGTAATTTATTCACCTGCCATGGAGAGTATTTTGTTGATGGAGGTCATGGTGGTTCGGATAATTCAGATGACCATGGTAATTCAAGAAATGGTAATGGAGGAGCTGGCGGAGAAATCGTGGGTTTTGCTGGCATTCCATATGCTACTACAGCGTTTGGTGGCAAAGGTGGCTCATTTAATAGCCATAATACTGGCTATAGTAGTAACGGTAATGGTGACCATGATGGTAATATTAAAGTCCTTGAGGAGCCATATCCTGACTTTGTGGCCACGACTAACGGAGGCAATGGTGGAAACGACAATTCCAACTCATTCAATTTTAGATCATGTAGTAATGGCGGTGATGGTGGAAATGTGGTGTCTCAATATGGAAAGGTAATAGAGCATGCTGATGGAGGAGATGCAGGTAATGGCAATATAGATAATGATTTTTGTGGCACCAATGTGGCAAAGGAGGTTTTGTATTGGGATCAGGTAGTCAGGCTAAAGGAGGCAATGGCGGACTAGTGCATGGAAATGGTGACAATGGTGATTTAGCAGTAGACGGCGGTACTGCAAATGGAGAGTCAGGTAACAACAATAATAATAGTAATGTCAAAGGAGGAGATGGTGACTTTGCAATTGGACCAGGTAGCATGGCAAACGGCGAAAATGGATATGAAGGTGGGCTAGCAATAGGGTATGATAGTAACGCTAATGGTGGCGGTGTGGCAGTAGAAGGAGGTAACACTGAAGGTGGAGTAGGAGCAGGAGAAGGAGGTATTGCTATCGATGGAGATACTCACCCAGGTTGCAACTTGGTAGTACACCACAAGTGCTATGACATTGCAGGATGATAAGAGCTAAATAGAAATAATAAGATTTTTGTTAACCTCTTAAAGTATTAATCCATTAGAATACAAGCATATTTTGATAAATTGCGATAGACTCTGCCTTAAGCAAAAAACAAACTCGTAGTAGTCTATGGATTAGTATCTATTCCCAGAGGCAGACGATTGAGTGGCAGACGATTTATTGCATGATTAATTTTTTTCGTTGCTTGATAACGCTTGTTGATAAGATTATGACAAAAATAGTACATTTTAATTGTTATTGTTACGAATAGATCCAGATTTTAACTGATTTTCGAAATACAACAAAGCACTTTTATTGATAAAAAAGACACAGAGATACAACATCTCCAACAGAGTTTCTTATATAACATTCTCTGAAACTATATCTGTATATATCAATCGAAAGTATATAAATACAAACAGAACAGACACACGTTTATGCTCAATCTCAATAGTACAGTGAAAAACTATCCTGTAAAGTAAAGTAATTACTCCTTTGTTGTTGTAGTAAATACAAATGGATTTAACCATTTTTATACATGTTTTAGTTTACATTTTCTATTTGCAAGGAAAGTAATGATCAAATGCTTCAATATTCTATCTTTGATGTATGTCTAGTCCTTTCCATAGTGTTTTTTTTAAAAGAGTATTTGAAAATGAAAATACATGTTGTTTTATAAACGTCCACACAAAGAAAATTCTTGCTATGATGAAGGTACTGAAGATGAGCATGTACATAAGGTATGGTCATAATTCAAATTTATTTTCATAATATAATATAGCTTAAAGCTAACCTCTGGAATGTTATTTTGAGAACAACTGTCCCAAAGATTAGCTCTTTATAAAATAAAAGAATCCATACTCTAACATTTTATATCTAATAGGTTGTATACCATGGCCTATTGCAAAAAGGAAACGTGGCAAACCATATGTATATATATTCTCCAACAGTGATTTTGAGATGTTTTGTTGTGAGGTTATGGTTTAGAATTGATTCAAACAATGCATTACATATTTTTCTTAGTCTGGACTGCTGTCAATATAACCGTAAACTAGCCTTAGTCTGCGGTCTTTATCCATTCCAAGTAGACGAACATTTAACAGGAGACTAGAGACTATTTCTACAGATATTAAACAAAGAATATCGACAATGGGATATCTGTTTGTTGCAGAGGGCAAGATGATAGATCCTTTTATAACTGCAACAGACAGTAATCTCTCTCGCTCTCTGATAAAATCAAAAGGTCATGTATGGCATAAATCATCCATAATGAAGAAAGGAGAAGTACCATGCCCTCCTGGCATTGATACAGATGCAATGTGGGGTTATAGTTATACCAAGAAAGGATAGATATTTGGATACAAACTACATCTAACATGTACAACAGCAGCAAGGAGATCTTATAGTACCTCTATAACAGCAGCAGATGTAACTACTGCAAATGTACAGGATAACCAGATGTATATTCCTTTAACATCCGCATCATCAGTATTCTCTTTACCATTGTCATGTTATATGATAGCTGATTCAGGATATGATGATAGAAAACTGTATGAATATAGTAAGAAGGTACTGGGAATAGATCTGGTAGTTTGCCCTGTTGTTGAACGATATGAAAGTACTCCAAAAAGAGACTTGATCTGGTTTGCTTTTATCAATCGGTATTGGGACAGGCAATCTACAACCAGAGAAGAATATCTATAGAACCATTAATAGAACATATCAAATCAGTCTTTAAGATGGACCCATTACCAGCACGTGGATTTCATACGATATCTGCAATTGTACTTTTGTCTGTTTTATTATATCAACTAATGATATATTATAACTGTAAAACTGTGAAGATAAATCCAAAATCAATAAAATATATGCTTGGGACTGGCTGATGAAATGGAATTGTGAATAAAGATAAGTGATTTTGAATTATGACCAAGCCGCAACTAATTACTTAATTATGATCTAGTAAGGATATTGCAACAAGATTACTGGTTCGACTATCCGAAATTACATTAAAAGTATCAAGTTATTCTGTGAGATGGCGGACTTTACGATATCTAGGAAAAAGATTACAAGAGGATTACCACGAGCAAAAAGCTATTCAGATGATAAGATATCAACCATAGAGGAAATTCAGAAATTACTGGAATACCTTGATAGAAGAATCAAAGCCATAGTATATACAATGACCTCTTCTGGTATCCATCTTGGTGCTTGGGATTATTTACGATGGGGTCACATTCATTTAATAGAAAAAGATGGAGAGGTTGTAGCAGCCAAAATTATCGTTTATAGAGATAATGAAGATGAATATTTTTCTTTTATATCTAAGGAAGCATATCATGCTCTGAAAGAATGGATGAAATATCGAAGATTCTAGTGAATTGATAGATGAAAACAGGCGGGCTTATGAGAGACTTGAGGGATACTTAAGTTGCTCATGCAAGGGGATTTATTACTAGACCAAAAAAGCTAGCTTCAATAGGATTAAAGAAATTAATCTACAGGGCAATGTGGGCTCAAGGTCTTCATAAAAAATTAGAGAATGGAAAAAAGAGGCATCCCTTCCAAGCAATACATAGATTTAGAAAGTGGTTCAAGACCAGGTGTGAGATAGCAGGTATGAAGCCTATTAATATTGAGAAATTATTATCTCACAGCATAGGTATCAGTAACTCTTACTACAGACCTACGGATACCGAGATATTGGAAGACTATCTAAAAGTTTCAGATTTGCTAATGATAGATAAACAAGGTAAGCTGCAAAAAGAGCTGCATAGATATGAACAAAAAAATCAAGAGGAAACCTATATCATAAAAGGTAAACTACAAGAGCGAGAAGAAGAGATATAGACTCTTTATTTCTTCTATGGTTGGAGCCCTATCTTCTGCATATTTTCTTTCTTTCGGAAGGCCTGCTGTTATCTTTTTCCACTTTACTTGGATATCATTTATTTCACACAGCAGCTTGATGGGTTTAAGATAATTGTAGATGGTTGATACAACTATCTCTTTTCTTTCCATTCTTTCTTTTAGATGGACAATAAACTTGAATGAGCAATTTAATGGATAGTTAGGGTTTTCCTTAGATTTGTCGATAAAAATCTTGCATCTTTCATCTAAATTAGCATTTAGGCAATGCAATAAAATCAAACCAAGTGATCAGTCTGCTTTGATATTTTTGCCTTATTTGATTTGATCGTATAGAGTTGATGAATAACAAGAAAGGATCTAACTCCATTAAATTATCATCATCTATCATATTCATAGGAAGATTATAATGGCGAAGACCGTATTTTAGCACCATTATAGATATGGACCGAGTGGGATTTGAACCCACGACCACCTACGTATCCTCTGCAAATTTGCATGCAAGGCAGGTATTCTACCAGACTAAACTATCGGCCCCAAGTTACAGGTGTATAAAAAAAAGACACTTGGGTATATTTTATTGTTTATATCAAAATCAGAATTTAATTTATTAAAAACTTTATAAATAATACATCTTGTTAAAAAAATTTATTATCATAATACTCTATAAATTACAATACATTTTCATGGTCAAATCAATACCAGATTTCGATCAAGATATTTAAAATAGAGAAAATTACTGTATTTTTTAAAGAATTTATTTTTCTTATGAGTAAATAAAAGTGTTATTATTAGCATTTGCGAATAATAAAGAAATTGAATTATGCAATGATTTTACATGTTGTTTGCTATAATTTAAAATCAAAAAACAGTTTAATTTATAAAAAATTATACTTAAAATTATATTTTATTATCACAATACATAGTAAATATATGGCTCTGTAAAGTTAAGCTATTATTTCTTTGTTGTAATAGTTGACAAATAGGTTAAGCCATTGTTTTACATGCCTTAATTTACATTTCTTTTTTCTACAGGGAAAATAATCATCAAAACCTTCGGTTCTATCTTTTATGTACTGCATTGTTCTTTCGATAATACTTTTCTCATATGATGAATGCAAATGATGATTTAATTTCAAAAATCTACAAGCTTGCGGATACCATGTACCACCACCGTCTGTAGAAACAGGGTGATAACCATAATTCTCTATAATATTAGATAGAAATCTTTCAACAACAAACATGTTTCGCTCTTTGGATATACTTATTCCAAGAATATGCTTTGTTGCATAACTCTGAAATTCGTTTTTTCATGATTGAATCTTATTATAATAAAACGAATTACGAATAGATGTCTCCTAAACTTGAATTATATGTGTCGTATATTTATGATAAAATTAAGTTATGCAACAAAGCACAAGAATATTCTTAGTTTCAGATTCAATAACAACCCATAACCATATTAATTCAGAACCAACTTTAATTTGAGTTTCATCAATTATGAATTCAGATATCTGGGTCTTGCTGTAAGATAGTCTTTCTGGCTTGTACTTTTGTATCCAATCTCTAATTGCAGAATGACTTCTTTTAACAAATCGAGATATGGCTTTAGATGTATTTCTTAATGAAAGCTCACTGAAATAAAGATGTAAAGAATATAAAATATCTTTAGGTTCCGTTCTTTTTCTTATTTGTTGTATCATATATAATAAACAAAAAAGAAATCTATAGCTTTTTCCTTAACTTTACAGAGCCAAATATATTATCTAGTTTAAATTAATATGTAATATGTCAAAACAATATGCGAACCAAGAGGTATTATGCGATACTGAATGGACGTTTAATAATTTAGATAATCCAAAAATCAAGATATTGGAGGTAGATTATGATGTAGAAAACGCATACAAAGAAGGACATATACCTGGTGCATTTATGGTATGGTGGAAAAAAGATATCAATGATTCAAATACACGAGATATAATAAACAAAGATCAATTTGAAAAATTGATGTCACGTTTAGGAGTAACACCTGAAACGGAATTAATCTTATATGGAGATTTCAATAATTGGTTTGCAGCATTTGCTTTTTGGGTTTTCAAATACTTTGGTCATAAAAAGATAAAGATTATGAACGGAGGGAGGAAAAAATGGGAAAGTGAAAACAGACCCTATACAAAGGATGAACCTCAAGCCACACCAACAAATTATGTTGCCTCTGCACCAGATGAAGGTTTAAGAGCTTATCTTGATGATGTAAAGATATCCTTTAACAAACCGGGGGTTGGTTTAGTTGACGTTAGATCCCAAAAAGAATTTAAGGGCGAAATTACTGCACCCCCAGAATATCCTATGGAACATGCACAAAGAGGTGGACATATTCCAGGTGCAAAAAACATCCCTTGGATCCAAGCTATAAATGAAGATGGTACTTTTAAAACTGTAGAAGAGCTGGAATCTTTATATGGGAATCTCGGAATCACACCCGATAAACATATAATATGCTATTGCAGAATCGGAGAACGCTCGTCTCATAGCTGGTTTGTTTTAAAATATCTTTTGGGATATCCATCTGTTAAAAATTATGATGGATCATGGACCGAGTGGGGCAACATGATTGGAAATCCCATCGAAAGGTAAGGATAATGAAATGAGTGATTCCAATACTAAAGTACAACCACCTTTATCACTGAGAAAGAAAGGCAAATTCTATTTTATTTATGAAGATACTACCTACTGGGTTTTAGAAGATAAAACTAAACGAGGATTAGAAATTAAAGAAAAGACAAAAGATCAGCTAAAAAAGGTTTTGGCAGATAAAGGAATAATATATGATATGGATGGTAAAGGAAGTAAAGTCAATATTAGATGGTATTATCCAAAAGAAGAATTTGAATTGCAAAGTGTAGAAAAAGATGCACTTGTAATGGAAAAACGCTATCTTGAACTTCGAGAAATAACTTGTCCTAGCGATTAAAACAAACAAATTCACATAATTTTTATAGAAAACCATGATACAGCAAAGAAGATAATATAGTGTTATATTTTAAAATAAATTAATCAAAATTTTTCTATATGTTGTTTTTAAATTCATTAACATGGATTAAAGTTTATATATTTAATAACCATTACATTTATTTAGAAGTTTTATATCATTAATTTCAAAATAACAAAAATCTAATTTAAAAATTCTTTAAAAAAAGACTTTTATTACAAATAAATATACTAATTTAAAGCAGTTAAATATTATTAAATTATAACCAAAATTTTAAAAAATTGTATAGAAAAGACAAATAAATTAATATATAATATATATAGTTATTCGAAATACATTTTAATGAGTTAAATCCATTTTTACTTTATTAATGTCTTTGTTGCTTTCGGACAAAGTATGGGTAATGATTTCTGAGGTTGCAAAAAGAGGTATATATCCAACACATGGTTCTAAGATAGGAATATTCAGACTGCCAGCTGACATAGTAGGGCAGAAGGAAATTAACAATTTAATGAATGAATTAAAAAGCTCAGGTTTTATTTTAGATACTTATGCAGATAGAATATTCGTTACTTATAAATGGAGCGAAAAAGGTTTTGATATATATACCAATACAGAACAAACAGCAAACCTTGAAATGACAGTAGAAATTGTTACAGGAGAAGTGATAGATTTAATTTACCAAATTAAACCATTAGAACAATTTGGAGATTATTATTGGGTAAAAAATTATAGACAAAAGGCAGATCATTATGCAAAAATTATTATTGATACAATAATCCAAAGTACAAAGATTAGCCAAAAACTACAAAATCATTATCAAAAAATTCAAAAACTTTCCAAAGAAGATGCAATAAAAAAATTAGAAGAAATAACACCATTAGCAAATGGAATAAAGAAATTGAAAGAAACAGATAAACAAGTACAAAAACCTCAAATACCTGGAACACCATCAAGTACATCAAATATTATCCAACAAAAAGAAAATTTAGTCAGTACTCCAAATACAACTGATGAAAAAGTACCATTTATTTCTCAAACAAATCCTGAGATTGCCGTAGCGGCACCTTCTGTAAGTGAATCTTCAGGAGATACAACTATTTCATTAACTGGTTCTGGAACAGACTATTCTGCAGTAGATGGACCAATAGATACAGGATTTAAAGCTAAACGAAAACCAGTAGGCAAATTTAAAGGAATTGAGGTTTGGGGACCTTACGATCCACCCGGACAATTAGGAATTTGGGGAACTGATGTTTGTGTAGATTTTGATATTTGCATATCTGATGGTGCATGTATTGATGCATGTCCGGTCAATGTTTATGAATGGTTAGATACTCCTGGGCATCCTGCTTCAGAAAGAAAACCTTTCATGGCAAGAGAAAAAGATTGTATATTTTGTTTAGCCTGTGAAAATGTTTGTCCACCACAAGCTATTAAAATATTTAAAAAATAACATCATAAATTTTATCTTTTACCTTTTTAGATATCGATATATTCTGTATTTTAAATCATTATTATATTTCATGACATTATCCCATTTTGACACTTCCTTCAAATTCAATTCAACAAAAAATTTTTTTTGCATATCATCGATTAAAGTATAAGCATTTTCTCCCACAATTATTTCATTTGGAGAAGCAAGAGATGTAATTTTTGATGCTATGCTAATACTAAATCCAATTAAATCAATATGAGCAAATTCCATATTTTTTCCATATACCAAAATTATTGCATCTCCATACTCTATACCAATTTTAACATTAATTGTAGGCAAAGAATATTTTTTAAAGATCGGATTAATTCCATTACTAATAACATTTAGAACATTTACTGCACATGCAAAAGAGTTATTTAATGCCATGCTAGGACTATGCTCTGACGGAAAAAGTCCTATTACTGCATCACCTACAAATTTTAAGATGTATCCCCCGTAATTGGTTATTGAGAGACTGGTTTCTTGTGAAAAGACTTGTATAATCAAGGATAATTGAGAAGAAGACAAATTACGTGACATTCTTGTGGAGCCGTTTATATCTACAAACATTACTACAACCTGGGTTTTAGAATTAACTTTCCTCTGCAAGTATCTTTTACAATGCTCAATGCTTAAATCCATTAAAAGACCATTATTTTCCAAAGTATGAGATACTCTAGATTGAACCTGCTCGATTGTATCAAATTCCTTGTTTGGACGACTATACATTCTTTTTATTTTAGTTAAGATGAATCAATAGTTTAATATTTCTATTATTTAATGTTAAAAATAACCTTTCTTAAATATAATTATTAGATTATGAATTGACTATCATGTCTTTTAATCAAATAAAAATACATAGAAGAGAAATTATTTATTTCTAAATTCATAGATATTTCAAAATATTAAATCATGTTAATTAAAATTTTTACAAATCCCAGTCAAACTTATACAAGTATAAAAGGTATCAATCATTAAAAATTGATATAGAGATAGCTAAAATCTATTATTTCAAAGCAATTAAAAATGGTTATTATGATTGATGTTATTTTACTAACGTAACAGAATTATGATATACATTTAATACTCTATATTATAGATTCAAATTTCTTACAGTTATAATCGTATTGGAATATCGGTATTATTTTAAAAATACTTAATTAGATATATATTAGTTAAATACAGAATATTTTTGTAATTATTTTTCTAAAATCTAAAAATTAAAAATAATAGTACATAATTTCAAATTCCATAATGTAAAAAAGAACAACTAAAAGATATTTCGAATTTTATTTAAGAGCCTATCCCAAAATTCGATAGGATTATAGCTCTTTTCACCTTTTTGCTAAACTGTGTCCTCCATCCAGAGAAGGGAAATTGTAAAGGAGAAAAATAAACATCCCACCATACTCAAGGTTCCTGATAGATTATGGAATGAGATCAAGCATATTCTTCCAAAGGAGAAACCACTCAAGACAGTTGGTCGACCAATTATACCATATAGAAAAGTAATCGATGGAATTCTTTATGTATTAAGAACAGGATGCCAATGGAAGATGTTACCAAAAGAATATGGTTCTGGTTCTACCTGTCACCGCAGGTTTCAGCAATGGAATAGCCTTGACATTTTCAGAAAGATATGGATAAAACTATTGAAAATCTATGATGATCTTGTCGGTATTAATTGGACCTGGCAATCCATAGATAGTATATCTATAAAGTCGCCTTTAGGGGGGCGATGACTGGGCACAATCCTATTGATAGAAGCAAACTGGGCACAAAAAGACATATTTTAACAGATAAAAAAGGAATCCCTCTATCTGTAGTTATATCATCTGCAAGCACCCATGATATCAAACTAGTAACAGATGTGGTTGATAACTCTGTTATCAAACGTCAACGTCAACTGTCATCACATAAACCTAAACCGAGAACAAGAAGAAGGCTACAACACTTATGTCTTGACAAAGCATACAATTCCGAACCTGAAGAACAGGAATTAACCAAACGAGGCTATGTACTGCACATACCATACAAGAAAAAGAAAGGAGAGGAAGTTGACGATGAAAAGACAATAAGGATACCAAATCGTAAAAAATATCCTCCTAAAAGATGGGTTGTAGAGAGAACAAACTCTTGGCATAATAGGTTCAGGAAACTGTTTACTTGATATGAAAAGAAGGTCGAGAACTACCTTGGATTGGTACAGTTATCCTGTTGCATAATCATATATAGAAAGATAATTTTGGAATAGGTTCTTAAATTTAAAACCTTTAAAAGAATTTAATGTATTGTTTCTTTAATTCTTCTGAAATGATAATATCGATATCCATAAGAAAATAAATATATACATAAATATATTATTGTCCCAAGACCGTGCCACAGTTGCCGTCTGTATCATCGCCTTTTACTGCTTTAAAGTTTATTACTACACTTTTAGTTCCGCCAGTTCCACAGGCAAAGTAATCTGCACCTGGACCACCAATAAAAACGTCATTACCAGTGCCTCCATATAATTTGTCACTTCCTTTTCCTGCTACAAGAAGAGTAGGACCATTACCTGCTATCAATATGTTACTTTTGTTTCCACCATATAATGAATCCATGCCTGTGCCACTCGCAACAATAACATTGTTTCCTGCACCACCATATAATTGGTTATCGCCTGGACCGCCTAAAATTATATTGTCTCCTGTACCCCCGCGGATTACATCGTTTCCTCCTAATCCCATGATAACATAGTTACCATTACCCCCCTGTATACGATCATCGCCTTCGGATCCCATTAATACGCGACAAGTTCCTGATTGAATACATTTTGCAAGTGTACCTAAAATATCTGATTGAATTTGAGCGAGATTTTGGTGACCATTGCCTGAAGATGAATGTGACGGTGTTGAAATAACTGATGCTCCATTATTGGAGGTAGATGTTGTTTGTGAATGTGGTGTAGTGGAAGACGATTGTGCATATGCGTGTTCAAAAAAGTATATATTGGCAAATCCAAGAGCCAGTATTAATGCAATTATAGTAATAGATAGTAATGTCTTTTCCAATTTATAGTTTGGTAGTTTCTTTTGCATATTTTAAATCATAGATTATATAATATAAAGATGTTCTAATAAAATATTCTTTTATTATCATGCAAAAAATATTATTAATAATCTATGTAAAAAGAAGATAAAAGAAATATTTGAGAAATGCTCTGTTGGATGATTAGAAAATCGATAAAAAATCAATTTATCTGAACAATACAGATGAATTTTAACTATTTTCGTTGTAAATCTTTCAGCAAAACGTTAGCAAATAACGACAAATAAAAAATAATCATGCAACAACAGATTTATTCTAATTTCATATTGAATTATACCATACATATATACTATATAATAAAAATAGTCATTCATCTACATCGTAAAAAATATTGATATCAAGTTGATATATCTAGAATACTGCAATGACCTCCTTCATCTAACGAAATATAAAATTTACAAATTAGATAATAGTTAATGATCATACGTTTAACATCTATAGTAGAACATTACCTTATTCTTTATACTCCCTCCATTCCTGCAATATTCATATCTCTTGATTTAGATATTGTATTTGCTTTGGATATGCTAGTATGTGCTGATGATGATACCGTTGTAGTAGTTGTTAAAGGAGTATCTGTTTTCATTGGAGGCTCTGATGACTTGGTTACATCAAAAAATCCAATCCACCCCTTCATAGAAAATTCATTTTTATGAGAATGGAACATGTACATTCCAGGATAATTATAAGTAAATTCAACAATTCCTCTGTCTCCCTGCATTAATGGAACAATATCGCTAGTATAATCAGGTTTTAAAGAGGTACCTGAAGAATAATAATTAAATAGATTGCCATGCAAATGGAAATTATTTAATGGGTCAAACTCTAACATATTAACAAGATAAATGCGATATGCTTTTCCAGTTATAAGATGAATAGGATGATCTTTATATTCAAAAGCAACGCCATTAGCAGTATATACTGCGTTATTATGAGTAGGATCAGGCAAGCCTGTCTTTAACTCTTTTACTGTAGGTAATCTATCAACTCCTTCCTTAGTATAATTTAGGTCATATTCATTCATCATCATCGCCATTTCAGTCATCTGAGGTCTAGGTTTTTTTGGATCTATAATCATCATTCCATATAGTCCTTGGTTTATATGCTGATCAGTAGGTTCAACATGACAATGATATGGATATATTCCAAATGGTGCAGCAGTAAATGTATATGTAAAGCTTTTACCTGGTGCTACACTTCCACCTGGTCCCATCATGCCATCCATATCACCTGCATGAATAGAATGCATATGTATAGAGTGATCATGTTTGCTATCCTTACTATTTATAAACAATAATTGGATATGATCTCCTTCAGTCATTCTCATGGTTGGTCCAGGAATTGATCCATTATATGTCCAAGCAGAAAAAGTCAGCCCAGTGTTTGAAATTGGAAGAACCACATTCTCCTTTGCTATAAGAGTAAATTGTCTTAATGTAGTACCATTATGTAAAATAGTAACATGTCCACAACTAAAATGAGTTAAGTAAGTAATTCCATTTGTAGGAGTATGTTGATCAAATGCACAATTTTTTAATTTATCATATGCTTGAACTGAAATCGTACTATTAGGTACTGTTTACCGTGTTACTTTGATTGGATGACGTTACATTGTTAATTGAATAACCTGGATTTATTGTGGAAACAAATGCTCCAGTGGTTAAAGCAACTATCATAACTGCAATAGCAGCCATATAACAATGATACCATTATACTGACCACCACTATTAAGGTAGACATGGCTAACATTAGGTTAATATTGCAGATATATAAAGTATATGATAATTTTTGCTTTGTTGCATAACTCTGAAATTCGTTTTTTATGATCGAACTTTTGTCAAAATAATACGAATTTCAAATGGATGGTATATTAAACTTAAACCAAATATGTCATATAGTTACGAAAAAATTGAGTTATGCAACAAAGCAATAATTTTTATTTAATATGAAAAAGTAAATGTTACCTATAAAAAATATATAGTAATTATTACTATAGATAATAAATAGAAAAATATTCTATAAAAATATATATATATATCAGTAAAATTCAATAACCTTTTGTTTTTTATATGTTACTCTCTTGTACAATCATCGAAGAGTATTATATTTGATCTTCGCTTTTAGTTATAAGGCAATTACAGCAAGAAAAAATGAAGAGAAAGATAAACTAGAGCAAGATATTTCAATTATGCTTCTTTCAAAAGAAGAATGATGTGATGCTCAAGTTTTAAAATAGATTTAAAGATACCATATACCTTAATCATTTATTGAAACTGATATTTTATATGTTCTCTTATAACATATGAAAGAAATTGATTCTGCTACAAACATATTCTATTTTGATATGCTAGTCAATTTTAATAAAACCTTGTCTTCAGATGTATTCCTTAATAATTGAACATCAAACCACATACAAAGCATATACAAATCAATTGGATCCCCTTTTTAAGATCTAATATAGGAGATAAGCCATAGGGATACTAAATCTTTTTTAACTCTATAGGTTGTACTGTTTTGATCACGCACTTAAAGCATAACTATTTTATACGTTAATGAGAAGTAAAATAGGTTTTGCCATCCAGTAAACTTTCCATTAAATCCATTTTTAAATTTATAGGTCCGGGTGTAATAACAGGGGCAGCTGATGATGATCCTTCAGCTATTGCCACATATTCTCAAGCTGGGGCTCAATTAGGTTTTGGAATGTTATGGATGGTTTTACTAATGTTTCCTCTTATGTATACTATGCAAGAGATGAGTGGCAGAATAGGTCTTGTTACAGGTTCTGGTCTAGGCAAAATTATAAAAGAAAAATATTCTATAAAAGTACTGTTACCACTTGTAAGCCTTCTTTTTATATCAAACACGATAACAATAGGTGCAGATATAGGTGCAATGGCTGATTCTCTACGCCTTTTGGTTCCACAAATCCCAATTACTGTGGCTATTTTAGGTTTTGCTATCTTTATTTTAATTTCACAAATCTTTATTCCATATAATAAATTTGTTAAAGTTTTAAAATATATTGCTTTATCATTATTTGTATATATTATAACTAGCATAATTGTTGGTGGAAACATACAAAACATTTTGTATTCAACCATTGTTCCCCACGTTGAATTGACAAAGAATTATGCAGTGATGTTTGCAGCGATATTTGGAACAACCATTTCACCATATCTTTTCTTTTGGCAAGCTTCCGAGGAAGTAGAAGAAGAAGTAAAGTCTGGAAAAATTAAAGATATAGGAAAAGGGCCTCCTAAACAGATAGAAAAAAAAGAAATCAAAACAATGAAAGTAGATACTGCAATCGGCATGGGCTTTGCTCAAATTATAGTATGGTCCATCATGGTTACCTGTGTAGGCTCTCTACATTCTCACGGAGTAACCAATATACAAACAACAGAACAAGCAGCTAAAGCTCTTGAACCATTAGTAAATTCTTTTCCTAATGCAGGTACTATATCAAAGTTCATATTTGCTTTAGGAATAATTGGTACAGGGCTTTTAGGAATACCTGCATTAGCTGGAAGTTGTGGATACGCTCTTTCTGATGCATTTGGATGGAAGCAAGGACTGTATAAAAAATTCAGAGAAGCTAAATCATTTTATTTGGTCATTGCTGTATCCAGCGTTATAGGAATTTTTATAAATTTTGTAGGTATTAATCCTATTCAAGCCTTAATTTATAGTTCCATTATTAATGGTGTTGTGGCTTACCCATGATTATTTTTGTAATCAAAATAGCAAATGATAAAAGTATTTTAAAAGATAAAATAAATAACAAAAAATCAAATATTATAGGATGTATTACAGTAGCCATTAATTTTATTTCTGTAATAGTTATGTTTTTTACAATAGGTCAATAGAAGGACAGAAAGGTAGTGATAGAAATAATTTTTACTTTGAGTTATAATTTTTTATTAGTTGTTTGTTAATGTTTGTCCTTTGATAAATGCCCTGATAGATTGATAATATTATAATTCTTACAATAAATGGAAAAACATTTCTTTAATGATGCCGTAATAATAAGAATAATACCACGCGTCATTTATCAATAGGATTAACAATTAGCATATCCGACCTCAGATCATTCAGTAACGCAATAAAAGCATATGTTCGTAACATTGGTAACAACAGTGGTTATGTTATGACCACACGTGACAAAAGAAATAATATGAATAGTAGTAAATATTATATGCCAAAATTATTAGATATAAAAATTAATTCTATTTTATAGGTAAATTGAAAATATCATCTAGGAATTTGGATGTCAAATTAAGTTAACAAGGCTCCTATATTAACTAGATGTATGAATTAGTTAATGTAATAATGGCAATATTTTAAAGATAAATTTATATCTATTTTATTGCATTATAAAAGACAAAAAGATCTTAATTATTAATCACTTTATTAAATATTGGACAAGCATATCAATAATTATATCCATAGCATTGTCTTTAGCACTTTTAATTGCATATACAAATACAGAATTACGTACTCGCACATAATCAATCTTCTAATAAAACATCTCCACAAAATCAAAGTTTGACAACCGTTACAGGTAAAGCTCAAACTATAGCAATAAATAAAACTAGTATACCGGACGAACAAATATGTGTTACAGTCAATCAAACAACCAAACCAGTTCAAAGCCAAGGCCAACTTAAGCCACTTAAAAATCAAGCATCACAACAACAAGTACCACGTATATCAGGTATAAATAATAAAACAATGGTCCAAGCAACAGGTCTGCCACTACTACAATAGTAAACAAAACTACTGTACCATACAATCAAACTACCATATGAACAGAAAATATTACAAAATCCCCTTAAATTTCACAACAAAATAATAAAACCGGATAAAACAATTCATAATAATAATATTAATAAAATTAAAGTAAATGACGACTCGATGAGACACGTTATCTTGTGATCAAGACTTTAGAAGAAAATAAAATATAAACAAAAGATCTATTAATAATTCTATTTTTTTTTTTGGGATTGGATATATTAGATAATTAAGAAATGTATATTTTTATGGTTTCTTATCAATAAAATATTTTTTAAGTAAATAAAAAAGATTTATTGGCCAAATGGTGTTGGTAAATCCACTCCTCCATATGTGTCTGCGGCATTGGGATCCTTATCTTGTTTTGGTTCTTCTGTTATTATAAACTGACTATATGTAAAAGGATTAACCATATTCTCTGTAAATTGTAAATGACCGTTTACTACTTGTCCTAAACTCAATTTATAATTAGATCCACCTGCATCTACAAGCCATCCTTCAAATACTTTGTCTTGTTTTGGTTGTGCAGTAATAGTGGCTGTTATTTTTGTTGGACTGCCTGGTGCGTTTGCATCAATAGTGACTGTTCCTATTTTATCCGACCCAAATCCTGGACCCGGATTTTTAGCTTTATGTACATCCAATGTAATTGGTGACGCATAAACTGAATGAACGCCTACAGTTATTACAAACATAAATGCAGCAATCATTCCAAACAATAATATTTTTTTTATGATCATTAAATAGATCTCTTGCATGATTAGAATAAAAAGCTATATGATCTAATTTTCACGAATTTCTTGTCCTTTCATTGCTTTCATACGTAAGGTTATCTAGAAAACCACTGCTTTTCAAATCATTCTCCGGTCTTACAGTGCAGAATTCGATGACATTATCGAAAAAGAAGTAAAAAAAAATATATTAAACATAAGATAAAACGTCTATCCACAATAAAAGAAGGCCTAAAAAGAGAAAGAAAGATAGGAGCAGGCAGACCTTTCAAACTTGATTTAATAAATAGATTTCTAATGCTTTTAGTGTACTATCGCCTTTATATCACATACTCATTAGTGAGCTTCCTCTTTAATTTAGATAAGAGCAACGTCTGCAGAGATGTCCAAAAGATTCAAAGTTTGATTAGAAAATGTGTATCACTTCCACAAAAATTATACCTCATTACAAAGAGGCTGAAAACTCTTGAAGAGGTAGAGAAATACTTTTCTATCTTTCTTCTTGCTTTTATCGATTGTACAGAATGACAGATACCCAGATTCACAGATAATAAAAGATGCAACATGTACTATTCTGGCAAAAAGAAAAGACACAATGTAAAGACACAATTGATGGTTAATGATCAAGGTATTGTCATTTATAAATCAGGACATAAGAAAGGACGAGGCATGACTATGATATTTACAAGAAGAATCACGCTGCTTTGTTGCATGATTCTTAAAATCGATGATTTTACTATTTGTTTTGCCTAAATAGATATCAACTTATTATACAATAATGCTTCATCATCATTTCCTATATCATATTTTTCAGTTTAATCGATTATATGTATTCTCCACACATTCGCTTTATACAAGAGAAAACAGTTTCAATGAAGAAAAATATTAGGATGATAAAGTGGCTCCAGTCCAACCATATCTTTGTTCATACCTTTTAATTTATTATACTAGTTGTTAATAACCTCAAAGCCTAGCAAGATTTCGCCTCGTCTAACAAGAGATTGGTTATAAGTAGACCATTACACATATTTTATTGATGGATATTTGCTAAATGTATTTGGAAATCAGGGAATCATGCAACAACCCATTTTTGACGCTTAGTTTTTTCGATTTCTTAAATTTTTTATCTATAAATGGAAAAATCTTTCTCTCTAATTTTGATTTTTTGTAATTAGTTATCGATTTATAGTAACTAAGAAAATAACTTATTTAAAGATTCAAATTCGATCTTTATCATTTGATAATCTGTTTGTTGGTGTCTTATTTGTGGATCTACACCTTCCATCAAATATAAATATTGGAATAATGTATATAATATATTGCATGAATTTCAACTTATATAATAAATTAATGTTATTGATATACTTTCTTAAATTAAATCATATGTAAAAAAGTGTGAATTGTATGTATATTAGTAAAATTATTGATAATTACTTATTTTGTGATGTTACAATTTTTAATTATTTTCCTGTTGGTTTAGGAATCTTGATTGTTTTTTGTTTATCTTTTTAAATTATTTAATATTGTTCAAAGATGGATGCCTCGAAAGGGAGACTGTCAATTAAAATGGTTAATACATTATCCAAGTCAAAATTTATTGAATTTAAATATAAAAAAATACTATCATTATTCGCAATTATTCTTTTAATTATTCCTAGTTATATTTTTCCTTCTATAATGACATCTTCTGCTACTGTTTATACAACTGCTTTTGCCCAATCTACTAATAGTAATACTTCTACTTCTAATCCTCTCGCTTCCTCCTCCTTCTCTTCCTCCTCTACCAATATGCCGTTAGATACAACTGCTAAACGTGCTGGTGACCTTGCTGTTAATACTAATCCTGCTCTTTCTTCTGCCACTTCTACATCTGCTCCCACTTCTACATCTGCTCCCACTTCTACATCTGCTCCCACTTCTACATCTGCTCCCACTGCTGCCTCTACTCCCAATGCTGCCTCTGTAGCCTCCTCTGTAGCAGCCAATACTACTTCCAATACTTCTACTTCCAATTCTTCTAATACTTCCAATTCTACTTCGAACGTACCTGCTCCTTCTTTTCCTTCTGCTAATCCTGCTCCTGCTACTTCAACTACCTATGGTGTAAACAATTATGCTACATATGCTCCAAATAATTTTCCTACTTTTCCAAATAATGGTGTAGATACAGACAAGGCTCCTGCATTTTTAGATGCATATTGGACAAACTATTTGAGCTCCTCCTCTTCTGTGTCTTCAAGTGCTGTCAAGAAAGAGGTTGGTCCTGGAGATGGTGCTTCTACCCTTGCAGTAGTACTTGTAAATGCTGGAAGAAATGATATTACTGGGGTTACAGGATTCTTGAATTTATCTCCTTCTTCTGGTTTTGTGCCACTGCCTGGAGAAAACAATGGAACACAAGCTGTTGCTAGTGCTTATTCTGTTGTAAAGGCTGGTAATACATTTGTACTTTATTTTGACATGAATGTTTTAAAACAAGCAAAGGTTGGTGGATATTCTTTTCCTCTAACCTTACAATATACAAAAGTAAATCAATTAGGTCAGCTTATGACTACATTTAATGTACCTTTTAGACTTACCGGAAAAGTTATTTTAGATGCAATTGTTGAAAATGCTCAATTAACACCGTCCACTCCTAATCATCTAAAGATATTGCTTGAAAATAAAGGAACTGCTAGCGCAACAGGTGTTGTTGCTACTGTATTAGGAATGACTAATAATGGATACAGCGGCAGCAGCAGCGGCAACAATGGATTATCATCAACTTCATCAACTAATGCATTTATTGGTACTCAAAGTAGTAGCTCATCAACAGCTAATTTTGCTCCTGCTGCCAACTCTTATGCTAATATAAATACAACTAATTCTCCAGTGCAGCAGGCAACCCTGCCTTCTGTAACTTCTGTACCTGCAGTAAATATTGGATCTACTACATTTAACGTCGGAACTGTGCCTGCAAATGGCCCAGCTGCACAAATAAATCCTGTAATTTATCCTAGTTTATCTGCTGGTTCAACTGCACAGAATCTAAATATTCAGGTAACTTATGGCGATGCATATGGCAATCAACAAACTGTTACCTTCCCAATAGGTTTGGTAATATTGCCATCTCCTCCTCAATCTGTTCTAAACGTTACGGCAAATGGTGGAAAGGCTCTCATTGTACCCGCAGGAAAAATTCAGACTATAAACCTTGTTCTTACCAACAGTGATCCTAAAAAACCAATAACTAATGTTGTTGCTACTCTTAATTCTCCAGCAACCTCTGTAAAGGTTATTGGTGATTCTAGATGGACATTTCAATCTATTGGTCCACAATCCAAGATACATTTGTCAACTTCAGTATTAGGTGCCAATACTATTGTTAGTACGCCTAGTGTATTTACATTAACTGTTGATTATGTGTTAGGTAATCAGGCAAAGACTGATACTTTGAATGTAGGTTCGTATATTGGTGGTGATATCAAGGTTATTGCATATGGTGTTGATATCAATTACATTGCAGGTATGGCGAATATCGTAGGAAATCTTTTGAATGAAGGAAACGTTGTTGGATTATTTACTACTGTTGAATTAGCAAAACCGGCTTCAGGTAAAAGCTTTGTACCTGTATTGCCTCCATCTCAATATCTAGGTGATCTTTCTGTAGATTCTCCTCTGCCATTTAGTATTCCTTTGGGTGTAAATAACAAGACTATGGCATCTATAACTCCTGGTGTTCATATAGTTCCACTTAAAGTAGTGTATAGTGATGATTTAAAAGTCTCTCATACTCTTATATTGAATACATCTATTAATTATCAGCCATCTAAATTCCAACCAAAAACTAATCCAAATGCTGGATCTATTACAATATTGGGATTCAAGATAGGTAAATCAATTGCCAACATTATGTTTATTGCAATCCCTCTAATTATTATTGCAGCAATAGTTGCAATGATTTTACTTAAAAAAAGAAAATCCAAAATGGGTGCTGGTGCTGGTATGTCTCAAAACAACAAGGATATGGAACTTTTTCTCGATGACATCTCTACCGCACCTCAATCCTCGACCTCATCCTCCCACTCATCCTCGTCACAATCCTCGTCACAATCCTCATCACAATCATTATCATCAAAGTCGCCATCCTCTTTACCGTCTAAATCTGCTAATACAAAGTCAGGTGCAGGTGCAGGTATAGGTTCTGATTCAGGTCCAGGTGCAGGTATAGGTCCAAAAAGCAAGGATTTGTAAGGGATATGAAAAGAAAATCATTTAAACAAATAACGATACTATATAGTATTCGAGTGGGCATTAATTGAATATTAAGGAAATTTTCACATTATCTATTGAATCTATATGGGATAGAAAAGTTAGGTCTATTCTTACAATTTTAATGGTAATGATTGGAAGTGCTCTCTTGGTTGCAGTTGGTGGGATTGGAGCAGGATTTACGGTTACTTTCACTAAACAATTTGCCAGTTTAGCACCAAATATTGTATTTGTATTTAATTCTAATCAGGCTGCTGGTGCAAATACTTTAAAACCTCCTGCACCCAAGCTTGTTATCAGTAATGCAATTGCAAAAACCATCGGCTCACTTCCTGCAGTTACCGATGTTATCCCACACTATAGAGGTACTGTGATCGCCTCTACTCCCTCTGAAACAAGAAGTGAATCGCTAGTAGCTATGGATCCAAAAAAACTCAAAGTTATTGCTCCTACAGTAAATTTTCAACCTGGTTCCATCCTTTCGAACAGTCCTAATTCATTAATTGTTGCCACTGATGTAGCAAACCCTTCAGGAGATCCATATCCCTTTTTGCCCCTGGGTAAAAGTGTTAAACTTACGTATAACTATAATGATCAATCTACCGGGCAGCCTTTAACTCAATCAAGATATTTTGTAGTTACTGCTATAATGGATGAAACCGGAAGTACAAGTATAGATAATAATATGTATATTACATTAGATTCAGGAAATCAACTTTTACAAAAATCTGGAAAATATGACTCACTTTATGTAATTGCAAAAAATCCTGACTTTGTAGACACTGTGGTAAACGAAGTATATGCTCTTTATGGTAACAATGTTGGATATAATACCGTAAAAGCAATTTTGGAAACTATAAAGGCATTTACTACCGGATTTAGTGCCTTTCTTACTAGTATAGGTATTGTTGCTTTGGTAGTTGGTGCAGTTGGTGTTATTACTACACTTTATACCTCTGTTATTGAAAGAACACGAGAAATTGGTACTTTGAAGGCCATAGGTGCGCAAAATAAAAATATCTTGGCATTATTTTTGTTTGAAGCTTTATTGATCGGAATATTTGGGGCATCTATAGGCTTGATAACAGGTGTAGGATTTGGATATATTCTCAGCAATATGATGAGTACCAGTGCATCTCCCTCAGTTCATTTCAGTGGAGCAGGCTCACACGGAGCAGGCTCACACGGAGCAGGCTCACACGGAGGTGGAGGAGGAGGTAGTAGTCATAAAAGCAATCATACTGTTCCTATTTATCACATTGATGATATGATGAGAGTATGGTTCATATCGGTAGGTCTTAGTACACTTGCAGGAGTCATGCCTGCATTTAAAGCATCTAGATTACTTCCTATAAAAGCTCTAAGAACTGAATAACTTTTGAATTGTCTTTATTTTTTATTTAGGCTTCTTTTGGTTATAACTTCATTATATATTTTTTATTACTGTTTGCAAAATTTGTTTTAACATTAGTTTTAAATCGATTGGGTGATTATATTCTTGTTAACTGTTGATTTTATTTGTTCATTTTAAAATAATTACTAAAATATTTATTTTTAAAAGATAAGCAATAAATCAAGCATTATTACTAGTTAAATAAATTAAAATAAATTACTGTCCTAAAACAGTACCACAATTACCGTCTGTATCGTCACCTTTTGCTGCATTAAAGTTCATAACTACACTTTTACTTCCTGCAGTACCACATGCAAAGTAATCTGCACCTGGACCGCCAATAAATACATCATTGCCTCCACCGCCATATAGTTTGTCATTTCCTTTACCTGCTACAAGTAGTGTACTTCCGGCACCTGCAATCAATATATTACTTTTATTTCCACCGTATAGTTCATCTATTCCTGAACCACTTGCTACGATGATATTGTTTCCTGTTCCACCATACAATTGATTGTCTCCTGGACCGCCAATAATTACATTATCGCCGCTACCTCCACGTATGATATCATTGCCTCCTAATCCAATTATGATGTTACTGCCGTTCCCGCCTTGTATACGATCATCTCCTTCCGATCCCATTAATGGACGACATGTTCCTGATTCAAAACATTTCGCTAATACTGTAAAAATGGTTGATTGAATTTGAGCAAGATTTTGGTGACCATTACCTGACGTCGAATGTGGTGGTGATGAAATGATTGTTGCACCGTTATTCGATGTGGATGTTGTATGTGACTGAGGTATTGAATTGATTTTTGATCCATTATTTGATGTTGATGATTGTGCAAGAGCTTGCTCAAAGGTGATTAAATTCGTAATTCCTATTGTTAATAAAATTGCAATGGTAGTACATATTAAAGTTTGATTTAACCCAAATTTTGAATTATATCGCAATTTTTCATTTTTTTCAACACTAAAAATATTATAACGGTAGAATTTATTTATCATTACATAGAAATTATTACACAATGATTTAACCTTAATGGATTTATTTATTATTGTTATTATACTTTTTATTATTTGTTAAGCGATATATACATGACTACTTTATTTAACGTAAAATATTATTTCATTACCGTATTTACCAATAAACAAAGAATTACTTTGTTTAACAGTTTAATTGGTATTTGTTCCTTTAGCAAGTAAAGTAGTCAAAGTTTTCTATACTAGATCTCTTGCATAATAAGACGCTTGTGAAAATTTTGTAGATTCTCAACTATTTTTTGCAATATCTTTATTTTATTTTGCTAATTATGATTAATATATTCTACTTTTTAAAAAATTTTTTTAATGGTGCTAATTATGCAAGAGATCTGCTATTAATTACATATACTGCAAGTTATTCTAATTATGATTTATTCACATTGAAAAGATAGCATGACAGGTTTGAATAGATTTTATGCTAATTTTCGGTTCATAAAAGATGTAATGATATAGATCTAAGAATTTAACCTCTATCGTGGTAAGCTAAGTAACATGTGTCACCCCTCCTGCACAATAAACAAAGTGAGAACAAATGATTATTGTACAAGAAGAGGTGTACCTAGAACAATGGCATATAGCCATATTAAAGAATGAACAAGAGTCTGTTAGAAAGCGATATCATGCAATAGCTAGAACACTGGTTAGTGACACTATTCGAATAACTAGACAGCAAGCAGCTGATATGATCAATAGAAGTAGACGTCAACTGCAGAGAATAGTAAAAAGATATAGAGAAGAAGGCATAAAAGGTCTGAGATTTAAATCCAAAAAGCCATGCAATATCTTAAACAAAACTTCAATAGAAATTGAGAGAAGGATAATCCAAGTAAGAATAGCTACAGGTTTTGGCTCTGAACAGCTAGCAAGTATAGTTAATGAGAGTTTGGATATAGAACACAAAAATAATCAGCATATCAGCAAAACCACAGCTTACAATATCTTAGCCAGACATTCGCTGGTCTATGCAGAGAAAAAGATAATTAAAGAATACAAATCGTTTGAACGAGATAAGCCTGATGAGTTAGTACAGGCTGACCTCACAAGATTCAATGATACCAATATTAACTATGGAAGATGATCATTCCAGAAAGTTCTGGGCTGTAAGATTGGAGAATGAAACAGATGACAATGTAGTAGGTGGTATGAAGCAATTACATGACCAAAAGTATGATTCTCTTTTAACTGATAATGGTAGCCAGTTTAACAGAAGGAATTCTATTATGAAAAAATATTGTGACCAGTATTTAACAGGGAAACACATTTGGACATCAATACATCACCCGCAAACAATGGGCAAACTTTCCAATGCCCAAAGAGGGCTGAAAAGATTTCTACTACATAGACTGGGAAGAAATAGTACTGACCATGAAAGTATTGATAGATGTATTTTATCTTACATTGACTGGTACAACAATGGAAAGAAGATATCCACTACAAAATGCTATCCTGAAGAAAGATACTCTGGACAAAGAGATGATGGTTGGTATACACGATTTGTAAAAGCACTTAAATTGGAACATATACTACCAGTACCAGTTGTAGTGGTGGAGGGGTGACATATGTCCCTTGGCTTTACAATTTAACCTCTATCGATATATCCGTAATAATAAATATTATAGTTATTATAGTTATTATATATTGAAAATAATCTAACTTTTTAACATTCTGTATCTGATAGTTTGTATACCGTGGTCTAGTATGCCAATATCAAGTAAACGCGGCAGACCATATGTATATTCTACAATAGTAATTTTGAGATGTTTTATCGTGAGGCTATGGTTCAGACGGGATTCCAACAATACATTACATATTTTTCTTAGCAGGGACTGCTGTCAGTATAACAACAAACTTGCATTAGACTATGGATTAGTATCCATTCCCAGAGACTTACGATTGACAGTCGAGTGAGATACACCAGTCGAGTGAGATACACCAGACGCTTTAGTGCATGATTAATTTTTTTTGGTCATTATTTACTATGTTTTATTGATGTATTTACAACGAAAATAGTACATTTAATTGTAATTGTTACGGATAAATCCAGATTTTAATAGTTTTCGAAATACAACAAAGCACTTTTATTCTGATAATTTTTTTATTTATGTTTGTTCGTTTGTTGGTTTACTATCTCCTCTTCACAGAGCCATAACAATTAAACCATGTTAATTCCTTGGAATTAATATTATACCTAAAATACACAAGAGATACAAATTCTTCAACAGAGTTTCTTATATAACATTCTCTGAAACTATATCTGTATAATATTGACAATAGTATATAAATACAAACGGAACAGACACACCTTTCTGCTCAATCTCAATAGTACACTGAAAAAACTGTCCTGTAAAGTAAAGTAATTACTTCAGACTGGTCATAATTCAAAAATCTTGATATATTTTACAACAGCTTAAAGCTAACACTTGAGATATGATTTTGATTAAACTGTCTCAAAGATTAGATTGATAGATTAAAGAAATCCATCTTTTTAACATTCTGATCTGATAGGTTGTTGTATACCATGGCCTGCTACTGCATCCCCACGGAAACGCGGTAGACCATATGTACATATTCTCCAATAGTAATTTTAAGATGCTTTATTGTAAGACAGGTTTAGACTCGATTTAAACAATATGCATTGCATATTTTTCTTAACATGGATTGTCATTATAACAGTAAATTAGCACTAGCCTGTGGCCTGATAAAAATACCTAGTAGACGTACGTTTGACAGGCGATTGAAGACCATGTCTACAGATATAAAAGAAAGAATATCTACAATGAGATATATTATTGTTGTAATAGAAGGATTAGTAGACCCATCTATAACAGCAATAGACAATACTCTTTTAAAAGCAAAGGGAAGTGTATGACACAAATTATCCATGAAAAAGGTATAGTACCATGCCCTGGAATTGATATAGATGCAAGACAGGGCTACAGTCGTACAAAAGGATGGACGTTTGGATATAAACTACATCTAACATCGACAACAGGAGATCTTATAGTACCTCTGGCTGCAGATATAACTACTGCAAATGTACAGGATAGTCAGTGCTTTGTTGCATGATTCTTATAATCAATGATTTTACCATCTATTTTGGTTAAACAGATATCATTTTGTTATACAAGGACGCTTTCAACATCATCTCTTGTACCATATTCTTTAGTTTAACCGAGTATAAGTATTCACCAAACATTCGCTTTATGCACGAAAACACAGTTTCAAAATCCATCTTTGTCCATAGCTTACGCTATCCTTCCATCCTTGTAAATCACTTTTCTGCGCTAACACTGCTAGATTTCTAAGGGTGTTTCCTTTTTTCCATCGAACTCTAGCATTTTTTCTTACTTTAATGCAAGGTTGGATTCCGTTGTCTGATAAGAATCTAAAAATATTATTGCCTTCATACGCCCCATCACCCAACAGTTTACCTATGGATACCATGTTATCTGATTTTATAATATTTTCAATCAATTCAGGTAACGCTTTGCTATCATGAACGTGCTCGTCTGTGACCTTCATAGAAAGTATTTTCTTGGTTTTAACATTAACTGCTACGTGTATTTTCAAATATCCTTTCTTATTTTTCGCATTCCATTTATCCCTCATCCATTGACCTCTGTTGGTAACCTTGATACCTGTACTATCTATCGCAATGATGATGTATTCGTCTTCAAAATCCTTGTTTTTACTATTTATATCTTTTATCTTGATATCTAGTCTGTTTATTCTTCTGTTTATTGTGGTGTAATGTGGGATGGAAGGTACTTTTCCTTTGGCGTGTCCTTGTGCGATTCCTCCCGTTTGTCTATAAGGAAGATGAAAGTACACTTTGGCATATCCAAGCAAGAGAAGGAAGGTATTTGGATAATGAAATGGCTCGCCAATCTTGTCTTTGTTCATCCCTTCTAGTTCTGCATCCCAGTTGTTTATAACATCAAATCCTAGCAGTATTTCGCCTCTTCTAACAAGAGATTGGTTGTAGACGGACCAATTCATATGTTTTATTGAGGGATGTTAGCTAAATGTATTTGGGAAAGAGGAATCATGCAACAAAGCAGATAGTCAGATGTATGTTCATATTACATCCTCTTCTTCGGTTTTCTCTTTACCCTCTTGACGATATATGGTTGGTAATCCAGGATATGATAATAGAGAACTGTACGGATATAGCGAAAAGACATTATAGATAGACTTGGTTTGTCCCCTTAAAGATACAAAAGTACTTCCAAAAAGAGACTTAAGCTTGTATGTTTTTATGAATCGGCATTGGGACATACTATCTGCTTTGTCGCCTAACTCAATCTATTTAGCTGACTCGAACCAATTTATCATTCTTGATTGACTGGTCCTCTTACAATTGCGCATTAGTCCGGCGTGGTGAAATATTATTTTCATATGATTTACTTGATAATTGGGATTCCGAGCTAGAACTAATGAATAAAAACAAGAAGGGCAAACCATCATTCGTCTTTCCAAATTCATTCATTCTAGTCATTGGTTACATACGTTACTCATTTTTCATCTTACTTACAGACAGACAAAAGGAATTATCAATGCTACTGGAAAAAGTTTACCTGATGATCCGTCAAGTTATGGCCATATCTGCAAAAGAATCAACAAGTTGAATATCAATGTCAATATCAATGACCATGATAAAAAGAACGAGGATGATGATAAGTATATCATAATTGCAGCAGATAGCACTGGAATTAAGATAAGCAACAGGGGGCCAGTGGATGGATGAAAAATGGAATGTTCAAAGGATAGGATATCTCAAGGTCCATATAGATGTAAACATAAAGACCAAAGAAATTTTTGTTCTAGAAGTAACAGACGAGAAGGTTCATGATTGAAAGTGTTAACTAAAATGGTCAACATGTTTTGGATAAGCCTGATACAAAGATTGAATCAGTCCTTGCCTACGATGGAGCTTATGATACAAACAGTAATTTTAGATATCTTGATGAGAATGGGATCACGTCTGGAATAAAGATAAGAATGAATTCCATTATTTCCATTAAAAATAATAGGTTAAGGAACAGAGAAGTAAGACTACAAACCAAAGAGCATTTGCTGAAATGGATGATGAAAAGAAAGTACGGTCATAGATGGATTGCCGAAACAGCCTTTTCAACTATAAAGAGAATATTTGGTGAGTATGTGTCTGCTACTCGGTTTCAAATTGGTAAATGAGATGATGATAAAAGTATCCCTATACAACCTGTTTAGGAGAATATAGAGAGCCAAGGAATGATGTCTAAAGGATAAGGAATTAGGCGACAAAGCACATACTATCTAAAGCCAAAGAAGAATATCTATAGAGTCATTGATTGAGCATATAAAATCAGTATTTAGAATAGATCCATTACCAACACCAGGATTCCATACTGTATCTGCAATTGTACTTTTGTCTGTTTTACTTTATAAAATAATGATATACTATAACTGTAAAACCGGGAAAATAAATCCAAAATCAATAAATTATATGCTTGGGACCGGCTGATGAAATGGAATTGAGGATAAAGATGAGTAATTTTGAAATATGACCAACCCTCAATTATCTAGCAATCGATGTGTAAATGTCGTTACAATCAGTAAATAGGATTTAAGGCTCTTTTAAGAGCTGTGTAAACACATGGATACTCCCTCTTGTAAAATATTTGTGATTGCTTTTCTACCATGATTTTTATTATAAATGTTCTTCCATTTACTAACAATCCGACCTATTTCTTGTTCGATTTTAAAAGTAGAATCGTTAATTGTTTGTCTTTGTAACCATCATGACCATCTTATTTCAATTAAATTAAGCTTGGGATCTTTTCGGCCGTAGAAATACAAATTTTATTTTTGACAACATTTGGATATCTGGATATCTCTTCCTTTACCTTCTTTGATTTGTGTACTGGTAGTTTATAACTACTTTGTTGCATGATTCCTGAAATCTTTGGTTTACTACCAGTTTCGTCTAAATATCTATTAACTTATTATACAATGATGCTTTTAACATCATTTCCTGTATCATATTTTTCAGTTTAACTGAATAAATATATTCATCAAACCTTCTCTTTAAACAAGAGAATACAGTTTCAGCAATCCATTGTTGTCCATAGCTAACGCTGTCTTTCCACTTTTGTAAATCATTTCTTTGTTTCAACACCGATAGATTTCTGAGGATGTTTCTTTTTTTCCATCGGACTCTAGAATTCTTTCTTACTTTTATGCAAGGCTCAATCCCATTGTCTCCTAAATATCCAAATATATCATTACCATCATAAGATCCATCTGCGAACAATCTACCTATTGTTATTTTTTTATCGGATTTTATGCTCTCATCAATCAACTCAGGTAACACCTTACCATCATGAACATGTTCATCAGTTACTTTCATGGCAAGAATTTTCTTTGTTTTTACATTAACTACAACATGTATTTTTAAATATCCTTTCTTTCTTACATTCCATTTATCTGTCATCCATTGACCTCTGTTTGTAACCTTTATTCCTGTACCTGTACATTGCAATGACAATGTACTCATCTTCAAATTCTTTACTTTTGTTACCATCTTCTTTTATCTTGATATTCAAACTGTTTATTCTTCTGTTTATTGTTGTATAATTTGGGATTGATGGTACTTTTCCTTTAGCATGTCCTTGTGCTATTCCCTCGGTTTGTCGGTATGGCAAATGAAAGTATGCTTTTGCATAACCAAGTAAAAGAAGAAAAGTATTTGGATAATGAAATGGCTCTCCAACTTTATCTTTATTCATCTCTTTTAATTCGGTATCCCAGTTGTTAATGACATCAAAGCCTAGCAATATTTCGCCTCTTCTAACTAAAGATTGGTTGTAGGAGGACCAGTTCATATATTTTCTTAAAATAGGTTAGCTAAATGTATTGGGGAATTAGGAATCATACAACAAAGCAGTTTATAAGTACAACAGAGACATTTTGGATATTCTTATCATATCTTTTATCCACTATTTTTAGAAAGTCAACAAAATTGTTTCCCTATATTATTTTTATAACAATGTACATGCATCATATCATTTATTTGGTCATATGCTCCTTCAAATACATTTGGTAACCCTTTTATCTTTTGAGCCTTCTCTATCTTTACCTGTGTAGATGACCATAATGTACCACCATATATCTTTCATGATATTAGTTATAAGCCAGGGCATTTTCAATTAATAGAATGATCCTTTAGAACCATTTTATAAATACAACAAGAACCTTAAGACTGCTTTGTTGCATGATTATTTTTTTCGTCTTTTTTTGTTATTTGCAAACGTTTTGCTGTGGAAGATAACACGAAAACAGTTATTCAATTGTTATTGTTAGAAGTAAACTACTATTATAACGAATTTTCGAATCATGCAACAAAGCATGTCGATTACTACAACATAAAAGTAATTACTTTTTACAGGATAGTTTTTCACTGTACTATTGAGATTGAGAATAAGGTGTGTCTGTTCCGTTTGTTTTTATATACTATTATCAATATTATACAGATATAGTTTCAGAGAATGTTATATAAGAAACTCTGTTAGAGTTGCTGTGTCTCTTGTGTATTTTAAGTATGAAATTGCTTTGTCATCTAACCTAACACACTTAGCTGGATTATCATTCTTAAATATTTATGGTTAACTGGACTTCTTATAATAGGCCTTAGTTGGACGTAATGGTGAGATCTTTTTTCATATGATCTTCTATCCATGGGACTCTGATCTGGAAAGTACGAATAAAACAAGAATGGTAAGCCATTCATATTTCCAGATTCTTTCATACTTGTTATTGGTTACATCCGCATATATCATTTCATTTACCATACAGACAAACAGAGGGAATAATCAAGGTCACTGGAAAACGTCTACCAGATAATCCATCAAGTTAGGGTCATATCTGCAAAAGAATTAACAAGTTAACCGTCAACATCAAAAAGGGAAATACAGATGATGACAGGTATATCATAATAGCAGTAGTAGATAGCATAGGTATCAAGGTAACTAACAGAGGCCAGTGGATGAATGAAAAATTAAACACAAAATAGGAAAGAAAGGTTATCTCAAAATCCACATAGCTGTAGACATAAAGACTAAGGAGATCCTGGCTTTAGAGGTAACAGACAAGAAGATACATGACAGCAAAAGATGTTAAATAAATTGGTGGTCTATGAGGTTTTAAATGCTGTTCCACCAGTGGGGAAAAACATTGTAAAAAATCCCAAATTAGTCCTTTTTGCTGATGGCGCCTATGATACAAACAAAAATTTTGATTATCCTGATAATAATGAAATGGAATCATACCAAAAATAAAGGTAAGAATGAAGAAGAGAATTCCATTGTTTCACTTGAAAACAACAGGTTAAGAAATAGGGAAGTAAAGTTACAGGCTAAGGATTTATTGAAATGGAAGAAGAAAAGAAAAGAAAAGAAAAGAAAATACGGATGGAGAGATGGATGGATGGATGGATGGCTAAATAGACAACCTTTTCATCTATCAAGAGAATGTTTGGTGAGTATATATGTATCTGCTAAACGATTTCAAATTGATAAATGAGATGATGATAATAGTATCATTGTATAACCTGTTCAGAAGAATATAGAGGAACAAGAATAGAATGGATTAAAGGGCAATGAGTTATGCAACAAAGCATCTGAAAATCACAAATGAAATAGGACATCTTAAGCTATAGATTTATCGTTAAGTTATCAGAGCCAAAAAATAGCGTCTTACACATTATATAAACATATATAAATTTTATTAACATTTTTTATTTGCAAATAAATTAAGGCATGCAAACACTCATCTGTGTAATGCTCTAAAAATTTCTCTTAAGGTAATGCCGCTACTAATTTACATATTTACAAAAGATACCACTTTAAAATAATTTTACGGAATACAAATTATATTTTAATGAATTAATAATTCTTTAAATAAAATTTTTATTAAACTCTATGTTAATGTGATCTTTAATAATATTATCAACCCTGCAAGTTCAGTTACATGAATTCCAAAAAAATAAGGATGTAAATTTTCAGCATTCGATGGTGTCATTATAAAATAAGCTACAATAGCAATAATGTTGTGTAGCATCATCATTATTGAAAAGACCATTAGCCCTAGAGTAAAAACTGCCTTACTTGATTTATATATTCTAAAATAAATTATTAGCAAACCTACTAATATAATTACATTAATTAGACTTACTATCGCAGTTAATTGTATTAAAGGCTCCATCCGGTAATTAACTGAAACATGGTCATAATTCAAATTATCTCTTGATACATATAATATAGCTTAAAGCTGACCTCTGGAATGTTATTTTGACCAAAACTGTTCCAAAGATTAGCTTGGTAGAAAAAGGAATCCATACTCTAACATTCTATGTATCTTATAGCTTGTGTACAATGGCCTACGGTACCAACAACAAGAAAATGTGGTAGACCATATGTATATATATTCTCCAACTGTAATTCTAGATGTTTTATTGTAAGACTGTGGTTCCGAATAGATCCCAACAAAGCATTACATCTTTTTCTTAGCATGAACTGCTGTCAGTATAACCACAAACTAGCATTAGCCTGTGGCATTGTAACAATACCTAGCAGCAGACGTACATTTGATAGGAGATTGTTAAAGACTATTTCTGCAGATATTAAACAAAGAATATCTACAATGAGATACAGTTCGTTATAGAAGGTATGGTAGATCCTTTCATAGCTGCGACAGTAGACAGTACACTCTGATGAAAGCAAAGGGTAGAATATGGCATAAATCAACCATGAAGAAAGGTATAGCACCATCATGCACTCCTGGCATTAATACAGATGTAAGATGGCGAGGTTATAGTCATACATGAAGGGATGGATAAATATTTGGATATAAACTACATCTAACATGTACAACAGGTAAGATTGTAGTACTATAACAGCAACCGATGTGTAACTACTGCTAATGTACCGGACAATAGGATGTACAATCCTTTAATATCGTCATCCTTTGGTATTCTCATTACCATATGTATTGTATATGGTAGCGGATCCAAGCTATGACGATAAGAAACTGTATGAATATAGTAAGAAGGTGTTAGGAGTAGATCAGGTAATTTGTCCTGTTGTTGAAATATATAAAAATAATCCAAAAAAAGGCTAGATCTGATTTGCTTTTATCAATTGGTATTAGGACAGACTATTTTTACTGCCAGAAAAGAATATCTATAGAACCCCTTTGATAGCGCATATAAAATCAGTATTTAGAGTAGACCCATTACCAGCACCAGGATTCCATAAAGTATATGCAATTGTACTTTTGTCTGTTTTATTGTATCAGTTAATGGTATACTATAACTGTAAAACCCGGAAAATAAATCCACAATCAATAAAATATATGCTTGGGACTGGATGATAGGTTATTGAAAATAAAGATAAGGAATATCGAATTATGATCATGACTCAGTTAATTAAATATCGTTTCGACTTATTTGTTTTATCTACATAAAATAATGATTAAAAATAAATCTTATTTCTCATGCTAGTTCATTTTCAAATTTGGATCTTACTTTTAGTTTAACTTTATTATATGCATCTAAGTTAAACTTTAAATAATTTGAAATATTAAATAAAATACCATATTTTTCACCACTTTTAGTGATTAAATTATTTTTTTCTAATACATTTAAATGATGTTGTATGGATTTATAATCCATATTCAAAAACTCAGCGATTTGATTTGTATTGTGAGGTTGTTTTTTTAAAAGTTCTATTATTCGTAGTCGGTTGATGCCACCTCGCGATCCTCCAAAAAGAAACCAAAGTAATTGTTCTGCATGTGGATCAGGCATCTATATGTTGTATTTCAATAACATGCTTTATTATATATACATACAACGAATTATAAATTATAATATTGGTTTATAAAATATTTCCATTTGACAATTAATCAAATAGTATTAAAATTAAACTAAAATATTATAAACTCGTTCATATTATTCATAAACAATCCACTATTAATTAAATTAAATATGTTCTTATTGAAAAATTCTACATTAACGAGAAAAGAATATCAAAAACTAATATTTTATTACTAAATATTAAAAGCCACTACAAATGAAAATTCAATAACCTAAACTTAACATCATAAATGAAAACTATATGATAATTTTAAATATCTATATGATTTCCGTATCGATAGTAGGTTAAATTCTTATCTAAATCATTAGATCTCTTGCATAATTAGAATAAACAGCTATATGATCAGCAATTCTTCATTTTCTTGTTCTCTCATTGCTTTCATATGATCGGTTATCCAAAAAACCATTGCTTTTCAAATCATTCACTGCTGGTCTTACAGTGCAACAGTTCGATGACATTTATGAAAAAAATGTAACAAAAAGATATGCTAAACATGAAATACAACGCTTGTTCAAAAAAGATAGAGAAAGACGTATAGGTGCAGGTAAACCTTTCAAACTAGATATTAAAGATAGATTTCTCATGCTTTTGGTTTACTATCGTCTATACATAACTTACACTATGGCAGGTTTTCTATTTGATTTGGATCAGAGCAACATCTGCAGAGACATTCAAAAGATTGAAGGGTTGATAAGAGAATGTTTGCCAATTCCGCAGAAGACATACCCAATAACCAAAAGGCTGAAAACTCCAGAGGCAGTTGATAAATATTTTCCAGGCTTTCTTCTTGCTTTTACAGATTGTACCGAACAGCAAATACCAAGACCTGCGGATAAGAATAGAAGAAAGATATTCTATTCAAGTAAGAAGAAAAGACATACTGTTAAGAATCAGATTACGGTTAACAATCGTGGTTATGTCCTTCACAAAGTACGCTATAAAAAAGGAAGAAAACATGACTACGATATTTATAAAAAGAACTATCCTGTCACTCCAAAACAAGTTGTTACTGTAGTTGATCTAGGGTATTTGGGCATAGAAAAGGATTTTACAGAACAGATATCTGCACTACCATATAAAAAGAAAATAAACCAGTGTTTATCACAAGAAGAAATCGAGTTTAACATTATCCATTCGAAAAAGAGGATAATAGTAGAGCATACTATTAGCAGATTGAAAAAGTACAAGATAATGAGTGAGATATTTAGAAATAAATTGAGAAAATATAACAAGGTGTCAGACATAGTAGCAGGACTAGTGAACTATAGAATATCAAATTATCTGAACTAGAAATCGATATAGAATTAGAAGTGATGGTCTAGATTATTTCTAATTATGCAAGAGATCTATTACATCTTTTATGAACCGAAAATTAGCATAAAATCTATTCAAACCTGTCATGCTATCTTTTCAATGTGAATAAATCATAATTAGAATAACTTGCAGTATATGTAATTAATAGCAGATCTCTTGCATAATTAACACCATTAAAAAATATTCTAAAAAGTTGACAATAGATAATCATAATTAGCAAAATAAAATAAAGATATTGCAAAAAATAGTTGAAATATATAAAATTTTCACAAGCGTCTTATTATGCAAGAGATCTAGTATAGAAAACTTTGACTACTTTACTTGCTAAAAGAACAAATACCAATTAAACTGTTAAACAAAGTAATTCTTTGTTCATTGGCAAATACGGTAATGAAATAAAATTTTCACAAGCGTCTTATTATGCAAGAGATCTAGTATAGAAAACTTTGACTACTTTACTTGCTAAAAGAACAAATACCAATTAAACTGTTAAACAAAGTAATTCTTTGTTCATTGGCAAATACGGTAATGAAATAATATTTTACTTTTATGCACCATGAAATAATATGACTTAGAAAAAATTCAATTATTGTCGCATTATTTTATCCTGCTCTCTTTATTATATGATATCCAAATTCTGTTTTAATGGGTTCTGCGGTCATTTCTCCTTTTTTGAGTTTGAAAGCAGCTTCTTCAAACGGTTTTACCATCATTCCTTTTCCGAATAATCCCAGATCTCCTCCCTTTTTGCCACTACCTTTATCTATTGATAGTTCTTTAGCAAGATTTGCAAAACTTTCTCCATTTTTTATTCTTTCTATAATTGATAATGCTTCACTTTGTTTTTTGACTAATATATGTGAACATTTAATTTTGTCTACCAAAATTTGATCCATATATAGATTATATTTTCTACCTAAATGAATTTCGGTTGATATGAATTGTCAAGATTGTTTTACATTAGTGGTTTTTATTAAATGAATGTATTTTGAAAATATTTATTAGATCTCTTGCAATTAGATGCCTTTCATTAAGTTCATTATAGGTACACCATTTTTTCTTTTAGTGATGCTGGTTGATTATTCTATAGTTCACCAGTCCTGATACTAATTCTGACATTCTATTGTATTTTCTCAATTTATTTCTGAAAATATCACTCATTATCCTGTACTTTTTCAATTTGCAAATAGTATGTTCTATCACTATTCTCTTTTTTGAATGAATTTTGTTGTACTCTTTTTCTTCTTCTTGTGACAAATTTTGATTTCTCTTTTTTTTATTTGGTATGTACGATTTTTGCTCATGGAAATCCTTTTCTACTCCTAAATATCCAAGGTCAAATACATTTAGAACATCTTTTGGAATCACAGGATGACTATTTTTATAAATATCATAGTCATGCCGTCTTCCTCCTTTCTTATATCTTAATTTATGGATGATGATACCTTTATTATTAACAATCAATTGTGTCTTTACGGTATGCCTTTTCTTTTTGCCTGAATAGAAAATCTTTCTTTTATTATTATCAACTGGTCTTGGTATTTGTTGCTCGGTAGAATCTATGAAAGCCATAAATCCTGGAAAGTATTTCTCTACTTCTTCTGAAGTTTTAAGCCTCTTTGTTATGTTATATAATTTCTGTGGATTTGGTACACATTCTCTTATCAAACTTTCAATCTTTTGGATGTCTCTACAAACATTGCTTTGATCCAAATCAAATAGAAATCCTGCTACAATGTGTATGTGATATAAAGACGATAGTACACTAAAAGCATAAGAAATCTGTTTTTTACATCTAGATTGAATGGTCTTCCGGCACCTATATGCCTCTTTCTCTATTTTTTAGTTTAGATAACCGTTGTATTTCATGTTTGTCATATCCTTTTATTATCTCATTATCGTAAATGTCATCAAATTCTTTTACTGTCAAGCCAGTGAATGATTTGAAAAGTAATGGTTTTTTTGATAACCTTTCATACAAAAGCAAAGAGAGAACAAATTGGTGAATAAAATAATGGTCATAAAGCTGTTTGGAAGTAATTATGCAAGAGATCTATTGAGCCCTTTTACCTACAGTGTTCAAACCCCTTCGGCCCATTATGTATATGGGTTCATATACTTTTCATCATCACATTATTTTGGAAAATCTCGGTAAGCATGATTAATAAGAATGAAAGGAGGCAGATAAAATAACAGATGCCTACAAAGCTTTCTACAACCATCAATAACATTAAAAAAATTTCAAATAAAGAAAATGCTGAGATTGTAATTCAATTTCATCAGTTTATGAAAAATCATGATGCTTCCGAAAGACATCAAAACAACAATCTAAAAACTATGATAGCATATTCTATTTTTTTAGGGAATAAACCATTAAAACAAGTTAACAAAAAAGAAGGGATACTATCATTTTTACAAACCAAAATTAAAAGTAAAGAAGATGATCCTGAACAAAAATGGATAACTATCTATAATGATTATCTTCATAGAATAAAACATTTTTTTCGTTGGCTGTACAATGATGCAGAAAAATAAGAAGAAAATAAAGTTCCAATGGATTTATGGGAAAATCCACCATTTATCACACTATTAAAATCCAAAAAGACAAAAAGAATATCACCTTATTCTGAAACCGAGATATGGGAAAAAGAAGAATTTCTATCCGTTATAAAATATGAGCATCATAAAAGAAACAAAGCTGCTCTAACATTATTATGGGATCTTGATGCAAGACATCATGAAGTAGTAAATTTAAAAATAAAACACATACGACTAAAAGAAAAATATGGGGAAGGGGAGATACCTTTTGAATCTAAAACGGGCACGGGCTCCATTTTATTAACCATATCCTTTCCTTATGTGCGTGATTGGCTAAATGAACATCCGTATAAAAATGAAAAGAATGCATATATAATTTGTAATTTACATAATGGTGCCCCCATTAAATCCGAAGCGTTACTTTCTATTATGAATCAATTACGCGAGCGAATACATAGATTATTGAAAAATAATGAAATTACAGACAGTAAAGAAATTCAGACACTTGAATATCTACTAGAAACTAAAAAATGGAATCCTTATTGTATAAGACACTCTACCATTACAGCAGATTCTGACTATCTTCCAGAATATGCACTCAAGAAGAAGGTGAGATGGTCTATGAACTCAAAGCAAGGTGCTCGACATATCAAGAAAAGAATGGGCAACGAATTAAAAAACAAGATTCTAGAATACAATGGAATTTCTGTAGAACCATTAAAAAAACAAAAGCCATCTGTATCTAATTGTCCCAAATGTAATCTTGTAAATCAAATAGAAAATAAATATTGTTCTAAATGTAGTTATCCTCTATCTTCAGAAGCCTATAATGAAATAAAACAGAATGAAGAAAAAGGTTCATCAAATATAATCCTTGTTAATCTATCACGATTGTATATAATCTGTAGAGATTCTTGATGGTATGATAATATATCGTTCAGTTTTCTTATTGCTATCTCATTTGATGGTTAAAATGTGCTTTGTTGCATGATTATTTTTTTCGTTATTTACTAACGTTTTGTTGATAAATCTGTGACGAAAACAGTTAAAAATTCAATTGTTATTATTAGAGATTAATTGTTGTTATAATTGGTTTCCGAATCATGCAACAAAGCAGAATTTTACCTCTTCTAACAAGATATTGGTTGTAGCATGCCATTTCATACAATTTGTTGGCTAATGTTAGCTAAGTGTATTTGGAAAAGGGGAATCATGCAACAAAGCACATAATTGATGAAACTACAATAAAACAGGTTCTAAACTAATATGGATTTGAATTGTTATGAAACCCTCCGATAAAGTTATTTCATTCTATATATCAAAAAAGCGGAATATATCTGCTTTGTTGCATAACCAAACCTATTTAGCTAGGATCCAACCAATTAATCATTTGTGATCCACTGGCCTTCTTATAACCAGTCTCTTGTAAGACGAGGAGAGATACTTTTTTCCTATGATTTTCTGGATAACTGGGATGTTGATCTTGCAAGGATGAATGAAAATAAGAATGGCAAAAAGTACAAATTTCCAGATTCTTTTGTTCTCATAGTTGGTCACATCAAAGTATACTTTCACCTTCCATATAGACAAACAGAAGGAATCATAAAGGCAACTGTAGGAAAGAATCTTCCAGATCATCCATGTTATTCACAGATATGTAGAAGAATAAACAAACTGGACATTGACATCAATAACAGTATTGATGATGATGATGATGATGATGATGATGTCGTTATCATCATAGCAGCGGGGACAGTACCGGAATCAAGATTACAAACAGAGGTCTCGGTGGATGCAAGATAAGTGGGATGTAAAAAACAAGAAAGGCTATCTAAAGATACATGTTGCAGTAAATATCAAGACCAAAGAAATTCTTGCACTGAAAGTCACAGATGAAAAGGTACATGATGGAAAGGTTATGAAGAATTTGGTGGAAGGCGTGTTGAATAATAACCGCAATGTCAAGATCAAATCTTTCATTGGTGATGGAGCCTACGATAGCAATGAAAATTTCAAATACTTGAAGGAGAAAAGGATTCGACCTGTCATCAAAGTAAAAAGAAACTCTATCGTTTCATCCAAGAATAGCAATGTAAGGAATAGAGAAGTTGAACTTCAAATAAAGGATTATCATAAATGGAAAAAGAAAAGAAAGTATGGACAACGATGGATGGTTGAAACAGCATTTTCATCTATAAAGCGGATGTTTGGTGAATATACATCTGCAACCAAGTTTCAAAACATGATAAAAGAGATGACGATGAAGGTATCGTTGTACAATCTGTTTAGAAGAGTTGCATAAAATGGATGGAAATAATTTAAGGAAAACTAGTTATGCAACAGAGCATGTCATCGCTACAAATCCCCCCATCTGAATCAAGGCAAGTGCGTTTGCTTCAAAGATTGAACCTCTCCTTAGAAATCCAAGAGGCACAAGAGGCATCTTTGAGCGGTACTCTATGAAAAAGAATGCAATCAATACAATGGCCGCCGCTAAAAGGAGATCAAGTGTTACAGCAGATCCAATACCAGAATTCTGTGCAATACTGAGAGAATAGACAAGCAACATTAGTCCAGCGGTTATTGAAACAGCGCCTATAATATCCAGATGTCTGTCTTTAGGCGGTCGTTCTCCTTTTGTACACAAAATATATTTGATTGATAGCAAAGATAACGCGATTCCTATTGGTACATTGATATCAAACACCCATCTCCATCCCAATGTTGCAGTGATTGTTCCACCTAGTATCATTCCTGAGGCAGAACCTAAACCCGTTACTGCTGCAAAAATACTCAGAGCATGATTTCTTTCTTTACCTTCACGAAATACTGCAACTAGAATTGATAAAGCTGCTGCAGAGGTCATAGCAGCACCCAGTCCTTGAATAGCTCTTGCAAGAATCAAAACAGTATCAGAAGGGGCAATGCCGCATGTCAATGAAGATATTGAAAACAGAATAACTCCTATAATAAACAATTTTTTGTGACCGTACATGTCTCCCGCACGACCACTAAACATCAGAAAGCCGGCCAGAGTCAAACCATATACGGTAACTATCCATTGCAGTCCGTTGATGGATACGTCAAACGTTTCTCCAATCGACGGCAGTGCAACCTGAACGATTGTAAAGTCCACCACTACCATGAACTGCGCCAAAGCCAAGAGAGTTAATACTATCGTAGAGTTGGATTTTTAACCTTTATACACACGTTAACTTGTTCCGAAAACTATTTCAGAAAGTATATTTCACAGTTTTTGCAATAAAAATCATTAAACATATGCTTTGCTGTTTATCTGTTTACAAACTATAACTCTAAAATAAAATCAGATTAGAACATCGTATATACACACATCAAAGGGCATCCATAACATACTGTATAACGATTATTAGGGTATCCAATAAGAAAAAGTTTTTATCTATATATAGTTACAAAAGGCACCACCTATTGCTTTGTTGCATTATTCCCTCTTTCTAAATACATTTAGCTAACATCAACCAATAAATTTTATGAACTGGCCTGCTGTCTACAATCAATCTCTAGTTAAAAGAGGCGAAATCTTGCTAGGCTTTGATATCATTAACAACTGGGATACCGAGCTAAAAGAGATGAACCAAGGCAAAATAGGCGAGCCATTTCATTATCCTAATACATTTCTTCTTCTGCTTGGATACGCCAAGATATATTTTCATCTACCATATAGACAAACCGAGGGAATAACACAAGCTCATGCTAAATGGAAAGTACCTTCTATTCCTAATTACACAACGATAAACAGAAGAATAAACAGATTGGATATTCAGATAAAAGATACAACAGATAGTAGCAAAGAATTTGAAGATGAATACATTATCATTGCAATAGACAGTACTGGCATTAAGGTTACAAACAGAGGCCACCAATGGATGAGAGACAAGTGGCATATAAAAAATAATAACAAGAAAGGATATTTGAAAATACATGTTGCAGTTAATGTCAAAACCAAGAAAATTCTTGCAATGAAAGTAACCGATGATGAACATGTTCATGATAGTAAAACATTACCTGGATTGGTTGATGAGGCCATAGAATCAGATAAAAAAATAACAATAGGTAAACTATTTGCTGATGGATCTTATGATGGTAATGATATATTTGGATATTTAGGAGACAACGGAATCCAACCTTGCATTAAAGTAAGAAAGAATTCTAAAGTCCGATGGAAAAAAGGAAATATACTCAGGAATCTATCGGTGGTAGCTCAGAAAAAAGATTTACAAAAGTGGAAGGATAGCGTAAGCTATGGACAAAGATGGATTGTTGAAACGGTGTTCTCGTCTTTGAAGAGAATGTTTGGAGAATATGTTTATTCGGTTAAACTGAAAAATATGATACAAGAAATGATGCTAAAAGCGTCATTGTATAACAAAATGATATCTGTTTAAACAAAATCGGTAGTAAAATCCGATATTATAGGAATCATGCAACAAAGCACAACAATAATAATGATAACGCCTACCATATCACAAAGGAAAGAAGGGAAATTATTATTCTCTCCTCTGTGCATTCCCTTTGTTAATGATGTTTTGTCTTGTATGGGGTATTATGCCTTAGAAAAGGATTTTGGAAAACAATAGCAATAACAAAAATAATTATATTTTTATGAGGTGCAGAATCGTTCAACACCATATGTCTTCCTATCACTTTTCTATTTGATGGATCTACCATATGTATTAGGATTATTGAAGTTTTTACTGTTGATAATAAAAAGAACACATTACATCTATTTCTGACATATTAGAAAGCATTCATCACATATCGGCTTTATATATATGTTACGGCACTGGTAATTGTGAATAGAATAACTATTTCATTAATATTTTTAATAGTAATTTCAATGTTCTTCCCTGCTTCAGCAATTATGTATGCTAGCGGACAAACTGATGATAATAATAGTGGCGGCTCATCAAATGGCGATGGAACTACAATGGATAATAATATCTCATCAAATGGCGATGGCTCGTCTACAATGGATAATAATATCTCATCAAATGGTGGTGAAACTACTAATACTACAACTGATAATAGCACCACTTTACCTACTACATCTACTGCAAGTAACAATACCGGAAATGCACAACAGCAGAGTAGCAATACTCGAAATTTACGAATTGGGCCCTGTCCATATAACGAAAACATCACATGCGATAACCCCGAACCAGTAAACAATACAAATACAACTTCCACACCATATGTTGTCAACAAAAACAGTTCAGACTATTTAGTCGGCTACAAGGATGCTATTTCATATGGCTACGTTGATGTTTCATGTTTATCACTCCCCAATATAACGTCTGTGCAGAATGATTGTGGCGCCGGCTATGGAGACGGTATTGACAAGCTAGCCGACCCTACTTTCCAGCAGAGTGCGGATTACGTCAATGGTATGCTGGCGGCTCACAACCGAGAGCGTGCTGCTGTCGGGTCCCCGCCGCTCGTATGGAATGACACGCTAGCCGCCGGCGCCAAGGCTTGGGCCGAGCATCTGTCGACTACAGGCGAGTTATACCACGACATCTCTTTGGATTCAGTCCATGAGGGCGAGAATATTGCATCTAACCTCAGTAACGGGCCGAATCTTTGGATCAACGAAAAGAATGATTATCACGGCAACGTTAGCGACCGAGCTGCCGTTGCCGCTGCCCTTCCTACGTCTGGTCATTACTTGCAGATGGTGTGGCCGTACACGAAACAGGTCGGTTGTGCCTCTTCCTCCTCCGGACACACTATTCTGGACTGCCGCTACAGCCCGGTGGTCCTGGGGCAGTAAATACCCGGACTCAATCTATGTTAAGGTCTCAGACGCAGTTTCCCCAAGGAATAAGCAATGGTATAGTGAGAAGTACAAGTCTCAATTATTTTTCATTTTTTAAGAATTTAAAGGAATCAAAAAAAAAATTCATGAACAAAAAGATATTCCCATATATTTAATGAACCTCACTTGCGATATGAAACTTTTAAGTAATAATTAATTGATCTATTTTATTTATAATGATTCTATTCGGAGAAAATTTACAAGATAAATAAATAAATCTATAGACAGAGTTTACAGACCATACATAATGATATTATTCACGATGTAAACAATGAGATATTGACGTTACTATTGGTGACGATACATCTCATACTATATATAGAATATAGCATTTCAAAGCGGATAATATTCACAGGTTAATACTCGGGTTAAAAAATAGAAACAAATTTGTTTCATCTAATCGAACTATCACAAATCCTAAATGATTAGTTATTAAAAACGTTATAAAGTAGATAAGTTGACGCTATGGACCTGTGATATATCTATTACTAAACCATTGGACCCATGATAAATTTGACTATAAATAAAGGTTCAACATTCATAAGATTATGCCCGGTGATGATTTAGAGAACCTAAGCAGTGATAATGACAATCATCCATTAATTTTATTTCTTTCCATGCTTGACGCACCTGATTCTAAAAGACAGTATCCTAAGAGACTTCAGAACTTCTTTAACTTTCTTAATCTTGAAGGAGATATAAAAGAACAAGCTCAACCTTTGTAAAATATTATAAATATCAAGACAATGATGGCGCCAAGCTTGAAGGACGATTGCTTGCATTCGCAAATTATCAAAAAGAAAGAGTTGATAAAAAAAGATATCACCTGTAACAGTCCCTAATTATTTTAAATCGATAAAACTAGTTGATAATTAAGTTATCAATGAGTCATTAAGTAAAAAATTGTAAAAAATTAAATTCTAATCTCATTTAGGTTAATATCAGCCTATATTTTATTAATATAAATATAGCATATTTAATGTAAGCAATCATGATATAACTGGTTATTAATGAATATTTAAGAAAATGGTTTCAACAATTAAAAAAGCATCTGTGGCTTTAATTGTAGCAGCATTTGCAACAATAATGTTTAGCGGTTATATTGCAGCAAACACAAACCTGGTTTATGCTTGGGGTCACCATCACCATCACCATCACCATCATGGCGGCTTTGGATTCGGTTTTGGTGGCGGCTGTTGTGGCAGCTGTGGCGGATGTGGCATTAACCCCTGTGATTCTTGCGGTTTTAACCCCTGTGATTCTTGCGGTGGCTTCTGGGGTAGCAACTGGAACTGGGGCGGACTCGCGGACGTACTCTGGGGCAACGGCTGGAACAACTGCTTCTGCTAAGTACATAGTATAATATACACTGCTTAAAATTTAGAATTTTTTTAATATAAAATTTTTTTTGAAATTCGCAAATTCAATATTAAACATGGAACCAACATTTGATGATTATTTTCCTTATAGAAAAAAGAAATGTGAACTTGAGCATGTTCAACGATGTTAAATCTATTTTCAACTAGTACAACAATGAAATAATATCTTCTTTATAGAGCCTTTTGTAATAACGTATTTAATAAAATATTATATTGATTTATTTTTATGGTCATCCCATAATATTCTATTAGATTTTGTTTTTGTTCATCAGTTAATCTTTCAAAATCTGCTTGATGATACAAACAAAAGGCTCGTAAAGGCAGATCAAATACAGTTGGTAAAGATAGTTCATGTTCAACAAGTTCTTTGTTCATGCCTCTGAAATGATATGCACCTGTATCACCTAATATTGAAAGTCCTTCCTTTCATATTTCTTTTGAATAAAGTGCCATTCTTTCTTTAAATTCACTATCGAGTTCTTGATCAAAATATGTTTCAAGTGCATCTATTATAAATGACATCTTTTCTTTATCGTCTTCTAATACATTCATGTCTAAATCTTCATAAAGAAACTGTAACAGAATCAACAGTTTCGTAAAAGGGATTAATTATAACAGATCCATTATTCTTTTCAATTTGTGTTTTGGTATACTGAGAATAAAACTTTCATTCCTCGGAGATAAGTTGTGCTCACTGGAGACACCGGACTCATTTTTCACTATCTTCTATAGAAATTTGGATAAATATAATAATCCGGAGCAAGAAATGTCAAATGCAATATGTTAACCTGTAATCATTATTAAAATCCAAAGGTCTTGGACGTGTAATTTGATAAATAGTTTTCATCAACTTTTATTAATTTGAACCTAAATTATGGTCAAATTTGTTACTCGTCCCCTCTGACCCATTATGTACAAGGGTTCATATACTTTTCATCATCACATTATTTTGGAAATTAAAGATATACATGATTGGTAAGAATGAAATGAGGTTAATAAAATAAAAGTTACCAGCAAAGCTTTCTACAACCATCAATAACATCAAAAAATTCCAAATAATGAAAATGCTGATCTAATAATTCAATTCCATCAAACTTGTCCGGTATTGAATAAATGATTTAAAATATTAGGTGGATTAGGATTAACATACTCTATTGGATGTCCAACAGATGAAACTGAGACAGGTGTTCTTATGAGCTTTAAGAATTGCCAAGTGCAGTATGATCAGATAGGTCCTATTGGTTATTTTTGCTCAAATCCTATTTCTCCTAATAACTGTAATAACTTTGGCTGTGAAACTTTAAACTGTCCTTCACCATTTCCTTATACTTATCCAGACCCTTCTGCAGGGCTACTTACATGCACACCAAATACTGCTTCGAATGTTGTACTACAATTATGTACTGCACTTGACAATGGCAACTATTTCTCAGCGGGTTGTCCATTTGTTAATAGTGGAGGTGTTACTGGGACATATATGTTACTTAATAACATTATTTCTGGAAAGAATGAGATACTCAATAATATAACTGAGGCTTGGTCATAATTCAAATATATTTTCAACATGATCTACATAGCTTAAAGCTAACCATTGAGACATTATTTTGAGAACAACTGTCCCAAAGATTAGCTCTTGATAGAATAAAGGAATCCATCCTTTTTAACATTCTGTATCTTGTAGGTTGTATACCATGGCCTACTGCAAAAAGGAAACGTGGAAGACCATATGTATATTCTCCAACTATAATTTTAAGGTGTTTTATTGTAAGGATATGGTTTAAAATCGATTCCAACAATGCATTACATATTTTTCTTAACGTGGATTGTCTGTATAACCATAAACTAGCAGTAGCCTGTGGTTTGATAAAAATACCTAGTAGACGTACATTTGACAGAAGGTTAAAGACTATTTCTACAGATATTAAACAAAGGATATCTACAATGGGATACCTGTTTGTTACAGAAGGATTAGTAGATCCTTCTATAACAGCGACAGATAGTACTCTTTTAAAAGCAAAAGGTAGTGTATGGCATAAATCATCAATGGAGAAAGGAGAAGTACCATGCCCTCCTGGCATTGATACTGATGCACGGTGGGGCTATAGTCATACAAAGAGATGGATTTTCGGATATAAACTACATCTAACCTGTACAACAGGCAAGATTGTAGTACCTATAACTGCAGATGTAACTACTGCGAATGTACAGGATAATCAGATGTACGTTTCTTTAACGTCCATCTCATCCTCGTCCTCATCTGTATTCTCTTTACCATCTTCCTTGTATATGGTAGGAGATCCAGGTTATGATGATAAGAACTTGTATGAATATAGCAAGAAGGTATTGGGAATAGATCTAGTTTGCCCTGTTGAACGATACAAAAGTACTTCTAAGAAGAGGCTTGATCTTGTATGTTTTTATCAATCGACTTTGGGGCAATCTATCTACAGCAGAAGAAGAAGAAGAAGAAGAATATCCATAGAGCCATTGATAGAACATATCAAATCAGTTTTTAGTATAGACTCATTGCCAGTACGTGAATTTCATACGGTATCTGCAATTGTACTATTGTCTGTCTTATTATATCAGATAATGGTATACTACAACTGTAAAACCGAGAAAATAAATCCAAGAACGATAAAGTATATGCTTGGGACTTGATGAAACGGAATAATGGATAAAGATGAGTAATATCGAATTATGACCAAGCCTCATATAACTAAGGGAAAGAATGAAATGATTTCACATTTCTTTCATTAATGGTACAAATTGATAACATAGATTAATAATACTTTTGATTATGGATAACCAGTAATTAAGATGCAATTAATGGGATTTTGTCTATTCATAAGTACTTAAATACTTAACTGTATTGTTACTGTCTATGTCAATCTATCCCTAACTCATTTGGTTGTATTTAATTGTTGGTGATGAGGGCGATAGATCAAGTCATGTATTTTCTTCAGGTGTTCTCGGAACTTAACCGCCCACAAATCATTTGAAGTTTCTAATTAGAAAAGAACGTTTAATATCTTTAGTTTCAAAACTAATTATAGCAAAATTACCATTAGGAGTTTGTTGAATCCATACTTGATCGCGAGAGATTCCATATTCTTCAAATAATTTGTCATGTTCTTTATTATTTACTACATATTCTTCATTCCATTTTTTTTAACTTTATCTCTCCAATCAATATTGAAACCATCAAACAATAATTAGTCATATTATAGATAAAAGATCAATATACTTAAACGACTATTATCTTAACTTTTGAAATATTTTTGCTAACAGTTCATTATTATCTTTATACTTTGGATAATCTATTTGAATTATTTATATGATGTATCTTTAATATTTTTTCTCGCCTAACTTCTGCTTCTATAATATCATTTACCCTTAAAAGTTGAAATAACTTGTAATATACTATGAACCTGTTTCCATATTGATCATAAATGTGGTTCTGTTTCAGATGAATTCCTATCTATTATAAAATACGAACCATATAAAAGAAATAAATCTGCTCTGACATTACTATGGGATCTTGATTCAAGACCTCATGAAGTAGTAAATTTGAAAATAAAACATATACGCTTACAGAAAAATATGGTGAAGGTGAGATACCTTTTGAATCTAAAACTGGCACTGGACCCATTTTATTGGAAGCATCCTTTCCATATGTACGTGATTGGCTAAATGAACACCCATTTAAAAATGAAAAGAATGCTTATATAATTTGTAATTTGCATAATGGCGCCCCCATTAAATCCGAATCATTACTTTCTGTCATGAATCAATTATGTGAGCGAATACTTAGGTTATTGAAAAATAAAGAAATTACAGAGAGTAGAGAAATCCAGACACTTGAATATCTACTGGAAACAAAGAAATGGAATCCTTATTGTATAAGACATCCTACCATTACCGCAGATTCAGATTATCTTCCAGAATACGCTTTAAAGAAGAAAGTTAGATGATCCATGAATTCAAAACAAGGCTCCGTTACATCAAAACAAGAATGGGAAATGATCTGAAAAATAAAATACTTGAACACAATGGAATATCAATAGGCCGTATAACAAAACAAAAATCTACCATATTAGATTGCCCTAGATGTAATTTAACAAATGCTCTAGAAATCAAGTATGGCTCAAAATGTAGTTATCCACTTTCACCTCAAGCATATAATGAAATAAAACAAAATGAAGAAAAAAGAATAATTTTAACAGATAAGGAAGGAATCCCTCTATATTCAGTTATTTCTTCAACTAGTTCTCATGACATCAAACTAGTAACAGATGTGGTTGATAATAGAATTATCAAACGACCGCCCCAATCATATAAAACTAAAAAAACAGGAACAGGAAAAAGAACAAACCTTCAATATCTATGCTTAGATAAAGCATGCTTTTGGGATAGGCCCTTAGTTTAAATTAAAAATGTCTTTTCCATCAAATCAATGTATAAAATCTTATATATTTCATTATAATGATTTTATACATTGTAAACTTTTGTCTTCATTTTTTTTATTTTTTGAATAACGAATATTCCAACAAATGATGAGATCAAAGAAATTGGAATAACAATTGGTAAAATTATTGGGAATAGAATCTGCAACATAAATTCTCCCACTCTTACTAAATCAGATTGTTTAAAAAAACCATAGAAAACATATATGCTCCATGGAAACAAAAGTGTTATGAAAAATGAGGAAAGCAAAATTGAAGCAACGAAATATCTTTTATCTGCACTAATAATAGTATTATTTTTATTGTTTATCTTGTCTTCTATATTTCTTTCATTCTTATAATTATTATAATTGTTACTGTATTTTTTCTTTGTAGACAATATCAAAAATATATCAATAATTAAAGCAGGTAGTATATTAAAAAGATAAAATGGAAAGAATCTTGCAAGATATGTATTTGATATAATTGTAGTAGATGATTCAATAGCAATAATCACACAAAAAATAGCCGTAAAAATAAATGGTATTTTTGAAGATGAAGATATACAATACAAGGATAGCCCCATAACAAATGGAATAGTAATTATTTCAGTCCAAATAGCAGCAAAAGGTTGAGGATTAAAATCAAAATACTTTCCTTTTGAGAAAGGAAGGGTAAACAAGAAAATCATCCCTGCTGCAACTATAAGAAATATTCCAAATGAGATTATAAGAGAGATATTAATGACATAAGACGAACGATGATTATTTTTATAGTGTCCATATATTCCAAATAATCCTCCTAAAGATGCCATGAGTATTCCTGTTACAAGTACAGTATGAGGAGGACTTAGTAGGCCATCAATCCCGAGAGCAAAATGCCATAGATAATCAAAAGGTCCTGCGATAGATAATAATATTGCACCTATAATGGCCAGTTTCATTGGAAAAGGCAATAATAATGATAAACCACCTTTTTGTTGTTGTAGTAGTGAATGTTCTTGTTCTTTTTTTTTTACTTGTTGTTGCGATTGTTTTGATCTTAATTTTTCGAAGATAGAAAATGACCCTATTGCTCTTTTTGCAGATGTTTGCCTTTTTGAAATATATAAGGACGAGCGATAAAATAAAATTAATCCAAAAATTACACTTCCTATTGTCAAAATTACACCACTATATATCATAGCATGAGGCGGCGTAAGAAAAGATTCAACTTTCTTTAGACCATGCGAAACAATATCCCAATCAGCACCACTAATTTGAAAAGCCGCGCCAATGCTTATAAGAAAATAAACTAATGATGAAATCTTCTCATCCCTTTTCTCATTTATTGTTCTCAAAATTATTAAATTAAATAATATACTAATACTAATTCATTCCCATCAGATTTGCTGACCCTGTTAACTTAAGACAATATTTCTTTATTATGTTGGTAAATAAACAACTTAAACCATTGTTTTACATGATTTAATTTACACTTGTTCTTTCTCCTACAAGGAAAGTAATCGTCAAACCCTTTGGTTCTATCCTTGATATACTGCATTGTTCTTTCTATCAGGCTTTTCGTGAAAGATGAATGAATATGATGGTTCAGTTTCAAGAAGCGACATGCTTGCGGTGGGTACCAAGTACCACCACCATCTGACCAAACAGAATGTAATCCGTACTTGTTTATTACCTGAGACAGAAATCGCTCCGCAACAAACATGTTTCGTTCTTTTGATATATCAACATCGAGGATTTCTTTATCTTTTGGTTCTATAATAACCCAAAGCCAGATTAATTCAGAAGAACCTGCTTTTATGGTAGTTTCATCAATAATGTATTGATGAATTTTATTATTCTTGAGATATTTCCAAGGCCTGTACTTTTGAAGCCAGTTCCAGATAGAAACATGACTTATTTTGACTAAAAGTAAAAATGATAATGCTTTAGCAGAATTTCTAAATGATAAACCTAAAAAGTACAAGTATAATCCATAACCAATAATTTGTGAAGGTGTTCTTTTTCTAGTGGTCATGCAATATATAGTCATTCTAAAGCTATAGGTTTTTTCCTTAAGTTAACAGAGCCTAAAGGAGGTCGAAATTCATATTATTATAGTATACTATATATCAATAAAAAACGAATTTCATGATTAGGTAACAAAGTAAAAGAATTAAGAAAAGGAATAATATAAAAACCAATAACAAAAAATTTCTGTAAAATTATACTATCTATATATTTTGTACAAAAAAACATATTTATTATAAAAGGAGAAAGCATGCTTGATAAGGGCAATAATAAAGATATAAAAGTATTAAGAAAAATATCTATTAGTAATTTTCTCTCTATTATAATATCAATCTTGACTAACGAGGTTTATATTTTGGAATTCCTTTGATCAATATCTTTACCCATATTGAGTTTTATATGAAAAGAATTTTTCTTGACTTGTGGAATCTGCTAATCGGAAAATGTTCTAAAGTAAATGTTGTTATATGTAATGAATCATTAAAAGGTGGAAAAAAAATGTTATGGTCAGAATCAACAATATTATACACAGTAACATTAATAAACTTTTCGTTAAACAATGAAATAGCAATAGAATTATCAAAAGACCTTGAAAAGGCTTGTCCATGAAATTAAATATATCCTACACAATTAGATTGAAACTTTTCAAAACAAGAAATATGGTCATTATTAAAGAACACTAAAGGATTTTTGATATTAGAAAATCTTAAAGAAAAGATATAGTGGTCTGTATAACTCTAGTGTATGATGTTATATTTTTTGCCGGATTCTAAATGATAAAGTCATATACAAGTATAAGAAGACGATTTCATCATCTTTGCTAAAATCAATATCAAGAACAATGTAAAACATTGATCGTTTTAAAATTATAAAACAATCTGTTGAATATGTTATTCATTTAGATACTACAGACACCAACTTTAAATGAATTTCCCATAAATATACTATATACGGTTGCAGATATAAAATGAATAAGTTATATCAACTCAAAAGAAAAATAATAAATTTATTTGTAAATATAACTAGGTTTTTATTATCTCCTGACGGTAATAAGATAGCGTATGCAGCATTTGATGTGCATATGAACAAATATTTGTAAAGGATATTTCAAATATGCCCTTCAATATTAATGATGTTAAAGATCAAAGTAATGATAGATCAACAACAGTAGGAAAGACCATCCAAGCAACTAATGATAATTCCAATAACTTTGAGCCTGTTCTTTCATTTGATGGAAGCAAGGTCGCATTTCAAAGTGGAGATACCGTAGTTGTAAAAAACCTTTCATGGCATAGATAGAAATCAGATTGTAAAATGGAAGTGAATATATGCTGACTACCGAATATGTTCTTGTATAATAATCTTGCCGGTTGCTTATGTTATATTGAGATTACAAAATTACTTGTTGTAGAGAGAGATATGTGTGTTTATATAATAAATTGTAAAATTAATTACTAAATTCATTTGATTGCTTGGATAAACCAGTCTGGCAACATATTTTTATTTTTCTTTATAAAATAACTAAATGCTGAATCCAAAATGTATGTCTTTGCCCAATCTTCTTTAGATCTTATTGATCTACCATAAGCCTGTATTAATCTTAATGCAGTCTGCCAATAATACCATTCCTCATCTATTTCTCTTTTTGCATTAATCCATCTATCTCCTTTACTTGGATATGGCACCTTGGTTATTATTTGAAATCTTGATAGTTCATCCTTTAGGTCAAGTCCAGTGTGAAGTGATGGTGAAATAAGAACAGTTGGCTTTGTAGTTGATGTATGTTGAAAAATTATTTCATCTCTTTGTATTTCTGGATCAGTTATCAATAGCCTTCTTGCATTTTCTTTTGATATATTTTCTTTAATAAAGACAAGCTGATCATAAGATGTGGTATGAATTATTCCCTTATCATTTCTATATATAGACATGATATTATCAACAGCCTTTGATATTTTGGATTTGATGTCAATAGATTGTAAGTTGCTATAATTAAGATATGATATATTCAAAGGATAGATGGTTCGGTGCTCTATAGGAAAATCTGACTTAACAGAAATAAACTTTACCTTCTCTGGATCTAATCCAATACTTTTACAAAATGCCTTTTTGTTTAAGATAGTTGCACTCATTATTAATACTTTGGACCCTTTTTCTAATACTGCTTTACAGTGAGACGAAATATCTAATGGCTTTAATTCTACTTTCTCTACTTTGTAATTATCTTTTTTTATTTCTGATATTATCCAACTCTTTGGATTTGAAAGTATGCTGTTTATTGTCCTTGTCAATCTTTCTGTATCTTTAATGGCATCTATAGCAATCTCCTCTCCTTTTAGATTTTCTGCGGTTTTTTTTAATATATCATTTTCATCAAAAGAATATTTCTTTTCAATTTCAAAATCGCTGTCAAACATTTCAGATGCAGAAATTATCTTTTTTTCATTATTTTCTCTCTTTGTTGTTTTTGTTCTTGTTGTTGTCCTTTTATCATCATCATTAGAATAATTATATTTGATGTTTCTTTCTAAAGCAAGTAATTCCACGGCAGAACTATTTCCAGTTGCAGCCAACATTTTTGTTTCAAGCTGTATTAAAAAATTAATCCACCTTTCTATTTCATCATAGCCATAATCAATGATCTCTAAATTAGAGATATATCTTTTCCATCTTCTTTTTGATATTGACAATCCTCTAAACTTTACAATTTCTGTTTCTAAAAGATGACCTTCATCTAACACCAAGAGTTCTCTTTCTTGGAGACTTTTATATGGTAAAAATGCAAGGAAAATAGAATAGTTGAATATAGAGTGACTTGAAGTTAGTGCTATATTCAATTGGTTAAAATATTCACATGGCTTCCAGTCTTTTTTTATATTTAGATCGGTTATTGCGGGCCAATCAGAGTATTGTTTTTTATAGTTTTGTTTGGCATCTTTATCAATGTATATTTCTTCTTTGTTTGTTCTTTCATTGATTATTTTATAATCTTTTAGAAATGTCCTATACTTACAACCATCTCCTTTAAAAAATTTATTGGACATGCAATTTCCGTATTCAACAGTTGTGTGGAAGCATTCATTTGGGTTATCTGAAGCGCAAATTCTACATCGATAAATACCGTTATCTATAAAGTCCTGTTTTAATAAACAAGGAAAATTATTCTTTCCTTTTGCTGTTATAACAAATGGAAAATCTTTTGAATATTGAGTTTGCAAATCCTTTGTAGAAGTGCATATATAACTTGAGCCTAGGCTTAAAGCAAGGGTTATAGCTACTGCGCTTTTTCCAAACCCTGTTGGAGCTTCTAATATAATGTATTTGTAACCTGAATTGATTGCATCATATATATCGTCTAAAACCATCTTCTGATTTACTCGCTGTGTCTTGAAGGGAAAATTCCTCACAAGTTCAGCTTTGCTGAGTAGTGGTGGTGATGATGATGGTGATGATGCTATATAATTCAGATGAGGTCATTCTATAATATAATTTTCAGTTTTATAAACTTCGACTATTTTGTAATCATTACGTAATAATTAGGAGATACTATTTTAATCAAATAAAATTTTTAAAGTCCTATATATGCATATAAAACAATATTATTAACTCAACGTGGCTATCGATTGAGTAATCTCCCGAGCAAATTTAGCAAGTATCTCATTAGACAAAGCATAGTATGGTCCTAGTTCTTTTTTAAAGATGCGATGGAGATTTTAGACAACAGCGATACTAACACTTTTAACACTTTTAACAATTTTTGCAATGATGTAGAAAGAAAGAAAAGTCATAATGATAATAGTTTATGAAAATAGAAAAGATGAGTATGAATTAAATAAAACCAGGAGAAACTTGTAGATCGACAGCGAAAATCATTTAATTTCTTCTTATACGAATAAGTGAAATCTTGGACAAGTGTTAGAAGTGTTAGTGCTGGATAGGCTATAAAAAATAAAAAAAGATTTTAAACTTAAAGATTTTGAAACTTTATCCGTAAGTAAAATCTTGATGAGGATATAATCAGCGAATGTTAGGACAACAGAGCAACGAGGGCGGAGTAAGATATAAAATTATTGATGTGGATGGTTCTGAAATCTCTTTGGATAATCTATTTGAAAAATATTTTTTTAATGAAAAATACCACACCCTTTGCTCCGTCTTTGTAACCAAAATATCTAAGGCAATGAGTAAAATGTCAACAACATTAAAGGAAACCCCTTGATTCGTTATAAAAACTTTATAATCCTGTTATACGCTATAAATATTTCTTTTTTAAGTTCTGTTAACAGCAGTGTAAATGATATACTATATCTTATTGTAAAATAGTTGTGTTTGTTTAGCTATCACAACACCTATAGCTTGCCACTCTTTTATCTATTATTATGAGGGACACATTCCTCAGAATGCTAACTGATGATGAAAAGAACCTTTTACATCTAATGCTTGAAGATAATGAAGCAGGATATAGAGCCAAGATTATCTTGCTTAAAGATGAGGGATACACAGTTCCTCAAATAAGAAAGATTACAAACCATCATGATCATAACATAAGAAAATGGATACATCGCTTTAACGAAAAAGGAATCGATGGTATCATATCAAAAAAACATAATCATAAACAGCACAAATTTACTAATGATATCGAAAAACAAATAGTGGATATAACATCTACAAACCCAAGATCTTTTGATTTGGGATTTTCCACATGGTCATTACGTGTAACTTGCTGGTTTTCTTATGAATGACTTAACTGGTAGATAAAATAAGCCATTCTGCAGAAATAAGAAATATTCTTCTAAAGCATAAAATAAAATGGAGAAAATCTAAAACTGTGTTGTCAAATAATAAAAGCAATGATCCAGAATACACTTTGAAAAAAAGTACATTGAACAACTGAGGTACAACACGACAAAGGATTCTGTGTTACTGTATATAGATGAAAAAGGGCCTGTAGCAGCAAAAACCCATGGTGGTACATCATGGTCATCGGTACAGGTAAAGGTCGAAAAGGCTCAAAAGATAAATGGATTGTTAAATGTATTTGGAGCCTATGATCATACAAATGACAAAATGCATGTCCAATGCTATAAAAGAAAGACAGGAAAGAAGCAGTTTGTTGACTTTTTAAAAAAGAGTAGATAAAAGATATGATAAGAATATCCAAAATATCTTTGTTGTACTTGATAATCTTTCAGCACACAAATCAAAGATGGTAAAGAAAGAGATATCCAAATGTTGTCCTCGAATAAAATTTGTATTTCTACCAGTAAGATCGCCCAAGCTTAATTTAATCGAAGTAAGGTGGGTGTGGTTACAAAGGCAGACAATTAACAATTCTACATTTAAAGACGAACAAGAAATAGGAAGAGCCATTAGCAAGTGGAAGAATATTTATAACAAAAATCATGGCAGCAAAGCGATCATAAATATTTTACAAGAGAGTGTATCTTTATGTATACACAGCTGTTAACTTAATGGGTCTTTTCAAACCCGTTAACCGTTGGATCATGCTATCGATACAAAATTAAAAATCAACAATGTTTGTAGGTGTTGAGTCCTAAAATTGAGATTTGTAAAGATATCTCAAGACCTTTGTTGGAGCGGATCCAAAGCATACAATCTTTTATAAAAGTAATATTAATACGTGAAACAATTTAATATTATTTGCTGTTTAGGAATGTTTTACTGCTCATTTATTAATGATGTATTTTCTTTCCGTATTTGTATTGTTTTATCGGGCGTGTAATCCTTTCCATTAGCTAATGTGTAATCAGCAGATAAAAGGTGTATGTATGCGTAATAATGATTTTCCATCTTAAAGAATTGAAAACTAAGGAATTAGGATAACTTTAAAAGATTAGGTACTCGATCAAATAACAAATTTGACCATCTTTTGGATTCAAATTCAATTTTAAATTTTAAATATTTTATATTCATAATTACTTATTACTAATTCAATAAAGTGTATTTTATAACAATTCTTTTTTCCATCTATTTATTGATATATAATCAGAATATATCATTTATTTTACAGTTATATACGGAGCATAACTTTAGATTAACAACCGTCCATCATTTTAGTGATTTTTATTAGTGAGGTTCATTTTCGAAGTACTAGTTATGATCGAAGATGGTGAAATGGGTATGATCGAAAAGATTCTAGGAATCATCGAGCAGTTGTTAGAATATAATAATTTACGAACAGAACTAAAAATGAAAGAATCTGAAGAATAAAATCCATTTTAGAACGTAAAGCAGAAAAAAAACATGAACGATATCTTCTGTTATTTAATGAAGTAATTTTTCCATTATATATAAATATAGTTAAAGAGGATGAACATGATACTTCTCAACTTCCTGGATTGGTGTTTGTGTCAGAAGTTCAAAGATCACTACATTACAGAGAGGGATTGGAGCATCTTAAATTGGATATACCCACCTTCGTTGAACAGTTCGATCAAATAAAAACAAGAGTTAATGAATTTAATAAAGAAATAACGAGTTTTAAATCGAGTGAATTACGAGAAATATTGTTTGATGAGATTAGTCGACTTGGCATGGGCGTAACAGAAGGTTATTCCCAAATGACTCCTCTAAGTAAAACGCTAAATGTCGATATTTTAACCGATAATTTAAAATTACTTTTCTTGAATGATATCCAATTTGGTCCAGATTTGTGGCAGGATAAAACTGTGAGAATAAATGGAGCAGTGGTAGCAATTTATTCTGAGGCTCAAGAAGGAAATCAATACAAAGAAACTATAAATAATTTAAAGAATTTAGGTGAAATTGTGCAAAAATTTACAATGTTAAAAGAAGAATATGAGAAAATTATCGAATGTGCAAATGGTTTATCTAATGCAATAGGTGAAAAGATTGTGAAATATATTGAAAATGGTGAATATGATAGAACATGCAAGTATTGCGTAAATCATATAAATAATCCCCAATAGTCAATACATCGTTCTGATAACTACTAATATAGCATAGGATATTGGACTTGGTTGTTGATGGTGAGAATACAAGAGTTTTGGCGCCCCTATAAAATAACAGCACAGATAATCCTGATATTAACAAATTTTTCTTTCATTTCTATGAACATATGTTGTGTAATTATAATGGTGGTTTTTCATTTTCTATCAGTTATTGATATTACTGTTAGTAGTATTGTCGGGTGCGTTACCTTTCCAATAGATAATTTATATTCAATTGGTAACAGGTACATGTATATATAATAAATAACTATTCAACTATTTCATCAACCATTCATATTTTTTCTAGTCATTTTATTATGTTTTTTGCATGATTGTTTTTATTATTTGTAACGTTTTGCTGATTGGCACTTAATGATAATAGGGATAATTAATTTTTATTGTTATTATAATTGCTATTTTAAAGGATTTTCTTATTATATAATAAAGCAAATTAAAAACAATAAAGAAGCAATAAAAATTTAATCAACGCCCGCAACATGGCTATTGTACTCCTTTATTATCATGAATATGTTTTTCCAGATGACATTCCATTCCATCCAGTGGATACCTTATGCGAGAGTGGGTTCATTCTGCCCTTGGTTTATTTACTTGTATATGGTGTTTGTCCCATAGACATTATTAGTTAGCCTAATAAAATTATAAAGATTATTGCAATTTTCCACAATTAGAATAATATATCATATACATAATATCTACAGAAATATCATCTTATTTTAATACAAAAGTTAATAATAACAATAAATGAAACGGGAAAACGGCGCGATTATAAAATTGAAGAGAGTATGAATTGAAGAAATGTATACACCCATACGGATAGATTACTAGATTCGTCAAAACTATATAAGCATTGGAAGAAAAAGCACTCGATAATATACGGAATAGGGAAGACAGAAAATTATTTTTTGTTATAATAATGCATATCGGGCGGTTAATCCTTTAATTTAATCATAATTCATATCGGGGTTGTCAGTGGAGTCTATACTAGGTTGTAACTTAAACTAGAAAAATTTTCATAGGATCCAACCATATAATTATCTATATATTATATAACTAAATAATATAAGAAGATGATTCAAGTTGTTTAAAAAAAATAAAAAAATAGTTAGTTTATATTTTGTTGCATGATTATTTTTTTCGTTATTTACTAACGTTTTGCTGATAAAGTCGTGGCGAAAATAGTGAAAATTCATTGGTTATTGTTACAGGCAAATTGTTGTTTTAACTGATTTTCGAATCATGCAACAAAGCAATTAGTTTATCTAGCCACTACTAATGTCTTCACATGCATGTACTTGCTGTGTATCAACCATTCCTATTGCTTTACCAACAACAAATGTGATTGCAAGACCTATGCCGAATGTTACGAGCTTTGGATGTGCTGTGACTATATTCACCATTTTGCTTTTAATTCCCATAGATCGATACATAAAGATACAAGTTTAAAAGACTATTTATGAAACTAAAAAGTCTCCAACTTTAAGGCCATCAAATAGCCCTAATATCTAAATGTGTTATGCATATATTCAAACATTTATCCCCGCTGACAATTAAAGGACTACAAAAATACATCTTACATAATTAGAAACGATCTAGACTATTCATTCTGAATTCCATATTCATTTAGTTCCGTTGATCTAACATTCTATAGGTAATCAGGCCTGTATATATACCTAATACCTTGTTACATCTTCCTAGTCTATTTCTAAATATATGACAATGAGTCTAGCCCAAAAACTGTTGGTATGTTATATCAATAGCGCCATTGCTATTCAATTGTGGTGTTGTAAACTGACTTAACTATACCCGATTGATAAACGCATACGATCTCAAGTATCTTTTGGAGTATTTTAGCATTTATTAACAATAGTGAATAAATTAGATCTATTCCCAATACCTTCTTGCTATACCTATAAGATCTTATCGTCAAAGCCTGGATCACACACATATATATTAATTTATTTATATGGTAACAGTTAATATATGTAGTATCATATGCATCATTGTGCGATTTGTAGAACTCTCTGAAATTCAGGGAGGGATTATAGAAGTTATATCAATATCCAACATTTTTCATCTAATGATACAGAATGAGAAGATATCTTTAAGAAATCAAACTAATGATTTTGATGAACAGGAATTATGCGATTCAATTAAAAAAAATGGATTATTGACTCCAATTATAGTTAGGTATTCAAGGAATGAAAGATTTGAAGTTCTTTGTGGAAAAAGACGACTTGATGCTGTTAGAAAATTAGGCATGAGAAAAATATTATGTCACATTATAGAAGCAGATGATAAAAAAGCTTTTGAGATTTGTTTGGTTGAAAATATTCATAACAAAAAGATAAATGCAATTGAAGAGGCTGTTGCATTTAAAAAATACGTAATCAATTTTGAATGGGGAGGAATAACAGACTTGGCAAAAAAATATCAAAAAGTGCATCATATGTTGACAGGCGTATCAAATTACTTGAACTTGATGCTAGTTTACAAGAACAAATCATAGCAGGCAACCTTAAACCTAGTATATCTGACGAACTTTTAACCATAAAAGATCCTGTCCAACAATCTGCCCTTACTGCCTTGATAAGAAAAAGGCAGCCTACATTAAGAGAATTTCGTCGCATCGTAAAAGAAAATGGAACCTTGGATTTACACTTGTCGGATTCCGTATTTGATAGAAATAATGAAATGTTACCAATAATAAAATCTATTGATTGTGATGGAAAAGCTCTACGATCTTTTGATCAAGCTATGATGGCAATAAGATTTTCAATGGACAAACTATCACCTATAATAAATAATAATAAAGAAAATTGGATTTTATATGAAATTTTTATGCAACATAAGAAAGTATTGCATGAGCAAATGGATATATTATATAAGGAAAGGAAAAAAATGCCTACTGCCATTATAATAGGTTTTTTTCTATACTTGTCTCAATTTTTAGATATGTCGATAAACTAATCCTTAATAATTTCTAAAGACGAATAGATGATATAAACATGTAAAAGCCTTTTCAAAATAAAGTAATCACAAAGGATATGGTCCTTTTTATTTTGTTTAATTAGTATATAAATAATACAAATAGTATTTTTACCTGTTTTATATTATGACTAATTTTGCGGCGCCGCAAAATTTTATCTATCTAAATTTAATCATTAAAAATAACATGGGTTGTAATATTTTCTTTTGGATAAACGTTTTAATTTGTGTTTTTCATATTTTTTACTATTCTTTATTGTAAATATTATCAAATTCTGTTCTGTCCCTAACTCCCATATCTTTCAAATTGAGCATCATCAAAGTGATAATCAGGACCAGCCGTTCTCATATAAATTTCACATCTTAATGGGTGGTCTCTAGTTACTATAACAAGTTTTACACTATATCTCTTAGAATCCTCACCGGGAGCTATGCAGAGTTCCACTTGATGCTTTATTATTTGCTTCTAATTCCCAAATTACAAATTCAATATTTTTATTTTCCCCACGAGCACGAAACATAATGCTAAATTCAAATTCATTTCCTGCTTCATGTGGAGTGTTTACATCCTGATAAAGACTAATGCTATAATCGCTGCTTTTTGGCGCAATTGCATAATAATACCCTTCTGCAGGAGGTGGATAAGGATAGATTGCTTCATTATGTCCAGGATTTCCATCATCATGATGCAAAATGCCCCAATATTCACGACTACCATTGAAGTTACCATTCTGTAAAAGACTTCTTGCCATGATTGTAGGTTATATGTAATAGATATAAAGGATTTGGCAAAATACTCGAATAAAACCCTATTTACAAAAATCATTAGGGATCGACAGTAACAGAGACCTCTTGTAAATGTTCTTTTGAGTATTTTAAATGATCTTGCATTTCTTCTAAATTTATATTCTGAACTTTTGGATGCTTTCTGCAATAATAAATTCATTTATGGAACAATTTTCAAATGTATTACAATCGCATTTAGATTAAAATTTTCTAACCTCTGGCTCAATATTTCGAGTTTAGCAAATTCACATTTAATTATATTATATTTAAACTATTGCCAAGTAAAATTATAATATATCAATTCAATTTTAATATTAGATATTGAAACTTTTGTAATACGATTCAATCCAATGGTGTATGTATGTAAAATCCATGACATTTTGATAGCCGTCTTTATTTTCATTTTTTAATAATAATTTGAACTCAATATATGGTCAAATTTGTTACTCGTCCCCTTAGGTCCATAAGAGATGTCTTCCTTTTTTAAGGCCCGTTACATCATTTATCATGTTAAGTATCCTAAATAGTTAAAATGGTTGTTATAAACAGTACTTTATAATTTATGAATTTAAAAAGGCGTGTAAGCAGACCATTAATTATGGTTGGCCTTATACTAACAATTCTAGGAATAATATTTACACTACAAAGCAAATCCATCGTAGGACCATCTTCTTCGTTCATGTATAGTAATCCTGGTTGGACAATTAATGGTTCTATTATTATTGGTATAGGGATATTGATTCTTGTGTGTGGTAGCCTATTATTCGGAATATCTTTTAAATGACCCCAATACACCACATTAACGCAGAAGTTGACGAATATGTCGGCGTACAATCCAAACACCCAAGTAACATGTAGATTCGATAGCAATTAGGATCCAAAGAATAGTAGAATTGTCTAGTGTGGGTGCAACTAGAATAACAAAAAAGGAAAAAAGATTCGCAATCCCGATAATGGCAAATACCTTCCATAATGATTCCCATCCCCGTATATCCATTACAGATTCTGCCTTTGGAGAATTACTAAAATTTATCCGTGAATTAATCTACTCTTGTGAAGCCAGATTAAATACTAGATACTAGAGGAAGGCATATTTTAACAGACAGGAAAGATATTCTGCTACCTGCATTCATATCCTCTACAAGCACTCATGACATTGATCACATAATTGCCTGATCTGAGCGTTAAAAAATAGTTCAGATTAAACGCAGATTTCCCATTATTTTTGGCTCTATTATATTAAGATATTATTTCTTAATTATATTGATCAATACACAATTCAAACCATTGTTTGACATAATCTTTTTGTACTTTATTTTATACTAGAAAATAATCAAAAATTTTCATTTCTTATTTTATATTCATGTGTTAGATCTAGTCTGTATGAACTCAATTCTACCACATACATGTGCTTACACTTGACACCTCTAAACATTTGGTCTGTGCAAGAGCAAACCAGCAAGTTAGAAGTTATAATATTCTTAAATTATTTTTCTTGTAATAGATTTGTAAAATACAAAATCATTATTACATATACATATATCTGTTATTAATTAACTGAGGCTTGGTCATAATTCGATATTACTCATCTTTATCCATTATTCCGTTTCATCAAGTCCCAAGCATATACTTTATCGTTCTTGGATTTATTTTCTCGGTTTTACAGTTGTAGTATACCATTATCTGATATAATAAGACAGACAATAGTACAATTGCAGATACCGTATGAAATTCACGTACTGGCAATGAGTCTATACTAAAAACTGATTTGATATGTTCTATCAATGGCTCTATGGATATTCTTCTTCTTCTTCTTCTGCTGTAGATAGATTGCCCCAAAGTCGATTGATAAAAACATACAAGATCAAGCCTCTTCTTAGAAGGTACTTTTGTATCGTTCAACAGGGCAAACTAGATCTATTCCCAATACCTTCTTGCTATATTCATACAAGTTCTTATCATCATAACCTGGATCTCCTACCATATACAAGGAAGATGGTAAAGAGAATACCGATGAGGACGAGGATGAGATGGACGTTAAAGAAACGTACATCTGATTATCCTGTACATTCGCAGTAGTTACATCTGCAGTTATAGGTACTACAATCTTGCCTGTTGTACAGGTTAGATGTAGTTTATATCCGAAAATCCATCCTTTGGTATGGCTGTAACCCCACCTTGCACCTGTATCAATGCCAGAACATGGTACTTCTCCTTTCTTCATTGATGATTTATACCATACACTACCCTTTGCTTTTAAAAGAGTACTATCTATTGCTGTTATAGAAGGATCTACTAATCCTTCTGTAACAAACAGGTATCCCATTGTAGATATCCTTTGTTTAATATCTGTAGAAATAGTCTTTAGCCTTCTGTCAAACGTACGTCTACTAGGTATTTTTATCAAACCACAGGCTATTGCTAGTTTATGGTTATACAGACAATCCACGTTAAGAAAAATATGTAATGCATTGTTGGAATCGATTTTAAACCATATCCTTACAATAAAACACCTTAAAATTATAGTTGGAGAATATACATATGGTCTTCCACGTTTCCTTTTTGCAGTAGGCCATGGTATACAACCTATCAGATACAGAATGTTAAAAAGGATGGAATCTTTTATTCTATCAAGAGCTAATCTTTGGAACAGTTGTTCTCAAAATAATGTCTCAATGGTTAGCTTTAAGCTATGTAGATCATGTTGAAAATAAATTTGAATTATGACCAAGCCTCAATTAACTAGAATTAACTAGTGGGATGATGACGGGCCCAATATATAGATACAACAGTTAAAATTTTCTACCTACAGCTAGACATTATTTCTAATTAAAGTATTGATAAATTCAAGTAGCTAATTTTTAGTAATTGTAATACTATAGAATTGATAATATATAAAAAATTTTAAGAGAAGGTATCTTTGATCTTTTCTTTTGTCTTGTTTAGTGTTTCTGAACTTGGTTTTCCTTCAGCATGATCTTCGGTAGTTTTGGCTTTTGCTCTAGCGTCTTGTTCTGCATTTTTTACTTTCTTTGTCGCCTCATCAATAATATCTGTCATACTCTTTTATATGCAACATACTTTATAATATTCTATTTACTACAGCTGGTGCAATATGGATTTGTACCTTTGTATACCCAAATGTTATTATATCTATTACAATCTAATTTTTATTTCCGATTTTAACCTGCTTTTATGCGGATCTTTTGCTTGTAAATAAAAAGGCATTTGAATATTATAGAGATGAACAGAAGAAGAATGATAGTTGAAAGAAAAAAACAGTAAATACGATTAAATTATAAGAAACTTTTAAAAAATGCAAAAGTTACTATTACGTATAAACATATCTTCTACCAATTGATTACACATCAACTAATGAGAGGTAACGCGCCCAATAATCATACAACAACAGTTAAAAATTCATTTACAAATAGTTATATTGTTACATCTTTTGGATATTCAAAATTATAGATATTAACAAATCTAAACATACATTACCAGTTTATAATAATGATTGGTAGTACTTAGCTAACTCTTGACGATCATTAGTTGTATACATATATCGAGTTAGTGATACTAAATATACATAATTCATAATCGTTTTAATTCTATAAATTCTCCTCAAATTAGTCTTTACTGTGTGTAGATTACATCTAATAAACCTTGAAACATACTTTTACCAACTATGATATACCCACTTTATTTATTGCATTTATTATTAGTTGGGCAACCTCATTTGGAAAAGATATAGGAGACATATGACTTGATGGAAGTGATATAGTAGTAATAGAATCAATTTGTTTTGAAAACATTTTTTCTACTTCAGGTGAAATAATGCGATCATATTCGGATATTTGATACCACGTAGGTATTTGTTTCCAAGATGGGGGTCCAGATTTCTCAGAAGGTATTGTTTTGTTTGTGGGTTTCTGTGTTGCTGATAATATTTTTGCCTCTGCAATATCAATATCTTGAGATACATAATGATGGAAGTGCGCTGGATTTACATTAAAAAATCCTTGTTCATAAAATACAAAAAAATCTTGAGGGAATTTTGAAGAATCAACAAAATTATTAATAGATTGGTGTTCATTAGGTGCGAATGCCGCTAGGTAGACAAGTCCTTTAACATTGGGATTATCATAATCTGCATTTGTTATAACAAAACCCCCATAAGAATGGCCTACCAGAATTACAGGTCCTTTCATAAATTCAATAGTACGTTTTACGGTAGCAATATCATCTTGAAGTAAATAAAGTGAAAGTTGAACAGCAATGACATTATGCATCAAACTTTGCAAAATAGGAATTACTTTGTACCATGAAGATCCATCCACCAACGTTCTATGAACCAATACAATATTCATTAAAAAATATTACATGAAAACATATAAAATTGTAATACGAATATGCAATAAACTCAATATCAAATAGATTTCATAATTTAGAAAAAATATATATTATCATCAATTAATCAAATTCTTGCCCTTTCATATGATAGATTATCCAAAAAGCCATTGCTCTTCAACTCATTTACCGGCGTTACAGTTCAAGAATTTGATAATATTTTTGATAATGATATAATAAAAAATATCATAAGCATGAATTGAAGCGTTTGTCCAATAGAAAAGATAATAGAAAAAGAAAGATTGGTGCTATAGGTAGACAATTCAAGATGGATTTAAAAGATAGATTTCTAATGCTTTTAGTGTATTATCGCCTTTATATTACATACACATTGTAGCTGGCTTTTTATTTGATCTAGATCAAATCAACATATACAGAAACATTCAAAAGATTGAAACTCTGATTAGAAAATGCGTACCAATTCCCTAAAAGATATATAACAAAACAAAGAAGAGGCTTCGAACATCTAAGGACGTAGAGAAATATTTTCCGGGATTTATCGCTTTTACCGATTATACTGTACAGTAGATACCAAGACCTATAGATAAGAGTAGAAGGAAGATGTACTATTAAGGCAAAAAGAAAAAACATACTGTCAAGAATCAGATTATGGTTAACTATCGTGATTATATCCTTCACAAAATACGATATAAGAAAGGACGTAGACATGATTATGATGTTTATAAGAATAACCATATGTCATTCCAAAACAAGTTCTAAATGTATTTGAACTTGGATACCTAGGTGTAGAAATGGATTTCCCCGAACAACTGTCATCTTTACCGTACAGAAAGAAAAAAAAGAAATCCGGAACTGGCACAAGAAGAAAAAAATTACAACAGAGATTGCTCTAAAAGAAGAATATTTATAGAGCACACCATCTGTCGATTGAAAAAGTACAGGATAATGGGCGATACATTTAGGAATAGGCTAAGAAAATACAATAGAATATCAGATATAATTACAGGCCTGATAAACTATAGAATAATAAACCCGCATAGCTTAAAGAAAATATATTACATCATTAGTGAACTGAATGAAATGTTTCTAATTATGCAAGAGATCATATATCAAAAACAAGGGATTGCAAAATAGATATATTATCATTACAATTGACAATACCTGAGTTCAAAGTTACTAATTGAGGAAAATGGATGCAAAATAAATGGAAAATAAATGAAATAACAATAAAGGACATCTAAAAACATATATGTAGCAGTAAATGTAAAACCAAGATAATTCTTGCTATGAAGATTACCGGTGTCGAGTATTTATTGGTAGCGAAGAGTTATCCAATTGGTAAATGATGTTATAAAACTAGATAGTATGACTACAATAGGTAAGTTATTTTCAGATGGTGCTTATGATAATAACATTTTTTTAAATATCCAGAAGAGAAGGGGATCTTGTGTCGTATTAAAATAAGAAAAAAATGCTAGAGTTAAATGAAACAGGAAACATTCTTTGAAACCAAGCAATGTTATCACAAAGAAATGATTTGCAAAAATGTAAAGATAGATAATATTAGATATGGGCAAAGATGGATTGTAGAGTGAACAAATTTATGGCATGACAGATTCAGAAAACTGTTTACTAGATATTAAAAGAAAGTAGAAACCTATCTTGGATTGGTACAGTTTTCCTGGTGCATTATAATTTACAGAAATATAATTTTGGGATAGGCTCTAAATTTATCTAAATAAAAGACCAAAACTATGACAAGGATTAAAATTCTAAATCTATAGTTATCTTACAACCATTACAGGACAATGGGCGTGTTTCAATACGTTACTTGCAACGCTTCCTAGCAAAAATCTTTCAATTCCAGTTTTCCCAGTAGCTCCAATTACTATCAAGTCAACAGATTTGTCTTTGGCATAATAAATTATTGCATCTGCAATTGATAAAACATCGACTATAATATCTGTTTGTATATTAGGTACACCTGCCTGTTCTGCCATTTCTATTATTTTATTAAACCAAATACTTGATTTATTTTTCATATTTTCAAAATATTGTTGACCAGCAGATCCATATATTGACGAAACCTCTTGTACATATTCATAAGGTAATTGTGCTATTACATAAACACAAACTATTTGAGCATTTTGAAATTTAGCAACCTCGGTAGCATACTTGGCAGCCCTCATGGAATTGCTTGAACCATCTATAGGAACAAGAATCTTTTTTATATGTATTTCTGCCTCATTTTTTTGCAATTCAAATGATGAATCCAAGTAAATATATTTAAAAATTCGCAAAATTATAAAGATATCCTAATTCTAATATTATATTGAATTATGAATTAAATTCAAAACCATCATGATAAATAACCATATTTATATAAATTGTTGCTAATAGCAAATGTTAATATTTTAATTTTGATTCAGCACCTTTAGGTGTTATTTTCTCACATTTGCGGAAGGAATGCACTATATGCATTGTGAAGATAATAACCAAATGCTAATGCAATAACTGGCGGACCAACGGTATTTGCAACCAGAAACAGCCATCCTGCCAAATATCTGCACCAAGGTCCTAATACTTGCCGTCCAAATTCCTATGTACCATCCGAACGAGGAAAAATAGATGCAAGTTGTGCTGACGACAAAGCATTACAACTTCATTTTAATAAATTCTTGAGTTAAATTATAGTGTGCTTTTTTATCCAGAGAAAATCAGAAGGATTTGATAACGTGTTATTATGATGATATATCTAATACTCATATTATTATATTATATCACACTATATAACGAATACTCCTGAATGTTTTGATTCTATGGTGTTAAGATCTGGAATTAGATTCAGTCTTTTAGTTAGCCATGTAAAAAGAATTAAATCACCTATTAAAAGATTAATAGTAATTCATTGTTCCCATATACATTAGATCTCTTGCATAATTAGCCAAAACAGCTTTATTTCCGTCTATCGTATGTAAATATGTCATTCTTTTTGTTATCTTACAATAGATTATCCAAGAAGCCATCACTCTTTAAATCCTTTACCGGTCTCTCAATTCAACAGTTTAATGACATTTATAAAGAAATAAAATCAAAATACAAAAAGTACGAGATAAAACGCTTATCCTCAAAAAGAAGGAGGAGAGAACGAGATGTAGGTGCAGGGAGACATTTCAAACTCATTGTTGAGGATAGAGTTATCATGGTTCTAGTGTACTATCGCCTATACATAACCTACACATTAGCTGGTTTTCTATTTGATCTAGATCAGAGCAACATCTGCAGAGATATCCAAAAGATAGAAAGTTTGATAAGACAATGCGTACCAATTCCGCAGAAAATATATCAGATAACCAAGAGGTTGAAAACGCCAGAGGAAGTAGAGAAATATTTTCCGGGATTTATGGCTTTTACAGATTGTACAGAGCAGCAGATTCCAAGACCTATTGACAAGAGAAGATGTAAGATGTACTATTCAGGCAAGAAGAAAAGGCATACAACAAAGACACAGATTACGGTTAACAATCATGGTTATATTATTCACAAAGCAGATCATAAGAAAGGACACAGACATGACTATAACATCTATAAAGAAAATCATCCTGCTATCCCAAAAGATGTTCTAAATGTGTATGATCTGGGATACCTTGGAGTAGAAAAGGACTTTCCAGAACAAAGATCATCTCTACCCTATAAAAAGAAAAATAATCAAAAAGAATTACCACAAGAAGATAAAGAATACAACAAAAGTCATTCTAGAAAAAGGATAGTTATTGAACATACTATTTGTAGATTGAAAAAGTACAGGATAATGAGTGATATATTTAGAAATAGGCTCAGAAAGTACAATAAAGTGTCAGATATAGTCGCAGGCTTGATAAACTACAGAATTATGAAGCAGCATAACTAAAAGAAAAAATGGTGTATCTGTAGTCAACTTAATGAAATGTATCTAATTATGCAAGAGATCTATACCAGAGTCGAATCCTATCTAACCCGATATTGGTTCTTATTAGCAATATACATTAATAATCTACATCATATTAATCGATAGATCTAGTTGTTTGTTTAATCTTTATTAATATCTATTATAACATGTTTTTGATGCTAAGAAGATTACTCAGTAGTTTTTTCTACAAAAAACCTCTATGTAATAGTCATAATAATCTTAAATTTCTGTCAATAAATTTGATAGCGATTTTATTTGTTGGGTTATTTACAACAATTTCAATATCTTCACCATCTTTTTTATCTTTTGTTTACTCTCTTTCTAACTCTTCTAATAATATCTTTAAAGATAACCGGATAAACCAATCATCATACATTCAACCATTTAAAGAACAACTACCAAATAAAGTCAAAGAGTTTATTTTAAATGATATAGTCAACAAGTCAAAAGCAGCTCTAGTTGTAGGCTTTCTTGACCCAAATGGTACAAAGATATATAGCTTTGGAAATATTTCAAAAGAAAACAACATTCCAGTAAATGAAAGCACCATATTCGATATTGGTTCAATAACAAAAACATTTACTACACTTGTATTAGCAGACATGGCTACACAAGGAATTGTAAATCTAAATGATCCAATTGAAAAGTATCTTCCTGCAAATGTAAAGGTGCCGCAATTTAAAGGACAAAAAATAACGCTCGAAGACTTGGCAACACACACTTCTGGCCTTCCTGAATGGCCTTCCAATATATGGCTTAACCATAAATTTGGCGTTATTAATCCAAATTATAATGAATCTATGTTCTATCAAGACCTATCCAATACAACCCTTAATAGAGCGCCAGGTTCACAATGGCAATATTCAAGTTTCGGAATGGGACTGCTTGGACACATACTCGCAGTAAAAGAAGGTGTATCATATGAACAACTTGTTAAAGATAGAATTTTAAATGTGCTGGGTATGAATGATACGAAAATAACTCTTTCACCCTATGAGATAAAATACAGATATGCTACTGGTCATCAAGGAGGAAAAGAAGTTGCTACACCAACAGTACCCGATGTTATAGCAGGAGCAGGAAAACTTCGCTCTACTGCTGCTGATCTATTAAAATATGCATCTGCTAACTTAGGTTTCCTTCATACCAAATTAGATGATGCCATACAATTACAGCATCTGATAATACACTCTGCAAAACCCGCAAATCCAATGAACTATATCGAATATGCCTCACTAGGGTGGAGAGTACTTACCAATTTAGGAACCGAGAGTCTAACTCATACAGGTGCAATCAATGGTTGGAATGCTTTTGTTGGATTTACACCTTCCAAACAAATAGGTGTTATATTGGTGTGCAGTTGTGATTCAAAAGATGCTGATATGGGTAACCTTGGATTTGTACTGTTACATCTTACAGGAGTAAACAATTTAGTTGGACATAGTGAAAGTAAAATCCACACAACTCCTGGTTTGGGTTAATATATTCAAATATATTTTTACTAACAAGTATAATTTTCATACCATTTTCTTTTTGGTGTCTAATTATGATTTATTTGTGCTAATTACAATAATATAATGAGATTTACGTCACAAATTTCAAGTTTACATACTTAAACCAAAAATAATCATTCTTAACTCTAACGACATTAATAATCAAAAGGCTGAAAGTGAAGACATAACCCTTAGAATGGGAAAACCAATTCTAGATGATCTGTGACAAGAAGCAAATTATAAATTAAAAATGAATTGCATAAATTCAATGTCATAATAATACAACGGAAAAAGATACCGCGTCCGATACTATTACTAATAGCAATACAAACAACAAAATGGTAATGAAAAATGCCATTTATAACTGAAGATCCATAAAGCGATAGAAAATCAAATTAATGTCATATATGTCATATTGTCAGGATTATCTGTACTGTTTTTGATACGGGCAATTCATTTTTATTAATAAAATTATTGGATCCAATGTATCTGGTAATAACAGCAGAAAAATAACAGTACAAAAACTATAACAACCTGACAACCCTGACGTGCGTCATATCTGATTATTAATATAAGATCAAATTGAAGAATTAACAGCCCGTTACACTACTTATCTTGTTAATCTTGTCTGTTAGATTCATGAATATTCTAAAGTTTATTTTGTATTTATAATACTTGAAAAATAATTTTCATTATTTAACAATTAAATTTTAATTTCATTATTTGTTTTCATTAGACGAGATCATAGTCTACAGAAAGCAAGGAATAGATGAAGACAAATCTATATAAAACGTTTAAAAACTTACCAAGTTAATCAGACTAATTTACAATATTCTTTAATCAAATCAACAAAAAGCTTACATTCAATTTTGAATTACATCCCTCCCGGCCCGTTACAATATCAGTGATTATATGTATATTCCACTAATAATAAAGTATAAGGTAATAAGTGGTTGAAAATATTATTCAAACTAAATAGATAGAATATTTTATATGGTCTCTCTATTTATATGCTCTAAAGCCGCCAGTAAGCAGGATAAAATTAGGAAAATAAATATTCACACCTGATGTAATTACTGTTAAACTTCCTTTGTCTTTTTCGTAAAATATCTTCCAAGGATATCTATATAGGTGTTACCGTAAGACGTAGATGCGAGCTGATACGAAGGCTCTGTATCATTATGTACTATTTCTTGAGCAGGTTCTACTCCAGTTCCTTCGCCCCACTCATTCCATGTTTGTATAAGCTTGAATTGTACATTTGCAGAATCAAGCTTGCTGACAGCAGATTCAAATTCAGTAACGTTTCTTAATAACTTTGGATCTTCATGCCATTTCCAGTATCCTGGACTTATGCTTGCATAATAGTTTCCTAGCTTATCATATCTCAATGCGGGATTGTATTGATGCCATCCATCCATCGCGCATGGGTCTGCCCCCTTTAACAGAGGTTCCACCTTCATCACTACAAAAAAGCCTGATTGTACTCTTGCATGCTTCCATCTTTCAAATTCGCCAATTGCATCACTGTATGCATGAGTTGCATTATACACGAATATGACTGGCCTGCCGTCTATCTTCAGGTACGAAGGTGAAGATACATAGTTTCTCTTAATGTAATCTAAATCTGATAATAAGTATTCAACAGTAGGATCGCTAAACCCTTCCCACTCATGATAAATTGTCCATTTCAATTCAGGGTAAGGGTTGTCCGCAGCTAGCATGACATTCTTTACGATATTATTAAATGCCAAGTCCTCGTACGAACCCTGGCCCCACCAAGACGATATTGCAAATTGAATCCCTGCTTGTTTCATGAGTGCCAATTGCTTCTTTATGACCGTGACGTTATTGCTATCATACAATTGCACAGATGGATTAAATGATTCTGAAGATTCTAAATCTGGCAAAAAATTAGAGGCCCACTTTGCAGGCGGATTATGACCTTCACTTTCCCATTGTCTATATTTTCCGTACCAAGGGTAATAGAAGGTGCCTATTTTTGATGTTTCAGTTGGTTTATTATCTTTGATGCTAATACTCACGGAGATATACACATGTAATAATAAGGTTTAACATTGCATTAGAGAGGTTTTCGCCCAAGCTTCAGAAATAGAATGGCCTAGCCTATAACTTAATAGTTATGTAAAGATTTACCTAGTTGTATTTGTATAATAATTCTGATTGTTTTCATAAAACAAAATAATTAAAATATGATTTCTCTTATAAGGTATGAAATCTCATTTATAGAACAGATATTGACACTCAGCCATAAGTCTCTATCGTTGATAATTTTTTTATTGATTGATATATCGTTACTAATATATTTGACCCCGGAATCAAATTCGATCAAATGATGACATCTATTGAACAAGGAAAAACTTTCATTTTCATCTTTTTATCTTTTCACTCCTGTTACTGAATAGTTGTGAAAGAATTCTTGTAAATTTGTATTTAAACCTGCGTGATATGGACATTATTATTATTAAGTTGATATATCTTAAATATCTAAAATTATTAGTGATTTGTTATTTTAAATTGCTTTATTGCATGATTATTTTTTTTCGCCATTATTTACTAATGTTTTACAGATAAAATAAAAACGAAAACAGTAAATCTAATTGTTATTGATTAGATAAACTACTGTTTTAACTGATTTTCGAATCATACAACAAAGCAATATAATGTGTATCGGGTCTCATGATTGTTTGCTTTATATCTTTGGTTCGGAAATCGCTCCATCTTACACTAGATGATAAAGATTTATGAGTCTACTAAATTTAGAAAAACGGAAACTCGAAAAAAGCAGTTGTGCTTTTTGCATTCAATTGCAAACACTTCTTACGTGAAGATAAAAATATAACCAGGATTATTATTATTTACTCGCCGATTACCTTCACAAGTACTCTTTTGTTTCGTTGTCCATCAAATTCCCCATAAAATATCTGCTCCCATGGACCAAAGTCTAGTTTTCCATTGGTAATAGCAACTACAACATCTCGTCCCATAATCTGTCGCTTCAGATGTGCATCAGCATTATCTTCACCCGTTTCGTTGTGTCTGTATTGTTCAATAGGGCTATGTGGTGCTAACTTTTCAAGCCATATATCAAAATCTCCGTGTAAACCACTTTCATTGTCATTTATAAATATACTAGCTGTGATATGCATCGCATTTACCAGGCACAGGCCCTCCCTGATTTTGCTGTCCTGAACAATCTTTCTAACATCTGGAGTTATATTCAAAAATTCTCGTTTGGTTTTGGTATTGAATGTAAGGTATTCTGTTTTAGACTTCATCTTTAAGTCTCAAACTTGAACAAGTTATATTTGTAGGGTCTGCCAGAGTAGTTGAAAGAATTTAATTTATAGTATTCGATATTCTATATAATGAGATTTTTAGATATTTCGAAGATAAAGGAATCCAACCTTGCATTAAAGTAAGAAAGAATTCTAGAATAAGATTGAAAAAAGGAAACATTCTTAGAAATCTTTCAGTGTTAGAACAGAAAAATGATTTACAAAAATGGAAAGATAGAGTAAGATATGAACAACGATGGATAGTGAAACTGTGTTCTCTTGTTTAAAACGAAGGTTTCGAGAGTATGTTTATTCTGTTAGATTGCAGAATAAAAGAGATTACTGCTAACGGCATGTTTACTGCTTTGTTGCATGATTCGAAAATCAGTTAAAAATTTAATATTTGTATTATAATAATAATTAAGCTTTGACTATTTCCGTTATAACACTGTCAATAAAACGTTAACAAATGACGAATAAAATAATCATGCAACAAAGCACATGTTTACTAATCATGATCCTAAAGGAGATAGTCTATATGGAGCAGATATATCTACACATCCAAAATATAGACATGAAGGAATTGGGAGTATTCTTTATGGAGCAAGAAAAGAGGTTGTACTTAAGATGGATTTGAGGCGAATGATCGGCGGAGGCAGATTGTTTAATTATTGTGACTATGCAGACAAACTGTCTCCACTAGAATATGCTCACAAAGTGATAGGAGGTGAGATGCATGATCCTGTACTATCATTTGAATTAGATAATGGATTTAGATTCATTAAAATTCTGCCCAATTATTTAGAAGATATCCGTTCGATGAATTATGCTAGCTTCATAGAGTGGATAAATCCTCAGTATAGAATTCGAAATAAATAGACAACTATGCTGCAAAGATATGAATCTCGAATTTAGCTGAACAACAAACTGCAAAGTATAATAGACCTTATTGTGATGAAGAAAATGAGATATCCTAGATTTCATTAAATAGAGCAGTTAAAACGTAATAGAACATTTAATCGGAGCGCCCCCTCACCTTAGAAATAGAAATATGGAACTATTTTGTTAACGCTCTTTTTAACAGATTATACAAATATCATAAAGACATTTTATTATATATGTCAAACGTAGAGGGCGGCTCGTATAGGACGCATAAAAAAGATCTTTATAGAATACTACAGAAAACATTATAGTTCCGTTAATTATACTAATTATAGCAATCTAATTTTCGAGTGCTAGCACAACGAATTCCATCGATTCGCATATGGGTTTAATTGGCAATTAAGAATGTTAACTTGTACTTTTTAATCTTTCTTTAGAAGCATCTAAAAGACTATTTTCATACAAGTAAATCACGTCTATATATAGAATTGAATTCAAAAGTACAAATCTCAGCAAAAGTAATTAAAATAAAATAAAATAAAATCCCGGAATATATGATTCTTAAACAGTCGTGAAAATGGTAGGTTGTATTTGATTTTAGATGTTAAAAAAAGGACAATTTTACAAAATTAAATTAATAAGATATGCTTTGTTGCATAACTCTGAAATTCGTTTTTTATGATCGAACCTTTGTCAAAATAATACGAATTTCAAATGGATGGTATATTAAACTTAAACCAAATATGTCATATAGTTACGAAAAAATTGAGTTATGCAACAAAGCAAATAAGATACTCTTTTTAAACTCCACTTTTAATAAATATTTCAGGCGGTCTTATACTATAAACTCCTATACTAAGAGAGAAGAAAAGATTGAAGTTATACACGGTACAGAAAATGTAATAAATTTAGTTTTAGATTGTTTAAATAAAGTTGAAGAAAAATTGGACATATACATAGATGCACCAAGTGTGTTTATAGTTACGTCGAATGATATTTTATTAGATGCTTATCATAAAGCAAAAGATAGAGGAGTAAATATAAGAGCCATCACAGAAATAACCTCATTCAGTCTATATTACATACAAAAGATGTTTCCAGTGGTAAACGAAATAAGACATATTGATGGATTAATAGGTACTTTTGGAATTAGTGACAAAGATTATATTGGTACAGATGTTTCGCCTATAGATACAGATACACTATCGCAAAGAGCAATACATTGTAATTTAAAAGTATTTCTCCAACAGCAACAGTACTTTTTTGATACCTTATGGAATAAGGCAATACCAGTCGAACAAAAGATGATGGAAATAGAAAAAGGAACAGTATCATCAAAAATTGAAACCATAACTAATCCTTCTGAAATTGAAACTAAATATATTCAAATCTTAGAAAAAGCTACTGACGAAATATTAGATCTCTTGCATAATTAGAAATAATCTAGACCATCACTTCTAATTCTATATCGATTTCTAGTTCAGATAATTTGATATTCTATAGTTCACTAGTCCTGCTACTATGTCTGACACCTTGTTATATTTTCTCAATTTATTTCTAAATATCTCACTCATTATCTTGTACTTTTTCAATCTGCTAATAGTATGCTCTACTATTATCCTCTTTTTCGAATGGATAATGTTAAACTCGATTTCTTCTTGTGATAAACACTGGTTTATTTTCTTTTTATATGGTAGTGCAGATAGTTGTTCTGGAAAATCCTTTTCTATGCCCAAATACCCTAGATCAACTACAGTAACAACTTGTTTTGGAGTGACAGGATAGTTCTTTTTATAAATATCGTAGTCATGTTTTCTTCCTTTTTTATAGCGTACTTTGTGAAGGACATAACCACGATTGTTAACCGTAATCTGATTCTTAATAGTATGTCTTTTCTTCTTACCTGAATAGAATATCTTTCTTCTATTCTTATCCGCAGGTCTTGGTATTTGCTGTTCGGTACAATCTGTAAAAGCAAGAAGAAAGCCTGGAAAATATTTATCAACTGCCTCTGGAGTTTTCAGCCTTTTGGTTATTGGGTATGTCTTCTGCGGAATTGGCAAACATTCTCTTATCAACCCTTCAATCTTTTGAATGTCTCTGCAGATGTTGCTCTGATCCAAATCAAATAGAAAACCTGCCATAGTGTAAGTTATGTATAGACGATAGTAAACCAAAAGCATGAGAAATCTATCTTTAATATCTAGTTTGAAAGGTTTACCTGCACCTATACGTCTTTCTCTATCTTTTTTGAACAAGCGTTGTATTTCATGTTTAGCATATCTTTTTGTTACATTTTTTTCATAAATGTCATCGAACTGTTGCACTGTAAGACCAGCAGTGAATGATTTGAAAAGCAATGATTTTTTGGATAACCGATCATATGAAAGCAATGAGAGAACAAGAAAATGAAGAATTGCTGATCATATAGCTGTTTATTCTAATTATGCAAGAGATCTATTTCTTATATTTCCCACCTTGAATTCCATGCGACGCCAATTTCATATCGGAATATTTAAAGTATTAAAAAAAAATTTAGAAAAGCATAATAATCTAAAGATTAAAATTCTTTTTCCCTCTTTAATATCTGCATTATCATCATTATCATCATCATCAAATAAAACTTCGTTAAACCATGAAACATATCGGGAACATGAAGATGAATTAAATAATATTAGCAGATATAAAAATAGTGTTTCCATAAGGAGCATAGAATCATCCATATCCACTAAATCAACTATTATTATAGCAGATAGAAAAGAATCTTTAGTTATAGAGGTAAAAAATGATCTAAAAGAAAAATTTTCAGAATCAATTGGATTTGGTTCATATTCTAATAGTGCTGCAACAGTTATCTCCTATGTTTCAATATTTGAAAGTTTTTGGTCTTATTCTGATATCGTAGAAAAATTAAAAAGATCAGAAGAATTACAAAAAGATTTTGTTCAAATAGCAGATCATGAGATTAGAACTCCCATACAACCAATAGTAGGATTGTCTAGTTTTTTAATGAAAAATAAACCAAAAGATGAAAATGAATTTCAAAACATAATAAAAATTATTAATAGAAATGCCAAAAAGCTAATTCAATTAACAAACGATATCTTGGATGTTACAAAAATTGAAACTAATAATTTGGTTCTAAATAAAGAACTATTTGATTTAATGGATATGATATCGGATATAATTCAAGACTATGATGATCAAATTAATAATGAAAATGTAAAATTAATTTGTAATTTTATTTATGCCGATAAAACTTGCAGTATAAAAGATATTTTAATAAAGAATAACAATATATTTGAAATTAAAGGCAAATATAATATATCCGTTTTTGCAGACAAAACTAGAATAAGCCAAGTTCTTTCTAATTTGTTAAGTAATGCTATCAAGTTCACAAATAAAGGTACAATAGACATCATAATAGAAAAAAAAGATAATGATAATGAAAAGAAAGTATTAATCAACGTTAAAGATACTGGACAGGGAATAGATCAAAATATTATTTCAAAGTTGTTTTCAAAGTTTACTACTAAATCGAAAGGAGAAGGAACCGGCTTGGGATTATTTATATCAAAAGGCATTATCGAAGCTCATGGTGGGCAAATATATGCTTATAATAATAAAGATGGAAAAGGAGCTACATTTGGTTTTAGATTACCACTTGTATAACTAGCAATAATCTTAAAATATTTATTATAATATTTCTTATCAACAGATTGTTTATTGTTTTGAATGATTTTTGTATAATTTATTAGTTGAATTAGAAACAAATTTGTAGTTGTTCCTATCTAGTTAGACACTGGTTCTTATTGGCAACCTACAGTAAAGTATACGTAATGATATTTGTGTTTATCTCTTTTTAAAGTTGATTTTATCGTGCTTGAAATAACATGATTTTTTTAAAATAAAATTGAAATAGGAATTATTACTTCATAATTTGAATGCACTTTATCAAGAAGATCAAGATGCTTGTTTGTTTGGCGTTTGGATAATATTGACAGAAGTTATAAAAGGTTTTTCCAAGACTCTGACTATCATAAAAAATAACCTGATTAATCAGGTCGTAAAAACGATGCCTGAAATGTCCAACTGTCCCATTACAATAAAAGTTCGTTCTAAATTACAGCTTTGTATTATTTATATAACATATAGAAAACTATAGAAAAATTTTTGAGAAGTTCAAATTTTAGACCCGCTCTATATCTATTACTAAACCGCTTGGATAAGAACAAAATTATTTTAATAAATATTTTATGAAACATAAAATGGCCCTGTAAATATAATATTTCTAAAGAATGATTAGAGATAATAATATTTCCATTACTAAACTCCTTGAGTTAAATCATTAAAATATGATCTAATACTTGATGTTATTTATTTACATAAATTGTTGTTGTTGTTGTTGTTGTTGTATGCTAATGGAAGACTGAAGGAAAACGTTGCTCCACTTTCATCATCTTTATTATTATGGGCCCAAAATTTCCCACCATGAGCTTCTACAATGCTTTTTGATATAAATAATCCCAAGCCACCCCTTGAAAGGAATTTGATGCAAACTTTGTGAATAACCTTGGAAAAATTTCAGAATCTATACCTTTACCATTATCTTTGATGCTTATAATTACTTCGTCTGTGAAACTATTCGAACTTTCATTTTCCTTGCTGTTTATTTTAGTCTTTTCTACATTAATTGATATTAGACCATTTTCATCTTTCATTTTAATAGAGTTTATAGAGTTATATATTAAATTTGAAATGACTTGAACAATTCTGTTTCTATCTACAAAAACAATAACTGTATTTGAATCACCATCCTTAAAGAGCATCTCAAATTTTATTTTCTTGCTACCTTCAACATCATGCTCAAATTCTTTTATCAGATCTTGTAATAGATCTATAATATTAAGAGCATTCTTATTTAAATTTAATTTGTCTCCTTCTATTTTTGTTACATCTAAAATCTCTTCTGTCAACTCCTTTAACCTCTTTGCATTTCTAATTAAAATATCTAGCAACTTTTTTGTTTATCATTTTTGGTATTATATTTAAGCATATATGATAAGCCTAATATTGGTGTTAAGGGTGTCCGTAGTTCGTGAGCCGCAGTATTGATAAACTCTTTTTGCATTTTATCATTAATTTTTAATTTTTCGTTAGCCTTCTTAAGATTTTCATTTGAATCTTTTAACTCCTCATATAATTCAGATTGTCTCCACAAATTTTCAAATATAGCAACATATGATAACACTCCTGCCTTACTTGTTGAATGAATGCTCTGTCCTATAGCTTGGGCAAAAGAATCTTTTTCATCATCTTTAAGTTCCATTACCAGTAAATGTTTTCTATCTATTACGACAATAGTAGCTTTGGTATTGGACATCTTTCCAATAAATCTAATTTTTATATCGTCTATGAAAAAAGCATCTTTATGTAACTTTAAGATTTTTTGATTATTTGTATTCTCTGTTTCTTCTCCTTCTCCTTCTTCTTCTACCACTAAACGGTTTATCGATTCTTTAACTAATTCGGAACTTGGAGTTAATATTCTTACCTTGGCCTTTCTGTTTCTTGATACTAGTTTTGCCAAATATATTGGTTTAAGTTGGCGGATAAAAGCCATAGGTGTTGGAAATATGAAAAAGATTTCACTTTGAGCGGATTTAATAAGGTCTAAATATTGCTCTGTTGCATAACTAGTTTTCCTTAAATTATTTCCATCCATTTTATGCAACTCTTCTAAACAGATTGTACAACGATACCTTCATCGTCATCTCTTTTATCATGTTTTGAAACTTGGTTGCAGATGTATATTCACCAAACATCCGCTTTATAGATGAAAATGCTGTTTCAACCATCCATCGTTGTCCATACTTTCTTTTCTTTTTCCATTTATGATAATCCTTTATTTGAAGTTCAACTTCTCTATTCCTTACATTGCTATTCTTGGATGAAACGATAGAGTTTCTTTTTACTTTGATGACAGGTCGAATCCTTTTCTCCTTCAAGTATTTGAAATTTTCATTGCTATCGTAGGCTCCTGCATCACCAATGAAAGATTTGATCTTGACATTGCGGTTATTATTCAACACGCCTTCCACCAAATTCTTCATAACCTTTCCATCATGTACCTTTTCATCTGTGACTTTCAGTGCAAGAATTTCTTTGGTCTTGATATTTACTGCAACATGTATCTTTAGATAGCCTTTCTTGTTTTTTACATCCCACTTATCTTGCATCCACCGAGACCTCTGTTTGTAATCTTGATTCCGGTACTGTCCCCGCTGCTATGATGATAACGACATCATCAATACTGTTATTGATGTCAATGTCCAGTTTGTTTATTCTTCTACATATCTGTGAATAACATGGATGATCTGGAAGATTCTTTCCTACAGTTGCCTTTATGATTCCTTCTGTTTGTCTATATGGAAGGTGAAAGTATACTTTGATGTGACCAACTATGAGAACAAAAGAATCTGGAAATTTGTACTTTTTGCCATTCTTATTTTCATTCATCCTTGCAAGATCAACATCCCAGTTATCCAGAAAATCATAGGAAAAAAGTATCTCTCCTCGTCTTACAAGAGACTGGTTATAAGAAGGCCAGTGGATCACAAATGATTAATTGGTTGGATCCTAGCTAAATAGGTTTGGTTATGCAACAAAGCAGTAATTTCTATAAAATATTTTGTTTTAAATAATTTTCATTTGAATTTTCTAATATTGTCTTTAATTGCTTTTTAGATGTCAAATGACTTTCTTTTTATCTATTTCATTATCCATATGGGATCTGTTTTTTTCATAACTGACAGCCATCCCATATCAGAAGCTGTATGTTCATCTGCCAAAGGATGGCAATTATTTCTCCACGATGATGCAACTCTTCTGTAAATACATGTATTAATACGTCTTTGACTATTGTACTTCTTCTTATTCCATCATTATTGAGTCTTGAAACGGGTTTGCAAAAGGATTCTTCAATAAGAGAAGATAAATAATCATTAACCTTGGAAATGACTTTGGCATTATATTTTTCTATCGGTTTCCATGAGTCATATTCAAAATAAGGAAATGGTCTATTTGGATCTTCTAATCCTTTGATAGAATAGTTTATCCATGAATCTTCTGCCCAAATTATATGCAATAAAGTATCTTTTAATGATAACCATCCAGTTTCATGGTTTTCTATCATTTGTTCCCAAGACAGAGTATTTTTGAATGAGTTTATATAATTTTGTCTTATTGTATGATTATAGGTAAACAGTTCTTTAAAATTAAGAGGGTACATACAATAAATTATTGTTAATCAATACATTAAAATAATTATTTTTAATTGCTTATCATTTTGTTATTTTTTATGAGAGTGCAGAACTACTAATAAATGGTATTTGAGATAAATAATAACAGAATGATAAAATATCTAAACACGTTACTAAAAGGTAACAGAATATATTACAAGACTTTATGTAAGAGGTAAATAAGAAGTATAGAAAAGATACTTTTATTGCAATTGTAAATAATAAAAGGTTATTTTGATGTATATAGATGTTATCGCATATATTATTATTTAGAATTATTTTATTAATTATTAAGGATTATAGTTTCATCTCCATAAATACATCGGCTCCATGATTATTATTATAATAAGATATATTAACAAATCCATTTTTTAGTATAAATTTCTAGATACTTTCAATCTTTGCTTTTGAGTTTCACAATGTTATTATACTTGTCTTATTCTCTGTTGTTGTAGTATTTTTGGACGGTTATAGATTAGATTTATTTACTTTATTATTCTTCAACCTTTTCTTTTATTATGAACACTAGGTTCTTCTTTACTTGGTATAGATGTAGATGGATGGCTCACTTTTCTGGTTGGTTTTGGTTGCTCATCTAAATCAAGTTCTTTAGCTTCTTCAGGTACTCATACCATGTTTTTCAATATTCTTTTTATTTTGCTCATAATCATATAGTATTAAAAAATATATAAGATCCATAGGTGTACGATATTTTCTGTTGTTCAACAAATGTTGATTGCTTTAAAAATTATCTTTTGTTGTTACATTTACGGCAGTTATTATTATTGATGATATAATCTGGACTTGATGGTTTTTGAGCCCATGTAACCTATATTCTACTGCATACATATGCTTGCGCTTGATATCTCTAAATACATGATTGAAACGAGAACAATTTCAACCTTTAGGCGTTATAATGACACCTTAGATTTCATTTTTGCAATAGACTTTTAAAATTTAAAATCATTATTACATATACACATATATGTTACCAATATAGTATACATTAACTAATGAAAGATTTAAGTGCCCGGTAAAACACGGCAATAGTCAACATTATCCAAAGCTAATCGTAAAGTAGAGTTTAATATGAAACCGAGTGTGAAAATGGTTAAACCTTAAGCGCTAAAAACATAAGTTTCTATATACTATAAAATTTCTAATGGCCAATGTATTCAACCCTACAATAGAACAATTGAGAGAAATATTAGTTATTTGTCAAAATTTATTTAATTACTATGACAAAAAATTTAATGATAATCGTCATAATATTGGGGAATTGTATGACATATTATTTGGAAATAGTAAAAGTATGGGTCCTCAATTATATTTGAATTATATTAATTGGTTGACCGATCATCAAATGATATCATTTGATGAAAATAATGATTTAATAATGAATAAAGATTTGGCAAGAGTCTTGGTAAGCCGCATTGAATGGATGATAAATAATCCTTAGAACAGTAAAACTTGAATTAACTTTATAAATATTTCAAAATCTTTAGATTTGAATATTAACAATTTAAAAAAAAGTCCTGTTTATGGAGCCGATATAGTAGAGACCGCTTCAATAATGAATGCTTTGCAAAAAGAGGTGAGCAAAAAATCAATTTATAATCAATATTAAACTCAAGAATACTGTCATTTTTGTTACAGAGATATGTTTTAAACTATCTGGATTTTTTGATATGGATATTGATAGTTTATTTTTCATTTTTTGACGTAATTCTATTATAATTGATTTCAATAGTATAGGAATCTGTTGATGAACTTTATATGAAACGGTCCCTTTTGATGGGAAACATAAATTATAAGGTATTTTATATCTCCTTTTTAAATTCATAATAATTATTATATATGTCTAAATTTTTTAAATAGCATTATATACAATTTAATTAATCTGAATTAATTATATAGTAATTTTTTAATTTGAATCTTGTTGTTAAATACCAAAAATTAATATGTCAAAATTGCAGAATGTAATGGTTATCTGTACTGTTATTTTTAAGCTGGCGCTTTTTGTAAATGACAATGTATGGAACGTTGAATTAGACAGACGATAATATTAGAAAAATAACAGTGCAAAAACTATGACAATCCTACCAACCTTGACATGCGTCATATTTAATTACCCATATTCTAAAATTGGAGAATAAACGGCCCGTTACATCATTTATTGTACTGATGAAGTGCTTTGTTGCATGATTCTCTCTTTCTAAATACATTTAGCTGGCATTAACCAATAAAATTTGTGAACTGGCCCTCCTACAACCAATCTTTAGTTAGACGCGGTGAAATCTTACTAGGCTTTGATGTCATACGCAACTGGGATACCGAATTAAAAGAGATGAACAAAGACAAGGTTGGAGAGCCATTTCGTTATCCAAACACTTTTCTTCTTCTATTAGGGCATGCCAAAGCATATTTTCATCTGCCATACAGACAAATCGAAGGAATAACACAAGGCCATGCTAAAGGAAAAGTACCTTCAATCCCTGATTATACTACAATTAACAGAAGAATAAACAGATTGGACATCAAGATAGATGATACAAAGGATAGCAAAGAATTTGAAGATGAATACATTGTCATTGCAATAGATAGTACGGGAATTAAGGTTACCAATAGAGGTCAATGGATGAGAGATAAATGGCATTTAAAAAATAACAACAATAAAGGATATTTGAAAATACACGTAGCTGTCAATATAAAAACCAAGAAAATTCTTTCGATAAAGGTAACCGATGAGCATGTACATGACAGTAAAGCATTACCTGGATTGATTGATGAGGTCATAGAATCAGATAAAAAAATAACAATTGGTAAACTATTTACAGATGGAGCTTATGATGGCAATAATATTTTTAGATTCTCAGCAGACAACGGAATCCAACCTTGTATTAAAGTAAGAAAGAATGCAAGAGTTGGATGGAAAAAAGGCAATATTCTTAGAAATCTATCCGTTTTATCTCAGAAAAATGATTTACAAAAGTGGAAAGATAGCGTAAGCTATGGACAAAGATGGATTGTTGAAACTGTGTTTTCGTGCATAAAGCGAATGTTTGGTGAATACTTATACTCGGTTAAACTAAAGAATATGGTACAGGAAATGATGTTAAAAGCGTCATTGTATAATAAGTTGATATCTGTTTAGGTAAACCAAATAGTAAAATCATCGATTATGGGAATCATGCAACAAAGCACTGATGAAGAAATAAAAGACAATGCTATTTATCGAAATCGGTGGAGAGTAGAAATGGTATTCTCTTGTTTAAAAAGAACGTTTGAAGAATATGTATACTCGGTTAACCTAAAGAATATGATACAGGAAAGGATGTTAAAAGCGTCATTGTATAACAAAATTATATCTGTTTAGGCAAAATAGATGGTGAAATCAGATTTTATATTAATCATGCAACAAAATACGTTAGATCTATAAATAGGATCAGTAATACTATTTATATATATTGGAACAGACAGCAACACCAACAGCAACAACAGACATTTCAATAGATAAAATCGATTTAAATATTATGAAATTACTTTCTGCCAATTGTAGATCTTCCTACAGAACTATATCTTCAATAGTATGCATAAGCACTAATGCTGTCAAAACAAGAGTTAAATATCTGCTAGATAGAGGAATAATACAAAAATTCAATGTAGTGATAAATCCAGCAATATTTGGATATGAAACGCAATGCTTTTTTATAATGCGAGATATAGATAAGATAATTGTAAATGAGGAAAAAGAAGAAAACTATATCCTCAATAGGTTGAACCTCTTAGGCGATGTTTTAGGTTGTGCCGTGCAACTAGGAGGAGGATCTGCCATATTTTTGGTTTTACTAAGACCGGGGTCTGCAGACAAGATCGAGTCAATGACTGAATTGCTTAAACCCGCAGTTATTGAGTATAGATGTGTAATAATGAACCCTCCATCTATGAATGTAAGCATCTCTGATTTGAAAATAATAAAGTGTCTTTTATATGATGCAAGAATGGAAATTGTAAACATTGCAAAAAAAGCATCAATATCCAATAGAACTGTAACAAGAAGAATAGAAAAAATGCAGCAAAATCATGTTATTACAGATTTTCGCGCTACGCGTAATATGTCATCTATGAATTTAACGGGTTATATCGAATTTCTATTAATCGTTTATGCAAATAATAAATCAGATCGTGGAGAAATCGTTGAAAGGATGTATCGTGAAATGCAAGAATATTTAATATATATTCCTCTAGATATAAGTGGAAGCGAGATAATTATTGCCTTATTTTTTTGCTCAAACATACCAACAGTTGATTCAATTACAAGAAGAGTAAAATCTTATGGGGGATTACAAGACGTTAAATTGTTTATTACAACCAAGGTAAATCATTATGAAGAATGGTTGGTAAGAGAAATTAACAAAAAAATAACATCATATTCAACAAAAACAAAAACACCAACAATTAGACTATCTGCTGCTAGTAAATAGTACTTTGTTTTTATTGCAGATACCATTTTATTATTCATGCATTAAATAAGTAAAAATAACCAAATTATATATATATATATATGATATGAGTTGTTTCAACAGGTACAATAAATTAATGGTATTTGGTGCTTTGTTGCATGATTCGAAAATCAGTTAAAACTTCGATTTATCCGTAACAATAATAATTTATTTTAGACTATTTATGTTTTTATTCTATTAGTAAAACGTTAGTAAATAACGAATAAAATAATCATGCAACAAAGCAGTATTTGGTACTACAATCAAGCAATAAGATTGTTTATTTGTAATGATCATTCTTAATTTCGATGCACTATACTATGTTTGTATATATAATCAATTTTCATCAGTTTTTTAAATTATCTCTTTATCTAAAATCCTTATCTACTGCTCCATCGGCTATACGAATAAATCTATCTGTCTTTGCGGCAAGTTCATCATTGTGAGTTACCATTATTATTGTCCGCCTAAATTTACTTGAAAGTAGTCTGAGTAAGTTAAAAACCTCATTTCCTGTTTTTGTATCAAGAGCGCCTGTAGGTTCATCTGCAAGAATAATAGTAGGATTGTTCATGAGTGACCTTGCTATTGCTACTCTTTGCTGCTGTCCTCCACTTAAATTAATCGGTTTAAAACTAGATTTGTTTTTAAGGCCAAGAAATTCTAAATACTTTAATGCACGAGGAATTATTTGTTTCTCTTCATCGCCTTTTATTATACTAGGGATCATAACATTTTTAAGAATTGTAGTTCTATTAATCAAATTAAAAGATTGAAATATAAAACCTATTTTACTATTCCTTATTTCCGAAATTTGAGAATCGTTTAATGCAAAGATGTCTATTCCACCAATAAAAACTTTCCCGTGTGATGGTCTGTCTAATGCGCCTATCATATTTAGTAAAGTAGATTTTCCACTGCCGGATGGCCCTACGATTGATACAAATTCTCCTGTGTTAATTGAAAAGTTGATGTTTCTTAGAGCAAATACTTTACCTGCAGGGGAATCATATACCTTATACAAATTTTCTACTCTCAAAGCAATTGATGAATTTAAGTTAGATTGATCATCTTTATTAGTATTAGATAATATTTTTTTATTATCCGAATCGTATTTATCATGATTCATTATAAATATACACCTTCCTTAGAGTGATTTTGATTATATCGTTTAAATCGATGTTCCTAACCTTATTTACTTCATCTTCCTATAGCCCTACAACGATTTTTTCTTGTTCTTGTTCTTCTTCTGTCATCAGATTTTTTGTTTTTGTTATTATTGACATGTATAATACTATAGATGTATGCTCTTATCCTTTGTGTTTGCTAAAGTTATCATTTATGACAATTTTAGTATTAGATATACAGTTTTGAACATCTAGCTGCACAAAATGAACTCTTGGTTGGCCCTACAACAGTTTTAGTTAATTAAATAGATGAGACTGGGTCATAATTCCTAACAAATAAAGCTGGTCTTATAGGGTACCATATTTTGTTTGAATCAAATAACATCTACAAGTTCTGCTGAAACACATAGTTCATCATCAATCCTAATTAGTATTTTGTATCTTGTTGGAGAATAATTGCCTGGCCTTGTAATTCTATTAAACATCATCATAGTCGAGGTAGACCTTACATATACTCAACAACAATAATCCTGAGATGTTTTATTGTACGTATCTGGTTTCGTCTTGATTCAAACAGGGCACTGCATCACTATCTTTCAATCGACTTATCGTACAACAGAAAGGTGATGAGAGCTTGTGGATTATCTGAATCACACTTACCAAGTAGACGAACCTTTGATAGAAGGCTAAAGACCATTTCTTTCGATATCAAAGAAAGGATATCAACTATGGGACACTTGTTTGTTTCAGATGGCATAGTCAATCCTCATATCCTTGCAACAGACAGTAACTCTTATCAAAGCCAAAGGTCATGTTTGGCACAAATCCTCGATGGATAAAGGGATAGTACCTAGTTCAGGTATTGATACAGACGCCAGGTGGGGTTTTAGTCATACGAAGGGTTGTTGGCTATTTGGATATAAACTGCATATAATATCAAGTACTGATTCCATCGTCATACCTTTATCAGCTGATATTACAACTGCCAATGTACAGGATAATCAGGTTTATCAAGTATTAACATCTAGTTTGCCATCTACAACATTAAAGAAAACACACATTATATGATAGCAGATCCTGGATATGATGACCAAAATCTGTATGATTTAAGCATACGGTTAGGATTTCAACTTGTATGTCCTGTACGTATATACAGAACTACACCAGAAGAAAGACTGGATCTGGTTGATTTCTATGAATCAGCACTAGGGCAGGTAATCTATTCAAAAAGAGGCACATCTATAGAACCACTAATGATAGAACATATCAAATCCATCTTTAGGATAGACCCAGTACCTGTAAGAGGATGTGATAAGGTATGTAGTATCGTATTGCTGTCCGTATTACTCTATCAGATACTTGTTTATTTCAACTGCAAGATGGAAAAGAACAACCATAAAAGAGCAATCAAGCATATGATAGGATGTTAATCGATTTAGAATTGATGATTATTAGGCAATATTGTTAAAATGAATTATGACCCAGCCTCAAATAGATAAGAAAATTCTAAAGCTGCTATGATCATCATCAATCATATCCAATAAATAACGAATTTGAACAACCGTCGTGTAAAATTAAGAAATTATTTCTTTGTTGTAATAATATAAAAATGGATTTAGCCATTGTTGAAGATGCTTTAGTTTGCATTTCTTTTTTTTCTACAAGCAAAGTAATCATCAAAGCTTTCAATAGTTCTGTCTTTGATATATTGTATAGTTATTTCAATAATACTTTTCTTATATAGGGAATGAATATGATGTTTCATTTTCAGGAATTTACATGCTTGTGGTGGATATACCAAGTACCACCATACGTGGAAACCGGATGTTCTTCATGAGCTGCTATAACGTCCTAAATAAATCGTTCAGCAACAAACATATTTTGTTCTTTTGATATGCTTATACCACGGATTTCTTTATTTTTTAGTTCGATTATAACCCATATCCAAAAAAATTCTGAATCGACTTTAATTACAGTCTCATCTATAACTGTACTAGGAGATTTTCTTTTTCTTTAAGGATAATTTTTTGAGGCTTGTACTTTTGTATCCATCAGTTCCAGATAGAAACATGATTTCTTTTGATAAAGAAGCAACCTGATAGTCTATCACCTGCCTTGCTTAAAGAAGACCTGAAAAATAAAAATATACGCCATAACCAATATACTCTGAGTGTGTCCTGTTTCGTAGAACCACAAATGAAATAGAACACCTTCAAGCTATGGGCTTTACTTAAGTCAACAGAGCCTTCTTTAGTTTATTATAATCATAAATGAAATAGAATATCTTAATCTACAGGTTTTTCCTCAAGTAAGTAGAGATATCTGTATAAATGCTATCTGTCTATCTTGTACAGATGAAAAGCTAATAACTGACAAAAATTATGAAAAATATACAAAAACTACTATTTGGCTTACACCAAGACTATATCCAATCGTATTCATAAAAGATTATGTACTCTATGCAGATAAATATGTATGATGTTAGTAGTGGCAGCAACAGCAGCAGCAGCAGCAAAATAATTGAGCTCAATAGCGCCACTTTATCTAAACCAAATGTGTCTACTATAACTAAAAGTTTAGTTAATGTAAGACATAGCATGCTATTAGCATTACTTTTACTTATCTTACATAAAAAAAATAATATTATCTTCAATAATTTTACATTTGGTAATTGTTGTTGTGGTTAAATTATCAATAACTGCTTGTATAAGAATGGAGCAAATATGCTATGAAATTGAATTTTAAGCAAATTATCTCTTTGTCTTATGATGCATTAAGAGAAAAGAAAGGAAGGTCTGCTCTAACAATATTGATGATTGTAGTAGGTGCGGCCTTGTTGGTCGCAGTTAATGGTATGAGTGCAGGCTCTGCAGCTTTTGTAGATAAGCAAGTTGGTAGTCTAGCTCCAAACGTAATATTTGTTGCTCCTGGCTCTCAAACTAAGACCTTTCAAGAGGCTCCAGGTTTATCTACTTCATCGCCAAAGCTTCCATTTAATGATCAAGTTGTAAATCGTATTAAATCACTTCCATTTGTAAAAGATGTCTTTCCTGGATATGCCGCGCAAGTTCATCTTACTGTTAATGGATATACAGTAAACAGCAATGTATTTGCTGTGGATCCTAGAGTAGTTTTTATTATTTCTCCTACCTTGACTATGAATCCTGGCTCTAAAATAGAACCTGATAATACAAATGCAGTAATAGTAGGATATCATATAGCCAATCCTCCAGGTTATCCTCATAATCCCCTTATAAAAGTAGGTCAGACTATTACGATAAGATATGGAAATACATATAAGAATATTCTAGTAACAGGAGTAATGCAAGAAGCTGGTAATTCAAATGTAGATAATATTGTTGCAATTAACAAAATTACTGGTAATAGTTTATTTAAGAAACAAGGACGGTATGATTTGATGATTGTATTTGCACGCTCAGGTGGTGATGTTGCAACTGTATTACATGAAATGACTTCATTATACGGTAGTATGAGCTTTGGAATTACCACCCCTGCGGCAATCATACAAGCACAAAAGCATACTCAGGCTGGAAGTGCATCATTTGCATTAGAGGTTGGGTACATTGCCTTGATGGCAAGTGGTATTGGAGTTGTTACCACTCTTTGGACATCTGTGAATGAAAGAACAAAAGAAATTGGAACTATGAAAGCAATAGGTGCAAAACCTTTGTTTATTTTAACTATGTTTTTGAGTGATGCTATAATTATTGGTATAACAGGATCAATTATAGGAATAGTTGTTGGTATTGGTCTTACATATCTATTAGCTGTTTCGGGAGCTTCAGGAGGCGGAACTTATATCGCTCCTATCTTCATACCAAGCGATCTTATTCGTACCTGGATTCTTACACTAATAATAAGCTTAGCCGCAGGAATTTTTCCTGCTTGGAAAGCATCTCGTCTATCGCCACTAGAAGCTTTAAGGAGTATATAATAAGAGAAAATCTGGATGAACAATGAGCAGAACATTAAAAAATAAGAATGGAATCTTATTTATTTTTACATCTATAAATTGAATTTTTAACTTCTATTCTCTAGCTATATTTATTTATATGCTAATTACACATAAGGTATATTATTCAGAAATTAGTTCGGTGTTAATATACATCGAATATTTTGTATACTATACTCAACAACAATAGTTCATAGACCTAAACAGATATTTTTTGATATTCAGATTGAATAAACTCTGGCGAACCCACAGGAAAATATTCGATTTTTATTGCTTCTATATGTTTCTCTATAGGTACTCTCTTCTACCATCTTTGATCTGTGTTGTGTTGCTCTATCTGCAAACATGATAAAATTATTAAATTTCTTTCTAATCTCCTCAAGATACGCAATAAAAGATTGACTATCAAATCTCTCATATTGTCTAAATAATTGTTTACCATCCAAAGGTAGTACGCCATAAATGATTGTGTTTTAATGAGAACCTCTAACTGTAACTACCGGTCTTTTCTCTTTAATAATCCTCATTCTTTTCTTGGCCAAAACCAAATCATAGACAAAGATAGATTCGTCCTCTACAAGCACAGTCCAGTCATATTTAAGCGTGGTTAGTACTTGTTGTACCCTTTTTTAAATTTCTTTTTTTCTTTTAGAGTTACGGTCCTTACAAATCTCTTTTGTGGATCTTTTGGTGAAAAACCCCACTTATGAAGTATTAGCCTACGGATGTGTTCTTTACGATATTTGACACCTGTTTTTTGTTGGATTAGATCCATAACCTGTTTGATTTCTTATATTATGTGGATACTAGATAGTTCATATCTTATTTTTTCCATTGTTTATTTTGGTATGGTAGATGGTTTTCCACTTTTTGGTATGTCCCTTAGACCTTCTAAATCTTCATCGTTGTATCTCTTGTACCATTTGTAAGCCCATGATCTTGCTCTATGTAGTTTCTGAGATACTGATTCGACGGTCTGTTTATCCGATAATATCCTAATTATGAGCAACAATCTTTCCTTTATATATACAACTCGTTCACTCTTGTATCTTTGGATAATGAGGTAGAATTCAACTAGTATAATATTTCCTAGTAAAAGGTCAGCTAAAAAGTTATCCTTGAATTTAAGTGGTTGAGTATAGTATCACTAACTGGATAGATGTAGAACAACCAGTAATTGCTAATTTATATGATTATTGACGATGGTTATTTGTCAAGTAGTAATTGCATTACAAAAGATGTAACAACATATGGACATACAAAGAGGTTTAGTAATATGTATATCATAAAAAGTAACAATTAGAATTAAAAATCAACAAGAATAATGTTTGTAGGTATTGGGTCTTGGAATCGGGATCTGTTAAGAGCAGTGTAAATGATATACTATATCTTATTGTAAAATAGTTGTGTTTGTTTAGCTATCACAACACCTATAGCTTGCCACTCTTTTATCTATTATTATGAGGGACACATTCCTCAGAATGCTAACTGATGATGAAAAGAACCTTTTACATCTAATGCTTGAAGATAATGAAGCAGGATATAGAGCCAAGATTATCTTGCTTAAAGATGAGGGATACACAGTTCCTCAAATAAGAAAGATTACAAACCATCATGATCATAACATAAGAAAATGGATACATCGCTTTAACGAAAAAGGAATCGATGGTATCATATCAAAAAAACATAATCATAAACAGCACAAATTTACTAATGATATCGAAAAACAAATAGTGGATATAACATCTACAAACCCAAGATCTTTTGATTTGGGATTTTCCACATGGTCATTACGTGTACTTGCTGGTTTTCTTATGAATGACTTAACTGGTAGATAAAATAAGCCATTCTGCAGAAATAAGAAATATTCTTCTAAAGCATAAAATAAAATGGAGAAAATCTAAAACTGTGTTGTCAAATAATAAAAGCAATGATCCAGAATACACTTTGAAAAAAAGTACATTGAACTGCTTTGTTGCATAACTCTGAAATTCGTTTTTTATGATCGAACTTTTGTCAAAATAATACGAATTTCAAATGGATGGTATATTAAACTTAAACCAAATATGTCATATAGTTACGAAAAAATTGAGTTATGCAACAAAGCACATTGAACAACTGAGGTACAACACACCTTCTTCGGATTCGGTGTTACTGTATATAGATGAAAAAGGGCCTGTAGCAGCAAAAACCCATGGTGGTACATCATGGTCATCGGTACAGGTAAAGGTCGAAAAGGCTCAAAAGATAAATGGATTGTTAAATGTATTTGGAGCCTATGATCATACAAATGACAAAATGCATGTCCAATGCTATAAAAGAAAGACAGGAAAGAAGCAGTTTGTTGACTTTTTAAAAAAGAGTAGATAAAAGATATGATAAGAATATCCAAAATATCTTTGTTGTACTTGATAATCTTTCAGCACACAAATCAAAGATGGTAAAGAAAGAGATATCCAAATGTTGTCCTCGAATAAAATTTGTATTTCTACCAGTAAGATCGCCCAAGCTTAATTTAATCGAAGTAAGGTGGGTGTGGTTACAAAGGCAGACAATTAACAATTCTACATTTAAAGACGAACAAGAAATAGGAAGAGCTGTTAGCAAGTGGAAGAATATTTATAACAAAAATCATGGCAGCAAAGCGATCATAAATATTTTACAAGAGAGTGTATCTTTATGTATACACAGCTGTTAACTTAAGATATTATTTCTTTATTATGCTCATAAACAAACAACTTGAGCCATTGTTTAATATGGTATAATTTACACTTGTTCTTTTTACAAGGAAAATAATCATCAAAACATTCAGTTCTATCCTTGATATACTGCATAGTTCTTTCAATAATGTTTTTCTCATAGGTGGAATGGAGATGATGATATAGATTCAAAAACTTACAGGCTTGTGGGTACCAAGTGCCGCCATCTGATGATACTTGATGGTTTCCATACTTGTTTACAATCTCAGACAGAAATCGTTTGGCAATAGATATATTTCGCTTTTTTGATATATAAAATGATAGAATTTCTTTATCCTTTGGTTCTATAATAACACATCAAAGCCAAATAGATTCAGAACCTGCTTTTATAACAGTTTCATCTATGACGTATTCTTGGATTTTCTTATTCTTTCGATGTTTCCAAGGCCTGTACTTTTGAAGCCAGTTCCAAATGGAAACATGGCTTATTTTTATTATTTTTAAAAAAGATAACGCTTTGGCAGTATTTCTAAATGATAATCCTAAAAAGTACAAGTATAATCCGTAACCAACGATATTTGGAGATGTTCTATTTCTAGTAGACATACAATATATGGTTACCTTAATTATAGGTTTTTCCTTAAGTTAACAGAGCCAAATTAAAGACATATTTGCTGAATTAAAAGAACAAAAAACGGTTCTAATTCAAAAACCTATAAAGCTAAAAGATTTATCATATAAAGTTATGGAAATTATTAACGAGTCTACTTGCTAATAGTGTAGATTAATAAATTAAAAATACATATACAGAAATATTCAAGAAAATCAACCGTCTTTCTATTTAATCATAATCATACCTAATCACTATGGATAAAATTATTTATCTATTTATTTATTAAAATAGCTTTGAAGAAATGAATGTTGATTGTAGAAAGAAATTGGTATCCTTGGCCTGCGATATATTATACATATTCATACAGTCCAACTTTATAACAATGACCTGCCTTCTTGTTTAATTCCATATATTGATACTGAAGACACTGATTTTAAATGAATTTCCCATATATTACTATAATAAATTATATTAATTTTCTTAATTGAATATATAGACGTATAACAAATCCTCTTAAATTATTTATTATTTTTAATGTCAGTAGAGATAACTTTCTTTTACTTTAACAACATGAATAGATAGATTGCCATGGTCCTATTCTTTATTGTTTGATAGGATATGTGAATCAATGAATGAATTTGAAAAATGATTTGAATTTATTTTTCTATCTGCTGCCTGCTGTTAATCCATTCATAGGTTCATTAAATGGTTTTAGTGAATTATTTATGTCATTACTTGAAGATAATGGTGCTGAGGAGGATATTGAGCATCCTATAGCCTTCTGTATACTCGTTGCTTGTTGTATTAGATTTGCTGCTTGCGGTGGTGTTAGTTGTCCACTTGTCTGATCTGCATTTACTTTGTTTATGAAAGCATTCAGATTGTTACAAGCTGGCGTAATATTGTTGTTATTGAGTTGTTTAAAAGCATTGTTTAATGAGGATTCCAAGCTTGTGGTAGTACCTTTGGGAAGGTTCATTCCATTGATAGTAGTAATAATATTTTGTGCACCTTGTACAGGTGTTAGGATGGTCCAGCTGAATGAGGCAGGAGTAGGGTCAACATTGCCCTGGCTATCAACTGCTCTTATCTTTATGGTGTACTGCTGGCCTGCTGCAAGATTGTTAAAGGTTATTTGATTTTGGCTGTTAGCGTTGCAGTTGTTAAACTGTCCCCCATCAAGGCTACACTGGAAGCCTGTTATAGGATTGGAGCCAGCAGTTGCCTGTACTGTGAAGGTTATATATGTTGATGTAGTAGAGCCGCCATTTGATACTGGATTATTATTGCCATCTACAGCTGATGTTATAGCCGTATTAGATGGAGGTGTTACAACAGTCCAGCTGAATGAGGCAGGAGTAGGGTCAACATTGCCCTGGCTATCAACTGCCTGTACTTTGAATGTATGTGATCCTGGGGATAGGCTGCTGTAAGTGATTGGTGAACTACAGTTGCTGACAGGTCCATTATCAAGAGTGCACTGGAAGCCTGCTATGGGGTTAGTACCTTGAGTAGCCTGTACTGTGAAGGTTATAGAGGCAGATATAGTAGAGCCGCTGTTTGATACAGGATTATTATTACCATCGGTAGCTGATGTGATTGTAGTATGGGATGGAGGTTGTGTCATAGCAATCACAGAGACAGTGTTATCATTTAAATTTGCTACATACATATCATTATTATTTGAATTATATGCTATGTTATATGGACCCTTTCCAACAGGTATTGTTTTAATCACCGTATTGGTCGAGCTATCGATTACAGAGACGCCGCCTGAATTCGAGTTAGCCACATACATATCATTATTATTTGAGTTATAGGCAACACCCTGTGGAGCACTTCCAACAGGTATTGTTTTAATCACCGTATTGGTCGAGCTATCGATTACAGAGACGGTGTTTGAACCCTGGTTAGTCACATACATATCATTGTTATTTGAGTTATAGGCAACACCGTATGGATTAGTTCCAACAGTTATGTTATCTACAACAGAATCAGCCCAGGCCTGCTTTATATTATCAAAAAAAAGGTATTTGATAAATATAAAAGCAAGATGACAAAGGTTGATAAAATGATGATAAATGGAGCATTAAAACTATGTATTCTATAGTCTTTATTCTCTTTATTCATTAACAATGAAAATGATTGCTAGATCCATAACTTAAGACGTTCAGAACTTCCTTTTATTAAAGTCTAGAGATAAACTATAGCCTATTTTTTATCAAGTAAAAATCAGAAGGATTTGATTAGTTTATCATTGCAATACTCTATACTATAAAAAATAATAAAATAAAAAGAAATGAAATTGATAATTACTAGTTGTCATCTGCACCACCATCATGATTACTATGGCTACCATTAGTGTTTCCCTTAATAGCAGTAGAATTGCCATCATGACCTCCAAAACCCTTAGTGGTTGTAGCATTATTATTGTTAGGTGATGGTTGTATAGATGAAGTAGTAGATATTACAGAGACGGTGTTAGAATCCGAGTTAGTTGTATACGCTCTACTATCAGCTGAGTCATATGCAACACTCGATGGAGATTTTCCAACGTGTATAGTATCAACCACTTTGTTAGTAGAAGTATCTATTACAGAGACGGTATTAGAATCCGAGTTAGATACATACGCTCTACCATCGTATGAGTCATATGTAACACTCGATGGAGATTTTCCAACGTGTATAGTATCAACCACTTGATTAGTAGAAGTGTTTATTACCGATACGGTGTTGTGTCCAAAGTTAGTTACATACACTTCTCCATCGTATGAGTCATATGCAACACCCTGTGGATTATTTCCAACGTGTATAGTATCAACCACTTGATTAGTAGAAGAGGATATTACCGATACTGTGTTAGAATCCGAGTTAGTTACATAGATATTACCATCGTATGAGTCATATGCAACACCATATGGATTATTTCCAACGTGTATAGTATCAACCACTTTGTTATTAGTAGTATTGATTATGGAGACGGTGTTAGAAGCGGCGTTAGATACGTACACTCTACTATCCGCTGAATCATATGCAACACCCTGTGGAAAATGTCCTACAGGTATGGTGGGAACCACTTTGTTAGTAGAAGTGGATATTACCGATACGGTGTTAGAACCGCCGTTAGTTGCATACACTCTACTATCAGCTGAGTCATATGCAACACCATATGGATTATTTCCAACGTGTATAGTATCAACCACTTTGTTATTGGTAGTATTGATTACGGAGACGGTATTAGAAGCGGCGTTAGCTACGTACACTCTACTATCATCTGAATCATATGCAACACCCTGTGGAAAATGTCCCACAGGTATAGTAGATATCACCAAATTAGACCAGACATGCTTTATATTAATAAAAAGAAAAGTGTTTGATAAATATATGAAAAGGATGGCAAATGTAGATAGAATAATAATAATAGATCGCACACTAAATCTATTGATTTTATGGTCTTTATTCTCTTTAATTTTAGACACTAGAAATTGATTTCTGGATTTATAACTTAAGAATTTGATAACATAATTTTATTAATACTTTAATTAAATTATAACCTATTTTATATCAAGGAAAAACTTGAAAGATATAATACATGTTACAAATTGGTACATCAAGCACTTGATATTATTACATTAAATCATATCATGACACTTTACTTCCTAACGCTTGATTTGAGAGAAAGTCAACAAACAAATCTAATATCCTAGACAACCATGATTAAGAGTTATACCGATATTAAAAGATTAATACCGATCTGTTGGTCCCATATATATGCCAGAGTCGAAGCCCTCCGGGCCCGTTACGATAATGGCTCTTTTAAATGGGTTCTACTAATAATAAGGTGTAAGCAAAAGAGTGGTAGAAAACCAATATTAAATTATAAAAAGTGAACAAGAAGTGTGGTCATTGTATTTGTATGCAATGAAGTCGCCTGTGACAAAAGAGAAGTATACTAAAAGACTAGAAAAATTCTTTGACTTTTTGAATATTGAGGGAAAGACAATAGAAGATAAGAGCATTTCATTTGTCAATAAAGCAAGGTTTGAGGGAAACCAATGGGTCTTCAATAATATCTTAAAGTTTATGCAGTTTCAACATGAAAGAGCAAACAGAAAGGAAATAACCGGCTCTACTGAAAGAAACTATCTAAAGAGCATCAAGTTATTCTGTGAAATGGCAGATCTCTAACATGGAAAAAGATTTCAAGAGGACTACCAAGAGCAAAGAACTATTCTGACGATAGTATTCCTACGATTAATGGAATAAGAAAACTCCTTGAGTATCCAGATAGAAGACTAAAGGCTATTATATATACGATGCCTTCTTCAGGTATTCGTCTTGGATAATGGGACTACTTAAAGTGGGGTCACATTAGACCAATAGAGAAAAATGGTGTAGTTGTAGCAGCTAAAATTATTGTCTATGCAGAGAGGAAGACGAATATTTTTCCCATATAACTGTGGAGGCATATAAAGAATTAGGAGCGATTTTCTGGATCATTTGAATGTGGAGTCAACAGGTTAATAGTGACCTTCATTCAAACATGGAGGGGAAGGAATTTAAGGACTTTGAATGTCTGCTTCGTTAGATGTCTTGAACAATCCAATACTGTGCCATTCGTCATGGCCAAGCGGTGGAAGTCAAAGCCGGACCAAATATACATCTCAACAGAGCTCAACTAATCGTACCGCTTCAGCTGTACACGCATTTCATCGACTTTGAGAGATAGTTCCTTCAGGAACCATGGTGACCATATCTACAAGATATTCCATTGGTTTCACTCTATCATTACTTGGTCAACATAACACCATTCCCAATCTTCTCCGCGTTCAAAAGATCTTATAATAGGATGTTTAGTCGCTTTGAAATGTTTTGTTGCATGCGTGTTAGGTGAAGAATCACAGCAGCCTACATGACCACAGCTCAAACATAAACGCAAGTGTACCCAATCAGAACCCGTCTGTAGACATTCTTCACAACCATTTGGTGTTTTTGGTTTTATATTTTGATTTACTTGACTAAGATGGCTATCTTTTTGTTTCATGACATAATATAGTTATATATACCTTTTAAGGTATTGTCTTTTATTTTTATTTTTATATGCGTCTATCCCAATTTTGTTATAAGTTTTATGAAGAATCCATTGTAATTTATAATTTTTGTATTATCAAATTTTCAAGGTTATTGAAATCATAGATTTTAACTTTTTTCTTGTTTACACAATATAACAAATCTTTGCAATCTTTTCCATGCCTGCATAGTTTCATAATCCAAAGATTTAATGTCATCTTTCTTTAATCTGCCATACTGGTTGTATTGACGCTCAAATCCTTTTTGGATTCTTGATAAACCCTCCTCTCTATCCCTTCCAACTATAACAGATTCGGTATTGTTTATCTGAAAATCATAATGTATTTCTTCATCAACTATTTTGATTATACCTTTGTGTATGCCTCTATCTTTATTGGATTGAATCTTTCCATCAATCGGATCAGGTTGAAATAGAAACTTGGTCATTATGAATGTTTAACAAGAAGTTTTCAAGTATTACACAGTGTATGATTGAGTATGAATTAAAGTAGAACATTAGAACATACTAGGACATTTATACAGTTTCTATTTTGACTGGCCTATGCCATCACTATTTTATTCTAAACCACTGCATAAAGATAGTATAGAGACGAAAAACGTCAGTGTATATTACATGATTGGGCTCTGTTAACATAAGGAAAAACCTATAGCTTTAAAATGACCCTTTTATTTATGTCTACTAGACATAGAACACCTTCACAAATTATTGGTTATGGATTATACTTGTACTTTTTAGGTTTATCATTTAGAAATTCTGCTAAAGCATTATCATTTTTACTTTTAGTCAAAATAAGTCATGTTTCTATCTGGAACTGGCTTCAAAAGTACAGGCCTTGGAAATATCTCAAGAATAATAAAATTCATCAATACATTATTGATGAAACTACCATAAAAGCAGGTTCTTCTGAATTAATCTGGCTTTGGGTTATTATAGAACCAAAAGATAAAGAAATCCTCGATGTTGATATATCAAAAGAACGAAACATGTTTGTTGCGGAGCGATTTCTGTCTCAGGTAATAAACAAGTACGGATTACATTCTGTTTGGTCAGATGGTGGTGGTGGTACCTGGTACCCACAAGCATGTCACTTCTTGAAACTGAACCATCATATTCATTCATCTTTCACGAAAAGCCTGATAGAAAGAACAATGCAGTATATCAAGGATAGAACCAAAGGGTTTGACGATTACTTTCCTTGTAAAAAGAACAAGTGTAAATTAAATTATGTAAAACAATGGTTTAAGTTGTTTATTTATGAGCATAATAAAGAAATATTGTCTTAAGTTAACAGGGCCCTTGATAGTTATATGTTTATATATTAACATTAAAATCAAATAAATATGAATAAAAAGGTTCAAAAAACTTTGGTATTTGCAATTTTATCTGTAATTTCTTTTGTTGTTATAGCAGGTTCCACTCATATGGCAACTGCTGCTCATAATCATACCTTTCAAGCAAAGCTGTCTGGAAATAATGAGGTACCACCAGTAACTACTTCTGCAACAGGTTTAGCTCAGTTTCAATTAAGTCCTGACAGTAAAACATTAAGCTATACTTTGATTGCTCATAATATAAAGGCAGTTACAAAGGCACATATTCACCAAGGAAAAGCAGGTGAAAATGGACAACCAGTAGCTCCATTATCAGTAGGAAAAGGAACCCTCACATCTAGTGATCTTCAAGGCCCATTAGCTGGAAAGCAGGTATCTGATTTAGTAAATCTCATACATAGTGGACAGGCTTATGTCAATGTGCATACAGAACAAAACAAAAACGGCGAAATTCGAGGACAAATATTAAATGTAGGGGGGAAATAACATTCCAGGGAAAACAACATAATTATTCATTTATTATATTTTTTAATCAATTAGACAATTCTTACAAAAACCTTTGAACTATTGAATTATATTTTTTGAATCTTGAACTATATATAATATATCGAACATTAAAATTAATGACATTGTTATTATTGATGTTGATTTTTTATTTATATTTATTTCCCCATCATTATCACCCAATACAACTTGATTTTTGAACTTGACCTTTTATAACAGAAGCTAACGGGGAAGAATATTCTATATTAAAATATAGTTTTCCTTTAAAATATGCGTTATCTTTATCTTCATAGTTAAAGAAGGATAGTTTCAGTTGGTATTAGGCATCCATTGCTACGATATATCCATTTCTATAGGCATCTGCGCGTGGTTAACTTAAGGAAAAACCTATAGCTTTAGAATGACTATATGTTGTATATTTTCAAGAAACAGAATACCATCAAATATCATTGATTATGGATTATACTTGTACTTGGATTATCATTTAGAAACTCTGCCAAAGCATTATATTTTTTACTTTTAGTAAAGATAAGCCATGTCTTTATCTACTGGAACTGGCTTCAAAAGCACAGACCTTGGAATTATCTCAAGAATGAGAAAATCAAAGAATGCGTCATAGATGAAACTGCTATAAAAGTAGGTTCTTCTAAATTAATTTGGCTTTGATGGGTGGTTATCGAATCAAAGAATAAAGAAATCTTTGCAACTGATATATCAAAATAGCGGAATATATCTATTACCAAACGATTTCTATATTATGTAGTAAACAGGTATGGGTTACATTCTGTTTCCTCAGACGGTGGTGTTGATGGTACATGGTATCCACTACAAGCCTGCAAGTTTTTGAAACTACATTATCATTACCTTCACTCCTCTTTTGAGAAAAGCTTGGTGCCTATCTTAAATGCCCTTCCATTCGTAATTCAGAAAGTATCTTCATTAAAGTGTCATAATCAATATTAACTTCATTTAAAATAAATGAATGATCTACTTTTCCATATTTTTTGATGAATCTCAAAACAGTCTGCTTTTTATTTTCGTAGATTCTATTCTGCATCAATATGAGATACTAAAATAAAATATATTAGATCTTGCATAATTAGAAATTCCTTTTGATGATGTTTTTTTCGCTCTTGTTCGTTGTACTCAATCTGTGAGTTCATCAATATTTAAACCAATTTACTTTGATGCATAATTCGGAAATCCGTTATAATAGTGTTTATATGTAACAATAACCAATGAATTTTCACTATTTTCGTTGGTAAGTCATCAACAAAACGTTAGTAAATAACGAAAAAATAATCATACAATAAAGTAAAATACAATAATAATATATTTTATCGTTTGCTATAAAATTATCTGATTAGAGAATATAAAGAGAATGATTCAGAAAGTATTTTGAAATTTGTTTCAGATATATTAGTTGATGAATTTAATATTGCAATTGATTTTAACTATCTAGAATCTGATTGCTTTGTTGCATAACCAAACCTATTTAGCTAGGATCCAACCAATTAATCATTTGTGATCCACTGGCCTTCTTATAACCAGTCTCTTGTAAGACGAGGAGAGATACTTTTTTCCTATGATTTTCTGGATAACTGGGATGTTGATCTTGCAAGGATGAATGAAAATAAGAATGGCAAAAAGTACAAATTTCCAGATTCTTTTGTTCTCATAGTTGGTCACATCAAAGTATACTTTCACCTTCCATATAGACAAACAGAAGGAATCATAAAGGCAACTGTAGGAAAGAATCTTCCAGATCATCCATGTTATTCACAGATATGTAGAAGAATAAACAAACTGGACATTGACATCAATAACAGTATTGATGATGATGATGATGATGATGATGATGATGTCGTTATCATCATAGCAGCGGGGACAGTACCGGAATCAAGATTACAAACAGAGGTCTCGGTGGATGCAAGATAAGTGGGATGTAAAAAACAAGAAAGGCTATCTAAAGATACATGTTGCAGTGGATATCAAGACCAAAGAAATTCTTGCACTGAAAGTCACAGATGAAAAGGTACATGATAGTAAAGTAATGAAGAATTTGGTGGAAGGCGTGTTGAATAATAACCGCAATGTCAAGATCAAATCTTTCATTGGTGATGCAGGAGCCTACGATAGCAATGAAAATTTCAAATACTTGAAGGAGAAAAGGATTCGACCTGTCATCAAAGTAAAAAGAAACTCTATCGTTTCATCCAAGAATAGAGAAGTTGAACTTCAAATAAAGGATTATCATAAATGGAAAAAGAAAAGAAAGTATGGACAACGATGGATGGTTGAAACAGCATTTTCATCTATAAAGCGGATGTTTGGTGAATATACATCTGCAACCAAGTTTCAAAACATGATAAAAGAGATGACGATGAAGGTATCGTTGTACAATCTGTTTAGAAGAGTTGCATAAAATGGATGGAAATAATTTAAGGAAAACTAGTTATGCAACAGAGCAGAATCTGATTTATTGGATATAAAAAGCCATTACAATAAAAATGATGGTAGCTGTTTTTGGGTAGTTGAGAGCAAGAATGATTCTCAAATAATTGGTACAGTTGCAATACGAAAACTAAAAGGTTTTACATCTGATGAATCTTCTGCCGAATTAAAGAGATTATTTTTAGCAAAATCCAACAGAGGTTTAGGAATAGGACAGCAAATGGTGGATACTGCAATTGATTTTGCAAAAAGGATGGGCTATAATAGAATCTTATTGCATAGCTCAAAGAAAATGAAAGCGTCTAGAAATTTATATTTAAAAAATGGTTTTGTAGATATACCTAGCTATAATAAGAATAACCGTAGAGCCGATATATTTATGGAGAAAAAACTATAATCTTATAAGATATAGAAATCATGGACATTATTTTCTCATTACTGATGAAATATCATCAGTAATGGAATAGCCAGCGCACACCGAATATCATCTTACAGAAAAAGGTATGTCTGTACAAAGAATCTTGGCAGAGATCGCTGTGTTCAGTATAAGGTATGAACCAGAGATAATTTTTGTAGATAATGAGCCAAGGAATGATAAGAACGCGCTCATTGAGAACAGAAGTTTATATAAAGTTTATGATTTTATAACATGAGTCTTGTAAAAAAGCACGGAGCTTTTGTTTCATTCCTACTTACCATTGCTATCCACAGCTGATGTGATAATATTATGATGCAGATATTATGACGTATCAATCACAGAGACATTGTCAGAATCTTCATTAGATACGTACACTCTACCATCGTGTGAGTCATATGTAACACCCCGCGGACTAGTTCCAACAACTATGGTAGCATTCATATTATTAGTTTTAGTATCAATCACAGAGACGGAATTATCAAGTGAGTTAGTCACATACATGTGACCATTCGCTGGATCATATGCAATACCTATTGGATTATTTCCAACAACTATGGTAGCATTCACTTTATTGGTCTTAGTATCAATCACGGAGACAGAGTCAGAACCCGAGTTAACTACGTACACCTTGTTATAAACTGAGTCATATGCAACACCCCGCGGACTAGTTCCAACAACTATGGTAGCATTCACTTTATTGGTCTTAGTATCAATCACAGAGACAGAGTTATCAAAATAGTTACTTACGTACATCCTACTATCGTGTGAATCATATGCAACATCGGATGGACTTGTTCCAACATGTATAGTAGCTATTACTGAATCCGCCCAGGCCTGGTTTATATTATCAAAAAGAAATGTGCTTGATAAATATAAAAGCAATATAGCAAAGGTTGATAAAACGATAAGAGCATTAACATTCCAACTATTAATTCCATAGTCTTTCTTCTCTTTATTTATTAACAATAAAAGTGATTATTAGATTTATGACTTAAGAAGTTAACCTCTTTCTATCAAATTCTCGGGTTAAACTATAGCCTATTTTTTTATCAAGGAAAAATCAGAAGGATTTGATGGCTCTGTTAACTTAAGATATAATTTCTTGATTATGTTGATCGACAAACAGTCGAAGCCATTGTTTTACATGGTTTAGTTTACACTTGTTCTTTTTACAAGGAAAGTAATAACAAACCCTTCGGTTCTATCTTTTATGTACTGCATCGTCCTTTCAATTATACTTTTTTCAAAAGCAGAGTGAATATGATGGTGTAGGTTCAAGAATTTGCAGGCTCCAGGATACCAAGTGCCGCCGTCTGTTGAAACTGCATGCTTTCCATACTTGTTTATAACCGTAGAAAGAAATCGCTTTGCTACAGATATATTTCGCTTTTTTGATATATTAGCCGCAAGGATTTCTTTATTCTTTGGTTCTATAATAGCCCAAAGCCATACTGTTTCAGAACCTGCTTTTATAACAGTCTCATCAATTATGTATTCTTTAATTTTCTTTTTCTTGAGATATTTACGAGACCTGTACTTTTGAAGCCAGGTCCAGATTGATACATGACTTATCTTTACTAAAAGTAAAAAAGATAAAGCTTTAGCTGTATTTCTAAACGATAAACCTAAAAAGTAACAAGTACAAACCATAACCAATTATTTTTAAAGATGTTCTGTTTCTTGATCTCATATAATGTATGGTTGTTTTAAAGCTATAGGTTTTTCCTTAAGTTAACAGAGCCGATTTGATAATATGTTTTATGATGGCATATCAAACACTGGATATTAGTATATTTTATCAAGACATGCCACTTAATAATTGGTTATAGGATACGGAAATTAATAAACAAAATTAACTGATACTTAACCATTGATAAGATGTAAAGTTTAGTCAGGCATTAATAAATAATAATTCACATTTCTAATATACATGCCAGAGTCGAAGCCCATCGAAACCGCATTATACCGGTGTACTGATTCCACACATAGTTGACATTTTAGCTTCCTAACATAGTTGACACTCTAGTCTTAGAGTGTAATAATAATGGATATAATTGAAAATAGGTATAAAATGATAATTGAATCAGAACGTTCAGGTAAGACTATATCTGATGCTTGTACTGCATATGGTGTTTCAAGACAAACATGGTACAAATGGAAGAGACGCTATAATGTATATGGGATAGATGGATTAAAAAACCAATCAAGAAAACCGCATAATATTAAAAATGTAAAGGTAACCAAAGATATAGAAAAGATTATTCTCGAGCTGAGACTAAACAACAGATTTGGTCCAATGAGAATAAGGTTCAGATTAAAGAGAAAGTATGGAATCAGCTTGGGTACAAAAACCATTTACAATATTCTAAAGAGACACAATCTCAATGTACTATCTGTTAAAATAAAAAGAAAATACAAGATTTGAAATGAAACATCCGAATGAGTTGGTTCAAATGGATACCAAAGGACCTTTTTATCTAAAAGGCTCACGAAGCAAAAATTATTTTATTCATGTTATATAGATGATTGCCCCTCAAGAAAAGTAGTTAGCAAATGGTGCCGCAGAAGAACTAGTGAAGAATCACTGTCGGTTCTCAACGAATGGATTGAACTCTACGGTAAACCTATGAAAGTGATGCACACGATGGTTGTGGTAGAGAATTTACATCGAATAAATTCAAACATTATCTTTTTCTCAATGGAATAAAGGACAAGCAGATTCCTAAAGGTTATCCACAAGAACAGGGGAAAGTAGAAGCGTATAACAAAATAGTCATAACTGAATTTCTACAAGTAGAAGAGTTAATTGATATGAAAGAGGGAATAGAGAAATACGAACTATTTGTCAAATCGTATAACTATGAAAGAGAACATGGAGGAATAAAAGGAATGACGCCATCAGAGAAGTTCATGAAATCTTTAAAACAACCGATATTGATAATGTAGAACAAGACAAAATGTGTCAGCCATGTTGGTACATTGTTTTGTCAACCATGTGTGGAAGTACAACAACTAATAATAAGCATAAGATAATAGATCTCTTGCATAATTAGAAATAATCTAGACCATCACTTCTAATTCTATATCGATTTCTAGTTCAGATAATTTGATATTCTATAGTTCACTAGTCCTGCTACTATGTCTGACACCTTGTTATATTTTCTCAATTTATTTCTAAATATCTCACTCATTATCTTGTACTTTTTCAATCTGCTAATAGTATGCTCTACTATTATCCTCTTTTTCGAATGGATAATGTTAAACTCGATTTCTTCTTGTGATAAACACTGGTTTATTTTCTTTTTATATGGTAGTGCAGATAGTTGTTCTGGAAAATCCTTTTCTATGCCCAAATACCCTAGATCAACTACAGTAACAACTTGTTTTGGAATGACAGGATAGTTCTTTTTATAAATATCGTAGTCATGTTTTCTTCCTTTTTTATAGCGTACTTTGTGAAGGACATAACCACGATTGTTAACCGTAATCTGATTCTTAATAGTATGTCTTTTCTTCTTACCTGAATAGAATATCTTTCTTCTATTCTTATCCGCAGGTCTTGGTATTTGCTGTTCGGTACAATCTGTAAAAGCAAGAAGAAAGCCTGGAAAATATTTATCAACTGCCTCTGGAGTTTTCAGCCTTTTGGTTATTGGGTATGTCTTCTGCGGAATTGGCAAACATTCTCTTATCAACCCTTCAATCTTTTGAATGTCTCTGCAGATGTTGCTCTGATCCAAATCAAATAGAAAACCTGCCATAGTGTAAGTTATGTATAGACGATAGTAAACCAAAAGCATGAGAAATCTATCTTTAATATCTAGTTTGAAAGGTTTACCTGCACCTATACGTCTTTCTCTATCTTTTTTGAACAAGCGTTGTATTTCATGTTTAGCATATCTTTTTGTTACATTTTTTTCATAAATGTCATCGAACTGTTGCACTGTAAGACCAGCAGTGAATGATTTGAAAAGCAATGGTTTTTTGGATAACCGATCATATGAAAGCAATGAGAGAACAAGAAAATGAAGAATTGCTGATCATATAGCTGTTTATTCTAATTATGCAAGAGATCTAATATACATATGGTCTGCCACGTTTCCTTTTTGCATTAGCAGGCCATGGTATACAACCTATCAGATACAGAATGTTAAAAAGGATGGATTCTTTTATTCTATCAAGAGCTAATCTTTGGGACAGTATTAATCAAAATAATATTTCAAGGGTTAGCTTTAAGCTATATAGATCATGTTGAAAATATATTTGAATTATGACCATGCCTCATTTAGATTCAGGAAATAAATCCACGGTATGTTTTTCGCGTAGTTTGCGATAAGGAATTTCGCAGTCATCTAATCTAACCGGGTATTACAAATATTATTCTTTGAGTATATCTGTCAGCATACTCTAAAGCAAATTTATATTCAGTATTTACAAACCCTTTTATTTTTTTAATAGAATTGGAAGAAAAAAAGGAATAAAATATCTACTATTCTCTATTGTATTCATAATTTCCTCTTTACAATCTTGACCTGGAAGTATATCGTGTTTATCTAGCCATGGCTTGAAACCTGCATTCTTTAATTCGGTATAAAGTCTTTCTGCATGTTTAAAATCTTCTCGAGTATAGCTAATGAACACCGTCTTGGCAGGATAATTATCGATCATGGGCTATAACTACAATTTTAATCATAAAGATAAATCTCTTTTGGTTGGTATGACAATTAGAAAATCTTCTAGTATCTTTTAGATCGTATGTTGGATAGGTTCAAAGTTTAAATGCTCCGTATGAGAGAGAGGCTCCGACTGAACCTTATCAAGCAGATTTCAAGATGTCAAAATACTATAAAGAGGTCGAATGATGCTTTGTTGTATGATTATTTTTTCGTTATTTACTAACGTTTTGTTGATGACTTACCAACGAAAATAGTGAAAATTCATTGGTTATTGTTACAGGTGAATTGTTGTTTTAACTTTTTTGATTCATGCAACAAAACACTTTCTGCATAAAATCCACTTTCGAAGTATACGGTAGATCTCTTGCATAATTAGATACATTTCATTAAGTTGACTACAGATACACCATTTTTTCTTTTAGTTATGCTGCTTCATAATTCTGTAGTTTATCAAGCCTGCGACTATATCTGACACTTTATTGTACTTTCTGAGCCTATTTCTAAATATATCACTCATTATCCTGTACTTTTTCAATCTACAAATAGTATGTTCAATAACTATCCTTTTTCTAGAATGACTTTTGTTGTATTCTTTATCTTCTTGTGGTAATTCTTTTTGATTATTTTTCTTTTTATAGGGTAGAGATGATCTTTGTTCTGGAAAGTCCTTTTCTACTCCAAGGTATCCCAGATCATACACATTTAGAACATCTTTTGGGATAGCAGGATGATTTTCTTTATAGATGTTATAGTCATGTCTGTGTCCTTTCTTATGATCTGCTTTGTGAATAATATAACCATGATTGTTAACCGTAATCTGTGTCTTTGTTGTATGCCTTTTCTTCTTGCCTGAATAGTACATCTTACATCTTCTCTTGTCAATAGGTCTTGGAATCTGCTGCTCTGTACAATCTGTAAAAGCCATAAATCCCGGAAAATATTTCTCTACTTCCTCTGGCGTTTTCAACCTCTTGGTTATCTGATATATTTTCTGCGGAATTGGTACGCATTGTCTTATCAAACTTTCTATCTTTTGGATATCTCTGCAGATGTTGCTCTGATCTGAGATCAAATAGAAAACCAGCTAATGTGTAGGTTATGTATAGGCGATAGTACACTAGAACCATGATAACTCTATCCTCAACAATGAGTTTGAAATGTCTCCCTGCACCTACATCTCGTTCTCTCCTCCTTCTTTTTGAGGATAAGCGTTTTATCTCGTACTTTTTGTATTTTGATTTTATTTCTTTATAAATGTCATTAAACTGTTGAATTGAGAGACCGGTAAAGGATTTAAAGAGTGATGGCTTCTTGGATAATCTATTGTAAGATAACAAAAAGAATGACATATTTACATACGATAGACGGAAATAAAGCTGTTTTGGCTAATTATGCAAGAGATCTGGTATATGCGAGTATAATGATATTTGATACCGCTTCCTTTATGATTAAATCTTCCCGTATTTTGTGGTCCGGCAATAATTGCTTTCTTTTAATTCTTTCTTAATTTGGTATTCCATCTCTTCTGATATCTCAGATTGCCTGTCGTTTTTTAGGCCTGGTTTTTAATCCGCTTATTTCGCTTTATTGCATCTTTTTAACCAATATGAACCCTTGATTTACTTCAATGAAGATCTCTTGCTATATGAGCAGCTGCCTTCCCTTGATAAACTACATTGAAAAGAAGTAGCATTCTTTCCTTTGTCTTTATATCCTGTTCACATATGCAGATCTTTTCAAACAATTCTTTTAGAGTCAAATGAATATAGCATGATAATGGTCTAATTTAGCTAAAAGAATTTATTAGGCAAATAAATAGATTACAAAAATGTAGTTCGAATATTTATGTTAATTGGTATATTTTCTGTAAAGTGGAACAATATCGTAAATGAGATGATGTTAAAAGTATCAATCTATAACTTGTTTATAAATTGGATGATGATATGATATAATGATAATCTGATTGCTTGTATCCAAATTAGTTATTCGACAGAGCACTATGCAATTAAATTATTTTATCTACTCTCATATCATTTTTTATTTTAGCGTATGACGGTTCTGTTCATTTAAGAAAAATCTATAGATTCAAGACGTTCTATCACCTTTTGGTTATGGGTTGCTATAGAAAAAAATGAATTCAGTAATTAAGTGTATCTAAAGAGAGAAACACGTTGTTAACCGAACTATTTATGTCAAGATTGATTAAGGTTCATGGTAATCACCTGTTTCAACATTAGATGGCGGTGCATATTACCTCTTGAAGCATGCAAGTTTTTGAACCTATATCATTATCTACATTCTTCTTATGAGAAAAGTATTATTGAAAAAACTATGCAATATTAAGGATAAAACTAAAGATTGATGACTATCTATATGAGGCATGGTCATAATTCAAATATATTTTCAACATGATCTATATAGCTTAAAGCTAACCATTGAGACATTATTTTGAGAACAACTGTCCCAAAGATTAGCTCTTGATAGAATAAAAGAATCCATCCTTTTTAACATTCTGTATCTGATAGGTTGTTGTATACCATGGCCTGCTAATGCAAAAAGGAAACGTGGCAGACCATATGTATATTCTCCAACTGTAATTTTGAGATGTTTTATTGTGAGGTTATGGTTTAAAATCGATTCAAACAATGCCTTACATACTTTTCTCATTTTGGATTGTCCGTATAACCGTAAGCTAGCAGTAGCCTGTGGCCTGATAAAAATACCTAGCAGGCGTACATTTGACAGGAGACTAAAGACTATTTCTACAGATATTAAGCAAAGGATATCGACAATGGGATGTCTGTTTGTTGTAGAGGGCATGGTAGATCCTTCTATAACAGCAGCAGTGGATAGTACTCTTTTAAAAGCAAAAGGTCCTGTATGGCACAAATCATCCATGAAAAAAGGAATAGTACCTTGTTCTGGCATTGATACAGATGCAAGGTGGGGATATAGTCATACAAAGAGATGGATATTTGGATATAAATTACATTTAACATGTACAACAGGCAAGATTGTGCTTTGTTGCATGATTCTTATAATCAATGATTTTACCATCTATTTTGGTTAAACAGATATCATTTTGTTATACAAGGACGCTTTCAACATCATCTCTTGTACCATATTCTTTAGTTTAACCGAGTATAAGTATTCACCAAACATTCGCTTTATGCACGAAAACACAGTTTCAAAATCCATCTTTGTCCATAGCTTACGCTATCCTTCCATCCTTGTAAATCACTTTTCTGCGCTAACACTGCTAGATTTCTAAGGGTGTTTCCTTTTTTCCATCGAACTCTAGCATTTTTTCTTACTTTAATGCAAGGTTGGATTCCGTTGTCTGATAAGAATCTAAAAATATTATTGCCTTCATACGCCCCATCACCCAACAGTTTACCTATGGATACCATGTTATCTGATTTTATAATATTTTCAATCAATTCAGGTAACGCTTTGCTATCATGAACGTGCTCGTCTGTGACCTTCATAGAAAGTATTTTCTTGGTTTTAACATTAACTGCTACGTGTATTTTCAAATATCCTTTCTTATTTTTCGCATTCCATTTATCCCTCATCCATTGACCTCTGTTGGTAACCTTGATACCTGTACCTATCTATCGCAATGATGATGTATTCGTCTTCAAAATCCTTGTTTTTACTATTTATATCTTTTATCTTGATATCTAGTCTGTTTATTCTTCTGTTTATTGTGGTGTAATGTGGGATGGAAGGTACTTTTCCTTTGGCGTGTCCTTGTGCGATTCCTTCCGTTTGTCTATAAGGAAGATGAAAGTACACTTTGGCATATCCAAGCAAGAGAAGGAAGGTATTTGGATAATGAAATGGCTCGCCAATCTTGTCTTTGTTCATCCCTTCTAGTTCTGCATCCCAGTTGTTTATAACATCAAATCCTAGCAGTATTTCGCCTCTTCTAACAAGAGATTGGTTGTAGACGGACCAATTCATATGTTTTATTGAGGGATGTTAGCTAAATGTATTTGGGAAAGAGGAATCATGCAACAAAGCAGCAAGATTGTAGTACCTATAACAGCCGATGTAACTACTGCGAATGTACAGGATAATCAGATGTACGTTTCTTTAACTTCTTCTTCTTTGGTATTCTCTCTATCACTTGCATTGTACATGATAGCCGATCCAGGCTATGACGATAAGAAACTGTATGAATATAGCAAGAAGGTATTGGGAATAGACTTGGTTTGTCCTATTGTCGAAAGATATGAAAGTACTTCTAAAAAGAGGCTTGATCTTGTATGTTTTTATCAATCGGCATTAGGACAGGCAATCTACAGCCGAAGAAGAATATCGGTAGAGCCGTTGATAGAACATATTAAATCAGTATTTAGAATAGACCCATTGCCAACAAGAGGATTTCATACGGTATCTGCAATTGTACTATTGTCTGTTTTATTATATCAGATAATGGTATATTACAACTGCAAGACTGAGAAAATAAATCCAAAATCAATAAAATACATGCTTGGAACTATCTGATACGATGGTAAAGATAAAGATAAATTATTTTGAATTATGACCATGCCTCATTTATTTTGTAAGAAGAAAGAGTGCAGATTAAATCATATAAAACAGGGACACAATTGTTTATTTACCAACATAATAAAGAATTAGAATCTTCAGCTAGCAGGGCCGCCAAAATAATATCAAATGCTCTGTTGCATGATTATTTTTTTCGTCATTTGTTAACGTTTTTAAGATTAATTAAAAACGAAAATAGTCAAAGTTAAATTGTTATTGTTGAGAATAAACTATTATTTTAACTAGTTTTTGAATCATGCAACAAAGCAATATCAAATAATTCCTTGTTCTTGTATTGCAATGTATTATTAAATTTCAACGGTTTAATTCCTGTATCTCTCTCTTTATTACATTTTTTATTAGGTTATCAAAATCCAAAAAATACTTCGAGACGTTTAGAATACTGCCTCTTTGTTTCAGGTGCCTTTAAAGCAAAAAGAAAGTTAGTAAGAGGATTAATATCCACATTATATTCAGAATTTTCTAAATTCAGAGATTTTCATATATCATAATATTGTTTTGGGCCTATCTACAGAGACATATATAACATGGGCCGGGTCGGTTGCAGGACATTTTTATCTATAATCTAATAATAAACTTTAAGATAATAATTAAATTAAATACTTTTATGTTTAGTTACAATGGTTTTTATCGAAGATAGAGAAGGCGTTTTTGATGCTCCAATTGATAAGTTGTGGAAACTAGCAAAGGCGCATTCTACGGAAGGATCCAAAATTCATCCAAGTGCTAAGAATGTTACAACAGAATTGATAAATGAACAAGTATTCATTAATAGTTGGGAAGAAGAGATCAATGGACAATCTTTTAGAATAAAAATAAAGGGAACAATCTTTTATCCTCTTGGCGTAGCATTTGAGGCAATAGAAGGACCAATTGAAGGCTCTACCTATTTTATATACTATATACCCCTAGAGAACAATAAAACCAATGTAGTAGTAGCAGGAGACTTTAGATCACAATCTATTGATCCTGTTATTGGTGATGAGGAAAGATTAAGATCTATTGTATTGTCAAAATTTAAAAAAGTATTCTATAAGGATTGTGATTATTTAAAAAATATTTGAGGATTAATCATTATATTTATTTGTAAAAGATTCATCATTAAACACAAGGTAATACTAGATAAATTGTTGATTAAATAGTTGAAAAGATATGATATTACTTTTTTAAATTATTTTTTTTCTCTATTTGCTAACGATTTGTCGATTAATTAAAAACGAAAACAGTGAAAATTCAATTGCTATTGTCAAAAATAAACTTCTATTATAACGGGTTTTCAAATCATGCAACAAAGCATAAGTTAAATCATGTGAAACAATGGCTCAATCTATTTTCAGACCATTATAACAAAGAAATAGTATCTTAACTATAAAGAGCCTTATTTGTCGTAAAATCAGTTCTATAAAATTGAATATGATATAAATTATAATTCCCAAACTATTTAATAGTTTGATTCTATCAATGCATTAACAATATCTGTCTTTGTTACAATACCAACAAGATTTCCACTGCTACCATTAGAATCGGTAACCGGAAGTCCGCTTATCCTTTTGTCTGTCATTATCTGTGCGGCTTTAGCAAGGTCATCCGTTGCTTTGACTGTTATTATTGGTTTTTTCATTATATCTCTTACAATCATTGCATGTCCAATAGATGCTAAATTTTTCTTTATTAGTACTTCCTCTTCCTCTTCTGTATTTGATTCTACTTTGTCTTTTTCGGCAAAAGCAGTAATTGGCAAAAGATCTTTGGCTGTAACTATTCCAACAATTTCATTATCACTATTAGTTACAATTACTCGAGATATTCTTTCTTTTATTAATATTTTCATTGCAGTATGCAAAGAATTTGACGGAGATATAGTGAATACCTGCTTCGTCATAAAGTCATCAACTCTGTAATTTCCTTTGTAATTCTCTGCATATAGTTTGACAAGATCACTTTTTGTAAATATTAAAATCCTTTCTCCTTGTTTTCCATCCTTGCCATCATCATCTTCGTCTTCAACTATTAGAGAACTTATTCCGTTATCTCGCATCAACTTTGCACATTCTCTAATATCTTTATTAGGTGTGACAGATATCAAGGGTGTTCTCATTGCTTTTGATATGACAATTTCATCAAGGGATTTGTCATTATTTTCTTTATAAAGATACCTGCTTATACCTTTTTCAGTAACCATTCCAAGTGGTTTTTGATTATGCTCTATGATTACTCGGCTTATATTATATTTTATGATAATATCTCTAACATCGCTCATCATTTTTGTTGCCTCAACTGTAATGGCTTTATTGCATACATCTTTGGCGGTAAAAACCATACATTAAATAGTTTTTATTAGATTAATTAGGGTATTGTGTAGATATAATGACTATATTATTTTATTTCTTCACTGAGTAAAATAACATTTATTGTGATGTTTAAAAATACAGAAATTCCTTACATACAATACTTTGCAATATTTACAGATAGGGAAAATAAAATACTTGGACTCATTAAAAAAAGTACATGGTAAATTTATTTTGATACCTTTTTTAAAAAATAGAAATAAGATAAACCTTTTATTCGAGACACCTATTTTTAAATAAATAGAAAATTATTATTAGACTATGGATTAAACCTTTTATTAGTAGTAGATAGTTACCGTCGCTTATTATTTGTACTTTTCAAGCTGCAGATGGCATGTTATATCACTATTCTTTTTTTTAAGCATGAATTATGTTGTACTCTTTTTCTTCTTGTGATGAATTTTGATTTCTTTTCTTTCTGTAAGGCAATGCAGATGGGTGATCTGGAAAATCCATTTCTATACGAAGGTATCATAGATCAACTACAGTTACAATTTGTTTTGGTATGACAACAGGATAATCTTCTTATAAATGTCATAATCATGCCTTCTGCCTTTCTTATATTCTAGTTTAAAATGATGATATCTTGGTTGCTAACCATCAATTGGGTATTTACAGTATGTCTTTTCTTTTTGTCTGAATAGTACAACTTTTTTCTAGTCTTATCAAGAGGTCTTGGTATCTACTGTTCGGTACAATCTTTGAACGCAAGAAAGCCTGGAAAATATTTCTCTACGTTCTCAGGAGTTCGAAGCCTTTTTTTTGTTTTGTTATATATTTTTTGAGGAATTGGTACGCATTTTCTTATTAAACTTTCAATCTTTTGTATATCTGTGCAGATGTTACTCTGATCTAAATCAAAGAGAAACCTCCTAACATGTAAGTGATATAAAGACGGTAGTACACTAAAAGCATAAGATATCTATCTTTTAAATTCAGCTTGAAATGTATACCTATGGCACCAATCTTTCTCTTTTTCTATTCTCTTTTCTATTGGATAAATGCTTTAAATCATGCTTGAGATATTTTTTTAATTATATTATTATCATAAATATTATCAAATTCTTGTACTATAAGGCGGTAAATGACTTGAAGAGCAATGGCTTTTTGGATAATCTGTCGTATGAGAGCAATGAAGGGACAGGAATTGAATATAACAGATTATATAGTTGTTTTTCCTAATTATGCAAGAGATCTAATTCGATAATTTAAAAACGAGAATGTGCACAAGTTATATGATTAATAATATTCCATAGAACCTTTCATGGAGATTTAGTTTCTCAAGCAACTTATATCAATTTACAATATTCTAGAACTTGTAGTATTTGTTATCAACTAAATCAAAATAACATTTCTATGTCAAAACACAATATTAATTTACAATCGGAATTCGTAATAGACATTATATTTCCATTTCAGATTGATGAACAATTAACAGTAAAATTTAAGGAGATAAAATAGTTTAGAGAAAAAAATTAATATTATATTATGATACCCTGGATATGCCAAATCCGCAGCAAATAGAATGTGAACACTGTCGAGATAAAATATGGGTGATAGCACCTGATGATATATTTACAAAATTGATACGTAGTAGAAAGTCGAATGATATGCGACTTGGAAGCATATATTGTCCTATGTGTAATAAGAACAATGAGTTATGTTGGAGTAAAGACAATTAGAATAATAAACTGTTGTTGTTATCTTTTATTAATTATTCTGTGATTTATGTAGGTAATATATTTTACCGAATGTTCTTAAAATAAATTACATTGCTTTCTCGCCAAGATTGTATCATTTATAATAGACATTACTAATAATTTTCCTCCCTTTAAATTCTGAATTATTTCTGCGGCTTGCTTGATTTATTCAATTAAACAATAGCAAAAAAATTAAGATGATAAACCATATAGGCTATTAACCTGTTCTTTAGCATGGATCTCATAGGCTACATCCTACCATTATATCAGGTTTTCCATGGTCTTGTATATCCTAATAGTTTCCCTGTTGACATCTTCTTTAGTCGTGCCTCTTGTCTTGCTAATGCCTGTCCTGTTTGTGCCTGTTACCATCCTAGCACTGGCATGGAGCCAATCGTAGGAGATATTTCTACATTGGTTGTCTTGTCAAGGTTGTTCCTAAAGTTTCTATATCATGAAGGACGAAAGTTCCTAATAGTGTAAGTGTTTATATGTATCGACGGGCGGTGAACCCTGGTTCCAGTTTAATAAGCAATTACTGATTAAAAAGGCTGTAAATATCACTTTAATGTTTAACATGAGGTTGTTGGAATTAGTCTCACTGTTTTGATTAGTATCGGACGCTCAACCCTTATGGTTTTTTATTGACACATGTATCAATAGATGGACTACTCCCGGATACGATTCATATTTTTGCAATATGCGCCTAACAACAAAGAGGAAAAAGGCGCGATTATCTGTAGAAAATTATCATGAGTTGAAGTGAATGTATATACACATACTGATTACAAGATTTATCCTAATTACCTGAGCATTGAAAGGAAGGCGCCCGTATAAAGTACATTAATTTTGAGTATTGAACAAAGTCAAACTGATTCTATTCTGTTTGTAATATACTATAATAAAGGGTATAACGGGCCATTTATTCTTGAATCTAAAATTATCGATAATCGGATATAACGCATATCAGGGTTGGCAGGGTTGTTATAGTTTTTGTAATGTTATTTTTCTGCTGTTATTACCAGATACATTGGATCCAATAATTTTATTAATAAAAATGAATTGCCCGTATCAAAAACAGTACAGATAATCCTGACAATATGACATATATGACATTGATTTGATTTTCTATCGCTTTATGGATCTTCAGTTATAAATGGCATTTTTCATTACCATTTTGTTGTTTGTATTGCTATTAGTAATAGTATCGGACGCGGTATCTTTTTCCGTTGTATTATTATGACATTGAATTTATGCAATTCATTTTTAATTTATAATTTGCTTCTTGTCACAGATCATCTAGAATTGGTTTTCCCATTCTAAGGGTTATGTCTTCACTTTCAGCCTTTTGATTATTAATGTCGTTAGAGTTAAGAATGATTATTTTTGGTTTAAGTATGTAAACTTGAAATTTGTGACGTAAATCTCATTATATTATTGTAATTAGCACAAATAAATCATAAAGATTAGCTCTGCCAAAAGAGACATTTTTATTGAAGAGATGAAACAAGTTGCAAAAGACGAAGACATAGATCTTGATTTTATTATAAATTCATTTTATAAAACATTTGAACGTGATGGTCCGCCAAAAATTTTGTTTATATGTGGAAATTTAAGTTGATTTTACCAAAATTATTTTTTTAATAGTCAATTTAACCAAATTTCTTTAATTAAAAATAATTATCAATTCCTTAACTTTACAGAGCTTCTACAAGTAAATATAAGGATTTTTGTTATCTTCTTATTCTTTAAACTCTTTTTAAAAAAAACAATTAGCAAGTACATTATATTATATTAGTACATAAATACCATTATCTTCAATTTTTACATCATATGTTTTTAGAGGAAGCTCTGCAGGAGGATTCTGTGGTATTCCATTTTCTAATTTAAAAGCAGAAAGATGTAGTGGACATGTTACAGTTTTTTCTTCTTCACTTAAAAAACCGGAAGATAAATCAGCGTATTGGTGAGTGCATATTCTATCCGTAGCATATATTTTATCTTGAACCTTGGCTATCAAAATCTCTTTGTCATTATGATCAAATCCCATAATATCTCCATCACCTAAGGAATCTTTATTGCATACTTTTATCCATTCCATGACAAAGTAATATAAATAGTCATCAATAATATTTTCTTTGATTTCTTCTGAATTCTCCTGATAATATATACTAAACAAAGGAGTAACTCAATGAAATTTTCTAATAGCTATCTCTTTTTAGGTATTATATTTCATATAATGTATAGAAATAGATATTACACAATAAAGATCATATCAATATTTTGTGATAAACAACAGCGATTACTACATCAAATATTTATCCTTCTTCTTCTTCTTCTTCTTTAGAACCTGTGCTATCTCTTCTTTCTTAGGAAATTTTCCTTTAAAGAGAGGTTTCAAAGAAACCTTTTCTTTTTTAATTTTTAATTCTTTGAATATAGTAGCAGTCCTTTCAGTTTCCTTTTGTTCGTCTATATCAATACCAAGTTCCTCTTCAACATCTTTCTTTCGTGCTCCAATTAACAAAAGTTGTGTATGTTGATAGTTAAGTAGGTCTGGATCATCTACACGTTTCCATCTTTTATCTTCAAATTTTTCTATCAAATGTTTTGGATATTCTATCTTTTTGTTTTCAGAGAAAGCAGCAAATCCACGTGCTTGGATATTTGGGTTCTTGATTGATATTATACAGCCAGCCTTCCTTTCTTATTTCAAATTCTCTCTGAGTCGGACCAGGAATATCTGGAAGCTCTAGTGCATATACTAATTCTGTATGCCCTTCATGTTTTACTATAAGATATTTGCCTTCTCCTGCTGGTATTGCAGCAGCTAGTCTTCTTTTGCCTCTTGTTTTTGTAGTATATTCCGCAGTCAAAAGATCTTTGTATATATCATGTGGATTTGAGGTTGTAAGAGTATTCAGTGCCCAAGTCCTTTCGTTTGAAGTAGATTTTCCTTCAATAACTTCTGGTAGTCTTTTTTGTCCTATCAAGAATAACTTGTAAATCTTTTTGTTTTTGTTTTTGATTTTGGCATTGATCTTTTCCTTCTTCCTCTGACACCATAATCATATAAAATCTTTGGACATCTTCAATATCTTCTACTTCTTCAGTGTCAACTTTAGGTCTGTAAAAGAAGAATATGTCTCTTTGTTCTATTATTACGTTGTTGTCTTGTTTGCGATTTTCTTTGACCATTGTTGTCCGCTACTACATATACATATATTCTAATACAAAAGATAAAAAATTATAAATTATTATAATTATATCTATATTTAGCCATTATTGATTTTGCATCCTCATCAGAAACCTGATCAAATTGTTTATAAAATTGACCAACAGCATAAAAAACTCTTCTGGCATATACAAAACAATAACTTTATCTGCAATTTGATTTAATTTATAAATAGTATCGCCTTTAGCAGGTGCAACTAGTACTGCCACAATCAATTTTTTGTATTTATACTTACTTTCCTCTTTAATCCATCTAGCTGCAGCAAGTATTGTTGATCCTGTTGCTATTCCATCATCCACAAGAATTACTATTTTATCTTTTAATACACATTCATAATCAGTACTACCTCTAAATTCCATTAACCGTCTTTTTACCTCTTTCTTTTGAAGTTCTACTTCGCTTTGAATATAATCTTCTGGTATATTAAGCATATTGACAAGATATTCATTTATAAACCAGATTTCATCAGGCAAACTGCTCCAATTGCCAACTCTTTATTTGATGGAGCACCCATCTTTCTTGATACCACAATGTCAAGTTTACAGCGAAAATATGATGCAACAACCTCACCCAATACAACACCTCCACTTGGAATCACCATAACCAGCAAAGACTATTTTGCTTTCATATTTTCTAATTTTTTATAATCTATATTTTCTGATTGTAGAATGTATTAACCTACTTTAATTGCCAATTCATCTCATGCAGTGGTCCTATCATAGAATAATATAGACACTAAATTTTACTATTATCAGATATATGCATAAATATTTCTCTCTCTCCATTGCATTATTATTTTATGTCTAAATCAATAGAGCAACTACAGCAACATTAAAATCAACGTATGAAGAACTTACAAGACTAATTGTTTTATGAATATATAAATTACTTTCTATATATAATCATACACCTGTGGGAAAAGTCTCGGGGAGATCTTTGTTCTTTATTATCTGCAAATGCAATGGAGACAACGCATTTGTATTGTTTACAAATATTAAAACATCATATCTCTTAGACAGTTGCGTAGGAACATAATTACCAAATCTTTCATATTTAGGATTATATACAACGCCTATTGCTCTTTGTCCTCTAATACTTTCATAGTTTTCATCTTTACTAGTAGAGTTTGTTTCCTCAATAGTATTATTCATAATAGACGAATGGCCCTTATCAAATAAAATTATTTTATCTTTTTGAGTATCATCATTTAAATTATGTAACAGGCTATCCCAACTTCCTTCTTTTGCGGGCGGAACATTCATCTTTTCCATCTTTGCACCCCATTGATTTGCCGCTATAACAGTTCCACTGTATGTGCTAAATCCAACTATCACTACATTTTCGATTCCCTTCTTTTGTCTTACCAATTGACCGATATTTATCATGCCCTCTTGTGCCATATCTGTAAATCGAGCATCTCCAATGTGAGTATTGTGTGCCCATATAATGGCTTTTGATTTGTTATTGCAGTCATTTCGAGAATAAAAATCCATCAAACGTTCAAGTGTATCCATCATGAGTATCTCTTAAATTCCATGAATTTACGTCTCCTTTCATCATTGTTCTATAATACCTTTCAGCATCTTTTGCTACAATGGCGTTTTGCTCTGCATTAAAATATTCCTCTTTATAGAAATCAGCTGTTGTTTTTTCATAATTCTCAAGTTTGTTGTTCAATGAAGTTAGAATTTCAATAACCTCTTCTTCACAGTTTTCTGGTACGAAGGCTGTAGCTCGGGCATACGCTTCAACATCTTTATTATAAGGCTCAAAGCAATTATATGCATCAATAGCCTGTTTTAAGGCAGAAGGATCTGTCTTTTTTAAATAGTTTATTATTGATTCCATGGATTCCCATAGGCTGTATAAATCAAGTCCATAGAATCCTATAGTTTTATATATATTAGTAGATAGTTTTTGTTGATTTATTATCGTTTCATTATATTCTTTAAGCCATTCAACTAGATCAACCATCTCTTTATTTGCCCACATCCATGTAGGCCATCTATTAAAAGAATAAAGAACATCAAAAGCACTCTTTTTACCCGAATTTGAAAATCCTTTAATATATTTATTTACCTCAAAGCAATCAGGCCAGTCTCCTTCTACTGCAATAAAAGAAAAATCCTTTTCAAGAATCAGGCGTTTTGATATTTCTGTACGCCATATATAAAATTCTGAAGTTCCATGAGATGCTTCTCCCAACAAAACATATTGTGAATCACCAATTCTATCTAATAATATATCAAGGTCTTTGGAACTAGACAGTGAATTATAATTTAATGAATTTATTTTTCAAATCATCTCCTTTATATGATGATATATAATGATAAATAAAATATAAAAAATATATCTCTATCTAGATGTAGTATTGAAATATGTATCAATCATAAATTGATTGATACACTATATTAAATTAAAAACGAAGAGATATCTATTTCATAGTCTTGATGTAATCTTAATCTATATTCTATAGTTTACCAGTCCTGCTACTATGTCTGATATTCTATCATACTTTCTTAATCTATTTTGAAATATATCGCTTTGTGTTCTATACTTTTCAATCTACAGATGGTATGCTCTACCACTATTCTCTTTTTAGTATGATTTTTGTTTTAATCTTTTATTCTTCTGAAGATGACTCACAGTTTCTTTTCTTTCTATTTGGTATTGATGATAGTTGCTCTGGAAAATCCTTTTTGTACACCAAGGTATCCAAGATCATACACATTAACAACATCTTTGGGCATGATAGGATGATTCTTTTTATAAATATCATAGTCTTGTCTCTTCTTCACTTCTTTTCTTATTCTTAAAGAATATCCTCCAGAAGAATAGTCAATTATTATTCTCAGAACTTACCCTCTGTGAATCCGGTATATAGCACGTCACAATACATGTAACGTGTGGAGTATTTACAACATTCTGTGTAGTATTTTGTTCTGCTGTATGAGTATCTATAGTTTTTTGGTTATAATGATTTCAATTGTTTGAATTTATAATTATTACTGTTATCATTTGAATATACTTGATGTTGTTGTATTGGTTCCCTGTCATATTGATAATGTCCATTATCATCAAATGGAACCATGTTTCCATTATAATAATCATAATATGGAATATACATATCGGAACAATTATCAGCTTCTTTATAATATACGTTTTAATAGGGAAATGAATGTGAAAGGAATGATTGAGAATCTAGATATGATGTACTGATATTAGATATCATATAACAATCATTATACGCATCATTCCATCCTTGATCAAATCTTTGTAAATCTGTTAATACATAAGCCCCTTTGATCGAGGTATTTGTGATTATGCATAGCAGACCTAAAAATACTATTATTGATGTTATAATGTCATTAGTTTTCAATCTCAATATTTTTTTCATTTTTATTATCCATCTAATATTGTAAACACAATCTCTTATTGCAGATAGTTGAGAATATGAAGACTTTACGTTGCAAATGTTAATTATTTACATAACAATATATCTATGGATTAAGTTTTGTCAAAGGTTTGTAATACTATATCGTTGATAAACATTTGCACGGCTCTGACTACATGAAAATCTTTATCTCTTCCAAAGAGAACCATGATTGGGCTAGGTTCAAAGTTTACATGCTCCGTATGAGAGCGAGGCTCTGACTGAACCAACATCCTAAGCGGCTGTACAAGTACCCCATAGAGAGGGTGGATGGATGTTTGCCGCTTTAAGCCCAAATAAAAAAAGATAAGAATAAAAAAATAGGAAATAAGAATGGGATTTGTATACAGATAGTGTATACTATAAAAGATAACATTTAATATAATGATTTAGTATATAAAATTAGGCTTAATCCAACAATAGGATATCCTATTATGGCCAAAGATTTTCATGGATGTTAACTTAAGTAAAAACCTATAATTAAAACAACTATTCTTTTATGAAATCAATAAATGGAACATCTTCAGTAACTTTTTTGTTATGGCACAGGATAGTGATTTGCAAAAGTGAAAAGATGGCAAAACTATGGAAATAGATAGATTGTTGACACTGTATTTTCTTGTATAAAAAGAACATTTGTCGAATACGTTTATTCGGTTAAACTAAATAATATGATACAAAAAATGATGTTAAAAGCGTCATTATATAATAAGTTGATATTCATTTAGAGAAAATAGGTAATAAAATCAGAGATCATAAGAATCATATAACAAAAGAACTTAAAACCACTGTTGGAGAATATATACAAACGGTCTGCCACGTTTCCTTTTTGCAGTAAGCCAGAGTATACAAGCTACAAGATACAGAATGTTAAAAAGGCTGGATTCCTTTAATCTGTAAAGAGCAAACCTTTGGATCAGTTTTTTAGTCAAAATCATATTTCAATGGTTATCTTTAAGCTATGTAGATCATATTGAAAATAGATTTGAATTATAACCATACCTCAGATAATTTCTCATATGAAAGCAATAAAGAGAGAACAGAGTAATGATGAACTTTAGCTCATAAAGCTGTTTGCGAATAATTATGTAAGAGATCTAATATCTAAATTTAAAAATTAAATAATATTAATTCCTCCGAAATTATGAAATTTATCTTTTTTTCAAGACAATCTTTAAAAAGTGATTCTATTATTACCTTATAGTATAATGAAAATTTATATCCCAAATCATGTTTAATAACGTATTTATGAATATTCCCTTCAACTGTATGATGAACATTCAAAGAGTGATTATTCATTTCGGTTTCTATCCAGGACAATAAAGTATCTATATCTTTATTGCCTCTCATAAATAAGATTGTATTATATATGGCATTTTTTCCAATATTTTCGGCTATATATAATATTTCCTCATCATTTTTTTTGTTAAAGATCTCTCTTACAACTGGTTTGGGTATATGAATCATTCCGGAAAGAGGTTCAAATTTATCCCATTCTACAAACCTTTTGAGAATCTGAACTATTAAAGTATTAGTGCTAATCATTCTATTTTTAGCTTCTAGATAGACATTGTCCATGGACGATTCGTTTAAACGAAATGTAATTGTTTCTATATTTGTTTTGGGTTCATTTATTGTAGATAAATATTTTCGTTCTGCTTGTGTGTCAGATATATTTAACCATAATGCATGCTCATCTAATTGTTTACATTTGTTTAAAGGTATGTGGTAATAAATTGGTTGTATTACTTCCTTTTTAACTATTAGATAATCTTTATTTATTGAGTCCAACATACCAAGTATACCTCCATCTATTGTATGCACAAATTTTTTAATGTGATTTTTAAAATCTATTTCTGGCTGCTCAAATTCTACCATCGCAATATACAACCAGACTATCATTGTCTTATAAAAGGATATAAAATTTTAATCTAATAACGGATCTAAAATGAAATGTTATAAATCAAAGATACGCAATTTGAAATGAGATCACTAAAAGAAACAGAACATTTGCAGATACAAATGCTATAATTTGCCTGTACTTTGAGTTTACATTTTGAAAGCAGCTCCAAAGCATTAAATTTTTGCATATTGTAAAAAATGCAATTCAGAAAAAGAAATTGAAAACCGAAAGATTGTTCTAAGGGTAAGGATATCAGAATTCATAGTAGATGTAGATCAAATCAATAAGGTTCTAAATATACAAGATCGTGTATCGTAATAAAACTTAAAAGGTATGGAATTATTCTTGCATACTCAAAGAATGACCTGTGTCAGGATGAACATTAATTATCCAAAGCCGAAAAATTTGAAAAATACTTCAAACTGTGGAACATGATATATCACTACGTATAAGTTTTAGACAATCATATATTCCTTCTATCTCTGAGAAAAGATTGATAAAATATTCCATTTTTTATTATAGATGTTTAAAATTTTTTATTAATAATATAAGAATGATTGGAAGAATAAAGAAATTTTTTATTTATTATCTGAAAACTAAAAATGAATAATATCAACTAAATATAACACAATTAAAACTTTCTTAATTTTGTATATAAAGAAATTTGATAATCTAAACTATGTGGGCTCTCTTCACTTAACAATTAATCTATAGATCGGCGATGTTCTATCACCTTTGTGAATTCAAGAAATAGAACACCTTCAGAATACATACAATACAGTTTGTATTTTTATTTTTTTAGGTCTTTCTTTAAGGAGATAGTCTGGAAGACTATCATCATATTTTATCAAACGAAACTATGTTTCCATCTGAATATGGATGCAAAAATACCATCCTCAGAAAATATCCTCAAAGAAAAAGAAAATCTCCGAGAATGTTATAGATGAAACTGTAAAAGTTGGATCAGAATACATGTGGGTATGGTTACTACTATAATGCCAAAATATAAAGAAATTCTCGGAATAAATACAATAAAAGAATGAAATTTGTTGTTATAGTCGAGTGATTTCTTTCTAAGGTTATAGATAATTATGGAACCATCAAGTATCGTCTAACGGTAGTACTTGATATCCACCACAAACATGTAAATTCCTATAGAAAGAACATCATTTTCATTCTTCATACAAGAAAAGCATTATTGAAAGAGTTATAAAGTATATTAAGGATAGACTGAAAGATTTATTGATTATTTTTTGTATAGTATGAAGAAATGTAAATTAAAGTATGTAATCGATTGACTTGATTTATTTGCAGATTTTCATAATAAGGAATTATATCTTAAGTGAACAGAGTTTTGCAAAATAGTTATATTAAACTAATGATTCTCCACCTTCTTTTTATTTCATATGAATAATTTTCTGGATCGATATATCCTCATCAATTAGTTCTTTCTATAACCCACCGTTCATTACTTACAGAATTGTATTTCTATCTATATGCGTATCCACTTCAATCACTTGATTACTTTCTTTTCTGATATGTAAGGAATATGATATTGTTTTAATTGTCTCTTGTTTCATTGTTTTAGAGTTAAATGTTGTGTTAAGGCATACATTTTGTTGATAATACTTTCTCCCTATTTTTCCTTTAGCAAGATAATAAATACATCTTTTTGAGTTTAATTTTGTAGTTAACATTTAAGTTGCTCTTTTCGCATTTTATCTTTTTTGTCTACCATTAGTAAATCTAAAACCTTTAGATAATCTTCCAGTATTTCCGTAGCAGTAGAACTGTCATAGGAGTTGATTATACTTGTCCTATGGATAATAGTTTTCCTACGATTTTACGTCTTATTACCATTATTTTACATTTAGTTTAAAACTACTTAGTTGCATGATTCAAATATCAGTTATAACGACAATTAATCTGTAGCAATGACAATTAAATTTTCACTATTTCCCTCACGACTTTATCTGTAAAACGTTAGCAAATAACGAAAAAAAAACAGTCATGCAAAAAAACAGATATATCATCTTATTGTATAATGATGTTTTTAACATCATTTATTATTCATATATTTCCATTTAACTAAAAGCCTATCCCAAAATTATTTTTCTATAGATTATGATACTGCTTGATAGTTTCACCAGCCCAAAATAATTTTCTACCTTCTTTTCATATTTTGTAAACAGCTTTCTGAACCTGTTATGCCACGAATTGGTTCTTTCTACAACCTATCTTTTATTTTTCATATTTTGAAGTTTATGTTGATACGAAAGCTCTTTCTTCTTTTGACCTTTCTTTTATATGGTATATGATGAACATATCCTCTTTTGATTAGATCATTTTCTATTGAATTAGAACTATGTGCTCTATCGAGGTATATATGATAATATAACCCATCTTTATTTTTATTTGTGAAAGATGATCCAGAAGTACGATGGGAAACTGAATTATCAATAACATTTGTTACTGCTTTTATGTCATGAGTACTGGCTGATGTTATAACAGTAGATAATGGGATCCCATTTCTTCTTCTATCAACAGGATTATTTCCTACAGTCATCGCCCCCTAAAGGCGACTTTATAGATATACTATCTGCAGATTGCCAAATCCATTTGATGCCTATTTTTCTGTCATATTCTTCTAATAATTTGGCCCATATCTTTTTAAAGATGTCCATTTGAATCCACTGCTGACATCGCCTATGACATGTAGAACCAGAACTATATTCTTTTGGAAGCATCTTCTATTGGCAACCGGTTCTAAGAACATATAAAATACCATTTGATACTTTCTTAAAAGGAATAATAGAACGTCCCTGTATTTTTTGGTTTTTCGCATGGTAAAAGGTCATCTATCTTGTACCATAGTTCATCTGAAATCTTGGTAATAAAAGATACGTTCTTGTTCTTTTGTCGATTGAAGAAAGGCACTATGATTTAATAAAGATTAGCAACAGCTATATTTCTATCGAATTTTGGGATAGGCTCTAAGGATACGTACTCTCCAAATCTTCCGTTCTTGTAAATCATTCCATATGACAAGACTGATGGGTTTCTAAAGATGATGTCCTTTTTCCATCTGACTCTGGCATTTTTTTTACTTTGATACAAGGCTGAATTTCATTATCTGTAAAATATCTAAAAATATTATTACCTTCATAATCACCGCTCTACAATGAATTTGCCTATTGAGGTCATTTATTTGATTTAATATTTTCAATCAAACCTAGTAATGCTTTACTATTATGAATATGTCGTCAGTTACCTTAATTGATAGAAATTTCTTGATCACGACGTTTACAGTAACATGTATTTTAAATATCTTTTCTTATTTTTTATGTGTCATTTCTCTCGTAGCCATTGATTCCCTATTGGTTACCTTGATGCGGGTGATGTATATCACAATAACAATATATTCGCCTTTGAATTCTTTGATATTTGTTGCATCTTTTATCCTGATATCTAATCTATTTATCCTTCTGTTTATTGTACTGTAATCAGGAACAGAAGATACTTTTCCTTTAGCAAGCCCTTGTGCGATTCCCTAGCATATCACTGTATGGTGATGAACATATGTCTTCGCATAGCCAAATAAAAGAGAAATGTATTAGGATAATGAAATGGCTCACCTACTTTGTCTTTGCCATATCTTTTAATTCGATATCGCAGTTATCAATGATATCAAATCCTAGTGAGATTTCACCTTTTCTATCAAGAGATTGTTATAGACGGACCATTTCACATATTTTGTTGGTTGATGTTAGCTAAATGTATTTAAAAAAGGGAATCATGCAACAAAACAGTAAAAATTCATTGATAATAAGTAATTGCAAAATATTGCAAATGAAAGTTACTAAATAAAATAGATGTATAAATATAACATTTTAAGATTATATTGAAATTTACAGTAGACATTTTCACAATGGGAAAATCCGATATTTGTATAAATAAATATCATTTATTTATTATATATAATAGTAATATCTTTAAGAAAGAGAGAAATATAGAGAATCAAATACTACCAATTGTATTTAAAACAATAGGATGTTCATTTATTTTAACATTCTATAATACAATCGCAAAAACAATAAACCAAATATTTATTTTAGAAAATTTCTTGTTGAGATCATTATATAATATATAAACATGTCATATCTTCATAATAGTAACCACTTTTTAGGCGAGATTGAATATTTAAATATATCCGATATAGAGCCACCATCGAATATTCTTCGCATACAAGGAAATAATGATCTATCTAATCTCTCTAATTCAATAAAGCAACATGGCTTAATCCAACCTATAGTAGTTAGACCGATACATGGCCATTTTGAAATTGTAGCTGGCTGTAGAAGGTATATGGCATGTAAGTCTTTAAATTGGAAAAAAATTCCTTGTCACACAGTTCATCTTAATGATATTCAAACATTTGAAATTGCACTTGTTGAAAATATTCAAAGAGAATCCCTTTCGCCATTAGAAGAAGCCGAATCCTTCAAAATGTATGTAATTGATAAAGGCTGGGGAAGTATATCCGATTTATCTTTTAAAATAGGAAAAAGCCCCTGTTATATTACAAAAAGAATATCTCTCCTTGATCTTCCACTAGACGTAAAACAATCTATAGAAAATGCAGAGTTAAAACCAAGCTTAGCAGAAGAATTACTTGCAATTAAAGATCCAGAAAGACAATCTGCTCTTGGAAAATTGATACTTAAAAGACGTTTAACTACTATGAAAGCAAGAGAGTTAGTTCGAGAAGATCCATATTATTGTGAAAATTCAGAAATAATTGAAGTAAGAAGTGAACTTCAAGCGTTTAACAAATCAATTGTTATTTTAAAAATTGCAATGAACAAAATAGTACAATTAATTGATGAGGAGGATGAGAGGTATGAGCAAGACGAAGAAGAAAGAAAGAATAATAAAAATACGATTGAATCAGATAATAATCATACAAACAATGAAAAAAATAAGTTTAAAGAAAATACCATAGAAAGGACAAATAAAAATAAAACTAAAAATAATTTTCTAATAAAAAGAGCTGTTGATGTATGAAAAGAGGCAATTGCATGATCAAATAGGTATGTTAATGAAAGCCAAGAAAAAATATGCAAAAAATATTTTTCGGTACCGAAGAATTATGGATAGATGATTGATTGAATAACATCATCAATTGTGGTATCTAAAAATACACAATCATTTTACTTGGAAATAGAACATATCTTTTATAGAACTGTTTATAATTCATCTATTATCATTAATGAAAAAGCGGAAAAGTAAAGATATAGATCATAACTAACGATTTTGGAGAGTTGTGTTCCTTAATCACAAAGGAAATAGCATATATTCCATTTGTAAGATTTTCTTAAAGGAACAAATCATTTTATCTATAGACATCATTTTAATTAAGGTTGCAATATTATTAAATAAATATATTTTCCATAATAATAAATGTCTATAACCAAAATTTACTATAAGAAAAATATAAAAAAATATTTTAAAAATGATAAATATAAAATACTAAACTTCAATCATAAAAAGTAACTTTTTATTATGTGAAAATTGTTTTTGGATGGCGTCAACTATATCTGCTTTAAAAGATATTCGTATGATACAGTATAAGAAATGTCCTGTCTGTATAAACAAAAAAGTAAACAGATTTTTAATTTGCTGTGAGAATTAAGACTTTATACTCACACTCTATTCACTTAATGATAAATCTAGAGCGATGTCTTTTATCTCTTTTATGAATGCCGTAAAAAAAATACTTTCAGAAATAAAGGTCGTTAGGAAATGAGTACAAGCACCTCGTGAAGAAAGAGGTTTACAATCGGCTAATGAGAACACAAGAGAAAGAATAATAATAGAAGTGTAAACATCCTTATGAAGATCTTTACTTTTTTACTTTCAAATTCAATTTATTATATTTGTTTTTGAAATATTATATATGTTAATTATTTAATAAAGTAACAATTTAATGTCATCATCACTTTTTTAAAGCAATGAAATAATAGCTATCTTTATTTTTTTATACATATTATGATGTTCAAACAAGTTTAAGTATCTTTAATTCAAAAAGAAATTCCGGATGAGATAGCGGCAACCATCCGGAGGCCAGATCAAAACTGAGTAGAGCAGAACAAGCATAAACACAACCCTCTGAATATGTACATTGGTATAATACCCGCCAGGTCTATATTCGTCGATCATCATAGAGACAGAGGAAACAAGAAAGCCTCATCTAAAAGTAATACCTACTAATTAATATATTCTGGAAATAATATATTATTAGTTATATCTATTTCTGTTTCAAGATATATAATGCTCCTCTGTCTCTATTTTTATATATTATTATAGCAATACAATGCATGCCCGCTTGCTTTATCTCTAATTTTATTTGTTCATTAATATGGCAGTAACGTAATATATATTTGCATATTATCTTATATTATTATTTTATTGTAGAACTAAGGAAACAATTAATGATTTAGTTAAATTCATCTTCATTCACTATATATATTAATTTTCAAATCGGTAGTAAAAGAGCAGAGTATAAATATTATTTTTATTACGTTGATTAAAAATGATAATTAAAAGTATTTACTGGTTAAAATCAAATTCATGATAATTTAATCATAAAGTCAAAGGTATGTAATTATTTATCTATCAAAATATTCAATCTTTCGTTACTAAAGAAAAATGAGATTCGTGGATTGCAAGAGTTTAAAATCACCAGAATTACAAGCAGTTATTGTAGAGCCTATTTTATTATCTTGTATTGATGGATCTGCCATTGATAATCTAGTTTGTACAATACAAAGAATATTACCATCCTTTTCCTACACTATTTTAAAAAAATATTTGTTTCATTTGATTAATTATGAACTAATTTCATATAATGGTCAAGAACAAATATTTGTAATAGAAATCGGAGGTCATGATTTATTGGACTGGATTAAGATAAATAAGATAGATATGAACATAGGCAATGAAGATATTGTAATTTCTCTAGAATAGATCTCTTGCATAATTAGAAATAATCTGCTTTGTTGCATGATTATTTTTTTCGTTATTTGTCAACGTTTTGTTGATGAATCTATGACTAAAACAGTTAAAATTCAATTGTTATTATTACAGATAAATCAAGGTTTTAACTGATTTTCGAATCGTGCAACAAAGCAGAAATAATCTAGACCATCACTTCTAATTCTATATCGATTTCTAGTTCAGATAATTTGATATTCTATAGTTCACTAGTCCTGCTACTATGTCTGACACCTTGTTATATTTTCTCAATTTATTTCTAAATATCTCACTCATTATCTTGTACTTTTTCAATCTGCTAATAGTATGCTCTACTATTATCCTCTTTTTCGAATGGATAATGTTAAACTCGATTTCTTCTTGTGATAAACACTGGTTTATTTTCTTTTTATATGGTAGTGCAGATAGTTGTTCTGGAAAATCCTTTTCTATGCCCAAATACCCTAGATCAACTACAGTAACAACTTGTTTTGGAGTGACAGGATAGTTCTTTTTATAAATATCGTAGTCATGTTTTCTTCCTTTTTTATAGCGTACTTTGTGAAGGACATAACCACGATTGTTAACCGTAATCTGATTCTTAACAGTATGTCTTTTCTTCTTACCTGAATAGAATATCTTTCTTCTATTCTTATCCGCAGGTCTTGGTATTTGCTGTTCGGTACAATCTGTAAAAGCAAGAAGAAAGCCTGGAAAATATTTATCAACTGCCTCTGGAGTTTTCAGCCTTTTGGTTATTGGGTATGTCTTCTGCGGAATTGGCAAACATTCTCTTATCAACCCTTCAATCTTTTGAATGTCTCTGCAGATGTTGCTCTGATCCAAATCAAATAGAAAACCTGCCATAGTGTAAGTTATGTATAGACGATAGTAAACCAAAAGCATGAGAAATCTATCTTTAATATCTAGTTTGAAAGGTTTACCTGCACCTATACGTCTTTCTCTATCTTTTTTGAACAAGCGTTGTATTTCATGTTTAGCATATCTTTTTGTTACATTTTTTTCATAAATGTCATCGAACTGTTGCACTGTAAGACCAGCAGTGAATGATTTGAAAAGCAATGGTTTTTTGGATAACCGATCATATGAAAGCAATGAGAGAACAAGAAAATGAAGAATTGCTGATCATATAGCTGTTTATTCTAATTATGCAAGAGATCTACTATATCGATGAATTGCCATGTCTAGTAGATATCAATACAGTCATCATAGATCCTCAAATATAATACAATGAGGTACATGTTATAGTCACTATAATACATGTACGGAATTAAGCAAACATTTAGCAAAAGATCAGGTTAATAATAAAACGAATTTGAATGCAAAATGACTTGATGTCTACATAGATTGATGTAGTAAAAGAAAATACTAATGCTGAACAAATTAGTGCCAAATTATTTGCAGAATAATTTAATGGCATACTATAGTTGATGACAATGAGTTAATAATAGGCATTGTGACTGCTATTGATATAAAGGCTATACAAGAGGGAAGAAACTAATTATTGTGATAGCAAAAGATATAATTACTTCTGATCTATCCGTAATAAAATAGATCCACCGATAAATGATCTAATTGATATTATGATTAAAAAAGAAATTATATTGATACCTGTAGTAGAGGACAATACTAGCAAGATTATTGGAGTTATTTCGAGATTGGATATCATGGTAGAAAAGGTGAAAGAACGTCTAGCTAATACTATTAGTAATTCTGATGATATCATCAATAATAATAACGATAGTAATAGTAGCGATAATGATATGAGGGATATTTCAAACCTTCAGCATATAGATAGATTATCTTATGATGAAATAAAAAATTAAATAAATATAATGATAACTTATAGTAAATAGTAGATCTTTTTCACTATATTATTTTTGATTTTTTAAATATCTTTTAAAAAGGAGTGAAATAAATTAGAATAGCTTTTAAGAATATTAGAATTCTTATTCGAAGAAAAATCAATGTTATTCTCAAATATAACCGTAGAACTGGTATAAAATATTTGGATAAAATCATTATTAAGGCTGCAAATTTACACAATATCTTCTTAACCCTTAGTAAATCTCAATGTTTCAATAGCAAATATTTTGTTTTACATGTCATAGAGAAAAAGATATTTGGTTTTTTGTTATAGATATGCTCTACAATATTATAGCAGCATATTTTTGTGCAGGAATAAAATCTATGGGAGTTATTAAAGAAGAGGTATCTGTCAAGTTATATATAACTCTATATAATTGTTCATATGTCATCATCTGATGCTTTTGATACGAATACTAAAAATAAAACAAAAAGTGATAAAATAGAGATAGGGGAAAAAAAACGATGTCTCAGTTAGTGAAGGCAATAGAAATAATGATGCATTTGTTTCAAATTATTATGATGATTTTTTTGAAAACATTAGACAAAATATGCGACATATGGCAAACACCATGGAACGATTATGGCCTTCTTCTTACAACTTTCCAAATTCCAGATCTATATCACCATTTGAATGGTTCGATAAATGGGCAGATACAAGATTACCTCTTTGCGATGTTATAGATAGAGGAGATAAATATGAATTAAAATTGGAAATACCGGGCATAGATAAAGATAAAATAGATATTAGAGCAACAAAAAATTCAATAAGAATATCTGCAGTTCAATCAGGAAAAACTAAAGAAAAGGAAAAAGATTATACATACAGCGAAAGATCGTATAAATCATTTCATAGACAAATACCTTTTCTAGAAGAGATATCACCATCAAAAATTACTGCAAAAGTCAATAATGGTATTTTAGATATAGAACTGCCAAAAAAAAACTCCAACAAAAAGTGGCTCAGAAGAATATAAAGTTGATATAGATTAATTACTATTTAAAATTTAAAACATATTTTTAATGCTTTGTTGCATAACTAGTTTTCCTTAAACTATATTCATCCACTTTATGTAATTCTTCTAAATAGGTTGTACAACGATACCTTCATTGTCATCTCTTTCATCATGTTTCGAACTGATAGCGGATGTATATTCACCAAACATCCGCTTTATAGAAGAAAATCTGCTGTTTCAACCATCCACCTGCTTTCATACTTTCTTTTCTTTTTCCATTTATGGTAATCCTTTGTTTGAAATCCAGCTTCTATATTCCTTACATGTTTATTCTTAGATGAAATGATAGAGTTCCTTTTTACTTTGATAACAGGTTGAATCCTTTTGTCATTCAAGTATTTGAAATTCTCATTGCTATTATAATTCCCATCATCCAGAAATGATTTTACCTTGATATTATGGTTATTATTCAACACGCCTTCCATCCAGTTCTTCACTACTTTACTATCATGTACCTTTTCATCTGTAGTCCAGTGCAAGAATTTCTTTGGTCTTGATATTTGCAGCAACAACATGTATCTTTAGATAGCAAACCTTTCTTTTCCGCTTTCCATTTATCTCCTATCCATTGACCTCTGGTTGTTACCTTGATACCTGTACTGTCAGCTGCAATAATAACGACATCATCATCATCATAATAATCTATACTACTATTGATATCAATATCCCAGTTTGTTTATTCTTCTACAGATCTATGAACAACTTAGCGATGATGGTTGTTTATATTCTGGTATACTCTTTCCTACTATAGTTGCTTTGATGAGTCCTTCTGTGTTTGCCTGTAAGGTAAGTGAAAATATATTCGTATATGACCAATGACAAAAATAAAACTTTCTAATTATGTAGACTTCTGCGATATCCTCTATAGACTTTTATATGTTCTGTGAAGTTTAGAAGCATCCAGGACATCAACAAGAAGAACAAGCTATAAGTGAGTGACGAGTGGTCATCATAATCGTAAGATGGCCAATAGGTTACGTTTGTCAAATATTGTTAGGATCGCAGTAGCAATAGTGGGCATAATCCTGCTTTTTTATGGGATTGCAGAACTTGCAATATATCATGCGTTAGTATCTGGAATCATCTATATCATTGCGGGCGCATTTTTAACATGGCTTGGCTACTCTGTAATAAGATTCCCAATAAGAGCAAAGGATTTACGTTGACTACCGCCACGCATAAACAAAATCATTTTCTCTTTTTCTACTACAGTCTTGCTAATTCTGCTATTGGTGTTATTGTCGTCTTTAATGTCATTTATGTGATGAACTGCTTTGTTGCATGATTCCCTATTTCCAAACGCATTTAGCTAATATTATTCAACAAATTGTATGAACTGGTCCTCCTACAACCAATCTCTAGTTAGACGAGGCGAAATCTTGTTAGGATTTGATGTCATTAACAACTGGAATGCAGAGCTAAAAGAGATGAACCAAGGCAAAATAGGCGAGCAGCCATTTCATATCTAATACATTTCTTCTTCTTTTACTTGGCTATGCTAAAGTGTACTTTCATCTACCATACAGGCAAACCGAAGGTATTGCACAAGGAAATGCTAAAGGAGAAGTACATTCTATCCCAAATTATACAACAATAAACCGAAGAATAAATAGTTTGGATATAAAGATAAAAGATACTGACATTAACAAATCCAAATACGAATACATTGTCATTGCAATAGATAGTACTGGTATCAAGGTTACTAACAGAGGTCTCGGTGGATGAGAGATAAATGGAATTCAAAAAATAAGAAAGGATATTTGAAAATACATGTAACCGTTAATGTAAAGACCAAGAAAATTCTTGCTATGCAGTTTACTGACGAGCATGTTCATGATAGCAAGGCGTTACGGAATTAGTTGAAAATATTATAAAATCAGATAACATGGCAACAGCAATAGGCAAATTATTTGATGATGGTGCATATGATGGTAATAATATTTTTAGGTATCAGGGAGACAACGGAATCCAGTCTTGTATTAAAGTAAGAAAGAATGCCAGAGTTAGATTGAATAAAGAAAATATCCTTAGAAATCTATCTGTTTTGATATAAAGAAAGGATTTACGAGAATGGAATGATAGCATTGTAAGCTATGGACAAAGATGGATTGTAGAGACTATTTTCTTTTGTTAAAGAGAAGGTTTGGCTAGTACGTATACTCCGTTAAACTGACAAATATGATACAGGAGATGATGTTGATAGTGTCATTGTATAATAATACGATATCTGTTTAGACAAAATAGATAGTAAAATCAGAGATTATAGGAATCATGAAACAAAGCATCAACAAAGCATTATCCTCCTTAAAAATAATAAAAATAGTCCTTATTGTAATGAAGACTTATGTAGATGATTACAACCATGAACCATATGGATTCAAAGCAAAAGGTTGCAGTAGTTACCGGAAGCTCAAGTGGAATTGGCCATGAAATAGCATTGATTTTGGCAAGAAATGGCTTCACCACCTATGCCACAATGAGAAACTTGCAAAAAGGTTCAGATTTGAAATCCATTGCGGAAGACGAAAAACTGTCCTTGCATTTTGCACAGCTTGATGTTACGAACGAGAACTCGGTAAAAAATGCGATACAAACAATACATGACGAATGTAACAGAATTGACATACTGGTAAATAATGCCGGTTATGGATTAACAGGCGCATTTGAAGATCTCTCTTTGGATGAAATAAAAACACTATATGAGACAAATGTGTTTGGATTGGTGAGAACTACTCAAGCTGTTCTACCTATTATGCGAAAGCAAAGGTCAGGGATGGTCGTCAACATAAGCTCAGGAGCTGGAATGTTTGGCTTTCCAACAGGTTCTGCATATGTAAGTACAAAATTCGCAGTAGAAGGTTTGAGCGAGTCAATGTCATACGAAGTAGAACCATTTGGTATAAAACTAATTTTAATTGAACCTGGGGTGATAAAGACAAACTTTTTTAACTCCTCTGTCTTGGCAAAAAAATCTAAAGATCCTAATTCACCATATGCTCCATTAATGAAATGCATGGAAAATAGTATAAATAAAATGATGGAGAAGGGATCTACTCCACAATATGTAGCTGAGGTAGTACTTCATGCAATTACCAGTGAAAGCCCAAAATTAAGATACTTGGCAGGCAAGGATGTAGAACAATGGGTAGAGGCGAAAAAGAAAATGTCCGATGAAGAATTTGTAAACATGATGAAACAAATGTAAAAAATATACGATGATTTATCAAAATAACGGAATTTGTGTTCTGAACCTCTGTCCTCCGGGAGATATATTATTATGACCATTTCTAATAGTTACATAGATAGTATAAGATGTTTTAATTATCTCAAACATGACTGGAGCCTCGGAGCATCCAGAGGCAATATTTGCTATTTCTATAGACCATAATGTTATCCATAGGGCCCATTTTTGATACAATAAAAGAAATAGAAACATTAAGCGTTAATGTTATGCATCTCATAATTATTATCATAATAGATAATCTTTTGTAACAAGTTCTCTTTAACTGTAGGCCATTCTGATTCGAAATACTATAGCAAACAGTATCCCTAATTCTGACATTTCTCATTATTTTGTGATTTCTTAAAATGATATCTTGTTTTGCTCCTAATCTTTCTATTGCTTTTCTTGATATATTATTAAGGATATCGGTTCTAATTTCTACTGCAATACATCTAATTTTTCAAAGGCATGTTGTAACATCAAAAGTTTTGATTCGGTATTAACTACTGTTCTTCTAAGAGAATTTGCAAGCCCGGTATGACCTACTTCGAGGCTGTGGTTACCATAATCTATATTTAGGTAACGTGTGGTTCCAACTATTTTATTTGATTGTTTATGTATTATTATAAAAGGCAAAATAGTTTTCTTTTGTTGTTGTTGATCACCTTCTGGCAATAAATCTTGTAAATATTCTGATATTTGACTTCCAGTTGAAAATAAAGAATATGGGTTATTCCATATCTCTCCATTCGTGCTGTAGATGTTAATGCATCTAAATCATTAATTGAAGGAGGACGAAGAAGAACATATTTGCCTTCTAAAAATACTTGTTTAATTTTCAACATTTTTTATGGCTCTGTTCACTTAACAAAAAATCTATATCTTAAATATGTTCTATTTCATATGTGACCTTCAGAAGCAGAACACCTTTAGAGTATATTGGAGGCCCCTGAAACAAAGAGGCAGTATCCTAAACGTCTGGAAGTCTTTTTAGATTTTCTAAATTTAGATGGAACTTTCGAAAATAAGGTTTTGATATTCTATCGTAAATCTATTACTAGTCCTGCATGGTTATCTCGAAAATTAATAGAATTTATTCAATATCAAAAACAAAGGGTTCATGAAAATGAAATTTCTGAATCTACAATCCCCAATTATTTTAAAGCAATAAAACTTTTTTGTGTGATGAATGATATTACTATTAATTGGCAAAAATTAAACAAGGGACTATCAACTTGAAAACTCGCAGCAGAATGGCTCTGTTCACTTAAGACATAATTCCTTATTATGAAATTCTACAAACAGATAAATCTACATGCTTGCAGATACCAAGTACAATCATCTGATGAAACAGGATGCTTTCCGTGCTCTTTTATAACATTCGAAAGTAAACGTTTGGCTACTACAAACATGTTTTGTTCTTTTGATATGCTTATACCAAGAATATTCTTAGTTTCAGATTCAATAGTAGCTACCCAAAGCCAAATAAATTCTGAACCGACTTTAATTAAGGTCTCATCTATAACATACTCGGAGATTGTCTTTTTCTTTAAGGATATATTAAGAATGATATTTTTGAATCCATCAGTTCAAGATGGAAACATAGTTTATTTTGATAAAGCAATAAGATAATCTACCTGCTAACCTTCTTAAAGACAAACCTAAAAAGTACAAGATAATGCATAACCAATATACTCTGAAAGTGTACTGTTTCTGAAACTCACGGATAAAATAGAATACCTTCAATCTATAGATTTTTCTTAAATGAACAAAACCGTTTAATATATAGGCATTATTTTAAGCGATGTGTGGAAATTATTAAATAATCATTTTTTCCAGAGTAATAAATGTCTATTACCACTATCTACTATAAAAAACATCTAGAAAAATACGTTAAATATAATAATATACTAAAGTTAAATCAAAAAAAGTATTTTTTATTATGTGAAAATTGTTTTTGGATGGCATCGACTATATCTACTTTAAAAGATATTAGGTTAATACGATATAAAAAAAGCCCCGTTTGTATAAGCAAAGTAAACAGATTTTTAATTTGCGAAGAGAATTAAGACTTTACAGATTTGTTTGCTTAACTATAAATCTAAATCGGAGATTTTTATTTTAAGGTCTTTCTCCAAGAAAAGTTTTTAAGAAATCAGCATAAATAGATTATCATCTTGTTTTATCAAACGAAAACGTGTTTCTATTTGGAATTAGGTACAAAAGTATAATCCAAATAAAATATCGCCTTAAAATAAAATTGCAAAATTAAAATTGATACGCCTTATATTGTCAAATAGATTTTAATTAAAAAAATAGATGTTAGTCGATTATCACGGGAATGTTAAAAATACTCCTTTAGAAGATACCGTTCTATATATAGGGGGTGTTGCCAAAGTGATTGCTGGTTTTTGATGAATCTATTCACAACGTCAACACACCTTGATTTATAATGCTTATACTAATTGGAACATTTTTAACTGGCCCATATTTCATAGATACTGTTGCAGTACCTGTTAATACAAGAGCATTACTATTTGCTGCTCTTCCTTTTAATTTAAAATCAGCTATGGCATGTGTATGCATTAATTTTCCATTAGTCTTTATCAATTTAAACCCTGCACTAAACAATGCAGCATTGGGCAGATTTGTTTGATTAATTTTTAATGGTTTAGGTATTACTAAATTCCATTGTCCGGTAAGTATTCATGCAGGCTTGTCACTTTCATTGTTTTGTATACTCGATATTGAACCCATTGATCTTGTAAAATTTGAGAAATATAACATTTGGAATGGTTGTGATGGTTTATTAGTTATACTGGTATTGTCATTTGAATTATTGTTAATATTCGTGTTATTATTATCATTGGCAGTACTAGATGTTTGAGCAAAAGCAATATTTTGATTTTCGTTATTTATTTGGCCCATAATAATGGAACCGGTCGATAAGGTGACAAATAAACTAACCATCATTATCATATAACTTGAAGGACCATTTACTTTGAAAAAGCTTAATCCATTAATAAAAAATAATATTTTGTAACATAAAATAATTATGTAATGATGCCAATAATTTAATATATTTTGATAATGACTATAGAAACCAATGAATTATAGTAACAAAAATAATTTGAATACTTAAATCAAAAGAATGCATGCCAATACTATATCACAAATATGTGCAGTAGCAATATTAATGCTTATTTTAGTCGCTCCTGCATCAACTATTGTTAGTTTAACTGAAATTGCAAATGCACAAAAACTTGCAACATTTCCGCCACCTATTATGTATAAATTGAAAGATATTCCATCGTATGTGATAGTAATCCCTTTACTTCTACTGGCGAATACTATTTTGAACATGCAGAAGGAAATATTCCTTTGGGAATGACTGTTATATTTTTTAATAATGATCATGCATATCATACAGTAACTACTGTATCTAATGGTTCAAATTTATCTCGAGAAAAGCTTAACTCAGGTTTTATTCCAATGAATGGAGGATCTTATATACATACTTTTAACAAAGTTGGAACGTATAGTTATTATGATCAGCAACATCCATCTACTCATGGTATAATAACGTTTACTGGAGGTATAGAAAAAGGTAAAAATTTGAATGTGTTAATAGGAAGAAAGATTCCATTTAATCCAAATGAATTATCTCATGTTTTATTGTGTTTTGTACCTACAACTATTTTAATACCTCAGATAATGCACTAACATATAATGTTACAATATCAAAATCGGATGGTAAACCAATATTCAGTCATAACTATACTAATTCATATGGTATCCTTGATTTAGAACTTGCACCAATGAAATAAAATGCAACAAAAATAACATCCAATGATTTTACAACTTGGAGACTAGATTTTAGTAGTCAAGAATATTTTCGTACTACTGAAACATATCATATAAAAGGACCTATATTAGTTCAGCATTCTTCTTACTGAATAAAAGTTGATATTGTATCAAAAGACCATAAAATTTTATCACTATCCATAGGAGATTTATTTCTGATTACTTTAAAATAATAAATGATCTGTTTAATTACAAGTATTGTAATAAATATTAGATCTCTTGCATAATCAACACTATTAGAAAAATTTTTAAAAAGTTTACAATACATAATCGTAATCCGCAAAATAAAACAAAAATATTACAAAATATGATGAAGAATATATAAAAATTTGACAGGCATCTAATTATACAAGAGATCTATTAACTATATTGTTTTATAGTCTTACAAGTGGTAATCTAAAACCAAATGTTGCACCTTTTCCTTCTTCATTATTTTTAGCCCATATTATGCCACCATGTGCTTCTATAATACTTTTTGATATGTATAATCCTAATCCAGTTCCGCCAAATTCAGATTTAGTTACAAATTTTGTAAATAACCTTGGAAGTATTTCAGAATCAATTCCTTTGCCTGTATCTCTAATACTGACAATAACATAATTACTACTACTATCCTTTTCCACAGTGATTGTTATTATGTTTCCATCAATCTCTTCTTTCTCTTTCTCTTTCTCTTTTGTAAATTTGATAGCATTGTCTAAAAGATTGGAAATAACTTGATTAAGCCTACTTTTATCAGCATATATGATAATATCATCTTTAAGCAATGACTCTATCTTTAGAGTATCTTTATGTAGTTGCAGTTGTTGTTGTTGCTGCTGTTGCTGCTGCCAATTATTTTTATTAATCTGATTTGTGAATTCTAAAATTATATTTTGTATCATTTCATTTAGATTAAAGTTTTCTTTATTCAATGATAAAGAATGACTTTGTATTCTTGATATATCTAAAACATCTTCTGATAGTTTCAGTAATCTTTTTGCATTTCTATCCAGAATGTCTATTATTTCATGTTGTTTTTTATCAGTAGTTTTGTTTTTTAGAAACTCTGTTAAACCAATGATTGGTTGAATTGGATTGCGTAATTCATGGGCTGCTATATTTATAAAATCTTTTTGCATTATGTCATGCATTTTCAGTTTCTCATTTGCATCTTTCAGTTGTTGATATAATTCAGTTTGAACCCATAAGCTTTCAAATATGGAAACATAAGAAAGAACAGTTGCAGAACTGTTGGAATATGTAGCAAATCCTACCGATTCAGAAAATTTATCTTTTAAATCATTTTTTACCTCCATTACTAGAGATTCTTTTCTATCCACTACAAGTATAGTTGATTTAGTTGACAAAGAGATATCCATATTCCTAACAAAAATATTATTTTTCTTTTAGTGACTCATTTGATAAGGATAAACTATGAATGGCTTGTTGTGATACTGTGCCCAATAGTGAAGTGTCTACATTTAGATAATCTCTTTCACTAACTCTAAAAGCACCGATTATTCCATCGAGATGTCTTATTACTTCTGCAAATGACATCATCTTCTTTAAATAAGGTAGCTATCAGAAGTAATTTCTGCTATGATTCTTATTTTTATTCCTTTATCCTTTGCTTTAATATAAGAGTCCATTAGAAGATCATTTGAAGTGATTATAAACTGACTTGCAGTACCTACAAACAATTCCAACCTTTCCTTTACTCGCAAGGTGGCCTGTAAAATTCTTTTATTTATATTCTCACTATCATGTATAACGTCGGTCTTTTCTTCCGTGTTTGTAGAGGAGGTCACGACATTAGTTCGCCTCGGATATTGGTCAAACATATCGAGATAAATAGAGATCTTATTAACTTGTAGGTTCTGTAAAAGCGGAAAGAGTTTCCAGTTCTTATTATTAATTCATATATTAGATCGCATAATTAATGACATTAAAAAATTTATGTCCAAAGTGTAAACTAGACCGTTTTAGCAATGTCATTTGTAAATTTTACTAATAACCATTAAGTTTTAAAATTTTGGTAGGTACATAATTATACGAGATCTATTCGTGCCGACATGTAGGAGCTTAAGGATGTAGCCAGGCTTCAGATTAATTTTTGAACTCTTTCTTGATACAAGGTTGGATTCCGTTGTTGTCTATCCAATATCTAAAAGTATCATTACCATCATAAGCTCCACCATCTGCAAATAGTTTACCTATTTTTGTAATATTATTTCATTCCATAATACCATTAACCAATTCGGGCAATGCTTTGGTGTCATTAATATGTTCATCGTCAGTTATATTTATGGCAAGAATTTTCTTGGTTTTTACATTAACTACTATATGTATTTTCAAATATCATTTCTTGGTATTATTTTTATATGTCATTTATCTTGCATCCATTTTCTTATATTGGTAATCTTGATACCAATACTATCTATTGCCATGATAATATATTCATCTTTGGAGACTTTATCTTTGCCTGTATCTATTGGAATATTCAATTTATTAATTCTTCTATTTATTGTTTTAAATAGTGATGCAAGGTACTTTTCCTTTAGCATGTCCTTGTGCTATTCCTTCTTTGGTTTGTCTATATGGTAGATGAAAGTACACTTTGGCATAACCAAGTAAAAGAAGAAATGTGTTTGGATAGTGAAATGGCTGTTCGCCTACTTTGCCATTGTTCATCTCTTTTAGCTCTATATCTCAATTGTTAAGGACATCAAAGCCTAGGAGCATTTCATCGTGTCTAACTAAAGATTGGTTATAGACAGGCCAGTTCATAAAATTTGTTGGGCGATGCTAGCTAAATGTATTTAGAAAGAGTAATCATGCAACAAAGTAATATTAACTATTGAATTTAAACTGTTTTCGTTTTTAATTCATCATCCAAACGTTAGCAAATAACGAATAAAATAATCATGCAACAAAGCATAACAAATGATAAGAATAAAAATTTGTTAAACTTCGAATATTTCTTAAAGAACTTCATGGACCGTAACGATCTATATTCTGGAAAAATCGACTTCAATATCATGACTATCAAGGTTCTCATTTATAAAAAACAAAAATTAATTCAAAATCGTTTATATGGATATTATATTCAAAAAGCTGCAAAAAATATGCTTTTATGAAATAGTTCAACTACCATATTTTTTACCTTGTGTATAAAACAAGGCGAACCAAACAACAACAAGCGATTCCTCAAAAAGAGTTTAAATTATCTATTATCCTTAGCTCAGTTTATGATAACAGTATAAATAAAAAAGAAAATTTATATCTTTTTCTTTAACTTTACTTAGACTGCAGAAATTAAGTTTATAAGTAATGCTTTTATATACTTTGATTTGAATGGAATATCTAATTCCAAATATGATTCTGTAAATAACAGTCGAAAAACAACTTCTAAAACATTTCGTATAGATGAAGATATTATGAGCAAATTGAGGATCGAGGCCAAAAATAGAGGAATTAGTTTAAACACATTGGTTAATCAAATTATCAAAAACTTTGTAGATTGGTATATGTTTGAACCAAAAATTGGTATGGTTCCGATTTCTAAACCTGTAGTAATAGAGCTCTTTAGAGACTTAAGAAAAGATGAAATTATATATATTGCGACCAAGATTGGCAAAAACGCAATATATGATATTGCATTATTTATGAGAACAAAAATCGACATGGATTCATTTCTACAATGGTTAGAATCACGTATGCTTAATTCATCTATGCAGATATCTCATACTATTAATGATAATATCCATACCTATACTTTAAAGCACGATATTTGTTTAAACTGGTCCTTGTATCATAAGGTAATTTTTGAATTGATATTCGATGAATTTTTTGGAAAAAGTGTATATATAGATATATCTGAGGGATCTTTCACAATTACATTCGAAAAGTAGTCCTCTATATTTCTTTTATTAAACCGTTTATAGGGCTCCGACGACATGAAAATCTTCGTCTCTGCCGAAGAGAACCATGATTGGGCCAGGTTAAGTTTACATGCTTCATATGAAATCGAGGCTCTGACTGAGCCAACATCCTATGCAGCTGTACAAGTACGCATAGATGGTGGAGGGATATTTGCCACTTTAAGCTCCAATAAAAAGATAAGAATAAAATTGCTCTATTGCATAACTGATTTTCATCAAATTATTTTCATTCATTTAAAATAGAGTTCAATTAAAAAAGGAAACACTTTCAAACGAAAAAGATGACTTTTATCAGAAAAGTTCAAGTTTTTAATTTTATACATGAAAGCAGCTTTTATCAGAAAAAAGTTTTTCCTTGAGAATAACAAAAAAGGATGTAGTAGATATTATGATTTATTGTAGATGGAAAAAGATATATGTATTATTCTCACCATTCTCAATGCAATTTTTACAAGATCCTGTTAATTTGTCGTCATTGATAAAAACGTTGCATGAGGATGCATGTGCCTGTTGTTACGATATTCCTATACCTATTGTTGTTCTAAAGATCCCTATTGTAGATACTATGGCAATTATTGCCAATATAGTAGTTTAATTCATTGTTTTGTAATAAAGAACTATATAAAGTAAATATTAAAAAAAATTATATATTTTTTATACAAAATATATAGATAGCATAATTTTACAGAATTTTTTGTTATTAATTTTTATATTATTCCTTTTCTAACTTCTTTTACTTTGTTACCTAATCATGAAATTCGTTTTTTATTGATATAGTATACTATAATAATATGAATTACGACCTACCATTATCATGGACTTTACCCCAATATGTTGTAGATTACAAGAAATTGAATCAGACAACAAAGCAATTCTGGCAATAAAGGAAATAAGTCGATATAACAATAGTATTATACTACTACTACTACTACTACTACTACTGCTGCTGCTGCTTCTCTAATGAACTTTATAGACTGCAATTCCAAGCGAGGGCAGTATAAACAAAAAACTGAATAAGCCTCCAAGTAACCAAGCAACAGTATAGCCTATATGGTGGACAACAAATGAAAATATAATCGGAACCCAAAAAGCCCCAAATAATGATAAGCCGTTAACCCAGCTTATACTCAGGGTCTCATAGGAGTATTGCCATCGATTTATCTTTGATCTTTTCGTTAACATTGTTTTGATATTCTCTTTATTTTTCATTTCTACCCTAGATTCCTTAGCTGAAGCGTATGCTATTGTAAACACCCCAGCTGAAAAGACTCCTACCATAATATTGGACATTAAAACTATATATTCTGCTGCTGCTGATGTTGTACCTGTTACTGTATTACACACCAGGCCAGCTGACATTGCTACGCCGCAGATAAACAGCAATTTCTTTATATTTCTAATCTTATCATATATTTTCCCAAATACAGGTGCTGATACAAGGCCACATATTAAAGTCAAACTGGTTATAAAGCTAGCCGTTACTGAATTTACCTTCAAATAATCCTCCAAATAAAATATTGTGAATGTCAAAGTCAAACCCCATGCTATCTGTGCGCCAAGCAATACTAATCCAATGAGAAATAAAGATTTGTCCAGTAACACGCTCTTGATGTCCGATATCTTGAGTTCAAGGATTTTCTGTTCTGGCTGTATTCCTTTTTCTTTTTCTTCTTCTTTTCTTGGTAAGAATGTAATTAATAATAAACTGCTAATCAGTCCAAAGCCTCCACTCAGCAATAGGCTTTGCTTCCATCCTATGAGTTCTGCAATAATCATCCATCCAAATAACCCTATAATTCCTCCTATTGAATGAGCAGAATTTAACAGCCCCACTGCCAATCCTTCAGATCCCCTACCTAAATACCTAATAATCAAGGTAACGCTCGGACCAAAGAATAGTGCCATACCAATACCAACCATTAATCGTAATACTTCAATTTGTTGTATTTGCGAAGAAAGACCGCAAAGAAGTGCTGCCGAGGAGGCTATCGTTATTCCATATATCGCAGTTTTCCTCGGACCAACTATTGTAGCTATAATACCACCAGGTACCTGAAATAATCCTATTCCTATTAAGAAGCTAGTGCTAAGGAATCCAAGTAGAGATACATCTTGTTTGAAGTCTAAAGCCATATGCGGAAATATAGAAGCAATATTAAACCAGTTTATTGCGTAAATCACCCTAGCGAACAGCAAACTTAAAACTGCTAACCTACTGAGTCTATCCAATTTTTTGAACTATATTATGAATGATTAGAATAGAATTTTTATATTTTTATATTCTCAACTAATTTGCTTTTTAGTAACCCGTGAGATCGATACAAAATGAAAGATGATGTTGTTGTACATTTATCAGATCAACTCATCGCGTTAACAGCAGCAGCCATTATTCTATTAAATTGGTCTGATAAGCCAATCACTAATCTAAATATAACTATAAACAATGCTGCAATAAACATTTCATGTGCACACATGCACAAGATCCTAATTTTGGAATTACAGTGACACCATCAGCTACAACTTCCGCATGGTAACTACCTTTGACCATTACTCTATCACACTAGATTAGGTTGATATTATTACAATTGAAAGGGAGATTACTTCCTAATCATATCTTCACCTATTAATTCAAACTATATTATTTATTGCAGCATTATAATACAAGTATAAATCAAGTTGAATGCCTCTTATAATCTTCTTTCATACTATTGGGATATCTGCCATCTAAAAGAATAACTTTATACTTTTAAGATAGTTTCTTACTGTTGCACCTGTTATTTCTTTACGATTAACTCTGTCCAAGAGATGTTGCATGAATTTTAAAAGATTATTGAAAGCCCATTGGGTATTCTCTACCTCTAGTTTTTTTAAAAAATTCTTGCTCTTCTCTTCGACTGTTAAGCCTTCAAGTCCTAGAAAATCAAAGAACTTGTATAATCTTCTTTGATATTTTATCCTGCTCACTTGAGACTTTAGAGCACATAAATAGAGAGACCATACCTCTTGATCTACCTCTTTAGTTTGATTAATTTTATCAACCATTTGTTACCTTACACCTTTTATTAGTGGAATCCGCTTATAAGCACCAATATCGTAGCGGGCTCAGAGGGCTTCGATTCTGACATGAATATGGGAACTGTAGATTTATTATCAATTTTTTAAAAAGATATGATTTAATCTCAGAAAATTTTAGTCATGGATAACTAACCGGTGGAATTTGTTTGTTTATCTCTATATCTTAACAGCGAATATTAAGTTGCATAGTCATAATGATGGATGAATAATATCAAGTGTTTGATAGGTCATCGTGAAACATATCATTAAAATCCTTCTGATTTTCTCTGGATAAAAAACACTCTATAATTTAACTCTAGAATTTAATAAAAAGAGATTCTGAACGTCTTAAGTTATAAATCCTGTATTTATTTCTAGTTGTCTAAAATTAAAGAGAATAAATACTATAGAATCAATAATATTTGTAGTTTTAATTCTAGATCTATTATTATTTTATCAACCTTTGCTATCTTGCTTTTATATCTATCAAACACCTTTCTTTTTGAGAATATAAAGCAGGTCTGGGCTGATACTGTAATAGCCAACATACCTGTTGGAAGTAGCCCCCATGGTGTTGCTTATGATTCATCTCATAGCAGAGTGTACGTAACTAACGTTGCTTCTGACGACATTTCGGTAATAGATACATCTTCTAATCGAGTGGTTGATGAAATACATGTTGGAAGTTTTCCACATGGTGTTGCTTATGATTCATCTCATAGCAGAGTGTACGTAACTAATTATGATTCTAAAACGGTCTTGGCAATCAATACTTCTACTAACCAAGTGGTTGCTACAATACGTGTTGGAGATAGTCCATGGGGTGTCGCTTATGATTCATCTCATAGCAGAGTGTACGTAACTAATTTTGTGGGTAATACCGTCTCGGTAATAGATATATCTTCTAATCGACATGTTGCTACAATACGTGTTGGAGATAGTCCATGGGGTGTCGCTTATGATTTTGGAAATGGTAGGATGTATGTAACTAATGCAGACTCTAACTCCGTATCTGTAATAGATACCTCTACTAACAAGGTGGTTGCTACCATAAATGTTGAAAGTAATCCACAAGGTGTTGCTTATGATTCATCTCATAGCAGAGTGTACGTAACTAATGTGGGTTCTAACTCCGTATCTGTAATAGATACCTCTACTAACAAGGTGGTTGCCACAGTAAAGGTTGGAATTCATCCACAAGATGTAGCATATAGTTCAGGAAATGGTCAAGTGTATGTAACTAACTACGGTTCTAACTCCGTATCTGTAATTAATACTTCCAATAACCAAGTGATTAATGACATGTATGTTGGAAGTGGACAACAAGGTGTTGCTTATGATTCTGGAAATGATAGGATATACGTAACTAATGCAAACTCTAACTCCGTATCTGTAATATCTACTACTTCATTTATACAACCACCAGTTAATAATAATGATAATGCAATGATCCATAGTGGTTTTAGGGGTGTGGAGTCTCAGGTGGCAATGGAGGATGCAGAGGTTATGCAAAAGCAACAGCTTGTAATGTAATCAACAGCAACAGCAACGGCAATATATGGCGCACTAAAGGAGATAATAATCACTAAACAGGTTATTATTAAAGTCCATTAATTTTATTATGATATTATGATATTATGATATCCATTATATTCAATAAATAATGGATATTCTTTGCAAAAAACCTTCTATATATAAATTTATCATAGTAAATATATGGAATATTCTTTTAAAGTTGGTGTCTTTAGTATCTTCCTAAAGTTTGAAAACCAGTTTCAGAGTATATAATAATATCTGCAGATTTCAGATTTACGGATAAATTACTTTATAAATTGAGATTCATCAAAATTACAAAATATATTCATTATGGTTAGTTAACTTTAACTTCTTCAATATCACTTCCATTGAGCTTTCTAAAAATAACTGCGATTAATGATGTTCCAACAAATGTAGCTGTAAGATAAAGCCATAGATTTCCTAATGCTCCAGATAATAAAGCAGGCGCTAAAGAGCGAGCAGGATTCATTGATGCTCCTGAAATGAATGCCAAAAAGAATATGTCCAGCCCGACAATGCCTCCAATTGCTAATCCACTAAAACCTTTTAGTCCTTTTGTATATACAACTATCAATATTATAGCCATTAGGAATGCAGAAGCCAACAGTTCTACTGCAAATATTAATGGAAGTGGATAAGCATAATTTGGAGAATTGGCACCAAGAAATGCCTGAGTTCCGATTATATATTTTACAAACAAGCTTCCAAGTAATGCACCTATTATCTCTGCAATGATGTAAAGCAGTAACAGTCTTTTCGTTATATGTTTTGTTATAAGAAATCCCAGAGTTACTGCGGGGTTAAAGTGTGCCATTGAAACCTTGCCAAATAGATATACTCCGATAGCAACACCTACAAAGGGCGCAAATGCGATAAAAGGAATTCCTAATAATCCGTTCAAACGAGCATCAATGACCACCGAACCAGTAGCCAACACTACTACGATAAAAGTTCCAATAACTTCAGCAATAAACCTTTTTTGGTCTGGTGATAGTTTTTCTCTTATAGTTTTAATGACTGTATTTGATTCTAGCATTTCTTCTACACATTTAAAATTTCTTTTTACTGGATGGATAGTTGATTACCCTTCTTTATTTTCTGAAGTTAATTTAACTATCATTTCTCTGACTTATTTTCAATTTGATTTCGGATCTCTTCAACCTTTTCCATTGATTTTCCTTTTGGGTCCTCAATGCCCTAGTCTTCAACTTTATTAATAAACGACGTAGGGCAGAAACTCTTGTCCATGCATCCCATATTGATAATTTTTGTGGCATTTTTTACCATATTCTCAGTTATTTCTTTTGGTTTTTGTTTGCTAATGTCTATGCCTATTTGGCTCATTGCTTTTACAACGATAGGATTAATTTCAGGAGTATATTTTGTTCCAGCGCTTGTTACATCATAATCATCAGGAGCATATTTTCTAAAAAAGGCCTCTGCCATCTGACTATGTCCTGCATTCTCAACACAAACAAAAAGAACTGTGTGTTTAGATTTACTTTTGATTTTATTCATAAAATGGATATTCAATTTTAGAATCAATCCTTGATGGCCATTATTGTTAGGCTTGTTATTTTTCTTCCATTTTCTTTCTGATTTTGTTCCTGTGATTCTAATTCCAAATAGGGCTTTTCGCCAAGTGTATCTATATTTTTGAACCCTGCTTCTTTCATGCTTTTGATATAGCTATCTTTTGTTAGAGCTCTATCAATACAGCTGGACCAATTCTCTACATCAATTGAATTGATATTGATTTCATTATCTGTTACTAAATCTGAAATAATCATTCTTTCAACTTTGGGTTTTAAAATTCTATAAACCTCTTTTAACGCATTTATTTTGTTTGAAGTAAGGTTGATGACGCAGTTGCTTGTAACTAAATCCACACTATTGTCTTCTACTGGAACCTTGTTTTCAATATCCCCCCGTCTAAATTCTACATTTTTGTATCCATATTTTTTCGCATTATCTCTTGCCTTTTGCAACATGCTGTATGTCATATCAATCCCAATTGCTTTGCCTTGTTCTTTGACAATGTTTGCAGCCAAGAAAACGTCTATACCTACCCCTGAACTAAAGTCTACTACGATGTCTCCTTCTTTTATGTGAGCAAATTTTATTGGATTACCACATTCTACTCCTAAAATGGATAACTCTGGAATAGATTCTAATTCTTTAGAATCACAACAAATAGACTTTACAGAAGATAACAAAAAAGATTTTTCGTTTATATCGACGCTATTAATATTATTACTGCCGCTGCAGCAACTTGATGAAGATGATGGCATTGGCATACAGCAAAAATACGTATTTCCAACTAATGCGATTTTGGCATATCTTTCTTTGATTTTTTCCTTTATATCAATACTCATGGCATAAGTTTACAAGAGAAACTATTTAAGATATCAAGAGAAATATTAGAAAGCAAGTGTAATTGAGTAAACTAGTAGAAAACTCTAAATCCCATGAAAAAAAAGATGAAAAAAATAAAGATATAGTTGAATTACCAATTATAAAAGATGCATGTAATTTCCAAGGATATGATATTAATAATCTAATGAAAGAAACATCACATCTACGAAAACTCATAACAAAAAGAGGAACATTAGAGATTCTAATACCGTTATGCTGTAATACCTCGCCAGTAAGATATCTGACATTTAGAAATTCCATGAAAGGTTTCAGCAGTAAGACTCTTGCGATCCGTTTAAAGGAATTAGAAAAAGGTGGTATTTTAAACAGGAAATCACATAATGAGGTTCCGCCACGTGTAGAATATGCATTGACTGAGAAGGGACAGGAGTTAATTGAATCCATCATTGCTTTACTGCATTGGCTGAAAAAATGGTCACAAAGTTAAAGTTAAATATCAAATCACTTGTGCTTATAATGTAGCTTTTAAAACGTTTGTAAAAAATATATTAAAGTTGGATGTTTATTATATCTGTCAAGTTTTACGTCTTTATATATAATCTTCCATAGTAATATATTGGAATTTCATTTAAAGTTGGTGTCTGTAGCATCTCTTTCGGATTATTTAAAAGAAAAATTGGCAATCATTAAAGAACTCATTTTGAACCGAAAATATAGTCAATCCTATAATAGAAAGTAGATTCAGATATAATTACTTGGTTCATTTATTATCCATAACAAAATCTATTGCCATCATTTTAAAGTTTATATTTTGATATTTTATTATATTTGTGTGTTAAAATATCCACCACCTTTGAGCGATGATGAATAGGATAATCTGATGAAGCAATTAGATAAAAAGTCCGATCCAATTATGTTAAGATGTTAAGAGATGCTGCAGAAAATGGCAGTAAAATAAAAGAATATCTATAATATTTATCTATTTCGAATATAAAAGATCGGTTTTCTTTCAGAGATTTAAAAGTATATTCTCTATCTGAAGCTAAAAAGAATAACATTGATCTATCTTATTTTCATTGTGAAAAGCCAGAATTTAATGACCATTATTTTAATGTTCTTCAAAGAGACGATTCTAATGTATTAGGGAAGGCATTTTTATTTGTATATGATAAGAAAGTTGTAGGATATTTTGTCTTATCCATGAGCCAGTTAAATAGAGCATGTATAAGGATCTAGGACATATATCTTCTGTTTCGAATATTCCTTCTTTAATTATTGGAAGAATGGCTAGACATATAGATTATAAAGGACAAGGCATAGGAATTCTGATGAAAGATTACGCATTAAAAAAAGCAATAGACTTGTCAGAACAGATAGGTTGTAGACTCCTTTCATTAGAAGCAGTTTCAGATAAAATAGATCTATATTTAGAATAAGGTTTCAAACTTATTGAATCAGAATATAGAAATACCATGTTTATTGATTTGTTAAAGATTAATGTATAATGTATAGATCCAATAAATAAAATATAATATAGCATATAAGATCTGAATATCTAATTTGATTTATAGAAAATTCCTTTAAAGATATGCCTTAAAAGCATAAAAAAAATCGATTATATGAACCTAATATGATTTGTTCAGGTTTTTTAACTCGACATCCATTGGATATAATATAATATAAATTGGGTCTAAAAAAGCATTCATTATTGAAGTTGGTCAGGAGGGCTTAGTGCTGATATCGGTCCTAAAATAGGATTTCATACCTTGTGAGAGTAAAGAGATATTTAAAGATATTGGAACAGAAATAATACCTCCATAGATACAACACAGAGAGCTGTTATCCATATCTTTAATTCTCTTTAGTTTGACGGTTAGGACAATTGTTTTATAAAAAGATGAGAATTTAGTGTTACTTTATAGTATCTTAGAATATCGGTATATTACTATTAATATACCTGCTGAACCAATTTTGCCTCCATTGCCCGCTGTTGACGGCGGTCTTGAATTTATTTTTTTATTCGCTGCCTGCTGTCAATCCATTCATAGGGTCATTAAAAGGTTTAAAGTTAATTATATTATTACCTGAAGATAATGGTTCTAAGGATGTTGAGCATCCTGTATATTTTTGTACGTTCATTGCTTGTTGTATTAAATTTGCTGCTGGTTGTGATGTTAGTTGTCCGGTAGTCTGATCTTCATTTACTTTATTTATGAAAGCGTTCAGGTTATTACAAGCCGGCGCAATTTTGTTATTATTAATCTGTTTGAGGGCATTGTTTAATGAGGATTCCAAGCTTGTAGTAGTATTACCAGGAAGGTTCATTCCATTGAGAGTATCAATAATCTTTTGAATACCTTGTCCAGGTGTTAGAATGACCGAGACATCAGAAGAACCATAATTAGAAACATACATGTCATGATTATCAGGATCGTATGCAATACTACCAGGTTGATTTCCAACAGATATTGGGCGGCCAACGACTGTGTTGGTAGTAGGATCTATTATGGATACCGTGTTATCATTTTCGTTATCTACATAAACCTTCTGAGTATGTGAATTGTATGCAATACCATTTGGTCCTTTTCCGACATTGATGGTATCTACCACAGAATTGGTAGAGTTGAGTATAGAAACATTGCTACTGTTTTGGTTAGTCACATACATTTGCTGATTATTTGGATCGTATGCTATAAACCTTGGACTATTTCCAACAGTTATAGTAGCAATATCTTGGTAAGAACTATCGATTACAGAGACCGTATTAGAATAATAATTTGTTACATACATATTTTGATTAATAGGATTGAATTTAACGGCAAATGGACCATTAAAACCAGTTAATGTATTGATCACCATATTAGTAGTAGTGTCTATTACAGAAACGTCGTTCCCATTTAAGTTAGTCACATATATTCTCTGATGAATAGGATCATATGCAATACCAGTGGGGAGAGCATCAACATGTATTGGACTGCCAACCACTGTATCAGTAAAAGGATTTATTATGGAGACGCTATTGGATCTATAGTCAGTTACATACATCTCTCTATTATCTGTATCATATGTAATACCAAATGGTGAACTAACAGTTATGTTCTTTATCACTTTATTAGTAGTAGTGTCTATTACAGAAACGTCGTTCCCATTTAAGTTAGTCACATACATTTTTTGATGGACTGGATCATATGCGAGATCTAGAGGAGTATCGCCAACATCTATAGAATCAAGTACCTTTTTTGCCCAAGCCTGGTTTATATTATCAAAAAGAAAGGTGCTTGATAAATATAAAATAAGGATAGCAAAGGCAGATAAAATGACTGTTAAACGCGTATTAAAACTAGAAATTTTATTGATTTTATTTCCTTTAATTTTAGACAACTAAAATTGAATGCTAGATACATAACTTAAGAAGTCCGAAACATCGTTTTAATAAATTATAGTGTGCCTTTTATATAGGGAATTCATATTACTTTGGAGAATATCTGAATCTGAAAAATCCGATAATAACAATAATATCAACTAATATAACCTCTAATTCCGGTTCAGCCTCGAACTCTAATTCGACTTCGGGATCTGGTTCCTTATCAGGTTCTAATTTCATTTTAGCTTGAAGTGCAGGACTTGTCAGTTTTATAGACAGGTTTTCTTTGAGTGATTGATATATCAAATGATTAATAGACATGACATAACTTTTATCTCTTTACTATGTACATAAAAATGTCTAAAAAAAGGTTATTAAATTCTATTTTTAGAGATCATTAGATTATTATTTACAAATAAATTTATTATTTTTCGTATAAGTTGATAATTAACTTATTTGTTTTGTATCTGCTAGAATATATAGCATATAGATGGGAAATTCATTTAAAGTTGGTGTCTTTCGTATCTCTTTGAGATTATAAAAAACTTAAACAATTTCTAATATATGATAGATATAGAGAACAAACCACTGCTTTATTAATTAAATTATTTTAAGGGATTCTTGTTAAGGAACTCAGGATATATCTCATTTTTTCATCCTTTGATGAATAAAATCACAAACTTTAACTGATAGGTCGACAAGCGAAGATCATAATGTTACACGGTAATAAATGTAATGATTGTAACGAAGGCAAACATCATCCATCAGAAAAAAGAGATGATTGTAGATGTGATTGTTATGAATCTGCAAATGCAGGTGCAGCAGGTCCAGCATCTTCAGCAAGTGCAGAACCTAGTCCACCATGTCCTCCTATACCTTAGTTAGATATTAAAGTTGAATTATGTGATGGTATGCCAGGTAGAACAATATATTTGATTGGAACATTGGAACATTGGAACATTGGAGCATCCCTATATCATATACATCTCATTTACTTTTAGGTTTCTTTTTTAAAATTTCATAGCTTGCTTAATGAAATTATATAGGTATATACTAGAATGGATATTCTAATGTTCTATATTTATTTAATAATGTTATTAGTTAAATTATAACTAATATTATTATAATTATATATAATATTTACAATATATTTGAGGCTTGGTCATAATTCAAATATATTTTCAACATGATCTACATAGCTTAAAGCTAACTGTACTGATTCCACACATAGTTGACATTTTAGCTTCCTAACATAGTTGACACTCTAGTCTTAGAGTGTAATAATAATGGATATAATTGAAAATAGGTATAAAATGATAATTGAATCAGAACGTTCAGGTAAGACTATATCTGATGCTTGTACTGCATATGCTGTTTCAAGACAAACATGGTACAAATGGAAGAAACGGTATAATGTATATGGGATAGATGGATTAAAAAACCAATCAAGAAAGCCACATAATATTAAAAATGTAAAGGTAACCAAAGATATAGAAAAGATTATTCTCGAGCTGAGACTAAACAACAGATTTGGTCCAATGAGAATAAGGTTCAGATTAAAGAGAAAGTATGGAATCAGCTTGGGTACAAAAACCATTTACAATATTCTAAAGAGACACAATCTCAATGTACTATCTGTTAAAATAAAAAGAAAATACAAGATTTGAAATGAAACATCCGAATGAGTTGGTTCAAATGGATACCAAAGGACCTTTTTATCTAAAAGGCTCACGAAGCAAAAATTATTTTATTCATGTTATAGATGATTGCCCCTCAAGAAAAGTAGTTAGCAAATGGTGCCGCAGAAGAACTAGTGAAGAATCACTGTCGGTTCTCAACGAATGGATTGAACTCTACGGTAAACCTATGAAGGTAATGCACACGATGGTTGTGGTAGAGAATTTACATCGAATAAATTCAAACATTATCTTTTTCTCAATGGAATAAAGGACAAGCAGATTCCTAAAGGTTATCCACAAGAACAGGGGAAAGTAGAAGCGTATAACAAAATAGTCATAACTGAATTTCTACAAGTAGAAGAGTTAATTGATATGAAAGAGGGAATAGAGAAATACGAACTATTTGTCAAATCGTATAACTATGAAAGAGAACATGGAGGAATAAAAGGAATGACGCCATCAGAGAAGTTCATGAAATCTTTAAAACAACCGATATTGATAATGTAGAACAAGACAAAATGTGTCAGCCATGTTGGTACATTGTTTTGTCAACCATGTGTGGAAGTACAACAGTTAATTATATATGAATCAAGGAAACCCATTACATAGTGGCCACGATAAAGACAATGACATTTATCAAGATGGTGTCCTATTATTCGAATTTCCAAATTACGATCCATGGACAGCATTATTCCTTATTTAAAACACAAGCGATAAATACTGATGCAAATGGTAATCATGTAAAAGGTAATTCAAGTATATTATATTTTTAAATTACATCTTTTTAAAATGTAAAGACTAATGTTTTTTAATATTAAAATTATATCTTGATCTTTTTTTTATTAACAAAGATAAATTTCTTAACAAATATATAAACTTATATTCACATTTGCATTAGGATTTATCATGCTGCTTTATTAATAGGGAATCTTACATCCAAATGTTGCGGTAATAATACTAAATAGTTATAATAATTTTTATAAAGAGAATTATTGTACTCAGATATCATTTTTTATCATAATAAGGTTTAATTAAGTATCAAAGTTAAAAAGCATTAGAAAATTCTAAAGTTAAGAACTTCTGAGTGAATAGTGCTTTATGGCTATATATTATTATATTTTTAACATAATGCCCATTTTTACTTTTGTATAACTGCAGGACTGTTTATAATTATATTTGTTTTTATAATTTGCAAATCGCCATTTTTTGCAAATTGTTCAACTTCCTTTGACGACTTTAGTAATCTAACATCTGCATTTTTATTCCACTTTATAAAATTGAGCTGAACCAATGGGCTATAATATTTATCTCCAGGTAAAGCAGATGCAATAGGAAGTTGGGATCCGAAATGCCCTTCTCCTTTCAATCCATTGAGAAAATCATATCCTTGTTGAATATACAATTTTGGAATTGTAGATAATAAAGGTGCAAAATTTATTTTGTGTCCAAAACTGGAGCTTATTGAAGTAGCAGTATTATTATCTGAAGAATCAGTTGCAATAAAAAATGCTAATTTTCCATCTGCATATCCTTTGGATAAATGAATTGAAATGATATCATTTGATACCGCTAAAATAACAGACGTCTTACAAAAAAGAAAAAAAGGCATAACGAATGTAATAAAAATTAAAACTTTGAATTTATATGACACAAGATAGTATATTAAATAGTTACTTTTAAATTGACTGATTTATCACCATTTAACTTTTGCATATTTTTCAAGTTGATACAAAGAAGAAGACAGATTTAATTTGATCGAATAGTTTGCTTTTCAATATTCTTATCAAAAAATAAAAAATAGAAAATTGAAGAATAGTTAGAAGCATTTAAAATTTAAATTATATCAATTCACTTAAATCTTATTTATTATACTTGACATATATTTAAAAAAGTTATAATTTTAAACAATTAGATGATTTTTTATTAAACCTATTTTTCAAAATTATAATTAAGATGCTCTGTTCCATTATTCCAATAATATTTGATTTTACTATTTATTTTATTTTATATAGAATAGATATCATCTTATTATACAGTGATGTTTTTAACATCATTTTCTGTATCATCTTTTTCCGTTTAATCGAATAAAAGTATTCGCCAAATCTTCTTTTCACGCAATAAAATACAATTTTTAATGATCCACCGATTTCATAACTAACTGCATTTTTTTCATTTTTGCTAGGCATTTTTCTGAGCCAACGTTGATAGATTTTTCCATTGTCTTCTAGATACCTAAAAATATTATTGTTAAAATAATCTTCCTAAGGGTGTTCTCTTTTTTCAATAACTTGAATTCTTTTTTTTGGGATACAACGCAAGATTCCATTGTCTTCTAGATACCTAAAAATATTATTGTTAAAATAATCTTCCTGTGCAAATAGTGTACCTATTGCTGTCATGCTATCTGAATTTATATCATCATTAACCAAATTAGGTAACAACTTTTCCTAACTCATCAAGCGAATTTAGAACATCAATCACTTTTCACTTTTACAACAAATGATTTATATGGAAACTTTCTACAAAAGTTTTATATCATTCTTGAATAATTAACACCATTAGAAAATTCCTAAAAAATTGACATCTTTTAACCATGATCAGATAATTAGAATAATAATTTTATAAAATATAATATGGACTATAAAATTTAATAGGTATATAATTTATGAAAAATCCAATGAATTGCGATATAAGTATATTATAAATATTAAGAAATCATCTTTTATTAATCTTGCTTGATGCAATATTGATAAGTATAGTATAGGTGCTTTGTTGCATAACCAAACCTATTTAGTCAGGATCCAACCAATTAATCATTTGTGATCCACTGGCCTTCTTATAACCAGTCTCTTGTAAGACGAGGAGAGATACTTTTTTCCAATGATTTTCTGGATAACTGGGATGTTGATCTTGCAAGGATGAATGAAAATAAGAATGGCAAAAAGTACAAATTTCCAGATTCTTTTGTTCTCATAGTTGGTCACATCAAAGTATACTTTCACCTTCCATATAGACAAACAGAAGGAATCATAAAGGCAACTGTAGGAAAGAATCTTCCAGATCATCCATGTTATTCACAGATATGTAAAAGAATAAACAAACTGGACATTGACATCAATAACAGTATTGATGATGTGATGATGATGATGATGATGTCGTTATCATCGTAGCAGCGGGGACAGTACCGGAATCAAGATTACAAACAGAGGTCTCGGTGGATGCAAGATAAGTGGGATGTAAAAAACAAGAAAGGCTATCTAAAGATACATGTTGCAGTGGATATCAAGACCAAAGAAATTCTTGCACTGGAGGTTACAGATGAAAAGGTGCATGATGGAAAGGTTATGAAGAATTTGGTGGAAGGCGTGTTGAATAATAACCGCAATGTCAAGATCAAATCTTTCATTGGTGATGCAGGAGCCTACGATAGCAATGAAAATTTCAAATACTTGAAGGAGAAAAGGATTCGACCTGTCATCAAAGTAAAAAGAAACTCTATCGTTTCATCCAAGAATAGCAATGTAAGGAATAGAGAAGTTGAACTTCAAATAAAGGATTATCATAAATGGAAAAAGAAAAGAAAGTATGGACAACGATGGATGGTTGAAACAACATTTTCATCTATAAAGCGGATGTTTGGTGAATATACATCTGCAACCAAGTTTCAAAACATGATAAAAGAGATGACGATGAAGGTATCGTTGTACAATCTGTTTAGAAGAGTTGCATAAAATGGATGGAAATAATTTAAGGAAAACTAGTTATGCAACAGAGCACTTGGAACTATCTGATACGTTGGTAAAGATAAAGATAAATTATTTTGAATTATGACCATGTTTCATATATCTATTTACAATCCAAAAGTTCGATTTTAATCACAATTTTTTTGAGTATAATAAAGTTAAAATTTTTAATCTTTCCATTGCTTTTCAAGCAAAATACAAATATATGAATTTCATATACAAATATGTATAATAATGATATCGTATGATTCACTTTATAGCAACATTCGTAGTTTTATTTTATGTATTTCTTAGTAATACCAATATTTTTTAATAAGCAGATATTTTTTTATTAAATTTACAATATCATATTATATTTTATTAAAATCTTTTAAAATAATAATCCTTATATTTATCATTTTTATATTTAAATTTTAGGTTTATATTAACCAGATGAAATAGTTGGACACAACAATAGAGTTTTGTGTTCTCATTGGGGTAACCGTTGGTTTAGCAACCTTTTTTGGAACATACCTTGCTAGATTGATAACCTTCGAGATGAGACCATTAGAAAAAACATTAGCAAAAGTCGAAAGCGGATTTTATAAAGTTATTGGAGTAGATGCAACCAAACAAATGAACTGGAAAGAGTATTTTCTTGCACTCTTTGTAACCAATATGGTTGTTGTTGCATTTATTATATTAGTTTTAACCTTTCAAAACTATCTCCCTTTAGCTGAGGCAAATAAGGGAGGACTATCATTTGATTTGGCCTTTAATACTGCTATCTCTTTTATTACCGATACAAATCTACAGCACCTTGCAGGAGATCAACAGCTTTCCAACTTATCACAGATGGTTGCAATAACTTTTACAATGTTTATTGCTCCTGCTACAGGAATTGCAGCTGCATTTGCATTTATTCGCTCTTTTATTAGGAAAAACTACGGACTAGGTAATTTTTATGTTGATTTAACAAGAATAATCATAACTTTACTTTTGCCAATTGCATTTATATCATCAATTATACTGATTGTCATTGGAGTCCCTCAGACTCTCCAATCAACAATACAGACAAATACATTAGAAGGTATCGTAAGCCACAACTTTACCAATACTCAAAAAATAGCTATAGGACCTGTTGCATCACTTGAATCTATAAAGGAGCTTGGCAGTAATGGTGGTGGATTTTTTGGTTCAAACTCGGGACATCCTTTTGAAAATCCAACAGGAATATCAAACATATATGAAATGTTTTTGATGCTTATAATTCCGCTATCATTTCCAATAGCATACGCCAAATTAATAGGAAAAGGGAGAGGGTTATCTATTCTTCTAGCAATGCTAATAGGATTTGGAACGCTAATAATTCTAGCAACAACTCAAATAAGCGGCCCTTCCATGATATATACTAGATTTGGAACCTTTGGAAGTGTTTTATTTAACACCGTTTCTTTGGTTACTAATACTGGTGCAACAAATTCCGCATTGACCGGAATGTCACCTAATGCTGTGATATCATTTTTCCTTGCAATGTTTGTTCAAGCAATTCCTGGTGCAGTAGGAACCGGAATGATAACAATGATTGTTTATGTTTTGCTTACTTTGTTTATTGTCGGACTTATGGTTGGCAAAACTCCTGAATTTATGAGCATGAAAATAGGCCCCAAAGATATAAAGCGGGCAGTATTTTTCTTTCTTTTACATCCTGCAATTATCTTGATACCTACGGTAATAGCCATGGGAACAGGAAATGCCCAAGCAATTGTAGGCAATAAAATAACTCCAATGGGTTATACACAGACACTCTATGAGTACACTTCGGCAGCAGCAAACAACGGTTCAGATTACTTTGGAACTTCTGCCAATACTCCTTTCTGGAACTATTCAACTGCAATTGTAATGTTTATTGGAAGATATTTGCCATTGGGATTAATTCTGGCTATAGCGGGTTCCTTTACTATCAAAGATAGAAAAGACGTTATAGAGCCAATCAAGACTCAGGGTCCAGTATTTATCTCAGTTCTAATAACCATTACATTCTTGCTTACTGCATTGACATTCTTTCCTTTCTTAATACTTGGTCCTTTCTCTTTGCATTTATGATATACGGAGATAAGATACTAAAATGAATTTATCAAAATTATATAATAATAATATAAAAAATATCAAAGATAGCAAAAACAATAATCATAACAATAAAAATACTTTATCTTCTGTTATCAACGCAAAAGTAATTTTAGATTCTATAATAAAACTAAATCCTCGATACCTGGCAAAAAACAATCCCGTAATGTTTACTGTAGAATTAGGATTTTTACTAGTCTTTTTTATATCTTTATTTCCTGGAATATCCAAAACATTTGTCCTAGAAAATCAGATATTTTATTTAGAATCTGCTGTTATTCTTATCCTTACTGTTTGGTTTGCCACCTTTTCAGAATCACTTTCTGAAGCCCAGGCCAAAGCAAGGGTTGATTCTCTAAAAAACTTGGAAAAAGAAGTTACTGCAAGGAAACTTGAATATGGTAAAGAAGTAATTGTAAAATCTTCTGCATTAAAGCCAGGTGATGAAGTAAACGTGTATACTGGTGAGATAATTCCAAGGGATGGACTTATTGTAAAAGGTAAAACTTTTATAGATGAATCTATGATGACAGGAGAATCTAATCCGGTATTCAAAGAACAAAATAACCATGTGATGGGTGGAACCAAGGTCACAACAGATAACATTACAGTTGAAATAACTTCTGAGGCTGGAAAAAGCTATCTGGATGAGATGGTTGGCCTTATCCAAAGTGCTACAAGGCCAAAGACTCAAAATGAAATAGCTTTGACCATACTTTTGGCAGGTCTTTCTTTAATATTTATAACTGTAATAGGAACTTTATTGTTTTCCGCTCACTTTTTAGGATATAATTCAGATATAGCCACGCTTGTAGCTTTGCTTGTAGCTTTGATGCCTACTACTATCGGAGGTTTGCTTCCAGCAATTGGTGTTGCGGGAATAACAAGGCTAGGAAAAGATAACATAATTGCAAAATCAGGAAAAGGTATAGAAGCCGCAGGAGACTGCGATGTTCTTATTTTAGATAAAACTGGGACCATCACAGAAGGAAGCAGAAGTGCTGTTGAATTTATCCCAATGCAAAAATATACTGAAGAGGATGTAGGACAGGTAGCATATGCTGCATCAATACAAGATAATACTCATGAAGGAAAATCTATTGTGGATTTAGCTGAAGAAAAGAAATTCATTCCACCATTATTGGAAAAGATAATTTCTGCACGACCAATAGAATTTACCGCCGAAACAAGAATAAGTGGAATTGAATTTATTCCAAGCAAAACTATTAAATTAAACAAGGAAGAGGAAGAGGAACTTCGCAGCCTTGCAAAAGTAGTTACAAATGAGAAAGAAGCCGATACCACCACAATAGAAAGTCTTGAAGATCTGATAGATAGATACAGCAAAAGCAAAATCCATGATATGCTTCTTTTTATGGAAAAAAATGTTTCATCCGCTCCCACACCCATTAAAATCTTAAAGGGATCTGTGGATGTAATGATTCAATCAGCCAATCAAACTGTAAACACTGCAGAATTAAACTGGAAAGCTCAAGAAATCTCAAAAAGAGGTGAAACTCCATTAGCAGTTGCAGTTAACGATGAGATAGTGGGATTGGTTATTTTAAAAGATAATTTAAAAGATAACATTAGAGAAAAGCTAGCAGAAGTTCATGCAACAGGAATAAAAACTATAATGATTACTGGCGACAACCAGGTTACAGCACAAGTTATTGCAAAAGAGGCTAACGTGCAAGAGATAATGGCAGAAGCCAAACCCACAGACAAGCTAAAAAGAGTTGTAGAAGAACAGCAAAAAGGGCATATTATAGGAATGGTAGGGGATGGAACAAATGATGCTCCTGCTTTAGCAAAGGCCGATATTGGTCTTGCAATGAATAGTGGAACTGCAGCAGCAAAGGAAGCTTCCAATATGGTGGATCTTGATTCTGACCCATCAAAGATTCTTAAGGTAGTTAAATTGGGAAAGCAACTTTTGATGACCCGCGGTGCCATTACAACATTTAGTATTGCCAATGATGCAGCCAAGTATTTTGCAATTTTACCTGCTATGTTTATCGGAAACAATCCCAAACTTTCAATGCTAAATATAATGCAGCTTCACAGTCCAGAAACAGCTGTTTTATCTACCCTTATTTTTAATGCAATAGTGATTCCTGCTTTGATTCCTCTTTCGTTAAAAGGCATAAAGTTCACCGCAGAGCCTCCACAAAAGACGTTCATTAGAAACATGATGATTTATGGACTTGGCGGAGCTGTTTTACCATTTATAGCGATCAAGGCAATTGATTTGTTGCTATCTATTTTTATGAAATAAGAAAACATAAAGGATGATAAAACATGAGTATAGATAATAAATCTCAAAATAAAAACAAAAATGGTCTGTTTCTCTCTCTAATTTCAAATCACCTAAAGACATCTATAAGAATAGTTCTTATCATGGTTATACTACTTGGAATAGCTTATCCAATTTTCCTTGTAGTGATAGGACAAGTGACTTTGCCATTTCAGTCAAATGGAAGTGTCCTGGAACAAGATGGGAAAAAGATAGGCTCTAAGCTAATATCTCAAACGTTTAAATCCCCTGAATTCTTTCATTCTAGGCCATCAAATGAATCTGCTTCAAATGTAGATCCTGATATTACACCGGAAAATGCTTATTTGCAGATCAAAAATGTTAGTAAAGCTACAGGTATACAAGAAAATACGTTAAAGACATTAATTGATTTGAACATAGAACGAAATAAGGTTACAAATGGATTATTCTTTGCTCCCTATTATGTAAATGTTTTAGACTTAAATCTAGAACTGGTAAAACAGTATCCTCAAGTATATGGCATGTCATCATCATCATCATCCAATTCTTCAATTGTTGGTTCAAACAGCCATTAAGGTCAAAGAAAACTAAGTAAAGGCAGGTGATAAAGTAATGGAAGAATTAGTCATAGGAATATTTATTTCTTTTTTGATCGTATCTGTGTGTTCATTAGGTTATTCATTAATCAAAGCAGAGAAATAATGTTATTTAACGATCTATTTTTATTAATTTAATTTACATTTTGTTTTATCATCGTATATTAATAATGTATTAGATCTCTTACATGATTAATCGCAAACAGCTTTATGTCTATTCACTCCTTCATTCAGATGTTCTCTTTTTGCTTTCATATGAGGTTATCCAAAAAGCCTTGGTTTTCAAATCCTTCACTGGCCTTACAGTACAAGAATTTAATAATATTTTCCAAGAAGAAATAACGAAAAGATATGAAAAACATGAAATACAACAATTGTCCAAAAGAAAAGACAGAGAAAGAGAGATAGGCGCTGTTGGAAGACACTTTAAGATGAATAAAAGAGATAGATTTGTAATGCTTTTGGTGTACTATCGCCTTTACATAACTTACACTTTGGCAAGATTTCTATTTGACTTGGATCAAAGTACAATCTGCAGGAACATACAAAAGATTGAAAATTTGATTAGAAAATGCGTCCCATACCTCGAAAAATATATAAAATAACAGAGGCTATAAACTCCTAAAGAAGAAGTGGAGAAATATTTTACAGTTAGATGGTCCGGACAGTTGTTTTATGAAACAGTTAGAAAGAGGGAAACACTATGTTCCATTTTATAGTTTCTTTTAAAGAATATCTGAAAACAACTGTCAATACTGTCTAACCGTCAAGCATATTACTGAACATAGTTTTAATAAATTTTGCAGATGATTAACACAATAGCCAACAGATGATTTCAATAATTTTAATGAATGGTAAATTTGGAATTATCTATAGTTATATTATGGGAAATTCATTTAAAATTGGTGTCTTTTGTGTCTTTTAGGATTATAGGAAACTTAATGCTATGTCGAATAACTATTTTGATACAACCAATCAGACTATCATTGTATCATGTCATTATCTTATTCATAAACAAGTTATAGATCGATGCCTTTAACATCACCTCATTTACAATATTGTTCCATTTTACAGATGATATATGTTCACCAAATGTTCTCTTTATAGATGAGAATGCAGATTCAGCCATCCATCGCATGCCATATCCATGTATTTTTTTCCATCGTTTTAGATTATCAAGTTGCTGTATCAAAGATAGTTTTCATGGAATGCATTTGGAGTTGTTCTTGACCGATGAGTTCTTTCTTGCTTTGTTGCATGATTATTTTAAATCGTTTTTTATTAGCGTTTTGTTGTTAAGGATATAACGTAAATAGTCAAAATATAATTATACTTGTCCTAAATGAATTGCATCTTTAACTATTTTTCGAATCATGCAACAAAGCAGTTCTTTCTTACTTTTATGATTGAAGTTATCTTCAGTTCGTCAAGATACCTGAAGTTGTCTTTAGAATCATATGCTCCCCAGTCAGCCAATGCTTTTTGATATTATAGTTCTTAGAAATGTCATCGACTAATTCTTTTAACATCTTTCCATCATGAACATCTTCTTTTGTTACAATCATTGATACTATTTTCTTTGTCTTTGTATTTACTGCTACGTGTATTTTTATGAAGCCTTTTCTCTTTCTTTTATTCTTCCATTTATCAAGTATCCATTCACCTCTCTATTTGTTACCTTGATACCTGTACTATCAACTGCTATCACTATGTTGTCTTTTTCTAGGTTTACTTTTAGGTCCAGGTTTATCTTTGTCCTTACTACTCTCCACCAGATGGTTGTGAAGTCGGGTACTACTTCTTTGAGTTTCTTTATGTGTAACGACATCACTCTTAGAAAGCCTTCTAATTGCCGGTATGGAAGTAGGTACGTATGTACGGTGGCAAGGAGCAGCAATATCAAGGAATTCAGAAAACGATAATGAGGGCCTTCCTTCTTTCCTTTGCTTATTTTCTTTAATTCTGTTCGCCAGTAGTTCTGTAAAAAACCATCATCAAATAGCATTTCGCCTCTTTTAACAAGAGATTCGTTATATTCACTCCAGTTTATCTTTCTCTAGTTTTTTTCTTGTCCTTCTTGGAGTTATTAGACAATATCTATTATGCTTTGTTGCATGATTCCTGTAATCTATGATTTTACCGTCTGTTCTGCCTAAACAGAAATCAACTTATCATACAATGACGCTTTTAACATCATCTCTTGTATCATATTCTTTAGTTTAACCGAGTATACGTATTCACCAAACCTTCGATTTATACATGAAAACACGATTTCTACAATCCATCTTTGTCCATCGCTTACGCTATCCTCTTTCCATCCTTGTAAATCACTTTTCTGCGCTAACACTGTCAGATTTCTGAGGGTGTTTCTTCCTTTTTTCCAATTGATTCTAGAATTTTTTCTTACTTTAATACAAGATAAGATTCCGTTGTCTCCTAGACATATAAAAATGTCATTGTCATCATAAGATCCATCATCAGCAAATAGTTTGTCTGCTACAAGAATCAACACTATGTGATGGATGTGATGAATGTGATGTAGATAATAGTTAGAGATTTTCGATATTACATCTTGTATTTAGTTACACATTTTACTATTATATCTCCATGAAACAATAGGTGGCCTGTTATGGTCAACGATTTTTATGGATGTTACTTCAGAAATAGATATTTGAATTGCGAACTGTTTTAATAAAATTTTGAAATGAAAATAAGTTGTTTTATATGCTTTGTTGCATGATTCGAAAAACAGTTAAAACTTTGAATTATCTGTAACAATAACAATTGAATTTTAACTGTATTCTTTTTTGATTTATCAATAAAACGTTAACAAATAACGAAAAAAATAATCATGCAACAAAACAGATTTATGAATTTAAGCTTTATCAGACTTAGAATAATTAAAATCTATACAAATTATCTATTGGAGTTAAAAATTAATCTTTAGGAACATTAAATGAAAAGACAAGAATTAGAAATTCTTGAAAATGAAATTATTATCCAATAATAAATTTAATTAATGAATTTCGAATGTTCTTATTATTACCTGTCATCACATTCATCACATTCATCACATAGCGTTTTACTTTATTGTATTTTTATCTCGATATTGTTATTATGATTCTGACTCATAATATTCAAAATGCGATCTATACAAGAAAATATTCTTTTTTCTATATGTCTATTTAAGGTAACAAAAGATATATCAAAGGTAATATTTACATAGATAAAAGAATTTATCGATGTTTAAAATATAAAAATAACAAATGAACTAAAATATTTATTATAGAAGCTTAAGTAGCAGTATTAACCCAATTGCTATAAAAGAATGTTTAGTTGTTTTATACGGGCGCTTCATTTTAAATTAACAGGATTGTTAAATCCAATGTATATGCAACAACAAAAAAAAATAACAGTACAAAAAACTATGACAACCCTGACAAGTATCATTGACATGAGTTCAAATTTTAAGAATTAACGTCCGAATGCCAATTATTGCAGTATATAAATAAAGAGAATAGAATTAGTTCAACTTTGTTTAATGCTAAAAACAATTATGCATTATACGGGAGCTTCCAGTCCAATGCTTAATGTAGTCAAAATAGATTTTGGATCTTTCTGTATGGGTATTCATTTACTTTAATCAATGCATAATTTTATTGTAATATTCGCGTCGTTTGCCCTCAGGATATTGTTGTTAGACACAACTTTGCAAAGAAATGATCTAGATACAACCCATATATTGGCATATAAAACCATTAAAAGCCTAAGGCTAAGGGCCCGCGTAAACTAAAACTTTAGGGCGTATATGTGTTTATACAACATCTCGGGTCATGAGGTCGGCGCAGGAACAAATCCAACCATTGAATTAGGACGTGCAACAATCCGTAGATTTCATTGTGTCTAACAAGTGATTGGTTATAGATAGGCTGGTTCATACAATTTGTTGGTTAATGTTAGCTAAATGTATTTGGAAAGAAGAATCATCAACAAAATACATCACACTAACTAAGAGCAAGACCACAGTTGCTGCAAAATTTAGATTTGTTGTGATAAAGGTTACCACACCTTGAGCACTTAAATAAAACCTTGTACTCTTCAAGTAAAGTAAGGCGCAAACTTTTTATCATAATAACGAAAGTGTCAAAATCTTCGTCGGTCAGATTCTCAAGCTCCTAGATTTTGTTTTTTATAGCTGCCTTAGTCTCATCAATTAATAATCTGGCTTGAACTTTATTCTTTGACGTTAACCTTGATTCTATTCGCTGCAAATGCCGTTGTGAAAGTATACCTACTAAGAGTACAAAGATACCTATTCCTGAGAACATCATGAATATTGATATTGTCCGTCCTATTGCAGTAACTGGATAGTAATCACCATATCCTACAGTTGTAATCGTAGCTACTGCCCACCAAATTACATTACCTAAATTAGTTATATTAGCACCTTGATGTTTGTATTCGACTAAATATACACCAATACCACCAAAAATCGTAATCAACAAAACAAGAATTACTAGAATAATAATACTCATGTTTGATTTTAGCATTGTATAGAAGCGTCTAGTTCTCACAAGGAACACACTTCTTGGCGTATCATATTTCTTGTGTATTAAGATAAATGGCGCATAGTCGTAATTCAATATCCGTTATCTTTATTCTCAATACAGTGTAAGCAGATAGTTGCAAGCATATACCTTATTGATTTTGGATTAGGTTTATTCTTCTTACAGTTATAGTATACCATTAACTGATATAATAAAACAGACAAAAGTACAATTGCATATACTTTATGGAGTCCACGTAATGATAAGGGATCTATCCTAAATATGGATTTGATATGTTCTATCAGCGGTTCTACGGATATTCTTCTCTGACTATAAATAGTCTGCCCTAATGTCGATTGATAAAAGCATACAAGCTCAAGCCTATATTTGGGAGTACTTTTATGGACAAACCAAATATATTTCCAAGGTTTTTTACTATATTCGTATAGTTTCTTATCATCATATCCCGGATCAGCAACCATATAACATGTCAATGGTAAAGAGAAAACAGAGGATGATGAGGTCAAATAAACGTACATTTGGCTATCCTATACATCGGCAGTAGTTACATCGGCTGCTGTTAGAGGTACCATAAGATCACCTGTTGTCGATGTTAGATGTAGTTTGTATCCAAAAACCCATTCCTTTTGTACTACTATATCCCTACCGTGCATCCGTGTCAATACCAGGGCATGGTACTATACCTTTTTCATGGATAATTTGTGCCACACAGGACCTTTTGCTTTTATTAGATTACTATCTATTGCTGTGGTTATAGAAGGATCTACAATACCCTCTGTAACAGACAGATATCCCATCGTTGATATCCTTTGTTTGATGTCTGTAGAAATAGTCTTTAGTCTCCTGTCAAATGTACGCCTGCTAAGTATTTTTATCAGGCCACAGGCTACTGCTAGCTTACAGTTATACTGACAGCAGTCCATGTTAAGAAAAGTATGTAAGGCATTGTTTGAATCGATTTTAAACCTGTCTTACAATAGATCTCTTGCATAATTAGATACATTTCATTAAGTTGACTACAGATACACCATTTTTTCTTTTAGTTATGCTGCTTCATAATTCTGTAGTTTATCAAGCCTGCGACTATATCTGACACTTTATTGTACTTTCTGAGCCTATTTCTAAATATATCACTCATTATCCTGTACTTTTTCAATCTACAAATAGTATGTTCAATAACTATCCTTTTTCTAGAATGACTTTTGTTGTATTCTTTATCTTCTTGTGGTAATTCTTTTTGATTATTTTTCTTTTTATAGGGTAGAGATGATCTTTGTTCTGGAAAGTCCTTTTCTACTCCAAGGTATCCCAGATCATACACATTTAGAACATCTTTTGGGATAGCAGGATGATTTTCTTTATAGATGTTATAGTCATGTCTGTGTCCTTTCTTATGATCTGCTTTGTGAATAATATAACCATGATTGTTAACCGTAATCTGTGTCTTTGTTGTATGCCTTTTCTTCTTGCCTGAATAGTACATCTTACATCTTCTCTTGTCAATAGGTCTTGGAATCTGCTGCTCTGTACAATCTGTAAAAGCCATAAATCCCGGAAAATATTTCTCTACTTCCTCTGGCGTTTTCAACCTCTTGGTTATCTGATATATTTTCTGCGGAATTGGTACGCATTGTCTTATCAAACTTTCTATCTTTTGGATATCTCTGCAGATGTTGCTCTGATCTAGATCAAATAGAAAACCAGCTAATGTGTAGGTTATGTATAGGCGATAGTACACTAGAACCATGATAACTCTATCCTCAACAATGAGTTTGAAATGTCTCCCTGCACCTACATCTCGTTCTCTCCTCCTTCTTTTTGAGGATAAGCGTTTTATCTCGTACTTTTTGTATTTTGATTTTATTTCTTTATAAATGTCATTAAACTGTTGAATTGAGAGACCGGTAAAGGATTTAAAGAGTGATGGCTTCTTGGATAATCTATTGTAAGATAACAAAAAGAATGACATATTTACATACGATAGACGGAAATAAAGCTGTTTTGGCTAATTATGCAAGAGATCTAATAAAGCATCTCAAAATTACAGTTGAAGAATATATACATATGGTCTGCCACGTTTCCGCTGTGCAGTATCAGGCCATGGTATACAACAACCTATCATATATAGAATGTTAAAGATCAGGGATTCCTTTATTTTATCAAGAGCTAATCTTTGGGACAGTTGTTCTCAAAATAATCTCTCAAGAGTTAGCTTTAAGCTATATTATATTATGAAAATAAATTTGAATTATGACCAAGCCTCAATTAAGTGAACAAAAGCCATATTCATATATTATTTAATATATATTATTTAATCTGTCGGTAGATTATATTTAAAGGCAAGAAATTTATGACGAGTTTTTTTGTTGACAAAATTACCCTCCTGACAATAGCAATACCAATGATAGCATTATTGTTTGTAGGTTATGTTTCATATGAAAATACGATACAGCTTATTAAAATGGGATCCTTTGTTAACAAAATTAATTTAATAATCCAAAAACTAGAACAACTTTTTTCTACAATAACTGATGCTGAAACCGGTCAGCGGGGATTTATAATAACTGATAGATCTGACTATTTAGAACCATATAATTCAGCTATAAAGGATATTCATAACCGACTTCTAAATTTAAATAAGTTAGTGGCTAATGAACCAACAAATCCCAACCAACAACAACAATTATCATCATTAAATGAATTGGATATCCTTAAGAATCTTATCAAAGATAAGCTGAATGAACTTAATCAAACTATATCTTTGCGTCAATCTCATGGTATCAATGCCGCATTATCAATAATCCTAAGTAACAAGGGAAAGTCTCTTATGGACAAGATTCGAGCAACCACTCTAGTTATTCAGAGGCAGCAGAATACTACATTATCTAACGTAACAAGACAATCTCAAGAATATGTTCAAGGCATAATTCATGCTATTATTATTACTACTTTAACAGCTGCTAGCATAACTGGAGTAATGTTATTTGCTATTAGTCGTAGTATACATAAGCATTATTTGAAGAGTGAAATATTATTACAAACAAAAGTTAAAGATAGAACAGAAGAGTTACAGATTGCCAACAATCATCTGCTTGTAGCAAACGAGCAACTGAAGATACATGATAGAATGCAAAAAGAATTTATCAATGTGGCAGCTCATGAATTACGCACTCCAATACAACCTATTCTGGGTTTAACTGAAACTCTGCTGGAGGAGATAAAAGATAGTCATCAAATTGAGATGTTAGACATAGTACTTAGAAATGCACAAAGATTAAGTAAACTTACAGAGGATATTTTGGACGTAACAAAGATAGAAAGCAATTCGCTAAAGTTGAATAAAGAACAAATCAACTTATATAAACTGATCTCTAACATCATAACAGATTATAATAAAACTCGATTCAAAAAAGGTAATAATCTTGATACAAGATTATTATTATTAGAATTCGATCATTCTAAAGGAAAGGATGATGCTTTTTTGGTACACGCAGACAAGGCAAGGATTAATCAAGTAATTATAAACCTTTTAGATAACGCTATTAAATTTACTAAAGAAAATGGTACTATAACCATCCGCATCGAAACAATAGAAGATGGTAGATATATTCTTGTAACTGTAAAGGACAATGGTATGGGTATAGATTCTGAAATAATTTCTAAACTATTCTCAAAATTTGTTACAAAATCATTTCAAGGTACTGGACTGGGGCTATTTATAACGAAAAGTATTGTTGAAGCTCATGCTGGTAGAATATGGGCTAAGAATAATAATTCTAATACTGAAGGAGAAGGAGCAACATTTGCATTCACCTTACCATTACATAATCAACTATCTCAACAATCAAAATAATTCGATAGTATTTCTAAGTTTTTTCATCATAAGTATATGGATTGTTATTTTTAGATTGCCAAATTCACCGTCTTAAACAAAATCGAGGCATAATTGTACAGTTGACTAAGGTATAAGTTAACAGCAGTGTAAATGATATACTATATCTTATTGTAAAATAGTTGTGTTTGTTTAGCTATCACAACACCTATAGCTTGCCACTCTTTTATCTATTATTATGAGGGACACATTCCTCAGAATGCTAACTGATGATGAAAAGAACCTTTTACATCTAATGCTTGAAGATAATGAAGCAGGATATAGAGCCAAGATTATCTTGCTTAAAGATGAGGGATACACAGTTCCTCAAATAAGAAAGATTACAAACCATCATGATCATAACATAAGAAAATGGATACATCGCTTTAACGAAAAAGGAATCGATGGCATTATATCAAAAAAACATAATCATAAACAGCATAAATTTACTAATGATATGGAGAAACAAATAGTGGATATAACATCTACAAACCCAAGATCTTTTGATTTGGGATTTTCCACATGGTCATTACGTGTACTTGCTGGTTTTCTTATGAATGACTTAACTGGTAGATAAAATAAGCCATTCTGCAGAAATAAGAAATATTCTTCTAAAGCATAAAATAAAATGGAGAAAATCTAAAACTGTGTTATCAAATAATAAAAGCAATGATCCAGAATACACTTTGAAAAAAAGTACATTGAACAACTGAGGTACAACACACCTTCTTCGGATTCGGTGTTACTGTATATAGATGAAAAAGGGCCTGTAGCAGCAAAAACCCATGGTGGTACATCATGGTCATCGGTACAGGTAAAGGTCGAAAAGTCTCAAAAGATAAATGGATTGTTAAATGTATTTGGAGCCTATGATCATACAAATGACAAAATGCATGTCCAATGCTATAAAAGAAAGACAGGAAAGAAGCAGTTTGTTGACTTTTTAAAAAAGAGTAGATAAAAGATATGATAAGAATATCCAAAATATCTTTGTTGTACTTGATAATCTTTCAGCACACAAATCAAAGATGGTAAAGAAAGAGATATCCAAATGTTGTCCTCGAATAAAATTTGTATTTCTACCAGTAAGATCGCCCAAACTTAATTTAATTGAAGTAAGGTGGGTGTGGTTACAAAGGCAGACAATTAACAATTCTACATTTAAAGACGAACAAGAAATAGGAAGAGCTGTTAGCAAGTGGAAGAATATTTATAACAAAAATCATGGCAGCAAAGCGATCATAAATATTTTACAAGAGAGTGTATCTTTATGTATACACAGCTGTTAACCTGGAGTTTTATAAATAATTCGAGAATAAGAAGTATCCTGTTAATTTAAGGAAAAACCTATAGATTGAATACAATCGTATATTTTATGACTGCTGGAACTAGAACATCTTCAAATATCGTTGGTTATGGTTTATACCTGTACTTGGTTTATCATTTAGAAACGTTGCTAAAGCGTTATCTTTTTTACTTTCAATAAAGATAATCCATGTGTCAATCTAGAACTTGATATAAAAGTACAAACCAAAGAAAGATTACAATAAAAATAAAATCAGAGTACATAATTGATGAAGCTGTGATAAAGGACGGCCCTGAATTAATATAGCTTTGATGGATTGTTATAGAATCTGTAAATAAAGAAATTCTTTCTTTTTTGTACATCTAAAAAACGAAGCATATTTTCTAAGCCGAACGATTTCTGTCTCAAGATTCAGATAAGTAGAATTATATCAAGTTTCCTTAGATAGAGGAACTTGGTATCCACAAGCATGTAAATTTCTAAAACTAAATCATCACCTTCGCGGCTCTTTTGAAAAAAACCTGATTGAAAGAATGATAAAGTTATCAAGAATAGAACTGATTGTTTCGATGATTACTTTTATGGTATGAAAAAGAACAAGTGCAAGTTAAAGCATATAAAACTATGGCTCAAGTTGTTTGTTTATCAACATAATAAAGAAATTACGTCTTAAATTAACAGAGCTTCATAAATGCTTTGTTGCATGATTATTTTTTTTTCTTCGTTATTTGCTTACGTTTTACAGATAAAATAAAAACGAAAACAGTCAAAGTTGAACTGTTATTGTTATTTACAGATGATATTTTATCAGATTTTTGAATCATCAAACCAAGCAATTCAATCTATGGCTCGAAACGTCAAGTAGTATTTAGTCACACATCACATTAGTAATATCTCAACATGAATAAGGTTATTATCAACATGAACAAGGTGGAAGAAATTAGGGTCTATCTTTTCCCTATATCCACAATAATTCATTTTGCAATGAAAAATATGAATGATAATATAATATCTTTTTCAGATATCTATAGCCACAAGGAAGTATGCACTTTTCAATCCAGTTATAAATAAAATCTAATCACCGAGTAGAATTTATTATGAAACCAAATGTGAATACGTATAAAGATTGACAAAACATAATTTACTATATAACAATAGAATTTTTATATATTATATGCTAACTCGTTATTTCTTTATATTTTTTCAATAGTTTTTTATTATTAAATGCAGATAGCCTTTTTGTAATTATAAAAGTATTGATGAATCGTAATAGTCAGTTTTCAATAATTGTATTTACAATAACGATGTCAATATTTTTACCAGTAATATATATAATCATCATATGCTTTTCCAATTGATCTTAATAGCATACCAGGACTCGATGGAGATATACTACACTATTTAAAAGACTTTAGAGGTCTTCCAATCTCTCAAGGTCAACTAGGTACAAATAATAATAATAGTAGTAGTAATAATGGACAGCCAGGGACTCCATATATACAAGGACCATCAGGACAAGAAATAGATACAGGTAATCTAACAATTTATTTATCATCAATTGTTACAGTGAATCCACCACCATCAATACCTAATACACTTTTAGTTCAAGTTCAACAAAATACACCTACTTCAAATGTATTACTTCCAAACATTGCAGTACCCAATACAACTCCAGTACCTGTTCATGTAAAATTGCTAACTGGATCATATAATGTGGTAGCATTTCCGAATCCTTCAAGCAATAACATTGTAGATAATATCAGGATTAATGGACAATGTTCTGGAACTATTATAAAAAACTAGACAAACTTCTGTTTTATTGCTTATAACGTACATCCAAGAAGTTAACAATCTATTTAATTTTAATTTCCAAAATATACTTGTTGATAATCTCAAATTTAAAAATTGACGGCCCGATATACCAGTAGTGTAACATAAAAATAATATTCTGTCTATCCTATTCTGCATATTATACGGGCGCTTTCTCCTTCAATGCTTATACGATTATGATGATCTGGTAATCTCTGTATGTGTGTATCCATTTATTCAATTCAATCTAATTTCTATAGATAATTATGCCTTTTTCCTCTTTGTTATTAGGTACACATTGCAAAAAAATGAATCGTATCTTGGAGTAGTTTATCTATTGGTACATGTGTCAATTAAAAATCTTAAGGGTTGAGCGCCCGATACTAATCAAAACCGTGAGACTAATTTCAACAACCTCATGTTAAACATTAAAGTGATATTTACAGCCTTTTAAATCAGTAAATGCTTATTAAACAGGAAACAGGGTTCACCGCCAGTCGATACATATAAACACTTACACATCAGGAACTTTGGTACTTCATGATGTTATAACTTTAGGAACAATTTAGATAAGACAACCAATGTAGAAATATCTCCTACAATTGGCCCCATGTCAGGTACTAGGATGACAACAGGTATAAACGACCCAGAGATCAACAGGCAACAGGCATAACTTGAGAAGGTATTAGCAAATAACTACTATGAATTACAAAACCATAAAAAAAATCGATTTTCATGGTAAGATGTAGCCCATAATATCCATGCTAAAGGACAGGTTAATAAGCCTATATGGGTTTACACATCTTCATTTTTTTGCTATTGTTTAATTGAATATAGCAAAGCAAGCCGCAGAAATCTATTTGACGAATTTCATTATTAGTAATATGTTTAAAAATTGCAAGTAATTATTATGTCTACATATATCTGTTACCAATCTCGTATACATTAATGATCTGAAAGATAACGCGTCTGATAATTATACAACACCTTTAAAATTCTGTGTCTGCAGATAGTCATACTTCTAATTATAAAAGTATTGATAAATTCAAGTAGTTAGTTTTTAGTAATTGTAATACTATAGCATTGATAATGTATAAAAAATTTTAAGAGAAGGTATCTTTGATCTTTTCTTTTGCCTTGTTTAGTGTTTCTGAACTTGGTTTTCCTTCAGCATGATCTTCGGTAGTTTTGGCTTTTGCTCTAGCGTCTTGTTCTGTATTTTTTACTTTCTTTGTCGCCTCATCAATGATATCTGTCATACTCTTTTATATGCAACATACTTTATAATATTCTATTTACTACAGCCGGTGCAATATGGATGTATACCCTTGTATGCCAAAATGTTATTATATCTATTGCAATCTAATTTTTATTTCCGATTTTAACCTGCTTTTATGCGGATCTTTTGCTTGTAAATAAGATATCATAAAAAAGATTAACAAAATAATTAGAGTTCTATAAGCAGTTAAAACGTACTTTATAATAGACGTTATTACTTATTATAATGTAGCAAAATAATAATTAATGATAAAATTTTCCATACTAGTAATAGCATTAACTGCAGTATTGATATATCATTCACTACATTTACAGTAGCACAAGGACAGCAAACGCCAAGTTATCATCTACAAGGCTTAACACTGGCAGCCATTGGAATAACCTTTTCCGCCATACATACTTCTTCTCATACCAACTGCCTACGGGGTCATTTTTGGTGTTAATCATATATTCTAAATGTTACTTCATCTGATATAAATGGATTAATAGGGCAATAATCAAATGTGATATAATACAAGCACGACTGACTTTAGCAATGAATGAAACCATTACTTGCTAAATATTAACTTCTATAATCATACAAATTAGCAACTACTTTGCTTTATCAATGATTATTTTATTCGTCTTTTAACATAATTTTGCTTATAAAGTTATATTGGAAATAGTTAAAATTCATTGTTATTAGTATGCATAATCACTGTTTTATCAGATTTTCGAAACATGCAATAAAGCACAGTATATATATTTTTTAAATGTGTTTTCATTTAATGATCTAAAAGAATGAAAATATTTTCCATCTTCTAGTTAAATGAATCGAGCTTTATTATATGTAATAGATTTAAAAGACAATAAATTATTTAAAAATACTTATTTATTTGTTTGATTATTGAAAAGATATGTTTATATTTATTGGGTTTAAAATAATGTTGATATAACGTGGGTTTGGAGTTTATTGACAAAAACAAGTCCAGATAATGAAAGTTACGAAAATATCAATATAATGGATAAAAAAAGCGATGATAATTTTGTTTCAAAAGTAGTTGAGAATAATTCATAGATAAACCTTTCTAAATCTACTAAAGATAATGATACAATAAATGAAAAAACTATAATAGTTAATGGAGAAGAGAAAACAACAAAATTAATTTTAAAAACATTACATTATTCAAAGAATAGGTGGAGTGCCTATGCTAATTCAGAAGGTCCTACAATATCTATGGGTGTATATCATATAAGAAAGGAATAGAAAAGGCATATGAGCGTGGAGTCAAGTTAAGATATATTTCTGAGATAACCAAACACAATATTCAATATTGCAAAGAATTAGTGAAAATAGTAGAACTGCGTCATCTGGATGGTGCGAAAGGAGGAATGGCAGTAAATGAGACAGAATATATTGCTACTGCGCATTTGCAGGAAGCAAAACCTCTTATACATCTTATATATAGTAATGTAAAAGAAATTGTAGAACAACAACAATTTGTATTTGAAAGTTTTTGGTCAAGAGCAGTACCAGCAGAACAAAAAATTAGAGAAATTGAAGAAGGTACGGAACTGGTTAGAACCATAGTATTAGAAAACCAAGGCGATATCTATAATCATCTTATAAATACAATTAGAAAATCAAGTGGGTGTTATGTTTGCTTTTCCATAGGTGGAATGAGAATGATTTATAACAACTTTTTTAATTCATTGAAAGAGATAATCAAAAGACAAAAAATAGAAGAAGAAAAAGAAAGAAAAGGAGAAGAAAGAGAAAGAAAAGAGCCCTATGGAATCAAATGGCTTACCCATATAGATGATGATGAAAAAGATATTGAATTAGTAAAGGTATTCTTAAACGCAGGTATACAACTAAAACACATAAGAAATCTGCCGTCAATTAATTTTTTAGTTGACACTAACAGTATTCAAGCAACCATAGAAAGAATGGATGATGGTAAAATTATGAAAGACTTGCTAGTAAGCAATGAACCTGCATATATCAAACATTTTATGTCATTTTTTCAGGATTTATGGACAAATAGTGGAATTGATGCTCTCGAAAAGATAAAAAGTATTGAAGAAGTGCTTTGTTGCATGATTCGAAAATCAGTTAAAAATTTAATATTTGTATTATAATAATAATTAAGCTTTGACTATTTCCGTTATAACACTGTCAATAAAACGTTAACAAATGACGAATAAAATAATCATGCAACAAAGCATTGAAGAAGGACTTGAATATGATAATCAAATAATCAGACATTCAGATAGAGCTTTTGATTCCTATTTAGATATTGTTAAAATGGCACAAAGCGAAATATTATTTATACTTCCAACTCCCAAGGCATTTATTCGCCAGCTAAAAGCAATATACTTGGCTATTCAAATATCGAAAGAAAGAAAAGCTAAAGTTAGAATACTGACACCAAGTAATGAATTAGTTGAAAAATCTATTAAACTTTTAGATAAAGGAAAAGAGAACAAAATCACCGAGAACGAAAATACAAATCACTCTATTACGTCCTTTTCTCATAATGATATTAAAATTAGATTCATTGAAAAGATGTCCAATACCAAAGCTACGATTGTGGTAGTAGACAGAAAAGAATCATTGGTAATGGAGCTTAAAGATGATACAAAAGATACCTTTATTGAAGCAATAGGACTAAGTACATATTCTAATAGCAAATCTGCAGTATTGTCTTATATAGCAATATTTGAAAACATGTGGAAGCAATCGGAGTTATATCAAGAGATAAAAAAATCACATAAGAATCTTAGAATGGCAAACGAGCAATTAAAAATCAAGGATAAAACTCTCAATGAATTTATTCAAATTGCTGCTCATGAATTAAAAAATCCAATTCAACCGATCCTTAGTTTATCTCAACATGTTAGAGCAAAATTAGAACAAGAATATAAACCTCAGATAAGTAAAGATGAGATTTTAAGTATCTTGGATGTTGTAATACGCAATGCAAAAAAGTTACACCACCTTTCAGATGATATTTTAGACATAGGTAAGATTGAAACAAATACGCTTTATTTAAAAAAGGAGCTATTTGATTTAAAAGAATTATTACAAGGATTAGTAGATGATTTTAAAAGTCAAATGCAGCAGAATCATAAGCAACAAAAACAACAAAATGTCTTGTGCAACATAATACTCCATTCCATGATTGAAGAACAAAAACAAAAACAACGAAAACAGCGAAAACCACTACAACATTTTAATTTTCACCTTGTAAAAGCAGATAAAGCAAGAATAATACAAGTAGTTTCTAATATTTTAAACAATGCTATAAAATTTACAAATAATGATAGTGGTAATAGTGGTTTAATACAAATTATCATAGATAAAAAAGATATACATAATGATAAAAGCGATATCATTGTAAGTATAAAAGATACAGGTTCAGGAATAGACGATGAAATATATCCAAAACTGTTTTCAAAATTTGTATCAAAATCAACTCAAGGTACAGGTTTAGGACTATATATTTCAAAAAATATTATTGAAGCTCATGGTGGTAAGATTTGGGCCTACAATAACAAAGATAGCAAAGGTGCAACATTTGCATTTAGCTTACCTTTAGTAAATGATAAAAACAGTAATGAGCACGACCATATTAAATAATGATAAATTATAAAATAGATTCAGGTTGATTGTATACTCAATAATGGTAAAAGAATCTTATTAATGGGTGAGCATCAAATATTAAATAGTCTTTTAATGTCAAGAATTCTTTGCAAATCATAGTCAAATTTCATCGGCTGATTAGACTCTAGTTTCTCTAATATCTTTATTTCACCTTGTTCTATTAATTTTTTTATGGTTTTTGTAGAAGAATCGACATTCTTTAATATTGTAGAGGATTCTAATTCACTTATCGTGATTCTTGTAACAGATTTTATTTCTGACTCATATTTTTCTATAAGGTTATCATATTCTTCTTTTATATTTTTTAATTCCTCTGTATTGATTTTGGATTTATTTTCTCAGTTTACAGTTATAATATACCATTAGTTGATATGATAAAACAGACAAAAGTACAATTGCAGATATCGTATAAAATCCACGTGCTGGCAATGGGTCCATCCTAAAAACTGATTTGTTATGCTCTATCAATGGGGGCTCTATCGATATCCTTCTACAGATATAGAGATAGATTGCTCTATTTAAGATTCATAAAAGTATACAAGCAAGCCTCTTTTTAAAAGTACTTTCTTTCAACAACAGGACAAACTACCAGATCTATTTCCAATGTATTTTTACTATGCTCATACAGTTTTTTAACCGTTGTATAAAGGAGACTGTATATGCATTTGTAAACTAATACTGCTTGTTTTGAGCAACAAACTTGTTATCATATTGTTTTGATGCATATTCAATATTAAAAATTAATAAATCTAAACGAGCACAATTAGTTTACAATAACGAATAAAGTATTTACACAACTGTTAACATCATATCCAGAGTCAGATATCATATACAATACATATGATAAAGAGAATGCAGAAGAAGTAGAAGTTAAAGGAACATTAGCAGTAGTATTGTATTCTAGAAAATAAAAAATTTTGTTGATGTATATTTATACATTAACTTATTTTAAACTATATTTCGTTTAACGGTGATGGTGATGGCCGTGGTGATGGCCGTGGTGATGGCCGTGGTGATGGCCGTGGTGATGGTGATGGCTGTGGAAGTGAGCTGCAAAGGCAGAATCAATACCAACGTTCATAGCTATTGGTCCTGAGAACATTAATGCTGCAAATATCGTCATAGTGACGATTGTAATTTTTTGGGTTTTATTCATAATATTATCTCTAATAACTGATGAAAGCATATAGTATTTAAAGTGCTTTGTTACATGATTCGAAAATCAGTTAAAATATCAATTAATCTGTAACAATAACAATTAGATTTTAAGCGTTTTCGTTTTTAATTCATCGATAAAACGTTAGCAAATAACGACAAAAAAATAATCACGCAACAAAGCAGAATAAACAATTTAAATATCTTGATAAAAGATACGCCAATAGTAAGAAAGTAAAAGATGAATGTGTTATCGTTATAATATCTATTACTGTATAAGTAACAAACAGAGTGCAATAGATGAAAGATAAAAGGAATAAGCAATAATAAGAAAGGATTTTAAAATACACATAACATTTAATGTAAAAAAGAAAATCTTTCGATAAAGGTTACTGATAAACATGTTCATGATAATAAGATGTTACCCCGTTTGTTGAAAATATTACAAAATTTGATAATGTGAAAAAATAACACAACATCAGCAACGACCACGACGAAGATTGATAAACTATTTGCTAATGATGGTGCTTATGATGATAACAAAATTTTTAGATATCTGTCGGACAAAGTATTCTAGTTATTTGAGGCATGGTCATAATTCAAAATAATTTATCTTTATCTTTACCATCGTATCAGATAGTTCCAAGCATATACTTTATTGATTTTGGATTTATTTTCTCAGTCTTGCAGTTGTAATATACCATTATCTGATATAATAAAACAGACAATAGTACAATTGTAGATACCGTATGAAATCCTCTTGTTGGCAATGGGTCTATTCTAAATACTGATTTAATATGTTCTATCAACGGCTCTACCGATATTCTTCTTCGGCTGTAGATTGCCTGTCCTAATGCCGATTGATAAAAACATACAAGCTCAAGCCTCTTTTTAGAAGTACTTTCATATCTTTCGACAATAGGACAAACCAAGTCTATTCCCAATACCTTCTTGCTATATTCATACAGTTTCTTATCGTCATAGCCTGGATCGGCTATCATGTACAATGCAAGTGATAGAGAGAATACCAAAGAAGAAGAAGTTAAAGAAACGTACATCTGATTATCCTGTACATTCGCAGTAGTTACATCGGCTGTTATAGGTACTACAATCTTGCCTGTTGTACATGTTAAATGTAATTTATATCCAAATATCTATCCTTTCTTTGTATGGCTGTAACCCCACCTTGCATCTGTATCAATGCCAGAACAAGGTACTATTCCTTTTTTCATGGATGATTTGTGCCATACAGGACCTTTTGCTTTTAAAAGAGTACTATCCACTGCTGCTGTTATAGAAGGATCTACCATGCCCTCTACAACAAACAGACATCCCATTGTCGATATCCTTTGCTTAATATCTGTAGAAATAGTCTTTAGTCTCCTGTCAAATGTACGCCTGCTAGGTATTTTTATCAGGCCACAGGCTATTGCTAGTTTATGGTTATACAGACAATCCAAAATGAGAAAAGTATGTAAGGCATTGTTTGAATCGATTTTAAACCATAACCTCACAATAAAACATCTCAAAATTACAGTTGGAGAATATACATATGGTCTGCCACGTTTCCTTTTTGCATTAGCAGGCCATGGTATACAACCTGTCAGATACAGAATGTTAAAAAGGATGGATTCTTTTATTCTATCAAGAGCTAATCTTTGGGACAGTATTAATCAAAATAATATTTCAAGGGTTAAGCTTTAAGCTATATAGATCATGTTGAAAATATATTTGAATTATGACCATGCCTTGCTTTGTTGCATGATTATTTTAAATCGTTTTTTATTAGCGTTTTGTTGTTAAGGATATAACGTAAATAGTCAAAATATAATTATACTTGTCCTAAATGAATTGCATCTTTAACTATTTTTCGAATCATGCAACAAAGCACCATGCCTCAGTTATTTATCAAAGTGAGAAAGATTATTAAAATCAAATAGAAAAAAGACAAATTCTTAGAATCCTATTGCTATATCTGAAAAATAATTTGCTGGATTAATGGTAGCATTGTATATTGGGATATAGATGGATTATAGAAACAAGATTTTCCTACATAAAAAGAACATTTAGGAAAAGTTGTACTCTGTTAAACTGAAAAATTATGGTACAATAAATGATATTGAAAGCAAATTATATAATAGGAGATTCTATTTAGTCGAAACCGATAATAAAATCAAGCTATAGGCGTCAGGGAACTAAACATCTATGTTATATCAAGATATGGATAGATTTTTTAACTTTGTTGTAGATGTATAATACTAATACTATTGCATAACTTAACCTATCTATTGATTTAAATTTGTATTATCATTAAAATATTTATTTACTTGACATTGAACTTTTTTTGATATTTTATACCTCTGTTTTTTTATGTGCTTCGACGACTCTGTATCTAATATATTTGTCCTCTAGAGAAAACTTGGGTGGATGTGGATCATTTGTTTCTAAATTACACAATGGGCATATTTCCTTTAATGTGTATTTATCACAAGTTTTGCATTTTCTAATTTTGTGTTTCATGGTTTGATTTGGAGATTCTAAATATTGTGATGGGTTTTCTTGGATTCTTCCCGTGAAAATTTAAATAAACCGCCATTTTTCTCAATATTATTTTTTATTTTTTCTATTGTTTGATTGAGAACTTTTTCTGCTATTTTAAAATTTTCTGCTGTAACTGTAATTCTGTATTTTGGAGCGCCTACATATGTTATATCAATTTTTGAATTATTTTTTTGTACCTTCTACCGATGTTAAAACATTTCTTATTATATCTATTCCATTACCTTTTTTGACCATTATTTCTAAAACCGCTCTTACTTCAATGAACGGAATTTGTATCTTTTTACTTTCGTGTTCAATTGCCTCGATTACTTCAGGTTTGAATTCAAAACCGCTTAAAATTTCTGTGCCTTTAATCGCTACTGCTTCAAATGCATCGTAAATAAAATCATATTTTTGAATTAGTTTGTTCTCTATTTCTTCTATAGTTTTTTGATCATACCCTAATTTTGTTTTGATTATATCCATGAATGCAGAACCTTTTTCGTCTTTTTTTACCTCGATTACTTTTGATTTTTTCTCTTCACCTGTAACCTGTTTTAATGATAGATCTACCTCTGATCTTGCTTGATTAACTCTTATTACCTTAAGAACTGTTTTCTGTTTGACTTTTACATATCTTTCAATATTTCTTATCCATCCAGTAGCTATCTCTGAAATGTGAAGAAAAGCAGTAAGATTGTCATATTCGTCAAGGGTTACGTACGCACCATGTCCTGTAACCTCTTTGACAGTGACTATTACTATTTCTCCCAATTCGGGGAGTTTTTTTGTCTCAGAAATACTCAATATAGTTAAACCATTTTGCTAGATTAATTAGTTTTACTTTATATTTTTTTAAAAATCTATTCCCTTCTTAGCTTTGATTCCGCTTTTATATGGGTGCTTTATTTCTCTCATTTCTGTTACTAAGTCTGCTAAATCAAAAATTTTATTGGAAATATAGTTGCCTGTCAATATTAGATTAGTTTTGACTGGTTTAATTTTTAATAGTTCTATTACTTCATCTTCCGTGATAAGATTTAATTTCATTGCATAATTTATTTCGTCTAATATTATTGTATTATATTTTTCTGATTTTATTTTTTCTTCAGCTATTTTTAATGCATTTTTTGATGATCTAATATGTTCATCAATATGATGATCATCATCAATTATTCCAACAAATCCTTTTCCAGTTATTATTAATTCAAAATTTGGCTTTAGTTTATTTGAACTATAAATCTCTCCATAATTCCATTCCCCTTTGATGAATTGGATCATACATACATTATAATCATAACCTATTGCTCTTAATGCAATACCCAAAGCTGCAGTTGTTTTACCTTTTCCATTGCCATAGTAAATAATAATTAGACCTTTGTCAGTCATTTTTATTGTGTATGGTATTTTCTTTTAAAGGTATTTGGAAATTTTTATTCTTCAATTGAATTGTTATCTATATTTATCTAATAGATGGTTGTGATTTTTATAATGTTTGTTATATTTTTCGATAACAAAATTTAATTTTTATACATTTCAATTCATTATTTTTAGTATGATAGTGTTTCTTTTTATACGTTAATGTATATTTATCTAATTTTTTAGTTTTTATTATGTGAATATAATTCACTTTAATATGACTTCTGTAAGGATTAGTTCTCTATTATTTATGCTTGTTTTGCTTCATTTTATAATAATGCATTAAAATATTTTTTAATATTTAAAGTCGTTAAAAAAATATTCTATTGCAAATATCATAAGATTGTTGGATAACATAATAAATATATTTAAAAAATTTTGTAATATCTATATTACGCATAGTGAAAGATGACATGGAATTAAGATATAAAGTGGATAATATTGCTGGCAAAGTATGCAAATTTTTATTGCCTATTAAGGTTGATTGTTTTGTTGGGTCTGGATCAAATGTCTCTGTATGTACATTATCTAGTATTGATCTATTGATAAAAATATCTACAATGCCTGTGATGTCTGTTTTAAAAATGGCTGGACGATTATACTCTGAAAATAAAGGCATAGATCAGATAATATCCTTTTGCATAAAAAATCCTCAAATGAAATATATTTTATTGTGTGGAAAAGATGGCAAGGGGCATTTTCCTGGCCATGCTCTAATTAGTTTGATAAAAAATGGTGTGAGTGAAGATGGGAGAATATTGGGAACGACTGCCCGGTATCCTTTTCTTTGTTCATCCAAAAATGACATTGATAACTTTGTAAAACAAATATCGATTATTGATTTAAGAGATTGCTTTGATGAAAATTATATTTCTTCAATAGCTTTAAATCTCATCGGTTAATTTTCTTATTTTTTGTTATTAGTGGGAAGGAATTATCCTCAGTTTCTCTACTTTGGATATACTCTCTGTATCTTTCATCTACCTCTATTGCAGTTTGTAATATTTTACTTCTTAATGTGTTTGATGAATTTATGAACATTTTTGTATCTTTTGGTAGGCAATGTCCTCCAATGCCATCTCTAGGTTCCAATATATCCACATTCCATTTGGTATTTAAAGAGTCTCTTAATTCTGTAAAACTTATGTTGTTTGCTCTACAATAAAGATATAATTCTTCTGCAAAAGCAATTTGAAGATATCTATGAGAATTTTCAATTATTTTAGTTAATTCTGCAACCTCAATTGAAGAAACAGGATGCATTGGAATAGATAATGAAAATGAATCTGTCTTTACAAGAGAATCATCATTATTATTGTTGTTTTCATTATTTGAGCCATCATAAAAACTTAAACCATGTTGCAGACAACAACTGCTTACACCACCAATAATTCTTAATTGGTTAACACCATGAATATGCTCTTCTAACGCATACCACCTGTGTGGTGCATGTACAACATGTAATCTATGATCTACTTTTTCAAAAACCTTTTTGGATGTGCCTTTTGGTATTGTACTTTCAATAGATATCAGTGCACCCGCTTTTGATTCTTTTGATATTTTTTCCATCACAGACATTAGGCCATCTATTTGTGGTGAAAACATATCATCAGATCTATGAGTTGCGACACATACAATTAATACATCAAAATCTTTAAAATTATATGTTTTTTTAATACCATAATTTGACTCTGCAACCTGCATAGCTTTTTCCTTAATGTCATATCCATAAGTATCAAAACCCTTTTCTTTGACAAATTTTGCTACTGGAAGTCCTAATTGGCCTAATCCGATAACAACCACTTTATTGAATTTATTTGAAATATTATCATAGTACATTATTGGATTCTCTTACTCATCTTCCTGTTGATGATAAATAATCCTTTCGGATATTTTTCATATTATTTCAAACTATTTGCTAATACTATAAAACTTTTCTGCTTAATAAAAAGGGTTTGATCTTATATATTACAAATTTGGTAGTGATTTTAAGAAAATAAACGCGCGGGAAAATACAATAATTTGGATGATCTGTCTCTTTTAATATAATAATTATATATGCTTAATCTTGTAATGTTATTGCTAAATGTTATATATTTTCTAATAAGCTCCATTGGCAAATTATTAAAATTTTCTATTGGTTGGTATCTTCAAAATTACTTAAATTTATTTTGGAATTCGTATTGTGAGTGCTGTAGGGATAATTTAATTTGCATTGTATTATTTTACTATAGGATTTGTCGGTATATAGAGAGAATTTGTAGTGTGTATATCTAATTAAATCATGCAAAAATGGTTCCTTCAGATAGCTTTTTTTAGAATTACTATCAATTTTTTCAGTAATAGTGTTAGTAAATATAAAAGTTATTTTTTTTGTTATTGAAATTAAAGATATTTCTTTAATAATATTTCTTATTTCTAAGTGTATGTTGTCTTTATATTTGTATAAAAACATTGGTATGACGTCATCAAGTAATAAGGTATCATAATCAAATATTTTTATTTTTTTAATCAATTTGGAAAGATCGTCCAATTCATAAATCCTTTGATATGCAATGTTTTTTAAAAAAAAATCACTATTTTCTTTATAATTGGTAGATTTGTCAATTATGTGTTTCAATTTTTCCGGTTTGAAATTCCATGAATTATCCGAATATACAACTTTGGTATTATTTAGGCTACAAATTGCACAGATTAAAAGACTAATTTGAGTTTTACCTACTCCTTTTTGCCCGCTAATTTCTATTAAATTTCCTGTTTTCTTTTTATCAAAAAGTAATTTGTCTAAATCGCTTATTCCTGTTTTATATATGATTTTTATAAAATGTAATATAATAAATATTTTAAAAAATATTTTTTCTATTGCTACAGATAAAGGAAGCTTTTTATTGTCTCCTAGATGTTTTCACAATGAATAACAATATGGCAGCATCTCCATCACAACAGCAACCTACTAAAAGACCTTTGAATGTATTACAAAAATCTCTTAATAGGAAGGTAGCTGTAAAATTAAAAAGTGAAATTGAATATCGAGGTAGAATGACAAATGTTGATTCTTATATGAATCTCATTTTAAATGATGCAGAAGAATTTGATGGTAATGATTTAATGGCTAATTATGGAAAAGTAGTTATTAGGGGTAATAACGTCCTTTTCATTAAACTGGAAAAAGAATTTTAATTTTAATTTTATATTATAGATCTATAACGATTGGAATGTCCAGAAAATTTATATTTACATCTGAAAGTGTTACTGAGGGTCACCCTGACAAGATCTGTGATAGAATTTCAGATGCTGTATTAGATGAATTCTTAAAGAAAGATCCTGATTCTCGAGTTGCAGTGGAAACATTGACCACTACTGGTGTGGTGATTGTAGCAGGGGAGGTTACTTCTAAATATAAATTAGATATTCAGGATATTGTAAGAAAAGAAATTAATGATATTGGCTATGATAATCCTGCATACGGATTTGATGGTAATACTTGTTCTGTATTGGTTTCTTTACACGAGCAGAGTACCTGATATATCATTAGGGGTTTCTTCTACTGGTGTAAAAGAACAAGGTGCTGGTGATCAAGGACTCATGTTTGGTTTTGCAATAAATGAGACTCCTGAATTGATGCCAATGCCGATTACATTTGCTCATAAATTATCATTATGTTTGTCTAAGGTGAGAAAGACTAGAGAGTTAGATTGGGTTAGGCCTGACGGAAAATCTCAAGTTTCTATTTTATATGAGGATAATAAACCCAAAGCTATTGATACGATAGTTTTATCTACACAACATTCTCCCGATGTATCTCAGGAACAGATTTATGAAGAAATAAACAAACATGTAATACAACCAATTTGTGGAGACTGGATCAATGCTAGAACTAAAATATTTGTCAATCCTACTGGTAGGTTTGTAATTGGTGGACCTCCTGGGGATACAGGTTTGACTGGAAGAAAGATCATTGCTGATACATATGGTGGAATGGGCCGTCATGGTGGTGGCGCTTTCTCTGGAAAAGATCCGTCTAAAGTAGACCGTTCTGCTTGTTATATGGCTAGATACATTTCTAAAAATATTGTTGCGGCTGGTCTTGCTTCCAAATGTGAAGTCCAAATTGCATATGCTATTGGGGTTGCAAAACCGGTTTCTATTATGGTAGATACCTTTAATACTTCAATTATTCCAGAGGAACAGATAGAAAAAAAAATTCAAGATATATTTGATACAAGTCCTGCTGGAATAGTAAAAACTTTGGATTTAAAGAGGCCTATCTATAAAAAAACTTCTGCATATGGTCATTTTGGAAGAACCGATGTTGATTTTATATGGGAACAAACTAACAAAGCTGATCTTTTAAAAACCATTATGGTTTAATTACATCTTCCTTTGAATTATATAAAAAAATTTTTTATTAAAGTTGTTGAAATAGTATAATTGCTAGGTTTAAAAATATCCATGGGCGATGATGATAAATCTGATAATGATGATCTATCAATAGCAGAAAGTGAACAAGACCTTTCAAAAGAGATCTTGGAAAAAAAACAAAAAGGTTTACTGAAAACTGGTTTTACTACTGGAACATGCGCTTCTGCTGCTACAAAATCTGCTTTATTATCTCTTTTAACTCATATATCTCAGGACTATGTACAAGTTACTTTGCCAAAGGGTAAAATTGTAACCTTAAATATTTTGTGGACTATGATTGAAAAAACATCTGTAACATGTGCAGTGCTTAAAGATGGAGGAGATGATCCAGACGCTACTCATGGATCTGAAATTTGTTCCACTGTTAAATTAACTAATAAAATTGGAAAAATTGAAATTGATGGTGGAATTGGTATAGGTAGAGTAACCAAACCTGGACTAGGGCTCTTAATTGGTTCGGCCGCAATTAATCCTGTGCCAATGAAAATGATTACACAATCTATTGAAGAAATACTTCAAACTAATGATCAGCTACTTAATCAAAATGGATTAAGTGTGGTTATTTCTGTTCCAAAAGGAGCAGAAATCGCAAAGAAAACTGATAATCCTCGATTAGGTATATTGGGTGGGATTTCTATTCTTGGAACAACTGGAATAGTACTTCCATATTCTACTGCATCGTTTGCTGCTTCTATACGACAGAGTTTGGATGTGGGTATCGCATTAGGGTCTAACACTTTTATACTTACAACAGGGGGCAGAAGCGAAGATTTTTGTAAAAGTCTATTAGGTGAAATTTATCCTGATCATTCATATGTACAAATGGGTGATTTTGCAGGTTATAGTGTTAAACAATGTTTTGAAAAACATGTAGAAAAAGTGATAATTGGAGGCTTTATTGGTAAATTGACCAAAATTGCTATGGGTGTAAAACAAACTCATGTTAGAGGCTCACATGTGAATATGGATTTTATGGCAAAATTAGCCATGGAATGTGATGCGTCTGAGCAAATATTAGAGTTAATTAAAAGCGCTAATACTGCAAGACACGTTTCTGAAATAATTGACTCAAATAATGTTGTAGGATTTTATGATCTTGTATGCAAATATGCGTTTGATCAAATGAATGCTTATTCTAAAAATAAACTGCTGATCGATATAATTATGTTTAATTTTAATGGTGATGTTATAGGAAAATTCCCTTTTAAGAAATAAATCCTTCGTTAATTATATATTATTTTATCTATTTTGGAAGTAAAAATTAAAAGGTATTGGTGTTAAATAAATAGAGTTTATTTTTATGGTTGAAGATACAAAGGTAACAAAAATTGCTATAATGGCTATAACTAAGAAAGGGATTGAAATTGCCAAAACGTTAAAAAAGGCCTACGATGATGCAGATATATTTGTACCTATCAAATTTCTTGATGATGATAAATCATTAATATTTTTTCCAGATTCGGTATCCCTTAAAATTAAGTATTTGTTTTCAAATTATACTTTGATTGTTCTTATTTTTTCTTTGGGTGCAGTAATAAGACTCATATCTCCTTACTTAAAAGATAAAAAAACAGATCCCGCAGTAATCGTTATTGATGACACTGCAAAGTTTGTAATAAGTACTCTTTCTGGGCATCTTGGTGGTGCAAATGATCTAACCCTAAAAATATCTGAAATTTTGAAATCTATCCCTGTTATTACAACGGCCGCTGATGTTAACAAAACTATCTCTGTTGATTTAGTTGGTAAAAGATTTGGATGGTATATTGATGGATTTGAAAATGTTACTAAAGTTAGCGCTATGATGGTAAATGAGGAAAAAATAGGAGTTTATCAAGATAGTGGAGAAAAAAATTGGTGGGATCCAAATGAATTGCCAAAAAATGTTACTATTGTATCGGCATTAGAAGATCTTTTGAATGATGATTTTAAATCCTGCCTTATTATTACTGATAGGATTATTAAAAATCCTGTGTTATTGAAAAAGTCTGTAATATATCGTCCAAAGTCTCTAGTTATAGGCGTAGGTCTTCATTGGGGTACTACAAAAGATACTATCGAAAATGGGATATTTACTACATTGGAGGAAAATAGCTTGAGTTTTAAAAGTGTTAAATTAATAGCATCTATGGATAAAGGAACACGTGTTGAAGGATTGGATTCTTATTCTAGGGAAAAAAATTTTGATATATTGCTGTTTTCCAAGGAGCAACTTAATAAAGTTGATGTTCCTAATCCATCAGATATTGTTGGAAAATATGAAGGTACATATAGCGTAGCAGAAGCATCATGTATATTGGCTTCAAATGGTATTTTGATTGTCCCCAAGAGAAAATTTCCTCCTGATTTGACAATTGCAATATGTAGGTTGAGAAATTCATGAAAAAAGCATTATTAATCGTTGACAGGGGTAGTAAAATGAAAGATGTTCGACAAGAACTATTTGAAACCTGCGCAAAAATTAAAGACAAAACGGATTATTATTATGTAGATTATTGTTTTCTTGAAGTTTTGCCTCCATTTATAAAAGAGGGTGTAAACAAATGTTTAAAAAATAGTATAGATGCAATTACTGTAGTACCATATTTTTTATATCCTGGAATGAAGCTTAAGGACACTGTAAACCAAACTGTGTCATTTGTCAATCGTGTATCAAGTAAGATAATACTTACAAAACCTTTGTCTTACCAACCTGAAGTATCTAAAATTGTGTTAGATCGAGTTCATTCTTTACTAAAAGAAAAAAACATTTCTGATAAAAATTTTTCTATTTTACTGATTGGGCATGGAAGTAGTGATAAACGAGCTAAGGATGCATTTTTATATACTGTAAGAGATCTGGAAAAGTTTTTTAAAAATGTAAATTTTTGTTTTCTGGAATTAGAGCCTCCAGATATAGATGAAGGTGTAAGAAATTGTCTTAATTCTAATCCTGATAGTATAGTTGTAGTACCATATTTTCTGCATAAGGGTATTCACATACAAAGGGATATTTTGATTGACCTTGATAAAGCATTAAAAAAATATAATTTTTCTAATATATTTATATGTAATCATATCGGCGTTGACCCTTTGATTATAGATCTTGTTATTTCGTTAGCAAAGGATGCTGAATATAAAAGTGGTATATTCTGATAATTATGCTAATTATAAAAGCGGGACTCCGTCAGAACGTGATATGTCCAAATTTTCTTTTGATATTGAAAAACAAAGCTTTGATATTATTGAATCTGAAATTGGAGATCATCCTTACAATGAAAATGAATGGATTGTTGTTCGAAGAGTAATTCATGCAACTGCAGATTTTGATTTTGCAAAAAAATGCAAAATTGTTTTTCATAAAAATGCTATTAACTCTGCATTTAATGCATTCTCTAAGAACTCATATATTGTTACTGATGTGGAGATGATTTCACACGGTATAAATAAAAATTCTCTTTCAAGACTTGGAATGTCAAGTGTTTGTTACATAAATGATCCTGATTGTATTAAAAATTCAAAAGAATATAAAAAAACGCGATCTGCATTTGCAATTCAAAAAGCGATGGATAAAATACATAATGGAATTGTTGTTATAGGTAATGCTCCTACTGCTTTATATGAAGTTATTGATTTGATAAAGACAAAAAATGTTAATCCGTTCCTTGTTATAGGTATCCCTGTAGGATTTGTATCTGCTGTTGAATCAAAAGAAGAATTATCTAAATTAGATGTTCCTTATATAACAAATATTGGAAGAAAAGGTGGTAGTTCAGCTGCTACATCAATAATTAATGCATTAATGCTATTATATCTTCACTCCTTAAAAAACTAGTAACTTTTTTCAATGGAAAATTATGTAGAGTGAATACATGAAATATGTTTATGTATTGGTTATGATTTGATTTGTAAACATTATATTATAAAGTATTGGGTTTCATTTGTTAACCTTATTTTACTATTTTACTGTTTAACTATTTTACTATTAACTTTTGAAATTGATGTTCATTTCTTTGAATATTTATGGCAATTTTTAATAAAATTCTCGGAAATGCTTGAGTTAATGAAGTGCGTGTGCATATATGAGGCAATACAATTATTTAAGCAAAAACCATCCTTACCATTTATTATTCCCTTTCCTCTTTTTAATTCATATATTAATTTTAGATCTTTGTGATTATTGATTATATTTGAATAATGAAATTCATGACCTCGTATTTTTGTAATATTTCCAAAAATAGATCCCTTGTAATTCAATACGGCTTCTGTATATCCTAAAGTTAGTTTTCCTGTCATTATTGTTTCTGCATCGAATAGGCCTACCATTTTATATTTTTTTTTTTATTTCTATATCCTTGTATTGATTTTGTCAAATACATCAATCCGCCGCATTCTGCATATAATGGTGAACCGCTTTCGGCAAAATTTAAAATGCTTTTTTTCATTGGAGAGTTTTTTTCTAATTCATCTGCTATTATTTCTGGAAATCCTCCACCTATTATTATGCCATTGGAATCAGGAGCGATAAATTTGTCGCTAATTGGACTAAAAAACTCCAGATTGGCATATTTTTGCAATATTTCTAAATTATCTTTGTAATAAAAATTAAATGATTTATCTAGAGCTATTGTTATCTTAACTTTTTTACCGTCTGATTTATTTTCTTCAATTCTTTTATATAGATTTTCTATTTCTTGTTTGTTCTTTGTCGAATGTCCTATTTCTTCTACTTTATCCATGTCTATGTCCACCGATATTTTTCTTGCATTCTCTACAATTTTGCTTATGAAATCCGTATTTAGTTCATTGGTGGGAATTAATCCTAAATGTCTTTCTTGTAATTTATTTTTATTACTAAAAATTTTGCCTATTATAGGAACTTTTATTTTTGTTTGAAATGCTTCGGTAATGTATTTTAAATGACGTTCACTTGCTATATGATTTATTATGATACCTGAAATTTTTATATTTTTATCAAATTTTAGAAAACCTAGAGTAATTGCGGCCAAAGATCTAGAAGTTTTACGTGCATCTACAATCAAAATTATTGGAATATTCAATATTTTGGAAATATGTGCAGTACTTGCAAAGTTGTTTTTACCTGATAAACCATCAAATAATCCCATTACTCCTTCTAAAATTGCAAAATCTGACTCCTTTGTAGATTCATAAAATGATTTTAAAACGCCTTTTTTACCCATTAACCATACATCTAAATTTTTAGATATTTTTTTTGAAATTGCATTATGATATGAAGGATCTATATAATCAGGTCCAATTTTGAAGGGGTGTACTTTATATCCTTTTTTTTGAAGTGCATATATTATTGCCATTGTAATGGTTGTTTTACCCACACCGCTAGTTGCACCTGCTATTATAGCTCCTGGAATTTCCAATAATTATTTTGTTTTGTTCAAGTACAATAAAAATATAGTTGCTAATAATTATTTTGTAGATCTTGTCAACAGTTATGTAAAGAGGCTTGTATATGCATATGTAAACTAATACTACTCATTTTGAGAAACAAATTTGTTATATTTTTTGATTCATATTCAATATTAAAAATTAATAAATCTAAACGAGCGCAATTAGTTTACAATGATGATTAACTCATATTTACACAACTGTTAACATACTATTTCTTTATTATATTGGTCAATGAATAGGGTAACCCATTGTTTGATATGATCTGTACATTTGTATTCTCTAAGGAAAATAATCATCAAATCTGTCAGTTCAATCTTTTATATACTAAATTGTCATTTTAATAATGCTTTTCTTAAAAGAAGAATGAATATGTTGATGTTGCTTCATAAAACGACAGGCTTGCGTATACTGTGTATCATTCTAGGTAAAAACTAGGTGCATCCAATATTTACTTATAATATTTGACAAAAGTCCTCTGCAATAAACATAATTTGTTATTTTGATATTTCAACAGAAAAAATTTCTTTATATATAGATTTAATGGTAATATAAAACCATATTATTTAAGGTGAACCTGCTTCCTGATTTTATCACAGTTTCGTCTATGATATATTTAAGAATTTTCTTTTTTCTATGTATGTTTTTGAATACTATTTCAGATTAATGTATGACTTATCTTTACTGCAGGTAAAAATGGTAATGCTTTCATAGCGTTTATAGATGATAAACATAAAAAATACTAATATAATCCATAACTTTAAATTGTGAATGCGTTACGTTTCTAAATCTTATAGATAAAATGGTCATTTTTAAACTATAGGGTTTCCTTAACTTAGCCAGGCGTTTTTCATATGTTCTCTATTTTTAAGGTCCATTTTTTCTAATTATATTATTAAAGTATGTTGCATAATATTATTAAAGTATGTTGAATGATTATAATTGATGGTAGACGATTATAATCAAGATAAAAGAAAACTAAAAGAAGATGCACATGAAGCGTCTAATGATGCACATGATACTTTGGGTGATGCAAGTAACAAAATTCAGGCAGGGGCAAAAGCTGTTGCCAATAAAATAAAAGATCCCGGTAAAGATACTGGAGCAGAATATCAAAAGGAAAAGATAAAAGAAGAACTGGACTAAACCCTATATAACAATTTATTTTAAAATTTTTTATTATATATTACAACACTTGTTGATTATGTAATTAATTGTATTATTATGTAGTTCTTACATATCAAAAAATTTTTAATTGCTTTATTTATTTTATTGTTATATTTTATTTATACACTACTATAATTTTTGCATACAAGAGATATATATACACATATTATTTTTTTTATGGGATAACTGTTTACTCTTTTATTAAATTTAATTAAACTTTGGACCTGTCAAGTTAAATGAATTTCTTAATTGTCTTTGTTTTAAATAATATTAATTATATGATTTAATTTCGAATAAAACATATATAATAACATGTGTTTTGGTTTTTTGCCTCACACATGTTATGACAATAATGATGGATGTATTTGCAGAAGTAATGCACGCTACCCTGTTGCAAATAATTAATTAATTTGATATAAACAAAGCTATAAACATTTAGATAAAAAATTATATATCAATATTATATATGTATTATATTAATAATTTAAATGAAAAAATAATTTATACTCATCATTAACGATTATTTAAAAAATTTTTGGTTAAATTAACTATTTATAACTTTTTTGTTTTATATTTAATTTTATCAAAATCTTTCCAGTTTGTTGCTTGTATGCTTTGAATTTGATTTAACTATAAAAGAGGAATTAATGCAATTGAATTTACATCTATTGATAAATTTACTTTGTAAATAAAATTGAAAATGTCTTTGATATTAATTTTATCTATTAATGTTGATATTATAATTTAAAATGTTATAGACCTTTAATTATAGTCAGGTGTTTAGGTAACTTGTTTAAATAAGTCGTTTTTTTATCATATTGATGATTGTTGAAAAATTGTTACTATGTTGTTTAAATTGATTCACTGTTTTTATTTGTATATAAATTTGTAATTTTATTTTGTTATTTTTCTTAACCTTTTATTATATGTTAAACCAAACCTGTGTGCTTCATCTCTTATATGTTGTAGTATTTGGAGAGATTTGTTATTTCTGGGAATGATTATTGGATGTTCTAATAAAGGAGTATATATCTCTTCATGTTCTTTCGCTAGAGATATACATTCTAGCTCTTCTAATTTTATTTTTTTCAAAGCTTTTAAAGCTGTATTTAGATGACCTCTTCCGCCGTCTATTACTATGAGATTTGGTAATTCTTTATCCGTTTTCTCCATATTTTTCATGTTATAATTTAAATTCGAAGATTTTTCTTCTAATACTGCTTTTTTATTTATTTTGTATCTCCTAATTATAATTTCTTCCATCATTGAGAAATCGTCTTGATTAAATGTTTTTTTAATTCTGAATCTTCTATATCCTTTTTTATATGGTATGCCGTCTACAAATCTTGTACAAGCCCCTACGGCAAAATCATTTCCAAAATTTGAAATATCAAAACAATCAATTACATGAGGAATTTCATTTAAATTTAGTAGTCTTTTAAGATCTTCTAGTGCAGGTTCGTAATTTTTTTGAATATATGTATTTAAATTATTCATAATTAATTGCATTATTTTTTCTTTATCTGTTTTTTCGTTATCATATTTGACTTTTATTTCGTTTATTGATGTATTATGTCCTTTTCCAATTTCTATGATCTGGTCACTTGTTTGATCCTCTTTTATACCAATACTTATGATTTTAACATTATGTCCAGATATTTTTTTTAATACTACTTCTAATTTTGATTTATGTAGAATTATTTCATTTATATAAATCGTGTTGGGTATTGTTGGATTCGAATAGTAATATTGCAATATAAAATTTTCTAAAGAATTATCTGCAACCAAATCAAATTGATATTTTTTTATATCATTTATTACTCCATTTTTACTTGTTAGTGTCAAAACGATGGCTATATTTTTGATATTATCATTGATTATTCCTATGTACTCTTCATATGAATTAATTTGAAGCGTATTTTCTATTTTTTGGTTATGACGCAAATTATTCAATCTACTTAATGTATCTCTTAATTCAATTGCTTTTTCAAAATCTTTTTTCGATACAGCATCTTTCATCTCTAATTCTAATTTGGCATAGAAATCACTAAAGTCGTGATTTGTCTTTAATATATTTTTTAATTTTTCTATATTTTTATTATATTGTTGTTCTGTAATTTTATTAATACACGGTGCATCGCAGTTTCCTAAATGATATTCTAAACATTCTTTTTTTGGAAGTCGATTACAAATTCTTATTTTAAACATCTTTCTCAAAAGTCCTATAGTTAAAAATCTCGAACTTCCTTTAACAAAAGGGCCAAAAATTTCTCCTTGTCCTCCGATAAACTCTCCTCTTCTATTTCGTCTTGTTACTAAAAGTTTAGGAAATTTTTCCTCGGTTACTCTTAAATATGTATATCTTTGTTGGTCTTTTAATTCTATATTAAATAATGGTCTATATCTTTTTATTAGATTGGACTCTAGTAAAAAGGCCTCTATTTCATTATCTGTTATTATATAATCTATTTTTTTAATTTTTGAAATTAATAGAGTAGTCTTGTCTTTTGCATTAGCATGTTCTTTTGAGTAATAGCTTTTAATACGATTGTTTAAATTTTTAGCTTTGCCGATGTAAATAATTTTGTCGTCATTATCCTTCATGAGATAAACTCCAGGCTTTCTGGGAAATGTTTGATTTCTTTGATAGTGTGGAATTTCTATTTCCAACTTATATTATTAGTAAAAATATTATTTAAATTTCCTTTGGGACCTGTTTTTATTAATTTCAACTGTACTATTTGTTTTGCAATATTTTTTCTTTCAGAAATTTTGCAGTATAGCTTTTTTCGTTTTCAATAATATCTTCTGGTGTTCCTTCTACAACAATATGGCCACCATTATGTCCTCCTTCAGGGCCCAAATCTATTATCCAATCTGCAGCTGAAATAACATCCAAATTGTGTTCTATTATTATAATGGTATTTCCCATTTCTCTTAAATTATAAAGTATTTTTAAGAGTTTTTTAACGTCTGAAAAATGTAATCCTGTAGTTGGTTCATCTAATATATACAATGTATTTCCTGTATCTTTTTTAGATAGCTCTGTAGCTAATTTTATTCTTTGGGCTTCTCCGCCAGATAATGTAGTTGCTGATTGGCCTAAATGTAAATATCCTAATCCTACCTCGTTTAATAATTTAAGCTTGGATGACACTGTTGGTACATTTTTAAAAAAATCTAGAGCTTCTTCCACTGTCATATCTAATAATTCTGAAATATTTTTGCCTTTGTATTTTATATTGAGTGTTTCTGTATTGTATCTTTTTCCATTACATTGGTCACATGTTATATACACATCTGGAAGAAACTGCATTTCGATTTTTCGTACTCCTGCTCCTTCACATATATTGCATCTTCCTGATGGTAAATTGAAAGAAAATCTGCCCGGTTTGTATCCTTTCTCTTTCGAATCTTTTGTTAAAGAATAGATCTCTCTTATTTTAGTAAAAGCATTAACATATGTAATTGCATTTGATCTAGGTGTTCTGCCGATAGGTGATTGATCAATACCTATGACTTTATCGATTGCTTCTATTCCTGTAATTTTTTTGAATTTGCCTGTAGGATGTTTTGATTTATAAAAATAATTCATTAAATGGTTAAATAAAATGTCGTTTACAAGTGTCGATTTACCTGAACCTGATACTCCGGTAACAACCGTTATTAATCCTATTGGAAATTTTGGATCAATGTTTTTTAAATTATTTTCCGATGCACCTAAAATAGATAGAAAAATTCCATTATTTTTTTTCCTTTTAATATTTTCTAATACTTTTATCTCTCCTGATAAAAATTTTCCTGTTATGGAATCTTTGTTATTGATTATACATTTTAAACTTCCATATGCTATTATTTGACCTCCATGTCTTCCTGCAGCAGGTCCTATGTCAATTATCCAATCTGAATTTTTGATTAAATCTTCATCATGTTCTACTATTATTACTGTATTTCCAAGGTCACGTAATTTATGTAATGTTTTAATTAAAAGATTGTTATCTTTTTGGTGTAATCCTATTGTGGGTTCATCAAGTACATATAGGACCCCTGTTAGATTAGATCCTATTTGCGTTGCTAATCTTATTCTTTGTGATTCACCGCCTGAAAGAGTGGATGCTTTTCTATTCAAGCTTAAATAATTTAATCCTACTCCTTTTAAAAATTCTAATCTACTTTTAATTTCTTTTAAAATTTGTTTTGATATAATTTTTTCATTTTCTGTAAAACTTGATTTATCAAAAAAATCAATTGTACTATCTATAGGTAGGTTACAAATATCCATTATGGATTTATTATTTATTTTTACCGATAGAATTTCTTTTTTTAATCTTTTCCCGCCGCACATTTCGCATAATTTTTCTTTCATAAATTTTGCAATTTCTTCTCTTTTTGAATCTGATTCTGTTTCTTTGTATAGTTTTTCTAAACTTGGAATTACTCCCTTGAATGTGCCTGAATATTCCCACGTACTTTCATTTGATTTTGAAATATAATTATAATTGATTTTATGATTTGTTCCATATAAAATAACATTTAATTGTTCTTCGTTCATTTTTTCAATCGGTGTATTCAAATTAAACCCATATATTTTTCCAACGTCTTTTAACATCGAATTTCTGAAACTGGAAAATTGACCTGTTGCCCAAGGTTTTATACCTCCATTTAGAATATTTTTGCCTTTATCGGGTATTATTAAATCTGGATCAAATTCAACCTCTATTCCAAGACCATTACATTTTGGGCAAGCGCCAAATGGAGAATTAAATGAGAATGATCTAGGTTCTAATTCTCCTATATCAATATTGCAATATGGACATGCTTTATTTTTTGAGAATAAATGGTCTTTATCAGATATTCTCGCAATTATTAATCCTTTTCCAATACGTAATGCATCTTCCACTGATTCAAAAATTCTGTCCTTTTCTATGCTTTCAAAATCTGATACTATTATTCTATCTATTACTACATCAATCGAGTGCCTTTTTTGTTTTTCAGTATCAGGTATTATGTCTAATTTTTTAAAATCATCCAAGTTTATTATGTTATTATCTATTCTTACTCTTGAATAGCCATCGTCTTTTAATTCCTTTAATGTTTTTTCGAAAATACCTTTCTTTTCTCTAATTATTGGTGATAGGATAAAGATTGTTTTATCTGTATTCGAACTGCTCTCTATTTCACTAATTATTTTATTAACTATCATATCTGTAGATTGATTGGATATTTTTCTATCGCATTGAGGACAATGTACAGTTCCTACCTTGGAGAATAGTAGTCTAAGGTAATCATAAATTTCTGTAATGGTTCCCACAGTTGATCGGGGATTTTTATTTGTAGTTTTCTGTTGAATTGCAATAGCTGGAGACAAACCTTCTATTGTATCTACATCTGGCTTATCCATAATCTGCAAAAATTGTCTTGCATATGCTGATAATGACTCGACATATCTTCTTTGACCTTCTGCAAAAATTGTGTCAAATGCTAATGTTGATTTGCCAGAACCTGAAAGCCCAGTAAATACCGTTAATTTGTTTTTTGGAATATCTAAACTAATATTTTTTAAATTGTGTTGTTTCGCACCTTTAATAATTATATTATCTCGATCCATTTGTTACTCAAGGAACTTTATTTCTTTGCGATATGGTTTCATTGATTTTTTTTAATTCTTCTCTTTTTTCAATGGCTTTTTCAAAATCAAGATCCTCTGCAAATTTGTTCATCTGATTTTCTATTTTAATAGCCAAATTTATCAAGTCATTTTTCGCCATTGTCTTTATATCTATGTTGAATTTAGATGCGTCTGATATTTTCTTTGGTACGTGTTTGATAATTGTATGTGGTTGTATTTTATTAATTTCGTTATATTCCATTTGCTTTTTTCTTCTTTTATTGGTTTCTATAACAGCTTCTTTGATCGATTTTGTGATACTATTTGTATATAGAATTACTTTTCCATCAATATTCCTTGCTGCTCTTCCAAAGGTTTGAATCAAGCTAGTATAACTTCTTAAAAATCCCTCTTTATCTGCGTCCATTATGGCCACAAGTGAAACTTCTGGCAAATCTAGGCCTTCTCTTAACAAATTAATGCCTACCAAGACGTCAAATTCACCTGATCTTAATTGTCTTAATATTTCTGTTCTTTCTATGCCGTTTATTTCAGAATGCAAATATCTTACTTTTATGTTATTTTTTGATAGAAACTCGGCCATATCTTCTGCCATTTTTTTTGTCAAGGTGGTAACTAAGGTTCTTTGATTTTTGGATGTTCTATCTTTTATTTCATTTATTAAACTTTTGATTTGATCCTTTGTTTCTCTGATCTCTATTATAGGATCCATAAGACCGGTGGGTCTTACAACTTGTTCTACTATTTTTTCATTATTATTTAATTCATATGTGGATGGTGTTGCAGATACAAAAATTACATTCTTAAAATAGTTTTCAAATTCTTCAAATTTAAGCGGTCTATTGTCGAATGCACTAGGTAGTCTAAAACCATAATCTATTAATGTTTTTTTTCTTGAATAATCTCCTTTGTACATTGCCATAACTTGAGGTAATGTTACATGAGATTCGTCTATTATAAGTAAAAAATCTTTTTCAAAAAAATCTAATAAACAATAAGGTGGTTCTCCCTGTTTTCTGCCGTCAAAATGTCTTGAATAGTTTTCTATTCCGTTGCAATATCCAAGTTCTTTTATCATTTCTAGATCATAATTAGTTCTTGTAATGAGTCTCTGTTTTTCTAATTCTGTTGGTAAATTTGGTGTCCAATATTCAAGTTCTTGTTTGATTGATTCTAATGCTCGATTACGTATATTTGTATCTATTATATAATGTTTTGCTGGGAAGATTGTTACTATGGACGTTTCTTCTCTAATCGTCTCTCTTGTATTCTTATCTATGGTAAAAATTTTTTCTATCATATCTCCATACATATTTATTCTAATTATTTTATTATTATAACCTGAAACGATTTCTATTGTGTCTCCTTTTGATCTAAAAGTTCCATTTAGAGGACTTGTATCATTTCTTTCATATCTTATTTTGACTAAATTTTGTATAATTGATTTTCTGCTTATTTTCATGTCTTTTTTTATAATAATTGATTGCTCTTTCCATTCTTTGGGAGATCCAAGTGAATAAATACATGATACTGTTGAGACTATAATCGTTGGTTCACCTGATAATAACATAGAAGTTGACTCAAGTCTCATTTGTTCAATTTTTTCATTAATTTCTGTATCTTTCTCAATATATGTATCTGTTTGAGGTATATAGCTTTCAGGTTGATAATAGTCATAGAAACTAACAAAATAACCTACATTATTATTGGGAAAAAATTCTTTAAATTCTGCATAAAGTTGTGCTGCTAGGGTTTTATTGTGTGAAATGACCAATACGTTTTTGTTTAATTTTGAGATAACATTTGCAATAGTAAATGTTTTTCCACTTCCGGTTACACCTAATAATATTTGTTTTTTCTTTTTTAATTTTATTCCGTCGTATAACTCTTGAATGGCTAATGGTTGATCTCCTTTTGGATGTAGATGTCCTGAAATGTTGAAAGTTTTTTTTCTTTTAGTATTGAATTCTACATCAATGTTTTCATTATTTTTTTCTGTTCTAATTGTATTTTTTTGTAGTGAGGAAACATTGTCCAATATTATTTAATAGTATAAGTTATAAAATATATAATTTGATAAGATTTAATTCCACTGTGTGTTGTTGTTTTGTCTAGCATTAAAATTGTCTTTAATAAACATGATCCAAAATCTAAAAAAAATTTTTAGTGGAAATAAAACTGGATATTAAAAATATTCTTTTGAAAATTCTTCCATATTTAAAAGTATTTATTTAGCGCATTAACTGGTGAAATTTTTGAACCTTTGTATGCTGGATATAGTCCTGACAATATACTTAATCCCACTACTGCAGTAAAAATCTTTAGTATTTCAATTACATTAAATATTGGATATATCTTGATCGGTATCTTTAAGAAATACAAAAAAGTATAAATAAGAAAATGCGAACCAAAAAATCCAAATATAATTCCTATTATTGCACCCATAATCCCTATTATTATTGATTCGGTTAAAAATAGCCTCAGAATTGTATTATTTGTACTTCCTAATGCTTTTAATATTCCTATTTCATGGGTACGTTCGACTACTGACGTGTATATTGTAATAATAATTCCTAATGCTCCGACTATCAGAGAAAATACTGCTATGCTTGAAATAAAAGTTGAAATTCCACCTATAAATTTAGTCAAAGTCTTTAATATTTCTAATGAGTTTAGGATTGAAACTTGATTGTTAAAGTGTTTTTGTATTGATTTTACAATGCTGTCAACTTTATTCATATCGTTATAAGTTAAAAATAATACATCAAAATCATTGGGTTTGTCAAGGATTTTTTTACCCTCATCCGTTTCGATAAAAACCGAATTATCGATTATTGGATTTCCTGTAGAATTTATGATTGAAATTACTTTGAAAGTATCATTATCTTTGACGGAAAGTGGTGTTATGTTATTATCTCTAATATTTTGAACTATTACTTTGTCATTATTTTCTACTCTGTTTGATATTCCTAAACTTTCACTAATTTTTTGTGGTAATATTATATTTTTTTTCTTAATATGTGAAGAATCTGCCAATATTTTATTATTAAAGTCTGGAATTATATTTTTCAAATTGGAAAAATTAGCAGTTATCGCATTAGCTATTTCTGATTTATCTCCATGTTTTAATAATATCATACCTTGGTAAGTCGGGTCTATCGAATTTACTCCACTTAGATTTTTCAAATATTTTATTGCATTGTTATCAAAGGGTATTCTTTTTTCAATGACACTCATATTTTTGTCAAACAATACTTCCAGTTTATTTTGAATATTTTGCAAGTTGGATTGTTGTATTTTATCTGAATTAGAAATTATAATTTGATTTGGGAGGATTTTCTTAAAATTTTGTTCTACAAATATTATCAGACCTTGGGTTAAGCTATTCAAGGATACTAAAAGCCCACATCCAATTGTAATCATCACTACTGTGAGTATATTTCTCGTTCTTCTCTCTTTAATAGAGCTTAATGTTAAAAGGATAATCTCTTTTATATTCATCTGGACTTTATAAAATGGTTATTTTTGTTATTATATAATGTTTTTATGCTAACTGCCATATTTTAATCATTGGGAAATTCTAATGAAATACTTGCAATCCAAAATATACATTGTGAACCGTTAGGCATATATAAAGAATATCTTTTATCTGATGGGTTCAGTATTAATGAAATTTTGGCTGGCAAAGACAAAATTCCTGAAGATATAGAAAAATTTGATGCAATATTTATTTTGGGAGGTCCTATGTCTGCTAATGATAATGTAGATTGTATACTAAAACAAAAACAATTGGTTGTAAATTCTCTAAAACTTAACATTCCTTTATTTGGAATTTGTTTAGGATCTCAAATTATTGCAAGCTCATGTGGTGGAAATGTATTTCCTGGACCTGAAAAAGAAATTGGTTGGGAGTCTGTCTATATCACGGAAGATGGTAAAAGTTCTATATTTAAAAATATTTCTTCTAATTCTATTCCTGTATTTCAGTGGCATGCTGATACTTTTACTTTGCCTCTGGATGCAAAGGTTTTGGCAATATCCGATCAATATATACAAGCTTTTAAATTTAAAAACGCTATTGGACTCCAATTTCATATGGAAGTAACAAAACGTATGATTTTATCCTGGATTAGAGAATACGATTACGAGTTTGAAAATGAAAATGAGAATAAAACCGAAATAACCTTTGATATAGAAAATAAAATCAAAGATTTAAATGTCTATTCAAAAATAGTTTATAATAATTTTATTTCTACAATAAAATGATGGGTTTTTGTATTTTAAAAAAATTTTTTTGTTTGTATCGTTGATCAAGGTAATGTTGGAATGCCTGTTTTTACTGTTACTATGAACTTACAATCACTAGCTTTCGTGTCGCCATTCTTTGCATTAAAGTCAAGTATTACTCCATTTCCATCAGTTCCGCAGTCAAAATAATTTCTGCCTCCGCCACCAATCATGATATCGTGTCCTGTGCCGGCATAAAACTGGTCATTTCCTTTTCCTCCAACCATTAGTGCATCTCCAGTACCTCCTATGAATATGTTATCGCCTGCACCGCCAAAAAGTTGAGCAGTAGATGAACTGCCTGACATTATTACATTGTTTCCTGGACCGGCATATACTTTGCAATTCCCTGTTCCACATTGTATTACATTATTTCCTCCTACTCCAAAAATTGTGGCATCTTGCACAGCTGATGCAATTATTATATCAGGTCCCAATGTGCCTACTATAGGTGGGCAACCCGTTCCTTGTCCGCTAGTTTGGGTAGATTGAGGACAAAAAGGAATAATTAGATTCTTTGGAAGCTCTAGACCTGCTGCTATTAATGATCTAGTTAATGCGGTAACCGGTGCTTGGTTTGGTGCTGTTAGTGGATTTGATGGTACTGGAAGAGTTCTGCCTAGTAGGTTAATATCGGGATCTAATATTAGGGGATTAATTGGCCCTGCGAATCTACCTGGAACTAATGGCCCTGAGAATCCTGGCCCTGGCCCTGGTACCGGTACCGGTCCGGGTCCAAAGAATCTACCTGGAACTAATGGCCCTGGTCCTGGTCCTGGCCCTGGCCCTGGCCCAAATGCATATGCAAAATGTATCAATGAATTTTCTATTAAATTTATGAACTGTGGAGCTGATAAGCCCATGAGGAAAAAAATTACTATAAGTGGAACTCTTAAATAAACGCTGGACATTGTTCTTGACACAACTAGAATATAACTTTGTTTATCTGCATTTCAGATAAAAAATTCATTTAATTTTACATTAGAAAATCATGTCATAATATATACATAAATTTATGGTCTAACTTTTCAACAGGGTCACAGGCTCTAGATCTCTTGCATAATTAGAAACAATCCAGACTATTCCTTCTAATTCTATATGGATTTCTAGTTTTGATGATTTAATATTCTATAGTTTACTAGTCCTGCTACCATATCTGATGCTTTATCGTACTTTCAATTTATTTCTGAAAATGTCGCTCTGTATTCTGTATTCATTCAATCTGCAAATAGTGTGCTCTATTGCTATCCTTTTTCCAGAATGAATTTTGTTGTAATCTTTTTCTTTTTCTGACGGTTCCAGATTTCGCTTCTTTCTGGTCGGTAAAGCGGACAGTTGTTCCGGGAAATCTTTTTCTACCTCAAGATATCCAAGATCATACAAATTTACAACATCTTTAGACATGATAGGACAATTCTTTTTATAAACATTATAATCATTTGCCTTTTTCCTTTCTTATGATTTGCTTTGAATTATATATCCTTGGTTATTGATCGCAAGTTGATTCTTTATGGTGTGTCTTTCTTCTTTCCCGAATAGTACGCTCTGCGTCTTCTCTTATCTTTAGGTCTTGGGATTTGCTGTTGCTCGGTACAATCAGTAAAAGAAATAAACCTGGAAAATACTCTACGACTTCCTCTTCTGACGTTTTCAGCCTTTTTGTAATGTTGTATATTTTCGTTGGAATTGGTACACACTTTCTAATCAACCTTCAATCTTTTGTATATCTCTACAAACATTGCTCTGATCCGAATCAAAGGGAAAGCCTGTTAATGTGTATGTAATATAAAGACGATAGTACACTAAAAGCATTAAAAATCTGTTTTTGATATCAAGTTTGAAATGTCAACCTACATGAAACTTTTCTCTTTCTTTTGTATTTTTTATTGGATTGTAGCCGTTGTATCTTATGTTTAGCATATCTTTTTGTTATTTTTTTATCGAAAATGTCATCAAATTCTTGTATTGTTAGGTCTGTAAACGATTTGAATAGCAGTAGTGGTTTTATGGATAATCTATCATAGGAAAGGAAAGAGTGGGTATTTCATAGAAGGGATAGTGGTCATAAAGCTGTTTAGGCGCAATTATGCAAGAGATCTTCTGTATAGTTAAGGAAAAATTTATAGGTTAATGAATTGCTTACCTTTTACATTATATTAATTTAGAAAGAGAATAAAACTTGAATATATCGTATATTCTTTACACCTTTATTTTCTTGGTCTTTCTTTAAGGAATACATCCAAAGTGCTTTGTTGCATGATTATTTTTTATTTGTCGTTATTTGCTAACGTTTTTTACATAAAGCTGTGGTGAAACTATAGAAAATACATTAGTTGTTGTTACGGATGAACTATTGTTTCAACTAGTTTTTGAATCATACAACAAAGCACAATCCAAAGCCATCTCTCGATTCGTTCAACGAAGTCATGCTGATGCAATTAGAGATTGGATACAAAATATATAGACTTTAAAGTTAAGGATTTTAATTTCTTTCTAATCAAATTTTTATTGTATTAATTAAATATTATATAATTATTATTTTAAATATATATTCTATCTAAAATTTAAGGTGGATTTTTAAAATACACAAGAATATAAAATTTATTTAGAGCCTATCCCAAAATTCGATAGGATTATAGCTCTTTTCACCTTTTTGCTAAACTGTGTCCTCCATCCAGAGAAGGGAAATTGTAAAGGAGAAAAATAAACATCCCACCATACTCAAGGTTCCTGATAGATTATGGAATGAGATCAAGCATATTCTTCCAAAGGAGAAACCACTCAAGACAGTTGGTCGACCAATTATACCATATAGAAAAGTAATCGATGGAATTCTTTATGTATTAAGAACAGGATGCCAATGGAAGATGTTACCAAAAGAATATGGTTCTGGTTCTACCTGTCACCGCAGGTTTCAGCAATGGAATAGCCTTGACATTTTCAGAAAGATATGGATAAAACTATTGAAAATCTATGATGATCTTGTCGGTATTAATTGGACCTGGCAATCCATAGATAGTATATCTATAAAGTCGCCTTTAGGTGGGCGATGACTGGGCACAATCCTACTGATAGAAGCAAACTGGGCACAAAAAGACATATTTTAACAGATAAAAAAGGAATCCCTCTATCTGTAGTTATATCATCTGCAAGCACCCATGATATCAAACTAGTAACAGATGTGGTTGATAACTCTGTTATCAAACGTCAACGTCAACTGTCATCACATAAACCTAAACCGAGAACAAGAAGAAGGCTACAACACTTATGTCTTGACAAAGCATACAATTCCGAACCTGAAGAACAGGAATTAACCAAACGAGGCTATGTACTGCACATACCATACAAGAAAAAGAAAGGAGAGGAAGTTGACGATGAAAAGACAATAAGGATACCAAATCGTAAAAAATATCCTCCTAAAAGATGGGTTGTAGAGAGAACAAACTCTTGGCATAATAGGTTCAGGAAACTGTTTACTTGATATGAAAAGAAGGTCGAGAACTACCTTGGATTGGTACAGTTATCCTGTTGCATAATCATATATAGAAAGATAATTTTGGGATAGGTTCTAAGTAATATAATCTGACACTGTTATTGTGAGGTATTATTTCTTTATTGCGTTAATCAACAAACTACTGAAACCATTATATCTAGCACAAATAAGATCTCTTGCATAATTAGAAACAACCTAGAATATTCTTTCTAAATTCTTTAGATTTCTAGTTCTGGTAATATATTATTCTGTAGTTTATCAGACCTGCAACTATGTCGGACATTTTATTGTATTTTCTCAATTTGTTTCTGAAAATATCACTCATTATCCTGTACTTTTTCAATCTGCTGATAGTATGTTCCACCACTATTCTCATTTTTGAATGAATAGTGTTGTAATCTTTTTCTTCTTGGGATGATTCATGGTTTCTTTGCTTCCTATATGGTATGGATGATAGTTGTTCTGGGAAATCCTTTTCTACACCCAGATACCCTAAATCAAATACATTAACAACTTGTTTTGGATTGACAGGATGATTCTTTTTATAGATGTCATAATCATGTCTGCATCCTTTCTTATGTGCAACCTTATGAAGAATATAACCTCGATTGTTAACCATCAATTGTGTCTTTACAGTATGTCTTTTCTTTTTGCCAGAATAGAATACCTTTTTTCTTTTATTATTTGCAGGCCTTGGTATCTGCTGTTCTGTACAGTCGATAAAAGCAAGAAATCCTGGAAAGTATTTCTCTACTTCTTCTGGCGTTTGAAGTCTCTTTGTTTTGCTGTATGTTTTTCGCGGTATTGGTAAACATTTTCTAATCAAGCTTTCTATCTTTTGTATGTCTCTGCAAATAGTACCTTTGATCAAGGTCAAATAAAAAACCCGTTAATGTGTAAGTGATGTAAAGATGATAATATACTAAAAGCATTAGAAATCTATTCTCTAGGTCAAGTTTGAATGGTCTTCCTGCGCCTGTTCCTCTTTCTCTATCTTCTTTTCTTTCTGATAAACGTAGCATTTCATGTTTGCCATATCTTTTTGTTATTTCTTTATCGAAAATATCATCAAATTCTTGTATGGTTAATCCAGTGAATGATTTGAAAAGCTGTGGTTTTCTGGATAACCTCTCGTATGAAAACATCTGGAGAGCAGGTAAGGAAGGAACCTTAGATCATAAAGCTGTTTGGACGTAATTATGCAAGAGATCTATAGTATATAACAGATATGATCTGAATCTTATCATCTTCTTGTCATTTCTTTGCTTATATGATGAGTTAACAAAAACCATTATTTTCAATTCTATTATCATATTCCTGTGATTGTAACTGCAGTTACAATCAAGATTGTTATAACATGATCTCTTTGTATCTTAGTTGAAAAGCGAGTTCTATAAATTGTAAGAAAGCCATTAGATCTCTTGCATAATTAGCACCATTATAAAAATTCTATGAAAACAATATATTTCAACCATGATCAGCAGCAGATTAAAATAAAAATATTTCAAAATATGATGGAGAATCTAAAAAATTTTGACAAGCGTCTTATTATGCAACAGATCTATTTTCAATACAGTACAAAGATATCGTTATATTGAATAAAATACTAATTTATCAAGTCTTTGAATTCAGACGATATTATAAAAAATACTATGGATTGGTTATTGAATTCTGATATTCGAATAAAACATGGAGAGGAAAAAGGCGCCTTATATGGTTGGAAAGATTTAACAACCTCATCCTACACTTTTATTTATAGCGAAATTGTAGGATATGCATTAACTTGTTTTGCAAATAATTATATAGAAAATTTCGATCAACAATCTTTAAATGCTGCTATCGAAGGGTCATCTTGGATAATTAAAAATATGAGATCCAATGTTTTGACGGCAGGAAAACCAAATGAAACTAAAGCATTTAATTCAAAAGGCGATCTCTCTAATCAGATTTATTCATTTGATAATGGAATGATCTTAATAGGTTTATTGAATTTATATAAGGCAAATAAAGATCCTGAAGTTTTACAGTCATCCATAACAATTGCAGATGCATTAATTGACAACTTTTTTGATGGTATAAAAATGACCGCACTGCTAGACAATCAATTTAAATCCTCAGACTATGGGAAAAATAAATGGTCCACAATGTCTGGATCTTTTCAAGCTAAAATTGCAATTGGTTTTTTAAAACTGTTTAAAATAACACAAAAAACAATTTACAAAGAGGTTGCATATGCATTATGTGATTTTGCTTTAAATAAACAAGATAAAAACGGTCGTTTTAAAACAAATATGGAGGACAATTTAACATTTTTACATCCTCATCTTTATTCTTGCGAAGGACTTTTATATTCCGGTTTAGAATTATCGGAAGATCGCTACGTTGAATCAGCTATTAAAGGAATAGAATGGGCGGTTAAACAAATCGACAACAACAACAACAACAATGGAATCTTGCCACGAACAACGGAAGAACATGTAGAACAATCAGACTGTATAGCTCAATTGACTCGATTAATGATAATTTGCTATAAAGATCTAAAAAAAAGAGACTTGCAAAACATAGACATTATTATAGATAGTTTAGCTAAATCCCTTTTATCCTTATACATTTCAGATAAAGATATAGGCGGAGGCATCAAATATCAACAAACCACAAATCAAATATGTACTTGGTGTACTATGTTTGCATGGCAAGCTTTTAGATTTTACAAAGGCCTAAAAAATGAAAATGATCTTTCCATGATAGAAATGATGGAATATTATATATAATAAACAATAAATATAATATAGAATTTTATTTCAGATTTATTCATATATAAATATTTTAAACAATTAAAACCCTGTTAACTTGAGAATTTTTTTTTATTGTGGTTATCGATAAATATAAATTCATTGTTTCATACATTTAATATACATTTGTTCTCTTTGCAAGGAAAATAATCCTCAAATCCGTCAGTTCTATATTTTATATACTGCATTGTCCTTTCAATGATTCTTTTTTTCATAATAAGAATGAAAATAATGTTTTAGTTTTAAGAAACAACAAGATTGTGAATACCAAGTACCACCGCCGTCTGATGAAACAAAATGCATTCCATATTTATGTACCTATGGATGATAGAAATCGTTCTGATGTAAATAAATATTAAATTATTTGGATATATGAAATTAAAGTGTTTATTTATCTGCAGATTTAATAACAATACATCAATCATATTAATTCAAAACCTACTTTTATCATATTTTCAACAATTATTTACACTTTTTTATTCTTTAATTGGTGGTTCCATCGACTATAATTTTAATCCAATGTCAGTTGGAAATACGACTTATTTTAACTCGACAAAAAAAATTATCATGCTTTGATAGTATTTTTGAGGATAAACCTAAAAATTATAAATACAATCGATATTCTACAATTAGTGAGGCGTTCTGTTTCTTAATCTTATAAATAAAATGGTCCTTTTCAAGATATATACTTTTTTCTGAAGTTAAAAGCCATTTTATATTGCTTGACAATCAATAAGTAAATGTATTTTATAGAATCATCAGATAATAGAACTTGTAAATTCCAAAATATTTTTAAAAGTAATAATAAAATTATTAACCTGGGAATTACCTTTCATAGATTGATAATTTGTAAATAAATACTATATTATATATCAAATATGCTTTAGACTAAAAGATAAACCAATTACTTTGATTAATATTTCTTTTATAATTAAAATAGATTGTTGAACTTAGACCAATGGTGTAAAATTGATGAAAGCATTTATGTTGCAGAATCTGATGAACAATATAAGCAATTTGGCGGATTTAAATACAGCGAAAAAACACTGGAAAATTTATCTAGGTTGAAACTATATAATTCAAATCTTTTCATGGAATCTTTTTCTGAACCACGTTCTTTGGTAACAACAGGAATTGAAAATATCGCAAATTCAAAAACTGTTAAATTATATTTAGAATTATATAAAGAAAGAAATAGTAAAATTATTTCAGCCACAGAATTAATTAATAACTCACCAGTAAACTGGAGTAGCTGGAGGCAATTCAATAGCCTTGAAAAAAGACCTGAAATTAGAAAAAAAGTATTTGACGAATTTATTATTAAAACAAAGTTTATTTCTCCACTAGTAGAAGAACGATTTTCTAAAATAAAGGAATCATATGAAGATTCCAAAGTATATTTAAAATCTTCAAGTAGCAATAAAATTGATCCGCTATCTGTATATTTAGAACATGAAAATATAACCTACGAACAACTCACAGATTTTATCAAAAGATTAGGAAATGCAGCCAAAAATCCATTTAAAGAATATTTATCAGAAATAAGTAAAAAATTATTTAGTAAAGAGCCAGAATACTATGATGATTTTTATTTTTACAGAAACAAAGTATACTCAAAAATAGAAAATGACTTTTCATCTATCAATCCAGTCGAATTGATTAAAAAAGTATTAGAGAATTTAGATTTTGATCTATCTAGAATACATTTTGATACAGAAAACAGAAATAATAAATATATATCTCCTATCTGCTTCTTTGTTAAAATACCTGAAGATATAAGAATTTTATACAAGAATGAAAGTCCTTATTTTGATTTTCAAGCTTGTTTTCATGAATCAGGTCATGCCGCACATGCTTCATCAGTAGATAAAGATATAGAATATTGGAACAAATATTATATGCCAGAAGGTATAACCGAAGTATTTTCAATATTTTTTGAAAGACTAACAAAAAATAATGATTTCCTTGCTGAATCCGGACTGAATATCAATAAAGAAACAATGATAAATTGAATTATTTAAATAAATTCATGGAATTATATTTTATTACTTTTTATGTAACAAACTCTTTGATGAAATTAGAATATTGGCAGAAGAATCTAACAATAGAACAAGCAAGTGAACTTTATTCTAAGCTTTTAAAAGAATACACAGGAATAGAAATGCCAGGCGAATACTGGTTACTGCATCACATCTTACCAGAATCTATTATGTATGTACCAAGCTATTTAATAGCTGCGGTAAGAGCATCAGAATTGGAAACATTTCTAAAATATAAATTTGGGAGCAAATGGTGGAAAGACAAAAATGCGGGAAAAGAACTAAAAGAAATAATGAGTCCAGGAGCTAAAATAAATTTAAATCATTTTTCAAAATTCGATTCTAATTTATATATGAAAGAAATTGTTTCATAAAATAAAATTTTTCAATTATAAATTCAATCATGAATAAAATATAATACCATAGAAACAAAGTATTTTTTAATATTTTTTAATATTTTAATAAAAATTAGAATTATTAAAAGTTAAAGGTCCATTATTATGATATATTTTATCAATAAACAATTATGTTCTCTTTGATAATATTAAAATAAAAATTTTATAAAATTGAAATACTAGGTTCAGATTTAAGATCATTTTTATAAAAGATTGAATAAAATATCGATTATTAAAGACCTATCTTTAATAATAACTTTATTCTAAATAAAAGTTTAGTCCAAGAATATAATATAAAAATTATATAATCAAACAAAATTAATTAATCTGTTTTTTATATTAGTAATTAACTATTAAATATGTACGCTAATATATTCAGATGAATACTACTTAATGTTTATAAACAGAGTAAAATTATAATTAACAAAACATGAGTGAATCTTCAAAATTTAAGTTCGGTATGATGAAAGAAAAAGTTGTTGATGGATTTATAAAAGATATTATGTCAGATACAATTGATTTTGATTATTCAAAGAGCTATAAAAGAGAGAATAGCGAAAATTATAATTTTATTAATGAATTACATGACAAAATTATATCATATTTGCAGGAAGAAAAAAATCCAGAAAATAAACGGTATGACCAAATACAAGATCAGATTTTTACAGATTATTTAAAATTAAAAATTATGGGTGTCATCAGAAGTAAACCTGAAGCTTCCCAATAATTTTTAATAAAAATATGAAATTGTAACTGATGTTGTTCCGATACAAAATATCTGCTTTATTATATACCATTTAGCACAAGTATGCTAAACAATTCAAGATCGTTATACTAAAATATTTATCAAAAAAATTCTACTATCGAGAGGAGGCATTTATTGATGTATAATTGCTTTATATGTATTTAATTTAGCCAATTTATGCTAATTGGTATAAATCCCCCAATTCAATTAATAAAGTTTAAGGTACTATTGACAATAGTATAAAAGGCAATACTTTAAATCAAAGCATTATATTTAGAAGAAAAATGGCAAGAAATTAAATACCACTACCATTAAAACAACAAATTATTTGAATTTTTTATAAATCTTTTAAATTACCATTAGTTAACAGTATTTAAACATCGGGCTATCATTATTGTAAACTGATACCACATTTAGATTTGTTAATTTCATAATTTTGAATATGAATCAAAAAATATGATAACAATTCTGTTGCTCAAAGAAAGAAGTATTAGTTTAATGATGTATATACAACCCTCTTTACAAAACTGTTAACTTGAGGATTTTCTATCATATTATTATTTATTCACATACTTACTTTAATTCAAACCAACAAAAGTACATTACATTGAGCATAACAAATTCTAAACTTGTTTAAAACAATACATTATTAGTATATATTCAATTAAAAATTCCTCAAGTTAATGGAGGTCCAACTGTACAATATTAATATCCAAATAGTAAAAGACAATATGAATTACAGATTCAAAATTTACTTTATGTCACATGTACCTTTTACTTTTTAATACAAAAATAACTAAAAAATAAAAGTATACAATTTCTAGTCAACAACAAAAGACAATAACGAATATTCCTATACCCATGTCGCGATAACACAATATTATCCCGTAGATAATTCATTTAATTTGAAGCAATGATTTCTCTGATAATATTAATAAAACCCTATAAAAGATAGACAATCCTCAGAATGTATCTCTAAATGAAATTATTCTCTAGATGGAATATATTAAGGAATAAGATGAAAAAAATTGTTTGTATCATTAATAATAAATTGAGTATCATATTTTTATGAATTTATATATTATATATCTAATAATTAGAGGTAACATAACTAAAATCGATAACGCTATTAAATTTATTTTGGATCCAATACCAATAATTAAAAAAAAAATATCCACATTATAACAAATATTGTAAACAAGATTCCAAATAACCTTTTAAAGTCTATTTGTGACATGAATTTTAATTTATTTATTATCCCATATTAAATTTCTTTATTTTATTTTTTAATAATCCTATATAGTTGATATAGATTAAGTTAATTACAAGTGCAGAGAGTGTGTGTATAATTTATTGACTTTAGTGATAAATTATAGATTAGCATTGTGGATCATTACATTTAGTTCATCATGAGCGCCCATAATCGAACCATCTAAGGAGATAATAAAGACTTGATATATCTTCCAATTCTTTTTCAAAATAAGATTGTTTAACAAAGGAAATTTTGCCTTCCCACGCCTTCTAATGTCAAAATAGGTAACAGTTTTATCAAATTGCGGAATTACTACAAGTTCTATATATTTTTCATTATTTTTCATTATTTTTTTCAAAATAATCCTTACCCATACCTTTTGGCCATTTAAAATGCTGCCCTCTTTAACAAACGTTGGATGTAAATGACCAGCAATTATTTTATTGATATTTTCTCCAATTTTTGGTAGTGTGTGTCCATGTGTAAGTAGGATATCATAAAGTTCCATCCCTTTTGTAGATATCAAATTAATCGTATTGTTAGGGACCAAGTAATTTAGATTCCCATCATGATTTCCAGGGATTAAATAAATATTGAATATTGTACCTAAAGAGGTTAAAAAATAAGGAACATACTTCCATTCCAAATCTGTTATTATTTTTGTAGAAGATTTGAGATCACCTAAAATAATTAAATTTTTTATATTATATTCATTTGCAACACTTGTCAAAAGATCTAACATTTCTTCGATTATTTTTTTTTGATCAATTAAAATGCCTAATTCAAGAGCCTTTTCATTATTACCTATGTGAATGTCAGTAATTACCAAATATTTTTCCTCATTAGAGTATTCCAACAATAAAATTGGATGAGGATATAACGGAATTATTGTTGTCAATACAGATTTTTATCCTTAAAATAGTGAAGGTACAATTATATATAATATTTTAAAAAAGCTATGTGGTTCACTTATATATACCTTTGACGTAATTATATTGATATTTTTTGACTCAAAATAGCTTTCCCATGAAACAATGGCATTTGGAACATATTGAAAAAACTATTAAAAAATTTATAACGGGTTTATCGGAGACGGCAAGTATCTGGGAAAAAAGACAGCATAAAAAATATGGCACAATTACAAATTGTTGTAAACAAGTAGACTATGATCTAAAACATGGTGTAACTCTAGATGAAGTATGTCATGTATTAAATAAGATTAAATCAGATGAAACTTTTGCCGCAATTTTATCAAACGAGAATTCTATTCATCGATTTAATGAAATTGAAAAATATATTTATAATTTAAAAAACCTGAAGGCAGAATAAAATAATAAATTGATAAAATATTGGATTTAATAATATAATACACAATATTGATAATCTCATTATAAAAAGTAATTTAAATATAACTTAATAGTTGTTTGTTCTATTTCCGATATTAAAAATAAAATATAATGAGAGTATGTCTAATGACTTTTACAATTTAAAAATTATTGTGAATATTAAACATATTAAATACGAAATGATAAAAACGTTCTATTCATACATCCATTTTTGATCAAATTCTACGACCAAATCAAGGTGAGATAAAATAATAAGAAAAGAAATCACTAAATCGTTTTCGGATCCTTTGCAAAGTTTTATCGTAAAAGGAACCTTAACTATACCTAATTATTCTCGATGGCTAGTTTTATTCATACAAGAAAAAGAATTCAATAATTACAATTCAACAATTCAATATATTTCAGATTGTTTAAATAAAGATGGTATATCTACACTAATACCTGATTTTTACTGTTCAATTAAAGAAAATGATAATAGTTTATCAAAGACAAAGATCAATGCAGAGCTTTTAGCGCAAAGAGTAACACTACTTGCTGATTGGTTAATTGATCAAGAGCATACAAAAGACATGCTAATTGGGTATTTTGGGATAGGCAAAGGAGCGACGTCTGCATTAATTGCAGGTAATCAGAGACCAAATAACGTTAGCGTGATTGTTTGTTTAGGAAGAATACCAAAATTAGATTTTAACCATTCATTTAAAAATATTAAATGTCCAATATTAATAATTGCTGAAGAAAAAGATGCTCAAGTTATGGAGTTAAATAAACAATATTTAGAAAAACTGTTGCCAGATGTTGAAAAAAAGAAATTAATAATATTATCTGATGTAAATTACTTGTTTGAAGAAAGCAAAAAATTATTGGAAATAGCAAAAAAAGCAAGTGGGTGGTATAGGTGTTACTTTCAGATAAAAGAACATTCTAAGAAAAAAGATTAAAATTAATTTTAGACATGTATTATATCATACATATCTAAAACCAATAAATATTTGATTCTCAATAATATTTATTAGTTTTTGTTCTTGGCATATCCGAAATTCATTGCAGATGGGATGCTGGGAAAAATGGCAAAAAAATTAAGGTTTTTCGGTTTTGATACATTATATATTCCTCATACCGATGATAATTTGATACTCAAAATTAATGCTAATAAAGAAAGAATTATTTTAACAAATGATAAACTTTTATATTCTAGATCTTCTAAATTAGAGATCCCATGCTTATTAATTAACTTAGATACTGAAATAGATAATATAATATTCATTATGAAAAAATGTAATATAAATAAAATTTATTTGGCGATAAATGACCTTACGCGCTGCACTATATGTAATGGATCCCTAAATACAAATTTGAAAAATACAGAATTATTTAATATTCCCAAAAAAGTATTAGAAAATAATCCAACTTTTTTTAGATGTACATCATGTAAAAAAATATATTGGAATGGTACACATGTAAAGGAGATTAACTTTTATATTGAAAAAATTAACAAAGTATTAAATACAAAAAACTAAATTGTTAGTCAAATCGATTTCAGCATAATGCCAATAATATGATGATATATCAGATGTATTCTTAACTCTAATTTCTTTCTCGTGTCTCGAATATTTCGCAATATTCTTTTTATATGATGTTCTTCTTTTTTGCTTGTACTTTTGGATCCAGTTCCTAATAGATACGAGGTGTTTCTTTTATTAAAGCAATCGGATAATATATATGCATGTGATTCTTCTTAACGAAAGACTAGAAAAGTAAAAATATAAAACATAGTTAATGTATTTAGAAGAGGTTCTCTATTTCTTACTATCACAATTGAAATAGAATGTATTAAATCATTAGATTTTCTTAAGTCAAAAGAGACAGTTTTACATTGCGAGTTATAATAAATAATAAAATATTATATTTCATATGATGATCACTAAATTAAATATAAAATAACGTTATTCTATGATCTTATTATAATATTGTAAACTATATATTTAATAATCCAATTTTAATGTTATAGTTAGGAAAGGAAATTATTTTTACCAATATAAATGAGTGTACAATATTGCTAAATTATTAAAATGATACTTAATAGATGATATTTATGACAACATAGATACATAAAAACGATAATTTAGAAATATGTAAAATATATGAAACAAAAAGAAATCTTCAAAAGTGATATATGGACAAAGAGCCTATCCCAAAATTCGATAGAAATATAGCTGTTGCTAATCTTTATTAAATCATAGTGCCTTTCTTCAATCGACAAAGGAACAAGAACGTATCTGTTATTACCAAGATTTCAGACGAACTATGGGACAAGATAGATGACCTTTTACCATGCGAAAAACCAAAAAATACAGTCGGTCGTCCTGTTATTCCTTTTAGAAAAGTATTAAATTGTATTTTATATGTTCTTAGAACCGGTTGCCAATGGAAGATGCTTCCAAAAGAATATGGTTCTGGTTCTACATGTCATAGGAGATTTCAGCAGTGGATTCAAATGGACATCTTTAAAAAAATATGGGCCAAATTATTAGAAGAATATGACAGAAAAATAGGCATCAAATGGATTTGGCAATCGGCAGATAGTATATCTATAAAGTCACCTTTAGGGGGGCGATGACTGTAGGGAATAATCCTGTTGATAGAAGCAAACTAGGCACAAAAAGGCACATTTTAACAGATAATGAAGGAATCCCTATATCTATAGTTATTTCTTCAGCCAGTACACATGACATAAAAGCAGTAACAAATGTTATTGATCATTCAATTTCCCATCGACCTTCTGGATCATCTTTCACAAATAAAAATAAAGATGGGTTGTATTATCATCTATATCTCGATAGAGCATATAGTTCTAAATCAATAGAAAATGAGATAATCAAAAGAGGATATGTTCCTCATATACCATATAAAAGAAAGAAAGGTCAAAAGAAGAAAGAGCTTTCGTATCAACATAAACATCAAAATATGAAAAATAAAAGATAGGTTGTAGAAAGAACCAATTCGTGGCATAACAGATTCAGAAAGTTGTTGACAAGATATGAAAAGAAGGTAGAAAATTATTTGGGTCTGGTGCAACTATCAAGCAGTATTATAATCTATAGAAAAATAATTTTGGGATAGGCTCAAAGATATTAAAAGGATTCAAGAATAAATAGATAGAAATTGGAAATAAAAAGAGAATGATATATCTTTAAAATGTCCTTTATAATACTAAACTTGAAAAAAATAATATATGGATTCCAATTAAATTAAATTAGTCTGTGTTCTTTATTCCAATGATCTACAAAGGTTTCCTGATTCTTTGTTAAATTTTTAGAATAGTTTATAGTATAATATAACGAAAATTTGTTACCTATCCTAGCACAAGTAGTACAATTATTTGTATAAGATGAAGAAAAACCATATGCTTCCGCAACTACACATTTTTTTGGATGAAGAATCTCAAAAAGCCATTTTAATCTCTTAAAAGAGAAAAGAAACAAAAAAGATTGTTTCTCTTTCAATCTGTTATTCCAAATAGGAGATATATCAGCTAATGTTAAAGTTGATCTATCATTTTTATCATCGTATTTTAAATCATGTTGTTTTTTTAGCCGTTGAATATTTATGATTTTTTGATCATTTAATTTCAACATGGATGATCAATTATGTATTAATTTTATATAACTTAAATATTATGGTTTTTATTAATTATTATAATTATATTAAATAAGTATAATAATTAATAAAATAAAATATTAAAATTTCATATTCGTTATTTTAAAATATTTTTGTTTTGATGATCAGATCGGCAGTTATCTATAAAAAATACTATAAAGAATCAAAACCAAAGTTTTGATTATATTATCAAAATAATATATTGAATAAATTCAATTTTTTATTTAAATAGAATAGATGTTTTAATATATAGATTAAAAAACACAATGTTTTAAAAATACTATTAGAATAAATACCAATTTTATAATATTAATAGAAAAACTAGTATTATTAACGGTATTAATTAATATAGTATGTGTCCCTATACAACAGCATTTTTACTATCAGATCTTACAATATATTATCAGACGCAATTTTCCAAAAAGACAACTTCATAAACAAAATCATTTGAAAATACATTAACTTTAGAGAATAGAAATGATAAACATACCATTAATGCCTCTACATCGTTTCCAAATATGCTATTTTTAATTTTACAAATTTAACAGTTCCAACTAATTTTCAAATGATTAATGGAGATTTGCCAAACTCCAAATGTACTGCCGGATCTATAAATCCGTTGTAAGCAGAACAATATAAAGAATATAATATACACTATAGGATATACCAAAAAAATAAGACCTAAGACAAAATACGTCGGACAATCAAAGATTAAAATCATGCATTCATAGGGATTGATAAAGTCAAAATCCACTTATGAATTATCATTTAATTCCGCTACAAATTGAAGGAAATCCAAAGAGCGTTATTAGTTTATGTCTAGAACTAGGATACCACAATTATGATTCCAAATTAAAGACAAATTTGAAAATTATCTTTATGAAATTGCAAAAGTAGTTTGAATTAGATAATGAACAAAAAGATATGACAAATATTTGGATAGAAAATCGGGTAGAAATAGAATTGTCATAAAATAAAGTTAGAATTTGATAATCTGTTCACTAAGTTAAAAAATCAAAAATTTGATCCATTTAAAAAATGTTATCAAATAAAAAGTAAAAAATCAAATGTATTTATATAAAATTATTTATTATAATCCCAAGTAGAATAGTATTCTGGATTAATTTCTAATACAACCGATTCTCCATTTTTCACATATGTTAATAAAGATTTAGCCATAGGATTTTCCAAATCCCCTAAATACTTTAGCATTATCTTTTCTGCAATAGGCAAATTAAAATCAATTTCTTTATGTATTTTTACACTACCTTTTCCTCTGACTCCTTTGTACGGGGGATTGGGTTCATCTATACAAAAATAAATGGTGTTATTTTTGTCTATATTAGAGAATTTCTTTGACCTTGCAGATGTTTCAACATATATTTTATTATTTGAATCATCATAGTAAAACCATGTTGGATGTACATTTGGGTCTTGTTTTTCATCCAAAGTTCCTAAATGTACATTTAATTTACTTTCAGCTAAAAAATTTTTGATTTCTTGTTCAGTTAATGGCGAGCCAAAACCAGGACTTGCATTTAGAATTTTCATATATAGTATTTTAAAAAAGTACGTCTTTAGCTTTTCGCATATAATAAATAGGTTAATAAACATAGAATGTACAAATAAACAAAAATACATTTTATTTTCTTACAAATCAGATACTTGAGTTAGAATCCTTATTTGTTTTAATTAATGAACATTTTAAAATTTTCATAAAAAATATACAATTTAAACGTATATTGAATTGTTTTTACTTTTTAATTCGCAATAACGATCTAACAAGAACATAATCAATTCAGAAATGTTTTAAATTGATTTATTTTATATATGAATTGAAGCATCAGGATATATTCATCGTATTAATCTTTATCCGCCATGAATTTGGCATCTTTTTTGGCAGACGCAATCAATTTACAGAAGTCCACACATCTTTGGAGTCTACCAAAATTAATATTGAAAAACCTTTTAGTTTTGATTGTAGAGTCACTCAAGATTATGAATTACATTCAATATTTTTTTCTAAAGTTTCCACTAGAGTGATCAATGGAAATGTCTTTCTACCTTTATATTAAATCGGTAATGTTGTTCAAACCTCCTTGATATATTTTTAAAATTTTGAAAATATTACATTTATTAATTTTAATAATATAAATTACGTTTTTTTTATCTCTGAGTTACTTAATCCACAATCTTTACATTTCAAAGTTATAATTTTTTCTGTTTCATTTGATTTAAGCATTTCTCCACCACAACATGCACATTTCACATCATAAATAATAATACATTATATAAAAACTAGTAATATTGCCGGTTACATGGTTCAGCTTATACAAATATTCAATTCCAATATACCTTATCACGTTAATTATTTATTTTTCATTGTTTTAAATTAATTTAGAAATTTTCATCAATGAATATTACAGTAATGATGTTTGTTGGATATTCTACATAGTAAAAAAGTATGAGGAATATTAATATTAATTACTCCTTTATTATGTCCCAATGGTAAAATATCAATTCTAATTAGAGATAACGATGCTAATTTCTTTTTACAAAAAGCAAAATGCCGGAAAAAATTTGTACATATGCATGGAAAAATCATTTTATAAACGTCTATTATAATTCCATACCAAAAAGGAATAAATGATGTATATGTGTGCCACCAAATGTTAGAAAATAAGACTAATATTATTCACTTGACTAAAATAACGAATTATGTTATTTTTACAAGAAAAGATTAAGCAAAACAATGTGGAATTAATTCATCATGGTGTGTTACATGTCCGTTTGGATGGCAGAGGGGAATTTAGTTTTGACTTTAATAAACATAATGGAATTAACAGAATACTTTAAGAAATAGAGAATAAATATTTCAATAGTTTTAAAAGAATCAATTCTGAAAAATATAATAAACTTGCAAAGAATATTGGTGTTGATTCCTATATAATGTTGGAATAGACATAATAAAAAAACAATCGGTAATACACCTTACTCTTTTTGCATCTCCATATGATGATATATATAAAGAGAACATGACATTGATATTAAATGAAAATGTTATTCCAATATATGATTAATCGATACTTCAAATTTTTTAGATACATCTGTTTCACATTATATTAAAAATATTTGGCAAACAAGATTATAAAAAAATTTGAGAATATTGGATTTATTATTCCTTTTATTCTTTCAAACATTGACTATTTCAACGGACAAAATCAAGGAGTATTGTTACATCTTCCAAAACGACCAAACCCAAATCCTTTTTCAAACAATATTCAATTTCAACAGGCCTTGCATCTAATATTCTCAAGACCTCTGGTCTTCAAGTTAGAGTGATTTATATTTTTCATACTGGAAAATACTAGTGAAATAATAAAAGTATATAAACAGGAAACTTAAAGGATTTGATAATTATTTAATATTAAAGGACAGCTGTATATCCAAAGTACATAAAATTATGAAAATTATTTGTTGATCGATGTGATGAAGAAATGATATTTCAGTAGAGGTAAAATTTCTTAATTATATAATTTATATATCATTAGCTAGAGATTTTACTACTTCTGTCCATCCTTCTGCAATGTTCGTTTGATTGTAACCACCACCACCTAATGCAATTATTTTTCCGTTACATAATTCATGAGAAATTTTATGCAATTTGTCTGCGGCATGTGCATGTGATTTTGATGAATATTGAAGATGTGTCAGAGGATCTCCTTTAATACCATCGGCACCACATTGCAATATTATTAGATCTAGTCTTGAAATATTTTTAATAAATTCTTCAATTTTATTAAAGGCAGAAATAAAATTTTGATCATTTGAATTTGGTTTCAAAGGTATATTCAATTTTGTACCTTTAGCACTGCCTGTTCCTATTTCTGCCTCATTACCCGTACCAGGATACAAATAATGCCCATCTTCGTGTATGTCTACAATATATGTATAAGGATCATTTTCAAACTCATAATATACACCATCACCATGGTGAGCATCAATATCAACATATAAAATTCTAGATATATTGTATCTTTTTCGTGCAAGCATTATCAATATTCCAATATCATTAAAAACACAAAATCCCCCAGCTGAATTTCTTCTTGCATGGTGAAGACCACCAATTGGGTTAAAAGAATGATGTATTTCATTATTTTTTTCCATTATCAAATCTAATGCGCGTAGAGTTGAACCAACTACATAAGATGATGTTTCAAAAACACCTTTAAAAGCTGGAGTATCGCCAGAATCCAGGTATCCATTTCCACGTTTTGAATACTCTTTAACTTTATCGATATAATTTTTATCATGAAACTCCAATAAATCATCTTCTGATGCAATGTATGGATTTTCAATTGTTATTTTGGTCGATTTGTGAAGATTTAATGAAGTAAACTTCGACCAAAAAGAATAAATTCGATTTGAATTAAATGGATGAGATTCGCCAAAGCTATAATTTGCAAGTTCCTTTCCAAAGAATACCGCAGTTTTACACATATTTTAATTATTGAATTAATATAAAATAAAATTTAGTACTACCGATTTAATATGACACTTACCATACAGATAGATATACTTTTTTTTAAATAATGGGTATTAAAGCATAAGTCACATATTTTTTTGTTGTACCCTTAACTTTGACTCTACTATATACCACGAGATTTACAAATAGGAAAAGAAGCAATATGGATGGTAAACCAATATGCATATTAAATCTATATTTGATGAATCTATAAAAGTCAATTATTTCATCGAATTTCAAAGAAGAATATTTTATATGCTTTGTTGCATAACTTAATTTTATCATAAATATACGACACATATAATTCAAGTTTAGGAGACATCTATTCGTAATTCGTTTTATTATAATAAGATTCAATCATGAAAAAACGAATTTCAGAGTTATGCAACAAAGCATATTTTATATAATCTTTATAGTTTAAATTAAATTATAAAAAATAAGAAATCTTGACAATACGAAATGATATCATTTATATCAATACTAAAAAGAGAAAAATAATAATGCATTGAAAAGATGGTAAAATACTTAATTAGCGAATTTTGATAATTGTTTTGTTATATCTATCATTTTATCAATATCTTTGCCCAATGGTGAAAAATTATATCCAAATATTATATGGTCTATGCTATCTCTTATTTTTTTTATACTATTGCCGATCTGATCTATTGTACCCATCATCGGATTATTCTGGTTACCGTTAGAATTTAGGTTATTTTTTTCCATTATATTAGGAAATGCTAAAAGAATAACTTTAAAATTATTAGGATTTTTATTTGCATTTATCGCATTTTGTTTAATAATTTTTATATTTTCTTCGATCTGTTCTATCGGTGCGCTAAAAGTCCCTAACCACCCCTTTGTATCATAATTAACAATTCTAGAAAAGGTATTAGAACTAAATCCTCCCAAGTATATAGGAATACATGGCTTTTGTAGTGGTTTAGGACCTATATTTGATGAAGGAATGGTGTAATATGATCCTTTAAATTCTACAATATCATCTTTCCAAATTTTCTTTATTACTGTCAAATATTCATCTGCTCTTTTACCTTTGTTGAGAAATGAAATATTTGAAGATTGATATTCATCCTTAGACCACCCAATACCAAAACCTGCTATGGCTCTACCATCAGATAAAACATCAAGCGTTGCAAAATTTCGTGCTAATATTACAGGATTATGAAAAAGCATATCTATTAAACATGTACCCAACATGACTTTACTCGTTATAGCGGATACAAATGAAAGAGTTTGCAGTGGATCCAAAATAATTTTGTTTTCCTCAGGAAGTTTACCGTCTTCTGTTGCAGGATATGGAGTTTTCGGATTTACCGGCCATAGAAGCCTCTCAAATACCCAAATGGAATCAAATTTTTCATCTTCTGCTATACGTGCCATATGCTTTACATTTTCTTTAGTTGCCATATTTCCTACTTGTGGCAGTGTAATACCTATTTTCATGATAATTTAGATTTCGTTTTATATGTTAATATATTTAAAAACACTACTTACATTTTATCAAATAATTTTTTAAGTTAATAAAGTCTTAACCTTGACTTATTCCATCAAAAAATAAGATTATTTAATTAAGATCAGGTGAATATTAAGATTTGTAATTGAAATAAAAAAAAGTAACCATACCTAAAACCTTTATTTTTAATCTCAATATTTATTAATATAAAATTATTGAATGTTATTACCAAAAATAGGTTTGCAAAGACCTGATTTGAACAATATCTAATTGTTATTAGAAATATGGAACAATCAATTTAGTTTCAATATATAAATAAAAAAGCAATCCTCAATAATTAAGTAAAATTTGTCTTTAGATTATTATATTTTAGATTCAACAAAATAGTAAAATATTAACTAATTAAAATTAACATGATTTCATTGTGGATTTGTTAGATTAGTTAAACCATCAATAAACCAAATTTGCAAAATCTACATTCTATTATATTAGATCTCAAACTAATCTTTTTAAAAAAATCCTTTAATGGAATTACTATTTTTTTGAATTCTCAATAGGTTAAAAAATTAAATGTAAAACTATAACAATGTTAACTTTTTTTGAGACTTTATTTATTTTGCATTTCAAAGAACAATATATCCTCTGCTTTATAATGATGAACAGAAATTGCACGTCCTTATGCACTTTCCATTATTTCTTCTTCAGTTTCACCTTTAAAAACAAAGTCATAATTAATTCCTAATTCTATACATGACACTTTTACATAATCAAAAAGAAGAAATTTAAATATTTTAAATTTATATTATTAATTACAATTTCAATTATTATCGATCATTCTTTAAGACAATATTTGATTTTAAAAAGTATAAAGGCTCTGTTAACTTAATTTTTAGAATGCTTTTAACTTGATTATTTTACTGTTTTAACTCCATTATAATAAAATCATTATATTTAAGCATAAAAATATGAATTTATAAAAATGTAGAAGTCATATATTATTATCTCTGTACTATTCATTATAAAAAATTCGTTAAGTTAACCGAGCCATCTGATCCATCTCTTTGCATAAATACTAGTTTTGAAAAATCATCCTTAGATTTGTCAAAATAAGAGAATTTTATTTTTAATGGATCTATTCTTTTTTATTATTCTGGGACATGTTCTAAATAAAATTCTACTGCATTTCGAAGTTCTTGTTTTTCTAAATATGTTAATTCACTTTGAATATAATTTTTAAAGGCCATTGTATCATCGTCTTTTAATATATGTAATTTTTGGTAACCATTACTATTTGAAACCTTCTATATTTATTTAATTTAGTAAATATGAATATTATTTTTATCTTTTGATAATACATTATTATTATAAAATATTGACGGATTGATAAGTAAGTTATATGAAAAATACCTTTGAAATTTTTATTATAAAAGAAATTGGTTTTTAATTTGATTATAGCATAAAATAATCAAGAAGTTTATTGATTCTAGCACAAGGTTCAGATCAACTGTTTTATATAATAAAGATTGACATAAAGATTAACTGAGTATTATCTATTTTTTGATACAATTTCATAAACTTCAACATTTATGTTTTTTATGACAAGAATTTTATTGTAGATATTTTATATTCTATGAGTTAAAAAATTATCAAAAAAGGTCTTTAATGTCGTATAGCAAAATAATTTAAGACGTATAAATAAAAGAAGATCTATATATTTAATTAGATTCAAAAACATTTTTGCTTACAGATTTTAAAAACTCTCTTTCATTCATATTCTTTCTTTTTTCTAAAAGGAAATTGGCATCATTTCCAACTACATATCTTAGTTCCGGCTCCTTTTCCGATATAATTGCATTAAGAATAATCTTAGATACTTCATCTGGAGGGGTACCATTTTCAAACATTGTTTTTATTTTGTTTACCCGTTTAAGTAATAAATTATTATAAGGAGAACTTGAATCCAAAGATTTGTTTGCTCTTTTTGCATTATTCAGAAAATTGGTTTTTATTATGCCCGGTTCAACAAGTATAATTTTAATTCCAAATTGTTCAACCTCATATTGCAAAGCTTCGGATAATCCTTCAAGGGCAAATTTTGTGCTTGCATAAACAGACGAAAATGGAAATGGGATTCTACCTCCAATTGAACTTATATTTACTATTATTCCATTTTTTTTCATTCTCATATAAGGCAATACAGCGTGGATTACTCTTACAACCCCAAAAAAATTAGTTTCAAACATAGATTTTATCTCATCTATTGAAAAATCTTCTACAGCACCGGATCCTCCATATCCTGCATTGTTTATTACTACGTCTATCTGATGATTCTTTTCTATGATTGTGTTAACAGCACATTTAACAGACTTTTCATCTCTTACATCAAGTGATAACAAGTCCAGAGGTAATTTATTTTTATTCGCAATTTCCTGTAGTTCAAAAGACTTTTGAGGATTTCTTACAGTTGCAAAGGTATAAAATCCATTTTTAGCAAGTAATACGGCGGTTTCAAATCCTATTCCGCTTGAACATCCAGTTATCAGTGCAGTTCTTTTCTGTTTCATAATATTACAAATTATATCATAACAAAATTAAAAGATATGATCAATAATGATTTATTTCAAAGATGGAAAGAAAATCCAGTTGCAAATTCGGCCATTATAAAGATTATAGTAAATTGTAATGCGGCTTGAATAGCAACTACCGTAACATATCTTTTCATAAGCTTTTGAATTTTTGACATATTTGGTTTATCCTTTCTAATTTCGAAATAGACTTTGAGATTTGTGGGTAAGAGAATACCGAGGCCTTGTACCATCATTACCGTAACAATAACAAGTACTGCGACGATCCAATAAAAGATCGGAGGATGCATAGTAATCAAACCCATATTTGAAGCAAGATAATATCCAGCAGTAGTAGTTACTGCAGAGATAGTTGGCATAAAAAATACCATCTTTGGCATAAGCCATGTAATAATTTCTTTTCGAGTTGAAAGGCTTACATTTCTAAGTATAGGACCAAGAAGAAATGCCATAAAGATATCAGTACCAGTCCATAGGATCGAGCTAAATATATGAATATAGTTTAAGAAATAGAAATTAGCTGTTATTATTGCTGCAATTAAAGATCCTATCGGTAAGAAAATCCATATGTTAGCGCGAAAAGATATTTTCGGTGCTGAAGATGATGGAGAACCTGCTTGTTGCATAAATTAATTATAATGACATGCTTTATGTTTTATTTTATATGATTTATAAGGTAAAAATAATTTTTGAAATGATTTCTTAATTGACATGAGATGGTTTGAACATTGTATATAGATGGTTTCAATTAATGATATACAATACTAAATTTTGACTAAAAGTCACTTTTTAATAAATGAATTTAGGGATCCATTACTATCAGATTTTGAAACCACATCTAAAAATAGGTACACTGTCAGATTGTATTAATGAAAGGATTGGAAAGTATGCATATCATTTTTGCACTTCAGAATATAGAAAAGCAATACGATGAATACTTGATCTTTCAATTTATAACAGGATAATTACTGAAAGATGTTTCATGGAACAAGCAAACTTATTTGTAGTATAAGGAACGAGATCTTTGAATTTCACAATGCTTTTTTAACCCTGTGAAGAATATTTATCATGAGCCGTTCCGCAAAAGAATGGTCTAGTCCACAGAATGCTTTAGCATATCTAAATGTAGCAGATAATCTTCCACATAGATCAGAAGGAGAATCTGTCTTAATAGACCACTTGCCTAAAAATACTAAACGAGTTTTGGATTTAGGAACAGGAGATGGAAAATTAATTAGGCAAATAAAGGAGAATCGACCAGACATTGACGCAGTAGCACTAGACATTTCTCCAACGATGTTGAAATCTGCAAGAGAACATTTTGTTGACGATTCGAAGGTCAAAATCATAGAACATGACCTCAGCCAACCTCTACCAGATTTAGGATACTTTGATGGTGTTGTATCAAGTTTTGCTATCCATCATCTTAAACACGAACGAAAACGTGAGCTTTATGAAGAAATTTATGATATTATTAATCCAACAGGAGTATTTTGTAATTTAGAACATGTCGCGTCGCCATCTGTTGAATTGCATGTTCGATTTCTCTACGCAATTGGATACAGCCCAGAAAAAGAGGATAAAGCTAATAGATTATTACCAATGGAAATACAATTAGGCTGGCTGAGGGACATAGGATTTGTGGAAGTAGATTGTTATTGGAAGTGGCTCGAGATGGCGCTGTTAATGGGATACAAAGCATGAAAGACTAATTTTGCGAAAATACACAAATTAGTTTAGCCATACAACCGATAACTCTCCAAATCGGACTACATAGATTTTAAAAGAACAGAACAAGTCTATTGATTATTGTCCTCTATTTATTTTCTTCAAAAAACCATTGATTATATGATATTAAATTGCTTATTGATGTGCTGATACCCATCAAGATCAATATATAGAATACTACCACTAATTATTCTGAAATATGAAATTAAAGCAACAACTTATAGATTCTATTCATATATTCCTTTGATTTTCTAATGGAAGGTTCAACGTATAGGTATATTATGAACGATTATTACAGATGTATGTTTTTTTACTGGATATTATTTTAATTAATTGCTATTAGATGCTTTGTTGCATAACTTAATTTTATCATAAATATACGACACATATAATTCAAGTTTGGGAGACATCTATTCGTAATTCGTTTTATTATAATAAAGATTCAATCATGAAAAAACGAATTTCAGAGTTATGCAACAAAGCACTATTAGATATCTATTCAAAAATCTGGATTCATATAACAAAACTCCTTTAATCCCAAATTACCCTACAATTATCAGAGGATAAGTCATTTGAACATAACGATAAAAGATATTCTACGAAGCAAAAAAGTCAAAGATGAGTATATGACCTTTCAACGTAAATCGAATATGATAATAATTCATTAAATTAAATACAATATCAAATGAATACTTTTCTTCTTGGAATAAATTTTAATTGTATATGGTGTGCAAAATATCAAAATCGATCATCAATGCCAATACCTCCTGATAATTATATAGATGATTCTTTTAAAATTTTCCAAGAACAAGGCATAAATTGTATACGTATTCCCATATACTGGGAATCTTATGAATATAACACCAAAGAATTTTTAGAAGAATTAGATTTTATTTCAAACATTGCAGATAAATACAACATTCTTTGTATATATGATAATCATCAATGGGAATGTTCTTCCTATTTAGGCTATGGAATTGGTTTTCCCAACTCTTTGTTAATACCATATTTTCATAAAGAAGATCCGAACAAAATTTCAATGGAATCCCCAACTCAAAATGATTTAAAGAAATTTTGGAATAACTGGTGGGATAGAAATTTAGTAACTGAAGATGGAAAAGACTGTTGGGATGCACAATTAGAGTATATTGAAAAAGTTGTAAAAAAAGTAAAAGATAAAAAATCTACTCTAGGATTTGAAATCCTAAACGAACCTCAGGTTTATAGACGAGGCGATTTCAAAACGGTAGGAAAATATCATAATTATATGTTGGAAAAGCTATCTTTAATAACGGATAAAGCATTTTTTATATGCACTGTAAATTCATCTGTCCCTATTTATCATATTTTCCCACATTTACAATCAAAGATAAAACCCTCAAAGTCCATTAAGAACAGTTTGTTTTATGACATTCATCCTTATCCTCCATCAATTCCTCTTTTAATAATTTATAAAATGACATCATTATTAATGAATAATATGCCAATATATGCTGGAGAATTTAATTCAGGGATAAAAAAAGGAGTAACAATAAGTCAAAATGATTTTATAAAATATATTAAATTGTTAAAATGCTTTTCAGCAAGTGGATGTGCACTTTGGCATTGGTCTTATATACAAGATAACGCTCATCCTGCATTTAATTTAACAGAAATTATAGATAATAAAATTAGATCTAGAGGAATATTTAAAAATTAAGTAATAAAATTATTTTAACTATTATTTAAAAGATATACCTAAAATTTTCTCTTTTTGACAAAGCCTATATTATTTGAAATTTATATTTAATTGTGAAAAGATATCCTTTTTTAATTAACAATGCAGATGGACGTCTAGAAGTATTTTTAGTTGGTCAAAATAAACAGCTGTATCACAGATATCAAACAGCACCAAACAACGACTGGAATTCAGAATGGTTGTCATTAGGTGGCAGTTGGGATGGTAGTCCTACTGTAGCATCAAACGCAGATGGACGTCTAGAAGTATTTTTAGTTGGTCAAAATAAACAGCTGTATCACAGATATCAAACAGGTTCAAAGGCAGATTGGAATTCAGAATGGTTGTCATTAGAAGGAAAGTGGCATGAAGATAAAATTCCTACTGTAGCATCAAACGCAGATGGACGTCTAGAAGTATTTTTAGTTGGTCAAAATAAACAGCTGTATCACAGATATCAAACAGCACCAAACAACGACTGGAATTCAGAATGGTTGTCATTAGGTGGCAGTTGGGGTGGTAGTCCTACTGTAGCATCAAACGCAGATGGACGTCTAGAAGTATTTTTAGTTGGTCAAAATAAACAGCTGTATCACAGATATCAAACAGCACCAAACAACGACTGGAATTCAGAATGGTTGTCATTAGGTGGCAGTTGGGATGGTAGTCCTACTGTAGCATCAAACGCAGATGGACGTCTAGAAGTATTTTTAGTTGGTCAAAATAAACAGCTGTATCACAGATATCAAACAGGTTCAAAGGCAGATTGGAATTCAGAATGGTTGTCATTAGAAGGAAAGTGGCATGAAGATAAAATTCCTACTGTAGCATCAAACGCAGATGGACGTCTAGAAGTATTTTTAGTTGGTCAAAATAAACAGCTGTATCACAGATATCAAACAGCACCAAACAACGACTGGAATTCAGAATGGTTGTCATTAGGTGGCAGTTGGGATGGTAGTCCTACTGTAGCATCAAACGCAGATGGACGTCTAGAAGTATTTTTAGTTGGTCAAAATAAACAGCTGTATCACAGATATCAAACAGCACCAAACAACGACTGGAATTCAGAATGGTTGTCATTAGAAGGAAAGTGGCCTAATTAACAACAAAAATGAGGATATTCAATAGATTTCTAGCATAATTAGAATAAAAATCTATACGGTTAGGTATGCATCAATTTTTGTCCTTTCTTTGCTTTCATACTAGACATTATCCCGAGAACCACTGCTTTTCAAATCATTTACTGGCTTGACAGTGACTTTGTTGCATGATTCGAAAATCAGTTAAAACCTTGAATTATCTATAATAATAACAATTGAATTTTAACTATTTTCTCTTATTTTATCAGTAAAATGTTAGTGAATAACAAAAAAATACAAATACAACAAAGCACATATATACAAAAATAATTAATAGCAATTGCTTTGTTGCATAACTCTGAAATTCGTTTTTTAATGATTGGACTTTGTTATCATATTACGAGTTCCGAATAGATATTTCATAGACTTGAACTAAATGTGATATACAGTTACGAAAAAATTGAGTTATGCAACAAAGCAATAGCAATTAGATAAATTAATTTAAAAAAATCAACTACTCCATATACATAATGTTTTAATATATAAAAACATTATTTGTAGCAAGTTAAAGATATTATGAATAAAAACCAAAAAATTACAGTTGCTTTTATAGCTGTGTCTGTATTAATAGTGTTTACAGGACCGATAGTTTTAAACTCTAGTTATGATCCAGCTTTTGCAGAAAGTCACACTGATAGTCAGCGCAACAAGATCATCACCTTCATTGCCATTTTGGCCTTCCTAGCAATTATAGCAGCTCTTGCCACCAAGGTATCCCATGCTATCCATCTCACCAATTCGACACATCTCGACAATTCTACCCTGGTTCCTACTAACATTCACTAATAAGATCGTTGGATAACCTGTTTCTTTTTTTCTTTTCTATTTGTGAAAGTCTTATACATTTATCTATATTGAAAGATAATCATAAAGTATAAACTATCAGATTTATATCTTGATTTGAATCCAATTTTGCGATATTGTTTTAAAGATCATTAAAACATCATAGCATCATAAAAAATTTTATTACTAAAATTTTCAGATGTCCTATTCATGAAATTCATCGAATTCTCAAATTTTTTCAAAATTATTGATCAAAGTACTTGTATAACATAAACCAAATATTATAAAGATGATCAAAAGAAAATTTGGCTGGACAAATGTTGATGTCTCATTGATTGGTCAAGGTACTTGGATGATTGAGAGTGGTATAAAACTGAATCGGGTTTGAATAATGTAATAAAATGCCTTCAAACTGGTATAGATTATGGAATGACAAATATTGATACCGCAGAAATGTATGGTAACGGCAAAGTAAAGAATTAGTTGGCCAAGCAATTGCCGGAAGAAGAGAAGAAATATTTCAGGTCAGCAAGGTCTTACCTTCTAATGCATCATATGAAGGTACAATTAAATCTTGTAAACGCAGTTTGAGTAACCTAAATACAGATTATCTTGACTTATATCTATTACACTGGCCTAGTAGCATTCCGATTAATGAAACTATACATGCTATGGAAAAATTAGTTGCAGAAGGATTAATAAAATATATTGGCGTAAGCAATTTTAATCTAAAGGAATTACAAATGGCAGAACTTGCACTCCAAAAAGAACGGATTGCATGTAATCAGGTACTATATAATCTAGGTTATCGGGCGGTAGAAAGAAACATCCTTCCATATTGTATAAAACAAGAAATAGCTTTGGTAGGGTATTCATCATTTGGACATGGCATATTTCCATCTGTGCATAGCGAAAATGGGAGGGTTTTATCAAATATCGCAAAACAACACGGTAAAACACCAAAACAAGTAGCAATGAACTTTCTGTCGACATATTCTAACATATTCGCAATTCCAAAGACTTCACATATAGAAAAAGTCAAAGAGAACTGCGAAAGTGTAGGTTGGAATTTAACAGAAGAAGAGATCCATGAAATTAACAAATCTTTTCCAGTATCCGAATCTGATACATATTTAGAAATGATTTGATAAAGAACAATATTTTAAAAAATTTTTTAAGTATGATAAATTAGCTATTATATATGATAAGATAAAATAAGACTTGGCAATAGAATCATCATATTCTGTTAAAAAAAATAATTAGTGCATATAATTGAGATTTATTAACAATTATAGATTACTTTGATCAAATTTCCCGATCAAATGAGTACCAAAACCAATCAACCATATTACTCCAGGGTAAACTACAATTCTTTCAAGCCCACCATGCCTCAGATTTAAATATCCTGGTTTGATAAAGTTGCTACTTACAAATCGGAAAAACATTGAGAGTACAAACGCTCCGAGAATAAAAGAAAAGCAAGACATCGGAAACTTGCTTAATTTATACGATGAAACTGCAGAAAGACCTGTAAAGAAAACGCTATCCTGGCAACGATTATGTGAAGAATTCTTGTTGTCTCCAGAAATATATCAACACCCATAGCACCTAAACTTGCAATCGTCATAAGAATAATAGACAAAGCATGATAGTGTTGATATATGAAATAAGAACCAATAAATGCCAGAATACCAAGGAGAAACACAGAAGAATTGAAAATAATGGATGAAGGTTGATGAATAATACAACTTGATTTACAAGTTGCCCCAAGGTCACTTATTGTATTTAGAGATGTACTATATACATGGTAAAGACCTTCAAATATTATTAGACATATTATAAAATTGGGCACACACTACAAATGACAGAGATCCACCCAACGAGTAGATTTTTCATTAATATAAAATGATATTGTTAACCTATAAACAAAAAGTAATTTTGAAAAATACTTGTTCATTGATATATTATTTGTACTTGTAGAATATCTATAGTAATTGATACAACCTTTATGTTTTATTTATGGGAACTGAAGGAGATGGCAATGATCTAACTCATATTTCTATTAAGAACCTATCCCAAAATTATCTTTCTATATATGATTATGCAACAGGATAACTGTACCAATCCAAGGTAGTTCTCGACCTTCTTTTCATATCAAGTAAACAGTTTCCTGAACCTATTATGCCAAGAGTTTGTTCTCTCTACAACCCATCTTTTAGGAGGATATTTTTTACGATTTGGTATCCTTATTGTCTTTTCATCGTCAACTTCCTCTCCTTTCTTTTTCTTGTATGGTATGTGCAGTACATAGCCTCGTTTGGTTAATTCCTGTTCTTCAGGTTCGGAATTGTATGCTTTGTCAAGACATAAGTGTTGTAGCCTTCTTCTTGTTCTCGGTTTAGGTTTATGTGATGACAGTTGACGTTGACGTTTGATAACAGAGTTATCAACCACATCTGTTACTAGTTTGATATCATGGGTGCTTGCAGATGATATAACTACAGATAGAGGGATTCCTTTTTTATCTGTTAAAATATGTCTTTTTGTGCCCAGTTTGCTTCTATCAATAGGATTGTGCCCAGTCATCGCCCCCCTAAAGGCGACTTTATAGATATACTATCTATGGATTGCCAGGTCCAATTAATACCGACAAGATCATCATAGATTTTCAATAGTTTTATCCATATCTTTCTGAAAATGTCAAGGCTATTCCATTGCTGAAACCTGCGGTGACAGGTAGAACCAGAACCATATTCTTTTGGTAACATCTTCCATTGGCATCCTGTTCTTAATACATAAAGAATTCCATCGATTACTTTTCTATATGGTATAATTGGTCGACCAACTGTCTTGAGTGGTTTCTCCTTTGGAAGAATATGCTTGATCTCATTCCATAATCTATCAGGAACCTTGAGTATGGTGGGATGTTTATTTTTCTCCTTTACAATTTCCCTTCTCTGGATGGAGGACACAGTTTAGCAAAAAGGTGAAAAGAGCTATAATCCTATCGAATTTTGGGATAGGCTCTAAATATATTATATATGAAAATTATACCTTTTGAAATAAAAGCAATAATAAAAGAATATCGAGAGTTACTATTAAAGGAATGTTCTAAAACTACCTTATATAATCTGACAGATACATCTAATTGAAACGTCATTTTTGTTAAAAGTTTAGTATAATAATATATTACAAATATTATAAGGCAAGATTGATAAAAATGAAGATTATTCAACAGATCTAATGCATATTTAGGATAAATAACTATATGATAAGCAATTTCATCAATTTCTTGTCCTTTCTTTGCTTTCGTATGACGGGCTATCCAAAAATCCATTACTTTTTAAATCATTTGCCGAGTCCTAAAGAACAGGAATTTGATGAGATTTATAATGAGATAACAAAAGATATGTCAAACATGAGATAACACGTTTATCTAAAATAAAATATCGAAAAAGGGGAATAGGTGCGGGCAGGCATTTCACTTTGAATATGAAAAATAGATTTTTAATGCTTTTAGTCTATTATCGTCTTTACATAACCTACTCTCGCAGGTTTCTTATTTGATTTAGATTAGAGTAATGTATATAGAATATACAAAAGATGGAAATTTTGATAAGATAATGCGTACCAATTCTACAGAAAACCTATCAAATAACAAAGAAGAGCCTCCGAACTCCTGATGAAGTTGAACGATACTTTCCGGGTCTTTTATCTTTCACAGATTGTACCGAACAGCAGATACAAAACCTATCAATAAGAATAAAAGAAAAATGTACTATTCAGATAAGAAGAAGAAGAGGAATACTGTGAAGAATTAGATTATGGTTAATAATCGTGGTTACATTCTTCATAAGGTCGCCCATAAGAAAGGATGTAAACATGATTATGAGGTTTATAAAAGAAATCATCCAACCATTTCAAAAGAAGTTGTTAATGTAGTCGATTTTAGGATATCTTGATATAGAAAAGGATTTCCCAGAACAAATTTCATCATTGCCATACAGAATGAAGAGAAATCAAGAACTATCGCAAGAAGAAAAAGAATATAATAAAAGTCATTCTAAAAAAAGGATAGTAATAGAACATACTATTTGTCGATTGAAAAAGCACAGCAGGATAATGAGCGATATTTTCAGAAATAAATTGAGAAAATATAACAAGGTGTCAGATATAGTAACAGGCTTAGTAAATTATAGAATAATGAACCAACATCACTAAAAGAAAAGCGGTATATCCGTAGTAAAGTGAATGAACTGTTTCTAATTATGCCAGAGATCTGAAATATTAAGATTTGAATTATACATATACCGAGTCACCGATATTTTATCCTATATTTAGAGAAAATATCGCTATTTATTTAAAATGTATATAGATTTTTATAGAAAAGTATATCTTAATTATTCATAATCTTCCGGTACCGGAATATCTGCTTTGCATATTTCCTTTTAGATTTCATTAAAAGATCTATTTGGTCATGCAAAATATTTTTTTGATATAATAATTGTTCATAAATTAAAGGATTTCTTTCTTGTTCTTCATCCATGATTGTCACTATTTTATTCATTGCAACCCTTAATGCTACAATCGATTTGTTAAATGGTTGAAGTTCACTTCTTACTTCAATTATTTCTGAATTCTCACAATAATGTGGATCATTCTTTATCATTTGTCGGACCTTTTTTATAGTTAAATGTCTTCTTGCTATAAGATTAGCTAATTTAGATTGTTTTTCAGGATCTTTAACTAAAAGCAGTTCTTCTGCAGAGCTATGGCTTATACTTGAATTTTTAATATTTTCAATAACATCTTCAGGCAAATTTAGTAAAGCGATTCGCCGTAGTATGTAACTTGGATTTTTTCCTATCCTATATGCTAGTTTAGTTATACTGCCCCACCCATTGTCAGATACATATATTTTAAAAGCATGTGCTTCTTCTAAAGGGGTAAAAGACTTTCTTCTAATGTTCTCTACTAGTGAGACCTCATATGATTGTATATCGTTCAAATGCACTGTATGACAAGGTATTTTTTTCCATTTCAAAGATTTACACGCTAAAAATCTTCTGCATCCTATAACGACTTCAAAATAATCTTCTTTGGGTCTAACAACTAATGGTTGCAAAAGACCATGCTGTCTTATGGAATTTGTAATATTCTCTAAATTCAAATTGGTTAAAAAACGTAAATTATGCGGCGACAATCCGATATCAGACATAGGTAACTCATCAATTTCACCAAAGAATCGACTGCTATTATTATTTAACGAGTATATCGGCGAAGACATCTTTATTATTATAAATTAGTAAATACATATAAAAAAAATTTATGGGATAGATCTGCTGTAGAGTTTGCCCTCTAATGCTAATTTGTACATTTCTGCTACGTATGGATTCCTTGCGGGTGTTTCTGCTCCCAATTCTACCAAACGTGCATATACTCTAACTACATAGGCAAGTGCACCCATAAAGGCTACTACTACACCCATGTTGAACATCCAGTGGTTTGGTACTGAGAATATTTCTTCTACGAACCAAAAGTGCCACAATTCATTGATACCGATTGTGAACATTGTTGCTAAATAACCGATAATGGTTATCTTCAATCCTGTGTTCATGGTATTGTTTGGCCCTCTTAGTGCTGGAACTCTTCTATCATACATTGCAACAAATCCCCAACCTAATGGGAGTGCAATAAAGTGGCTGTATAACCACCAGTGAGCTGGTGTAAATGCACTATCTCTAATGGCTGTTTGATGCAATGATCCATCAACAAAGTTATCAACTTCTACTGATGCAGCAATTGAACCTAACATAATGACCATTACGTAGATCTTTTTTAGTCTTTGAATCTCTACTTCTTTTGGAATTAATGCTGGCATTTGTGCCATTTCAATTTAGTTACGTGATTTAGATATATAACATAGCAGTCAACAATTCATTATTATTAAACAGTATGAGAATATAGTAACATGTAATTTTTAACTTTGATTAATTTTTTTATTACAAAATTATTAGAAATTAATATAGATTTCAAATTTCTTATTTTTTAATAATGTTCGAATTACAATTCTTTTTATAATTAAATAATACAAAAATACCAATCAAATACATTCTTGATTTAATATTTATTTACAATAATAATTTTGGTCCTGTTAACTTAAGGAAAACCCATAGCTTTAGAATGATCATATATTACATGACCACTAGAAAAAGAACATCTTCACAGATTATTGGTTATGGTTTACACTTGTACTTTTTAGGATTATCATTTAGAAGAACTTATAAAGCGTTATCATTTTTAAAAATAATAAAGATACGCCATGTTTCTATCTGGAAAAGGATTCAAAAGTATTATCTTTGGAATCATCTCAATGATAAGAAAATTAAGGAATATATCATAGATGAAACTGTTATAAAATCAGATTCTTCTAAACTAATCTGGCTTTGAATAATTATTGAACCAAAGAATAAAGAAATCTTGCAGATTATATATCAAAAAAGCGGAATATATCGATTGCCAAACGATTTCTTTTTCATGTAATAAACAAGTATGATTGCATTCTGTTTCATCATCAGATGGCGGTGGTACTTGGTATCCACAAGCATGTCGCGCCTTGAACCTGAAACACCCTCTTCATTCTTTTTATGAGAAAAGTATTATTGAAAGAACAATACAGTATATCAAAGATCGAACCGAAGGATTTGATGATTATTTTCCTTGTAAAAATGACAAGTGTAATTTAAATCATGTAAAACAATGGCTCAATTATTTGCATATAACATAATAAAGAAATAATATCTTAAGTTAACCGAGCCATAATTTTTATCTAAATAGATAAATCACTATAGATATTAACACATTTTTAATAGTATTTAATTGTATTTTCAATTTTGTTATATAATTCAATATATTATACATTTAACATTAATAAAAACAATTTTAACACATTTCAATGTATATACCATAGTGTAATATTTTGGATATTTTGGGTAATACAAGATTAATGTTATCGTCACCATTTGATGTTCGCATATTTCATAACTTTCTTATCTGTAGGTGTTTGTTCCTCTCTTTAATAGTATAAGAGGATCATTTTAAAAATATTCTTTCATCCAAAATAGTGAGCCAAATAAATTAACAACTCGAATAATATACATATAATTTTCTAGCATTTATCATTTCCATATTTCAACTTAATCGATTTAAGAAAATAAAATTTCTTATTTTTATTCATATGTAAATATTTATTTTTTATCGAAAATCTAGACTTATTAGATATCTGGTAGATTTGAAATATTCTTTTACTTTTGGTATAAATAAAATATTTCTTAAACCTTTATATTCTATTATCATATCCAATAACACTTTTACAAAAACAGGATAAATTAATTTAATTTAATTTTTTAAGGAATGTATCTATAGTGGAAGCTATTGTATCGGGATACTGTCTCGTCATGGCATGTCCACCGTCGACTATTCTAATCGACCGAGAATGGAATCTTTTCTGCCATAATTAATGATCTATCTTGGGTTTAAGAATATATTTTGTTCCAACCATAATTAATGTAGATATATTAATTTTTCCTAATTGATTACATCCTTCTATGTTATACCCTGAAGTAATTCCATCAAATTGTCTTCAGATGATATAAATAGGGTTTAAATGGAAATATTTTTGTATATTTGGCTATAATATCTGTAAATTATTGTTAATATCTTTAGCCAATATTAATGAAATCAATCCTTTAAAGAATCCTGCTATTTTTTAGAGTAAAGTGAAATTTGTATTAAATTTTGAAAGTGGGACACCTTCAGTGCCTCCACATCCAGAACCATAAATTAGCATCTTGAAAATAAATCAGTTTTGTTGATGTGAAGAGCATTTATTAATTCTCATATATCTTTGGCAAATTAAATGAAAGAAAAATTCTTGTTCCTTATAGAGGTGTTTTCAATTCCTCTATTATCAAAGATGATAACTGTATGATTATGAGATAGGATTTTTAAACAAATTAGAATACCAATTATTCATCGATGAAGAATGACTCAATTAGCAAAATCATGGGACCATTTCCAATCTTTTTATAGCCTGTGATAATATTGCCGACCTTTACTTTCATAACAGGGATGTTGAAAGAATTCTGATTATTCGTTGTTACTGTTTTAGTGTTCTTCTATGTAGACTAATTTTAAATATGTATTATTGATACAACAATAATAATGAGTAATAAGAATATGAAAAATATGTTGTAATTTTTTTTAACATGCTTTTCCAATGAGGACATTGTTTAAAAGCCTTTAAAATTGCAAATTTAGGGGATGTGATACATTAATTTTATAAATTTATAGTATTATTGCAATCATGAGTATTAATATTATATTGCCTTGAAAAAAATTATTAGATCTATTGTTTGTCTTATAGTTAAAATTTATGAGCAAATATAGAAAAATATAACTGATATTTAATAAAATGGGTAAAAATGCCATAATATATCATATTAAGAAAATTTATGAACCATAAAGTTAAGTTTTTCACATTTTCTATATATTTATTGGCTTTATTGAGCAAAAGTAGATAAATCTATAGGTATTACTATAAATTATGCTTTTTTATATCATGATAAAAATTTGCCATCAGACATACAAGATGGTTGATGATGATGATGATGATGATGATGATGATGATGATGTTAGTTTCTCATATAGATTTAGAAATACATTGACAGTTACAAAAAATAGCAAAAATTATAATGATAATAATTTGTAATCAGATATTTTGTAGAGATTTTGATCTAGAATAATTCTTCTACGTTGTTATCTCCACTACTTTAAAGAGTATTTCTCAGTGAACCATTTCTTCCAAAAGATATTATCATTAGGAACAGAAAACATAACATAATCCGGAGGTTTATTTAAAAATGTGAAATTTACTCTTACCATCACTGAAGTAAGATAATTAAATGATTTTGGATTACCAATTAAAAATGACGGAACCGTAACTTTCACTTGATTATTAGACATATCTTTAGTTATTTTGGATAATGGAATAACATATCTATCATTAGTATTATTAAAAATAGCAGTATACCAACCTTTAATTTTAAATTTTGAATTAAAACCAAAATTTGATATTATTAATGTATATATACGCTGCATCTCATCAAAATTATTTTGTTTTTGATTTAGGAATTGCAAATTGCCTTTGTTGTTAACGGTAGTATTATAATACAATAACCAGATATACGCTGTTTCAACTTTTTCATTTTCATTTTTATTAGGATCACCGGCTAGATCCAAAGTAAAAGTCAACAAGTTCTTGTTGGTGTAATTTACACTTGCTGTCAGAATTTTATAATAATCTTTAAAATCTGGTACAATATTGGTTTTATATATTTGAACTGGTTTTACTTCATTTCCAGTACTTTTAATATAGCTAATCATATTCTTAGAGTTAGTTAATTCTAAATGATTTGAATATGAGGTCATTAAAATATGAGTTCGTAATTCAATCCATTTTTTAACTGGAAGAAATGAATTTATTGTAGAATAATATGATAAAATACAACATATTAAGATAAAAGTGATGGGCAAAATAAAATCAAATTCAGCATTAGTAAATTTCACATTATAAATTTTTCAACAATATTAATATATTGTTTGGTAACTGTAATTGTAGATTTAACTAATATTATTTATATTTAAATTATAGAAATATTATAAGTTAAAAGAATCTTTTAAAATAAAGGAGTCCAATTTATAACCTAAATCTTGATATTTGAACATTACTTCGATTACAAATCTGTCAATAACGGATTTTCCATTGTCTACTTACTTGGCAATAAAACCCTTTTTTCAATATTAAAAAATTCTTATCGGATATACAGGCTAAATAAAGTTAAGTAAAAGGCTATAGATTTTCTTATTGTTTATTATATATTATACAACAAGTTAGAAAAAGAACATCTCTGAAGATATACTTTATAGAGGTCGACCAATCTGTTATATAATTTAAAAAGTATGCTATTACTATAATAATCGATAAATAGGTTTTGCCATCCACTAAACTTTCCATTAAATCCATTTTTAAATTTATAGGTCCGGGTGTAATAACAGGGGCAGCTGATGATGATCCTTCAGGTATTGCCACATATTCTCAAGCCGGCGCTCAATTAGGTTTTGGAATGTTATGGATGGTTTTACTAATGTTTCCTCTTATGTATGCTATGCAAGAGATGAGTGGCAGAATAGGTCTTGTTACAGGTTCTGGTCTAGGCAAAATTATAAAAGAAAAATATTCTATAAAAGTACCTGTTACCCCTTGCAGGTCTTCTTCTTATATCAAATATAATAACAATGGGTGCAGATATAGGTGCAATGGCATCTTCTTTGCGTCTTTTAGTTCCACAAATCCCAATTACTATGGCCATTTTAGGTTTTGCCATATTTATTTTAATTTTGCAAATCTTTATTCCATATGATAAATTTGTTAAAGTTTTAAAATATATTGCTTTATCGCTGTTTGCATATGTTATAACTAGCATAATTGTTGGTGGAAACATACAAAACATTTTGTATTCAACCTTTGTTCCCCACGTTGAATTAACAAAGAATTATGCAGTGATGTTTGCAGCGATATTTGGAACAACCATTTCACCATATCTTTTCTTTTGGCAAGCTTCCGAGGAAGTAGAAGAAGAAGTAAAGTCTGGAAAAATTAAAGATATAGGAAAAGGGCCTCCTAAACAGATAGAAAAAAAAGAAATCAAAACAATGAAAGTAGATACTGCAATTGGCATGGCTTTTTCTCAAATTATAATGTGGTCTATCATAGTTACATGTGCAGGCTCGCTATATTCTCACGGAGTAACCAATATACAAACAACAGAACAAGCAGCTAAAGCTCTTGAACCATTAGTAAATTCTTTTCCTAATGCAGGTACTATATCAAAGTTCATATTTGCTTTAGGAATAATTGGTACAGGGCTTTTAGGAATACCTGCATTAGCTGGAAGTTGTGGATACGCTCTTTCTGATGCATTTGGATGGAAGCAAGGACTGTATAAAAAATTCAGAGAAGCTAAATCATTTTATTTGGTCATTGCTGTATCCAGCGTTATAGGAATTTTTATAAATTTTGTAGGTATTAATCCTATTCAAGCCTTAATTTATAGTTCCATTATTAATGGTGTTGTGGCTTTACCCATGATTATTTTTGTAATCAAAATAGCAAATGATAAAAGTATTTTAAAAGATAAAATAAATAACAAAAAATCAAATATTATAGGATGTATTACAGTAGCCATTAATTTTATTTCTGTAATAGTTATGTTTTTTACAATAGGTCAATAGAAGGACAGAAATATGCAAGAGATTTATTGATAGATTATGACGAGAATAATTCTTAAAATAAGAATTTGTATCAACAAGGTCTGATATTACCTTAATTATTGCTGAATAAGCATTTGCTACAGATCTATGCTTTATTTTGACTGACTGGGTTCATTATAACTTTATACTTAAAATTGTAGTAAAATATGAAGAATAAAATAGTCGGAGACAATGCATAATGAATTAACTTTATTTAGTCAAAGAAACTCCGTAAACTTAAAAAACATGAAATTTAATTGATCTTATGATAACTTCAGAATATTGCAGTTTTGGTAATCATCAACTTTGCTCTGAGAAAACATGTGAATGCGGGTGCCACTCAGAATTAATTCGTCTACCGAGTGAAGAAATAGAAGAAAATAGTGCATTAATGGAAGGTGTACCTGGACCTGAATAATTAAACCTATTTTTGATTGTTAATATTATCATATATGTGTATATTCTTCATTTTAAAGGCTCTTGGCCGTTATGTATGATATACAGATATTCTAATTCTGAAATGTTTATAGTTGTTTTGCCTCTGTTTTTATTATCTTTTATAATTATCTGTACATCTGTGAAGATCGCTGCTTTACCAATATGATATGTTATTTTTAAAAGTTGAATTATTTATTGCTTATATGTACTATAAAGAATATACATATCTTCCATTAGGTTTAGTTCATATGATCGGTTGGTAGAAATACAATAAAAAATGCATTCTTAAATTTTTTTGATATTGTTAATAATTGTAGAGATCTTTGATGGAAAAATTTTCCTTCCCTTAGTTTTTATTATTATAAAATATTTGAACTCCTATTAATAGCGTGTTCGGAGGGGTTCGAATCTGGCATTTATACGATAACTTGTTTACTATGTATATGGATAAACTTAAATCTTTTAATTCGCACTTATCCTAATTGAACAAACATTCAAAATTAGGCATTCTAAACGATATACTGCTATATATTAACTGTTTGTCATTATTAATTTTATCTTGCTATAAATATTTAGGATGTGATTAAAAATTTAATATCACTAATGTCTGTGTATGATGGGTTAGCAAATGAGGCTGTAACTCTAATATCATCTCTTATAATAAAGGGTGGTGAAAAATTTGCAGATAACCTTTCTGATAAAACTAACAACGCTCTTTTCAATTATCAAAAGAAAATTTGATGGAAATGAAGATGATAAAAAAGATTTAAAGGACTTCCAAAGAAAACCGGAAAGATATTATGGACAAATAACTCAAATATTAAAAGAAAAGATAGAAAACGACAAAGCATTTGCCTCCGATATCTCAGCTCACAATAGAAGTAATACAGGGCTTGCTTGTTAACGTCAAAATAGATAATGCTAAGGCAAAAAACATAATCTGCATAGAGAGCAACAGAAGTGAAGGCAAATTTTCTACGACTATCAAAGGATCAACTGCCACAGAGGATTTAGTCTGAAAATCTAACTCTTTATATTTTTGTAATATTTCATATTATCAAGATTTTAAATGACTAAAGACCTCTCTAATTTCGATACTCGAAACTTTTATTCTTTAATTAAAAAGAAAGCAAAAAATTTTGTAGGGAGAAAGTGGGTTTTTAATAAGATAGATTATTGGCTAAATGATGAATCAAAAAATAGACCAAAATATTTTATTGTTACAGGAAAAGCAGGTTTCGGAAAAAGTGCGATTGCGGCAGAACTGATAGAAATTTCAAATGGATCGATAAAAAAAGTTGAAGGAAATGATGCTATAGATATAAATTCTGAATTCAAACAGATCAAGGATAATTTTCTCGATGCCTTCTATGTAATTTCTTCTGGAGATGATCTTTTCAAAGTCTACAAATACTCTTTCAAAATCTCTGGCAACTCAATTATTATCTAAATAACATGAAATCAAAGACCATATTTTCCATTCCATTAAAACATCTACTATTAACTATAATTTTAATAATGTAAATACTTTAGAGCATATTGCCGCATCCAATATAATTGATGGTATTTATAACGTTACAATCAATAATTCTGCATCTGCCGTTTCAGTTTTTCAATGAAATAATAAGAATACCCCTAGAATCATTCTTAAAAATGAATCCTCAAAAGAAAATGGTTTTTTTATAGATGGATTAGATGAATCTATTACACCGTCAAAAGACGGGAACTATTCTGACTCTATTATATCCATTTTATCGCATCTCGATGCCTTGGAAAATGTATTTTTTATACTAACCATTAGAGATTATCCAAACATCCTTAACCAATTTAAGAATAATTCAATTATTCTTGATATTTCTTCAGATATGTATATTGAATACACAAAAAGATGTTTTTTCTTTTATTGAGTTAAATCTGGTTAAGATGCTTTGATGCATGATTAATAAAATCCAGTTAAAACCTTGATTTATTAACTGTAACAATTTGTAACAATGACGCTTTTAACATCATTTCTTGTATCATATTTTCTTAGTTTAATCGAGTATACGTACTCACCAAACCTTCTTTTTATACAAGAGAAAACAGTTTCAACAATCCATCTTTGTCCATAGCTTACGCTATCCTTCCACTTTTGTAAATCATTTTTCTGTGCCAACACTGATAGATTCCTAAGAATGTTAGCTTTCTTCCAATTGATTTTAGCGTTTTTTCTTACTTTAATACAAGGTTGGATTCCATTATCTCCTAAATATCTAAAAATATCATTACCTTCATAAGCACCATCAGCAAATAGTTTGCCGATTGATATCATATTATCTGATTTTACGGCTTCGTCAACCAATCCTCGTAACGCTTTGCTATCATGTACCTGCTCGTCCGTTACTTTCATTGAAAGAATTTTCTTGGTCTTAACATTAACTGCTATATGTATTTTTAAATATCCTTTCTTTCTTATTTTCCATTTATCTGCCATCCACTGACCTCTATTAGTAACCTTTATTCCAGTACTGTCTATTGCAATGATAATATATTCGTCTTTGAATTCTTTGCTATCGGTTGTATTTTCTATTTTGATATTCAGTCTGTTTATTCTTCTGTTTATTGTAGTATAATTAGGAATTGAGGGTACTTTTCCTTTAGCATGAGCTTGTGTTATTCCTTCTGTTTGTCGATATGGCAAATGGAAGTATACCTTTGCATATCCAAGAAGGAGAAGAAAAGTGTTAGGATAGTGATATGGCTCACCCACTTTATCTTTGTTCATCTCTTTTCACTCTGAATCCCAGTTGTTTATGATATCAAATCCTAGCAAGATTTCACCTCTTTTAACTAAAGATTGATTGTAGAGTGACCATTTCACATATTTATTTGTAAAACGTTAGTAAATAAAAAAAATAATCATGTAACAAAGCAGATAATATGAAATATGAACGCAATAAAAGGATTAAATTGTTGAAGTTAATGAAAATTTAATTCAGCATTTAATAGAAAAAGTAGAAGGCAATTTTCTTTATATATTGTGTTGTCCTTTGATATCTAATTTCTTAATCTCTATGTCATCAAATTTTGACGTAACGTAATGAATCAGATTAAGTGCTCTATATGGTCAAGAATAAACCCGGGTTGAATTCTAACCAAATTCAGAATATCTTATATTTGTTTGAATACACCCTTGGGGATTAAGTTCATTGTGGTAAAGAGGTTATAATATTATTCACAGAATAGATGTTTATTCGTTAATAAATCTTGGCTGAGATAACTGATGAGTTAAGTTAGATCTATTCTTTTAATAATACAGTTCTGTAAGTGAAGTTAATTATTAATGCTGAAATTTTAGTTTTACAATTTACATTTGTTAATCGACTTAACTTGCTACCTAGAAGATAGCTGTCAAAATACTTTAATTTTTAAATTAAAATTTTCACTATAATTATGATTTTTATGTATAAATAATTGTTCTAATTATACTCTTTTAATAAATATGTCTTTTCAATTTGATAATATATCTGAATGTTATATTTGTATGACTTTATTCTGGCATTACAAATTTTCTTCGATTGTTTGATTTTTTAAACTGGATTAGAAATCATACTCAGATTCAAAGTAAATTGATTATTAAAAAAGAAATTATAAAGTGATCAATATGATATAGAACTTCCTCCTGATACCAAACCGCTTACAGAAGAAGTATATTTTAATAAAAATATTGAAGAATCAATTAGTTTTGGGATAGTATTTGATCTTAAACATGATAAAAACTTTTTTAAGGATTTAAAAAAAGTGTTATATGAAACAGAAAGCAGCGAGAGAAATTTTAATAATAAATCTGAAATAGAAAAATTGAATGATACATCAAAAAAATTAGGATTTTTCTTTAAAATTGATGCTATAAATAAAATAAACAAAGAACACGACATCTTTTTTAAATCAAACATAGTTTACGAGAAAAATCAAGCGAACTCAGAAGATGGCGAATTACAAAATGAATCAACAAATTTAAATCGGCTATTAAAAAATCTTTTAGATTATGACAAATTTTCAAAATTTCTTTTAAAAAATTTTGTTATCTTTCCTGAATTTAGATCAAAGCCAAATAAAAACATAAACTCCAATAGACAATCTCCATCCGGTTTAGAATTAAATAATGTGTTATTCAACTTAAAAAATGGCTCAAGACTTGAACAAGGACGATTGACAAAATCAAAGTTGCATTTAAAAATATATTTCGTTTTGAGTTTTTAATTTCACAAGATCAAGGCCCGAAGTTATCTTTATTAATGATATAGACTTAGAGATCTCGCAAGAAGGAATAGGAGCTGGGGTTATACAAATATTAAATATTTTAACTCATATCATAGGTGAGACAAATAAAATTTTTATAATCAACTAATGTGAGCTCAATCTACATCCACATAAAAAGAGAATTCTATTAGATGAATTGAAAAAGAGTGCAAATTATAACCAAATTATTTTTACGACTCATTCAGCTGATTTTATAGACATGGAGCAAATTGAGAAGGTAAGTTTAATTAAACTAATTAATGGACGGAGCTCGATTACTAAATGTAATAACACTAAAGATAATGAGTATATGAAAAGATTTCTTTTGAAACTAAATAAATCCGAACAAAAGGAATTTTTCTTTGCACAAAAAGTTCTGCTTGTTGAAGGTGATACAGAATTTGGTGCAATTCCGAAATTTGCTGAAATATTTGGATTATGATTTTGTCATTAAATCTGTTTCCATAATTCCACTAGGGGGTAGTTATTTTGTGGGGATGATCAAGATTCTAAAAGAATTTGGAATTCCTTTAATGATAATATCCGATTCTGATATATTGTTAAATATAAAAGATACAATTAATTTTGGAAGTCATAGAATTAAAACTTCTTCGTTATTTAGCCAAATGAATGATCTAAATTTTCTAAATGATGATGATAAGTCAAAATTGATGTCTTTTTAAAATTATATTATTAATTGTATTTCTTTAAAAAAAAGAAATTATAAAGAATTTAAATTTTTAGAAAACTTACAGAACAATCAAGAGATCTCTATTAATATTAAACAAGAAATAAAAGAAATATTAAATCATGCTTTGTTGCATGATTCCTCTTTTCAAATACATTTAGCTAACATCAACCAAAAAAATATGTGAAATGGTCACTCTACAACCAATCTTTAGTTAAAAGAGGTGAAATCTTGCTAGGATTTGATATCATAAACAACTGGGATTCAGAGCTAAAAGAGATGAACAAAGATAAAGTGGGTGAGCCATATCACTATCCTAACACTTTTCTTCTCCTTCTTGGATATGCAAAGGTATACTTCCATTTGCCATATCGACAAACAGAAGGAATAACACAAGCTCATGCTAAAGGAAAAGTACCATCAATTCCTAATTATACTACAATAAACAGAAGAATAAACAGACTGAATATCAAAATAGAAAATACAACCGATAGCAAAGAATTCAAAGACGAATATATTATCATTGCAATAGACAGTACTGGAATAAAGGTTACTAATAGAGGTCAGTGGATGGCAGATAAATGGAAAATAAGAAAGAAAGGATATTTAAAAATACATGTAGCAGTTAATGTTAAGACCAAGAAAATTCTTTCAATGAAAGTAACGGACGAGCAGGTACATGATAGCAAAGCGTTACGAGGATTGGTTGACGAAGCCGTAAAATCAGATAATATGATATCAATCGGTAAATTATTCGCTGATGGTGCTTATGAAGGTAATGATATTTTTAGATATTTAGGAGATAATGGAATCCAACCTTGTATTAAAGTAAGAAAAAACGCTAAAATCAATTGGAAGAAAGCTAACATTCTTAGGAATCTATCAGTGTTGGCACAGAAAAATGATTTACAAAAGTGGAAGGATAGCGTAAGCTATGGACAAAGATGGATTGTTGAAACTGTTTTCTCTTGTATAAAAAGAAGGTTTGGTGAGTACGTATACTCGATTAAACTAAAAAATATGATACAAGAAATGATGTTAAAAGCGTCTTTGTATAACAAATTGATATCGGTTTAACAAATCAGAAAGTAAAACAATGGATTTTAATAATCATGCAACAGAGCATTAAATCAGTATAATGTTGAGGTGTATGATAAATCAATAGAAGGGAATATTAGAGACTTGGTAGGTGTCAAAGCAAAGGAATTGAATGTTAAAGTTAAGATATTAGAATCTGATTTTGAAGGTATGTTTAAGAATAAATACCTTGAGTTATCGAATGTGTCTCAAAAGCTGTATGGACAAAATAAAATTTTGCAAGGTTATTATTTAGCAAATAACATTTCAAAAGAAAATATTCCGATACAAATTAAGGAACTCATTGATGAATTGAAAGAGCTATAATACCATTATACTTTTAAAAACAATCTATTTGAGATTGACGTTGCATTTCCTCCATTACGGGATCATCTATGTTTTTATAATCAATTGTTTTGGAATTATTATTATTCACATCCATTTTTTTTGCCTCTTAGGATTTCTAACGCTTCATTAACATCAATATTATCAACAAATTGATTCTCAAAGTTTTGATACCTATCTTTATTATCTTTTTCTAATAAATCAGGAATATGTTTTGGTTTATTGTCTATAGTATTTGAAGATTTATTAGATAGAGAATATTAAACACTGTCTAATTTTATATTTAAATCTTGTTATATGGCAGATTAATTTTATAATTTTTCATTGAATTTCTTATTTATTTCCCTGTTTTTCTACTCTCTATTTCTTATAATTCCAAATCAGTTGTCTACAATATCTTTATCTTTAGAAAAGATTGGATTATCCAATATATTTATAATTATTTTTTTAATACGACATTAAAATATTCATTTATTGAATTTTTTATTAATGCTATATCTTCTTAGTGTTTGATTTATTGCGATTCTCAACGAAAGTATCGCTACAAAGAATATAAAATTATTAACATTAACTGTTGAGACGACATAGCCCCTAGAGATAGTTGCACTAGATACAAATAAACCCATTTTTAATATAGCATTAGCAGATTCTAATTCTAGAGCTAATAGCAAACCATTGATAAAACTTTTGAGAGCAAAATTATTGTCATTATGATTTTCTTTTCTATTTGTTATGATTAAAGAAATTATAATTGGAAATACTGTTTGAATGGCAGAGATGCCAATTATCGTTACAGCAAAGCAATCAATAGTTTTTGTTATTATAGAGACAATGTTTGATGCATTTAAAGTATTCACAATGTCAATTAACAAAAAAAAATTAATCTGCTGTGTAATTGCAGTTATATTAATTTCTAAAGTATCCTTAAAAGCGATTAAATAAAAATACATTTTTCTATCATTAGACCTTTATTTTTCTGAATTTTTCAAGTCTATATTATGTTTATCGATTTCCTTTGATAAAGACCAGCTTAAAGCTATTCTTATTCCTACAACGACTGCAAGTATTGATAAGTCGTTTAAAGATGGAACAAGCACTGTCTTTAATATATCGCTTCCTACTTCAAAATCAAGTGCAAGTAGCATGCCTCTTGCCAGCCTTAATCTTATAGTTTCTTTATCTTGTATTTGTTCTTTAGAAGATTTGCCTAATATTTTTAAAAATGAAATTAATCCAAATATAGCTGAAATTCCAATAATTAATCCTGCTGCAATATCAATTCCAAAGGTAACAACATTAACATAGGATTTAAGAAACGATTCTAAATTTTGACCCAGAACTTGTATGCTTTCTTGTTCTCCTCCTCCTTTTCCTCCTTCTCCTCCTGTAAATCCCGATTGAATGGCTGCTGATATTGCTTCTGCTATGATCATTTCTCCTTATCTTTTATTAATTATCAAAATACTTTAAATTAATCAAGGACTTGTGCTTTCAAACTTTGTTGCTTTATTATATTAATAATATATGTTAATCTTTTTTATCTATGATAGATAGAAAACTGTCGCTAGTCACAATTCATGATGTAAATCCCTCTTGCACTGAAAAACTGCAAAAAATAACCGATGAATTAAATAAATTAGATATAAAATATAATCTAAGCATTGTTCCAAATTATCAATATAAATATAACCTAAAAGATAATGAGGCTTTTTGTGATCAGATCTCTACTCTTTTTCAATCAGATAACATAGAGCTTACGCTACATGGATATTATCATGAATTAGAAGGAAAGATTGAAGATTATGATTCTGAATCAAAAGATGAAGAAAAACTTGATATAAAAAAAGGTCTTGATATTTTATCTTCAGTTAAATTACCTAAACCTTTCACCTTTATACCACCATCTTGGTTTCTAAGCCGCCAGGCCATAGAAGCATTAAAGGATTTTGATTTTGAAATAGCTGAATCAAATTCTTCTTTAGAATTTATAAAAAAAGGCAAAAAATACATAGTCTCTCCTGTAATGAATTGGGATAAGCAAGGAGATAAAGAAAAAAATAAAGAATCATTATCTTTAAACAAAAAAGAATTTTATAATCATTTATTTAATATTGACGGTGAGTCGTACGGATTATTTAGGATGGCCATTCATCCACCTCATGATCCAGATGAGGCATTATCAGACCAAATTGAGATGATAAAATTTTTGATTGAAAAAGAAGGATATCAATTCGCCAATTATTCTGATCTATTAAAATACAATTCCTAAATTTAAGGAGAATGTCATGTTTATTTCTAGAATGGCTCTGTTAACAGTTGCGTAAAAAAGATTGTATATCCATGTATAAACTAATACTACTCGTTTTGAGCAATAGAATTGTCATTATATTTTTTGATTCATATTCAATATTATAAAAATTAACAAATTTAAACGAGCTCTATAGTTTACAATATAAAATATGATTAATCCGATATTTATACAACTATTAACATATCCTATTAAAGGCATCGTTGTAAAATAAACTGATATGTATTAAGACAAAAAATATCGTAAAATTATCGATTTTAGGAATAATGTAACCAAACACACTAAAAGCATTAAAAATCTATCTCTAGGTCAAGTTAAATGATCTTCTACGACACCTGTTTCTTTTCTCTGTCATCTTTTTGGATAAACGTTGTATTTCATCTAAAGTACATCTTTTTATTTTCTCTCTCTTAAATATTATCAAACTGTTCAACTAAGACCGGTAAATGATTTAAAAAGTAATGGCTTTATTAGTTCACAAATATATATACAGATATCATCGAAAAGTAGATTGGTATGTCATTCTGGAGAAGCAATTCATACAGTCATGGTATTATATTTAATCGATGTTAGCATTAACCTTGAACTATATAATTTTTAAATATATGGATATAATATAATATCAAATACAAAAAATTGGAAAATTGTATTATGGATTTTATGAGGATAAAAAAAGAATCATTAAAAATAATTAAATTTATCAAAGATATCTGGGATATGATTGACATGATGTTATCCACATTTAGATATCTGACCTAGGCCTTCAATTTTTTCATTGTAATTTCTCTATTTTTTAATTCACTTTTCATCTTTGATTTTTACTGGGTTAGGTAAATTTTCTTTTCTAATTATATAATCAATGAATTTAAAAAATCTTTATTTCTGTTAATGTATTTTAAAACCCTATATTACTGTATATGAGTAAATGACATGTAAATCTACATATTATAATAATGACTACTCGTATATTACTATTTATTATAAATAATCTTTTTAACCCTAAAAATTATCATTTATTATATTACCGTCTTTCGAAAATATGAATTAGAGGCTATTCTTTATTATTTTGATCTTATCTTCGAATTGTAAATTCATCTTTAAGATTTAATATTAGTGTAAAAGATTAAAATAAAAAATATAGTGGTAACTTTTTAGAATGTTTTTTGTTTTGATTATTGGTTTATTGCTGCTGCATTACCTCCGAGATTGACATTTGCACAACTAGCTACGTTATTACCTGAGCTAACAACTGGTGAATTTGCACCAGATGATAAAACTGATGTACTTTGAGGTTGAATACATGATTGACTAATGCTTTGATCTACATGTGAGTGTTCGCCGTCATCATTGGGGAAGAATGGATGTTCAAATCCACCTTCATCGTTGAAGGGGTGGTGGAAGAAGAATTGATGGAATTCTCCTCCATGGAAGCCGTGATGGAATTCTCCTCTATGGAAGCCGTGATGGAATTCTCCTCCATGGAAGCCGTGATGGAATTCTCCTCCATGGAAGCCGTGATGGAATTCTCCTCCATGGAAGCCGTGATGGAATTCTCCTCCATGGAAGCGTATGAATGCAAATGCTGAATTGTTAGAGCTTATTGTTATTTGCCCTGCAAACATTACTACTGTTAATACTATCGTTACTGTTAGTATAGAGGCTTGTTTTTTATATATAGTTATCAAGTATTAATATATAAAATCATTATGTATATCTGTAATATTATAATTTATAATATAATATTATGCTATTTATTTAGAATATAATTAACTTCCAAAAAGTTTATAGAATATTATTATAAAACATGATGCCTCTTATGATACAATATGACTTTCTACTGTTTTAGATAAATTATGTAATTTTTAATACAATCATCTTGAAAAAAATCCTTTTTTGAATCATTTTTTGGATCTGTTGAAGTAAATACATTCTTGGGATTGTCCGTTTACTTATGTGAAAGAGATTATTGATATGTCTTACATTGTATATCCGCATTAAAAGTTGTGCTTAGAATTCCTCTTATAAATACTAAATAAAAAAGAAAACAACAAAAAGGTTATTGCCTGATACAAAGAACAAATAATAGATCTCTTGCATAATTAAAAACAACCTATATTATCCTCGTTGGATTTTGTATTCGTTTTTAATAATGCGGGTGCATTACTCTATAGTTTACCAATCCGTATACTATATCTAATATTCTAATTTATTTTCTTAATCTATTTCTAAATGTATCACTCATTATCCTGCTGTACTTTTTTAATCGACAAATGATATGTTCTATCAATATATTCTTTTTAGAGTAAATTTTGTACATCTTGATTTCTCTTCTTTCTGTAAGGTATGAGCGATAGTTGTTCTTGAAATCCTTTTCTACGCCAGATATCCAAGGTCATATATATTAACAACCTCTTTTGAAATGATTGGATGATTTCTTTTATAAACATCATGATCATGTTTACATCCTTTCTTATGGGTGACCTTATGAAGAATATAACCACGATTGTTAACCATAAGCTGATTCTTTATGGTATGTCTTTTCTTCTTCGCTGAATAGTACGCCTTACGTTTTTTATTATCTATAGGACTTCTTGGTATCTGATGTTCTGTACAATCGGTAAAAGCCATAAATCTCGGAAAATATTTGTCTACTTTTTCTGATGGAGTTCGAAGCCTCTTCTTTGTTTTGCTATATTATTTCTGTGGAATTGGTACGCATCGTCTTACTAGTCTTTCAATCTTTTGAATGTCTCAGTGCATATGTTACTCATCTTAATCAAAGAGAAAACCTGCTAACTAAAGTTATGTAAAGACGGCAGTACACTAAAATCATAAGGAATCTGTTTATTACATCTAGTTTGAAATGCCTGCCTGCCTGCCGCACCTATGTATGTCTCTTTTTCGATATTTTCTGTAGATACACGTTGTATCTCGTGTTTCACATATCTTTTGTTATCTCCTTGTAAATCTCATCAAATTCTTTTATTGTTAGTCTAGTAAATGATTTAAAAAGTATTGGATTTTTGGCTAACCTGTTATACAAAATCAAAGAAAGGACAAGAAAATGATGGGTGACTGATCATATATCGATTTATTCTAATTATGCAAAAGATCTATATAATTAATAAAATGAGTTTAACTTTACAGAATAAATTGGAAAATACAAAAAATGAAGACCTGATAATTGTTAAACTAGGTGGTTCGGTAATAACTTATAAAGAAAGACCATTAACTCCAAATTTTTCTACTATTGAAAAAATTTCTAAAATCATTAAAGAAGTAAAAAAACAATATAAAGTAATTATAGTTCATGGTGGTGGATCTTTTGGTCATTATTGGTCCGTAAAATATGATATGCATACTCTGCCTGCGGCATATTCTGATGAGGGGGTTGCAAAAGTCAGGGATTCGATGATTAAGTTAAATTCAATAATAATCGAAAAATTGATGTCAGAAGGTCTTAAACCATTAAGTGTACATGCATCTTCTTTTGTATTTAATAATGAATATCATAAAGATCAGGTATTAGATATTTTTAATATGATCAAAAATAATGATTTAATTCCTGTAACATATGGAGATGTCGTATATACAACAGAGGGAAAGTTCTCTATTTTATCTGGGGATTCTTTAATGAATATTCTATCTAATATTTTAAAACCTAAATTTTCAATTTTTACAACAAACGTTGATGGAATTTATGATAATATTGATGGGGGAAATTTGATTCCGAAAATTTTGATAGATAAAAATAAGGAAGTATCTGTGAGTGGTGTACCTAATACCGAAATAAAAATTTCAAATATCCAATTTGATGTTACTGGTGGAATGAAAAGAAAAATATCGGAATCAGCAAATATCGTTATTAATGGAACTTCTGTATATCTAATAAACGGTTTCTATCCTGAAAGAATCATTGATATAATTAGTGGTAATGATTTTATTGGTACCTCTATCAATATGAACGAGGAAAGTGGTTAGATGCCTATTATAGATGAGGCTGAAGAAAAACTTGACAATAATAAAAATAATAACTTAGAAGATAAGGACGATCTTTTACTTGTTGAACAAATTAAGAAACGCAAAAGAGAGGGCATAGAGATCCCGCTAAATGAAGATGTACAGGGGAAAAAAAATTCTACTTATTTGGAATATGTCAGGCTTTTACATAACGCATTACCTGAATTAAATTTTGATGAGATTGATCTTTCTACAAAATTTCTTGGAAATTCTCTTTCTGCTCCTTTAATAATTGATTCAATGACTGGTGGCACAGAAGAAGCCTTATTGATAAATAAGAGATTGGCATTGATTGCCGAGAAATATGGTTTAGGCATGGGTTTAGGAAGCCAAAGAGCTGGATTAAAAAGTGAAAAGTTAGTGGAAAGCTACTCTATTGCAAGGGAGTCTGCTCCTAGTGCATTTTTGATAGCTAATATTGGTGGAGCACAGCTATCTGATGGTCTTTCTATTGATGACATTTTAAAAATCATAAAAATGATAGACGCAAATGCATTGGCTATTCATCTTAATCCATTGCAAGAATTGATACAACCGGAGGGAGAGCCTAGATTTAAGGGAATATTGGAAAAGATTTCCAATTTAGTAAATGAGATAAAAATTCCTGTAATTGTAAAAGAAGTAGGCTCTGGTATTTCCGATGATGTAGCTGTGCGCTTGGAAAAAAATGGTGTTCATGCAATAAATATTGCTGGGTCTGGGGGTACAAGTTGGGCTGGTATTGAACAAATAAGAGCTCAGCAGCAAAATGAATTTATAAAAACTAATTTAGGTAATCTTTTTTGGGATTGGGGTATACCTACAGCATTAAGTATTTTATTGGTATCTCGTTCTGTTAGTTTACCAATTATTGCATCTGGGGGACTAAGAGATGGATTGGAAATTGCAAAATGTTTAGTCTTGGGATTTGATATCTGTGCCATGGCTTTTCCATTCTTGAAAAGGGCTGCTAAATCTGAAGATGAATTAGAAAAATTTACTAAATTAATTCTATCTGAAATTCAAGCTACTATGTTTTTGTTAGGTGCAAAAGATATATCATCTTTAAAGAATACAAGATATATATTGACAGATAAATTAGCAAGTATAATAGGTAATTATGAATTCAGAAGAAATAAAAACTGAGATAAATTTTATTGCTTCATCTGTAAATCAGTTTATTCTTTCTAATATTGATGGTAGTCCTCAGCATCTTTATGATGCGTCTTTACATTATATTAAAAGTGGTGGAAAAAGACTTCGTCCTTTTATGTGTGTAAAATCTTGTCAATTGTTTGGCGGGGAAATGGATGTTTCTATACCCTTTGCTTCTTCTGTAGAATTAATTCATAATTTTACTTTGGTTCATGATGATATAATGGATAATGATGATATGAGACATAATGTTGCATCTGTTCATGAACAATTTGGTATACCTGTTGCAATTTTGTCAGGAGATATTCTATTCTCTAAAGCATTTCAAATTGTGTCATCTCATGGCAAAAAGTGTGGATTATCAAGCGAAATCATAGTTGAGATGATTAATCTTTTGTCTTCTTCTTGTATTGAAATATGTGAAGGGCAAGCATTGGATATAAAAATGTCTATAGACGATGAATTTCCTTCAAAAGATGAATATATTAATATGATTGAAAAAAAAACAGCAGCTTTGTTTAAGGTATCTTGTGAAATTGGTACTCTATCTTCTTCAAATAATTTTCCTGATGATGTAAAAAATCTTTCTAGTTATGGAAAGAATATTGGAATTGCTTTTCAATTAGTTGATGATTTGATTGGAATTCATGGTGATTCTAAAATAACCGGAAAAGCAGTTGGTAATGATATTAGAGAAGGGAAGAAAACATTACCTATTCTTTTAGCAATCCAAAATTTGGGTATAGAGGATCGAAATAAATTACAAAGTGTTTTTGGTAACCAAAATGCAAATGATGCTACAATAAAAGAGATCGTGGAAAAAATTAGTTTGATAAATGTGAATGATGAAGTTCGATCTGTGGCTCAAAACTATATAGAATATGCATTCAAATATTTATTCAAATATGATTTATCCGAACCTCGACTGTCATTAGAAAATTCTGCTAAATTTATTGTGGAAAGGAAGTTGTAATTATTTGATACCTGATACTAAATTAGTTGATACAATAAAGTTAATTTCGTTAAAAAATGCAATAGATTTTGATAATATAATTAAATTTGATGTAGTTATTTCTAAAACATTTTCTTATTCTAAAAAAACTAGTTGCAATATTAAAGATTTCATTTCTGAGATACGGGAAATCATATCTGAATTATCTTTATTATCTTTTGATGAAAAAAAAAATCTTTACAATGATTTATACGATAAGGGAAATCATTATTTAGAATATAGGGAATCTGGATCTATAATCCAAACGATAAAAGGAGAAAGTAAAAAAATAGTATCTAAGAAAAAACTTTCTTTAAATTTGGATCTTCCGCCTTTGGACGACGCAATTTATGGTAAGGTTGTTACACGATTTCCTCCTGAACCTAATGGATATCCGCATATTGGTCATGCAAAAGCTGTAATTATAGATGATGAATATTCCAAAAGATATGGTGGAAGCCTTATTTTGCGATTTGATGATACTAATCCTTCAAAGGAAAAAATAGATTACTATAAAGCAATTTCAGAAGGGTTAGATTGGCTTAATATTAAACCTTCTGTTATAAAAAATACTTCTGATGATATGGAGGTCTTGTACGATTATGCTAAAAAATTGGTCCAAAAAAACCGCGCCTATGTTTGTGATTGCTCTCCTGAAATAATTAAAACTAATAGATCAAATGGAATTTCTTGTAATTGCACAACGAATACTGTTGGTTATAACTTGGAAAAATTAGAATATCTGATTAAGGGGAAATATAGACAGAATGAATGTATTTTGAGATATCGTGGCGACATGAACAATTTAAATACTGCTATGAGAGATCCTACCCTTTTTAGAATTGTTACAGATTCTCACCCTTTGTTATTGAATCGGTATACTCTCTGGCCAACCTACGACTTTGCTGCTCCTATTGAAGATAGCTTGGATGGAGTTACTCATGCATTTAGAACGAAGGAATATGAATTAAGAAATGAGGTTTATTATGCAATACTTTCTGATTTGGGTTTAAACAAACCCAAATTAATTGAGTTTTCGAGACTGGAATTTCAGGGAATACCAGTTTCTAAACGAAAAATTACTCCTTTGATTGAAGCAGGCATAATAAAAAGATGGGATGATCCTCGTCTTCCCACATTAATGGGTTTGAAAAGAAGAGGAATTTTGCCTGAAGCCATTAGAAGATTTGTACTTTCTTTAAGTATAACTCTATCTGAAACAAAACCATCCATGGAAATTTTAGAATCTTTTAATAGGAAAATACTTGATCCAAAGTCCATAAGATTATTTTTTGTAAAGAATCCCGTTGAAGTTCATATTGATAAACTAGAAACTGATTTTGTAGAAATAAAAAATCATCCTAATTTAGATATGGGAACTCGAAAAATTAACGTTGAAAAAATAATTTATATATCTAACGATGATGCAATTAAACTAAAAATTGGAGATACTGTAAGATTAATGGATCTTTGTAATATTGAAATTATTAGTAGTGGAATTAAAGATTCAGAAAATGTGCCAAGTGCAAGTTGTGATGGCAAAATACATTTAATTGCAAAGAATATAGGAAATAAGATATCTCATAATATTCAAAAGATTCAGTGGGTATCAAAATGCGATTCACTGGCATTTAAAATATTAAGACCCTTGCCTTTATATGATGGTGATAGATATAATGAAAATAATTTAATAATTGATGATGGTTTGGCAGAGTCATTTGTATCTAAACTTAATCTTGGAACTATTATCCAATTTGTAAGATATGGTTTTTGTAGAATTGATACAGAATCTACTGCTATATTTACTCATAGGTGAGAATAATGAAAATTGCTAGACTGAGATTAAATACCACAGTAGAAACATATGGAATCGTTTCTGAAGATGGTAAAAGAATTATTACCAAAGAACAAATACAAGAAAAAACGGGAATTCCAATTCCTGCTGGAATTAAGGAGTTTTTGTTCGGTGGATGGTTAAAAGAAATATCTAATGAAAATATTGAATTGGATTATAATATTTCCATAGATGATATTGAACTTTTGTCTCCTATTCCTAATCCTCCAAAAATAATATGCCTTGCATTCAATTATTATGACCATGCGAGAGATGCAGGAATAATGCCCTCTGAAGAACCTGTAATCTTTCTTAAACCCAGCACCGCATTGAATTCTCCAAATGGGGACATAATTTCGCCTCCATACGTAAAGAGACTTGATTATGAAGCTGAAATTGCTGTGATTATGGGAAAGAAGATAAAAAAGGTATCCGAAGAAGAATCACTGGATGCCGTATTTGGTTATATGATATTTCATGATGTATCGGCAAGGGATATTCAGTTTCGTGATAAACAATTTACTAGGGGTAAGAGTATTGATACCTTTGCTCCTTGTGGGCCTTGGATAACTACTAAGGATGAAGTCAATGATCCGCAGAACTTGAAAATACAAACGCTCGTTAATGGCGAGATTAGGCAAAATTCCTCCAGTAATAAAATGGTAATACCTATTCGCAAAATAATATCATCACTAAGTAATCTTATAACTATCGAACCTGGTGATATAATATCTACCGGAACTCCAGCAGGTGCGGCGATGTCAATGAAAGAGCCCAAATATCTTAAACATGATGATGTGGTTGAAATAACTATAGAAAAACTAGGCAGTATTAAAAATAAGGTCTTATTTAATTAACTTTAGCAAGCATTTAATAATTAAATACTATTCCTTTATTTGACTTTTTATTCTTAACTACGCACGATATCTTCTATTTTCTCCAGATAGATTTTTTATTTCATTTTCTAATAGATTAGAATACTCTTTATAGGCTAGTAATATTTTTTCTCTGCAGTTAGCTAATTGCATAGAGAGATTTAATGTCTGTAAACAACTATCTAAAGTTCTTTCTGATGTAAACCTTTCCATTTCATATTTGAATTTGTCAACGATCTCTCTTTGTTCGTCGCTAAATTCTTCTATTGTTTTTATTATTCCTGTTAGTCTTTTATTTATTTCAGGATTATCTGATTTATGATCATTAATTTCTTTTTTAGATTTGAAGATCAAAATGGTGCTTACATGAAATTAGTATTAATAAGTTAAAAAATTTATTGTTAAAATAAGTTTGGATAATGTCATAGCTAGAGAATTGTTGGATATGATAATGTAGTTGTGTATATAATATATTAACTATATTTTTGGCTGTTAATTTAAGATATTACTTCTTAAATAAATTGGGCAACAAATAACGAGCCGTTATTTAATATGATTTAATTTACACTTGTTCTTTTTACAAGGAAAGTAGTCATCAAAGCTTTCAGTTCTATCTTTTATGTATTGCATTGTTCTTTCTATCAGGCTTTTTTCAAAGGAGGAGTAAAGACGATGTTTTAGTTTCAAGAAGCAATATGCTTGTGGGTACCAAGTGCCCCAGTCTGACGATGAAACAGCAAGTAATCCATATACTTGTTATTACATGAGACAAAAATCGATCGACTATAAACATATTTCATTTTTTTAATATGCTTGTTGCAACAATATTCTTAGTTTCAGATCCAATAATATCTACTCAAAGCCATATTACTTCTGAACCAACTTTGAGTTGAGTTCCGCTGATTATAAATTTGGATATCTTGGTTTTATTGTGAAATAATCTTTCTGACTTGTACTTTTGTATCCAATCTCTTATTGCAATAGTATAACTTCTTTTAACGAATCGAGATGGATTTGGATGTATATCCTAAAAAAATAACAACTAAATAAAGATGTAAGGAAATGTGATATTCCCAGGTTCTGTTCTTTCCTAAATTGTTGTATCATTTATAATAAAAACAATGGAATTTATATCTTTTTGTTTAACTTTACAGAACCAAGAAAAATATTAGTTTAAATATCATACTCAATTTAATCTAATCCTCTGATTAGAATTAAATGCTATAAATAATTAGAGTTCTATTTGGTTTCCATTTACATAGGTTTATCAATGGATGATGTTTGATATTTTTGGTTTAAATCATTTCCGTTTAATTTAAGAGTAATTTCATTGTCTATTAAGGTTGCAATTTCCAATCTTGGGATTTCATATTTTATTTCTTTCCCTTCTTTTTCTAACTTTACAATAAAGGTTTCTGCAAATGCTGCTTCCACCTCTCCAATCTTTACACCATCTGATGAAAAGACAGTTTTGTAGTTTATTCTATCATCACTATGAATTTTTCCTTCAAAAGGATATTCAGACATATATACATATATCATTCTTTAAAAAAAGATAAATTCTAGGTACTTTGTATATAGGCATTATCTATTAGTGATATAAGAAATAATAAAATAAATACTAGATATTTTAGACATTATTACATCTAACACCCAATAAAAAATATTATGGCTGATAAATAATGAAACAGTACTGCTGTAATGATTACATAGGTATAATATAATGGTTATTTTATTGCATTAGTATTTTGTATTGTGTATCAATTAATAGGTACCACCATAAACGATATCTTTGATTGCTTCAGAGTTTAAAAAATCTTGAGGAAACCCCATATATATCTTGCTAACTTTATTTAATGCCTTCATTTGTTCATCGGTCAGTTCAAACTCAAGACAAGCCAGATTGTCCTTTATCTGAGGTTCTTTTCTTGCACCAATAATTGGTATTATTTTGTTTTTGCTAAATGGTAATGTAGCATTTTGTTGTCTGATCCAGTTCAAAGCAACTTGTGATGCACTTTGTCCTATCTCTTTAGCAATCTTAATAACCTCTTGGGCAATCAAGAGGTTATTATCGTTAAGAAACCTGTTTGCCAATTCATTTTGACCTTCTAGACGACGACTATTACCTTCTTTTGTTATAGGTATATCTGATGCTGATGATGATGATAAAGAAGTAGTATTTTGTTGTTTCTGCTGCTGTTCATTATTGCTCTTGTTATACTTGCCTGTCAGTACCTCTGCCGCCTAAAGGAGACCATGCGGTTACTCCTATATTCAAGGCATTAGTCATAGGCAGCAATTCTCGTTCTGAAGTTCTTTCAATTAAACTATATTCAATCTGTATGCCAACAAATTCAGTCCATCCTCTTATATTGGCGATAGTATTAGCTTGTGATATAATCCAGGCTGGTGTATCTGATATACCAATGTACAAGATCTTGCCTGCCATTACCATATCGTCTAAAGCTCGAAGAGTTTCTTCAATTGGAGTCAGAGGATCCTATGCATGCACCCAATATAGATCTATGTAATCTGTGTTTAATCTCTTTAAACTTGCTTCTAAAGACTGCACCATGTTCTTACGCTAGTTGCCGCCAGCATTAGGATCTCCCCTTCTTGTATTTGATGTATATTTAGTGGCTATAACAAATCGATCTCTGTCACCTGCTATAAATTCACCAATATATTTTTCACTTGTACCTTCAGTATACTTGTTAGCAGTGTCAATGAAATTGCCACCGGCATCTACATATGCATTAAATATTTTATGACTTTGATCCTTGGAAGCACCAAATCCCCATTCTTCTCCAAATGTCATGGCACCAAGACAAATCTCAGAGACTCGGAGGCCGCTCTTACCCAATAATTGGTATTTCATAGTTTATATATTAGTTTACAACCTTTTTATAGTTCTATGAAATGCTCTAGCCATCATAAATTGCATATGTTCATAGATTTAAAAAATTAGAAAGAACCTGCTTGTTGCATGATTATTTTCTTCAATATTTGATAACGTTTTGTTGATAAAGTCGTGACGAAAATAGTCAAAGTTAGTTGTTATTGTTACAGATAAATCAAGGCTTAAACTGATTTTTTAATCATGCATCAAAGCAGATGATCTATTTAAACAAAATAGATAGTAAAATTATCGATTAGAGAAATCATGCAACAGCGCAATCCATTCTTCCTATGAAAAGAGCATCATTGAAAGGACTATACGTATATCAAAGATCGAACTGAAGGTTTTGATGAGTATTTTTCTTGCAAATAGAAAATGTAAACTAAAACATGTTCAAAAATGGTTAAATCCATTTATATTTACTACAACAAATAAGTAATTACTTTCCTTTACAGGATAGTTTTTTTCAGTGTACTATTGAGATTGAGAATAAAGGTCTGTGTGTTACGTTTGTATTTATATACTATCGTCAATATTATACAGATATAGTTTCAGAGAATGTTATATAAGAAACTCTGTTGAAGAATTTGTATCTCGTGTATTTTAGGTATAAATTATAATTCCAAGGAATTAAACCTGCTTAACTGTTAATGGCTCTGTGAAAAGGAGATAGTAGACCAACAGACCAACAAACAAACAAACAAACATAAATAAAAAATTATCAGAATAAAAGTACATTGAACATGCTTTGTTGCATGATTCTTATAATCAATGATTTTACCATCTATTTTGGTTAAACAGATATCATTTTGTTATACAAGGACGCTTTCAACATCATCTCTTGTACCATATTCTTTAGTTTAACCGAGTATAAGTATTCACCAAACATTCGCTTTATGCACGAAAACACAGTTTCAAAATCCATCTTTGTCCATAGCTTACGCTATCCTTCCATCCTTGTAAATCACTTTTCTGCGCTAACACTGCTAGATTTCTAAGGGTGTTTCCTTTTTTCCATCGAACTCTAGCATTTTTTCTTACTTTAATGCAAGGTTGGATTCCGTTGTCTGATAAGAATCTAAAAATATTATTGCCTTCATACGCCCCATCACCCAACAGTTTACCTATGGATACCATGTTATCTGATTTTATAATATTTTCAATCAATTCAGGTAACGCTTTGCTATCATGAACGTGCTCGTCTGTGACCTTCATAGAAAGTATTTTCTTGGTTTTAACATTAACTGCTACGTGTATTTTCAAATATCCTTTCTTATTTTTCGCATTCCATTTATCCCTCATCCATTGACCTCTGTTGGTAACCTTGATACCTGTACTATCTATCGCAATGATGATGTATTCGTCTTCAAAATCCTTGTTTTTACTATTTATATCTTTTATCTTGATATCTAGTCTGTTTATTCTTCTGTTTATTGTGGTGTAATGTGGGATGGAAGGTACTTTTCCTTTGGCGTGTCCTTGTGCGATTCCTTCCGTTTGTCTATAAGGAAGATGAAAGTACACTTTGGCATATCCAAGCAAGAGAAGGAAGGTATTTGGATAATGAAATGGCTCGCCAATCTTGTCTTTGTTCATCCCTTCTAGTTCTGCATCCCAGTTGTTTATAACATCAAATCCTAGCAGTATTTCGCCTCTTCTAACAAGAGATTGGTTGTAGACGGACCAATTCATATGTTTTATTGAGGGATGTTAGCTAAATGTATTTGGGAAAGAGGAATCATGCAACAAAGCACTTTGTTGAATCATTTGAAAATAGTTAAAATCTGGATTTATCCGTAACAATAACAATTAAATGTACTATTTTCGTTTTTAATTCATCAATAAAACATAGCAAATAACGACAAAAAAATAATCATGCAATAAAGCGTCTGTTATCACTCGTCTGTTATCACTCGTCTGTTATCACTCGTCTGTTATCACTCGTCTGTTATCACTCGTCTGTTATCACTCGTCTGTTACTCGTACGTCTCTGGGAATGGATACTAATCCACAGGCTAATGCAAGTTTGTGGCTATACTGACAGCAGTCCGTATTTAGAAAAATATGTAAGGCATTGTTGGAATCGAGACTAAACCATAACCTTACAATAAAACATTTCAAAATTACCGTTGGAGAATATATATATACGGTCTACCCCATTTCCTTGGTAGCGCAGTAGCAGGCCTGGTATACAACCTATTAGATACATAGAATGTTAAAAAGATGGATTCCTTTAATCTATCAATCTATTCTTTGGGACAGTATTAATCAAAATAATGTCTAAGTGGTTAGCTTTAATCTATATTTATATTATGAAAATATATTTGAATTGTGACCATATCTCAATTATCAAACGATTTTTTAACAAAGATGAAAATATATATCATATTGAATTTATGAATAAATGATTATTAGAGTCGTATAATTCATTCAAATAATGCTGCTAGAAGCCCTTAAATGACAGAGAAGTCGTCCAAGACGATATGCCAGGATTACTTATATCAGAGTAAGCAGGGTTGATTCGTTGTTCTTTTGTTCTGACATATTATTGATCGTCTAGCGAACGAAATAAGACTTGTTTTTCAATGTAATTCCAAAAAACAAGGATTTTATACCAATTATATTTTACATATCTATTACAAAAAGCATTTACAAACATTATTGATTATGATTTATACTTGTGCTTGGATTATCATTTAGAAACACTGAAGACTATTTTGTTAAAAGTTATATTTTTACCTGAAATAGGCACAAAATATCCACTTTATAGAGACTTCAGGTAATTTAATTTATATAGTCATTTAACCGGGCGCCCCGGTTAACTTGAGAAATTAAATCTTTAATAGACATATCAATTTAAAAATTCTGTAAAACTTTCTAAAAAGGGCGATGATTAGACTTTACAATCTGAAATTACAATTATATCTACAACCTTTTAATATATAAATGAATAATACATGGTTTGTAATTAATTATGAAGACATTTTCAATAGTTGTTATTAATCTAAAGTAACTATATATGGACTTTAGTTCTCTAGGGACCCAAGCAATTGGAGTTTCCGCTCGAATCTCTTTCATTAAGTATAGGTCAATATTAGTAACAAGTTTTATAATAGGGTCTTACAAATTTATATAAAATTATTTATATTAAAAAAACATTTGTAATAAGGTACAACATAAATCAGAATTTAATCTACTGAGAATACAATGTGACCTAGAATACATAGTCAGATTATTTATATTGATATAATAATTATACACAACTATTGTTAGACAACCTGTCCCATGTATACATACTTCACCTCATACAAACGATAATTAAGATTTCTATAATGGTGTCACTACGATGTGGTGGCAGCAAATATGCCTAATTTAAAACAGGTTTAATACCATTAGAAAAATTCTTAAAAAGAATAACATCTTTTAAGTATAATCAGCAAATTAAAATAAAAATATTATAGAGTACAATGTAGAAACTATAAATTTGGATAGAAGTTTACTTATACAAGAGATCTAATATATTATTCTATAATAATTACAACATCTTTACTCCTTGTGATTTTGTTTTTCTCGTTTATCTTAATCCATTCTAATAAATCATGTCCTCCAACTTCTATTACAAACGTCTGATCTTTACCATTATACGAAACTAATTCATAATCTATTAAATAAAACAAATATTTTTTTAAAATAGCATATGAAAATAATGGTAATATTCTTTGCATGGCATACATATGATGGTTAATAGTGGATCCATTAATACAAGATGTCAAAATAGACTCTATAATAACTGATTGTAATTCTGGCAATTTTAAACTATTTTTGTAATTTGAGAATTTCATATTTTTAGTAAAATATGTTCGGATATTTGATAAATAAATAATTTTATACCTTTGTATTTATAATTAAATTATCTGATATTCTTATATTTTAGATAATTAATCAATACTGAAAATCTGTTCTCTTTTATTCATCCCTTCATACTATTCTTTATAGATATGTTGACCAATTCTATAATAAGTATAATGTCTCAATCTACTTCAAAAAATACTGCTAATCTTAATAGCAGTAAAAAAAATAAGGTTGCAATTATAACAGGATCAAGCGAAGGAATAGGTAAATCCATAGCTATAGCATTCGCAAAATCAAATGAATATAACGGTATAGTTATAAATTCTCGAAAAATTGTTGAAGCTCAACAAACAGCTACTGAAATAAAGAATGACAATTTTAATTCCAATTCTAATCTGGATATAATTGCTATTCAAGCAGATGTTTCAAAAGAAAGTGAATGTATAAAACTTATTGACCAAACAATAGAACATTTTGGTAGATTGGATGTATTGGTAAATAATGCAGGAATCCAAAAAAATATATCAATCGAAGAAACAACTTTAGATGATTGGTACAAGATTATCGCTGTAGATTTAACAGGGCCATTTATCTGCAGTAGAGAAGCTGTAAAACATATGGAAAAGCAAAATAATCCTCCTTCTGGTGGTTATAGTATTATAAATATATCTTCCGTCCATCAGACAATACCTAAACCGCATTATGTACCTTATGCTACATCAAAAGCTGGCATAGAAATGATGACAAAAACAATGGCATTGGAGTTGGCAAAAAAAAATATTAGGGTAAATGTAGTTGCACCTGGCGCTATAGACACAGATATGAATAAAATATTAAGAGATAATAAGAAAGAGTATCAAAGAGTATTACAACAGATTCCTATAGATAGAATAGGAAATCCCGAAGAAGTTGCTAATGCCGTAGAATTTTTAGCATCTAATAAATCTAGTTATATTACAGGAACAACCATTTATGTTGATGGGGGTATGACATTGTATCCAAGCTTTGCATTGTCTTCTCATTCTCAAGATCAAAAATGATTGTTTTTATTTATATTTTTAAAAGTAATTACTCGCTATTGTAATACTAAAAAGTAAATATTATTAGCCAAAATAAAAAAAGGATACTAATCATTATCTTTTCTTTTTTTATCTTCTAATCCTTTAATAATATGATCTATAGCATTTCTGACAGTGCAGACTCCAGTTCTAAAGGGATAAGCTCCTCCGCCTCTACCTGTTTTAGGATTCACCCATTCATAAAAAGTAGAAATATGAATATCATTTTCTGATGCTAATTTTGAAAGAAGAGCATCACATTCTGCAAATCTATTAAAGCGACTCCTTGCCGTTATTTCTATTCCTGTAATCCATGGCCAAAAAGTTCTATTATGATAAAAATAAGGTTTTAAATGCAATGGTCCAGATTCTTTTAATAATGTTTCTATATTTGTAGGCCATTCATCAAGCCATACCATCTCCTTTATCGAATCTAATGTCTTGTTAGATCTCTGCAAAATCAAATCAAGATTATTGAAGTTATTATTTTCTGTCTGCTGCTGTTTTCTTCGTTATATTGGTTATGGTATATCGGTCCTTTTTGTTTTAATGGGTGTTCTCTATTATAATCACCTTTTGTAGAATTCTTAATGGTTTTATTGGATATGACGTCATCTTGTTCTTTTTGGAGATCAGAATAATTACTATTATTATTTTGATGAATTCTAAGGCTATCACTATTTGTATTTTCACTAATGGCAACTAGATACAAAGATACATCTTGTGTAAGTACTCTATATGGTCCGCCAATATGATCTGATTTTAAAATATCCACATAGGCGCCTTTATCTTCTATCCACAGAATATTTTCTACAGCGTTTATAGTTCTGTTGGAAATTTCCATTAATTTTTTGGATTCATCATTTTGACCAATTTCTGCTAAGAGATATGAAAGATTATTAAGTGCTAGTATAAAGCAGGCCTGACTATATACAACCTTTCCTGCTCTTAATCCTGTATCCATCCAATCCTCATTATGATTCTGCTCAAGGATTTTATCATTATCTATATCTCTATTCTGAAGATAGTCAATTGCCTTTATCATTCGGGGGATAACATACTCTATTACCTTTTGTCTATTTGTGTTTGTTTTTGATTTCGAATATTTAGAGATATTGGAAGACGGATTTGGATATGACGCTGTTTTGTTTTTGATTTCGGTATTTTCTTTAAGGATTGGATCTTCTAAAATTTTTGTTAATATCCACGAGGTAGTGCTTATCATCAAAGCGGTAGAATCAAGGTCCGGGTTCAAACCGTATACCTCTGAATAACCCGCTTGGTATATGGTAGTAGGGAGTGCTCCTTCAAATTTTTTTTGTATTTCTTTGGTTGCTCTTGTCGGTTTGTACTTCATTTCAGGTGATCCTCTGCCATACACAATTTTCTCTTTCTCAACTTCAATTTGATGAGACCATATAGTCGATATCTGTTGAAGTAATCCATGCATATTTCCAGCATGAAACCAGCTCTTCAAAATAAATGAAGCATCTCTACACCAAATGGCTTGATAAATTCCTCCAGGATTTAATCCCTGCAATGCGTGGTCTTCAGTTTTTTGGATAAATTGTTTTGCTTTTTTTTCAAATGATTCTTCCATTGTTGAATGATTATGTTGTTTCTTCAATCTCTCTTCTCACCTTTTGTTTTTCTGCATGACTATTATAATTATTAGTATCATTTCTAATACTATTGTTTGATGACACGTTACATCTATGATAGTAATAATATTTACAATTTATGTCTATTTAAAGAAAGTCAAATTTAACTAATATTATTTTAAAGACAATGATTAATGGCCCTCATTATATTTATATATATTAATAAGGTATGTGTAAAGTATTAAAAAGGAAATGAGAAGATGTGGAATCGGGTAATAATTATATTCGGTACTGAATCTGACTCTAATTTAGATAAAACTAAATGTAGCCTATGCGGCCAACAGTTTGATGATATGGCAAAGATGCAAAGGCATATGATAGTACAGCATATGAATGAAGGGGATATACCTCAAGAATAAAAATTAGAAATTGCTATAGATATTTTTGAACTTGTTGTAGTAATACCGTTTTTCCTCATAACGTATCCAGAGAGATCTATAGTAGATATATAGTAGTTAATTAATTAATTTAGAAAAAGTTTTTTCAACTCCTTTTTACCACTTACAACTCTAAATGGGGAAAAAGTATATTTATGTTGAATAGATTCAAGTTACTATTCCTCTAAAACGATATCTATATTCTGTATTATTGACAGATTGCCCAGAGAACTTTTGTTTTTCAAATCCTTTGTCTATATTTATATCAATTAGAAGTTGCAACAAAAAAGGAAGTAAATATCAAAAACATGACTAAAATTTTTCGGTACCGAAGTGCGATTTGAATATGTATATTGTTATTATAATATCAAAACGATTAAATAATAACTTCAATTTCCTTTGGTAAGTAATATTGTTATTTTTCATTCTTTGATAACATTCTATATATATTTTATCTGAAAAGAAAGTTTAATTGTTATTTTAATACATGGTTGATGTTCTAGCAGATTTCCAAAATAAACAATAATGAACAAGTTCTTTAGTGTACTGGTCTTAATTTAAGAATATCAAAATATGGATTTTATTAAACAGGATTTATACCAAATAGCACAAGTATGCTAAACAATTTATCATGATAATTATCGTAAAACACAAAAGCTATCTAGATCCTTGTATTATACTATCTAATCCAAATGTCTCCATTAATCAAAATCAAACTGGTTAATCAATACAAAAAAGAAAATGATTCAAAGGTTATGGAAAGGCTACTACTTATTATCAAAGTAAGAGAAGATAACAAATTCCATTTCGTGTTGTAAAAGAATTACACCATAGAAGCAATCCGTGGGCTTCAGATTGGTTAAAAAGATATGATAAAGAAGGTTTAGAGATTAAAAGATAGAATAAAAACCGGTAGATCGCCTGAACTATCTGAAGAAACAAGTTACCAAATTAAAAAAGAACTATCAAACTCTAATCAAGGTTGGACAACAAAACAGGTTGAACAGTTAATCATAAAGAAAAGTGGTATCAAATATCATTATACCCACATATATCGTATACTTCGAAAATGGGGATTTAAGCAGAAAGTACCAAGAAAGGTACATGTTAATACTGCATCAGCAGAGGAAAAAGAGGCTTTCAAAAAAAAGACAGAACAAATACTTGTGGACATACAGCATCAGCAACATCAACATCAACATCAACATCAGGAAGATAGATTTACCATAGTATCCACAGATGAATCATTCTTCTTTTACGATTCTCTTGTAAGACGTGTTTGGATTGATAAAAAGAAAAGACCGATTGTCAGAGTGACAGGCTCACATAAACATTCCTGTAATTTTGGTGCCACAAGTATGAAAGGAAAACAATTATTCAGACAGTATGACAATTAACGGAGATGCATTCCTTGATTATCTAAAGAAATACATGCTAAATTTTCACAATGCTATTTGTTCATGGATAAAGCGTCATCGCCTCATTACAAATCAAAGAGGGTTATGGTATACTTTGAAGAAAACAAAGATTTTCTGATACCGGTATATCTTCCCACAGCATCTCCCAAGTTCATGGTGATGAAAGAGGTATGGAATATAGCCAAACGAGATCTGCTTGTTTTGAAATATTATTCATCTTTTGCAGATTTAAAAAACAAGATATCTTTCTACTTTAAAACAAAAAGATTCAATCTTGATATGAGGAACTATTTGCTACGAAATACAATTTAGAGCCTATCCCAAAATTCGATAGGATTATAGCTCTTTTTCCCATTTTAATAAACTGTGGCCTTCATCCAGGAAGCAGAAGGAAAAGGAGAAAGATAAACATCCTACTGTACTCAAAATTCCTGATAGATTATGGGATGATCAAACGTATTTTCCCAAAGGAGAAACCACTCAAGACAGTTGGTCGGCGAATTGTTCCATACAGAAAAGTACTAGATGGAATTCATATATTAAGAACCGGTTGCCAGTGGAAAATGCTACCCAAAGAATATGGTTCTGGTTCTTCTACCTTTCATCGTAGATTTCAAGAATGGAATAGGCTTGATATATTCAAAAAGGTATGGGCAAGATTGCTGGAAATCTATGATGACCTTATCGGTATCAAATGGACATGGCAGCAATCCATCGATAGCATATCTATAAAGTCTCCCTTAGGGGGGCGATGACCGGAAGCAATCCTACTGATAGGAGCAAACTGGGCACAAAAAGACATATTTTAACAGATAAAAAAGGAATTCCTATATCGGTAGTTATTTCTTCAGCCAGTACACATGACATCAAACTAGTAACAGATGTAGTGGATAATGCAGTTATCAAACGACCGTCCTAATCATATAAAACTAAAAAAACAGGAAGAAGAAGAAAAAAACTTCAACATCTATGTTTAGATAAAGCATACAATTACGAACCTGAAGAGCAAGAACTAATCAAACGAGGATATGTACTGCATATTTTCCTCCAAAGAGAAAAAGAGATGAAAAAGAAGAACAAGAGAAGATCAAGATATAGTACAACATTGCTCAAATCGTAAAAGGCATTCTGCAAAAAGATGGGTTGTAGAGAGAACAAATTCATGGCATAACAGGTTTAGAAAACTGCTAACAAGGTATGAGAAAAAGTCAGAGAATTATCTTGGATTGGTACAGTTGTCCTGTTATATGATCATTTATAGAAAGATAATTTTAGGATAGGCTTTTAGATAACATATGCTAAATGGTATAGAGTGTCAACTATGTTAGGAAGCTAAAATGTCAACTATGTGTGGAATCAGTACACCTAAAGATAAGCGAAGACGCAAGACATATTATTCAGGTCAGAAGAAAAGACACACAATAAAGACGCAGTTGATGGTTAATGATCAAGGTATTATCCTTTATAAATTAGAACATAAGAAAGGAAGAAGAAAACACGATTATAATATCTATAAGAAGAATCATCTCCTCACTCCCATAGATGTTCTAAATGTATTTGATCTTGGATACCTTTGCATGGAAAAGGATTTTCCAGAACAATTATCATCTTTACCATTTAAAAAGAAGAGAAATCAGGAACTATCGCAAAAAGAAAAAGAGTATAACAAAAATCATTCTGGAAAGAGAATAGTGATAGAGCACACCATTTGTAGATTGAAAAAGTATAGGATAATGAACGAAGTATTTGAAATAGGCCCAGGAAATACAATAAAGTATCAGATATAGTGTCAGGCCTAGTAAACCACAGAATAATGAATCAGTATTGTTAAACCGATATAAATCTGATATTGACGGTAATTCCTTTAGCATGATCTTGTGCAATACCATCTTCGGTTTGTCTATAACGAAGATGAAATATGCCTTGGCATAGCCAAGCAAAAGAAGAAGAAGAAAAAGAAAAAATGTATTGGGATAATGAAATGGCTCTTAATTCAACCTTATCTTTGTCCATCCATTTTAGCTCTATCCCAGTTGTTTATAACGTCAAATCTAGCAAGATCTCACCTCTTCTAACAAGAGATAGGGTTGTTGTAGACAGCAAGCTATTTCATACAATTTGTTGGTTAATGTTAGCTAAATGTATTTGGAAATAAGGAATCATGCAACAAAGCAAGCTAAATGTATTTCTTAAGGGAGAATTGCAAACAAATCAAAACATTGTACACTATCATATTCCGAGCGATAGCGACAGCATAGGCTACATACAAGCGACAGCATAGGCTACATACAAGCGACAGCATAGGCTACATACAAGCGACAGCATAGGCTACATACAAGCGACAGCATAGGCTACATACAAGCGACAGCATAGGCTACATACAAGCGACAGCATAGGCTACATACAAGCGACAGCATAGGCTACATACAAGCGACAGCATAGGCTACATACAAGCGACAGCATAGGCTACATACAAGCGACAGCATAGGCTACATACAAGCGACAGCATAGGCTACATACAAGCGACAGCATAGGCTACATACAAGCGACAGCATAGGCTACATACAAGCGACAGCATAGGCTACATACAAGCGACAGCATAGGCTACATACAAGCGACAGCATAGGCTACATACAAGCGACAGCATAGGCTACATACAAGCGACAGCATAGGCTACATACAAGCGACAGCATAGGCTACATACAAGCGACAGCATAGGCTACATACAAGCGACAGCATAGGCTACCTGCATACTTTTCAACTGCTTTTTGTTCTCAATATTCATCAAAATAATAATCAGTTATTCTCTAATAGAATCACTATACTTATATAGTACAAATAGTATATAAACATTTATATTATAGTTATAGTCTCCTTCTGAGACTTTTTGAGCCATCCAACAATAAATAGTAAAAGAAAGTTGATATAGTATTTGATAATATATAAAGGATTTTCACCATATAGATATTATATTGGATAATTATAACAGGTTTGGTGTAGCTTGTATACATTTTGTATACCAGTATATTGAGGAAGCAAAAAGTTAACTTGTAATGAGATATGTGAGATGGACTGTGATGGATGGTCAAACAAATAGACTGTGAAGGACTGCCAATAGTGCTTGTGATAGATATTTTGTAACCATATAGTATGCATGTTTTTGGGAGTAAGAGAAGGATCGATAAGTATACAAAAATATGAAGATGCCATTTTATGTAAAATATTTGGTCATTTTGTATATACTGCATTTTATTATAACTTTCCGTCCAATCAGATATACTACTGCTATATTACGTCCTGTTCTTTCTAAGCGTGAAGCTGCTTATTGCCTGTATGTATGTATGTATGCATCACCATATACATTCATCTGGTTTTTATCAGATTTAGTTTATGACCTCGTTGTAGATAAAATGTTGCTCTTGTATAACCTTAGCTATCGCCTGATTTACCGGTAGTTTTTAATTTATTGATGTATTATCTAATACCAAAATCTTGAATTATTAATTGTTATTTCAACATTCAACAATCTTGTACTCAATCTTGTAGTATGTGATTTTGATTAGCTTCATATATATTTTATAGATCTCTTGCACAATTAGAAATATTTCATTTGTTTCACTAATGATATATTATATTATCTTCTACTGATGCAGGTTCATCATTCTATAGTTTGCCAATCCTGAAACTATATCCGATATTTTGTTATGCTTTTTCAATTTGTTTCTGAATACATCTGCAAGTATCCTGTACTTTTTCAATCTGCAAATAGTATGCTCTATCACTATCCTCTTTGTAGAATGGATTTTATATCAATTAACATAAATATCCAAACTACATTTTTGTCATTTGTTTATTTTCTTGATAAATCCTTTTAGCTAAGTTAGACCATATTATACTATATTCATTTGACTCTTGTAAGAGAATTGTTTGAAAAAATCTACAGACGTCAACAAGATATAAAAACAAAGGAAAGAAGGCTACTTGTTCTCAACGTAGTTTATCGAGGGAAGGTGGCTGCTCAGATAGCCAGAGACCTACACCGAAGTAAATCTTGGGCTTCAGATTGGTTAAAAAGATATGATAAAGAATGCATAGAAGGATTAAAAACCAGACCTAAAAGTGGTAGGCCGAATGAGATATCTGAAGAGATCGATATCAAATTAAGAAAGAACTAAAAGAAAGCAACAAAGGTTGGACGACAAAACAGGTTGAAGATCTAATCATAAAGAAAAGCGGTATAAAATATCATTTTATTCATATATACCGTATCCTTCATAAATGGGGCTTTAAGCAGAAGGTACCACGAAAGGTACATGAGGCATGGTCATAATTCAACATCATTCATCCTTATCCGCCATATCGTGTCAGTAGCCAGTCCCAAGCATATACTTTATTGATTTTGGATTTATTTTCTCAGTTTTACAGTTATAGTATACCATTAACTGATAGAGTAATACCGATAAGAATACAATTGCAGATATCGTAGAAAATCCACGTGCTGGCAATGGGTCTATCCCAAAGATTGATTTGATATGTTCTATCAACGGCTCTATGGATATTCTTCTCTGGCTGTAGATGGCCTGACCTAATGCCGATTGATAAAAACATACAAGCTCAAGCCTCTTTTTGGAAGTACTTTCGTATCTTTCGACAATAGGACAAACCAGATCTATTCCCAATACCTTCTTGATATATTCATACAGTTTCTTATCATCATAGCCTGGATCTGCTACCATATGACATATCAATGGTAAAGAGAATATAGATGATGATGATGATGATGATGTTAAAGGAACATACATCTTATTGTCTGGAACATTAGTAGTAGTTACATCTGCTGTTAAAGGTACTATAATCTTGCCTGTTGTAGATGTAAGATGTAGTTTATCAAAAACCCATCTCTTTGTATGACTATAGCCCCACCGTGCATCAGTATCAATGCCAGGACAAGGTACTTCTCCTTTCTCCATTGATGATTTATGCCATACACTACCTTTTGCTTTTAAAAGAGTACTATCTGTCGCTGTTATAGAAGGATCAACCACCAATCCTTCTGCTACAAACAGATATCCCATTGTTGATATTCTTGCTTTTATATCTGTAGAAATGGTTTTCAATCGTCTGTCAAATGTACGCCTGCAAGGTATTCTTACGAGGCCGCATGCTACTGCTAGTTTATGGTTATATTGACAGTCTAATTTCAGAAAAGTATGTAATGCATTGTTAGAGTCGATTCTAAACCATAGCCTTACAATAAAACATCTTAGAATTACAGTTGGAGTATATACATATGGTCTACCCAGTTTTCTTGGTGATGCAGTAGTAGGCCATGGTATACAACCTATCAGATACAGAATGTTAAAAAGGATGGAATCTTTTAATCTATTAACAGCTAATATTTGGGTCAGTTGTTCTCAAAATAATATCTCAAGGGTTAGCTTTAAGCTATATTATATTATGAAAATAAATTTGAATTATGACCATGCCTCGATTATCTAAAGAAAATTCATATCAAATTTTTGCAAAATGCTATCTGTTCATGGACAAAGCATCACCACATTATAAATCAAAGAAGGTGTTAAAGTATTTTGAAGAAAACAAGGATACTTTAATCCCAATATATCTTCCAACTACCGCATCACCTGAGTTTATGGTTATGGAAAAGGTATGGAACATAGCCAAACGGGATTTGTTCATATTGAAATATTATTCATCATTTACAGATTTGAAGAATAAGATATCAGGATATTTCAGGACAAAAAGATTTAATCTTGATGTGAAAAGTTATTTGCTACGAAATACAATTTAGAAAACATATGCTAATTGGTATAATATACTATATACTTTATCTCGAAAGTTTCATGCCTCATTATAAACTATATGAGGCATGGTCATAATTCAAATTTATTTTCATAATATAATATAGCTTAAAGCTAACCCTTGAGATATTATTTTGAGAACAACTGACCCAAATATTAGCTGTTAATAGATTAAAAGATTCCATCCTTTTTAACATTCTGTATCTGATAGGTTGTATACCATGGCCTACTACTGCATCACCAAGAAAACTGGGTAGACCATATGTATATACTCCAACTGTAATTCTAAGATGTTTTATTGTAAGGCTATGGTTTAGAATCGACTCTAACAATGCATTACATACTTTTCTGAAATTAGACTGTCAATATAACCATAAACTAGCAGTAGCATGCGGTCTGATAAAAATACCTAGTAGACGTACATTTGACAGGAGACTAAAGGGCTCTGTTAACAGTTGTGTAAAGAAGACTGTATATGCATTTGTAAACTAATACTGCTTGTTTTGAGCAATAAAATTGTTGTCATGATTTTTGATACATATTCAAAATTATAAAAATTAACAAATCTAAACAAACACAATTAGTTTACAATAACGAATATCACGGTATTTACACAACTGTTAACTTAAGGAAATTTTTCAAATGCATTCCAATCTTTCATAAATAATAAGATCTATATTTTATAACATCAAGTCATAAATTGTGCTTAAAATACAAAAAATTTAAATCAATTTGGTTTTAAAAATAAGAATAATGACAATAAATGTATTGGTCAAATGCTTAAGTTAACAGAGCCGACTAAAGACTATTTCTACAGACATCAAACAAAGGATATCGACAATGGGATATCTGTTTATTGCAGAAGGATTAGTAGATCCTTCTATAACCGCAGCAATAGATAGTACTCTTTTAAAAGCAAAAGGTCCTGTATGGCATAAATCATCCATGAAGGAGAAAGGAGAAGTACCTTGTCCTGGTATTGACACGGATGCACGGTGGGGGTATAGCCATACCAAGAAATGGATTTTCGGATATAAATTACATTTAACATGTACAACAGCAGGAGATCTTATAGTACCTCTAACAGCTGACGTAACTACTGCTAATATACAGGATAACCAGATGTACGTTTCTTTAACTTCGGCATCATCTTTGGTATTCTCTTTACCATTGATATGTCATATGGTAGCAGATCCTGGGTATGACGATAAGAAACTGTATGAATATAGCAAGAAGGTATTGGGAATAGATCTGGTTTGTCCTATTGTCGAAAGATACGAAAGTACTTCCAAAAAGAGGCTTGAGCTTGTATGTTTTTATCAATCGGCATTAGGTCAGGCCATCTACAGCCAGAGAAGAATATCGGTAGAACCATTGATAGAACATATCAAATCAGTATTTAGAATAGACCCATTGCCAACAAGAGGATTTCATACGGTATCTGCAATTGTACTATTGTCTGTTTTATTATATCAACTGATGGTATACTATAACTGTAAAACTGAGAAAATAAATCCAAAATCAATAAAATATATGCTTGGAACTTGGTGAGACGGAATTCTGGATAAATATAAGTGATTTTGAATAATGACCATGCCTCAACTATATAATTTATAGTTGTAGTTGTAGTTGTAGTTATAGTAATACTATATGCAATAGATTAAATGAAAAATATAAAAATTCGTATTTACAATTTTTGATTAACTTTAAGTAACTTATTGACCACTTGTTGAAAGTTTTTTTTATAATTTGAGGATGAAAATTTCTTTACAGAATCACTTATTATCTGTCGCTCATGATATGGAGCCTTAAGAGCATGAGATATTATTTGGGATGCTTGATCTAATGTATTATATTGATATTTTAAAGGAACAAATTCTGTTTGTCCCCCATTATTAGAAACAACAGGAATTAGGCCTGCACTCATGGCCTCAACTATAGACATTCCAAAGTGTTCTCCAGACCTTGGATGAAAATATACTTTGCATTTTTTCATAAGCAAAATAAGATTTTCTAAACTAGCATCAATCTCCAAAAGAACATAATCTGTCAAATCAAATTCCACAATCATTTTTTTAATCTGAATATAGTAATCTTTATAATAATTTTCAAGGCTTCCAACAATTCTTAACCCTTTTCCAATTCTTTTCTCCTTTAATATTTTTGCTAGTTTAATTGCATTTTCAATCTTCTTAGATGGCTCTATTCGAGAAATTACTAAAATAAGATCCTCTCTTTTTTCATCATTATCTAATAATAAAGAATTGCGAAATATGTCTATATCTATAGGTGGATTTATAATAATAGGTTTTATTCCATACAATTCAAGTATTGCTTTATAACTGTATTCTGAATTAGTAATTATTGTGGTATTTTTCATCATAATATCATATGTATCTTTAAACCATTCCAAGTATCTTTTTTTGTTGAAATTCTGTATTTGCAGATTCTTATCTCCACTACTAGCATTAGTATAATTTTGTGATGCTGAGAATGTCTTTGCAATTTTGATATGTTTTTCAAGATATGATAAATTTTCTGATTGTATAAGATATTTTACGGAAGGATAATGACAATATGTAATGGCGTTATCCTTTGTGAAAGAATTATCATAATATGGATCAATATCTCCATGAGTATTTATTATAATGTCATATCTATTTTTTATAATATTGCTGATACTTTGTTCATCTAATATATGTGGTGTAACATATATCTTTTTTATTTTACTAATAACTGAAGCCAGATCTTTACCGAAAGCATTTTGTATTTTTTGAATGTCAGGTGTCTCAAGTGTAGTGAGATCAATATCAATGCCAATTTCTAAAACAGCTTGCATAGTTACAAGGGTTAATCGCTCTCCGCCTCCACAAGGATTTAAATCAGAATATATGAAATTTGCTTTCAATTAGCACCAATAATTATTATAACATATAAATTAATTTTTTATCCTGTCTCGCATTTATTTGATTAGAATAGGTTTATCAATTCCTCAAAAGATGTGCAAATTGATAAGATGGCTACAGTCAACTCAATGGAAATTAAACAATATTTTTTATACTTTCATGCTTTTGCCAACTCTATAGAACAACAAATTCCAAGACGTAAATGAGACCAGAAGAAGGTTGTTCTATTCAGGCAAAAATAAAATACTTGATGTTTTAAAGATACAATTGATGATTATTAAGTGTCACATCTCTTTGATAAATTAGGATTTAAAAAAGAGAAGGCGCGGCTATGATATCTATAAAAGAATAATATATAACTCATAAAGGGATTATTAATGTATTTGACATTGATATCTTTATGTGGAAAAGGACTTTTTAGAATAATTAATAGTTTATATCAAATAATGGAATGAAATCTGGGACCTCTAGAAAAAATATGATAAAAATCATTTCAAAAAAGGTAATTATATACGATACTATTTGCCAATTGAAAAAATACAGGATTATTGCAGATATGTTTAGAAACAGTATAAAAAGTATGACGAGGTATCGGACATAGTTATAGATTGGATAGACAAGAGATTTACAAACTATATTCTATATTGGATCATAAATACGAATGTTAAAGTCAAAATCAATTAGTAATGTTCTTTTGATGGTTTTACTGATTTTGTAGCTTTAAATGAGAAAATGCCCAAACAATAAATATTCCAAGTAGTGCAAGTCCTGCACCAATAATAGTATCCAGTATGCTTTGTTGCATAACTAAACCTATTTAGTCTAGGATCGAACCAATTAATCATTTGTGATCCACTGGCCTTCTTATAACCAGTCTCTTGTAAGACGAGGAGAGATACTTTTTTCCTATGATTTTCTGGATAACTGGGATGTTGATCTTGCAAGGATGAATGAAAATAAGAATGGCAAAAAGTACAAATTTCCAGATTCTTTTGTTCTCATAGTTGGTCACATTAAAGTATACTTTCACCTTCCATATAGACAAACAGAAGGAATCATAAAGGCAACTGTAGGAAAGAATCTTCCAGATCATCCATGTTATTCACAGATATGTAGAAGAATAAACAAACTGGACATTGACATCAATAACAGTATTGATGATGATGATGTCGTTATCATCATAGCAGCGGGGACAGTACCGGAATCAAGATTACAAACAGAGGTCTCGGTGGATGCAAGATAAGTGGGATGTAAAAAACAAGAAAGGCTATCTAAAGATACATGTTGCAGTAAATATCAAGACCAAAGAAATTCTTGCACTGAAAGTCACAGATGAAAAGGTACATGATGGAAAGGTTATGAAGAATTTGGTGGAAGGCGTGTTGAATAATAACCGCAATGTCAAGATCAAATCTTTCATTGGTGATGGAGCCTACGATAGCAATGAAAATTTCAAATACTTGAAGGAGAAAAGGATTCGACCTGTCATCAAAGTAAAAAGAAACTCTATCGTTTCATCCAAGAATAGCAATGTAAGGAATAGAGAAGTTGAACTTCAAATAAAGGATTATCATAAATGGAAAAAGAAAAGAAAGTATGGACAACGATGGATGGTTGAAACAACATTTTCATCTATAAAGCGGATGTTTGGTGAATATACATCTGCAACCAAGTTTCAAAACATGATAAAAGAGATGACGATGAAGGTATCGTTGTACAATCTGTTTAGAAGAGTTGCATAAAATGGATGGAAATAATTTAAGGAAAACTAGTTATGCAACAGAGCATTTCCTATCCAATTAATTAAATTATTGAATTTGATAAAAAAATATTTATGGACAAACAAAATAATAATAAATACTATTTTAAATCTAACATTTCGGTACCACAATATTATTTTCATGTATTTCAAGGTTTTATAAATTAATCAGCTGACAAATTTATCAAGCAAAAATTAATCTTATAAAATAGTTATGATGAATTATCAAATCCTTTTTATCAATAGGCATAGAAACAATAAGGTCATCTTAATGATTTATAAATAATTAAAAGTGAGTGTTACTAATTAAATTGTGATCAATATATATTTTAGTCAAGGTTTTGTCATCGTAAGTTGCAACAATGACTTTATATATGGTTGAATTAGTTAATGCTCGAATTATACAACGTAAAAATGCGCAGGTACTAATACTAAAAGCAGTAATGCAATCAATGATGATATCAATGGTGCATGACGCGCAGCTAGTTATAGTGCTAGCGGTGGAGTAGTGCTGAGGATGATGGTAAATAACATAAATTGCTAGTTTTATAATTCTAATTTTTCTTATTGATTTTAAATATTTTTAAAAACAATTTGATTGAATATAATTATAACTTAAAAGTAACTTAAATTTAATAATCATAAAATATTTATTTTCAATAAAATATAGTAATGATTTTTCAATAATCTTGATTTTATAATTTATTTATAACCATCATATAAAAATAGAAATTAAATGTATCAAAATATTTTCATCAAATAGAAATATAAAATATGTTAATAGTTTATATAAAATAATTTAATCAATAAATTAGATTTGGGAAAATAGTAATATACTATTATTTTCTATTAAAGAATGAAGAGAATGTTTGCAATAACAAAGAAACAAGCAACAGTATTAGCTGCTGTTGCAATATTTGCAGCAGTAATGTTCGTTGTCCCAATGGCAATGAGTACACCATCCCACCAAGCTTCAGCATGCGGCTGGGGCGGCGGCTGGGGCGGCGGCTGTGGCGGATGTTGGAGCGGCTGCGGCGGCTGGGGCGGCTGGGGCTGGCACCATCACTGGGGCGGCTGGGGCTGGCACCATCACTGGGGCGGCTGGCACCACTGGTGGTAAATCAGCAACAGTCTAGCTGATCTCACCTAAGCAAAAGCATAAACAAAAAAAATCCTTTTTTTTTATTTTATTTTTTAAAATCAAATTATAGTTATTTATTTAATAGATCGATTTTTGGAATAATTTTGTCACATAAATTGAAAAATATAAAATTAGTAAATTTATCTCATGATATTATAAAACTGATTGATAACATGATTTATTTTATTTAATAAATAAAATTAGATATCTATCAACATGAAAATCATATCCGTTAATATTGGTCTTCCTGAAAGAGTTTTTTATGGAAAAGAGCTTGTAACTACAGGGATTTTTAAATCACCTGTGAGTGGCCCTATCAAACTTGAGAAATTAAATCTCCAAGGTGATGGACAAGCAGATCTGAAAGTTCATGGAGGATTAAATAAAGCAGTCTTGATTATTTTTATTTTGTCTTGCTAAAACAATCACAAATATTTTACAAATACTGCTAAATATTTTTTTAAAAAAGCATAAAATCCAGAATTTTTTGTTTCTATCTGGATTATTATATAAATGCCTAATTATTTTATTGACAAAAAAATCGATTTAAGCTTTCGATTAATTTTATATTAAGAATTAATTTCTCAAAAAATATTATACCATTATTTTAAAAATTAAATAATATTAAAAGTAGTAAATGTATATAAAATTGGTTATTTAATATATTTGGTATTATTATGATTAGATTTATTTATTGACAAAGTTTGTCTTCTTTCATTTCTTTTTCTATGATTTCCTTCAGCATTTCCAAGTGTTTTTGTTTATAGTTTTTCATTTCATTCCACAATCAACTAGATGTAATGTCCTTCCCTTTTTGAATCTTAAATATATGTATCTATTGTAGAATATAAAAAATTAGATTCCTGTTTAGCCTGAGGCTATTAAAAGGTTATATGTAGAATTATCTTGTTCGGTATTTCGTTGGCTATCTGTTTTAGAATTTGACATAGATTTAATTAAAAATATTATATTTAATATATTTGGTAAATCTGGAAAAATAGGTTCATATGATTGTTACTATTTACAATAATATAATCAATGTTATTAATTTCTAGTTTTTTATTTAATATAATATTTTTTTAATATCTTTTATTAAATTATCTAAGGCATGGTCATAATTCAAAATCACCCATCTTTATCCAAAATTCCATTTCATCATCCAGTCCCAAGCATATATTTTAATGATTTTGGATTTATTTTCTCAGTCTTACAGTTATAGTACACCATTATCTGATATAATAAAACAGACAAAAGTACAATTGTAGATACTTTATGAAATCCGCTTGCGGGCAAAGGGTCTATCCTAAAAACTGATTTGATATGTTCTATCAATGGTTCTATTGATATCCTTCTCTGGCTGTAGATAGCCTGTCCTAATATCGATTGATAAAAGCATACAAGCTCAAGCCTCTTTTTAGGAGTACTTTCGTATCGCTCAACCGGACAAACCAAGTCTATTCCCAATACCTTCTTGCTATATTCATACAGTTTCTTATCGTCATAGCCTGGATCGGCTATCATGTACAATGCAAGTGATAGAGAGAATACCAAAGAAGAAGAAGTTAAAGGAACATACATCTGGTTATCCTGTACATTAGCAGTAGTTACATCGGCTGTTAGAGGCACTATAATCTTGCCTGTTGTACATGTTAGATGTAGTTTGTATCCGAAAATCCATCCCTTTGTATGACTGTAACCCCACCTTGCATCTGTATCAATGCCAGGACGTGGTACTTCACCTTTTTTCATGGATGATTTATGCCATACACTACCTTTTGCTTTTAAAAGAGTACTATCTACCGCAGTTATAGAATGATCAACCACCAATCCTTCTGTAACAAACAGATATCCAATTGTCGATATTCTTTGTTTAATATCTGTAGAAATGGTCTTTAATCTCCTATCAATTGTACGCCTGCTAGGTATTTTTATCAAACCACAGGCTAAGGCTAGTTTATGGTTATACTGACAATCCATGTTAAGAAAAATATGTAATGCATTGTTAGAGTCGATTCTAAACCATATCCTTACAATAAAACATCTCAAAATTACAGTTGGAGTATATACATACGGTCTACCCAGTTTTCTTGGTGATGCAGTAGTAGGCCATGGTATACAACAACCTATCAGATACAGAATGTTAAAAAGGATGGAATCTTTTAATCTATTAACAGCTAATCTTTGGGACAGTTGTTCTCAAAATAATATCTCAAGGGTTAGCTTTAAGCTATATTATATTATGAAAATAAATTTGAATTATGACCAAGCCTCAATTATCTAAAAATTAAAAATATACGTATCGAATATCATTTTTATAAATTGATATTAAAAATTTTTCTATAATTCATAATATAGTCGGTAAGAGTAAGCACATGACTAAACTGACTTAAATTTATGGATATATTTTTGGTTTATCTTATATCTGACTTTATTTCACGTTTATGTCTATACTAGATCTCTTGCATAATTAGAATAAACAGCTATATGATCAGCAATTCTTCATTTTCTTGTTCTCTCATTGCTTTCATATGATCGGTTATCCAAAAAATCATTGCTTTTCAAATCATTCACTGCTGGTCTTACAGTGCAACAGTTCGATGACATTTATGAAAAAAATGTAACAAAAAGATATACTAAACATGAAATACAACGCTTGTTCAAAAAAGATAGAGAAAGACGTATAGGTGCAGGTAAACCTTTCAAACTAGATATTAAAGATAGATTTCTCATGCTTTTGGTTTACTATCGTCTATACATAACTTACACTATGGCAGGTTTTCTATTTGATTTGGATCAGAGCAACATCTGCAGAGACATTCAAAAGATTGAAGGGTTGATAAGAGAATGTTTGCCAATTCCGCAGAAGACATACCCAATAACCAAAAGGCTGAAAACTCCAGAGGCAGTTGATAAATATTTTCCAGGCTTTCTTCTTGCTTTTACAGATTGTACCGAACAGCAAATACCAAGACCTGCGGATAAGAATAGAAGAAAGATGCTTTGTTGCATAACTCTGAAATTCGTTTTTTATGATCGAACCTTTGTCAAAATAATACGAATTTCAAATGGATGGTATATTAAACTTAAACCAAATATGTCATATAGTTACGAAAAAATTGAGTTATGCAACAAAGCAGAAGAAAGATATTCTATTCAGGTAAGAAGAAAAGACATACTGTTAAGAATCAGATTACGGTTAACAATCGTGGTTATGTCCTTCACAAAGTACGCTATAAAAAAGGAAGAAAACATGACTACGATATTTATAAAAAGAACTATCCTGTCACTCCAAAACAAGTTGTTACTGTAGTTGATCTAGGGTATTTGGGCATAGAAAAGGATTTTCCAGAACAACTATCTGCACTACCATATAAAAAGAAAATAAACCAGTGTTTATCACAAGAAGAAATCGAGTTTAACATTATCCATTCGAAAAAGAGGATAATAGTAGAGCATACTATTAGCAGATTGAAAAAGTACAAGATAATGAGTGAGATATTTAGAAATAAATTGAGAAAATATAACAAGGTGTCAGACATAGTAGCAGGACTAGTGAACTATAGAATATCAAATTATCTGAACTAGAAATCGATATAGAATTAGAAGTGATGGTCTAGATTATTTCTAATTATGCAAGAGATCTAATGATTCTCTGTAATATTTTCATAAATAGTATTGCCAGGTATTCATTGGTGTTTGATAATTTTTGCACTAGATCGCCAAATTTAAATATCAAATTAAATAATTTTTATTATGAACCCAATAGAAAAAATATTTGTTTCTTGTTTTGTTTCTTTTGTTTTTGCACTTGTATGTGTTATCATACCATCTATTTATGCTCAGAATGTAGTATTATCAGATGATAAACCCACTTTGTCGGTAGTGGGAGAAGCGGAAAAACTAATTCCTGTAGATCAATCAAAAATCTCTCTAACTTTTGAAAATACTGCTTCTGACTCTGGAGTCGCCCGCAAGATTAATGCAGAAAAAATGAATAAAATTATCTCTGTATTACATACAAAAGGTTTAACCGACAAAAATATATCAACTTCTAATTTTGAAATAAGACCAAACTATGATACTAAAAATAATAATTATGAAAAAATTATTTCATATACAGCTATTAATAGAATTTCTCTTACTACATCTTCAAATGCTAATATTTCATCTTTTATTGATTTATCTATAAATAATGGTGTTAATCGTGTTGAAAGTATTGATTTTATTACATCTAAAAAAGTCATTGATTATAACTTTAATGGTTTATTAAAAGTTGCTTTTAATAATGCAAAACAAAGAGCAGAAACCTTATCAACTCTGGGGGGTTTTGTAATTAACGGAGTAAAAAAAATTGATATTCCACAAGCAGATGTAAATTCGCCTTCTCCATCTCCACCATTGCCTTATGCACATTCTAGCAAATCTTTATCATTTGACGAAAACTCTTCTACCCAAATAATCCCTCAAGATAACAAATTAACTGTTAATCTACCTATAACTTTTTATATAAAAAATAATCTAAGATAATACAAAGAATAATTTTTTCTTGTTATATTAATAAAATATTTTTATTAAATTTTATAATTGCATTAATATTCTTTTTTTTTGTGATGAAAACATTTAGAAAATTAAATTATTGATAATTAATTGTTTTTTATTTCATTTTACTAAATTATGCTATTTTATACAGTTGTAAATAGTTAAAAGAAACATAAACAATATCGATTTTTGTTTGTAATTATATGAGGCTTGGTCATAATTCGATATTACTCATCTTTATCCATTATTCCGTTTCATCAAGTCCCAAGCATATACTTTATCGTTCTTGGATTTATTTTCTCAGTTTTACAGTTGTAGTATACCATTATCTGATATAATAAGACAGACAATAGTACAATTGCAGATACCGTATGAAATTCACGTACTGGCAATGAGTCTATACTAAAAACTGATTTGATATGTTCTATCAATGGCTCTATGGATATTCTTCTTCTTCTTCTTCTTCTTCTGCTGTAGATAGATTGCCCCAAAGTCGATTGATAAAAACATACAAGATCAAGCCTCTTCTTAGAAGTACTTTTGTATCGTTCAACAGGGCAAACTAGATCTATTCCCAATACCTTCTTGCTATATTCATACAAGTTCTTATCATCATAACCTGGATCTCCTACCATATACAAGGAAGATGGTAAAGAGAATACAGATGAGGACGAGGATGAGATGGACGTTAAAGAAACGTACATCTGATTATCCTGTACATTCGCAGTAGTTACATCTGCAGTTATAGGTACTACAATCTTGCCTGTTGTACAGGTTAGATGTAATTTATATCCGAAAATCCATCCTTTGGTATGGCTGTAACCCCACCTTGCATCTGTATCAATGCCAGAACATGGTACTTCTCCTTTCTTCATTGATGATTTATGCCATACACTACCCTTTGCTTTTAAAAGAGTACTATCTATTGCTGTTATAGAAGGATCTACTAATCCTTCTGTAACAAACAGGTATCCCATTGTAGATATCCTTTGTTTAATATCTGTAGAAATAGTCTTTAGCCTTCTGTCAAACGTACGTCTACTAGGTATTTTTATCAAACCACAGGCTATTGCTAGCTTACGGTTATACAGACAATCCACGTTAAGAAAAATATGTAATGCATTGTTGGAATCGATTTTAAACCATATCCTTACAATAAAACACCTTAAAATTATAGTTGGAGAATATACATATGGTCTTCCACGTTTCCTTGATGGTGCAGTAGGCCATGGTATACAACCTACAAGATACAGAATGTTAAAAAGGATGGAATCTTTTATTCTATCAAGAGCTAATCTTTGGGACAGTTGTTCTCAAAATAATGTCTCAATGGTTAGCTTTAAGCTATGTAGATCATGTTGAAAATATATTTGAATTATGACCAAGCCTCAATTAGCTCATTAATATAAAAATATGTATAATTTTAGCAACTCATTTAATTGCTAAACACTATTGTTTAAAAGATAGTTATAAAGTATTTAAGAAGGATACTTCAAAAAACGTAATGTTTTTAGTGCATTTATGATCTTTTATATTACTAAAATTTAGGTGTAATTAAAATTAATTCGATAAAATTTCAATTTGTTGTAATTCAGCTCTTTTAAATATACTTTAAAAAGATATATTTATAACATTTTTACTTATTTCGTGGAAGGAGTTAAAAAGAAAACCCCGACAGGTATTGTAGCTATTGTAATACTAACCATAATAAGCGGAATAATTTTGTTAATTATGTCTTTTTTTCTTTTTGCAGTGTTACTTCCATCAGGTGGAGCGATATTGGGAGGAGGATTTTTGTTGGTATTAGGATCGGCATCAGTTATAGTATCAAAGGGTCTTTATGATGGGAAAGGATGGTCATGGACACTATTACTAGTTTTAAGTGGATTTAGTGTAGCAGGATATTTATTAAATATAGTAAATGGAAATAAAATTTCTATTGTGGGATTGATAATAAATATCATAATTATTTATTATTTGTATAGACCAAATGTTAGAAGATTTTTTTCTAAAAAATAAAATAATATTAATTTTTACCTAGCTTTTTTTTTGCTTTATTATATGATTATTTTATCAGTTATTTGTCAACGTTTTGCTGATCGATATATACCGCCAAACTAGTTAAAAATTTGATTGTTATTGTTACAGATAGATTGGTGCTTGATAGATTTTCTAATGATTCAAAAGCAGTTTTTTACAATATCAACATTAATTGATAAAATAATAGGAGTTTAATAATATAATATAATATAACATAACATAATGACCATTGCTAATAATATTAAAAATTTAATGAAACTTTATCAATATAAAGCATCAAATAATAGATTGGAGAAATACTAAAAGTAATTATAATTTAATATTAAATGAAATTCATATTTCAATTTGTTAACTTTTTTAGGATTTAAAAGTAGAATGTATTGGAAAAGAGTAACACTTTGTTTTTAAAATTTAACCAGTAATTTGCGTTTATTTTAAATTAATTCAACTATATTATAATATATTAATTTTTACACTATAATTATTACTGAAAATTTTTAAAAATGAGGTTTGATTCTATAATAAACAGAAATATCATATAGATAAGAACGTTTATTTACTATATTTTAATAATTTGAAACATAAAAAAATATCTTATTTGAACTTTAATTAAGGAAATCAATGCTCCGGCCGGGATTTGAACCCGGGATCTGCGACTCGAAAGGCCGCAATGCTTGACCGGATTATGCAGCTTATTGCTTCTACACCACCGGAGCTATAACTCCTATTCTTTTGAGATATTATAAAATCCTTTCTTATTTCCAATATTAAAATTATACAAAATGTTTTTTTATAAGATAAAAATTAAAATATCAATATGGTTAATTCAATAGATCAAATTAATTATGAGATTGAAAAATATAGTTTATTAAACCATGATTTTTATAAATTATGGCAAGAAGGTAAATTAACGTTAGATCATTTAGTAGGTTATGCTAAAGAGTATTTTCAATTAGTAAAAATTGTACCATCATTAGTTGAGAACACATTAAAAAATAATAAAGAATCAAAGTATAAAAAATCAATAGAAAATACATTACAAGACGAACGTAATCACATTGAATCCTGGATAAAATTTGCGTCATCTTTAAAGGTTGACAAAAACGAATTATTATCCTATAATGGAGATATTCTAACAATAAAAGCTGTCAATGATTTAATACAACTGTCACAATCATCTTTTGAAGAAGCGGTTGCCCTATTATATGCATTTGAAAAAGAGTTACCAAAAATAAGCGAGACCAAAATGGACGGATTGAATAAATTTTACGGTTTGCAAGATGAAGATTCTAATGAATATTTTAAGATTCACAAGGAAGTAGATATCTATCATTCCAAAATATGGGAAAACATCATTAAAGAAGCATCGGATGACAAGAAAGATAAAATGCTCAAAGCCGCAATAATATCTCTTAAAGCTCAGAATGAGATATTAGATTCTGTTAAAAGCAAATATGTAGATAAAAACATCATAGCCAGTTAATTTTTACTTAATCAAAACCTTTATACAGTGAATTATTGGATAAAGTAGAATGATGGGCCCATAGCTTAGCCTGGTAGAGCGACCGGCTCATAACCGGTAGGTCAGGGGTTCAAACCCCCTTGGGCCCATAACAATAATGGTTCTTTTAAATAGATTCCACTAATAATAAGGTGTAAAGTAAAAAGTGGAAGAAATTCAAAATATTCAAGAAATAGACACATGGTCACTGTATTTATATGCGATAAAATCGCCAGTGACAAGAAGAAAATATCAAGAAAGGTTAGATAAATTCTTTAACTTTTTAAATTTAGAAGGAGAAGATGTAGAAGAAAAAAGCAAAAGATTTTTAGATAAACATAAACTTGAAGGAAATCAATGGGTCTTTAATGCTATATTAAATTTTATGAAGTTTCATTTAGAAAGGGTCAATCGTAAAGAGATTACCGGTTCCACTATTCAAAACTATCTCAAGAGTATAAAATTATTCTGTGAAATGGCAGATATTTCAATTACTTGGAATAAAATAAGGCGCGGTCTTCCTAAAGGCAAAAATTATGCAGATGATAGAATTCCAACCATCGAGGAAATAAGAAAGATATTGGAGTATCCGGATAGAAGAATCAAAGCCATTGTATATACAATGGCGTCATCTGGTATTCGTCTTGGTGCATGGGATTATTTAAAATGGGGGCACATTCGTCCTATATCAGATAATAATGATAAAGAAATAGTAGTAGCTGCTAAAATTATTGTTTATTCTGGTGAAGATGAAGAATATTATTCTTTTATATCAAAAGAGGCTTTTTATGCTTTAAATGAATGGATAAAATATCGTGAAAATTCAGGTGAATTAATAAATGAAGACAGCTGGCTTATGAGAGACCTATGGGATACAAGTGTACCACAGGTAAGAGGATTTATAACAAAACCCAAGAAATTGGCATCATCAGGTATAAAGCGATTAATTGAAAGGGCCATCTGGGCTCAAGGTCTTCGTAAAAAATTAGATAATGGAAAAAAGAGACACCCATTTCAAGCAATTCATAGCTTTAGAAAATGGTTTAAAACTCGATGCGAAATAGCAGGGATGAAACCTATTAACATTGAAAAGTTATTATCACATAGTATAGGAATTAGTAATTCATATTATCGACCAACAGAAAATGAACTATTAGAAGACTATTTGAAAGTTTCAGATCTTTTGATGATTGATAACCAAGGAAAATTACAAAAAGAGTTGCAACAGTATCAAAAAAAGAATCAAGAAGAGACATATATCATAAAGGGAAAACTACAAGAAAAAGAAGAACAGATGCAAATTCTGATAGAAAAACAAGAGAAATTTGAAAGTTTAATTCAAACCTTGATAGATACAGGACAAATTACGCCCGTCAATAAATGATTTTACAATTATTCATAATTTTTTTTATTCATCATAAATAAGAAAAATAATAAGGACGAAGGGTTTTTCTCAAAAAGAGACACACCATATTCTACCATTTTTTCTCTGATTTGCTGATTCGAATTTAAAATAATAGAAATCTTTTGCCGTGACTCTTCTGTAATGGATATATCTTTATCTAGGTTAGATGAGGGCGCAAATAAACTAAGAAATTGATACAATTCTGGATTGTCGATGTCCACAAGCATATCTAAAAAATCATTTAAGAGAATTCTATAGGCAGGTTTGAGAATTCCATAACCTAATAAAGTCTGATTGACAAATTTAACTGCATCAGGATTGTCTAATATTCTTTTACAATCCTCTATAGTAGGTGCGATTTTATACATTGATGGAAATCCTTCTCGTTTTTCTGGCTTCGATCTACCTGGTTTATGTAACTCTGGAAACTCTTTGGATACGCCTATCGTTCCCTGTACATTTTGTATAATTTCTTTATCTTTAAATTTTTTTAACATCTTTGATAAATTAGATTGATTGAGATAGATGTCCGATTCTTTTTCCAAGTATTCTGCCAGTTTTTTATTAATATAAGAGGGAAACATACTTTTTAATTCAGGCTCATTTTTTAGAATAAGAGGAAAGGTGTAATAGGCCAGTTTTGGTTTTGTTAAAATACTTTCAATGCCTATACCAAATTTGTTTTGAGGATTTTTTTCCCTATATTCTAGGTACTTATTCAATTCTATTGCAATGGTCATTGTAATGTAGTTTATTATTTTCATATCTTCATCCGTAAATCGAGTTGTTTCCAAGTTATCCTATCTATATGGAAAATACATACAAGTATTTTTTCATTTAAATAGTATTCTATGAGTAAAACCTACTCCCGACACACAATTAACGTATCAGCTACTACTTTATACAGGCTTAGAAAAAGAGGAATTTTTGGTGAATCGTATTCAAAGTTGATCAACCGCCTCTTGGATATAACTGAAAATCAAAGAAAGAATGAGTATAAGGAGGGCGTTGATAATAAATGACCGCAGAACAGGAAATTGAATTTTCAAGCTCATATTGTAAGCATGATACCCATAAAAGATGCAATGGTAAATGGGCAGGCGTGGGTTTTATTATAAAATGTACCTGTAATTGTCACATCAATAGAAAAATGGATAAAGGATATAAGAAAAATCTGCCCAAAGATGTGGTATCAAAAACCATTCATCATCCAACATTAAAAGAAATTCAATTTGGAGGAGAATATAACTAAATTGGATAATCGATTTGACATCCCGATATCCGATCTGGTAAGTAGATTTGCCTGGCAGCTTTTCCACACCCAGATCGAGCATATCATATTCTCTAACCCCAAATATGAGGAGCGAAAATAAACTATGAGTAATATATACACTTTTAAATTTAAAGATATCTTTAATGCAATTTCGTTTAAAGATCAATCTATTTTCTTACAATATAAAAAAACTTATTGCAAGAAAGAATGCTTAATAATACAGAAGAAAGATCCGCTAATAGAAGTTCCAATCATCTATCTCAAAGTTTTATGTTTATGTCCTTTCGGAGGTAAAGAAAAAATAATATGTGATCGAGAGATAATAAAGGAAAAACCAAAAAATAAAATAATTTGTATATGGAATAAATGCAACCATGACGCCGAGGAAATAATAAACCAAACAAATAATGGAGTTGGAAATCGATACTGTCACAAAATCAATCACAAATTCCACTAGGGGATAAATGCATGAGTGAAAAAAAGGATCTTTCTGGTAATGGTATTATTAATTCAAGTTCTATAGCAATTAACACAAGTAGATCAATTAATCACAATAATGATTATTTTAATGATATTATTAGACCTGCAACTCTTATTTCATTATATAATTTAGGTTTTAATCTAGTGCCTTTATCAGAAAATCATAAACCAGTTGTGGATTGGAGTTCTGTATATGGTAATCCAGGTTATTGGAAAATAGAGAATTTTGACAATCAGGCAACATATTCAAAATTTATAAACGTTGCATCTACACTAGGAAAGACACATATCAAAGATATAGAAAATAGGGATCTTTACTTACAGGTTTTAGATATCGATTCAGAGTATATCCACGATATCTTATCCAAACGTCTTTCTCAGATAATCAATAGTAATGATGGTGCTAAATCCATTATCCAAGAATTTCTTAAAAGTATCGGAATAACTGATGTAAATCAGTATGATGACTTGACAATACTTGAAATTTGTAAAAAAAATACATTCGTTACCAAGACCAAAAAACCATGTGGATACCATATATGGTGGCTATCTTATATGCAAAATGAATCAATACATACTAAAGATTGCAAAAATGGTTTTGAGTTTGAGATAAAGACAAAAAAAGAGTTATGTACCTTACCTCCGTCAAGCCATAGAGATGATAAAAACTTTAGATATCAAGCAGTAGGAAGAAAAGATAAAATAATAGAGAATGATTTCCTATACACTTTATTTATTCGTGCCTTTAGTAACTGCTTAGAAAATAATAAGCAGAATCAAGAAAATAATAATAGTGTAATCAAAAATTCCGATATAAGACAACAAAAAAATACATTTTTTAATGATCTATCCAATCAAACGGTTCAAAAATCCATTGAATACCTTTTGCCCTATTACATTAATGGAAGTAGGAATGACTTTGTATTGTCGTTTTCTGGTGCTGCATTTCATTCTAAAATTTCAGAAGAATCTGCTTCTTCTATTATAGAAGGAATCTGTAAAAAAACATGCGATAATGAAAAGCAGAATCGACTTATTACGTTACATTCTACATATAAAAAGGGAATTGAGAACAAGGCAATTACAGGAGCTTCATCTTTAATTGAGGTTATTGGACACACAAAAGGACAAGATCAAACTGTTGGAAAAGGTATAATCGATACTTTAAAAAAATTATGGCAGCAAGATATTTTAAATAAATATGATATTCATGATATTGAAAAAGAGAAGGACAAACCCACAGAATTATCTATAGTACAAGCCATAAGAGCACAACAGGGTTTTGTACAAGTAAAAGGAACAATTGTAGGTCGTTCATCAGTTTATAATTTTATAAAATCAGTGACTTGGATTTGTAGTGTATGTAAATCAGAATCGAAAATTGAACTTACGATACCTTCGTTTAAATCACCTTATAAAAATGAGAAAAGTTGTAGAACATGTATAGGTGAAGATTCAAATCTAAGAAATACTGCTATAGCGACCTTTGAATATATATCAGTTGTTGATATAGAACTACAAGATCTAGATGAACACAATGAAATTGAACGATTATCTGTAAAAATATTTGGTAATGATACTTACGATGTTATTGCAGGAGAATTAGTCAGTATTATTGGTCATTTGCGTGTAATAAGGAAAAACGATAACTCCAGAAATAAACTTGAAACAGTTTTATTTGCAGGTTCAATATTTTATACAAAAAGACAAGAGTTAGTTTTAACTGATGATGATAAAAAACAGATACAGAACTGGAAACAACTGCAGATACAACGAAATAAAAATCCTATAGATGAGCTCGCATCGCTTCTTGCACCTGAGTTAATTGAGTTGGATAATGTAAAAAAAGGGATGCTACTTGTCTGTGCAAGTGCAGGTCTTAGAAATGTAAATGGCATGTTTCCTAAAAGATCAAGACTTAATGCATTATTAATAGGAGATCCAGGGCTTGCAAAAACAGCATTATTGGAAAAAACAGTCAAATTGATTTCAAATTCGCAGTATACAGGCGGCCAAAGCTCTACAGGACTGAGTCTTACATCTCATGTACATAATGATGAAAGCGGATCATATGCTTTAAGATTTGGACCTGTAGTATTAGCAAAGGATTCAATTTGTGCAATAAATGAATTAGGACAGCTACCAATTGAACATCATAAACATCTTTTAGATTGCATGGAAGAAAATGGATTTGCAATTGCCAAACATGGTTTTTCTACATTTGTAGAGGCTCATCCATCCATTATCGCATCTGCCAATCCTATCAACAACAAATGGCAGAACGGTGAGAGCATAAGCTTTTCTGAATTTCCAACCTTGTTGCAAATAATACAAAGATTTGATTTAATTTTTATATTTAGAGAAAATAGAGATGTAACCTACCTTGAAAGATATGTAGATGAACGAAAGAGAATTGCAGATAACTATAAAAAAGGAATATATGAAAAAGATGAGGAATTTCTTAAAAAATATCTTTTATATGCAAGGACATTCAAAACCGAATTAAATGATGAAGCCTCTTCCATACTAAGACAATTTTTTATATCTATGGGTGCCTCGGGAATTTCCGGATTACCTCGAAAATTTGATTCTCTTATGAGAATCACTATGTCTATTGCAAAGCTAAAACTAAAGAATAGTGCAGATGCAGAAGATGCAAATGAAACAATATTACTTTACAATGATATTTTAAAAGACTTTAACCAGGTTGTAGCTATATCAAAAAATCCTCGCGATTTATCCTTTGATATGATAAGAAAAATAATAAGGGAATATAATGGTCATCCAATTTTCTTAACTACTGCGGCAGTTGAAGCCTGTAAGAGAGATCCAAACATTAAATATTATTTACTTGGTAAAGATTTCCAAGGTAATAATCACAAAGACATTGCAGAAAATTTGAAACTAAATAAAAGTCATCATTTAAAGGAAGTTCTAAGTCTTCTTAGAAATGATGCTTGTATTCAAATTGTTAAAGAGAAACCTGTAGAAGTAAGATGGAAAACAGAAAGTGAGAATGAAAATGAAAAGGATAAAGGTACATCACGAGACTCCATCACCCAATAATAATCATCATCATCCTCATCTGAATAATTCTGAAAAAACAGATATAGCGAATAATATATCCAATCACGTATCTCAAGAATGTGATGAATGTGATGAATGTGATGCCATTAAAAATGAAAATAAAAGTTTGTTTGATTATGGACAAGAGATTTCAGAACCTTGTGTAAATGCTGACAGTGACTCTAACACTATAAATGCAAACAATAATTCTGTTTTTGATAAATCAATTAATGACACTTTTCTAGATAATATGGATAATAAACAAATAACAGCAATAGGCAACCAAAACACTGATGAGAATTCGGTAAATTCAGAAGTTAATAAACCATTTCATTCAGATCATTTGTTGACATCACATTCATCACATTCATCACATTCTCTTTCTGATGGTATAAAAGATAATAATGTAATTATTAATACAAAGATAAAACGGGAAAATAGGTTACATTTTAAACATGTAGAAGCAGCTGAAATTGAAACAAATGAGGATGATGACGATACAGAAGAAAACATAGTAGAACAAAATTGTAACGGGAGGATAATCTGATTTTGGCAAATAATATTTTGATGAAAAAACAACCATCGCAACTCAAAATTGAAAGTTATAGGGATGAAGTATTAAATTCAGCAAGTATAGATTTAGAATGGCTTTCATATCAAGGCAAATATGAACATTCCAAGACTCAGATATTCGCAGGGGCATTTTGTACCAATTGGGGAGAAAGAATTGTATTGCATATTTCCAAATATAAATATAAAGATCAACAAAGCGCTGAAAAGGCATTAATTAAAGATATTTTATATTACTTTGAACAGTTTCCATTAACCTTTGGATGGTATACTACAGGAGTTGCAGTATATGATGATCAAGGAAACCGAATACAAGGAAGAGACTCAGACTTTTTTATCTTGCATCAGAGATGTTTATATTATAATCTGGAATCTCCATTTGAATTAAGTTACAATAATACTTACATGAAGACAAGAAAGGACTTTGAAAATAAACATATTGATCTTATCAAGGTGTTTGAAAAACAAGTAATAAAAGATAATGTATTTGAAGGAAAATACAGAACAACTGGCCTTGACTCGGTCAGCTCTGCATTACTTGGAATAACCAAGTATGACAATATAAACGCTGGAACAAATAACATTTTAGAAATATCGGAAGAAGATCAAAAAAAGTATGTAAAAAGAGATGCAGAACTAGCAATGCTACTTGCTCAGTATAATAACTGCCTTGTATTGAGACTGATGAAAGTATTTTCCAAATACGCTGAAATGGATTACTATCAAGTTTGTAATACTAATGTAAGCAGTTGGTATGCAAATAGATACAAAAAAATGATAGAAAGAAAAGAAATACTTGAATCTTATTCTAAAGTAGAAAAACAAAAGATAAGCGGAGGACATCATACTACACCTAAAAAAGGCTTTTTCATAAACTCGAAAGTATATGAACTTGATGTAAAAGGTATGTATCCTTCTCTTGTAATAAATAAAAATATATCATTTGATACTTTGAACTGCAGCTGCTGCCAATATGATCCAACTGCATGGATAAGTAAGGATACAATTGACACAATAAATCAGGGTTTACAAGAAAATAAAATTGATAGAGAAGTCTCTAGGTATTGGATCTGCCTAAAAAGAAAAGGCGCGTTTCCCATAGTACTGGAACAAGTGCTATCTGACCGTGAACACTATCTACAGTTATTAAAAAAAGAAAAAAATAAAATAAATCCTAATCATATTCTTGTAGAAGAGTATCAGACTCATCAAATAGGCGCTAAACTATTTGCAAATGCAGGATTTGGACTTTTTGCAAATGAATACTTTGAATTTTCAAACTATAAAGTGGCCGAATGTATAACAGGGGAAGGAAGAAGAATTCATAAATCAATGGAAGCTTTGGCCCAGAATGAACCATTTAACTTTGAAATTGTATTTGGGTTTACAGATTCTATATTTGTTAAAGCAAAGGATGGTAATAACGATAAAGAAAATGCAGAGAAATTAAAAATGTTTATTGACAGATGCAAAAAGGAATTAGGTATAACCGTCGAACTGAAAAACGAGTTTCAAAATTCAATTTTTTATGGTAAAAAGAACAGATTTGTTGCCTGGAGTGGTAAGGAAGCTGATCAACCAATTATAAAAGGACTAGATGGACTAGCAGATTCAAACCCGCTATGGATAAGAAAATGGTTTTATAAAGTGGTATATGAAATTATAAGACCTGATACGGGATTTAATAGAGTTTCAAATCTACTACAGAACGCCGTCTTTGAACTAGAGCATGAAATCAAATCTCCAAACATTATAGAAGAGCAATTAAAATGCACTCAAAAACTAAAGAAACATCCCGACGAATACTCCAAAACTGTTAGATCAGGTATTTTGGGAAGGTTATTAGGGAAAGATAAAGGACAAGAGGTTTGGTCGTTTGAAATTAAATATAAGGATAAACTCACAGGTGGTAATTTCTCGACGAATACTCCAATCTATGAGGACCTTAATCTTGAGTATTATAAGAGAATGTTACTTGATAAATTAAATGACACTTTAGAAATTGCAGGATATGACATAAAAGATATACGCCTTAAAATACTTGATAAAATAATGCCGATAACATTCTATTGATTTAGATTTAAGAACTAGTTAATATTTTAGTTTAAAATTTACTTTGTAATAATATTACGCCTTGATGTATATCTATTTCTATGGGTTTGAAACTTACTCCATCAATAGAATCAGGTTGAAATAAGAAACTCGCCACAATAGTTTATAGAAATACCAAGTCAATAAGCATTACGCTGTGTATTACTGTGTTGAAGATATTAAACCCGAGAAATTGGTTTTAGGAATTATCTAGATCTAGGAATAATATGATGTTTGCCATAACCGATATCCTTTCAACTATAATCCATCTATCAAATAACGAATATAATTTTCTATTTAAAGAAATTTAAATTAACCATAATTATACTATATTAAAAAGATGAACTTATTTCTTGTCTACAAAAGGTGAAAAATCATCTACAGTAAACTGGATGCAAGCGCTTATGTAAATTTTATATCACAAAGACACTCCAAACTAGAAATAAAATAAGTTCCAATCTAAGAATTTGTGAACTAGACAGGCACCTTCAAAAAGAACTATAATGTAAGAAAAATAGCAATTTGTCATTATTTTCTATAGAATAACATCGATCTTGGCTAACAATGTTGATATTTTGGAATTACTTTGATCAGTATCTTTAACTATAGTTAAATTTTATAAAGAATTTTTTCTCTTTAAATCTTCTATTCGAATATGATTCTAAAGTAAATGTTGTCATATGTAGCAAATCATTAAAAGGTGAAAAAAAATGTTATGGTAGGAACTAACAATACTATACATAGTAACCTTAATAAAGTTTTCTATTCCTTTAATAGGAAATATCATTAGATTTATCAAAAGATCTTAAATAAAGCCTAAAGGAAAGAAGTGAAAAATAGATAATACATGATTAGAATCTTTCATGTATATACTGATTGTTACTGAAATTTGTAAAGATATTTTAAAAATTAGGAAAAAGAACAATAGATCACACCAATAAAATATTTGATTTGACGATCTATTAAAATAGAAAATATCGTGTCAGGCCACATAAACATATTTCTAAAAAATAATTAATTTAAGATAATCCGTAAAAAATTATAATATTAGTTAAAGGATTTGTTAACAAAAACTACTATGTCATAATTGATCGTATTTCATATTTATAAAAATATAAATAAAAAATATACCGCAGACACTAACTTTAAAGGAATTTCCCATATAATATACTATAGGGCTGTAGTGATTTAAAAATAAATTTATATTCTTATATTTTTTAATCGAACTTTATTTAGTCAAAATATATATTTTATGTCTTCCTCGTAGATTAATAATATATTTATTTGATATTTGGAAAAAATGATTTTTGAAATAAGTCTTGCATGGATATAGAACGTTTTAAGTCATCCCCATATTAGAAAATAAAAACTTGATTAAAACCATGGTTGATGTTAAAAATAGGTGCTTGTTATCAAATTATGAGTGCTAAAATATTTATTAATAACGGTAAGTTCTAATAAGAAACAAACAATCTGTTGTCAAATATAAGGATAAAAATTACAATTAAAAATAGAAAGCATTTGATGATTCTGTTTTGATACTATGCTATATAACTACTTGAAATAATTCTTAAACTAATTTAAAAAAAATGGTAGGAATAATTCCGAATATAAAGGAGAATATATATTATACACAGTAACATTAATAAATTTTCTATACATAAATTATAGAATCATAAAACGTTGTTATAAAGAAATACCTGAAATCAAATGAGTTCATATTACAAGACATATTATAACCTCTCATATTTTAGAATCATTATTCTTTTGTTGACGCAAAGAAAAATATTTCATGCCTTCAGTAGCATCAATGCTTCACATCTTTCAATAAATAATTTATTTCTTTTATCATCCGTTGGGCTATTCTGTGGTGAACAGTCCGATACCTTTAACTTAAATAGGTTATATTCAAGTTTCTGCGGTTGATGTGTAAAGAATCCATGTTTCTTGTGATTTGGTTAATTGTATAATGCCTATAGCTGCAGCAATTGTGCTACCTAATACTGCTGATAATATTCAAATAATTAAATTTAGATCGCTTATCACATTTGCTATAGAGATAAGTGATGAAGTTACAAGAGTCAATAGAAAATTTATTAAAACATCAATTTATCTGTAACAATAACAATTAAATTAACTGTTTCCATCACTGCTTTATCTACAAAACCTTAGCAAATGACGAAAAAAATAATCGTATAACAAAGCAATCTTATTTAAGTTCTAGATTAAATCATTGTTCTTCAAACGAGTATAATAATCCAATATTTTATTTGAAATGGTTTTTGAATCATGATATTTTCTTACATATTTTGGTCCTTCTATGGAAAGCCTTTTTTGTTCATCTTTGTCATCAATAAACGACAAGAGATCTTTTTCAAAAGTTTCTTTTGTAGTTCTATAAACAGGAGGTTTATACTGATCATATAGTTCGTCAGAGACATATGCCATTACCGGTTTGCCAAGTGCCATTCCTTCCAATTCAAACTTGCCTATCCATCCGATTTCAGGTAAGACTTTACCAATAACAATGTCGGAAGTAGAAATTAACTCTAAGGACTGTTCATAAGTTAAATTAAAAATTTTAATAATTTTAGCTTTATCAATTTTCTCGAGTGTATTGAAAACAGAAGAAAAATGATCCCATTCAGGTCTATTGCTATAATAAAGATAATGAGCAATCTTAATTTTAGATATATCGTTCATATTTGATGGTTTTTGAAATCTATCTATCTGGCTTAGGTTTATTGGATTTGATAGCCATTTTCCATTAGGTGCATATTTTAAAAGATCAGGTGTAGACACCAAGCAAAAATCAAAATCTTTTTTTTTAGTATCCCGTAAATCGCTTCCATGATAATGTTTTAAAAATATCTTTTTCTTATAATTTTTCTTCAAATAATTGTAAAGTGTTCCATAAGGATAATGATAATGCCATACATCATAAAGTTTTAGACGAATGTAAAACATGGTTTTTTGAATAAAGGAATTATAATTTACGTGAATTCCTCCAAATCTATGTTGAGTAATACTGTCAAACACAAACACATTAGCCATGTTTCCTTTTTGATGTTGTTCAAAAGAAAGTAAAGAAGATACTCCCGCAATTTCACCTATGTGAGCTATTTTCATTTTATCTCTTTATAATGTCTCTGACTTTATTCTAGTAGCATTCCTGCATTAAATAGACCATCTTGAAAACAGTTTGTTATACAAATTTCACAAAAAATTTCATTACACTCATTACAATTGTAAAAGCATTCATTTTTTGATTGATTTATTTTTTTACAACCAAAACAAACGATATTTTTTGCAATTGATTTCAAACCTGTTTCAGAGATCTCATTCTTTTTAATTAATTTGTACTCTGATTTCTTTGTTGGAATAAGTAACATAGAGTTTATCTACCCCCTCCATTTGCGATAGTTTTTAAATATATTTTATAAAAGTCATATGATCCATGTATAAGCAAGTTCATTATAAAATGGCTTTTCAAATAAAGATATTAAGGATTCAATATGATTATAGGCTAATTTTATATAACATTAATATATAAACGAAGTGTTATAGAAATATTGTGCTTATCTATTCATGTGTTTATTGTTAATTATTGCTTACTTTTACTATAGTCATATAACCCTTTATTTTGAACTTAATTAATTTCATTAAAAATTATAAAATGATACTTATTGCTTTGTTGCATGATTCGAAAATCAGTTATAGCAACAATTAAAATGTAATAACAACAATTGAATTTCACCTGTTTTCGTTGTAGATTCACCAGCAAAACCTTAGCAAATGACGAAAAAAATAATCATGCAACAAAGCAGTGTTGTGATAGTAAACAAACACAAGCAATTTACAATAAGATATATAGCATATATTTTAGATCGCTGTTAACATAAGGAATCATCCGAATTGATTAATGGTGTGATGGAAGCAGATAAAAAATAACAATTGGTAAACTCATTGTAGATAGAGTTTATAATAATAATGAGATTTTTAGATTCTTAGTAGCAGACAACGGAATCTAACCTTGAATCAAAGTAAGAAAGAATGCTAGAGTCATATGGAAAAAAGGAAAAAACATTCTTACAAATCTATCAGTGTTGGCTCAGAAAAAAGATTTGCAAAAATGGAAAGACGACAGCGTAATCTATGGACAAAGATGGATTGTTGAAACTGTTTTCTCTTCTATAAAAAGAATGTTTGGAGAGTACACGTGTACTCGGTTAAACTGAAAAATATGATACAAGAGATGATGTTGAAAGCATCATTGTATAATAAGTTGATATCTATTTAGACAAAATGGATAATAAAATCATAAATTATATAATTATGCAACAAATCACAAGAGATATAATATATAGTAGATAAAAAAGATTACCAAATGAAAAATAGAAATTATAATAAATACAAATGATAATGACATTCTTATTAATAAAATGAATGTGTAGTAAATACAAGATATAAACAAATTAAATGTTTCACAATTTTAATATAGATGCCTTTATAATTTATCTAGACCATACAAAATCATATAGAAGGTAATTTATGACTATTCATACATTATAAAGTAGCGATACTCTAATATAAAAAACAACGTTTCTTTAAACAATGACTATAAAACCAGTAGTTTTTGGTATAGTTTTATTATCAATGGTTATCACAAATGGATTTGGAATTACTTTTATCGAAAAAATTCCTTCTATTTATGCAAAGGATAGTGATTCAACCAAAGATAATCTAGCGACATGTAAAACAGTAACAATCCCTAAATCATCTTCTATTAATGAAACTTTTACTGTTGCTGAAAAGTTTAAAGGTAATCCAATGAAATTTAATGGGAAATGTGTTATAGATAGTACCTCTCAATCTACTAAAGATCCTTGTACTATTGTTCATGGGATCGCATCATCAGGTCATTGTGAAAAAGTAGGAGTTGGATATGCAGTAACATCTAAAGGCACTGCAAATCTTCCTACAATAGAATGGCACCACCTTGCTGGTGTAACTTTAAAACCAGGGCAATTTCTTGATTTAGCTGATACCACGCCATTCTTTACAACTAAAGGCCACTCTGCAACAGTCATACCATGTGACAAATCTGCAAAACCACTTGTAAGATTATATGCAGGCATAATTGATGCAGGTGTAAATACTCTTGAATCACCTGATGTAGAATATCTACAACAATTATCTAGTCCTCAAGAAGGTCTTTGTGTCTATCACTTTGATCTTGGGACTACTAATAATAATCCAGATGGAGTAACTGACTTTGCAATCATTAATACAAGTGATAAAACAATAACTTTCACAGATAGAAATACAGTTACACTTTCTGTAACAAATGGATACTTAAATGCTGGTGGAGACTAGTAACAAATAACAATCCTTTTTTATTAGTGTATTAATTGGTGAGATTGTGAATTTATAAATTTATAAAGCTCTAACAGTTATGTAAAAAACTGAGGCTTGGTCATAATTCGATACTACTCATATTTATCCAAAATCATATTTCATCAACCAGTCCCAAGCATATATTTTATTGATTTTGGATTTATTTTTTCAGTTTTACAGTTATAGTATACCATTAGTTGATATAATAAAACAGACAATATACTCAACAACATTAGTTCATAGACCTAAACAGATATTTTTTGATATCTAGATTGAATCATCTTGTTCTATAATAGTGAGATATTACTTGCTTAATATGTAAGAAATAAGAGTAATAATTTGATAGTATGTCATACTTGCCTTGTCTCCAACATTCTTTAACTGCATTTAATTGAGGTGAACCAACAGGAAAATATTCAATTTTTATTGCTCCCATGTTTCTCCGTAAGTACTCTTCTACCATCTTCGACCGGTGCTGTGCTGCTCTATCTGCAAACAAGATAAATTTGAGGCTTGGTCATAATTCAAATTTATTTTCAATATGATCTATATAGCTTAAAGCTAACCCTTGAGACCTTATTTTGAGAAACACTGTCTCAAAGATTAGCTCTTGATAGCTTAAAGAAATCCATCCTTTTTAATATTCTGTATCTAATAGGTTGTATACCATATCCTACTGCAAAAAGGAAACGTGGTAGACCGTATGTATATACTCCAACTGTAATTCTAAGATGTTTTATTGTAAGGATATGGTTTAGAATCGACTCTAACAATGCATTACATACTTTTCTTAACATGGACTATCCATATAACCATAAACTAACGTTAGCCTGTGGATTAGTATCCATTCCAAGTAGACGTACATTTGACAGACGATTGAAGACTATTTCTACGGATATAAAAGAAAGAATATCAACAATGGGACACCTCTTTATCATAGACGAATTAGTAGACCCTTCTATAACAGCAATAGATAGTACTCTTTTAAAAGCAAAAGGTCCTGTATGGCATAAATCATCCATGAAAAAAGGAGTGGTACCATGTCCGGGCATTGATACAGATACTAGGTAGGGTTATAGTCATACTAAGGGATGGATATTTGGATACAAGCTACATCTAACCTCTACAACAGGCGATCTTGTAGTACCTCTAACAGCCAATGTAACTACTGCTAATGTACAGGATAACCAGATGTATGTTCCTTTAACTTCAGCATCTAATGTATTCTCATTACCATATGTATTAGATCTCTTGCATAATTAGATACATTTCATTAAGTTGACTACAGATACACCATTTTTTCTTTTAGTTATGCTGCTTCATAATTCTGTAGTTTATCAAGCCTGCGACTATATCTGACACTTTATTGTACTTTCTGAGCCTATTTCTAAATATATCACTCATTATCCTGTACTTTTTCAATCTACAAATAGTATGTTCAATAACTATCCTTTTTCTAGAATGACTTTTGTTGTATTCTTTATCTTCTTGTGGTAATTCTTTTTGATTATTTTTCTTTTTATAGGGTAGAGATGATCTTTGTTCTGGAAAGTCCTTTTCTACTCCAAGGTATCCCAGATCATACACATTTAGAACATCTTTTGGGATAGCAGGATGATTTTCTTTATAGATGTTATAGTCATGTCTGTGTCCTTTCTTATGATCTGCTTTGTGAATAATATAACCATGATTGTTAACCATAATCTGTGTCTTTACTGTATGCCTTTTCTTCTTTCCTGAATAGTACATCTTACTGCTTTGTTGCATAACTCTGAAATTCGTTTTTTCATGATTGAATCTTTATTATAATAAAACGAATTACGAATAGATGTCTCCCAAACTTGAATTATATGTGTCGTATATTTATGATAAAATTAAGTTATGCAACAAAGCACATCTTACATCTTCTCTTGTCAATAGGTCTTGGAATCTGCTGCTCTGTACAATCTGTAAAAGCCATAAATCCCGGAAAATATTTCTCTACTTCCTCTGGCGTTTTCAACCTCTTGGTTATCTGATATATTTTCTGCGGAATTGGTACGCATTGTCTTATCAAACTTTCTATCTTTTGGATATCTCTGCAGATGTTGCTCTGATCTAGATCAAATAGAAAACCAGCTAATGTGTAGGTTATGTATAGGCGATAGTACACTAGAACCATGATAACTCTATCCTCAACAATGAGTTTGAAATGTCTCCCTGCACCTACATCTCGTTCTCTCCTCCTTCTTTTTGAGGATAAGCGTTTTATCTCGTACTTTTTGTATTTTGATTTTATTTCTTTATAAATGTCATTAAACTGTTGAATTGAGAGACCGGTAAAGGATTTAAAGAGTGATGGCTTCTTGGATAATCTATTGTAAGATAACAAAAAGAATGACATATTTACATACGATAGACGGAAATAAAGCTGTTTTGGCTAATTATGCAAGAGATCTATTGTACATGATAGCTGATCCAGGATATGATGATAAGAAATTGTATAAATACAGCAAGAAGGTATTAGAAATAGATCTGGTTTGTCCTGTCGAAAGATATCAAAATACTTCCAAAAAGAGGCTAGAGCTTGTATGTTTTTATCAATCTGTATTGGGACAGGCTATCTATAGCCGAAGAAGGATATCGATAGAGCCATTGATAGAGCACATCAAATCCATGTTTAGAATAGATCCATTACCAGCACGAGGATTTTGTAAGGTATCTGCAATTGTACTCTTATCTGTTTTACTTTATCAGCTAATGGTATACTACAACTGTAAACTTGAGAAAATAAATCCAAAATCAATAAAGTATATGCTTGGAACTGGCTGATGAAATGGAATTTTGGATAAAGACAAGTGATTTTGAATTATGACCAAGCCTCAATTATTTAAATATCAGGTAACGAGATACTGATTAACTACTATCTCATATACTATGATACTATAATCGATAAAATTATGAAAGCAGTAATGAACTAACTCATGAATGAGCAGATAGTTTTGCGATGCACAGATAAATTCTGTTACACTTCTATGGAAACATAGGTGATAGATCTATAGTATATTCATTTTTCTTTCATTTTCATTAAAAGATCTTTAGCAGTTACAAATAGTGAACTTTTTCCATTTTCTTTATTATTGTGATCATCAACAATGTCTGAGAGTAGATCTTTAAGAGTCTTTTTCTTCTGGCATTATAATGACCTTCAAATCTTATAGAGTTTCTATCTTCTGTAAGACCTCCTATTGAATATACCTAAAGAATGGTTTCAAGATATCTTACTTGTAATCTTCTATATGCTATAGTCTATCTTGCTATCGATAGTATTATCTTATTTATAGAAATATTCTCGTTATAATCAAACTGGATGATATATCATTTAAAAAGTCTGAAACAACGTTCAATCTATTTTTGTCGCCGCCTATGATATATCTAACGCCAGGCCGAAGGGCTAATTAATTCCGTCAAACTGAGAGATGTAATTCAAAAGTGAATTTAATATAATATATCAACTACATTATATTATTATAGTTTTTGTGGATTATATAGGATACAGAACATTTTGATTTGTATATATAAGTAGCCACAATAGTAACGTCCTTATAACATCATTTTACATATAAATAATATTATTGAGGGCTCTGTCAAGTTGTCGTTTGGTGACAATCCGATAGAGTTGTAAACATTCGTTTGGTAATTTAATATAAAATAATAGAAAATGTTAAGTAGACTTTTTATTCAGAGAACGAATATAACTATCATAATAATATAGATATGGATTATTATAAAATGGATTTTTCTTCTGATCTTCATTCCATATTCTCCAAAATTCATCCCAGAATAATTTCATATTATTCATAGTTGAAATAAATATATCGCGATTGATATTCAGATATTGTGTATAAAGATTACCCGAGTTATTGTTAATATCCTTTACTTGAACTTTATCATTACTCAATATAACATTATAAATTTGGTATTAAATAAGTAAATCGATATATAAATTCAATTAGTGAATATCATGAAGTATTCGAAAAAGAAACACATTTGTCATAAAAGGTCAAGTAATAAAATAATAACAAATCGGTATCAACAATACCAACTAATAATAATACTATGACCGCTGGTGGATTTGGTGGATATAGAGGTATTCTGTTGTTACCGAAGAAACACTAATGGTTGCCATGGGGGCAATGTTCATATCTATGCATACTGTGGAGGTCAAGTTCTAAGATAATCTTTTTTTTTACTTTGTCATCATCCTTAAATGAATTCCTTATAGTTTCCACTGATAGATTGTTATTATTCTTTCAATGTTTTTGCAGTAGCAACCATCTCTTTACCTTTCGGAAATAATTCTCTATTCAGTACATTCCACTCTATAGATGGTCGCCCTGGACCTGTAAGTAAAAGGGTAATTGCTATTGATAAATATAATAAATTCAACTCATATCCACCACTAAATCCTTTTGCAATCTGGACAGTGATAATAGCACCAATCATTAATATTATAAACAAGATAGAAGATATTCTAGTTAATACTCCCATAATTAAAAAGATGCCTCCTATCACTTCTAGCAATCCAACGGGAAGTGCTAATGCCGCGGGTAATCCAAACTTGCTTGCAAACTCAGATTCTGTGCCCATTACGTTTACAAGCTTGGGTAAACCATTTATTATGAATCCAATTCCAGCTATAATTCTTATTGGTAATAGCCCAAATGACATTAACCTATATGTTTTTATCATATAATCTGGATATGCGATGATTTTTATTTATTTAGCGCCAGAATTCAATGCCTTGTTTTTCATGCTATAACAATTAGCAGAAGATTTAAGTTTTTTTCAACGATCATACTATGAGCATATGAATAGGACTTTTTAGTTGTTAGCAAAATAATGCTGCAATGTCTTGATATCGGAGCATCATAAAATAATGGCAATACTTGATGATGATGACCATGGCGGTATCGACAGCAACAGATGTTTCATCTTCTAATGTATATGCAAGTAATAGCGGTAGTGAGGGTCATCAACAGGAGGTAATGATGGTAATGTAGTAGATCACAGTAGAAATGCCACGGGTGGTGCTGGAGGTAATGGTGATAATGTTCATATCTATGCATACTGTGGAGGTCAAGCTCTAAGATAATCTTTTTTTTACTTTGCCTATATATATCAAGAAAATATCAATTTTTAATTTCTGTATATCTGGACGATAAGGGCAACCTTTTATAAAATAATTGAAAAACAGAGCAAGACTGTAATTCTTATATTAGTTTTGTAAAAATTATGTGAAAACACTGTAGATAGCGTCCAATCGTTAAAACCTACTGCTACATTTATTTATCATATAAACAGACATTAACAATTGATTTTTACGATAAACGTTGAAAGGAAATAAATCATATTGTTTTTTTAATTTTCGTAATTTTTATAATATAATGTATTATAAATTAGAATATTTACAAAAATAAATTGAAATTTAATAATTGTTAAATATATGTACGTTTATTCTATAGATCTCTTGCATAATTAGGAACCTGTCAAAATTTTATATATTTTCAACGATATTTTGTAATATTTTTATTTTAATTTGCTAATTATGATTAAGATCTGTCTACTTTTTAGAAATTTTTCTTATGTTGCTAATTATGCAAGAGATCTTATGATAATGATTAATAAAATTATTCTATTTTTAATACTTGCAAATATACTTTCAATTACGGTAATTGCATCTCCTTTTACATCATACGCCCAAAAACAAACCAACTTTGTTGCCACCCTTTCTGGAAAAGATATGGTACCACCGGTGAATACTCATGCAACAGGGAACGCGGGATTTCATATTAACCCAGATGGATCTTTATGCTATTCTGTAAATGCCACTAATATAACAGGCGTTCTTGGAGCCCATATTGGCTATAAAAACGGAACAGCTTTAGCTGACTTACTTAATCCGTATGCATCAATAAATACTCAACAAGCTTATCCAACTGGACCTGTTAACGGATTATTGACAGCTGGAGACATTAAAGCGGGTATACATGGTCCTCCAGGACAAGGTGGGGTATTTTCTCCAAACAGTTTAACTGGACCATTAATAGGTAAGAATATTACTGATTTAGATAAAATTATTCAAGATAAAGGTGCTTATGTTACTGTTAGAACATTAGATCATCAACGTGGTGAAATTCAAGGACAATTAGTTCCATCTAACTCTAATTTAAGTTGTCTTACTCATATGAGATATGCTCCGCCATCTACAACACCCAATCCATTGAATACTGCAGGTACTGGATGATCTTTTAGCTATGATGGTAATAATGCACATAACTTAACTACGAACATTTTTTATAAAATAAATTCATTATTATAATTTTTCATTTGTAAAAACTGATATTCCCCTTTTCAGAATGCAGTGGAAATACAACAGAGCTTACTTTAGAAGATTCTGTTTTAGCGTAATAAAATTCAGTTAGATATTCTGAGCTGCGGTCTTTTCTATCATAAAATTCAACACACCAAAAGGATGATCAGGATAAATGCCATATCCAAGTTTCTTCGGATTAGAATAAGGCTCCATGATATACATCCTGCAAAGGAGTGAATCTTAGAATTAAATAAAATTATTTTATAAACTGATAGACTTCCAAGTTAGCGGCGATAATACCAATGAAAACACCGCTAAATTCTGAGACAGAGGAAGAAGAGAAAGATAAAAAGAAACAGGTAGTGCTTGTTAATGTTGATGGTTCTACATCCATTCAAAATGATGATGATAATGAATTAGAATCAGAATCAGAAAGTCAGATTACAGGTAATCCTATTGAGGCATCTGCTTATCCTCAGCAATATTCTCAGCGGTCATTCCAAGAAGAGAAAAAGAATGATGAAGAGGAAATAAAAGAATACTCTGATTGCAAAGGACCTCTATTGGAAAACTTCGATTTAAATGAAGATGAAAAACCAAATCAGATGATAGTTCCTGAAAACAAGGATTTACAAGATAATAATAATACAGTAACAAACAATGATAAATTGGACTTTGAATTTTCTATGTTATTCGGAGAAATTCATGAACGCATAACGTCATTAAATTCAAAGTTGAGAGATAGTGCTCTAATATGGTTCCATGGTACAGTAAATAAAAAAACAGGAAACGTTACTTATTGGAATTTCGGAAGACTGGATCAGAAATAACGACGTGGATAAAATAAATAAAATTTCAGATTTGCCATCCAACAATATTTCTAGCAATATAAAAGACAAGATTAAGAATGCATCATTAGCACTCTCAAAGAGTGTACATAACCATGAATTAGAACACCAAATCACAACTAGAAAATATATCTCAAAGAATCAGATAAACGAAGTTGCAAAGAATAAATATCAATCTAACGGTTCAGGAGTAACTTACCAAGATATAATGGTTAGTTTTAAAGTGACTAAGAGGAAAGCTCAAAGGACTTTAAAGCATTTTCATAGGAAAAAGGTTTTATTTACTGCGGATGATCTAGACAAGTAAGGGATATCTTTCAAGGGATTTAAAAGATCAAACCCTCAGAAATATTTTTTAGCAGAAATGAAACCCAAGATAATAGATGATAATAAAAGAAATGTCCTATTAGATACCACGGGACTCAACCGTTCCCAACTAATACATTCAAGTAGTAATATCTCATCCTCATTATCCTCATCATTATCCTCATACTCCTCACCACCACCACCTTCTCCATTAGCATACTCAAAAGCTCAGCAGAAAATTCAATTTCTCCAAGACATTTTATCTAAATTATCTACTGTCTACTTGTATATTCATAAACTTCAGATTCGAACTAATATTAACAAGGAATATTATAATGATATTGATATAAAACCTGATCCAGTAAATGGAGCAAAAATCTGTGGAGAGAATATCTCAAGGTCAAGGTCAACCTGATTTAAAATTCATCATATCACCTAATGGAACAATAATGATTTATGTGTCATGCAGTCAGCATCCATTTCGTCTGTATGAAGAGCAAGATGTCTCAGATAGCCTTATATTTCTTGGTAGAGTATCGGATAGACTTCATAATCTTTTTTCAGATACAAGAGGCAGTATTATTCCGCCTGTTAAAAAGTGGGTATTGAAAGGCTGTGATGTTAACAAAGATATTCCAATAAGTGATATGGCACAGCTAACGTTACCTGATATTCCAATATCCCTGGCAGAAAAAGCTTTTAGAGGCTATGTAAAACAGATAAATGATAAAGCCTTTTATAGAGTTGAAGAGTCATTAACTCCAAATGAATCAGTATCTACTGCTTTTGAAACTTTGAGAAACAATGTTAAGATAGATAAAGATAGCCTTTCTTTATAATGTTATAATTTTTTTGAAATCATGTGTAGTTGCATATCTGAACACGAATAAATGTTACTGGATTGATAGTAGCACTTGATTACCTAGATAAATCCAATGTTGATCAAGTTTTCAATGGTCCTAATTATGTGAGATCTATTATATACATGAAATGGCTCTGTTAACCATTGTGTAAATACTTAGATATTCTTTATTGTAAACTAATTATGTTCGTTTAGATTTGTTAATTTTTATAATATTGAATGTGCATCAAAAAATATGATGACAATTTTGTTGCTCAAAACAAGCAGTATTAGTTTACAAATGCATATACAGTCTTTTTTACACAACTGTTAACTTAAGATATTATTTCTTTATTATGCTCATAAACAAACAACTTGAGCCATTGTTTAATATGGTATAATTTACACTTGTTCTTTTTCCTACAAGGAAAATAATCATCAAAACATTCAGTTCTATCCTTGATATACTGCATAGTTCTTTCAATAATGTTTTTCTCATAGGTGGAATGGAGATGATGATATAGATTCAAAAACTTACAGGCTTGTGGGTACCAAGTGCCGCCATCTGATGATACTTGATGGTTTCCATACTTGTTTACAATCTCAGACAGAAATCGTTTGGTAATAGATATATTTCGCTTTTTTGATATATAAAATGATAGAATTTCTTTATCCTTTGGTTCTATAATAACACATCAAAGCCAAATAGATTCAGAACCTGCTTTTATAACAGTTTCATCTATGACGTATTCTTGGATTTTCTTATTCTTTCGATGTTTCCAAGGCCTGTACTTTTGAAGCCAGTTCCAAATGGAAACATGGCTTATTTTTATTATTTTTAAAAAAGATAACGCTTTGGCAGTATTTCTAAATGATAATCCTAAAAAGTACAAGTGTAAACCATAACCAACGATATTTGGAGATGTTCTATTTCTAGTAGACATAGAATATATGGTTACCTTAATTATAGGTTTTTCCTTAAGTTAACAGGGCCCATGAAATTATTAATAGCATATTCGTAGAATATACCAATATCATAATATAACATAATTAGGTCATCAAGTTAATGAAGATAAAACTAGCAGTTTTTTCTATATTTTTATTAACTATCATTGTTACAAGCGGCTTTGGTTTGTCAATGATCAGCAAAATGTCATCAGTCTATTCACAAGTTGCAGGACAAAATAATAATTTTAGTCCAAACAACCATCCCACTATGGTGGCCAATGCTGGATCTGGTGGCAACGGTGGCAACGGTGGCATTGCAACCGCCCAGAGTAATAATGCTAATCCAGTTTCTACATGTACAACAATGCAAGTACCAATTAGCGGATCTACTCTTAAGGCCACATACACAGTACCACAAGGATTCCATGGTAATCCCGCAACATTTAATGGAAAATGTGTTGTAGATCATAATACTTCTCAACAATGTACAATTACCAATGGTATTGCAACTGCAGGTCATTGTGAATCTATAGTAAAGGGTTATGAAGTAACAGCTAGAGGGCCTGCCAATCTTCCTTCAATAGCATGGCATCATCTTGCTGGTGTAACTCTTAAACCTGGTCAATTCCTTGATCTAGAAGATACCACTCCATTTATTACTACCAAGGGACATTCCGCAACTGTTTTCCCATGTGATACAACAGGACAACCTCTTGTAAAATTATTTGCAGGTATAATTGATGCGGGTGTAAATACTTTACAAGCACCAGATCCACAATATCTACAACAATTATCTAGTCCTCAAACTGGCCTTTGTGTATATCATTTTGATGTTGGAACTACTACCAATAATCCTGACGGCGTAACTGATTTTGCAATTATAAATACAAGCAATCAACCAGTAACATTGAATGATAGAAATACAGCTACACTATCTGTCACCGAGGGATACGAGAACACCTCCGGTTAACGATTAAAACACAAACCATTTTTTTATTACTTTAATTTTTATTACTTTTAAAAATTATATATTAGATCTCGTCTAATTAGCACCATTAAAAAATTTCTAAAAAGTTTCATCTTTAAATCATGGTTGATAAATTAAAATAAAAATATTGCAAACATGATGGAAAATCTTTAAAATTTGAATGTGTCTAATTATGGCTCTGTAAAGTTAAGGAATTGACAATTATTTTTAATTAAAGAAATTTGGTTAAATTGACCATTTCAAAAAATAATTTTGGCAAAATAACTTAAATTTAATACGCAAATCAAATTTTTGATGGACCATCACATTCAAATGTTTTACAAAATGGATTTTTGGTCTTAACTTTACAGAGCCCTAATTGTGCTGGATCTATTAAATATGATGATGTGTATACACAAACCATATGAATTTCATACTCCAGAAGGCATGATAGAATTCTTTAGGTCTTGTGACCAGGCATTAAATGTATTACAATATTCAACAAAAAATAGGTTAAACGTTGTTCCATCTACTTCACAGTGGCATATTACTCAGTTCGATTACAACAAAGATATTCCTACAACAAACAATAATATTAATGACACCTCTCATCCTCAAGTAATAGACCGGTCTTCCTCCTCCTCCTCCTCCTCCTCCTCTTTATATTCATCAGCAAATGGAATGCTGAAAGTAAAGCATCTGGGAACCATCTTTCAAATCTATCCAAATGGTCTTCCAGATCTTGGCGATTGCTTAAGGTTTGAAGGTCAATATATAACTAAAGAAAAAAAGAAGTTGAAGGATTCTATCTCAGATATGATTGCTAATGGTGTTAGAGACTATGATAGTAATAATAATAAAGATGGTGAAAATAATTCAGAAAGAGACAGTAAGAAATCACCATTTGTAACTGCTGCAGATCTTCTCAAGGAACCCAGAGAATAGTCTTGGAACAAAATGAAAAACAAAACAAGATATTGAAAATATCTTTTAGATAAAATTTTATTATTTCATTATCCGCAAAAGATCTTTTAAAAACAGAAAACCTTTCTTACCTTCCTTAATCAACTTCCAATGGACAAGCCTGCTATACATGACATTCGCTTAAAGTTCTCTGTTCGAGGTTTATGGAATATTCTTTCTTCTTCTTCTTCTTCTTCAACTGATTTAATATGCAAAAAAGATCTCAAAAACAATAAAGATATTAATATCCATGATATAGATTTAAAGGATCACATTATCAAAACCACTGCTCATAAGACTGATACCGTTAGTGTTATCATAGCCTGTTCTAACACTCCGATTCCCCTAGATACTTTAGGACTTGCTAATCTATCAAGCGGATTGACTAGAGTGGAAGATAGGCTTCAAAGACTTCTAACCGACCATTATACATCTTTAAATGCTGTTGGACATGCCTCCGCTGCTGACAATAATAATAACAATAATAACAGCATTTATCTTATCAATCTTCCGCCCAAGTATTCAGTTCCATCTCATATGTCATGGACTGTTACTATGTGGCACTTTGGTCAGGATTCCCTTACAGGATATAGCGATGAAAAGTTTGAGATGCAATGGAAGGATGGCTTGCAGGTATTCCATATGTATTCAAAACAGATCCATAGTAATAAAAAAACATCAAAGAAAATAATAAGGAAGGAAATTCAAGAGTATCCTAATAGATCCTTAGAGGATGCATTCAAAGATAATTTGGAGCAGTAGCAGAAATATATAGAGTGGTCATGGTAATGTTTCTTGATAAATTATTCTGTTGACTATATCATTCACACTAACTGAGATCTTCGGTCTTTAATGTTGTTATCATCTCTTACCAACCCAACCCTATCCTTTTAATTTTCTTATATAAAACAACTGTAGTACCTATGGATATAAAAGATATCAAAATTGATGCAACTATCAAAGTGTTTAACAACCTATTATAGTCTAATGCAGATGTCAAATTGCTAATGGTTGTTTGAGTGTCAGGGATATTCCTTAGCAAGACCCATTCCCATGCTATTAAATGTATGTGGTTCTGCAACGGACTATTCATTTAAAAATCAAAAATGAGTGGGGTTTCAGATGTAACCGCTTGGTTGACTGCTAGGTATAAACAAGTTAGCGATCCTACTATCGATTACCGACGCTAAATCCATCTGAAAGAAATATATGATTAATTGAGACTGGGTCATAATTCCTAACAAATAAAGCTGGTCTTATAGGGTACCATATTTTGTTTGAATCAAATAACATCTACAAGTTCTGCTGAAACACATAGTTCATCATCAATCCTAATTAGTATTTTGTATCTTGTTGGAGAATAATTGCCTGGCCTTGTAATTCTATTAAACATCATCATAGTCGAGGTAGACCTTACATATACTCAACAACAATAATCCTGAGATGTTTTATTGTACGTATCTGGTTTCGTCTTGATTCAAACAGGGCACTGCATCACTATCTTTCAATCGACTTATCGTACAACAGAAAGGTGATGAGAGCTTGTATTGGATTATCTGAATCACACTTACCAAGTAGACGAACCTTTGATAGAAGGCTAAAGACCATTTCTTTCGATATCAAAGAAAGGATATCAACTATGGGACACTTGTTTGTTTCAGATGGCATAGTCAATCCTCATATCCTTGCAACAGACAGTACACTCTTATCAAAGCCAAAGGTCATGTTTGGCACAAATCCTCGATGGATAAAGGGATAGTACCTAGTTCAGGTATTGATACAGACGCCAGGTGGGGTTTTAGTCATACGAAGGGTTGTTGGCTATTTGGATATAAACTGCATATAATATCAAGTACTGATTCCATCGTCATACCTTTATCAGCTGATATTACAACTGCCAATGTACAGGATAATCAGGTTTATCAAGTATTAACATCTAGTTTGCCATCTACAACATTAAAGAAAACACACATTATATGATAGCAGATCCTGGATATGATGACCAAAATCTGTATGATTTAAGCATACGGTTAGGATTTCAACTTGTATGTCCTGTACGTATATACAGAACTATGCTTTGTTGCATGATTCCTCCTTTCCAAAAACATTTAGCTAACATTCTCAAATAAACTCCATGAACTGGTCTACCTACAACCAGTCTCTAGTTAGAAGAGGCGAAATCTTGCTAGGATTTGACGTTATAAACAACTGGGATACCGAACTAAAATAGATGAACCAAGGCAAAATAGGTGAACCATTTCATTATCCCAATACCTTCCTTCTCTTACTAGGCTATGCTAAGGTATACTTTCATCTTCCTTATAGACAAACCGAAGGTATTGCGCAAGGACACGCTAAAGGAAAAGTACCTTTCATTCCAAATTACACCACAATAAACAGAAGGATAAACAGACTAGACATCAAGATAAAAGATATGAATAGTAAAAACAAGGATTTTGAAGACGAATACATCATCATTGCGATAGATAGTACAGGTATTAAGGTTACCAATAGAGGTCAGTGGATGAGGGATAAATGGCATATAAAAAATAAGAAAGGATATTTGAAAATACACGTAGCAGTTAATGTCAAAACCAAGAAAATACTTTCTATGAAGGTCACAGACGAGCACGTTCATGATAGCAAAGCGTTACCAGAATTGGTTGAAAATATTATAAAATCAGATAACATGACCGCCGCAGCAGCAGCAGCAGCAGCAGCAGCAGCAGCAGCAGCAGCAGCAGCAGCAGCAGCAGCAGCAGCAGCAATAGGCAAACTATTCGCCGATGGTGCTTTTGAAGGTAATGATATTTTTAGATATCTTGCAGATAATGGAATATTACCATGTATTAAAGTACGAAAGAATGCTAGAGTAAGATGGAAAAAGGGAAATATACTTAGGAATCTATCAGTGTTGGCACAAAGAAATGATTTGCAAAGATGGAAAGACGACAGCGTAAGCTATGGACAAAGATAGATGGTAGGAACAGTGTTTTCTGTTATAAAAAGAATGTTTGGAGAGTATGTATACTCGGTTAAACTGAAAAATATGATACAGGAACTGATGTTGAAAGCATCATTGTATAACAAATTGATATCTGTTTAAGAAAGCAGATAGTAAAAATCAAGATTATAGGAATCATGCAACAAAGCAGTGAAGAATCTTTATCGGTTCTCAATAAATGGATTGAACTCTATGGTAAACCTATGAAGGTAATGCACGATGGTTGTGGTAGAGAATTTACATCTAATAAATTCAAACATTATCTTTTTCTCAATGGAATAAAGGATAAGCAGATTCCTAAATGTTATCCACAAGAACAGGGGAAAGTAGAAGCGTACAACAAAATAGTCATAGCTGAATTTCTACAAGTAGAAGAATTAATTGATATGAAAGATGGAATAGAGAAATACGAACTATTTGTCAATTCATATAACTGTGAAAGAGAACACGGTGGAATAAACGGAATGACGCCATCAGAGAAATATGAAATCTTTAAAGCAACCTATACTAATACACTAAAATAAGACAAAAAAGTGTCAGCCATGTTGGTACATTGTTTTGTCAATCATGTGTGGAAGTACAACAGTTAACAACCAATGCATTGTCATTCATAGATTAGGATACAAGAAAGAAAAGGCGAAGGCATGATTATCATATTTACAAAAAGAATCATCCTATATCTTCAAAAGGAGTTGTAAATGTATTTGACCTTGGATATCTTGGTGTAGAAAAGGATTTCCTATAATAACTATAGTATATACAAAATAGAAAGAAAAGAAATCTATATCTATCTGAAAAGAAAATATAATATATAACAAAAGTCATTATAGAAAAAAGGATAATTATAAAGCACACCATTTATAAATTGAAAAAGTACAGATAATAGTTGAAATATTCAGAAATAAATTAAGAAAATATAATAGAACATCAGATATAGTAGCAGGTCTGATAGACTATAGGATAAAGAACAACCTTATTAAAAGAAAAGGCAGATACAAAAGTAATTGGTCAAATGAAATGTTTTTAATTATACAAGATCTATTGTAATATTAAAATTTAATAAAATAAAATATAATTAAAAGTAAAGTTTATCTCAATTATCATGATTGATAAAAATAACGAAGATTTTACTAAAATAATGGATACTTTTAATAATATACAAATATCATCTACATCTTTATACATTGATGATTATTCCAAAAATGAAAATGAATGTTCTAAAATAACAAAGGAGAATAAAGTTTTGCAATCAAAATCATCTTGTTGTTATTACTATAGCAGCAGATTATCATCTATGGACTTTATATTAAAGAATATGCACAAGAGATGGAGTATAATTGATTAATCTTAAGATTAAGATTAAGATTAAAGTATAAATTTCAGAATAATCATCTTATTTTAATATATATATTTGAAAATTATGCCTAATCAGATTAATTTATAGATTTATTTCTTTATCCTCTAAAATATAAAAGTATTACCTTTTTTATAGTTTGTTTCTTAAATATATGAGGCTTGGTCATAATTCAAAATCACTTATTTTTATCCATAATTTCATTTCATCAGCCAGTCCCAAGCATATACTTTATTGATTTTGGATTTATTTTCCGGGTTTTACAGTTATAGTATACCATTAACTGATAGAGTAATACCGATAAGAATACAATTGCAGATATCGTAGAAAATCCACGTGCTGGTAATGGGTCTATCCTAAATACAGATTTTATATGCTCTATCAATGGTTCTATGGATATTCTTCTTCTTTTATAGATAGCCTGTCCCAATACCGATTGATAAAAACATACAAGCTCAAGCCTCTTTTTAGAAGTACTTTCGTATCTTTCTAGTGGACAAACCAAATCTATTCCTAATACCTTCTTGCTATATTCGTACAGTTCCTTATCATCATAGCCTGGATCAGCTACCATATACAATACAGATGGTAAAGAGAATACCAAAGAAGAAGAAGTTAAAGGAACATACATCTTATTGTCTGGAACATTAGCAGTAGTTACATCTGCTGTTAAAGGTACTATAATCTTGCCTGTTGTAGATGTAAGATGTAGTTTATATCCAAAAACCCATCTCTTTGTATGACTATAGCCCCACCGTGCATCAGTATCAATGCCAGGACAAGGTACTTCTCCTTTCTCCATTGATGATTTATGCCATACACTACCTTTTGCTTTTAAAAGAGTACTATCTGTCGCTGTTATAGAAGGATCAACCACCAATCCTTCTGTAACAAACAGATATCCAATTGTCGATATCCTTTGTTTAATATCTGTAGAAATAGTCTTTAATCTCCTATCAAATGTACGTCTACTAGGTATTTTTATCAAACCACAGGCTACTGCTAGTTTATGGTTATACAGACAATCCATGTTAAGAAAAATATGTAATGCATTGTTAGAGTCGATTCTAAACCATATCCTTACAATAAAACATCTTAGAATTACAGTTGGAGTATATACATACGGTCTACCCAGTTTTCTTGGTGATGCAGTAGTAGGCCATGGTATACAACCTATCAGATACAGAATGTTAAAAAGGATGGAATCTTTTAATCTATTAACAGATAATCTTTGGGACAGTTGTTCTCAAAATAATATCTCAAGGGTTAGCTTTAAGCTATGTAGGTCATATTGAAAATATATTTGAATTATGACCAAGCCTCATATATCTATCAAACACCTTTCTTTTTGACGGTATAAAGCAGGTTTGGGCAGATTCTGTGGTTGCTACTATACCTGTAAATGGTACTGCGGATTTCGTCGACTATGATCCAGGCAATGGTTATATGTATGTAAACACCTTAGTAATCGACCCGAGCACAGATAAGGTTATTGGTACTTCACACGGAGTAGGTACTGGTGCATATGATCCAGATAATGGTGACTTTTATTTTGTTGGAAATCGTGAAGTCCTTGTATTTGATCCATCTACCAATACTCAAACTACTATACCAAATCCTGCTGGAAAGATCTCTATGAGTGCTGCATATGATCCAGACAATAAGGAATTGTATGTACCTAACTTTGGTAGTACGACTATATCTATAATCAACACTCAAACTCAACAGGTGATTACCACTATACCTGCTGGCGGAAATGGAACAAATATTGCCGTATATGTAGGTAATAACCATGTATATGTAACTAACAACTACTCTAATACTGTCTCTGTAATAGACACATCTACCAATACTGTGATTGCTACCATACCTGTTGGAAAGCAACCAAATGGTATTGCATATGATCCAATTCATGGACAGGCATACGTAGCAAATAATGTTGATGGCACCGTCTCTGTAATCAATACCAAGACTCAACAGGTGATTGCTACCATAACTGTTTTAGGTGGTGCACAAAAGGTTGCATATAATCCATATAATGGAGAGATATATGTAACTAACCAAGGGTCTAACACCGTCTCTGTAATAGATACAACTAGTAACACCATCATAGCTACTATACCTGTTGGACTTACACCAGACAATCTTGCAACTGATCCCAATAACGGCCAGGTTTTTGTAGCAAATACTGGAGATAACACCATTTCTATAATTGCGCCGACTCCTCTTCCTGCGCCAATAGCCAATGCCGGCTCTAATCAACAAGTACAATCTTCTCAAACAGTAACTCTAAATGGTTCTGCAAGCTCTGATCCAAGTGGCTTTACTCCATTAACCTACAATTGGACACAAACCTCTGGTCCCTCTGTATCTTTATCTGATCCAACATCTGCAACTCCATCCTTTGTAGCACCTCAAGTAACAACTAACACTGACATAACTTTCCAATTAGTAGTGACAAATACAAAGAACATACAAAGTAGTCCATCTTTTGTTACAATAACTGTTGAACCCTTATCAAATAATGGTGGAAATGGTGGTGCAGGTGGTAATGCAATACAACAAAAAATAAAGAATCTTTTATCGGAAATAGACAGTATACCCAGTCTATCCATATTTACTAAATCAAGTTTGGAATCTCCATTAAAAGTAACTATAACATTGCTAAACAATAATAATCATCAAACACCCGCTGCTTGCTTTACTATGAAAGCATTCTTGCAAATAGTGAATATAAATGAGAATGCAGGACATCTATCACATCAACAGGCTGCAGAACTAAAACAACAAGCGATAAACATACAGAAGGCAATGGGATGCTTCTCACTACATCCATTTCCGTTTTCTAATGGTGGTGGCGGTGATGATAACGATAATAATGATCATAGGATAAATAATAATAACTTGATAAAGCCTTTTAATGATGATGATCGGATTGATAATAGGTAGCAGTAACAGCAACAGCAGATAATAGACAGAAAAATAAAATCAATAATCTTTTTATAAAAACAACCGTCCGGACCGTCAAACTGTCTAGAAACTTAAAGATATAGATATAATGTCTGTGTCTTATTCGTTTATAATAGCGTAATTTCCGTTCCAATATCTTTAAATATCTCTTTACTCTAATAAGGTATGGAATCCTGTTTATAGAACCGATATCAGCACTAAGCCCTCCGTGCCCGCTAGATTATGGGAATGTAAGCTTTATGCGAAAGCTATTACATCTAATATGTTATATCTCGTATTAAGGCTATGATAGTTCTACATGGAACATGGGGAAGAGAAGGAGATTCCAAATGGATCTTCTATTTGTGGGGAGAGACTTCGCTATGTAGTGATAAAGCAGCTGTAGTTAATCAACGCCTCTCTTTCAAACACCCATTCAGTGCATCCAGTCAAGAACTGCACAAAGTGGCAAGACTGACTTCCTCTTCCGGTACGATTGAACTGGTTTTGCCAACTTTTAATAAACAGAAGAGGCCTCAGCCTTCAACTCAACTGCTAGGTCAAGTCGAGTGTGGGAATCAGTTGTGGTTAAATAAATGGGTAGTGGAGTGTCTTACAATCGATTCTGCAGATGCCATGAGTTATCTAAAGAGTATTGATGAACATCTGGATAATCCCGATATTTCATATGGGTATGATATGGTCTACTGGAGTGAAGTGGCAAAATTCTCACTTGATTTACTTATAAGACAGCGTTTCATCCCGGGGATTAAATTTTATGATGATGATAATAGAAGAAAATGCTGGGCGACATGGGTTCCGATAATCAATGATGTCAAAGACTCCGATAGGTTGAAGACTCTAGAGGAATCCATGCCTCCAGTATGTCGCGCGTTGAACAGCGCAATTCTTCCACGACAGTTACTTCGCAATGTTTTGCAAAGTTTGATCGATGGATCGATAAGGAGATTGGTACAGGAAGGACGACACAAAATCCTGAGCGATATCTCGTTTGAAAAGGCGTCTAATGGCTATCGCAGTATTGATATAGAGTGGTTTGAAGCTCTGTTGTCGACCGATGGAGAGATTAACTCGTCTAAGAAACATATTGACAATGCAGCGATAGAATTAAACAGATGGTCTGACGCCATTTGTTCTCACGAACCAGACCGCAAGTTCATAACATGTTTTAGACTGGAGCCTCCATTGGTATTAAATGGTGATGGTAATAATAATAATAATGAGGATGACGGACACGTCAGCAATAGGACCAAATGGAAGTTAAACTATCTTTTGCAGGCGGTTGATGACCCTAGCCTTGTTGTTGAAGCAGACAAGGTTTGGAAGAGTTTTAAAGGTAAGAGATCCGAAAATAAAGACACTGGGAAATACCTTGACCGTAGGTTTCAACACCCGCAGGAGAAGCTACTTGCAGATCTGGCTGTTGCTTCCAGGATCTTTAAACCTATTGAAAGAAGTCTAAAATCTGACTCACCCTCTGGCTGTCTGATTGATGTCAATGAAGCAAATTTATTCTTGTCAGAATCAGCATGGGTTTTCAGAGAAAGCGGTTATGGAGTGCTTCTGCCTTCTTGGTGGAATGCCAAAGATAACAGCCTAGGTGTTAATGTAACTCTGAAATTGAAATCAAGAAAGTCTACTTCAGTAACAGGTATGAATCTTTTAGGCCTGAATTCTCTTCTGGATTTTAACTGGAGGTTTGCTGTGGGAGAAGATATAATCATTACCGAGTCAGAATTCATGAAGCTTGTATCATTGAAGACTCCTATCGTCAACGTTAGAGGACGGTGGGTATATCTGAGAAAAGAAGAGGTCGAATCCGTTTTAAAACTCCTTGAACACTACAGAAAGAATGAAGGTATGCCATTAGGAGAAGCATTATCACTTATGATTAACGGCGGTGTGGAGGAAAAAAACCTTCCTCAGTTCAAATTTGAATATTATGAAAAAGAGGTCGAAGAGATTTTTTCGAAACTGACTAACGGTGATGCATCATCATTAGTAGTTGTCCAGCAACCAGAAGGATTTAACGGAATCTTACGTGAGTACCAGATTAGGGGCTATTCATGGCTTCGTTACCTTACGTCTCATGGTATTGGTGCATGTCTTGCAGACGATATGGGGCTTGGAAAAACAGTCCAGTTCATAGCACTTCTTTTGTCGCGTCGCAGAGAGCATGATACAAAACCGTGGATTCTCATTTGCCCGACTTCACTGGTAGGAAATTGGGTACACGAGATCAAGAAATTCTCTCCATCAGTTAGGTTAATGATTCATCATGGTGTAGGAAGGCTGGAAGGGGAACATTTTGTTCATGAGGCTCAAAACCATGACTTGGTAATAAGCACCTATTCATTGATTCAAAGGGATATTGAGACTCTTTCAAAGATAGAATGGGAAGTTACCACATTGGACGAGGCCCATAATATAAAGAATCATTATGCCAAGCAATCACAGGCAATCAAAAGTCTAAGATCTGATATGAGAATAGCACTCACAGGGACTCCTATCGAGAATAGACTATCTGAGATATGGTCAATAATGGATTTTCTTAATCCTGGATACCTGTGTAGACTTAGAGAATTCAAGCAGAAATTTTCAATTCCTATAGAGCGATACAGAGATACCACTAAACAGATAGAGCTTCAGCGACTGGTAAAACCATTCATCCTCCGAAGGGTTAAGACTGACCCGGCCATAATCAGCGATCTTCCACAGAAGATGGAAATGAAGGTATACTGCAGCCTGACAGCGGAACAGGCTACTCTCTACGAAGCTGTGGTGGAGCAAATGATGCAAAACATAGAGGGTAGCAAAGGAATCAAGAGGAAGGGGATGGTTCTAAGCGCTCTAACTAGGTTGAAACAGATATGTGACCATCCGTCGCTTTATATTGCTGACGAGAGCGCCAATCTTGATGCCAGATCAGGTAAACTCTCACGTCTCAAGGAAATGCTAGAAGAAATAATAGAGACTGATGAGAACAGCCTTGTCTTTACGCAGTATACAAGTATGGGACGAATACTCAAAGAGTACATACAATCGTCTTTGGGCTGCGAGACCTTTTTTCTACACGGAGGAATACCGAGAAAGGAAAGGGACGCGGTGATAAAAAGGTTCCAGGAAGACGGCAGTAGTGGTGACAATAAAAAATCGTCCAGAGTATTCGTACTTTCTATAAGAGCTGGTGGTGTAGGACTAAATCTGACGGCAGCAAACCATGTATTTCACTATGACAGGTGGTGGAATCCTGCAGTTGAAAATCAGGCTACAGACAGAGCATATAGGATAGGACAGAATAAATCTGTCCAGGTACACAAGTTAATCTCCACAGGAACGCTAGAAGAAAATATTGATGAAATGATCGAGAGAAAGAAAGGCTTGGCTGAAGGTATAATTGAAACAACTGGGGAAGAAAGGATTACACAGATGAGCAACGAGCAGTTGAGAGAGATCTTTATCCTGAGAAGAGATGCGATAGTGGGTGACAGATGAGTGTGATTTTGATGATTGAAATGTGGCTACTACAGACAATTAGTTCTTTGCTGTTGTTATTCTCTTCGTTATCAAATACAGACCACAGTAATACTATCTTTACTATTTATGGAGGCTGGTTTTAGATGGCATGGGAATACTGGGGGTACGAACCATCGAAGCCAAGAAAGGTTAAGAATGGTATCAAAGCCAGAAGCAGGAAGGGGAATATAGGCACTACCTGGTGGTCTAAAAGGTGGTTGAAAATCCTTGAGTCATACGGTAGTGAGTGGAGCAGCAACAGATTGCAAAGAGGTATGAGATATGCAAGGATGGGTCAGGTCATAAACTTTGAAATAAGCAAAGGTGGTATTAGTGCAAGCGTTCAAGGTTCAAGATCAAAGCCCTATATAGTCACAATTTCTGTAAAGATGATTGGCAGTAAGCAGTGGAAAACAGCCATAGAAGCCATATCCCGCCAGGCAATATATGCTGCAAAGCTGCTCGTAGGAGAGATGCCTGATAATATAGAAAAAGTATTTGAAGGAGCCTCAGCGAGACTATTTCCATCTAAAGCAGAATTTAAATCACATTGTACCTGTCCGGATTCTGCTAACCCATGTAAACACATAGCTGCAGTATGTTACATCATTGCAGAAGAGTTTGACAGGAACCCGTTTATGATCTTTGAGCTCAGAGGCAGAAGCCGCGGCGATATTCTGACATCTTTACGAAATACTAGAAGCGATAGTACAGGAAGAAACGATGCTAAAGAACCGCTATATCATATAGATGAGAAAGATAACAAATCCGACAACGATGGTGGTACAAATGTCCCCACACCACTTCAAAACTTTGTTGGTTCGTTCTGGCAGACTGGAAAGAATTATAGACTTCTGGATATTAGTATGGAACCTTGTCGTGTGAATGCCGCTGTGATAAAACGTCTTGGAGAACCATCTTTCTGGAGGCTCCAAAAAAACTTTGTTGATATTATGGAAGACATTTACGGTAAAGTGAGCAGGATAGCACTCAAAGAAGCATACTCTCCATCATAAGATACCCCTCTGGTAGCACATCTATTAGCTGATAACTTTAGCAACAAGTGTTTCAATCCTATCTTAGTCAGTAGATCTCTTGCGTAATTAGAAATAATTTATACCTTCGGGTATAATACTTTCAGTTTCTACCGATGCAGGTTCATTATTCTATAGTTTATCAGACCTGATAATATATCTTATACCTGCTTTATTGCGTAACTCAATTTTTTCGTAACTGTATATCACATTCAGTTCAAGTCTATGAAATATCTATTCGGAATTCGTAATATGATAACAAAGTCCAATCATTAAAAAACGAATTTCAGAGTTATGCAACAAAGCATCTTATACCTGGTTATATCTTCTTAATTTGTTTCTGAACACATCTGCAAATATTCGGTATTTTTTTTAATCGACATATGGTATGTTCTGCTTTGTTGTATGATTATTGTAAATCGTTTTTTATTAACGTTTTAGTATTAATGATATGAAGTAAATAGTTATAATTTAATTAATCTTGTTATAAATGAAGTGTATCTTTGATGCTTTGTTGCACGATTCCTATAATCTTGATTTTTACTATCTGTTTTGTCTAAATAGATATTATCTTATTATACAATGATGCTTTCAACATCAGTTCCTGTATCATATTTTTCAGTTTAACCGAGTATACATACTCTCCAAACATTCTTTTTATTGACGAGAACACAGTTTCAACAATCCACCTCTTTCCATAGCTTACAATGCTGTCCTTCCACTTTTGTAAATCATTTTTCTGTGCCAACACTGATAGATTTCTAAGGATATTTCCTTTTTTCAATTGAACTCTAGAATTCTTTCCTACTTTGATACATAACAAAATCCTCTTGTCTGACAAATATCTAAAAATAATATTGCTATCATAAGCGCCATCAGCAATAGTTTACCTATTACTATTTTTTTATATGATTTCATAAC
>CAWHOB010000002.1:0-458444 GCA_963830925.1 uncultured Nitrososphaeraceae archaeon | reverse complement strand
TATTTATTTGACTTAATTCTTGACCACAATAATAAACTGGCTGACAAGTTACTGCAGCAGCTGAAAAAATTATGATGATATTATATACTCTATTTACATTTGATCTTGAATTCAAATACAAAATGACGGGTTTTTTGACGGAATGACAAAAAAATTGACAATATGACGATAAAAATGACGGAAATATTAAAAATTGACGATCTAAGTTAATGATTATTTGACTGTTACTTTCGTTATAATACATATAAAATGCAACCTTTTTCAAAATAAAACAGAAAGCAATTAATGAAAGAATATCAAAGTCACACCACTAAAAAAGGTTTAATTTACCTTCCTTCTATCGTTATTTTTTATTTATAAGCGTTTTTATATATGATAAATTGTAAAAAAAATTGATAGTTAAAACTTCAAATATTATATCAAAAGTGATAACCTTATATCTAAATGGTTATTCAAGAGATAAAATTGCCCAATCATTGAAAATATCTGCAGGTACAACCTCCAGTATTATTAATGACTGGAAAAACAAAATACAAATACCTGATATAGTAGAGTTGAGAACGTTCTCTGTTGAGATTAATAGAAAAGGTATATCTCTAGATCAATGTGCACAAGGATATAGGTTGGTTCAATTATTGAATAACCTTGGAATATCCACAGATGAGGATTATAATGATATCAATTTTTATAACAATGATAATAATAATACTGATTATCTTTATGAATCAAAGGAGCCAAATACCTACCATTTCAATGATCATGATAATCTACTAATAATTAACAATAAATTCTATAATAGCAATATAGATGTAAAAAGAGAAAAAAAGAGCAAAAATAACTACTATAATAGATTTGAAATCTTTGTAAATAAAATATTTATAAATTGTGAAAAACATGATATTACCACAGATATTCTATTTTCATGGTTTAACGACTTGTTACATCTTATACCATCGAATTCTAATTCTATTAATTCTTCGACTAATAATTCAGGTAACCTTATATCTTTTAATAGTTTAAAACAAGATAAACAGGATTCAAAATTAAAAGTCCCTCTTATATCACGGGTATCATCTTTTATAGATCAAAAGAAAAAAGAATGTACATTATTAGAATATGATAAAAAGGATTTAGAAACAGAAATAAAAAATTTAGAAGCACAAATAAAGAACCTATATTTTGAACTTGAATTGGTGGAACAAGATTATTATCAGGATAAAGAATATCGTAAATGGTTCTATAGATTAAAAAAAGAATTATGGTATAGATACTCTATTGGAATGGATGACTTTGAAAGGTTTACCCGAGTTATAAACCATTTTAGAAATCTTGGATATGATGCTCCAAAAATAATCGAAAAATATTTAAAAGTAAATTCACTAGAAAATAAAATAAATACTCAATTAGAATGTATTTCCAAATTACAAGTACAAATCAAACAACACGAAAATACTTTATCTAATTTCCAATCTAAAATAAATCAATATCACAACAATATGGATTTTATCAACAAAGTGAAGCGATAAGATTTAGAACTCTATTAATAATGTGACATGTTATAAATAAAGTTGTAAATGCCAATACTATAATAACAATTTAGAAAAAGATGGTAAGAAATTACATTTGAACCTAACATCTCAAAATTTACAAATTTTGTTAATATCTTTTGTAATATGTCTTGGTGAACCCTATTCTCTGTTTCTCCTATATTCGCGGTAACTTTATCAAGATAAACATTTTTTAATTGTTTTCATTATCAATTGTTATGGTTATCTTACCTTTAGTGGTAAACTTTATAGTGTTTTTCATCAGGTTTGAAATGACTTTGATTATTCACACTTTATCAGCATTATATTTAATATATTTATTGTCTTATTCTGAATTTATATAAGTTATTTGCAAATCTTTAGATTTTTTGCCTATTTCAAGTTATAGTTGATGTTCATTAATCATTATGAAAGTAAATCCTCAAGATCGAAACGTTGTTTGTCAAGTTGCAGTGAATTCTTTGCAGAACCATAAAAATAATTCTTTCAAAATTAACTAGAACATAAATAAATAAATCCTTTTTAGCATCACCTAATCGATTTAATTTATAATATACTATACCAATCCAATGTATTGGTCGTATGTAAAAAACAATATCTTTTGATAAGAGAATATCCAGTTAATTAATATTAAAAAAAATGATTATTTTGTTATCTATTAAGGAAATGATAAAAATACTCCTACAGATTTTACTGTGCCATATATGGGTGAGTCTCCAAAGTGATGATTCGTTTTTAATGGATCTATGCTCAGACTCAATGCACTATGATTCAATATAGTTATAGTGATTGGAACTGCCTGAACAGGGCTACCCTTCATAGAAACTGTTGCAGAGCCTGATAGTATTAGATCATTTTTATTTACAGAACTGCTTATTAAATTAAAATTTGATATTATATGTGTATGCATCGATGTACCATCAGTCTTTATCATTTCAAAACCTGCATTAAATACTGCGGCATTAGGTGGATTTGTCTGATTTATTTTTAATGGATGAGGTAATGATAAAGCCCACGTACCAGAAAGTATCCACGTAGGTTTACCACTTGAATTGATTTGAACACTGGATATTGTACCTAATGATCGGGTAAAGTTAGCTGGTGATATGTAGATATTTGTAACTGCCTGTTGTTGATTATTTGTTGAACTAGTATTATTGCCATTAGTTGAACTATTTTTGAGAGTATTGCTACTATTTGAAGTAAAAGATGATTGAGCAAAAGCCATATTTGCATTGTTGTTACTCATGGTATAATCAATGGCGACAGAACTCGTTAACAAGACTGCCAGAATACCACCAATAAACAATAAATTGCTAAAGGATTTGTTTATTTTGAATATATTAAAATCCATTCTATATGATACGAATTAACTTTTATATGTATTTCCCTAGATAAAATCCTATATATTTGATTACAAAAGATTTTAAACATACTTAAAAAAAGACGATAAATATTCTAAAGAACAATGATTCTATTAGTAACATTTTATATTCTATTAAAAGGTTATTGCATCAACAAAGAGATGTGTGTAGATTATAGAATATTGTGAAATTTTTAATTCGGTACCGAAAAAAAATGCTAATCGTTATTAATGAAATATATCTACAAAGATTTTATTGGACATATAATAAGTTCTGTTCACTTAAGGAAGAAAAGCCTATAGCTTAAGGTGTCATATTTCATTTGTGATTTTCAGAAACTAAAGAACACCTTCAGAGCACATGGATTATGCTCTATAATCTTTATTTTTCAGGTTTGTATTTAATAAAAGCAGCAGACAGATTAACAGATTGCTTCTTTAACAAATGAAACCAGGTTTCAATCTGGAACTGATGGATTTAAAAATATACTCCTTAGAAAACAATCTCAAAGGAAAGGAAAATCTTCAAGTACGTTATATATTCGACTATAATTAAAGTTAGACAGCATATATTTGGCTGGATTGCTATCGAACTTAAGTAAAGAAATCCTCGGGATAAGCGTATCAAAAGTGCTTTGTTGCATAACTCAATTTTTTCGTAACTGTATATCACATTTAGTTCAAGTCTATGAAATATCTATTCGGAACTCGTAATATGATAACAAAGTCCAATCATTAAAAAACGAATTTCAGAGTTATGCAACAAAGCATATCAAAAGAACAAAATATGTTTGCGACATCAGCATATTTTTTATAATGTATAAGTGAATATGATTCACATCCGGTTTCCAGAAAGGTATGCGCTTGGTGTCCACCAAAAGTATATAAATTCTTGAAGCTAAACCATCATATCTATTCTCAAATTGAGCAGAATATTATTGAAAGAACTATGCAATACAACAGATAGAACAGAATGTTTTGATGATCGCTTCACATACATAGAAAAAGAAATATAAATTAGAACAAGTGCAGAATTGGATTAATCTTTTTATAGATTAATATTTTTAAAAATAAACACAATTATAATAACCTATTAAATGTAGGTAATAAAGTATAATATAACAACGGCAAAATTTTTTTAATATTGAGAACATAATATATATATAGCATTAAAAGAAAAATTATTAAATTATTTTTAATTTAAAAATTGAAAATTAAAAAGGTTTTAATAATTTTATAGTACGATCAAATTTTTTAATAAATAACACAAATAGTAAATATATGTCTGAAGAATCTAATGAAAAAAGAAATTATACAGATCCTAAACAATCTGACGTCGATTCTACAATTGAACGAGTTGGGGATATAACAGGCGAACCACCAGCAAATTATGCCGTAAATCGAGATATTGCATCAAAGCTTGCCAATCTGCTTGAAGATTTGAAATTTCCTGCAAGTAAAGAGGATATAAAAAATCATTTAAATAAAAAATCTCCTGCAATGGGAAATAGGATTAATGACGTGATAGAAGCTATCCAAAATAATTTAAATGATAATACATCCTATGAAAATGTTTATTCTATTGAGTTAGAGGCAGGCCTAGTGGAGAAAAAATAAATATAGAAATAAACCATCAATTTTACAATGATAAAATGATTAGATCTTTTAATAAAAAGTTCTACATATATGTTTTATAATGAAATTAAATTGCTTGTTTTTTTTTACTAAAAGCGCTAACCATTATTTAATTGTCGCCATATTGACAATATCAATAACAATTGGAATTTTAAATTTATCAATGGTTTATTCTGAGCCGGCAATCAAAGACAAAAATATTAAAGCAGATTTAGTAGTTCAAGGATTAAAAAACCCTACCAGTATGGCCTTTTTAGGACCAAATGATATTCTTGTTACAGAAAAATCATCAGGAGAGGTTAAAAGAATTATTAATGGAAGCATTCAATCCGATCCACTACTTAAAATTCCTGTTGCAATAAAAAGCGAAAGAGGGCTTTTAGGGTTGGATATTTCAAAGCATAATAAAGGTCCTACTTTTGTTTTTCTTTATTATACTAAATCAGGAGGCGGCAAAACTGGAGACGACATATTAGACAATGTAAAACCTTCCGGTAATTTTCTTTACAGATATGAATTAGTAAATAACCATCTAATAAACCCAAAACTTTTACTAAAGTTGCCTGCTACTCCAGGTCCATTTCATGATGGTGGCAAAGTTCTAGTTGGTCCAGATAATAATGTTTACGTAGTCATTGGCGATCTTAGATCTCATAGAACACAGGCACAAAACATAATTAATGGTGGTCCTGTTGATAATACTAGTGGAATATTGAGGGTTACTCAAGATGGTAAACCCGTTTCAAATTCTCCATTTGGTAACACATTACCACTAAATTTATACTATGCCTATGGAATTAGAAATAGCTTTGGCATTACTTTTGATCCTTTGACAGGAAAATTATGGGATACTGAAAATGGTCCAAATTATGGCGATGAAATTAATTTTGTCGATAAAGGATTTAACAGCGGATGGTCTCAGATTCAAGGCATATGGAAACCCAAAGGTAAAATTGCAAACGAGAATGCTGGTGCAATCAATCTTAATCCTTCCGACAAGTTAGTAAACTTTAATGGAGAAGGAAAATATAGACAACCCGCATTTATATGGTATGAAACTGTTGCTCCAACAGCATTAAAATTTTATAATTCCACAAAACTTGGTAAAGAATATCAAAATAATTTGTTTGTAGGCGATTATAACAATGGAAATCTTTACGATTTTAAGGTAAATAAAAACAGAACAGGCCTAATAATAGATAATCCCAATATAAAAAATAATATATCTTTTAATCAAAAAGATAGCGACTTAATATCATTAGGTAATGGATTTGATGGTGGAATAACAGATATCAAAATGGGACCCAAAGATGGATTACTTTATATCCTTACACTTTCAGGTTCGATATATAGATTAAATCCGTCAATAAATGAATAAAAAATACTTTACATTGTATAATTTATATAATTTATTTTATTTAAGATTTTATGTATTCGATATTGCTTTGTTGCATAACTTAATTTTATCATAAATATACGACACATATAATTCAAGTTTGGGAGACATCTATTCGTAATTCGTTTTATTATAATAAAGATTCAATCATGAAAAAACGAATTTCAGAGTTATGCAACAAAGCATTCGATATAGTTAGAAAATTCAAAGAATTATTGTATTTATATTCAAATTAAAAATTATGCTAGCGATTTTATTAATGATCAAGGCAGTTATTTACAAATATTATTAGCAGAACCTAATTCTAAAAACATTCGTTATATATAGAACATTAATTACATGTTTTAAATTAAAATATAATGATTTGGAATACAAATGGACTGCGCTAAGTAACACAACATTAGGCACTCTTATGGCATCTTTGGATAGAAATATTGTTGTAATTGCGTTGCCTACAATAGCAATAGATCTCCACACATCAATACTGACTCTTGTATGGATAGCCCTAGGATATTGGATAGTTACCGCATCAGTTCTTCTAACTTTTGGTAGATTAGCAGATATGTTTGGGAGAGTTAAATTATATAACATTGGATTTATATTATTTACCATCGGTTCTGCATTATGCAGTATTTCTTATTCAGGAGAACAATTAATAATCTTTAGACTAGTACAATCAATAGGTGCAGCATTTTTATTTTCAAATAGTGCTGCAATAATTACAGATGTGTTCCCTAAAAAAGAAAGAGGCAAAGCATTAGGATTAAATCAAATTTCTATAGTTATAGGGTCAGTAATTGGTTTAACTTTAGGGGGATTTTTAACATCATATCTTGGATGGAGATCTATTTTTTGGATTAATATTCCGATTGGTTTATTTGCATCAATATGGGCATACACCAAATTAAAAGAATTAGGAACAATTAAAAAAGAAAAGATAGATTGGTTTGGAAATGTTACATTATTTGGCGGTTTAATATTATTATTAATCGCAATAACATTTGGATCTTTTCAGATTTTAAATCAGCTTCAAATCATTTTATTTATTATTGGTAGTTTTATTCTCTTGGTATTATTTTACGTGATTGAAAAGAAAATATCAGAACCTATGTTTGATTTTACTCTTTTCAAATTAAAATATTTTATGCATGGAACCTTTGCAATATTTTTAAATGCTCTAGCTCGCGGGGCATTCACATTGGTCATGGCATTTTATCTTCAGGGACCGTCTATGAATCTTAATCCTCTCAATGCAGGAATCTTTTTGATTCCAATTTCACTATCATTAGCAATTTCTGCCCCTATAAGTGGATGGCTATATGACAGATACAATTTACGACTAATTATTCCAACGGGACTGTTGATATCCGCTATTGGTTTTTTAATTCTTACTACACTAGGTCCAAAAATATCTTTCTACAATGGAATGTTGCCTTTGATACTTGTTGGTGCAGGTATGGGAATATTTGCATCTCCTAACAGAGCTTCTATCATGAGTTCTGTACCCTCATATAGAAGAGGTGTGGCCGCAGGAATTAGTACTATGCTTGTTATGTCAGGCAGTTCTTTTAGTATTGGAATGGTCTTTTTAATATTTGTTCAATTCATGCCATTATATCAAGTACAAAGAATTTTTATAGGTTCATTCAACTCGATTAGCAATAGTAATTTATTTATAAATAATTTTATTAATTCATTGCACTTTATATTTTTTATATCTGCAATGTTAATGATTATATCAATTATACCACCGATATTAAGAAAATTCACCAAATCAAGAGAATCTTAAAATTCAATTTAACTGATGTCCGATTCCAAGTTCAAATAATTTTATTGAAAGTAACATCAAGAATATTTTAATAGTATTTCTAAAAAAGTACAAGTAATCCATAACCAAAAATTTTTGCGAATATTCTATTTCTTAAATATAAAATATGTGGTCAACCTATAGATACAGACCTTCAATATACATAGCCATTTCTTCTGTTAGCATAGTTTTAAAAGTTAAACTATTTATTGTTAATTCTTGTTATCCATATTTGTATTTATATTTTAATTTAGGAAAAAACTAAAATGCGTTGATAGGGGCGAATTAGTAAATACCTAGATTATATATATTACATTCTAATATTTTATTAAGATTACAATTTAGATTAATACTTATGGTCTGTCCCAAAATTCTAGAGTTATATCTTTTTACATGTTTATTGCATGATTATTTTTTTCGTTATTTGATAACGTATTGTCGATGAATCTGTAACGAAAACAGTTAAAATCAAATGTTATTGTTACAGATATATCAAGGTTTTAACTAATTTTCCTATGATGTAACAAAGCATCATTATCTATAGAAAGATACTTTGGTACATGCTCTCAATCACAAATAGAGTAATCTAAATCTATTTAGAAGCAACGTTAAATGATACTTTGAGTGTTCTCTAATTAACAAATATCCAAAATGAATCTGGAATTTTAAAATAATTCCTTCTCCATTAAATATATCAAATTATTTCTCATTAAATACTTACAACAAAATATAGATATGTTCAACTCATATTGATATTTTCTTTTCGTTCATTCATTTTTTATATATTAGATCTCTTGCATAATTAGATATATTTCATCAAGTTCACTACAGATACATCACATTTTCTTTCAGTGATGCAGGTTCATCATTCTATAGTTTACCAATCCCGATACTAATTCTGATATTCTATTGTACTTTCTCAATTTATTTCTGAAAATATCACTCATTATTCTATACTTTTTCAGCCTACAAATGGCATGCTCTATCACTATTCTCCTTCTAGAATGATTTTTGTTGTGCTCTTTTTCTTCTTGTGATAATTCTACATTTTTCTTCTTTCTGATAGGTATAGATGATAGTTGTTCTGGGAAATCCTTTTCTATACCAAGATATCCAAGGTCAAATACATTAACAACCTCTTTTGGAGTTACATGATGCTCCTCTTTATAAATATCATAATCATGTCTTCTTCCTTTCTTATATCTTAATTTATGGATGATGATGCCTTGATTGTTAACAATCAATTGTGTTTTTACAGTATGCCTTTTATTTTTGCCAGAATAGAATGTCGCACGTCTTTTGTTGTCCATAGGTCTTGGTATCTGCTGCTCTGTGGAATCTATGAAAGCCATAAATCCAGGAAAGTATTTCTCTACATCTTCTGGCGTTTGTAGTCTCTTTGTAATGTTGTATATTTTCTTTGGAATTGGTACGCATTTTCTAATCAAACTTTCTATCTTTTGAATATCTCTGTAGATGTTGCTCTGATCTAGATTAAAGAGAAAACCTGCTAATGTGTATGTGATGTACAGACGATAGTAGTAAATCAAAAGCATGAGAAATCTGTTTTTTATATTTAGTTTGAATGGTCTTCCTGCACCTATACCTCTTTCTCTGTTCTTTCTTTTGGATAATCTTTGTGTCTCATGTTTGTCATATCTTTTTATTATCTCATTATCGAAAATATTATCAAACTGTTGTACCATCAAGCCAGTAACTGATTTAAAAAGTAATAGCTTTTTAGATAACCTTTCATACGAAAGCAAAGAAAGGACAAGAAAATGATAAATTATTGATAATATAGCTGTTTATTCTAATTATGCAAGAGATCTATTGTTTTGATAATATCATATTTTTTAGTTTATGAATTCCATATCCGGTTTTAGATGATAAAATCAATTTATTTGTAATAGTGGAGATATTCAAATTATCTGATATATCCTTTATTGTATCTGATGTAACTTTGTCTGCTTTGCTTAATACTATAAAAACTTTAGATTTATCTACCTTTAATTCTTCCAAAACATTCCAACAACTCGAATATTTTATTATGTTTTTCATATCCTCAGAACAATCAATTAAAAGTAATATTAAATCTGCTATAAGGGAATCTTCCAAAGTTGATTTAAATGCATCAATCATATAATGTGGAAGCCTACTAATAAAACCAACCGTATCTACAATTAAAATTTCTACATCATATTGACGATTTTTGTTTGCATTATTTTTATTGGGTATATTTAAAGATCTAGTAGTAGTTGAAAGTGTTGTAAATAATGATGCAGATGTTTCTTTGCTTTCTCCTGTGAGAAGATTAAATAAAGTCGTTTTTCCAGAACTAGTATACCCTACTAACGAAACAATTGGAGTTCCCATTTTTAATCTTTGTTGATGGTATATTTGACGTTTTAATTGTACTTCTCTTAGTTTTTCTTTGATAAAAGACATTTGTCTTTTTAAGTCTCGAAATTGAACATCTACTATGTATTCTCCCATTCCTCCTTTTCCTGCTCTTTCATTGCTTTTGCTCATTAATCTTGCTTTGTCTCTAACTCGAGGCATTTGATAATGTATTTCTGCAAGTTGAATCTGTAATTTTGCTTCTATGGTGGTAGCTCTAGAATAAAAAATATCAAGAATTAATCTTTCTCTATCAATAACTTTAACATTTAATAGTTGTTCTAGATTGAATATTTGTTTTGAGCTTAAATGTTCGTCTACAATTATTATGTCTATACCTTTATTTTCTTTAACAAAATTTTCTATTTCTTGTGCTTTTCCAGATCCCAAACCGTATTTTGCACGATTTAGATATTTTTGCGTAAAAACCTTTGTGATTTCATAATTGGGAATAGAAGTCACCAGACTCTTTGCTTCATTTACGGTAAATTCATCAGGATAAGTAATCAGAATAGTTTTAGTATTATTATTCATATAATTTTTCTCATCTTTGGTAAATATATATTGACTTTTAATGCTGTTTTCTAATAAATGTTTATAATAATTTAGAATATCCATGGAGATATGCCAATAGCATATGTTCTCTAAACTGTATTTCGTAACAAAAAAGTCCTCATTTTGATATTAAATCCTATTTCTGAAATATTTAGATGTCTTTTTCTTCAAATTTGTAAATGATTGATAATATTTTGGAATAAGTAGATTTTCATTTGCAATATTTAATGTCTCCTCAATTATCATAAATTCAGGTAATTTAGGTGGAAGGTATATGTCCTGCATTTCTTTCTGATTAACTCTTACCTGTTTTGTTGCATAATTCAATTTCTCGCAACTGTCCCGCATATTCAGTTAAAATTTATAGTGGTAATATATCGAAATTCGTGTTATTATGGCATACATTCAATTATAAAAAACGAATTTCATAATTATGCAACAAAGCACTTCCACCTGCTTTGTTGCCGCACCTTGATTGTTGCTTTATTTTAGTTCTTCCTTAATCTAGTAACTTATCTCTTCAGATAGTTTGGAAGATGGTCTACCAGCTTTTTGTCCCGTCTTTTAATCCGTCAAAACCTAATTTATCGTATCTTTTTAACCAGGATAAAGCCCAAGGATTGATTCGATGCATTTCTTTTACAATACAAAAATGACTTTGTTTATTTCTTATAATTTAATAATTAAAGTAATTTTCCTTAACCTTTGGATCATTTTCTTTTTTGTATAAATTAACTAATTTGGATTTATCCAGTGACATTGAGAATAGGTAGAATAATGAGACTCCAGATAGCTTTTGTGTTTTATAATAATTATCATGATAAATCGTAGCATACTTGTGCTAATTGACATATTTTTTCTTTTTATATTAAAAGTATTGTGATTGGAAATAAGATATATCTTTATGATTCAAATACTTCGTATTAAAGATGCGAGATATTTTTGCAAGGATCACTTAAGTAATGAATTATAAAAGATACATTACGATAATGAAAAGGCAGTGGACTTTAATGAAATTACAACTGTTGAAAACCTAGTCCCTATCAGTTTAAAAAAAGCATTATATTATATCGAATTTATAAAAATCTAAAAATTATACTATTTCTACATAGGTAACTCTACAACAATAAAAATTATTTTTATTTATTTCTTATCCCTTGTGCAACAAGTATGGAATAACAACCTAATCCACACTTTTCACATATAGGTTTTAATGCTTTGCTGTCTGAACTTCCAATACAACAAGGTTGTTTTATCTTTCCCTTGTGATCTAATGATAAAATGGCCCATGTTGGACAGCTTATGGGAGAAGTTTTTATTCCACCCCAGTTTCCCTTCATCAATTCAAGTTGTTCTGGAGTATTCATGACAAAATTAGGAAATTTTTTTCTCAGTTCTATTATATTATCAACGATTTTATTTCTAGCGTCTCCATAAGGAATCCACAATGGATCGTTATCTGCAAACGGTGTATGAAATTGAAATCCTATTTTATTTATTATGCCATTCCATTCGCTTACCAAATCCGCAACTGTAGCATGATTTAAAGAGTTTATGGTCATACTAATCCAGATATCTTTCCATGCAGGTTTACCGTTTCTTTTGGGTCCTTTGATATAATCCATTATATTTTTTTTAGTTTTTGAATATGCTCCTTGTCCTCTTATACTGTCATGAACTTTTTCGGTCCCATCAAGCGATATCCAATAAAAATATATATTTTCAAATCTGGTTAATGGGTAAGTTCCATTAGTAACAACACAAACTCTTCTTGGCATTTCATCGCAAAACAATTTGATAACATCTTGACGTAGCATTGGCTCGCCGCCTACGAGGGTAACAATATAAACATGGTGTTTTTTAAACGTCTTATCTATAATGTTCTTCCAATCATCCACAGTTAGATCATCGTTCTCGTTTCTGCGTGTTTTCCACCAATAACAATGTGAGCAGTGTAGATTACAAACATTGATTATGTCAACAGAACCATAAATGAATGGTTTTTTATTTAATAACTTGATTGAACCATATTTTGTAAGCATTCTAAATAAAACGGGGAAATTCTGAATAATATCGGTTATACCCATGCCGTATACTATATCAACCAAAAATCAACACTAACCTCTCTTTCTATATACACTAGGATGTATATAGGATTTGAGTTTTCAGCAATACCAAATAGACCTAGAATTTAGATATATTTTTATACAAATGTTAACCTCATATTTGCTTTGTTACATGATTATTTCATTCGTTATTTGCTAACGCTTTGCTAATAAAATAAAAAGGAAATAATTATAAAGTTTTAATTTAATATTTATCCCCATAATTTCTCTTTGAATGTAACTTTCTTATTTAAAAGAAAATTGCTAATAGACGCACCCATTACTGCGAATAATAACGATAATGCATAGGGTAATTTAAATTCCATTAATACATAAACTAAAGATAACTGTAAAGATGCGCCTAAAGAGCATATCAATATAAATGACAAATATTGTTTTATAAAATGCTTGAATGAGAAATCTCTATCTTCAAACGTCCATAATTTGTTTAATATGAAATTTGATGTAATAGAAACCATTATTCCAATAAATGTGGATTCCATATACCATAATTTAGTATGAATACTATTTGAAAGGAACATAGAAATTAAATAATTAACCAAAAGACCACTTGCACCAACAGTAAAAAACCTTCCTGTTTTTGAGATAAACTTTATAGAATTAGATTCATTTTGAGAACTAGATTTATTACCATATCTGTAAAGCTTCCAAATAGAATTTAAATAATTTATCGCAGTCTTGTAATTCATTTTACTTTTGCCAATTTTTCTATCTGTAAACACATAAGGAATTTCTATGACTTTTGCTTTATTAGATTTAACAAGTAATTCTAAAAGGATTTTGTATCCTTTAGTAGTAAATTGAATATTTTCTATCGAGCTTTTATGAAATGCGAAAAAACCTGACATAGGATCTTTTATATTTCTTATACCAAGGCTTAATCTCGCTATAGAATTTGCACTAGAGCTAATTAATCGCCTTTTCAGTTTCCATCCTTCTATACTAGAACCTTTTATATATCTAGAAGCAATAATTATACACTTTTCATTACTTTGTAATTTTTCGATTATTTTGGGTATGGTTTCTGGAGGATGTGAAAAATCTGCATCCATTATTAATATATGCTCACCATAAGAAGATTTTATACCGTGCAAAACCGCTTGAATTAGATCCTCTTTTTGTTTTCTATGGATAGTTCTAATTTGAGTAAATCCTTTTTTTTCCTTTTCTTTACCATCTACAGAGGCAGACACTTCATATCGGTTGAGAAACGCTATATAATCATCTACCAATTTTCCAGTCCCATCTGGCGAATTATCATCTACAACTATAATTTCAGCATTTATGGTATCTCCAATATTTTCTTTAATGGATTTTAAAAGGTCAATAATATTTTCAGATTCATTATAAGTCGGAATAACTATAGATAAATTGGGATTAGATCTAGAACCAAATAATTCAAGATTATCAGGTTTCTGCATGGTCTATAAATATAAGATATTATTGGTTTATAATTTTATACATTTTATATCTTATTAATATTTTGTATTTGTCTATCTGGAAATCAATTCGTAGTTATGGCATCAAAATAAAATGTATACATTAATAAAAATATAAATATCCTGATTTTACTAAAAGATAAAGATAGTTTAATATCAATTTTAATTAAAATAGAAGATTCACATTAAATAGTTTATACATAGAGCTATTCTTGCTAATTGATCGCTCATTTTTTTTTAATTACATGAGAATTGGTCATAATTGAATATTACTCATATTTATCCAGAAATCCGTGTCACCAAGTTCCAAAATATACTTTATTAATTTTGGATTTATTTTCTCAGTCTTACAGTTATAGTATAATTACATTGCAAACACAGATCCAAGGTTAGGATTTTGTTAAAAAATAAGTTAAATTTAAGACATATTATTTCAGTCATTTTATTGGCTAAATTTATTTCAAAATAACTATTGCAATTATTATCAATTTTTAAAGATTAAAATTAATATTCATATCAATTTGTAAATATTATTAAAATATAAAAGATAATGATTTTTCATTAAATAATATAATAAATTATTAAATAATAAATAGAACATTTTAGATTGAAATAGCCTATTTATTAAAATTTAGTTTAAATTATTTTTTATTGTGTATATTTATAATTAAAGATTCACCTACTTGTGGATTTCCATAATTTTCATATTTTCTTTTTGGCATAGTAATTGTTATGTGTGTTTGAGGATAGGATTGGATAACCGTTTGAGGTTGTGATTTTAACATGGCCTCCATTATAGGTTGCAACTGATCTCTCATTTCTTTATCTGGTATTGCTCGATTTATTGCTTCAAGCATGAGTTGTTGTTGTGATACAGGTTCTAGTTCCATATCTTCAACCAAAGTTAAAGTTACAGAAATACCATTATCACTCAAGTTTTTGATTTTATATATATTTTCTTGAATTTCCATTTAATTAAAATTGATTTACCTTTTTATTAACTGTTAAGCATAATTTTAATCACTTTTGCAATATATATGAGGCTTGGTCATAATTCGATATTACTCATCTTTATCCATTATTCCGTTTCATCAAGTCCCAAGCATATACTTTATCGTTCTTGGATTTATTTTCTCAGTTTTACAGTTGTAGTATACCATTATCTGATATAATAAGACAGACAATAGTACAATTGCAGATACCGTATGAAATTCACGTACTGGCAATGAGTCTATACTAAAAACTGATTTGATATGTTCTATCAATGGCTCTATGGATATTCTTCTTCTTCTTCTTCTTCTGCTGTAGATAGATTGCCCCAAAGTCGATTGATAAAAACATACAAGATCAAGCCTCTTCTTAGAAGTACTTTTGTATCGTTCAACAGGGCAAACTAGATCTATTCCCAATACCTTCTTGCTATATTCATACAAGTTCTTATCATCATAACCTGGATCTCCTACCATATACAAGGAAGATGGTAAAGAGAATACAGATGAGGACGAGGATGAGATGGACGTTAAAGAAACGTACATCTGATTATCCTGTACATTCGCAGTAGTTACATCTGCAGTTATAGGTACTACAATCTTGCCTGTTGTACAGGTTAGATGTAATTTATATCCGAAAATCCATCCTTTGGTATGGCTGTAACCCCACCTTGCATCTGTATCAATGCCAGGAGGGCATGGTACTTCTCCTTTCTTCATTGATGATTTATGCCATACACTACCCTTTGCTTTTAAAAGAGTACTATCTATTGCTGTTATAGAAGGATCTACTAATCCTTCTGTAACAAACAGGTATCCCATTGTAGATATCCTTTGTTTAATATCTGTAGAAATAGTCTTTAGCCTTCTGTCAAACGTACGTCTACTAGGTATTTTTATCAAACCACAGGCTATTGCTAGTTTATGGTTATACAGACAATCCACGTTAAGAAAAATATGTAATGCATTGTTGGAATCGATTTTAAACCATATCCTTACAATAAAACACCTTAAAATTATAGTTGGAGAATATACATATGGTCTTCCACGTTTCCTTTTTGCAGTAGGCCATGGTATACAACCTACAAGATACAGAATGTTAAAAAGGATGGAATCTTTTATTCTATCAAGAGCTAATCTTTGGGACAGTTGTTCTCAAAATAATGTCTCAATGGTTAGCTTTAAGCTATGTAGATCATGTTGAAAATATATTTGAATTATGACCAAGCCTCATATATATTGGTGCCGTCATGCCTTCTCTGTATTTTATTATTTTTCTTCATATTCTACTCCAAATTTTAAGCTTTGGTAAAACAATAACAATGCATGACATTTCTTTTTAATCAGGTTTACATAATAATTTATTGAATAGAGTAAACAAATATTATTATAAAAAATATGATTAAAAATATAACACTATTTCAAATAAAAATATTCGTGCAAAATTAATAATATATCATCATCCAAGATTGATACTTATAAAAATAAATTTATTTAATGAACACAACCAATATTGAAATTTAAGACATTTTTCAATCAATAATTAGTTTTATGATACACACATTTTATTGCGAATATTTGGAAATTTTTCTTGCAAATCCAAGGTATGTAGTATGACCAATCATTCTCATATTGGGTCGAGTTTTGCCATCACGGGCTTCAATTCGTCTAAGAAATGTTTCAATATATTCGTGATCAATAAATCCACTTTTGAAAAATTGAGTACTAAGTTTTTCTAACTGATTCATAGTTGGACAAATACAAACAACTGATGAGCCCTCTTTCATGCATCTATGGACTATGTCCAAATATAACCATGGATCACCAAGATCAATAATTACTAAATCAACATCATCCATTTCAGATATTATTTTATCATCATATCTAGATAATGTTACAAAACTATCCATTTGAGATCGTTCTAAATTTTTTTTTGCTATTGACATAAAATCTTCATTCACATCAAAACTGTAAACACGACCTTCAGGCATAACAATACTAGCTACGAATGTGGCAAGTGCAGCACTTCCAGTGCCTATTTCTACTACCTTGAATCCATTCTTTAAGCCTGTTCTAGCAGCTATATAACCATAGTCTTTAGGATAAACAATTTGAGTAGCTCTTTGAGATTTCATTACAAAATCATAAATGCTTGGTGGAAGAAGGTAGATTTTTTTATCTTTATTTGTAATTATTATTGTGCCAAAGTCTTGATCAATGGTGGAACCGACATCTATTACACCTAAATGAGTATGTAATTTTTTATCTTTTTCAACTTTTACCAACCATTTTTTTTCACTATTAAAAAAAAATAGAACAAAAGAACCTTCAGTTATCTTCACAAAGAAATTTAATGATGTGAATTTAAAAATTTTTCATATTATTATTTAGGTTATGTTCTTAAATACAAAAAGATTCCTTCTATTACAATGGAAACAGAAATAACTGCTTTTTCCCTTAATAGGAATTTTTATATACTAGTTCTGATTATTGTTATATCAATTTCTTTATTAATAATCCCAAAATCCTTCGCTATAGATAACTATGAACATTTTTTAAAAATTAAAAAGATAAATTTAATCAATCAAAATAGTTATAAATACATAATTGGAATAATTCAAAATATCGGGAATAAAACTGTAAATCATATTATTATTACTGCAAATATTCTCGATAAAAATCATAAATCAATTGGTAACTTTAGCAAAGAATCAGATGTAACCACACTAAATCCTAAAAACGAATCACCGTTTGATATATTAGTATATGATAAGCAGATTTATAATCTATTAAAAAGTTATGATTTAAATATAAAGTTTAATTTTACTACCTTTAAAAATGAAAAACTTCACTTAATATCCAGTTATTCTTATTTAGATTCAAGCGGATTTTATTTTATTAATGGTAAAATGCAAAATTTAGGCACATTCTATTCCAATAATACGACTGTTACAGCAATAACGTTTGGAAAAAATAAAAGTCTAGTAGGAATTTGGAAAGCTCAAAGTGAACCTTACAATATACCCCCGTATGGTATTGCGTCATTTTCAGTGCCCATAACAGATAAAAATCAAAGTTTTCAAATTGGCAACTACACTCTTTTTGCAGAATCAGACAAATATACTTTAAAGTAATCTACATATCCTTTATTAAAAGATTTTAATTAATAGGAGTTTTAGTATTGCTGTTTATGGTGATCTGAAACTTAAACAAGGCTTAATAATAATAATAACAATACCGGCTTTTAAGTAAACAACCTTTGATATATGCATTTTATCAAAATTTTGTTATATTTTTAAGATAATTTGTAAAACATTTATTATGATATCTAATTCTATGGATATTAATTTAAAGTTATTGACCGTCTTAGCATTCTTAATCTTTTTTCAATAAACTCGATTTAGTCTGTCTATCATTGAATGCGAATTTAAATTTGATATTATAAATTTTACTTTGTATTATAAATTTTTTAAAATTCATAATGATAATTATCTAAGACTTTATAAAATTAAAACAAGCATTAATAAGATATCTTCCATTTAGATTGGCTAAGAATAATAATTGAATAAGAGAGATTCTCAATTAAACCCTTTTAAAAAATTTAATAATTATATTGATAAAATTGATGAATCATTAAAAAGAGAATTAGATCAATATTCATGGTCGGAATTTTATTTACCTTTAAAATATGCATGTAATGGAGGAAAAAGGATCCGACCTTTCATTTTGACATTATGTGCAGAGAGTTTAAATTGCGGAAATCTAGAATCACTGAGTTCAAGAGTTCAGGACAACATATTTACCGCCTCAACAGCCATAGAATTATTACATACTGAATCAACTATTCATGATGACATAATAGATTCAGATAATATAAGAAGAGGCGTACCATCATTTCACATAAAATATGGTTACAATGCCAGTATATTAACGGCCGATTTCATATTAGGTATAATATTAAATATAGGGGCAAAAATTAACGATCATCTAGTTACTAAAGAGCTATCAACTGCTGCAATAAAAATGAGCGAAGGAGAAATGCTAGAGATAAGACTAGTCAAAAATCATAATATATCTGAAAAAGATTATATCCAAGTAATCGAAAACAAAACAGCTTCGCTATTTGAAGCTTCAGCAAAAATAGGAGCAATTTTAGGGGAAGGAAATGAAAAACAGGTTAATGCGCTAGCTAATTATGGAAGATTATTAGGAATTGCATACCAAATACATGATGATTTAATAGATTATAATAATGAAGAAAGATTATTTAATATACTAGTCAAACAGAATGATGAAGATAACAAATTTGTTGAGATAATGGAAAATACATATTTGAATTATACTCAACTAGCAAGAAAAGAACTCGATATAACTACCAACAATAGATCTAAAAAAATACTTGAAGATTTAACAAATCTAGAAGCCTTGACATAAATCATAAACTCATTTTCAATCTAATTTGAGTTTTATGTGAAGAAAAATTAAATTTATTACAAAGAACAGGAATCAGAATGCTTTGTTGCATTATTCATATGATCTTTTTTCAATATCTATTTTGTTTAAACAGATACCATCTTATTATATAATGACGCTTTTAACATATTTCATGTATCATATTCTTGTTTAACTGAGTATACGTATTCTTCAAACATTCTTTTTATTGAGAAAACACAGTTTCTACAATCCACCGCCGCTTACCATAGCTAACGCTGTCTTCTTTCCATCATTGCAAATCATTTCTTCAGTTCAAGACGGTAAAATTTCTTAATGTTTTCTTTTTCCATCTAATTTAGAGTTTTTCCTTACTTTAATACAACATTGGATTTCGTTGTTGTCTACTGCTAAGAATCTAAAAATCTTATTGCGATCATAAGCATCACCATCAGCAATGAGTTTGCCAATTGTTATTTTTTTATCTAATTTCATAACATCATTAACCAACTCAGGTAATGCTTTGCAATCATGAACGTGTTTGTCAGTTACCTTCTTCTTCTTAGCAAGAATTTTCTTGGTCTTGATATTTACTGGTATTTGTATTTTTAAATATCCTTTCTTGTTGTTGTTTTTTTTGCTTAATTTCCTTTCTCTTGTATCGATTGGACTCTAGTAATCTTTATTTAGTATTATATATTACGATAATTAGATATTCATCTTTTGAGATTTCATCTTTTTTAGTATCTAATGGAATATTTAATTTGTTTATTCTTTTTTGAATATAGTTGTATAATCAGGAATAGAAGGTATTTTTCCTTTAGCATGACCTTTTGCTATTCACTCAGTCGGTCTATAAGGAAGATGAAAGTATGCTTTAGAATAGCCAAGTAAAAGAAGATGAAGAGAAGAAAAGTATTAGGATAATGAAATGGCTGTTTATTACCAACTTTGCCTTGGTTCATCTCTTTTAGCACTGAATAATAGTTATCCATAAGATCAAACTATAGCAAGATCTCGCATCTTTTAACTAAATATTGGTTGTAGAGTAACTATTTCCATATTTTATGGATAGATGTTAGATAAATGTATTTGGAAAAGGGAAAACATACAACAAAGCAGATTCAGAACATTTCAATAAATGTAATGAATATTTTTAAATATATTTTCTAATAAATTGAGACTGGGTCATAATTCCTAACAAATAAAGCTGGTCTTATAGGGTACCATATTTTGTTTGAATCAAATAACATCTACAAGTTCTGCTGAAACACATAGTTCATCATCAATCCTAATTAGTATTTTGTATCTTGTTGGAGAATAATTGCCTGGCCTTGTAATTCTATTAAACATCATCATAGTCGAGGTAGACCTTACATATACTCAACAACAATAATCCTGAGATGTTTTATTGTACGTATCTGGTTTCGTCTTGATTCAAACAGGGCACTGCATCACTATCTTTCAATCGACTTATCGTACAACAGAAAGGTGATGAGAGCTTGTATTGGATTATCTGAATCACACTTACCAAGTAGACGAACCTTTGATAGAAGGCTAAAGACCATTTCTTTCGATATCAAAGAAAGGATATCAACTATGGGACACTTGTTTGTTTCAGATGGCATAGTCAATCCTCATATCCTTGCAACAGACAGTACTCTTATCAAAGCCAAAGGTCATGTTTGGCACAAATCCTCGATGGATAAAGGGATAGTACCTAGTTCAGGTATTGATACAGACGCCAGGTGGGGTTTTAGTCATACGAAGGGTTGTTGGCTATTTGGATATAAACTGCATATAATATCAAGTACTGATTCCATCGTCATACCTTTATCAGCTGATATTACAACTGCCAATGTACAGGATAATCAGGTTTATCAAGTATTAACATCTAGTTTGCCATCTACAACATTAAAGAAAACACACATTATATGATAGCAGATCCTGGATATGATGACCAAAATCTGTATGATTTAAGCATACGGTTAGGATTTCAACTTGTATGTCCTGTACGTATATACAGAACTACACCAGAAGAAAGACTGGATCTGGTTGATTTCTATGAATCAGCACTAGGGCAGGTAATCTATTCAAAAAGAGGCACATCTATAGAACCACTAATGATAGAACATATCAAATCCATCTTTAGGATAGACCCAGTACCTGTAAGAGGATGTGATAAGGTATGTAGTATCGTATTGCTGTCCGTATTACTCTATCAGATACTTGTTTATTTCAACTGCAAGATGGAAAAGAACAACCATAAAAGAGCAATCAAGCATATGATAGGATGTTAATCGATTTAGAATTGATGATTATTAGGCAATATTGTTAAAATGAATTATGACCCAGCCTCAATAAATTAGAGAACTTTTAGTCTAAAGCTTATTTATTATTTCAATCATTATAAAGGATTTATTATGCCAAAATAATTATTATAAATCACTATAATAGTTTATATCACTTTATCATATATCAACTACATACCTAAATTTTAGGATATAGTTTTATCTTTTAAAAAAAAAATTATGATATTTGTATAAATACTTACTGCTCTAAAAATAATTAAATGGAACAAATGTTTCGTACTATAAAGCTTTTAGGAAATTGGTCTGCAAATCGACTAATAGGCAGAAGGAGACCATTAATTGCTGTTTTTAGTCTTACTCATTATTGTAATTTTTATTGTCCTATGTGTCCATTTGGTGATCATGATAAACTTGGTCAAATCAAATTTGCAAAAGAAAAGGATTTAACTACCGAACAGTGGAAATTGATATTTGATAAAGTTTCAAAACATTGTATTTGGTCAATAATTGAAGGAGGAGAACCGACTAGTCGTCCTGATTTTATGGAACTTGTCAAGTATATTTACGGTTTAAAACTACCCATTACTTTGATTACTAACTGTTCATTACTACATAATATTGATCTAAGGGAATTAAAAAAATATATTCAATTCATTGTTTGTAGTATAGATTCAGTATTTGAAAAATCATATTGCAAAATTAGAGGCGTGTCCCCCGTTGTATATAAACAAGTTATTGAAAACCTTCATCTTTTAACAGAATATAAAGTACCACATTATTTTAACAGCGTCATAACAAAATACAATTCAGAAGAATTTATAGATCAATCATATTTTGACAAGTCTTTAGAATTAGGATCAAAAGCTGTTTCATTTACCTTTGTAGAAGATAGATCTGATGTAAATTACTCTTTGCTCCCAGATAAAAAAACAATGATTAAAGTATGCGAGAGCATACTAGATTATAGAAAAAAACATACATATCCTCAAATCATGATACCATCTAATTATTTTGAACAAATAATTGAAAATGGAAGAGCATTGTTTGATGAATGCGGAGTATGGAAAAGTATTTTTGTAAATGGAAATGGTACAGTTTTAGTTCCATGTTGGAAATTTAATAGTCCAGAAAATACTTATAATTTGTTAGAACAAAGTATCGATGAGATATGGAGTGCACCACAGTGGGAAATAGCAAAAACATGTCACGATTGCAAAGTACTTGGCTGCATATGGTATTCATCTCAACCGGTAACTACCTTTGCAATAAATTATATGAATGGACTCTCAAAAATGATATCCCAACAAAAACCAGAATTAACTGACGAATTAAATAACTAATTATTTTTCTACGACAAATTATTAACATATATACACGGTAAGAAAATATGTATTTTATGGCTCTGTAAAGTTAAGGAAAAAGCTATAAAGTCCTAGTTATTTATTATATATGATACAACAGGTTCGAAAAAAGACCATCTGGAGATATCACATATTCTTTGCACCTTTACTTTAAGGATCTTTCATTACGAAATACATCCAAAGCAATATCAAGATTTGTCAAAAGGAATCATATTGATGCCATTAAAGATTGGATGCAAAAGTACAAGTCAGAAAGATTAATCCATAATAAAACCAAGATATCTGAATTCATAATCGATGAAACTCAAATTAAGGTTGGTTCTGAATATATCTGACTTTGGATAGTTGCTATTGAACCTGAAACTAAGAATATTCTTGCAATAAGTATACCTAAAGAACGAAATATGTTTGTGGCCAAGCATTTTCTTTCTAATGTTATAAAAGAGTACGGAAAGCGTTCTGTTTTATCAGATATGGTGTTACTTGGTACCCACAAGCATGTAGATTACTAAAACTATAAATCATATTCAGTCCTCTTTTGAAAAAAACATAATTGAGAAAACAATGCAATATATCAAGGATATAACTGAATGTTTTGATGATTATTTTCCTTGTAAAAAGAAGAAATACAGAGTGAGACAGGTTCAACAATGGTTAATCTATTTATTAATCATTATAACAAAGAGCTAACATCTTAACTTTACAGAGCCATTTTTATATTCATAATAAATAAATTTTATTTATTGTCTATAATATTTACATATTTTAATTTAACAAACAATGAATTGTTAATTTTTTAAAACATGTAAATTACGATATAACAAAATGATTTGTAGGTTAAGAATTTTCTTTAATATATAAAATTATCATTACCATAAGGATCTTTTAGATTATAAATAATAATAATTTTAATGACATTTATTATAACAAATATACGGATAATAATTTTAAAATCTTTAAAACTAAGTTAATATGATAATAATGTAAAACATTTGGAGTGTACCTATAACGATCCTTTCAGTATCAATAAAATAAAAAATTAGTTTATTCGTTTTAATTATACATATAAATACGCAGAATTAAATATAAACTCATTATAATTATTAATAATATAAATTTTCTATAAAATCAGAATGTGGCTGGACGTCAATAATCATTACATAATAAAACTTTAGATAAACAGATAAAATTATTATGTATGCATATTTAGCAAAGCTATAAAATTTCATAAAAAGAAGGGTCAATCAATAGCCATCCAAAATGAGTTTCATCATGAATATACCTAAATTCTCGAACATTAGGTTTTAATTTTAACTTTCTGATCCCAATTAAAAAGTCATTTTGTATTTTAAATCCCATTTTTTTAGATTCATTATTGAACTTTGGAGAGTCTTTCAGTCTTGGTAATAAGATTCTAAAACTAAATTTCTGAGTCTCATACGAATTTTGATACAATTGTATCATCAAATTAACTATATTATCAATATCTTCAAAATTCTTAATCTCTTTAGTACTTTGAGCTTTAAATGCCATGATTGTTCTAACATCTACCAAATTAATACAAGAATTATAATTGAAATAACTATATAGAATTTTTTATTATGTATTATTATATATAAAATAGATTTTTAATTGATTACATCAAGTATTTTCTATTCGTCAAATAAAATTTTTAAAGACAAGTACAAATATTATTAATTAAATAATACAGTATAAATAGAAATAATAATGAAATTGATATTTTAATTATAAAGATAAATTTATGGCTTAAAAATAAATGTATTTATGAAAGGTCTTTAGATTCAATAAGTCATTAAAATTTTAACCACATTTAAGAATATTTTCAGGCTCTGTTCACATGACATAATTCCTTATTATGAATTTGCAAATAAATCAAGCCAATTGATTACATGATTTAATTTACAATTCTTTTTCTTCTACAAGGAAAATAATCATCAAAACATTCAGTTATATCCTTGATATATTGCATTGTTTTCTCAATTATGTTTTTTTCAAAAGAGGACTGAATATGATTTATAGTTTTAGTAATCTACATGCTTGTGGGTACCAAGTAACACCATATCTGATAAAACAGGATGTTTACCATATTCATCCACAATTTCTGATATAAATCTCTCTGCTACAAACATGTTTCGCTCTTTTGATATACTCATTCTGAGGATATCTTTGATTTCAGGTTTGATGGCGAAACCCATACCCAATTTAATTTGGTTCAACTTTAATAATTGTCTTGTATATAATATACGAGGAGATTTTCTTTTTCTTGGAGAATATCCTTTGAGAATCATATTTTTGTTTCCATCAGTTCCAGATGGAAACATGATTTCACTTGATAAAATGAGAAAATAGTCTTTCGACTATCTTCTTAAAGAAAGACCTAAAAAATAAAAATATAAACGGTATTGTAAGTATTCCTAATGTGTTCTATTTCTTGGATTCATAAAGGAGATAGAATATCTTCCATCTATAGATATATCGTAAAGTGAACAGAGCCTATTTTCAAAATATATATATAAAAATATAAAAAATTAATAAATTATAAAATATTTTTTAAAAAATAAGAAAATATTTCAATTTTTATTCTTAGACCAATTTCATTTTCATCACACTATTTAAATTATGTCTCAGAGTTACTTCGGTAATTCCTGCTGCTGCTACTACTTGACCTTGGGTAATATTTTCTTTAAATGCTTTATTTGCAGCATATACAACTGCTGCGGCTAAACCCATCGGATGTTTTCCTACAGCAATTTCCTTTCTTTTCAAATCATTCATCAATCTTATTGCATATCTTTTTGCTCTTTCAGAGATTCCGCACTTATTCGATATCCTTACACTTATTTTTATTAGATCAGGTTGTGGGATCTTTATATCCAGTTCGGTAATTACTTTCCTATAAATTTTGGAAGCACTTTTTTCACTGACATTTAAGAGGGCAGAAATTTCCTTCAGAGTCCTCGGTATTTCAAGTTCACGGCAAGTTATATAAGTCGCAACAACTATTACACCTCTAATAGTCCTACCTTTTACCAAACCCTTTTCTTGTATTTTCCTATAAAGGTATGCAATTTTTTCAATAGCTAAATCTGACAAATTTACCATATTTTTTATCGAATCCAAATGGTAAAATGCATTGTGCAAATTCCTTTGTAAATTATTATTTTGACTTCTGAAATCCCACTTTCTCCAACGGTTTATTCTATTCTTCATAGATAAATCAATTAGTTGCCCTGATGCATCTCGGTCTATATTTCCAATTCTTGTTGAAAGGCCTCTATCATGTATGGCTAGGGATATGGGGCCACCTGTTCTGAGTTTGGAGTCCCTATCCTCTGCATCAAATATGCCCCATTCTGCTTTAAAGCCCTCTTCTTCGGTTAATACACTTCCACAGTTAGTGCAAACAACTTCTCCTGAAGATCTATCGACAATAATATTTGTAGTTTTCTTACATAATTTACACAATAGTGATGAAGACGAGTTTATTACTTTTTGACTCATTTAATTATCACCTTTTTCATATCAGTTTTAAAATCTCATATGGAGTATTATTAGTACCTTTTAGTCAATATAAATCTTTGCGAACAGCATTTTACTTTTTTAATTGAAATAAGTAAAGATGCATTATAAAAGATATTAAATTAATTTTAATCAATAAAAATCGTTTTATACTAATAGAAATAATGTAAATTTAAGAAAATTTCTAAAATGTTGATAGTTATAAATTATAATATTATAAAAATTCGTTGAAAATATATTTAATGTGTTATAATTACAATAATAATCTAAAATAAAATAAAGCAAGTATTTTAACTAAATTAGATACTTTATAAAGTCAAAGTAAATGCAACCTAAGATAGAAAGTAATTCAAAAATAAAGATAAAATTTTTGTATTCACAGATATTTTAGAGTATATAACTGCATCAATTTGTCAAAAAATATATCAATAACAAAATCTAGTTTATAATGTATATACTTTATGCATTATAAATCTGGATGTAATGATTAAAATAATGTATAAACCATTAGATAACTAAAAGGTGTATAAGAATATGTTTAAACATATTTCTTTCATATTAACATAAAAATAATTAGTCAATTTTAATTTTTAAATGAGGCTAGCGCTTCTTCCAGGGTTTGCAAGCATTGAAGATATAAACTTCCACTTCGTTTGAATATCCATATTGAAAATTCGTTAAATGTGAATACCTTTTGATGTTGTACTGCAATAGGTATAAATCCTCCAAATGCTATAACTTGAATAACAACATAGCTTTCATTAATAACCGCAATTTCTTGTTCACCATATTCATTTTCATCATCAAGTAATGTTGTATAAAGGATCAATGGTTTACCTGTTCCATATTTAGATATCATTGATGACAAATCTTCCAACTTTGTTTTAAAATTGTTTATTAAATAATCATCAAATGACATTTGTTTTTCATTACAAATGTCTTTATCTTTTTTCAATTACCTAATATCTACAAAATAATTTATCTACATTAATGATCGAAACAATTGACTCTTTGACCAATGTTTATTAATGTTTAACAATTTAGTCATGATTCTATATTCATAGATACTTTCTTTTGAATATCATTTTTTTAGACTACTAAATATAAAATATAAATTACTATCAAAAATTAGTTTATAACATAGTGTTATTTATTTATGTCAGGCATACTGAAAATAATGACTATTTTAATCATTAGTTTGTATCACAACAAATTAAAAATAATTTACTTCCAGATTTTAAATATTTCTACAGTGAATTAAAATTGACAAGAAAATAATAAGAATAATAATGAAAAATTTGTAATCAATATAATATATACTATAATTTATATAATTTCAATAATATCTAGTTACAATTCAAGTTGCATTATATATTAAAAAGTAATTGAACTAACGTTAACAAGAACAACAATTAGTATAACTATATGAGAACTAAATCTAATTACTTCGTATTAATATAAAATATGATTATACTATAATTTTTTAATTAATTTAAAAAAATTAAAATTATATATTATTTATTTTTTATTATTTTTCATAGATGCTGATGTAGCAGGCATATTTGTCATAGAATGTCCAGTATCTTTTGATAATTGAGTAATTTTGCTATTCATATCAGCAAGTGTAGGATATGTTTCTGGGAAAGATTTGTCTGATCTTGGTTCAGGACATGGAAATCCGCCAATTACAGCTTTTTGTACTACACCATTAGAGATCTTTACAGTCGAATTAGAGACAACTGTGTCTTCACTAATAGGGCTGCAACTCCAGGTTAAACTTATTGGAGTACCACTTATATTTCCAAAAACTCTGTAATTATAGGTTGTTTGAACAGTAGGAAAGAATGTTGCAATATAATGACCAGGATCTTTATCTTGTGGATCGAAATCTAAGACCGTTTTTTTATTGCCTGCAGAAACTTCTACTTTCAAGTTTTTCTCTAACCCTTGAATAGGTTTAGTATCATTTGGATCAGTACTAGTAGGATCAGATTTATTGGTAGGCAAATAAGCAAATAATTCTACACCTGATTTGTCATCTACAAATACCGGTTCATTTGCAGAACCAACAACAAACAGATAATCTTTTCCATTAATTGAAACTAATTGCTTTTGATGAGCGCTTACATTATGTATAAGACTTACCAAGAGTACAAATAACAAAGCTACTCCTACAGGTACTAAACATTACAATGAATCTTTGAGATTTCATGCGAGAGTTTATAATACATATTTGAGTTAAAAGGATTATTAGTATATTCGTCGAATGACGTACATATAGATAAAATATGATAGGTTTTTCCAGATATAATTAATATTAATACAAGTATTAGATATAATTTTAAGCAGCATAATACGTTTTTATCTATAAAAAATTAATTTTCCACTCAAATATAAGTAATATCATAGCAAATACATTTACTTAGTAATATATTATATAACGCATTAATAATAATAAAGTATAAAAAACAAATAATATTTGATTTAAAGATATTCTAATTGAACAAAGGACAGTTAGTTATACAAACATCTATAATGCATATTAAAAAAATAACGCTTATTGAAAATAAATTTATCATCTTCTAATCATTTAAGTTGTATTAATCATAGAGATAAAAATTATCATCTTGTTTTAGAAAAGTATGTTGTTGATACGCTTAATTATAATGATTGTAGGGAGGGAATGTTGACCTGCACAGAATGTAATAAAAAATATCCAATAATAGAAGGAATTCCAATAATAATCAATAATTTTGTTGAATATTGCTCAGAAAGAATGATCACATTTGGCAAATGGCTCTTGGAAGTGAAAAGCGAAAAACTAAAGGAATTTTTAAAAGATACTGCTAAATATATCGAAAAAAACAATATAATGAATAACAGATATGAAAATGATGGATTATATTATCAAAGTTATAAATGGCTCCATAATGAAAATTTTGAAAGTGATAAATTTCTCCATTTATTAAGATGGAAAATACAACCATCAGACATATACAGAAAATTGGTTTCAAATATAATTTACGATCCTGAAGGTATCGCATTAGATTTGGGATGTGCATTGGGATTATTGACCTTTGAAATCGCGAAAAAATTTTCATTCGTTATAGGAGTAGATACATCATTTTCATTCATTAAAGAAGCCCGAAAAAAAGCGAATGAAAATGGAATAACAAACACTGAATTTATTGTAGCTGATATCCTATACCTTCCTTTTAAGAATAAAAAATTTGATCTTATTTTCGGTTTAAATGTTATTGAATTTGTATCTATAACGCACCTATTGAATGAAGTACATAATCTTTTAAAACCTCATTGTATTTTTATAATTACATCACCATATGATTATAATCGCGAAAATACATATGAACAAAAAATGGATGAAATCATCCTAAGAGAAACTGTCAAAAAAAATGGTTTTGAAATATCACATCGTACACAAAAAGAATCATTTATTCCATGGGTTTTAAAAATAAATCAACGGACTTATTTATTCTATTTTTTAGATCTAATCGAAGCTAAAAAATTATCAAAGCATAAATTTTAAATATTTTATTATTTATTTCTAGACTATTATCCATAATTTTTTCCTGATATGGTCAAATATAATATCATAATTATTTGTCAATTGAATTTTTATAAATTAATGAAAAATGGATAAAAGATTTGAAATTACCTTAGCAACCATGGAATAACAAAGGCCAGCGCAACTACTACAATAGTTCCATAAGTTAATATTTTTGAGGCATGTCTGAGTATACCTTTTTTGCCCTCTGTCTTTTTGTCTATTACAGTATTATATAATTGTCCACCATCTAATGGACCTATCGGCAAAGCATTAAAAATAGCTACATTGAAATTTATAAACCATATCCAAAATAAAAAGTTACCAATAATCGGAAAAGATGATCCCGCTATTGGCGAGGAATATTTATCTTGCATCATGCTAGAAAATGGTACACTTCCTTGTGCGATAGTTGGAGGCGCCAGTAAAGCAAGCGGATTTGTAGTAAATAAGGAATTATAATTATTCAAGACTTTTTTAGGATCGGAGACTTCAATAATTGTGACCCCTAAAATACCCTTACCCGGAGTACGCTCTTTTGGTAAAGTAGCTTGCTTGGTAATTTTTTCACCCTTATCATTTAACCACGTAATAGAGATTGTTTTCCCAAGATCAGCACTTAAATTCCCATTCAATTCATTTGTAGTTTTTATATTTTTATCTTGTATTTGTTGAATAATAGAACCCTTTACTAATCCTATAGATTCTGCAAGTGTTTTTGGTCCAACGCTTGTTATAGACACTCCAAAAATATTTGGATTGGATGGTTGAGTTACAGTAAGAGTTGAGGTTATTATGAAAATAAAAAGTAATGAAACAAATGCTAAAATTATATTACTCATAGGCCCCGCGGTCATCACTGAGCTCTTTTGTTTTATCGAAAGTTTATCCATTTCATCTCTCTCGATGTTCACGAAAGCGCCTATGGGTAGAATGAATAATAACACTATTCCTGTAGACTCCACCCTTGCACCATAGACTCGTGCAACTATTCCATGTCCAGCCTCATGAATTACAATGGTTATTACGAGAGCTATCCACCCATCAGCTATCGGAAGATATGGATTCAAGCCAGGTATTAATAAATTCGACTGAGGACCAATGCCTCTAACACCCTCTCGTGCAACTGAACTAGAAAAAAGAGCAACAATTCCACCTATTATTAAAAATAATGCGACAGCAGTTATAATAGGCATTAAATATCTTGTAAATCTGGCATAAAATTTTGCTGCACTCGTCTGAGCGACTTTATCAAAGAATTTTATACCATATGGTGTATGAATTAATATTAATGGCAGTTTTACATCAAACTTTATTTTTGATTGTTGTTGCAATTATACAATATTAACTTAATTTCTATTTAAATTGATCATAATTTGATGATACTTCAATGAATTTTTAAATTAGATTTTAATTTCACATTATTAAATATATAATTCATAGTATATTAATATATTCAAGAACCGAATAAAGAAGCACTACTATAAGATATCTCTTAAAGATTTATACATAATTTATTAAGGTATAATTTAAAACGATTTATTTACTAAATAAAATATCAAATAGGTTACCATTAAAAATACAAAATTTCAAAATGAGACATAATACAAATATAACGTGTAGCCAATCCAAGAATTTTATTAAAATCAATTATACAATATTAATTTCTGATCTCTTCAAACAAATTTTAATTTTATAAAGTTAATTTTTGAACAAATATCAAAGGTAATATCTGCTATCCTGCATAAGAAGAAAAGAACTTTTTCTTTTATAGTATGAAGACACATATTATCTAAATACACAATACAAATTTTTGAATTTCTAATTTAGAGGATCGCTTTGTTTATTTTTTTATTGTATAATAACATATACAATAGATCTATTGGCTCTAAAATTAAGGAAAAAGCTATAGACTTTCTTATTGTTTGTTATATATGATACAACAACTTAGAAAAGAACCTCCTGAAGGTATAAGATCTCTTGCATAATTATTCGCAAACAGCTTTATGACATAAAGTTCATCATTGCTCTATGCTCTCTTTATTGCTTTCATATGACAGTTAATTCCAAAAACCACTATTGCTTTTCAAATCATTTACAGGTTTGACGGTACAAGAATTTGATAATATTAAAAAAGAAAAAAGATATGAAAAATATGCATTAAAAAGTTTATCACATAAAATAAAAGAAGACAGAAAAAGAAAATCTGGTGCTATAGGTAGACCTTTCAAACTCGATCTAAAAAATAGATTTTATAATCGATAAATAACTCAACTAAAAGTAGGTTCAAAAGTAATATGGTTATGGGCAGCTACTATCGAGTCTGAAAGTAAAATATTTTTGAAATAAGCATATTCAAAGAACGAAACATGTTTGTTGCTTCTGAAAGATCTCTTTCTGATATTGTAAATGAATATGGTTATCATCCTATTTGAACAGATGGCGGTACATGGTATCCACCATAGGCCTGCAAGCTTTTGAAATTAAACCATCATATTCATTCTTCTTTTGAGAAAAGCATTATTATCGAATGAATTATGCAATACATCAAAGACAGAACAGAATGCTTTGATGATTATTTTGCATGTAGAAAGAAGAAATGTAAATTCAAGCATTTTAGGCAATGGTTAAATCTATTTTTAGACCATTACAACAATAAAGTAATTCCTTAACTTTACAGAGCCCTATTCTACATTTCTTTAATCAATTTTTTGTATTTTTAAAAGTTTTTCACATTGTGGACAGCTTAATCCTAGAAATTTAAATAATAAATCCCCGTCTTCAAATTCTTCTGTTTTTAATTGGCCTAAATCAATAATTTCATTGCAAAAAGGACACCTTGCCATATATACAAAATTAACCTAGTTATATTTAAAAACAATGATAAACTCAATATAATATTCAAATTTTTTATGTTTTTTAAAAAAATTAGATTATAGTATTTTAAAATTTTTATCTATAAAATCAAAATAAATTAATATTTAATAATTTTTTTATGGAGAGCGTCTAAATTTTTTATTTCATTTCTTATCTTAAATTTTATTTATATATATCGACTTGTTCTTTAAATATAATTTTTAGAATAATATCTTTGCTCCAAAATAATATGCAATTTATATAAACATATACAATAAAATTAATGTTGAGTATGATTTTTTCCAGATATTATTTCAAAAGCATGTAATACCCAAGGAAAAAGAGCATTTAATGATTGCGATACACCATTTGTACTTCCAGGTAGATTAATTATTATAGTAGAACCTCTTATGCCTGCTACACCTCTTGATAACATCGATAAAGGAGTTCTTTGTTGTCCATAATGCCGTAGACTCTCTACAATACCACGAATATCTTTTTCTAATACTCTTTTTGTTGCTTCCGGGGTCACATCCCTAGGACCTATACCTGTTCCTCCGGTCGTTATTATTATATCTACTCTGTCCCTATCACAGTAATATTTTAATTCTTTTTCGATAATACTTAAATCATCAGTAATAATTTTATATTCAACAATATTAAAACCATGAGTTTTCAGCCTATTTGTTATTATTTTCCCTGATTTATCTGAATCGATTGTCCTTGAATCACTAATAACAATAACTACTGCTTTGAGTCTTACATCATTACCTATATGAAAATCACCAACTCCTCCATGTTTTTCAACTACTTTCAATGATTCAATAGTTAAAGAAGGATCTAATGGTTTTAACATATCATAAATGGTTAATGCTGCAATACTAGCACCAGTAAGCGATTCCATCTCAACTCCTGTATTCCAAATGCTATGCACGTTTACAATTATCTTTATATGATTGGATCCTATTATAAATTCAACATCAATACCATCTATTGGTATTGGATGACAATAAGGTATTAACTCAGCTGTTCTTTTTGTACCCATTGTAGCAGCTATTCTCGCAGTCTCAAATATGTTTCCTTTTGGTGATATACCATCTTTAATTTTATGAATTGTATTAGAATCTAGACAAATTACCGCTTGTGCTATTGCATTTCGATAAGTTTTTGGTTTATCGCCTACGTTAATCATGCCCATACAAATCAGATCCAAAAGGTACTAATATAAAAGAGATCATCTACAAATCATCTACCATAATTAAAATATCTAACGGCTAAATTTTGAAAATACAACATATTAAATAGTTTAGTTATACGATTAAGTCATTACTATTTGCATCAACGTATTATTTTGTATTTAAAGTAATTAATATTTATTCAATTCGAAATATAATGTATTTCAATTTAAATCTTATATTAATATTTTAAAATAAAAAATTTTATTTTTAAGTCAATAATAAAATTTTAAATTATCTTATACTTGAGTTTATTATATTATATAATTTGTACACTAAAAATATAAAATATAGATAATCAGTTTAATAATATATTTTATTCATATGAAAGTTTTTATAAGTTGATATCCTGTTCATATTCAAAATTTTTTAAATTTCATGAATTTATATTTATTTTTGTAAAACAATGATCATCTTCTTTTCCCTTAAAATAGAAATCATCTTTTTAAAGTATATTAATTTCAATATATTTTTCCTTAAGTTAACAGCTGTGTAAACACAAAGCTACATCCTCTTGTAAAATATTTGTATTTGCTTTGCTGCCATGATTTTTGTTATAGATATTCTTCCACTTGCTAACCGCTCTTCCTATTTCTTGTTCATCTTTAAATGTAGAATTGTTAATTGTCTGCCTTTGTAACCACACCCACCTTACTTCGATTAAGTTGAGTTCTGGTGATCTTACTGGTAGAAATACAAATTTTATTCGTGGACAACATTTGGATATTTCTTTCTTTACCTTCTTTGATTTGTGTACTGAAAGGTTATCAAGTACAACGAAAATATTTTGTATATTCTTATCATAGTACCGTCTATCGACTCTTTTTAGAAAGTCAACAAACTGCTTCTTCCCTGTCTTTCTTTTATAACATTGGATATGCATCTTGTCATTTGTATGATCATACGCTCCTCAAACACATTTAGCAATCCATTTATCTTTTGAGACTTTTCGACCTTTACCTGTACCGATGACCATGATGTACCGCCATGTGTCTTTGCTGCTACGGGCCCTTTTTCATCTACATACAGTAACACAGAATCCTTTGTCGTGTTATACTAGTTGTTCAATGTACTTTTTTTCAGTGTATTCTGGATCATTGCTTCTTCTTTTATTTGATAAAATATTTAGATTTTCTCCATTTTATATTATATTTGAGAAGAATATTCCTTATTTCTGCAGAATGGCTTATTTTATCTACCAGTTTTAGGTCATTCATAAGAAAACCAGCAAGTACACGTAATGACCATGTGGAAAATCCCAAATCAAAAGATCTTGGATTTGCAGATGTTATATCCACTATTTGTTTCTCCAAATCATTATCAAATTTATGCTGTTTGTGATTATGCTTTTTTGATATAATGCCATCGATTCCTTTTTCATTAAAGCGATGTATCCATTTTCTTATGTTAAGATCATGATGATTTTTGTTATTTTCCTTATTTGCGGTACTGTATATCCTTCGGCTTTAAGCAAGATTATCTTGGCCCTATATCCTGATTCGATATCTTCAAGCATCAAATGTAAAATATTCTTTTCATTATCAGTTAGCATTCTGAGGAAAGTATCCCTCATAGTATTACTAAAGAGTGGCAAGCTATAGGTGTTGTGACGTAAGCAAACACAACTATTTTACAATAAGATATAGTATATCGTTTACACTGCTGTTAACTTAAGGAAAACCTCTAATTAAAACAATCATATATTGTATACCCGCTAGAAAAAGAACACCTTCAAAAATACTACGTTACATTTGTACATTTACTTTTTAGCATATCCTCAAAAATACTGTCAAAGCATAATTATTTTTTATCTATTTCTAATAAGTCAAATTTAATCTTGCATTGGATTCAAAAGTACAGCCATGGAAACACCTCCGGAATAAGAAATTAAAGATTAAAAGTATATGATTTATGAAATTGCTATAAAAATAGATTCTAAATTATATGGCTTTGGATTGTTGTTGAATCCATTGATAAATAAATTCTTTCTTTCTACATATACAAAAAACGAAACATATGTATATTTGATCAAATTGATAGCCTAAGAAAAGATGAGGACATATTCTATATCCTTCAATACAATACCACATGACAATCAGGTTGATTTCTAAAACTTTCATTATTTTCATTTTTCTTATAAAATCCGAAAGAACATGGTAATATTTCAAAGATTAAACTGAACTATTCGATGATTATTTCCTCGTAAAAAAATAATTACAAATAAAATTTTATGAAACCATGTAAAGCTGTTTTTTTATTTTACAATAGAGAAATAAGATCTTAAATTAACAGAGCCTGTATTTCACCTAGTAAATTTAATATACAGACGATAAATGGACTATTAATGATTTGAAAATAGGGAATTATGAAATCCCTGATATACGATTATCCGAAGCTATTCAAGATGTTAAAAAAATATTTGATAAAGTAAAGAATACCCAGGATCTTACACATTATACAGATATAGCCGTCATGCTAGATTATAAAAGTAAAATTGGAGGAGCATTTTACAGACGGCTAAACAGTCTTACACTTTTTGGATTATTAGAAGGGAGAGCCAAGTATAGAATAACAGAATTGGGCGAAAATATTTCCTACCCGCTTAGTGATACTCAAAAATCGGAATTAACTTCCAAAGCATTTTTGAATGTGCCTCTTTGGAATAAACTATATAACAAACACGGTAAACAGCTATCAGATAATGTTTGGTATGATATCAAAAATATAACGGGTATATCAGCACCTGAATCACAGTCATTTGAGAAAGATGTAAGAAAATGGTACTTGGAAGATGTAGTATTCATGGTAGATAAATATAATTCAAAGAAAGAGGAACAAAATCTAAATTCTGAAAACACATTTTCATCTAATAATGAGAATGAGTTATCTAGTGGTACCAATAAAAGTGATTTAAACACACATACTCCAGATCTTTTCATAGAAAACGACACGGTATTAGAGAAAATCCCATTTGGAAAAGATATTATAATTTATTTACCTAAAGGAAATGTTATTAAATCATGGGAAAAAGCTCAAAAATATATGAAACTTTATCTAGAAGATTATAATGACAATAATATTTTTACGGAAAACTCTATATCTAACCCAATTGAGGACGATACGATAGAAAATAAGATTACTGAAGATATTTAACACAAAGAATTGAAATAAAACTTTAAATAATTAATTATTTATAAAATTTTAAAATAATTTTCAGAGGTATAAAATTGCATATTTTTAAAAATTTTTCAATAATGTTGAATCAATGAAATACCGAATATCAAATGAAAAATATTATAATTTAGTAGGTTTAATTATAATAGTGAATGAACTACAAGTCAAACAAACATTACTCAATAAATTGGAAAATAAAGATTATTTTATTGAGTGGGGTAGTAAAATTGCCATAATATTTAACAAAAGAACAAAAAAATTTAGAATAGAGGTTACAGACGGTACATATTCTTTAAATTATGACTCAGATTACGAAAGCATTAAAGTCGAAATCAATACAAAGGGTATGCATGAACGACTTGCAAGTTTAGGTCTACCGGATAAAGAGTATATGACAGATTATTTTAAAAGGATTACTGCATTCTAAAAAATTAAAAATAGACTTGTTGATAATTTTCTAAAATTCAATTAATTTAATAAAACTTGATTATATCAATATAATAAAAAATATCTCTTTTACTGAAAATTTAAGCACATCTAAATATACAATGCAACTATAAATAAAGTATGGAAGAGAATTCCATATTTAACAAGAGTATGGAAGATAGTTTTGGCAGAATTGCAAAAAAGTTAAGAATTTCTGTTACCGATAGATGTAATATGAGTTGTTTGTATTGTATGCCTTTTAACAATACAAAATGGTTTGAACAGGCCGATATACTAAGTTTTGAACAAATTATTCGTATTACCAATATTTTTTCAAAACTAGGGATCGAAAAAATTAAAATCACAGGAGGCGAACCCACGGTTCGTCCCAGAATAGAATATCTCATAAAATCATTATCTAATATAGAAAATATAAAATCCATTAGTATGACTACTAATGGCTTATTATTAAAAGATAAACTAAAATATCTAAAGCAATCGGGACTACACAAAATAACAATTAGTCTTGATACATTTAATGAAAAACGTTTTGAAGCGATTACAGGTATTAATGGAGGTCTTTCCAAAGTACTACAATCAATTGATTTGGCTCAAACAGAAGGATTTGAAGTGAAACTAAATACTGTAATAATAAAAGGCTGGAATGAACAAGAAATTTTAAAATTTATTGAGTTTGCAAGGAATAAAAACATAATAGTTAAATTTATAGAGTTTATGCCACTTGATGGGACTGAAATTTGGAATCAAGATCTTGTTTATAGTAAAAGAGAAATGATCGAACAAATAAATACATATAGTGGAAGGAAAATTATCCCACTATTAAATGAAAAATCTGATCCTGCTAGACTTTATTCTTTTGATGATGGAAAAGGAATTGTAGGATTTATTCCTTCGATAACAGAACCATTTTGTCAACATTGTGATAGAATTAGACTTACTTCGAATGGAAAATTTTACACATGTTTATTTGAAAAAAATGGATTTGATCTCAAAAACCTTTTACAGGAAAAGTCTGATGATATAATCATACAAAAAATTATTGAAAATATTAGAAAAAAACCTGAAGGAATAATTAAAAAAATAAGATTAAATTCTTTAAAACCTAAATTAAATATGATGCATACAATAGGAGGATAAGATTTTATCCATTTTCAATAAGATTAATCCTCAAAATACAAATCAAATACAACAGTAATTGTACTATTTCCACACACAGAGTTGGCATTTTAGCTTCCAAGCATAGTTGACATCTGTCTTGGAGTGTAATAATAATAATGGATATAATTGAAAAAAGATATAGAATGATAATTGAACCCGAACATTCAGTAAGAGCATTTCAGACATTTGTATTGAGTTTGGATCTTCAATACAAACATAGTACAAATGTAATAGACGCTATAATGCATATGGTATAGATGATGGATTAAAAAATCAATCAAAAATATACATAATATTAAAAATGTAAAGGTAACCAAATACAAAGAACCGGAAAAGATTAGATTATTCTCAAGCGAGACTATACATAAGATTTTGTCCAATGAGAATAACCTTGATTAAAGTGAAATTATGGAATTAGCTTGGTACAAAAAACTAACATCTCTTTAGTTCAAATTTAAAAGATCTATCTGTAGATATGCCTCTTTAATGTCCTTTGACAATAACCATGTATTTCATATTTATCATATTGTTAGCCATCTATTTTTATAAACTTCATCAAACTCATACTATAATACAGTTAAATGATTTAAAGAGAAAAAGCTTTTTGATTACCTTCTCTTGTGAAAGCAAGAGAGGGAGCGAGAGAGCGAGAGAATAGACTTGTGGAGGTCTGTTATTTATAAAGCTGTTTGCAAATAATTATTCGAGATCTATGTAGTATTTAATAAAATTGTAATATAATTCCTATGATAATTATTTAGGCGTATCTAAATATTGCAAATTGATTCGCATAGTTTCCTTAATATATAAAGATCCAATCTAATCACAACTTGATTTAATTTTATTATTTATACTTAATGATATAAAAACTAGTCAATTCTACGTTTTAGACAATATCATACTTTAGTTATATATATTTAATTTAGATAATTTTGAAAATGTTTCAGTAAGTAAAAATATTCGAGATATGTTTTGAACATTATTGTCTATCCAATCAGTAATAGAAGAAAAAATCAAAAGATGGATAGTAGCAGAAAAATGGTCATATGAAATTGTAGATGATCCTAATTTTCATTTTTTATGCAGTATATCAGATGGTCAAAATATTGTCTTTGTTGGAATTGAAAAAAGAGTTGATCGGATAACCATCCATTACACTGCAGATATGACTCCAGAAGATCATCAAAGTTATAAACTATCTCGCGAAAAATACGATTTTTGGTTCGATTTAAAAATTAGTCTTATGCATATGGAAATCGCAGCAAAAGCAATTCCCAGTATTGAAGAATTAAAAACAATTGATTTATTTAGTATGATATATTTTGATGCTTTCTCTCAAGATCGCTTCATCCATTCTATAATAAAAATAATTGATGCCATGGGATTGTGTCAATTCATGTGGAAAGAATTTGGCGATAGCCAATGGCCTTTATAAATATTACAAGTATTCTTTATTTGAGACTTGGTCATAATTCCTAACTGCTTTGTTGCATGATTATTTTTTTCTTCGTTATTTTCTAACGTTTTATCGATTAATTAAAAACGAAAACCGTGAAAATTCAATTGTTATTGTCACGGATAAACTACTATTATAATGGGTTTTCAAATCATGCACCAAAGAATCCCTAACAAATAAAGATGGTCTTGTTGAGTACCATATTTTGTTTAAATCAGATAACATCTACAATATCTACCCAAACAAATAGTTCATCAAAAATTCTATATACTGACAACAGAATGAATATACTTTTGCTAAAAATTATGACATATTTAATTGATTATTTTATTGCAGGTTTTACAATATGTTATATTCCTTCATTCATCATTTAGGTAGATCTAAATATTTTATATATAATTTTAAATGTGATATATCAAAAAAGATTAATTTAATATCAACATCCTTTTTATACATATTTTCAAATTATATCTAAAATTTTCCTTCCATACTAATTTCCGTCTGAGGTTTTCTATCAATTGATATTTCTTTTCCTTGTAATTCAGTGACAGGTAATCGTGATATCGTAATAGTATCAAATAATAGTATAAATATAAATTATAATGTTTTCACAAAAAATATTTTTGAAGGATATAAATTAAAAAGTATTAAAAAAATGAAATACAAAAGTATATTAAAAATATCAATTTCAAATAATAGATTATATTATAATAACAGACGCATCTATTATGATATTGTTTTAGATATCAATACCACTAACATCATAATATAATCATTTATATTAAATATATCATTTTTTATTGGTAAAGTTTAAAAAAATATGATCACCTTTTTGGGGAATATATTTTTTATAATTTAATATAGATTTTCCGTTTACAGTTGCATTATAAGCCTTATCGTCAAAATGAACGCCCCAAACATTGAAGAAATCGCCTAATGTGAAGTTCCGAATGATCCGAGATCCTATCTTTATTAAACCACTATTATCATTGGTATATAAAGGAGCCATTCCAGGTATAATAGTCCCATTCAACAATCTTCCCTCAGATCCATATTTATCCAAACTATGATTTTTCCATAACGATTCGTCAATTCCAATTTGACTTGGTATGATAACAGGTTTCGAATCATTGAAAATTGCCAGATTGAAAGAAAGATGCATTGCAAAGGGATTTACCCCAGGCTTTACAATATATTTTTGTGAATCCTGATTACTAGGACCAAATCCTATATACATATTCAATCCTACGGATACAACTATTACAATAGACAAAATGATTAGTTGTTTATAATTTGATCGAATCCATTTTTCGATATTACCACCATATTGTTTCAAAGATTAATATCATTTGTTTAGAAAGAATATCCTATATTAATTACTTGTACTGATTCCACACATAGTTGACATTTTAGCTTCCTAACATAGTTGACACTCTAGTCTTAGAGTGTAATAATAATGGATATAATTGAAAATAGGTATAAAATGATAATTGAATCAGAACGTTCAGGTAAGACTATATCTGATGCTTGTACTGCATATGCTGTTTCAAGACAAACATGGTACAAATGGAAGAGACGCTATAATGTATATGGGATAGATGGATTAAAAAACCAATCAAGAAAACCGCATAATATTAAAAATGTAAAGGTAACCAAAGATATAGAAAAGATTATTCTCGAGCTGAGACTAAACAACAGATTTGGTCCAATGAGAATAAGGTTCAGATTAAAGAGAAAGTATGGAATCAGCTTGGGTACAAAAACCATTTACAATATTCTAAAGAGACACAATCTCAATGTACTATCTGTTAAAATAAAAAGAAAATACAAGATTTGAAATGAAACATCCGAATGAGTTGGTTCAAATGGATACCAAAGGACCTTTTTATCTAAAAGGCTCACGAAGCAAAAATTATTTTATTCATGTTATAGATGATTGCCCCTCAAGAAAAGTAGTTAGCAAATGGTGCCGCAGAAGAACTAGTGAAGAATCACTGTCGGTTCTCAACGAATGGATTGAACTCTACGGTAAACCTATGAAGGTAATGCACACGATGGTTGTGGTAGAGAATTTACATCGAATAAATTCAAACATTATCTTTTTCTCAATGGAATAAAGGACAAGCAGATTCCTAAAGGTTATCCACAAGAACAGGGGAAAGTAGAAGCGTATAACAAAATAGTCATAACTGAATTTCTACAAGTAGAAGAGTTAATTGATATGAAAGAGGGAATAGAGAAATACGAATTATTTGTCAAATCGTATAACTATGAAAGAGAACACGGTGGAATAAACGGAATGACGCCATCAGAGAAGTTCATGAAATCTTTAAAACAACCGATATTGATAATGTAGAACAAGACAAAATGTGTCAGCCATGTTGGTACATTGTTTTGTCAACCATGTGTGGAAGTACAACAATTACTAATTGTCAAATTAAATCAAAAGTTTAATTCTATAAAAATATTACTGTATTTAATTTAAAATACGACAATTTAAATTATATAAAGACAGTTCTTGGTTAACAGTTATGTAAATAAAAGAATCCTTTCTTTCTGTAAACTAATACTGCTTGTTTTGACTTCATGTTTTTTGTTATGGTTGTATGTCTAATAAGCTACTAAGACATTTTCCTATAGTGGACCTTGATGCAAGCTGTAAAGGTATTTTGCATACTCTTGATATTTCTGCTAGTCCATCTAATCCATTCTCTCTGTAGATAAAAGAGTTGTTACGATCTATATGAATACGCCCATATATATAAAATGGTCGAGGCCTAAAATGAACTTTACCGTATGAAAAGAACGATGAGAATTGATAATTGTTTGAATTGTTTAGGGAGATGTATTTGTTTCCAGTATTGAATTGTTCTTTTTTTTTAAAAAATTTGATCTGATTCTCTAAATAGATTTGCTAATAGAATAGTTTTTATGTTGTAAATCTTTGCTCTAAAAAATAAATGCGGAAATAAAAATTGGTCACCGCCTATTGTTAAAATTATATCTGGATCTATTTCTTTAATCTCTAAAGAAAACTCTAATATTGTGTCAACTTTATTTCCTTTTGATATCAAAAAGTTTTCATTAGTATTTCTATATTTGTTAAATACATTAACTCTTATTGCATTAATTTTATCATTAAAGTATTTGTAATTGATTTTCTCTCTGAAATTTTCTCAAAAGATAAAAATTTGAAATTAGGCAGATATAATCAAATGAATTGACGTTATCATCTATCAATTGCAGATTAAAATAATTTTGATCCTTCTTGTTTCTAATATATTGTATAATCCAAGCGGATAAACATCTTTTTCATACAAAAAAGATTGTTCAGGGGGAACATCTATATTATATAATCTATAGTGTTCAAATCTTTTGCAAAGATTTTCAATATTTTTGGCTAAATTCAAAATAAAAGATGAGTCATTTATCACTATTTCTAAAACTTTATCTTTATTTGAAGGATGTTCTAATTTATTGACAAATTCATTAAATCTCTTGCATAATTAATTCCAAACAGCTTTATGACCTAAAGTTCCTCATTACTGTGTTCTCTCTTTGCTTTCATACGAGAGTTTATCTAAAAAGCCATTACTTTTCAAGTCGTTCGCTGCTGGCTTCACAGTACAACAGTTTGATGACATTTTCCAAAAAGAAATAACAAAAAGATATGACAAACATGAAATACAACGCTTATCTAAAAGAAAAAACAGCAGAGAAAGGAACATAGGTGCTGTATGAAGACCATTCAAACTAAATGTAAAAAATAGATTCCTTATGCTTTTGGTTTACTATCGTCTGTTCATAACCTTCACACTAGCAGGCTTTCTCTTTGATCTAGATCAAAGCAACATTTGTAGAGATATTCAAAAGATTGAAAGTTTGATTAGAAAATGCATACCAATTCCACAGAAATTATACAACATAACAAAGAGGTTACAAACGCCTCGGAGGAAGTTGAGAAATATTTTCCTGGATTTATGGCTTTCATAGATTGTACAGAGCAACAGACACCAAGACCAATAGATAATAAAAGAAGAAAGGCATTCTACTCTGGCAAGAAGAAAAGGTATACTGTAAAGACACAGCTGATGGTTAATAACCAAGGCATCATCATTCATAATAAGATATAAAAAAGGACGAAAACACGATTATAACATCTATAAAGAGAATCAACCTGTAACTCAAAAAATGTTCTAAATGTATTTGATCTTGGATACCTTGGTGTAAAAAAGGATTTTCCAGTATAACTGTCCGCTTTACCGTATAGAAAGAAAAGAAATCTAGAATTATCAGAAGATGAAAAAGAGTATAACAAAAGTCATTCAAAAATGAGAATAGTGGTGGAACACACTATCAGCAGATTGAAAAAGTACAGGATACTTGCAGATGTGTTTAGAAATAAATTGAGAAAACATAACAAGGTATCAGATATAGTTGCAGGCTTGATAAACTATAGAATATTAAATCAACAGAACTAGAAATCCGAATAATCCTAATTGAAAAGTCTAGATTGTTTCTAATTATGCAAGAGATCTATTTAGTCAATCCCATTTCTAAACCATCTATGACAATTAGAACTTATCATACTCTTTGGGAAGCATTTTCCACTGACATCCTCTGCTGTTAAGTACATACAGAATGTGCCATCAAGTACTTTTATGTATTTCGCTATTGGTCTGCCCCCACCGCCGTCTTGCTTGGTTTTTCCTTTGGGAATATTCTCTTAATCTCCATCCTTATAGGTTGTCTGAAATCATGAGTATGGTAGGATTATTCCTTTTATCCTCTCCTTCTTCTAAATAGAGGTCACAATTTAACAAAAGGGGAAAAGAGCTATAATCCTACGAATTTTGAGATAGGCTCTTAAATACTCTTTCGATATAATTCTATTGCATATTCAAAATTATTGTATTTATTGATTTTTTTTATAAATTTATTTTTAAAATATGTAGAAAATAATAATATAAGAAAAGTATGATTTAATCTGTGACAATATTACTATCTTTTGCAATACAAATTAAACAATTATTATAATAACAAAAAAACATACAATTCAAATGATCACAATTGATTAGATTCAATCATTTCAAATATATTAAATAGTGTTACTTAAATCGCAGTTAAAAAATTCATTATTAATATATGGTAATAATAGATCTTACCCAGGAGATTAGTTCTCAAACAAAAGTATTTTCAGGTGATCCTCAACCTCACTTTATACAATGGTCAAAATTTGAAATTCAAGGGTATAATTCAGAAGTAATGGTATTAAATACCCATACTGGAACTCATATGGATGCTCCCTCTCATTTTGTAAAAAATGGAAGGTCCATAGACCAAATGCAGATTGATAGATTTGTAAGCAAGGCCATTTTGTTCAAGGTTTCCAAAAGGGCTAATGAGACAATTAAATTGTATGAGATTAATAATGAACAACAATTGATAGAAAAAAATGATGTAGTAATTTTTTCTACTGGATGGGAAAAAATGAACAAAAAAGAACAATATCTTTCTAATCCAGGTCTATCAGAAGAAGTTGCGAAATTGTTAGTAATTAAAGGAGTGAATATCGTTTGTATAGATGGACCCAGCATTGATGTAAGTATGAATTCAGAATTTACTGTTCATAAAATATTATTGTCTAATGACATTCTGATAATTGAAAATTTGTGTAATTTAGATGAATTTGAACATTGCTCTAGATTTGAGTTTGTGGCAACACCTTTAAAAATAAAGTCTGCCTCAGGATCTACAATAAGAGCAATTGCGATCAAAGAATAATCAAATTGACGGATATAAAATATTTCAATTTATTATTCATTTTATATTATAAGTTAGCAAATTGCTACTGAATGAGAGTAATATTAATAATTTATAAAATTATTATTAGAACACCTTTTCACATCTAATTTAATACATAAGCAATTAAGATACTATATAAAAATATAATATCGTATAAAGCAAACTATTAAATTTATTTTGGATGTGGATTGAAATTATGCTTTAGGTCTTTATAATCAATCATTCGAATAAAAGAATATGTTTTAAAATTAATTTCTTTTTTTTAAAAAAATTAATTGTTCTAATTATAAATATACTGGCAAAGAGTTGAGATCTTATTTTTTTACCTCAAATAATCCAAATTGATTATTTTCTGTATCTATAAATATAGCAAAGAATCCCATATCCGGAATTTCTGTTTTTTTAATCATGATTTTTCCGCCTGCTTGTTCTATTTTAGAAATATATTCATCAATAGCGGGAACGGTAACATAGTTTGTTATAGTATGTTCTGGTGCCTGTCTTTTCATCATCCCACCACTCATACTTCTATTCCCACTTTCATCTTTAGTTTCAAATATCCAGTAATCTTTTTGTGGATTTTCAGGATTGCTCCATTTTTGCATATTCCAATCAAATACTGTTCCATAGAATTTCTGCGCTCGATCAACATCATCAGCTGGAATCTCAAAATGATTTATTGTAGGCATCTATAATACAAACTCCATATTGCATATTGTTAAATCAATCATTAAAAATTATATATTAATATATGCTCTGTTGCATAACTAGTTTTCCTCAAATCATCTTTATCCATTTTATGCAACTCTTCTAAACAGATTGTACAACGATACCTTCATCGTCATCTCTTTTACCATGTTTTTAAACCTGATAGCAGATGTATATTCACCAAACATCCGCTTTATAGATGAAAATGCTGTTTCAACCATCCATCGTTGTCCATACTTTCTTTTCTTTTTCCATTTATGATAATCCTTTATTTGAAGTTCAACTTCTCTATTCCTTACATTGCTATTCTTGGATGAAATGATGGAGTTTCTTTTTACTTTAATGACAGGCCGAATCCTTTTCTTCTCCTTCAAATATTTGAAATTCTCATTGCTATCGTAGGCTCCTGCATCACCAATGAAAGATTTGATTCTTGATATTATGGTTATTATTCACAACACGCCTTCCACCAAATTCTTCATAACCTTTCCATCATGTACCTTTTCATCTGTGACTTTCAGTGCAAGAATTTCTTTGGTCTTGATATTTACTGCAACAACATGTATCTTTAGATAGCCTTTCTTGTTTTTTACATCCCACTTATCTTGCATCCACCGAGACCTCTGTTTGTAATCTTGATTCCGGTACTGTCCCCGCTGCTATGATGATAACGACATCATCATCATCAATACTGTTATTGATGTCAATGTCCAGTTTGTTTATTCTTCTACATATCTGTGAATAACATGGATGATCTGGAAGATTCTTTCCTACAGTTGCCTTTATGATTCCTTCTGTTTGTCTATATGGAAGGTGAAAGTATACTTTGATGTGACCAACTATGAGAACAAAAGAATCTGGAAATTTGTACTTTTTGCCATTCTTATTTTCATTCATCCTTGCAAGATCAACATCCCAGTTATCCAGAAAATCATAGGAAAAAAGTATCTCTCCTCGTCTTACAAGAGACTGGTTATAAGAAGGCCAGTGGATCACAAATGATTAATTGGTTGGATCCTAGCTAAATAGGTTTGGTTATGCAACAAAGCATTAATATATTATAAAAACTATAAGTAAGGAAAAGTAATCCAGTATTTTATTATCTTTATGAATAAAATATTTAACATAAAACATATCTGCAACCATATTCTCAATACCATCTAGGATAAAATTTACAAGTTAACTACAAACAATATGTATATATATTTAACATAAATTATTTTATTGTTGAATGATCACTAATGAAATAGATTTCATTCAGTGTTTCATGAAAAGTATTGATTGAAATGAGCTCCAGTTTTTAGACATGGATAAATCTGGATATAGTTCTATATGATTAATATAGTCATATCGAAACATATTGTTCTCATTATTTATTAGGTCTCTACAATTAGCAACATAATAAAAATTTTTAAAAAGTAGGCAAATATTAATCATAATTAGAAAATTAAAATACAAATATTACAAAATATCGTTGAGAATCTATAAAATTTTGACAGGCGTCTTATTATACGAGATCTAATATATTGATTCTGTTCTTTTCTTATTTATTTTACCCTATATAATAAACAATAAGGAAATCTGATCTTTTTCCTTAACTTTACATCCATAAATAACCTTATTATATTATAACAATAAGATAGTGAAGCATATTGTTGTGGCAGAAAAAGGATAACAGTAATGATAAAAGAAAAGAAGAGCGGAAAAATAATAACTACAACAAAAATACTATAAAATCTCCAATTTCTGAAGATATAAGGATAGCAAACAAAGAAAAAATAAAAATAGCTATAATATCTATCGCTGCCTCTTCTATTCTTACTATAATCAAATTTGCAATTGGAATTGTTACCAACAGTCTTGGCCTTTTATCTGAAGCAATGCATTCAGGAATAGATGTAGTTGCTGCATTGATGACATTTTATGCCATTAAAATGGCTATGAAGCCTCCTGATATGGAGCATAATTATGGACATGGTAAATTTGAAAGTTTGGTAACTCTAGCTGAAGTTATGCTGCTATTTGTGACCGCAGGATGGATTTTAAATGAAGGCATAGAAAGAATATTTTTCAAACATATTATACCAGAAATAACAGTGTTCTCTTTTACAGTTATAGTAATTTCTATTTTGGTTGATTTTGGAAGATCACGTGCTCTTTTTAAAGTATCTCGTAAATATGGAAGCCAAGCATTGGAGGCTGATGCACTTCATTTTAGAGTAGATATGCTAACTTCTTCTATGGTGCTTGCAGGTTTAGCAGTTGTCTATATATTTAGATTTCCTAATGCTGATGCCTACGCAGCAATTACAGTTTCTGTTTTAATAGTTTATACGTCCTTAGGTCTTGGAAGAAGAACGCTTGATGTTCTTTTAGATAAGGCTCCAAAAGGAATTCAGTCTCAAATCCTTGAGTCACTAAATGGGTTTGAAGCAATAAAAGATGTTCATAGAATACGTGTTAGAAAAATAGGTTCTGAAACTTTTGTCGATATGCATATTGTAGTTCCAAGAACCTTTTCCCATGATAAAGCTCATAGAATAGCAACAGTGGTTGAAAACAAAATAAAAAACGAAATATTGCCAGGTTCTGATGTAGTTGTTCATGTAGATGCGATAGAAGATAAAACGGCTGAAACAATAAAAGACAAAGTAAGGCTTTTTGCATCAGATTTCCCTGAAATTAAAAATATTCATTCTATATATTTATCGAAAAGTATTGCAGATACCAATAATGATATATTTTCGTCTCCGTATTCAACCTTTTCATCTGAACATATAGAAAAAGAAAGAGATAAAGAAAAAAGCCAAACATCTGCGGAACATTTGCATCTATATCTTGATGTTCAAATCAATAATACTCTAAGCTTTGATGATGCTCATAGAATTATAGATGCATTTGAACAAAAAATAAAAAACGAACTTCATTCTATAAATCAGATAACAACCCATATTGAAACAGAGAGCGATGTAGATTCATCTTTGGGCTATGAAGAAGGACAAGTAGATTCTCATCTATTAAATAAAATAAGAAATGCAGCTTTATCTGTTAACAAAGTAATAAATTGCAAGGATATTACATTGATTAATTTAGGTTCGGATTTGCATATAACATTAACAATAAAGATATCATCGTGCTCTTTAAGCGAAGATAAAAAAGATAAAGTTATTAGAGATAAAATGTCTATAGATGAAGCGCATGATATAGCCACAAAAGTGCAAAATAAAATTATTGACAGAACTGGAGCATCAAGAGTGATTGTTCATACCGAACCAGAATAATTTTCTTTACTAGCATATTTTTGATAATAAGGCTTTGTGTTTGATAATATTGATAATCTAGTAAAAGAAACTGAAGATAAACAGTATGCAAGTAGTTTTACAACGGTATGTACAAATATCATATGCTAAACATATATAGCGAAGATGTCAAGACTCGATGTAATTTTCAAACACCATCTTATTAATTTATAGCTGCTTTGTTGCATGATTGCTATAAAATTATTTCAATATCTATTTTGCTTAAACAGACATCATCTTGTTGTACAATGACGCTTTCAACGTCATCCATTTATCATATTTTTTAGTTTATAGAATGCACATACTCGCCAACAAACGTTCTTTTTATAGATGAAAATACAGTTTATACAATCCACCTATATCTATAGATTATGCTATCTTCTTTTCATTTTTGCAAATCTTTTTTCTGAGCTAAAACTGACAGGTTCAAAGAGGTGTTTTTTCCTTTTTTCCATTTGAATCGAGCATTCCTTTTCTTACTTTAATACATCAGAATTCCATTGTTGTCTGTTCAATTTAAAAATATTATTGCTATCGTAAGGTCATTATCATCAACAAATAGTTCACCTACTGTTATTTTTTTATCAGATTTTAATACTATTAATCAATTCCTGTAATGCCTTGTTACATGTACATACTCATCGTCGGTTCCTTCATCATTAAAAGTATTTTCTTAGTGTTGACGTTTTACAACCGCAACAACATGTATTTTCATTTTCAGATATCCTTTTGAAAATGTATTATAAAAAGGATTATACATACATCAAAGATAGAATGTTGAAAGATTTGATGATTACTTTCCTTACAAATAGAAAATGTAAACTAAAACATGTTTAAAAATGGTTAAATCCATTTGCCGATAATACAACAAATAAGTAATTACTTTACTTTACAGGATAGTTTTTTAAGTGTACTATTGGGATTGAGAATAAAGATCTGTCTGTGACGTCTGTCTGTGACGTCTGTCTTTATATACTGATGTCAATATTATACAGATATAGTTTCAGAGAATGTTATATAAGAAACTCTGTAGAAGAATTTGTATCTCTTGTGTATTTTAGGTATAAATTATAATTCCAAGTAATTAGAACCTGATTAATTGTTAATGGCTCTGTGAAGAGGAGATAGTAGAACAAACAAACAAACATAAATAAAAAAATTATCGAATTAAAGTGCTTTGTTGTATTTCGAAAATTATTAAAACAGCATTTATCTATAATAATAACAATTAAATGTATTCATATACCTAATTTTATATTTAAATCCGAAAGATACACATTAACATTTCGATTTAAAAAATAGATAGCAAGTAAATTTCATGTTCTAAATGTTCTATATTTTTAAAATATATTATTCGTTATATTATTATATATGTTATATGCTATCGTGATATCCATATCTACATTTAGTTATTACAATAAGTTAATTAATGATATTCGCTATTAATATTAGAACATTTCTGAATGGTCTTACATGTGCTATATGTTCCAATCTCAAAAGCATTATATTACACATAAGGAAATTCACTAAAAAAACTATTATTGAAACCGCCGAATGGGCTAGTCACAAATTTGACTATATTTTGGATTCGGTCTGATTTCGAATAATTAAGGTGACATCCATTTGCTAAATAAGTTTTATGTTTTTATATTTGACAACGTTCTATTATCCAACAATTATTACATAAACGACAATAAATCCACTACTCCTTTCCTAAGGAAGTTACTATGGCTTAGTTTCAAAAATTAGATTTAAAAATAACACTAGTATTAAAAAAATTAGATATTGTTTTTATTTGATGATCTATTTAGTCTGATACTCCTTTACCAGTAGTAGCCTTTCCTATTATTATTATATCAGGACATGGAACTCTGGTGGGTTTACCAGTTTTAATCACATAGCATTTAGCTGTTTGTTTGTTAATCTTTACGTTTGATCCTAGTGTTTTAAAATCACTCGGTTTTACGTTTGGTTGTTTAGACACATGAGGAGGTAGTGAATACGCATTACTTACAGTCATGTAACTCAGAAGGAATATTGCGGATATCAATCCTACAACTGGAATTATTAGGTTTTTCATGGTACTCTACATACTAAAAGTATTATTTATAAATACATCGTATAAGATCTATTAGGATATTCGATTTCTTTTTTAAGTTTTATTTGTTTTTTATTGGCGTTCAGATAAGAATAAAAGTGAAATAATTTCGACTATATTTTAAAATTCATATCTCATCCATTTTAGAACATTTATGACAAATATATATGAATAATTTATTATACAAGAGAAAAATTTTAAACATTTCAAGGAAATAGTGAAGATCTCTTATTGATGATTGGATTTGGTTATTTATGGATGAAATGATCCTAGTAATCTAGCCATCACTAATTCACGGTTTTCCCTTATCATTTTGGTAACCATTACCATAGCATTGCTTGTCGCTGACCTTTTCCATCCAATCAACAGTAGTCTTGCCATCAAGCTGCTCCTGAATTGCAATATGGATCATAGCAGTAGTTGAAGTAGCATCATGCCAGTGTTTTTCGCCAGGTGGAAACCAAACTATATCGCCTGGGTGAATTTTCTCAATATAGACATAACCCCATCTCTGTACAAGACCACGACCAGCAGTTACAATCAATGTTTAACCCAATGGATGAGTATGCCATTCAGTACAAACGCCAGGCTCAAACGTGACACTAGCAACTACAGCTTGTGCTGCTGGATCATTTGCTTAAAACAGAGGGTCAATGTGTACTTACCGGTAAAATAATCTGCCGAGCTTTTAGTTGAAGGCTGTGAACCGCTTCTTTTGATTTTGCATTTTAGAATCTTCAATTTACATAATACTCAATATTATATGTATATGGTTGATTCCTATTCCTGCCTGCTACCGGCATAAGCCCTGTTCATTTAGATTGGGTGAGGCGCCGACGATGGGTTTTACTATCAGACCTTCGGCGACTTTATTTCAATCACAAGACGATAATTTCACACAACATTTAAGCAGGTGTTCATATTCTATAGTCTAGATTAAATTTCACAACCTGGATATAAGAGAGAAAGTCATAGTTATTATTATTGTTGTTGTTGAACCATAGCCAGTTTTTCTATACTGACTACGAAAGGTTGGAAAAGTAGAAAACAGCACAAGATAGAGATTTGGTATGTTGGTTATAATTATAATTATTATGTTATTTCAGAACCACTGAAGCATGCATATTGGATTCAAAATATCATTTATAATCCTAGAGTGTTATTTTTATTTACTGTCAATGAGAGAACATTTCGGCAGTGCAAGATTAATTGATCAACAGAAAGACGCCATATTATCTACTCATATTGCAAATATAATGAACACAAAATACAAATGGGATAGAGCTTCAATTGTAAAGATAATCTCAAATTAGTATATTTGTTATTGGTTTGCCTCTTGTAGGTATTTCTTTGTGAATTATGGAGATCTTTAAAGTTTGATTTGCTTGAAAGTTTTATACTATTTGGTGTCAGAACCTCTAATCAAAATAGTTAAGAAGCCAAATATTTGGTCTCAAGGTATGTAACAAAGTAATCTGGGTTATAACCTTCATTCAGGCTTTTGTCAAGAAGCACTTTGGGCGAATAAGCAGAACCATATTGATGTATATTTGATCTTAACCATTTTCTTATAGGATTAAAATTACCCCTTATGATGTCTTTATCGTAGTCCTCTAGATCTTTGTTCATCTTTGAAGCAATGATCGCTGAAATTAAGTTTCCCAGAGTGTAAGTTGGGAAATAGCCAAAGAGTCCGCTGCTCCAATGTGTATCTTGCAGCACTCCATCTGAATCCTTAGTTGGTCTCAATCCAAACAGCTGTTCCATTCTATCGTTCCAAAATTCAGGAATCTCAGATACTCTGAGCTCATCTCCAAATATTTTTTTCTCTATTTCATATCTTATTGCTATGTGTAAATTGTAAGTAACTTCATCGGCGTCAACTCGAATGTAATCAGCCTTGACATTATTGAAATAAAGGTACAATTCCTCATCTGTAGTTTGGTTTGAAAAATCTATTTGTTTTCTAATCAATGGCGATATCAAGCTAACAAAAGGTAAACTTCTACACACAATGTTCTCCCAAAATCTTGACTGAGACTCATGAAGTGCAAGTGATGATCCGCCTTGAACGGGTGTAAAAGCCAATGACTGGTCGCATTGGAGATCATACAATGCATGACCGGCTTCATGAATGGTACTGAATATGGATTTTTTGAAATCAGTTCCTTCATACCGAGTAGTTATTCTAATATCGTTGAGGCCCATAGTCTCGGTGAAAGGATGAGTAGATATATCCATTCTGAAACGTTTCATATCATATTGCAGAAGATTCAGAATATCATGGTTGAGATCATCCACTTTTTTGATTTCATAATTTAATTTTTTAAATTTATGCTCTTTGCAGAATGGGCTGTTTGAATCTGTGAGTTTTTTCAAAATCTGTTGAACACGTGGAGTCAATACATCGAATATCTTATCCAAGTCCTCCACAGTAAGCTGCTCTTCGAAGGTATCCAAAAGCACATTATATGGATGCTTGTCATACCCCACCTTTGCAGCGATTTGCTTCTTTATTTCTATCATTTTCTCCAAGTGGGGCTCATACATCTTAAAATTGGATTTTGCCCTCGCTTCTCTCCATACCATGTTTCCTCTTATTCTTACCAGAGATTCTGCTTCAGTCAATTCTTTGGGTATCTTCAGATGCTTAGTTATTTCCCTGTCGAGTACACGTATAATGCCCTTCTCAAAGTCACTAAGGATATCCAGTTTCTTTGCTGTCTCGACCAGATCAATAAAATCCTTCTTTAGCAAAAGATCTTTGTGCAGCATTAGGATCTGAGCTTCGGCCACTCCTCGTTCTTCCGTTCCTTCTCTTGGCATATAAGTTTCAAAGTCCCAACCCATAAGAGAAATAGCATGTTTTAGTGACCACATTGGTTTATAAGCATCGAGGATCTGATTCATGACAGGGTTCTTACATATCATTTTATAATAATGATTTACTAAAAGGAATTAATATATGAATGATTTAAAAGCAGATGACCAGTTATCATTATCGTTACTTCGCATTTCCATAATACATAAACTGGAACGGGATGACTCAAATTCTGAAATTAACTCGTGGATACACTATTGGTATCGAGGGGTAATGTTTTGCCTTCTTACATTCGACAGAAAAGAACTCAATCAGCTGAAAAAATGGTAAGATAAATCAATTTTTGAAGAGCAGTTAGGTGCTTGGAATAATGATAAATAGATTAAAAGAAGGTAAAATTTTCATGGATATCCTATTAAATCTTCCTCAGAATGTAAAGTCTACAAAGTACTTATTGATTTTATAGAAGGGTTTTGTTTATGCGCCGATCACATGTTTAGAGGTCCCAAGTGTAAGCATATTTATACAATAAAGTCTAATTCATAGATGAGTCAAACCTGAAGTCCAAAAAGGTGGAGCACAGATCTATAACCGTCTGCAAATACAATGACAATAAAATACATATTTTACCGTGATAAACAATTTTTTAACTTCACAGAAAACCATTCTACATCTATGAATCTTAAATATTTTTTTAATACTATATAATTATGAGCAACAATAAAAAAGATATTGAAAAACCTGGTATGCGCCCTGAAGAAGCTAAAGAACTTGAATTAGATGAGCAACCAAAACCAACCAGAAAAGTGAGTCATCCGTCTACACCTATACCAAGTAAAGAAGAACCTAGTGTTCATAATAAAAGAAAAGGCTAAAGAAGAGCAAAGCGAAGAAGACTCATCATAAATAGAAAAGTGGTTATAGTATAAAGCTAACTGAGCAAGACAGTTTTCCAAATACTATTCATGATTAATTTTTCGATAGATTACATTTTAAGATTATGATATTCGTTATTTATCATAGAATAATGTTATACTGTACCTATTTTCTTTTTTATACGTTATAAAAGTAGATATAAAAGGTATTATAGCAAGCATGAAAGATAATAATAGTATTTATTCAAGGAAATCCTAGTTGTAGGTGAATTAACTTTCTTATGGAAAAAGTCTTTACCTCTTAATACTGACCTACAAAAACCGTCTTTTTAGCAATTTCTTCAATATATTTCGACAATTTTGTGTCTTGTTTGGTTTTAGGGAACTATATTAAAAGCCTTCTCAATTCTCCCAATAAAGACTGACGTAAGAACAGAGTAATGATACTACGGCTCTGTTAACAGTTATGTAAATGCTTTGTTGCATAACTCAATTTTTTCGTAACTATATGACATATTTGGTTTAAGTTTAATATACCATCCATTTGAAATTCGTATTATTTTGACAAAAGTTCGATCATAAAAAACGAATTTCAGAGTTATGCAACAAAGCATTATGTAAACATATAGATGCTTTCTCTCTGTAAACTAATACTGCTTGTTTAGATACACTACCATAACACCTTTAGCTAACCTTTAAAATATTATGCTTATGAGGGATACTTTCCTCAGATCTATTACCGATGATCAAAGAAACATTTTGTATGATATGATAGAGCAGAATGATGAAGAATCCAATTATCGGGCCAAGATAATCTTGCTTAAAGCCGAAGGATATACAGTACCGCAAATAAGGAAAATAACAAAAATCACCATGATGTTAACATAAGAAAGTGGATACATCGTTTCAATGAAAAAGGTATTGAAGGTATTATATCCAGAAAACATATACACAAACCAATCAAAATATCGGATAATATTGAGAAAAAGATAGTTGAGATAGCATTTAACAATCCAAGAGATTGCTATCAGTTGCCATTCTCCACATGGTCATTACGTGTTCTTGCAGGATACATATCCAATAAGGAACTGAACCTTGTAGACTCCATAAGTCACACTGAGATTAGAAATATACTCCCAAAGCATGGGATAAGGTACAGGCAATCAAAGATAACCTTGGGGGATAGCATAGATCCAGAATATCATTTGAAAAAAAGAGAATCAAAGAATTAAGATACAAGTTACCTATTGACTCGGTTCTATTCTATGAAGATGAAGGAAGGGGCCGGTAGCAGCAAAAACATATGGCGGTACCTCATGGTCGTCCATCCAGTCAAAGGTATCCAAGGCTCAAAAGATAAAAGGCATTCTAAATGTGTTTGGTATCTATGATTGGTAAGCTAAGTAACATGTGTCACCCCTCCTGCACAATAAACAAAGTGAGAACAAATGATTATTGTACAAGAAGAGGTGTACCTAGAACAATGGCATATAGCCATATTAAAGAATGAACAAGAGTCTGTTAGAAAGCGATATCATGCAATAGCTAGAACACTGGTTAGTGACACTATTCGAATAACTAGACAGCAAGCAGCTGATATGATCAATAGAAGTAGACGTCAACTGCAGAGAATAGTAAAAAGATATAGAGAAGAAGGCATAAAAGGTCTGAGATTTAAATCCAAAAAGCCATGCAATATCTTAAACAAAACTTCAATAGAAATTGAGAGAAGGATAATCCAAGTAAGAATAGCTACAGGTTTTGGCTCTGAACAGCTAGCAAGTATAGTTAATGAGAGTTTGGATATAGAACACAAAAATAATCAGCATATCAGCAAAACCACAGCTTACAATATCTTAGCCAGACATTCGCTGGTCTATGCAGAGAAAAAGATAATTAAAGAATACAAATCGTTTGAACGAGATAAGCCTGATGAGTTAGTACAGGCTGACCTCACAAGATTCAATGATACCAATATTAACTATGGAAGATGATCATTCCAGAAAGTTCTGGGCTGTAAGATTGGAGAATGAAACAGATGACAATGTAGTAGGTGGTATGAAGCAATTACATGACCAAAAGTATGATTCTCTTTTAACTGATAATGGTAGCCAGTTTAACAGAAGGAATTCTATTATGAAAAAATATTGTGACCAGTATTTAACAGGGAAACACATTTGGACATCAATACATCACCCGCAAACAATGGGCAAACTTTCCAATGCCCAAAGAGGGCTGAAAAGATTTCTACTACATAGACTGGGAAGAAATAGTACTGACCATGAAAGTATTGATAGATGTATTTTATCTTACATTGACTGGTACAACAATGGAAAGAAGATATCCACTACAAAATGCTATCCTGAAGAAAGATACTCTGGACAAAGAGATGATGGTTGGTATACACGATTTGTAAAAGCACTTAAATTGGAACATATACTACCAGTACCAGTTGTAGTGGTGGAGGGGTGACATATGTCCCTTGGCTTTACAGTTTGGTATCTATGATCATACCAACAACCAGATGCGGACACACTCCTACAAACAAAAGACAGGAAAACAGTTCCTTGATTTTATAAAAAGAGTGGACCAAAAATATGATTCCAATGTAAAACAGATATTTTTGATACTGGATAATGTATCGATACACAAATCCAACAAGGTAAAAGAAACTCTAGCCAGGCATTATCCAAGAATACATCTAGTATTTCTTCCAACCCGATCACCTGAAATAAATTTGATAGAAGTTAGATGGATGTGGATGCATAGACAAGCCATAAACAGTTCCACATTTAGAAATGAACAAGATATTGGTAAAGCCGTATCTTACTGGACATACGATTATAACAAAAAACATTCAGGCAAAACAAGCAGTATTAGTTTACAGAGAGAAAGCATCTATGTGTTTACATAACTGTTAACTTCATTATTTCTTTATTGTGTTGATCAATGAATAAATAAAACCATTGTTTTACATGATTTAATTTACACTTGTTCTTTTTTCTACAAGGAAAATAGTGAAAGTTTTCTATTCTATCTTTTATATATGGCAGCGTTCTTCTATCTGGCTTTTTTCAAAAGCAGAGTGAATATGATGGTGTAGGTTCAAGAATTTTCAGGCTTGCGAAGGATACCAAGTACCACAACCGTCTGACTAATAGAATGTACTCTATACTTGGTTACTACATGAAAAAGAAATCGTTTGGCAATAGATATATTTCGCTTTTTTTATATATCAGTTGCAAGGATTTCCTTATTTATTGGTTCAATAACGAACCAAAGCCATATTAATTTAGAAGAACCTAATTTTATAACAGTTCCATTTATGATATAATCTTCAATTTTCTTATTCTTGATATATTTTCAAGGCCTGTACTTTACAAGCCAGTTCCAGACAGATACACGACTTTTCTTTATTAAAAGTAAAAATGATAAAGTTTTATCTGTATTTCTAAAAGATAATCCGAGAGAGTACAAGTTACAAGGCATAACCAATAATATTTGAAGATGTTCTGTTTCTTGATCATAGAAGATATAGTTGTTTTAAATCTATATGTTTTTCCTTAAGTTAACAGCTGTGTAAACACAAAGCTACATCCTCTTGTAAAATATTTGTATTTGCTTTGCTGCCATGATTTTTGTTATAGATATTCTTCCACTTGCTAACCGCTCTTCCTATTTCTTGTTCATCTTTAAATGTAGAATTGTTAATTGTCTGCCTTTGTAACCACACCCACCTTACTTCGATTAAATTAAGCTTGGGCGATCTTACTGGTAGAAATACAAATTTTATTCGTGGACAACATTTGGATATTTCTTTCTTTACCTTCTTTGATTTGTGTACTGAAAGGTTATCAAGTACAACGAAAATATTTTGTATATTCTTATCATAGTACCGTCTATCGACTCTTTTTAGAAAGTCAACAAACTGCTTCTTCCCTGTCTTTCTTTTATAACATTGGATATGCATCTTGTCATTTGTATGATCATACGCTCCTCAAACACATTTAGCAATCCATTTATCTTTTGAGACTTTTCGACCTTTACCTGTACCGATGACCATGATGTACCGCCATGTGTCTTTGCTGCTACGGGCCCTTTTTCATCTACATACAGTAACACAGAATCCTTTGTCGTGTTGTACCTTAGCTGTTCAATGTACTTTTTTTCAGTGTATTCTGGATCATTGCTTCTTCTTTTATTTGATAAAATATTTAGATTTTCTCCATTTTATATTATATTTGAGAAGAATATTCCTTATTTCTGCAGAATGGCTTATTTTAGTTACCAGTTAAGTCATTCATAAGAAAACCAGCAAGTACACGTAATGACCATGTGGAAAATCCCAAATCAAAAGATCTTGGATTTGCAGATGTTATATCCACTATTTGTTTCTCCAAATCATTATCAAATTTATGCTGTTTGTGATTATGCTTTTTTGATATAATGCCATCGATTCCTTTTTCATTAAAGCGATGTATCCATTTTCTTATGTTAAGATCATGATGATTTTTGTTATTTTCCTTATTTGCGGTACTGTATATCCTTCGGCTTTAAGCAAGATTATCTTGGCCCTATATCCTGATTCGATATCTTCAAGCATCAAATGTAAAATATTCTTTTCATTATCAGTTAGCATTCTGAGGAAAGTATCCCTCATAGTATTACTAAAGAGTGGCAAGTTATAGGTGTTGTGACGTAAGCAAACACAACTATTTTACAATAAGATATAGTATATCGTTTACACTGCTCTTAAGTGAACAGAGTCGATTTGTACTTTTGAAAAAATATGCTATATAGGTTTTTTGCATTTACAACAAATGTCTAAATATCGAGCATAATAAAATAGGATATCTAAAAATTAAAGCAATAGAATGATGCGGTACTCTAACTCAATTTAAAATATTTTGTTATGGGGCTTACTAGATTGTTATATGGTTGTTGTTGGACGGCCCTTCAACTGTACCGACCAACATATCTAATAAACCCCTTATCAATTACTATTATACCTCATAAATATGTTAATACATAACTACTACAATATATTTCCAGTCACAATATTAGAAGAAATAAGTTGTCGACTCTGGTAGATGTAATTGTATTCCTTTTAATCAATGATAATCTTCCACTTCAGGATTAATCTTTTAATTCTTCCGATTCTTAATCGTTATATCTTTAGTAATATTTGTAAACTTCCTCTCTTAATTTATGTAGTTTTATTGCAATCTATTCGATAAGCGATTTTTGCTTGATATAGTACACCTTTTACTAAAAGAATTCTTCTGATTTGTTGTAGAGTATTTTATTTGTCATTTACTAACGTTTTACAGATAAAATTAAAACCAAAATAGTTAAAATTAAATTGTTATTATTACAGATTAATTGTTGTTATAACTGATTTTCGAATCATTGAATAAAGCAATTAAAATTCTATTTTATGATAAAAATTTTTTTGAATTTTTTCACCGTCTTTTTAAATAATCTTATCTCTTCTTCTAAAATTTGTAGGTATATTTATATATAAGTAAAGATATATATACTTGTGACAATGCCTTATAAATTTTATGGTGATTTAAGATGGTAAAAGATATTTCTATGTTTGGAGACAAGTGCCCGCGATGTGGCAAAGGGCCTATGGTTACTGATAATTCTACGGGTGAAATGTTTTGTGGAAATTGTGGTTTTGTAGTCACAGAAAGGATTGAAGAAACAGGTCCTGAATGGAGAGCATTTTCAAAGGAGGAGCACGAGGATAGAAGTAGAGCTGGAGTTCCTACATCTTTGGCAATGCATGATATGGGACTGGCTACAATTATAGGTCCAGTAGATAAGGATGCATCTGGAAAACCTCTTTCAGCATCTATGAAAAGCACTATTGAGCGATTGCGTACATGGGATAGCAGAAGTCAGGTTCATGAACCTGTAGATAGAAACTTTAGACAAGCTTTTAGTGAGTTAGATAGATTAAAAGATAAACTAGCTGTAGGTGATGCAGTAATTGAAAAAGCTGCCTATGTTTATAGAAAGGCATTAGAGAAAGGCTTGGTTAGAGGTAGATCCATTTCTGCATTGGTTGCTGCTGCATTGTATGCTGCATGTCGAGATACAGAGACTCCAAGAACATTAAAAGACGTAGCTAATGCTAGTAATATTAAGAAAAAAGATGTTGCAAGATGCTATAGACTTTTAATACGAGAGCTTGATTTGAAAATGCCTGTAGTAGATCCAGTAAAATGTGTTGCAAGAATTGCAAGTAAAGCTGGATTAACTGAAAAAACTAAAAGAAAAGCACTTGAAATTTTGAAAAAAGCAGAAGAAGGCAAGATTTCCGCCGGTAAAGATCCTATGGGATTAGCAGCTGCAGCATTATATGTTGCATGTGTAATGAATGGTGAAAATAAAACTCAGAAAGATGTGGCCGAAGCAGCCGGTGTAACTGAAGTAACCATAAGAAATAGATACAAGGGTCTCAAAACCCATTTGAAGTTATAATTTTTTCCCTCATCTTAAATAATTTTTTATTTTAAATTCATTAAATGTCTTCCATAGGTATTTATATTTTTAATTATGCATATTATACCAATTATAAAAAAGCCTGCAGATAAAATCATCAAGAAATAGTTTCCTGCATCATTAGTTACAGACTATGTTAAATATTTTTGCTCCAAGTAAACTGTATGAAAATAAAGCATAATTTGATATCCAATGAAAAGTAATTGATAGCATTAGACCATATCTAAAATAAATCCATCCTAAAAATAGTCCTCCTATACTGGCTTGTGTAATTTTTCCAATTTCATAGTTACCACCAAAAATAACATGGGCTAGTCCAAAGAATATGGAATTTGCTAATATTGCTATAAATAAAATGTATTTGTCTTTTCGTGATCTTATTAAAAGATTTCCGCCGGGATGGATTAAAGCAGATATGATTGAATTTTTATATTTGAAAATAATTATTGATAAAGGAATCCCTAAAAATAATACTCTAAATAAAATTTCCTCATTTAATGGTGCAGCAGTCAAATTCAAAAACGATAAGAGGTAATTATTTAACAAGGGTGTTCCAATCTGTATGTTAAATATTTGCTGGATTTGATCTATGATTACAGAAATAACAAAATAAACTGAAAACCATTGAATTACAGTATATAAATAATTATTGTTGTTATCATACTCAGAAAATGATGATTGTGAATGTAAAGATGAAGACTTTTGAGATTGATCTGCTAATTTATCATAATCTTTCTTCGATTTTCTATACCAAATACTATTGAATATAAACTTGGGTTTGAATATGCAAAATATATAAATTGAAGTATAAATTCCTAATAGGATAATAAAAGTTATTCCTAAGTTAAAATGTGCATTTAATATCCCAATGATGTTTAACAATAGAAAATTTAATTGAACATCGCTTTGCGATGTAATTTCTTTCCCAATGGAAGTAAAAAAAACCATATAGATTCCGATCAGAATGGAACCAGTTATGGCAAAGAACAGAAATATGGAAACTTTGTTATCTATTTCGTCTAAATATTTTTGCCATGAGATATTTTTAATCAAAATTAAAGTCTTACATTACTTCTATAGAGTCAGAATTAAATCCTTTAAAAACTAGATAGTTTTTTACATGATCTCGATGATCACCTTGTAATAAAATAAATCCGTCCTTGGCTGTGCCTCCACAAGCTAATCTGCTTTTTAATTCTTTTACCATTGATTGAATATCGTTAATCTTTGGATCAAGCCCTTCGATCATGGTGGTGGTTTTAGAAAATCTACGAGTTTCTAATCTTACTATAATACGAGTTTCTTCTTTGTCTAATTCTCCACATGCGCATAAATCATCAGGAAGGCCACATTTTTTGCATATCAGTGCCATCTGTAGTTAACATTCTATTCCAACTCCTATTATTAAGCCTTCCTTATATTATGTAGATTATCTAAGCCTAATTCGTCTATTTTAGATAAATAAAATATACAATTAAAATATCTTTATTATTCTAATATCTGGCCTTGTTTCTTTTTCTCCTTTCTACTTTTGCATATTTTTTACTTGCTGTTCTTTGTGCACTATATGCATGGGTTCGCTTAATGTTCTTTATCATAATAAAAAAGACACTATGTCATTATTTATATACTAATTGTTTTTTCTATCGTGTTTCAAAGTAAAATATTGTATTTTCATATCATTTATAGGGTATAGTTTTAAACCTTTTTTTATGAAAATCTTAACGACTATTTTTATTTTTTTTATTTTATTTTTTTCCTTTTTTATCAATCCAATTTACATTTCTGCTTCTGTTTTATCTTTTTCTCCTTTAAAAAATTCAACTGGTGGATATCTTGATGAAATAAAGTTTTTACGTTATTCAAATGATAATGTTGCGTATCAAGAAGTAGGTAATGGTCATTTGGATACTTATCTTTCACATATCCCATTACAATTAATTGATGACGCAAAAAAGAATCCCAATATACGAGTCTATAATAAAGATGGAGCATCTTATGGACTCCTTTTAAATCCTTTAAATAATACTCAAACATTTAATCCGTTTTCTATTAGAGAGATTAGATATGCTCTTAATTTTCTAATAGATAGAAATTATATTGTAAATGATATTTTAAAAGGATTTGGAACATCGCTTGTCGAATCTTATGGACCTTATTCTCCAGAATATCCGAATATAGTAGATGTTGTCGAACCTTTGAAAATTAAATATGATCCTCAAACGGCGTCTAATTTGATATCTGAATCAATGAAAAAAGCAGGGGCTAAATTAGATTCTGATGGCAAATGGATTTACAATAATGCTCCAGTTCTTATCAAAATACTCATTAGAAATGATGACCCTGTCAAAAAAGCGTTTGGAGATGTTGTTGCATCAGAACTTGATAGAGTTGGTTTTACAGTAGTTAAAGATTATGGAGATTTGCTAAAAGCCAATCAGGTAGTATATGGCTCCAACCCTATGGATCTGGGATGGAATGTATATACAGAATCATTTATTTCAAATTCTTTCCAGAGATACGATCCGGGTACAGTCGGACAAATGTATTCTCCATGGTTAGGCTCAATGCCTGGTTTTCAAAACCCTGCTTTTTCTCAATATTCAAATTCAACAATTGATAATCTTACAAAAAAATTGATTTTCAATAACTATACGTCAAAGGATGAAAGAAATGTATTGTTAAAAAAATCTGAATTATTAGGTCTAGAAGAAGCTGTAAGGTTATTTTTCGCTCGTTCCCAAGATCCATATATTGCCTCTAATAAAATTAGCGGTCTTGTAAATGATTACTCAAGTGGAATAGCAAATGAGATGTCTTTTATTAATGCTAAAAAAAATAATACTTTTGATAATAATGGTAATAGCAATAACAATAACAAATCAATGTCAGTTGGTTTAACTCAAATATATCAAGGTGCTTGGAATGGTGTAGATGGTTGTAAAGATTTTTATTGTAAAATAATTAATGATCCGATATCAGATCCGGCATTTCTTTTAAATCCTTATACTGGAGATCCAATTCCATTTAGAAATAATTCTACCGAGGTTGTTTCTAATGGACCATATGGAAAAGTACTAGTTCCTCAAGATGCTATTGTTTGGAATCCATATGCTCACAAATGGGTAAATAGTAGTAATGGAACTAAATATTCACTCTCCAAGATACAAATACGACCATTGTATTCAAATTGGCATAATGGAATTCCAATGGATAAATTTGATTTATTATATCCATTTTATTTTCAATATCAATGGGCGACAGACACCAAAAACAATGATCGATTGTTTGACGCAGAATTTTCTTCTACAACTCTACCGTCTTTAGCTTTGAACAAAGGATTAAAATTGAATAATGATGGTACTTTTGATAACTATATAGATTTATGGCATTTTGATAAAAGACAACTTCCATTGTCCGGATCGATGTGGGCATCTGAACCATGGGAAATAACTGCAGCAACAGAACGCCTGGTTGCAGATGGTAAACTTGCTTATTCAAAAACTGATTCTAACATAAAACAGATAGAACAATTATCTATGATATTGCCATCGCATGCTGAATTAATTAAACAAGAGTTGGAAAAGATGAAACAAGAAAAATATATTCCCATGGCATTAAAGGGGTTGGTTTCATTAAATTACGTATTGAAAAGATATGATGCTTCAATAAAATGGATAAATGTACATAATAATGCTATAATTGGCAATGGGCCATATTATTTAGATTCTTTTAATCCTGCTTCAGGCACCATTATATTAAAAAAATTTAATGATCCTACATACCCATTTAAAGAAGGTTATTTTTCAAGATATGAAAATATTCCAAAATTAACATTGGATAAAATAAGCGTACCAAAAATTATTAAAATTGGTGAGCCATTTGAATTTAATATTACTACAGATATTGACAAAAGTAACAAAACGGTGCATTTTAAAGAAAATATAAACTATATTTTATTTGATAGAGCGAACAATGTTGTATTGCATAAATTTTTTAATGCATCAGATTTTTCTATGGGCTCTCATAATAACCTTAATAGAATTAGTTCACAAATAATTAAAAATGGATCTTTGACTCAAATTTTTAGAATAAATGCGACTGAAACGAAATCTCTCTCTATAGGACCTGCCAAATTAGAGTTATTTGTGACTTCAAAGAATTCTTTGAGGCCTGTAATATATCAATATACTTTGATTGCTGTCCCTGCCAAGTAATATATTAATAATCTTTTATTTCTTATGGTAGATAAAGATTGAAAATATTTTTTTTCTTTTTGTTCAAAAAACTTTTAATTTTGTTTATTGTTTTATTAATTACTTTATTTGTAACTATATTTTTATTGAGCTCTACCTTTGATCAGATAACAAAAGACTCTATTAGAGCTCAAGTGACCGCTCAAATTTCTAGTTCTGCGGCTGGTAATCAAAAATTCCAACAATTCAAAAACATTTGATCAAAGGCAAAAATTTGTAGAAGAACAGATAAAATTACAAAGCCAAAGTTTAGGATTAGATCAACCTTGGTATTCACCAAAAAAGCTTTTCAATGATATCGTTAAAATTTTATTTCTAGACTTAGGTAAATCTAGATTTGCAACTACTTATAGTGGTTCAAGCAGCGTAAACGATCTAATTTTGGAAAAAATGCCTAATACTATATTATTATTTACAACTTCATCAATAGTTATTATAATAATAGGATTATTTTTTGGAGCATACCTTGCATCAAAAGAGAATAAAATGACCGACAAAGTTGTATCCGGTTTTGCTTCTATAAGTCAAGGGGTTCCTACATGGTGGTTTGCAATGATCATGATAGTTGTATTTTCATTCTTTTTACAAATCTTTCCATCCCGAGCAACTCCTGTGTTATCTCCAAGTGATCCTGGATACATCAATGATTTATTGTATCATATGACGTTACCTTTCATAACCTTGATAATAATTGGATTTGCTCCATCTGTTTATTATGTCAAATATATAATCTTGAGGATCCTAAACGAAGATTATATAAAAAGTTTGAGAATTATGGGGGTCCCTGAAAATAATATCTTGTATATACATGCATTAAAAAATGCCGGTCCTCAACTGACAACTATGTTTGGTTTAGGATTGGCTGCCACTTTGGGTGGTTCAGTTTTGGTTGAACAAATATTTGATTGGCCGGGAATGGGAAATTTGCTTTATAATGCCATTATTCAAAGCGACTCTCCATTAATTATTGGATTAGTTTACTTTTTTGCTCTTGTTTATCTTTTAACTCGATTAATTTTGGATGTCTGTTTCACTTATTTTGATCCTCGTGTTAAAACAAGTGAAACATCTTAAGCGATGTGGATGAGTAGTTAAAATGTTTTATGCTAACTTTATAAAAAAAAATACTGGAGGTGTAATTGGGTCAGTTATTATAGTAATCTTATTGATAATGTCGATTTATTCTATTTTCTTTATTCCTGTGCAATATAGAACACAATGGAATAATCCAATATATTGGTCTAATAATCCGCGGGACGCTGCACCTAGTTGGGTTAATTTATTTTTAAAACCATTTGATTACCAATTGCCTGAATATAAGGTATTTTCTCAAAAAGATGCGATACTCGATCTAATATCAAAACCGTATTTTAAACAGAAAAACTATACATTTACCTACAATTTTAATTCCGATGATTTTCCTGCTGCACTAGATATTCCATATAATGTAAAATTAGGAACGATACCTCCAGTTATATACCTATATGTAAAAAGACCTGATAACCATGAATTTAAAATATATTCAAATGCACTTGAATCCCTGACTAACACGAATAAATCTAAAGAGGCTTATGGCTCAAAAAATAATTATGGGACTAATATAATTAACAATGACAATTCAATTTCAGGACGTATTTATTCTTCTTCTCAGGAAGTAAAAAATTCTTTAAATGATTATGCTAACTTGTTTAATTATTCAACCTCTGATATTTCGTCTGTAAGCATGATATTCTCTAAAACTACTTCTAATATACCTTTAAAAGGAACATACAAAATCATATTTTCTATTTATTCATTTGATAATGAGACTATTTTAAAAGATTTTAAAGTGATTATTCAAGGTAAAGTTTTTGGGTTATTAGGTACAGATGAATTTAGGCGTGATGTTTTTTATGGTATATTAATAGGAACCCCTGTTGATCTCTTAATTGGAATTGCTGTAGCATTAACATCTACCTTTTTTGGTCTTTTTTATGGGTTGATTGCAGGCTATAGAGGTAGAAAAACAGAAACTTTTATGCTACTTATCATAGATATTTTTCTTACCCTTCCATCTTTTATTTTATTAATAATTATCTCTCTTCATTTTGGAAGAAGTTTGTTGTTTTTGATTGGTCTTTTTGTTTTGTTTGGTTGGCCCGGTCTTGCATTATTGAACAGGACCTTTAGTATTCAAATAAAAAATTACCAATATGTTCAAGCATCTAAATTGATGGGAGAATCTGATTTAAAAATAGTATTAAGACACATAGTACCACAGCTACTGCCTTTTACACTTGCTAATTTTTCGCTTGCTGTTCCTGTTGCCATTCTTGGTGAATCTGCTCTAAGTTTTTTGGGACTAGGTGATCCTGCTTTTCCTACTTGGGGACAAATGTTGCAAGATGCACACACATATTCTGCAGAAACGTTAGGATATTGGTGGTGGATTATATCACCTGGCCTTATGATTTCGATAACTAGTGTGGCATTCATATTATTGGGAAGATTCTTTGAAAAATTTGTTAAAGTTGATACGTCAAGATAAGATATAGGTCTTTAATTCTTGAATCTATCTTTTTCTTTTCAAGACAATTCATTTCTTTAAAAATTCAATTTCTTTTCCATTGCCATCGTATGCGTGAAGATCTATTTCATCATAAGGATAACATATTATTATGGAAAGCGAACCATAGAAATTATTCAGGTCTTCTACTGAAGGTCGACTTGAACCACTTGGATGTGAGTGAGCAGTTCCTACATATTTTAAATCGAATGGTAATTCATTAATTAGAAAGCCTGAATAAAATGGGCCATGGATAGAAAAAGGTGGAATTACCAAATTATTTATATATAATTCATTTTTTTTTCTCTTTCCTTCTAATATTAAAATTGCTTCATATGGATGATGTATTTTAGAATAAGAAATTATCCCATCAATTACATTACGGGTTATTACAACTATTTTTTTATTTAATTGTTTTTGATCATTAGCATTACCATCCTTTCTAAAAAAATTAAAATCCAATAACTTTTCTTATATTTAAAAAAATAAATATTTTTTGCGAAAAAAAAGATTATTATATTAGAATATTATTGATGATTATAATAAGCATTTCGTTAATCTGTTTTATATTATGCATAAAGGAATAATCTTTTAATATATTTAAAATATATATTTTTTAGTTTGGCTTCTAAAACTTTTATTTTAATTTTTTTAGCTTCGATATTGTTTTTTGCAGGCGTATGTACATATGCTAATGCTCCGCAACCGGGACCTGTAAGTAGCAGTTCAAGTGCAATTAAATCTAATAATATAATTTCTCCAAAAAAATCTATAGGCGTAAGAATAGCATCACCAGTTTTTGGAGATCATATTCTTATCAATGGTAAAAATTACTTTAACAAAAATGGTGAAAAACTTTTAATTCGTGGTACATCTGTTTTTAATTCTGGTCTAACTGGATGTAGTGTATCAATAATTGCTAATGGTGTAAAACCTTATCAAATTACTAATGGCACTGGACCAAAAGGCAAAACCGATTATTCTTCTTGGATTTATGGATTCACACCATCTTATTCTCCATTAAAGGTAGGCTCTAATAAAATAACTGCTAAACTGTCTTGTGAACCAAAGAATCTTTTAGCTTATTATAGTGTAAATGTAACTGGAGCGATATCTACTACTATACCTACTCCAAAAGCAGCAGTACCTGCAACGGTAAAACCAACTGTTTCTGCCAACATTTCAAAAGCAGCAGTACCTGCAACTGTAAAATCAATAAAAAATAATTCTGTAAATACTACTACTCCTCCTTTAGTAAGTAACAGTTCAATTCCAAGTAACCAATCAATATTACAGCCTCCGCCATATTTACAACCTTCTCCTCACTTTAATTCCAATACTGCTTTATCACCTCTTTACATAACAACACCAAATAGTTCTTCTGTAATTCAAACACCTGCTTCGACACCTCCTGTTGTATCTGCAAACAATACTACATCTTTTGCTTCTACTTCACATCCATCTGTTCTTGCATCTTCCACTTCAAATAACACTGGCAATCCTTATCTTTCTGCTCAACCACAAGTTACTCCTCTTTCACCTCAAACACCTCCTTCACCTCCTATAGTACAGGCAAATAACGCTACATCTCCATCTTCCGCTCCACCAGCAATACAATCAGCTTCACCTCAAACACCTCCTTCACCTCCTATAGTACAGGCAAATAACGCTACATCTCCATTTCCAGCTGTGCCTTCCACTTCAAATAATAATTCCACTCATTTAGCAGAACAAAGTAATTCTACAACAGAAAATCCTAAATCAATGAATATTGTGATTGATACAAAGGGTGATGGAAAAAACCGTGCCATTGTTGTGGTAACAAGAGATTTATTATCTGACAAACCATTAAAAGGTGTATCTCTTAATGGTTCCATAAATGACCACACATTTTCAGGGATAACTAACTCAAAAGGCGAATATAATAAAGGTATTTCATCTCTTCTTCATAAATCTGAAACTACTATAAATGTACAAGTTACCGCTTCTGAGGACGGTTATAAAACTGACAATGCAAATACGACATTTACTATTTCATCTATATCTCATACAAGCCCTGATAATACAAGCCCTGATAATACAAGCCCTGATAATACAAGCCCTGATAATACAAGCCCTGATAATACGCACTCTCATTCACACTCGGAATTCAAAACAAAGATTAAAAGCAATGCGCAAGATTTGGCATCAAAAATTGCTAGAGATGTACAAAGTCAATTAAGTAAACAAGGAATTAACATTCCGCTTCCATTTGGTTAATAGATAAATTAATAGCATTCTATTTTCCATTTATTTTTAAAATATTTTTATACTAATATTTATGTACTACAATAGTTTATCTTTGGATATATTTGTATAATATTATACTAAGAAAATAATTGGTCTAATATAATCTATTAAATAACCAAAATAACTTACCGTTTTTAATTTTTTATTATATTTCTAATGCTTTTTATTAGAATTATCTTTTGAAAATGATAATAAAGATATAATCATTACTTTTTTGAATGTTATCGTTTTGTTATTTACTATCGTTTGTTTTGAATCTGCAACGAAATGGTCAAGGCTAAATTGTTATTTTTCAGAAATTCCTGTATTAATTGATTCCAAATAATACATCACAGCAGTATAAATCTTTAAGTATATTTAAATAATTCCTTTAATCGATTTAATACACCAAGTATCTGATTATAAAAAAATTAACCCGCCAACTGAAGAGTAAAAATAGCTGAAATGTTAATTTCTTCAATAATAAATAGTAAAATAGTTAATATGCTATTTATAAAGTTACTCTGAATTTTAAAATGGTAGTAACCATTTAAGATTGTATGTTTGGCAGTACAAATGATTGAACAATGTTATGGCATTTGGATAAATACCGACAGATATAGAAACAGAACTGGATAACCTTTAATGATGGACTACTAAATGCACCACTTAATTTACTTTTGAATATAATATCGTTAATCGACAAGACAAAAATGTATACCAAGAAAAATTTTATCAAGAAAATAATAGAATATGTGATTCATCAAGACCATGTATTTGAAATACGCTCCGCATATGCTATTATGTATAACAGTTTTTCCAATATTATTTTTAAAATCATTTGAATTTTATTGGTTACTTAAAATCAAAGTGTAATATTAAATTGATAAGCAGGAATTAATTCATATCGAATTTTATATTTGGTAATTGTTACTATATTGTCTTATTTTTTCTGTCGATTAATTTAATGATATACTTCTTATAGTTTCGTTTGCATATTTTGTATTAATATCTGTTTAACGGGCTTCCATGAAAACCTTATATGATTTTTCAAATTTAAATTATATAATTCAAGTCCATTTTTTATAAATGCTCTAGTTTTAGGATCAGATGGGTAGCCAGAACCAATATCAATTCCAATTTTTTCTTTTATATTTTCTATTTCGTTATCTCTTGTTACTTTTGCTACTATGGATGCACATGAAACTATAATATTATCCAAATCCGCTTTATGAAATGAATATATGGAAATTGATTTGTTTTTAATGCCATTTTTTATCTCCTGTTGGAATCTATACGGATTTACATCACATGCATCAACAATTATTTTATTTGCGCAGATATTATTTGCTATAATTGTCATATATTTTGACTCTAATTTATTTAATTGACTTTTAGCTACGAATTTATCTATTGTTGGGCAATTAACCTTGCATATAAAAACAGAATTACATAATTGAATGATTTCCTTAAATAATATTTGACGTTTTAAAGGTTGTATTTTTTTTGAATCTGTAATTTTCAACTCTTTTAATCTTTCAATTTCTTTTGAATCAAAAGATATGCCCGCCATTACCAAGGGTCCTATGAGAGATCCTCTGCCCGCTTCATCTATGCCACCTAAAATCAATTAATTTATTTTATCATCCTAAAATAAAACTATATAATAATTTGCTACTCTGATATTCAAAGTTGATTTTTTTATCTAATGATGATTACGGGTCTTCCTTCTCTCTTCCCACATCTACATCCGCCTCAAATCATTCTCATAACGATTGGTCGTTTGTTTATGAAAATACCACTAGGTTTATGGTTCCTTCTAATACAATAAAAGGAGAGCCTTCGAAATACCCTGTTTTTTTTAATCCTGCTGCAAAATTTAATCGAGATGTTTCTATACAAATATATAAAACTTTTATTGAATCTCAAAAGAATCAGGAAACCTCTTTTGTTGATACGATGACAGGTTCTGGTATTAGAGGTTTAAGGGTTGCAAATGAAATTCCTTTGGTAAACAAAATTATATTTAATGATTTTAATTTGTTTTCTATTCAAGTTGCTAAAATTAATTCCATATTAAATAATGTTTATTCAAAATGTAGTTTTTTTAACAAAGAAACCTGTGATTTTTTGTCTGCTGAATTTACATTTGAAAAAAGAGCAACCATTGTTGATATAGATCCATTTGGCACTCCTGCCCCATTTTTAGATTGCATACTGAGATCAGTAAAAAATGGAGGGTTGATATCTGTTACTGCAACTGATACTGCTGTTTTATGTGGTGTTTATCCAAATGTCTGTTATCGAAAATATTATGGAAATTCGTTAAGAACAAAGTATTCTTTGGAAATAGGCTCCAGGTTACTACTAACATTAATATCCTTTATCGCATCCCGATTGGATTTGTCAATACATCCAATATTTCTACACGGATATAGAAATTATATTAGAGTATATTGTAAAATCATAAAAAGCAATTATCTTGCAAATAAATTACAAGAAAAAATAGGTTTTATTGTACATTGTTTTAATTGTGGAAATAGATGTTTAATCAATAAATTAAATCAAATATCTACAAATTGTATTAATTGTACTAATAGAGTAACTGTTGGAGGGCCAATGTGGATTTCAAAAATATTTGATAAAGATTTAATATATAAAACAGTAAAGTCAATTGAATCAGATCCTAGCAAAAATGAATTACTTCATTATAATCCAGTTAAAGAATTTTTTAAAATAGCTTTAGATGAACTTGATGAATATCCTTATTTTTATATTAATGATGAACTAGGCAAAATTCTAAAAAAAAATGTTTTAAGCCTTGAAAATATATCGGAATTATTAGTGAAAAATGGTTATTTATTTAGTAAAACTATTTTTGCTTCTAATGGCTTTAAAACAGATGCCTCGATAAAATCCCTTAAAAGTTTACTTTTATGATTATTATAGACTATACCTTTGCTTAAACTATTTCTTTTCCTATTTTTATTCTTCTTTATATTTTGCATGAATAAGATAATGGTCTTTTTCAAAGGGATCGAGGTTTATTATCTGCATTATTTTAAAATCATTTGCTTCCAATTTTTTTGCCTCCTGCTGAGTAACTGTTTTTGGTTCAGCAAGGACATCTATACTCCTTGATTTGATGACTATTAATAAATCTCCATTATTTTTTAAATAACTTTTGCAATTATCTATTGTTATTATAGTTTGATCAGGTTGTGCAATATCTGCATAAACTACATCTACGACTCCGAAATATCCATAATATTTTAAATAATTTCTAGCATCTAAAATAATTGGAATAACATTGTGTCTTTTGGATGATACGTTTTCAAGTAATTCTCTTGCTACTCTGACTGATGGTTCCACTGGAAAAACTATTCCTTTATTTCCTATGATATCTGAAACATGACTTACTGTAGTTCCGGTTGATGCACCTAAATACAAAACTCTTGTAGATTGTTTTATGGGATTATCTTTTAGACCTTTTAGTATAGCTCCGGCGAGCTTACTCCTAAAAGGATCCCATAATCTATATTCAATATCATCATCTTTAACTATTTTTTCGCCATAAACACTATTACCAACAATAAGGTTTTGAGTTGCAAGCTGTTTTTCATTTTGCTTGTCCAACAAAATAACATATGAACCGTTATCAAATTTTTTAATTATATTTAATTGGTCCATTTAATTGTAGTATCTTTCTTCAATATTCTATTTTAAATTTGTCTTTTAGTAATATGGTTTTCGCCTTAAAGGATATTTTTATAGATCAGTTAAAAAATTATTTTATTTTAAATATTTTTCATGCTTATTGTTTTTTGTTTGATTTGTGATGCCTTTTTTTTGATCTATTCTTTTTATATTTTTGATTGTCACGGCCTTGTCCTCCATCTTGCCATTCTCTTCTTCCTTCTCCTCCTCCTCCTCCTCCGCGACTACCAATACTACTGCCGCTACCTCCACCATCACCACTATTCCTTCTATTTCTGTCTCTTCCAAATCTTCCTCTATTGCTTCTAAAGCCAGATGGTTTTTCTTCAATCGCTGGTGGTTCTTTATATTTTTCTTGAATTTCTTTTAATCTGTCATTTAGTTTGTCTGAAAGTAGTTGGTTAGCTTCTGGATTTTGTCCATACACATCCATTCTAGCGGCTATGGCAGTTTTTGCAGCTATGGCTCGTGCCATCTTTCCCCTTTGCCATTTTGGTGCTGAATGAATAATTGGGTGTTGAAATAATATTCCGTGTTTTGGGGGATTGGATCCTGTTTTTAATGTTCTAAATAGAGCTTTTTCTGCGCCTAATATTTGTATTGTACTGGCTGAAAGAGACGATAGTTTTTTAAGGCTTCCTGCTTTTGAAATTAGTCTTGCACCAACGGACGCTGTAAGTAATCCTTTTACATTTGGTGCAATATCTTGCATTGATAACTCTATGTGTTCTTCTAAATTCTTTCTTATTTTACTTAATGAAATAACTTGTTTTGCAATATTTTGAACAATAGATAGATTATGTTCTGTAATTTTACCTCCTCTACTTCTTGCAGATACTTGTGTTATTATCTCAATTTTATTATCTGGAATTTCCAAAGTTTTCAAAAAATCGCTGGATATATTCTCTCTTTTACCACATGAATAAACTATATTGGCATATGTTGCAGGATTCTGTAACAGATTATCAATTTCTGGAAAGTGTAATCCATACCATTCTCTCATTCTGGTTGCCAAAGTATTTGAAATTTTATCTATTTCGTCTAATGCGTTAATGGATTGACTTATATGCAAGTCTATTTGCTCTGATGCTTCTTGTATCTTGATCGAGGACCACCTTAAAGAAAAATCTCTCAAATTTTCAATAATTTCTTTTTCATTTGAAAAAAAGTTTGAATATAAATAAAGGTTCAATTTATTTAATTGAATGTAATTTTCTATTGACTGAGGGCATCTTTCAATTGATTCAAATTTCTTATCTTCTGTTAATAAATTTCGAATTTCAGGAATGTTTGTTATAATTTTAATATTCGTTTTATTCTTGAAAACCTCTAAATCTTCAATAATTTTGACAATTTCGCTATATTGTTTTTCTTCAATTTTTTCATGTGTGTTTATCGGATCTGTGAATTTATTAAAGTAAATTATATCCTTATTGGAATTTAAAACAACAATTCCTAATTCTAAGGTTATTACATAATAATAATTATTGTTATTCCTGCTAATATCCTCCATTTATCTTAAATTCAACTCTAGTTAATTTATAAAGGATAATAACCTTACTTTTCTTGATTAATTGTGGCTTGTCGGTTCTACAATCTTAGTTAATTCTGAATTTGGTATTATCAATATTTTGGTGTTCTTTCCATACCTTTTTAGAATTGCTTCTAACCCTTCCTTAATTCTCGGTAGTGGTTTTATGCCTAGTCTGGTTAAAAAAGTATTTGGTAAAGATGATACAGCATATATATCTAATTTATCTTTGACAAGATTTAAAAAATTGATGTGTTCTAAATCTTTTAAATATTCCCATTTCTTTAGATCTGTATTATCTAATTTATTTTCAATCATTTGAAATAATGCTCCTTTTTCATCTCCAATTCCCATTTTATTTTCTGACAAGAGGATCAATGTTCCATTTTCCTTAACTGTATTAAGGTTGTTCCATAACAAGTTTAAGCTATTACTCAATGTAGCTTGAATATCAAAATTGCTATTTCCAGATACAATTGATGCTTTGGATTTTTCTAATTCTTTCTTTGATATATCACAAAATTTGTCGACTGCATCTAAAAATGAATTATTATGATTGTTTGCATATATAGAATTTATACCATCATTATTTGAAATAACATGTATGGGCTCATAGTTCAGTTTTTTGGATATTTCTATTGAAATATTTATTGCAGAAGTTTTTATTCCTGATTGGGGATATTTTTCAATACTATCTAAATAAATATCATTCATTTCGTTTGGGAAGCTGGATCTTATTATCTCTGTAGGTGCTCCCTTGAATCCAAAAAGTGGATCGTATTCTATTTTTTCTACAACTATAGTTTGTTCAAATTCTTTTATTTTTTCCATGATATTTTGTTTCTCTATTTTATTTATTGTCAATCCTTCTTCATTCATTATTTTCTTAAATTTTAGGGGAATATTTTTTGATAATGTATTTATTTCAAGAATATTGGCATCTGTCTCTTTACTCTTTTGAGTAATATATCTTAATATAGGTATCATTTGTACGAATGGATTGAAGTTGAGTACTAGTATATTTTTTTTTAATTGAATACTTTTTTCTAATTCTATATTTAATAATTCGTTATCTAATAACTGAAATTCTGCTCTATTATTGTAAAATATATTTTCATATTTTATATCTAGAATTACTTCGGAGTCTCCGTAGCCTAACCATATTTCTGGCATGAATTAAGATATAAATTATATGATAACATATAAAATAAGTAATTTGATCTGATTAATGTGTCCGTAGCAATCAAAAATGATAAAATTCAATCTCGATTATCTGATTTGATATTGTTTTTGCATGAGAAAAAGTCTATACGAATTGGCGAATTTATTTTGTCTAGTGGGAAAAAGAGTAAATTCTATATAGATTTAAGAATTTTGCAAAGCTATCCTAAATATTTTAGAATCAGTATACAATTGTTTAAAGAATATATTTTATCTAATATTGAATTAGAAAATTTTGATTATATATGTTCAATTCCGACTTCAGGGTACTATTTTTGGTTCTGCTCTTTCTTATACTCTATTTAAACCTCATATATATATTCGAAAAAATATCAAGGCATATGGAACACAAAAAAGTGTAGAAGGTGATTTTATTCCTGATTCTAAAATCTTGTTTGTTGATGATGTAATGACAACCGGTAATTCCTTGATATCATCTTTTGAACAATTAAAAGATATGTCTATTATAAACAATTGTCTTGTATTTGTTGACAGACAACAATCCAAACCAAATTTAATTAAGTATCCTGAAGTTAAATTTCACAAAATAATCTCTGTAAATGAAATTTTTGACATTTTATATGAAAATAATAGAATTAGTGGCGAAAATTATAAAGAATTAAAAAATGAATTAGAGAAAATTTAACTTTCGTAAATCATTAGATTTTTTTCTTCTAGTAATATATGCAGATTAGTTACTGCTCTATAAACTTCTGTCTCTTTTTTAGCACCAGTACAAACCAGTTTTCCGCTTGCAAATAACAATATTACTGTTTTTGGATCTAGCATTCTATGAATTAAACCTGGAAATTGTTCGGGTTCGTACATACTTCTAGGTAATATTCTTGCTGCTAACTCCAAATGAATTTTTCCACCCAAGCTTGCAGATGCAACTATATTTTGAATTTCTATAATGGGATCATTTTCTACTGGTATACCTCCTTTTCTTAATTTTTGCACTACATTTTTCACTGCTTTGATAGCTTGTTCTTCGGATTTGGCTCCTGTACACACCATTTTGCCAGAACTAAAAATCAAAGTAGCTGTTTTTGGAGCTTTAAGTCTAAATACTAAACCTGGAAATTGATCTGGATGATATTCGACATCCGGAAATATTTGTGTGATTAAATTTAAATTAATAGTCTGATTAACCGTTGCAGATGCCACGACATTTTCTATGCTTACCATCGGCTTTGTTTGAGGCATACTCTTCAAGGGGTATATAAATAGTAGATATAAATATATATTTATTTGAAATTGCAAAAAACAACAAAAATGAATATAATAATTAACTAATTAAATTTTAAATAATTTTTTTATATACTTTTCGTGTATATGTTGAACTGTATATATTATTGAAAACGTTCATTAATTAATGGTTAAATATAAAATCTTTTTTTATTTTATTTTAACAATATCTTGTAAATAGATGTAAATGAAGACTTTATAACAATTTACATAAAATTAAGTCAAAGATCCTTTTAATTTCTGTATGATTCTATCTCAAGGTGAAAACTATATGATTTTATCTGTAAATCTATTGTTTATGATTTTTGAGAATAATCACAAATAGAACAGGTTTTAAATTGCTCTCCGTCTAAATGATTAAAATGTATTCCACAATCTCTGCATGTATGGTGAATATCCTCGTATCCATCTTCTGCTAAAAATTTTTTACTTTCCATTGCAGAACTTTTACAATTCATACATCTACAACTACAAATCATAATAAATAACTAACATATAAATATAAAAATTCTACTATCATTAATGTATTATGATGTGTTATTTTAAAAAATATAATCAATTGTTAGTTATTTTTACATGCCTTTCAATTTCTTCTCTTCTTTTGTGCACATCTTTTACCCATCAAATATCTTTTTCACAAAATTCTACAAAAAGTTTGGCACCATCTACTGTAAAAATAAAAAATTTAGTAATACACGTTGATCTAGCAGTTACTCAAGATCAACAAGAAAAAGGACTTTCTATTAAAAATAATATGACTGATAATGAAGGAATGTTATTTCCATTTAAAACCCCTGGAGATTATTCATTTTGGATGAAGGATATGAAATTTCCTTTGGATATATTATGGATTAATTCTTCAAATCAAATTCATCATATAGAAAAAAATCTTCAACCATGTACATTTATTTTATTCTGCCCATCGGTTTCTCCAGGCACGCATTCTAATTCTATATATGTATTAGAAGTTAATTCCGGTTATACAACTAAACATAATGTTAATGTAGGAGATAAAGTGAATATTAATATAGTTAATTCGAAATCTTAATTTATTTTATTTTATATCCAATCATGATTTGAAACTATCTGTCAATTTTTTATGATAACTGCTATTGCATTGGTTTTTCTCTTGCATGTCATCTGAAATTATAGTTATCTTTTTGAGCTTTTTATTATCATATATCGTTTCAAAAAATTTATAACATGTTTTACATACTTGCATGACTTATTATCTATAATTTGAAATTTATTATTTTCTATTTATCAAATGTTTTGATCTCTCTTTGTTGATATTAACATTTAAAAATAGGATATATTGTAATCAATTCATTATGGCTGCCCGAAAAAATACTTCTAGAAAGATTAGACTATTAAGAAAGGTTAAACAAAACAGGCCGGTGCCAGCCTGGGTAATTATTCGAACTCATAGAAAAGTGCGAACCAATCCAAAAAGAAGGTCATGGCGTCGTTCGGATGTGAATGTTGGTTAATGGTAAAAGAGGTAATGAAGTAAAATGTCAAATGTTGAGGAAACAGTAGCTAGGATTTACACAATTAATTTTAGCAAAGCTTGGTTAACCCCAAAATATAGAAGAACTGATAGAGTTGTGAATATGATTAAAGAGTTTGCAATTAAACATATGAAAAGCTCTCAAATCAAAATAGATCAAGAACTAAATAGGTATATTTGGGAAAAAGGAAAAACTAATCCTCCAAGAAAAGTACGTGTTCGAATTGTAAAAGATGAAGATGAACAAGTTATAGTATCGTTATATGAAGATATAATAAATGAATCATCTTCTAGTTCAAGTGAAAAGTCGCTGGAATTAAAGTCAGATGACTCTGTTGAGAGTGAGAAAGATGCAGATACATTTGGTACAAATGATAATGAGGATGATTCATCTAATAACAAAAAAACAAAATCAAAATCTAAAAATAAATAATAATTTTTGTAAAAGCAGTTCTATTATTTTTGATTAATCGATATCATTTCTATATTTTTTAGATGCGATATTTCTTTTATAACTTGATTTGTTTCTGGCTCAAAATCTAGTTGGTTTTCTGTTGATATAAACTGATTTAGTGGATCATATGCGGAGAATAATGATATATTATTTGTTTTAGTAAGCAGATGAATTTTAGTAAAAGAATCACTTGATGGTATTATATTTATATCATAATCTGTTTCACCTCTTAATGCTCCAATTGTTTTTATTATGCTGTCTATTTTGTCAATTTTTTCATTTGCAGGATATATATACACAAAAGCTTTTTCAATTTTTGAACTGTCAGAAATTTTTGACATGGCAAAAGATTTTGTAAAAGCCTCGTCTATTTTGAAAGATTCGTTACAGGTTGATATTACGTTTAAATTATCGGGAAAGCCATTTCTATATGAAGTAATAATAATATCTTTGATGGAATTATTTGTAATCCTAAAACATTCAGGAATAGATATGTCTGGATTATTTTTAAGAAATGATTCATTATCTACTATTATTGTAGAATTTGAATAATTATTAATTAATGAAAGTGATACTCCAGAATGAAAAATTCTATTTTTTTCAAAACCAAATGGCATTATCACAAATGTAAAAATCTCTCTATTATTTGTATAAAGGTATTTTGCAAGTATCGGTATAATTGCTATTCCAAATTTAGAACCTAGATTCCCAATTAGAATAATCTTGTTATAATTGTTAATAATTTCATAAACATTATCTAATTCATATAAAAAAGATTCTCTAATTTTTTCAATAGGTGGATTGATCCAAGAAAGTGTATCTATAATGATATTTTTGGCAATATATTTAGAATTTTTTTTTGTATTAATTAATAAATATTCTGAATTGATTTTTTTTATGATGTCAAGAGTAATGCTGCTTCCTGCTTCTCCAATGCCAATAATTAGAAGATTATGTTTATTGCTTTGACGATCTGACAACTATAAAATAAAATATACTAATGAATAAAAATGTTCTATACTAAAATTAATCTAATGTATTTTTATAATATATTAAAAATATAAAATATTTAATAGTTAATGTATAATTTTTATATGTATCATAATTTATAAATAAATTATTCAAAAAGAATTAGTTTTGTTTAAATATAAATGGAGAAAACTGCCGTATCTTTTTAATGTAATTGTATACCCTCTAGTGTATGATTGGAATACCCTGTTATTTTTACCTTAATTGTTTTGCCTATATACTGATTGTTGTTATTTAAATTCCGGCTCAGAAGGCTTTCACCAATATTTTTTGAACCTTTGGGTATATTATTTTTAATTGCATTTTCGTTATCATTAAATTCTTTGACTAGTATTGATTTATAATATTGATTCCTTCCTTTTATTCCATGGTTATCAATTTCATTAATAAGAATGTCTCCTTCCCAATTTAGCCACATTGAATTTCTTTTTTTTGCAATCTGTTTTGCAATCCCGTGTAACTTTTCAGATCTCTTTAAAATTATGTCTTGATCTATCCTTTTGAACTCTGCTGCTTTTGTTCCTGGTCTTGGACTAAATTTTGATGTATTAATTATATCTATTTCTAGATCCTGAATCAATTTTAGAGTTAATTCAAAATCGTCTTCTGTTTCTCCTGGAAACCCTGTAATTATATCGGTTGCTATAGTTATATTTGGAATTTTTTTTCTGAATTGTTTTACTAGTTGTTCAAAGGTTCGAGCTGTATGCCCTCTTTTCATTTTTCTTAAAATATTTTCACTTCCACTTTGTACGGGAATATGAATAAAGTTGTATATTTTATTACTGTGAGAAAATGTGTCTATTAAATCTGTTACTAAATCTTTTAAATACATGGGATTCATCATTCCTACTCTGAGTTTAAATTCCCCTTCAATTTCATCGCATCTTTTTAACAATTCTATCAGATTGGTTCCAATATCTCTTCCATAACAACCATTATCTGTAGATGTTAACCATATTTCGGCAATTCCAGTTTTAATATCCTTTTTAATTTGATTTATTAATTGACCGATTCTATAACTTTTCAGATCTCCTTTAGCCAACTTTGTTTGACAAAATGAGCATTCACTTAAACAACCTGAAGCAATTTCTATTATACTAATTAAAGGGTTTATTCTAATTCTTGGGAACGATACTTTTTCTAAATTTGAATTATTTAAACAAATACTTTTGTGTCCATTTAATGCTGTATTTACAATTTCAATAGTTTTATCGATGGAATTAGGACCCATGATACTGGCGTTTGGATTTAATTTTTCAACTAATTTTATATCTGCTGCAGGTAAACACCCGGCAATTACAAGCGGTTTATCATATTTTGATAAACTTTTAATTCTATATGACATTTTATGTTCTGTAACATCTTTAACAGAACAGGTTACTATGAGATTGATATTGGATTTAGAAGGGCTTTTTGACAATGTGTATCCGCTATTTTTTAATTGGCCTGCAATCATCTCCATGTCTGCAATACTAGATGAACATCCATATCCTTCAATCCAAAAACTAGGTTTGTTTGCACCTTCTTTTGTATGTATATCTTTCTCCTCCTCCTCCTCCTCCTCATCTTCATCTTTATTAGTGTCAGTTTTATTGTTAAAATATTCTATTAGCCTATTTTCATCATTATTTTTTACTTTATTTAATAAAGTAATATTGCTTATTAGCTTTGGTTTTAATGATTTGAATCCATAGGTAGATTTATTATTAAATTCCGTGTCATTCATTATAATGGAATCCTCACTTTATATGTTATTGATGCAATGTTAATTAATAGAAGTTTCTACTATGAATTTCAATTACTTTTATAAAACCTAAAACTAAAATTATTCTTGACTTGCGTTATCGCATCATTGCGCAATATTAATAAATAAACCCTTGCATGAAAATAATTGTAAATTTTGTTAGTGGATTAACTGAAGTCTGTTTCTATTTAGTGACCTAGTTTCTAAACAGTAACTATCTTATTTATATCTATTGAATACGGTATATTGGATAGATAAATGCACCATAATTTAGAAATGAAAATTAGATCAAATTCTTTATTCTTGCCGTACTATTGGTTGATTACTTTAATTTGTACTTATAATGTTTCATTAATAAAATGGAGGATCAAATAATTGATACCTATCCAAAATGAAAATTTGATTATACAAGCGATAGAAAAAGGTAGTAAAAATGTAGTAAATATTGCCAGCATAAGGATGATGAAGGACCAATTATTGCGTATATTTCCAGTTCAAGGTGTTGGTTCCGGGGTAATAATAGATAAGAAGGGACATATTCTTACAAATAATCATGTTATTGATGGTACAAATAAATTAAAAATTACAGCTAATGACGGCAACATTTTTGATGGATTTGTTGTTGGAAAGGATACAGCAACTGATCTTGCAATAATCAAAATCGAATCAAAAGAAGCAATGTCATTTGCTGAACTAGGAAACTCGGATGATCTTAAAATTGGACAAATAGCTATTGCGATAGGTAATCCGTTTGGATTAGGGGGAGGTCCAACTGTTACAGCTGGGATTATAAGTGCATTAAGCAGAAAGCTTCAATTTGAAAATGGTGTTCAAGAATTAATACAAACAGATGCCGCAATAAACCCTGGAAATTCTGGAGGTCCATTAATAGATACTAATGGACAAGTAATTGGGATTAATACGGCTAAAATGCCATACGCACAAGGTATTGGTTTTGCAATCCCGATAAATGTAGCTAAAACAATATTGAATGAGTTGATAATAAATGGTAGGGTTAAAAATAGACCATGGTTAGGAATATCTGCTATAGCTATTACAAAACAATTGGCTGATTATTATAGATTGCCTACTAAGGAGGGTGCGCTTATAGCTGAAGTGCAACCAAATAGTCCTGCTAAGAACGCAGATTTGAGGAAAGGAGATATTATTGATTCTATAAACGGAAAAAGAATTCTCAACCCCTTACAAATATCTTCTGAGATTCGTAAAAAAGCGATACAGGATAAAATTACACTTAAAATTAATAGATATGGTAAGATGCTTGATGTTGAAACAGAGCTTTTACCACAACCGTCAAATATTAACTAATGCTCTTAAATCCTATTTTTGTAAATATTTATTTGATATTGAAAATCAAGGATTGTTAATATAAATATTAAACGATTTTTAGTATGAATATCATCTGAAAATAAATTTTTTTATTATAAAATGACAAGAAATTGGTTATTAAAAATTTTTGCCTATGAATAAGAATCCTAATTTAATATAATTTAATACTCTCTATTTATGATTCTATATTTATGAAGTGGTAATTATTAATTATATGTGATTATCATATTGATACAACTAACTTTTTGGTGGATATAATCATATAAATAATGAAGGCAGTAAAGAAGAATACAAAATTATAGAAGAAAAGTTTACTAATCTTTATAAATCTGATAAGATATTTGAAGGGCTCTGTTCACTTGACATAATTCCTTATTATGAAAATCTGCAAAAAGATTAAACCAATTCTTTACATGTTCTAATTTACATTTCTTCTTTCTACAATGAAAATAATCATCAAAACATTCAATAGTTCTGTCTTTAATATACTGCATAGTTCTTTCAATAATGACGCTTTTCTCATATGAGAAATGCATATGATGAGTTAGTTTCAGGAATCTACATGCTTGTGGTGGATACCAAGTACCACCATCTGTTGAAACTGGATGTTCTCCATAATCTTCTACAACGTCCGAAATAAATCGTTCAGCAACAAACACATTTTGTTCTTTTAATACGCTTATCCCGAGGATTTCTTTACTTTCTAGTCCGATTGTAACCCATATCCAAATATATTCTGACCCAACTTTAATTACAGTCTCATCTATAACGTACTAGGAGATTTTCTTTTCCTTTGAGGATATTTTCTGAGGCTTGTACTTTTGTATCCATCAGTTCCAGATAGAAACATGGTTTCTTTTGATAAAGCAATCTGATAGTCTGTCTGCTGCTTTTCTTAAATACAAACCTGAAAAATAAAAATATAAACCATAACCAATATACTCAGAGGTTGTTTTTTGTTTCTGAAAATCACAAATGAAACAGGACATCTTAAGCTATAGGCTTTCCTTAAGTAATCAGAGTCACTATTTATGATTGATATAAATATAAAATTATATAATGAAGATTTTCACATGCAAATTGTTGTGATATATTCCTTTATATTAGAAAGTTTTTTGAATAAACATTTATTTGTATTTCGATAATAATCTAAAAATTATATTATATGGTATTTAAAACAAAATTTTTTTCTAATTATTATTTAATGTTTAAACAAATAGTTATAATAGCTTACATGACTGGTATTTTATGGCTAAGGCGAAACCCCTTATCATTGGTTTTTACTGCTATTTCCCCATTTTCTTTATTGTTTATTCTATTTGTTGTTAGTAGTGGACACTATGTCCAATTTGCAGTCTCAGGCAGCTTAGTGATGGCTTTAGTAGGTTTTGGTTTATCTCTGGGGCAGGATATTTCTCTGTATAAATTAGAATATAAAATGCAAGATATTTTTGTAGCATCTCCCGTTTCTCCATTAACCTATATGCTTGGGTTAGCCTTCTCTGAATTAGTGTATGGATTACCCGCATTATTAGTATTAGCAGGTCTTGCAGTGTATTTTTCAACATCTATTAATTTTATTCCATTACTAATTGTAAATATATTTTTAATATGGGGTACAATGTCGTCTCTGGGTTTTTTCTTATCATCGCATATGTTACATATGAGAAATGCAACTCAACTTATTTCATTTGTTAATGTAATTCTTGCTGTTATACCACCTGTTTATTATTCGATAGATAAATTGCCATTACCTCTTCAAATCATTTCATATTTTGTTCCAACAACACATGCATCCCTAATGCTTCAATATTCTATGGGATTCCCTACTCCACCACAATGGTCCATCTCTCTTGGATTGTTAGTTCAAATTATGTATTTGATATTTTTTGTGATATTGGCAAAGAAGAAAGCATTATGGAGAGAAAATTAAAAAGAAATGTTATTTCAAATTTATATGGTGTTTATTTTGAAAAATTTGTCTGGTAGCATCAACTAACTTAAAGACGTCTTCTTTTTCATGTGAATAAGAAATTGAACCCATCTTCATGGGCAAAAAGAATATATTAAATTTGGCAATTAATGCAAGATTATATTTAAATAATAATTCTGTATTTGCCAAAGAGGCGTCCAATGCATTATTTATTTTTTTAATTTTGTCATTCAAAAAGTGTATCATAAATAATGATCCGATTCCAGTGATATCTGTTTCAATTTTTAATTCTTCAAAAAGTTTAGCCATTTCAATTCTAATCTGATCTCCTAAATAATTTATTTTTTCATAAACCAGTGGATTATTTTTCAGATGCTTTAGTGTACTATATCCCGCAGTCATTGTAAGTGGATTAGATGAAAAAGTTCCGCCTCCTATAGAACAATAAGAATCTTTATCGTTTTTGTTTGTCATGTCTGCCAAATCCATGATCTCTTTTTTTCCACAGACTGCGCCGATTGGGAGACCACCTCCTATAATCTTGCCTAAAGTAAAAATATCTGGATCTAATTTATAATAATCCATAGCCGCACCATAAGATAAGCGAAAACCTGTGACTATTTCATCTAGAATCAACAAGCTGTTATTCTTTTTAGAAAATTCCTCCAATCCTTGCAAATATCCATCTGTAGGTGTAATGCATCCTGCACCTCCCAATATTGGTTCGATTATAATTCCGGCCAAGTCGTCTTTAATAGATTCTAAAACTTTTAAAGATTTGTCTAAATCATTAAATTGAATGGATTCAATATATTGACCTTCGTCCTCTACCAAGCCTATGCCTTCATCCATCTCGTATGGATAGTTAACTGATTGCAATAAATTAGAATTAAATCCATGCCATCCTCCGATAACTTTTGCAATAAACCTTTTGCGTGTTTTTGCTCTTGCCAGTCTTATTGCATACATGGTTGCTTCTGAACCTGTGCTCGAAAATCTAATATTTTCTGCTTGAGGAATAGCTTTAGTTATAGCCTCTCCTAACTTAACGCTTGGTTTATTAGCAGTACCCGAACAGTGTGCCTTTATTGAGTTGTTTTTTTAATTTTTTGGTTACTACTTTAGGTGAATGTCCTAATATGAGTGCCCAATGACCATTCCAAAAGTCTATGTATTTATTACCATCAATATCTTTGAGAATTCTCCCTTTAGCTTTTTGGGTAAAAAAGGGATAAGGTTTGTAGAATCTAATATTATGATTTATTCCGCCTGGGAAGATCTCCTTGGATTTAAAATATAAATTCATTGAATCAAAAGTCTTATTCTTATATAAATCGATATAATTGTCAATATTCAAATATTTTATAATATTTTATGCAATCTTTTATTTGTTTTTAAAAAACAAGATTTATATTAATACACTGCTATAATATAATAGAACGCGTCCAAGACAAAAGGCGGCGTCGGTAATGAAGTTGGCTTATGCCACAATGTGATTTACTGACCTCCAGATGCGCTCGTTACATTATATAATAAAAAAATATAATAATTACTATAATCAATGGAGATTCGATCAATATATATCGGTGCTGACCCGATCGATTGAATCTGACATGGGAAGTGATCAGATATGATGTCTAACTAAAAAAAGATAATTATAAAAGTAAAATTCGATTTATAATAAAGACGATAAAATAATAATAAAAAATAAGGCAAGATAGCTTAAATTTAATCAGGTTAAAATGAAATTACAATAATACGGACATTTAATCTGTTTAAACCGTATTTTCAAATCTATATAAATTTCTACATCTATGTTTGTATTTACATATTTATATTCATAACTTAATTTTCCTTTAAAATAGTAACAGATACATAAAAAATACTAATGATGGTGTTTATCTTCTTTATTTCTATATTAGAAATACATATATTAATTTACTTTCTTTACTAAAATAAAGACTTTAAATCAGTCAATTTTTCTTTTCAATCGTACTCTCTCTTTCCTTTTCTTTCCTCTATGTTATATAACATAAAGAGAAAGAATGGGAAAGAAAAGACTCAATAAACGTTCCTTTCTTTCTAGAATATAGAATAAGAAAGTAACGTTAAACGTAAGCAAGAATCAACCACAAACAAAAAATTATAATATACTAGTAATAGAAAATTCATTTTCTAACTAGTATATTATTTTTTGACTCCGGTTGATCCTGCCGGACCCGACTGCTATCAGAGTGGGACTAAGCCATGCGAGTCAACATAGCAATATGTGGCATACGGCTCAGTAACACGTAGTCAACATGCCCAGGGGACGTGGATAACCTCGGGAAACTGAGGATAAACCGCGATAAGTCACTACTTCTGGAATGGGTAATGACTAAAATCTACATGGCCCCTGGATTGGACTGCGGCCGATCAGGCTGTTGGTGAGGTAATGGCCCACCAAACCTGTAACCGGTACGGGCTCTGAGAGGAGGAGCCCGGAGATGGGCACTGAGACAAGGGCCCAGGCCCTATGGGGCGCAGCAGGCGCGAAACCTCTGCAATAGGCGAAAGCCTGACAGGGTTACTCTGAGTGATTTCCGTTAAGGAGATCTTTTGGCACCTCTAAAAATGGTGCAGAATAAGGGGTGGGCAAGTCTGGTGTCAGCCGCCGCGGTAATACCAGCACCCCGAGTGGTCGGGACGTTTATTGGGCCTAAAGCATCCGTAGCCGGTTCTACAAGTCTTCCGTTAAATCCACCTGCTCAACAGATGGGCTGCGGAAGATACTATGGATCTAGGAGGCGGGAGAGGCAAGCGGTACTCGATGGGTAGGGGTAAAATCCGTTGATCCATTGAAGACCACCAGTGGCGAAGGCGGCTTGCCAGAACGCGCTCGACGGTGAGGGATGAAAGCTGGGGGAGCAAACCGGATTAGATACCCGGGTAGTCCCAGCTGTAAACGATGCAGACTCGGTGATGAGTTGGCTTTTTGCCAACTCAGTGCCGCAGGGAAGCCGTTAAGTTTGCCGCCTGGGGAGTACGGTCGCAAGACTGAAACTTAAAGGAATTGGCGGGGGAGCACCACAAGGGGTGAAGCCTGCGGTTCAATTGGAGTCAACGCCGGAAATCTTACCGGGGGCGACAGCAGAGTGAAGGTCAAGCCGAAGACTTTACCAGACAAGCTGAGAGGAGGTGCATGGCCGTCGCCAGCTCGTGCCGTGAGGTGTCCTGTTAAGTCAGGTAACGAGCGAGACCCCTGCCTCTAGTTGCTACCGTTATTCTCAGGAGTCGCGGAGCTAATTAGAGGGACTGCCGTCGCTGAGACGGAGGAAGGAGGGGGCTACGGCAGGTCAGTATGCCCCGAAACCCTCGGGCCACACGCGGGCTGCAATGGTAAGGACAATGAGTTTCAATTCCGAAAGGAGGAGGCAATCTCTAAACCTTACCACAGTTATGATTGAGGGCTGAAACTCGCCCTCATGAATATGGAATCCCTAGTAACCGCGTGTCACTATCGCGCGGTGAATACGTCCCTGCTCCTTGCACACACCGCCCGTCGCTTCATCGAAGTTGGTTCTTGGCGAGGTGATGCCTAATTGGTACTATCGAACCTGGGGTCAGCAACGAGGGAGAAGTCGTAACAAGGTGGCCGTAGGGGAACCTGCGGCCGGATCACCTCCTTAGTTTTCATCTTGCTATACGAAACTATTACTAAAAATAATAGTAGTTGTAGTATCGAAAAGAAAGAAAGATTGAAAGTATATGCAAATATGTAAATAAATTTCTAAGATAAACATAATAATCTAGTATTTGTGTAAATTCTGTCTGTTTTAATCTATGTTCTCAATACATTAATATGTAATTGTATTTTTAGTTAGATATCTATATCTGATTGCTTTCTATCGTCATTATAGCAGTAGCAGTAGTTGCTACTGCTAGAGTGTCAGTAATAAAAATAATGAATGCAATCCTTTATTTAAAATACTGTGGAGTACAAGATAAAGGATGAAGATAACGTAGTAGTAAAATACAATGATCGTTATGTATAGGATCAAACCATCAAGTAATAAAGAAAATATCATATTCACCAAAATAAAATAGAAAAAAACAACAAACCAATATAATATATAATGACTATAAGAAAAAATAGTATATTCGCGTAATAACCAAATATAAGTTATTATTCTTTATTGATTAAAATGAGTAAATCGAATATTGGCATGATGTTAAAGTTGTAGGCAGTAAAATAGATAGTATATTGTCATATGTGTATGCTAGTGCATATGCAGGTATATGTTGTTGTTATCACTGGAACTAAATTTAGTTTTATGATTTTTTAAAAAAATCAACTGGTGCAAAGACGCCGATTGGTGGATGACTCGGCTTGATAAGCGAAGAAGGACGTGGCAAGCTGCGATAAGCCTGGGGTAGGTGCACGCGACCGTCGATCCCAGGATGTCCGAATGAGGTCTCTCTTTATACTCCCATCCTTAAAGCTTGGGAGGGCGAACTGTCCGAAGTGAAGCATCTGAGTAGGACGAGGAAAAAAAATCAATAGAGATTCCGTTAGTAGCGGCGAGCGAAAGCGGAACAGCCCAAACTGAATCTGTTATGGTAACATAATAGAGATGTGGTGTTTGATTATAGCGTATAGGATCCTTTCTTTGGAGCTAAAGTGTACTGGAACGTACCGGAATAGAGGGTGATACCCCCGTAGGCAAATGAAGAAAGGATTCTGCTATATTCAGAGTAACTGGCCTTGGCAGTGGCCAGTGAATATGGGTAAAAGTAGTATCCAAGGCTAAATATTCATCAAGACCGATAGAAAACTAGTACCGTGAGGGAAAGTTGAAAAGTACCCCGGAAGGGGGGTTAAAAGCGCCTGAAACCAATCGGTTACAGACGTGTATGGCTCGAAAGGATTCAATCTAGAGTCATACGTTCCGTCTAGAAACACGGGCCAGGGAGATTGCTGTCATGGCAAGCTTAACCTTTTACAAAGGGAAGGCAAAGGGAAACCGAATTTGCGCATTTTTTCATTTGAAAAAAGAGGCAATGGATCTGAAAGGGTCTAAAGTCATGGCAGTAAGGCTAGAAACCGGACGATCTAGTCCTGGACAAGACGAAGGTGAGTGAAAGCTCGCTGGAGGTCTGAAGGGGTCCTGACGTGCAAATCGGTCCTCTGATCTGGGATTAGGGGTCAAAAACCAATCTAGTCCGGTGATCGCTAGTTCCCACCGAAGTGGATCGCAGTCCTGCCTTAGCTGAGATGGCCTGTATTGTAGAGCACCGATCGGATGGTAAGGGTTCGAAAGAGCTCGCCATCCATTCGAACTCCGAATATACGGGCGTCAAAGAAGCTAGGAGGCGGGTTTATGTGGGGTAAGCCTCATAACCGAGAGGGGGACAACCCAGACTAAAGTTAAGGTCCCCAAATGTCTACTAAGTGTCAAACCAAAGGGTGTTTTCGAGCAGAGACAGCAGGAAGGTAGGCTCAGAAGCAGCCACTCTTTAAAGAGTGCGTAACAGCTCACCTGCCGAGCTCGAAAGCCCCGAAAATGTACGGGGCTCAAGTAGACTACCGATACTTTAGACCACCAACGATGTTGGTGCGTGGTAGGTGGGCGTAGTGTTTGGGTAGAAGCTGGGCTGTAAAGTCCAGTGGACCGAACTACTAGTGCAGATCCTGGTGGTAGTAACAGCATAGCCGGGTGAGAATCTCGGCGACCGCATGGGTAAGGGTTTCCCGGCAATGCGTCATCAGCCGGGAGTTAGCCGGTCCTAAAAACAACCTCAACAGAATTGTTTGAATGGGAAACTGGTTAATATTCCAGTGCCTTGGGAGATCGTTAATACCTTTTCTGTTGCTTCTGGATAGGATGAGCAGAAACGTCTTTCTGTCTAAGTATTCTAGCTTTAAGGAGTGCCGTAATGGCGAGAATTAAAGCGAGGTGCGAATGGCCTTTCGCAAGGAGGGTTCGTCTGAATCCAGGGGACAATGAAAGCAGAAATAGGGAGATTCTTTCAAGTCCGTACCGAGATCCGACACTGGTGCCCTGGATGAGAAGTCTAAGGTCTATCGGGTATACCGTATGGCAAGGGAACTCGGCAAAATAGCTCCGTACCTATGGTATAAGGAGTGCCTGCAGTTTTTACGAGGAGTAGGGACTGCAGGTCGCAGTGACTAGGGGGTCCCGACTGTTTAATAAAAACACAGGTGGTCGCTAGTCCGAAAGGATGTGTATGGCCTCTGTATCCTGGCCAGTGGCGGTACCTAAAACCTGGGTTCAACTGGGCTAAGGGCCGCTAAACGCCGGGAGTAACTCTGACTCTCTTAAGGTAGCCAAATGCCTTGTCGGGTAAGTTCCGACGTGCATGAATGGAACAACGAGGGCCCCGCTGTCCCTGCCTACAACCCGGTGAAGCCACATAACGTGGACGAACAGTCCACGAACCTCTGTCGGGGAGAGAAGACCCTGTGGAGCTTTACTGCAGCCTGTTGTTGCGATATGGTTGCAAATGCAGAGAGTAGCTGGGAGCCGTTATGGTCAATTCTCCGGGATTGATCTAGGCAATAGTGTAACACCAGCCATTTGTTACCGTATCGCTAACCTGTATTACAGGGACATCGGCAGGTGGGCAGTTCGGCTGGGGCGGCACCCCCTTGAAAATGTATCGAGGGGGCCCAAAGATTGGCTCAGGCGGGACAGAACTCCGCCGGTGAGGGCAAAGCCAAAAGCCAGTCTGACTGGATTCCCAATGATACGGGATTCAGAGGCGAAAGCCGGGCTTAGCGATCCATCATGTCCTCACTATTGGGGGCTGGTGGTGACAGAAAAGTTACCCTAGGGATAACAGGCTCGTCGCGGGCGAGAGCTCCCATCGACCCCGCGGTTTGGTACCTCGATGTCGGCTCTTCCCATCCTGGTTCTGCAGCAGGAGCCAAGGGTGGGGCTGCTCGCCCATTAAAGGGGAACGTGAGCTGGGTTTAGACCGTCGTGAGACAGGTCGGTCTCTGCCTGACAGGGGCGTGGTTGTCTGAGGGGAAGTTGCCCCTAGTACGAGAGGAACAGGGCAGCGCAGCCTCTGGTTTATCAGTTGTCCGACAGGGCAGGCTGAGCAGCTAAGCTGTTTAGGATAACTCCTGAAAGCATCTAAGGAGGAAGCCTTTCCCGAGAAAAGACAACCTTCCGTAAGGAGAAGGGCGGCCATAGAAGATGGCGTTGATGGAATGGAGGTGTACGTATCAAGCTTTCGGGCGAGGTATTCAGCCTGCCATCACCAATAGCCCAACGCACCTAAAAAAATTACAATTTAAAAATACATTATGTGGTGTATAACCAAATCAAGATATGCCTGTTTATGTAATGTAAAATCATAACTTGAGACAATATCTTTCTTATTGTGTCTAGACTTGTTCATCAATATCTATTCGTATTCATTCATTTTATTTGATTATTCAAACTATGCGGATAAGATAATAAAATAAAGCAAAACAAAATAAAGAATAATACTTTATATTTTGTGCGTAAAGAATAATATTATTTTTATTTTATTATCATCTGTATTATTAATTATATTGTAATTCTTTCCTTTTCCTTTTCCTTTTCCTTTTCCTTTTTTTTCAATATTTTATAAAAATAAAATTATAAAACTTTGAATTAAAGCAAATAAAAGAAATGGAATAAATGTAGAAATTTTATTTTGATTTCGATTTTGTTGTGGATTTTTGTATTCTTGTCTTTAGTACGTATAATGCGATGGTTTGATTCTAATTTTCTTTTTTTTTAAATTCTAATTGTATCAATAATTTATTCTGGAATTATATTAATTTATTATAAAAGGTATTACTAAGTTGCTAGTAATATTATAAATAATATTTTATTTCATTAATTAGACTATCTACAGATTGGATTACCATTAGAATGGTAATTATATTTTATTATAGTCGAACTATTTATAATAAATATAAAAAAACATCTAAATACCAATTAAATGGCAATTTGAGTATATTGAAAAGTATCTGCATATCTCATAAAGAGGATGTTGATGGATTGGTTTCTGCTGCCTTGTTACAGAATGCCTTAAAGGTAAAAAATATTTTTTTGGCTGATTATCCTAATCTATTAAATATTTTAGATATTGTTACCAGTATTTGTACGAAGGATAAAAAATTTAAAAGAGTATTTATATGTGATTTAGGATTAAATAAAAAAAATCAAGATATATTTATCCAAAAATTACAATTTTTAATTTCTAATAGCATACAAATTATTTATATAGATCATCATTATTTGGAAGAAAACATAAAAGATAAATTGGTATCCATGGGCGTAAAACTAATCCATAGTGTAGAAGAATGCACTTCTGTTCAGATATTTTATTTGTGTAAAAATAAGCTTAGTAGTAAATATTCTTTTTATGCATCTGCTGCAGCCTTAACTGATTACATGGAATCTAAACCCATGGCAAATATTCTCTTTACCAAATATGATAGAACTTTTTTAATGTTAGAATCTTGTATTCTTTCATATATTATATCATCTTCCCAAAGAAATATTGATTTTTTGAAATATGTGTCTAAATCTATTTCTAATTTTAAACTTCCACATGAACTTGCTAATGGATTTGAGTTAGTTAAACAATTTTCAGACAAAATATTAAATGCTTTAAATATAATAGAATCCAAAATAATTTTGCTTAATAATATTGCATATCTTAATCATGACCTCGAACTTGCCTCAAGCATGATTGTAAATTTTGTTTTAGGATTATCTGGTAAAAAGGTAGGTATCGCGTTTAAATTAAAAGAAAATATAAATTCTTATGCTCTTTCCATTAGAGGCTCTAATGATTGCACTTTCCATCTTGGGAAATTAGTTAATGATTTGACTTCTAGTTTAAATGGCAGTGGTGGAGGGCATGATAAAGCATGTGGTGCGTTAATTCCAAAAGAAAATTTAGCTTTGTTTCTTTCAAAATTTGATGAAATACTTTCAAAATAGTGACCATGCCTCAAATATTTCTCTACTGCCTCTAGTGTTTTCAACCTCTTTGTATTGTTGTATGTCTTTTATGGGATGGGTACACATTGCCTTATCAACCCTTCAATCTTTTGAATGTCTCTACAAATATTGCTCATCTAGATCAAATAAAAAACCAGCTAAAGCGTAAGTAATATAAAGGCGATAATAGACAAGTATCATTACAAATCTATCTTTTAAATTCCGCTTGAAACGTCTACCTATAGCACCAATCTTTCTTTTTCTATTTTCTTTTCGTTTGCATGATAACCGCTTGCTCTCGTGTTTAACATATCTTTTTGCTATCTCTTTGTTGTAAATATCATCAAATTCTTGTACTGTAAGGCCAGCAGTGAACTATTTGAAAATATTAGTTTTTTGACTAATCCATTAGAGAGCAAATAAATTACAAGGGAATGACAATATTCGGATTATATAGTTGTTTATTCTAACTATACGAGATCTATTATTCTATATCTGGACATGTTTTATATCGTCTTTGTTTTATTATATTTTTTTGTGAAATTTGAATGCATTTTGCTAATTATGGCCATTTATACAAAAGATCATCTTTATATTTATAATCGATATTAACAAATATGATAAAACGTAGATACCCTTTCGAATATGAATTGCTTCCAGAGTCACTTGAAAAGGGCCCCCACTGGTTAACACTATGGCTTAAAAATATTGGAAACGTGAGTTTACATAATCAGGCATGGTCATAATTCAAAAATATTTTTAATATGATCTACATAGCTTAAAGCTAACCCTTGAGACATTATTTTGAGAACAACTGTTTCAAAGATTAGCTCCTGATAGAATAAAGGAATCCATTCTCTTTAACATTCTGTATTTGATAGGTTAATATACCATGGCCTAGCATACCAACAACAACAAGAAAACGTGGTAGACCATATGTATATTCTCCAACTGTGATTCTAAGATGTTTTATTGTAAGATAGGTTTAGAATCGACTCTAACAATATATTACATATCTTTCTTAACATGGACTGCTGTCAGTATAACCATAAACTAGCAATAGCCTGTGGTCTTGTGTCAATACCTAGCAGGCGTACATTTGACAGGAGACTAAAGACTATTTCTACAGACATCAAACAAAGGATATCGACAATGGGATATCTGTTTATTGCAGAAGGATTAGTAGATCCTTCTATAACCGCAGCAATAGATAGTACTCTTTTAAAAGCAAAAGGTCCTGTATGGCATAAATCATCCATGAAGAAAGGAGAAGTACCTTGTCCTGGTATTGACACGGATGCACGGTGGGGGTATAGCCATACCAAGAAATGGATTTTCGGATATAAATTACATTTAACATGTACAACAGCAGGAGATCTTATAGTACCTCTAACAGCTGACGTAACTACTGCTAATATACAGGATAACCAGATGTACGTTTCTTTAACTTCGGCATCATCTTTGGTATTCTCTTTACCATTGATATGTCATATGGTAGCAGATCCAGGCTATGATGATAAGAAACTGTATGAATATAGCAAGAAGGTATTGGGAATAGATCTGGTTTGTCCTATTGTCGAAAGATACGAAAGTACTTCCAAAAAGAGGCTTGAGCTTGTATGTTTTTATCAATCGGCATTAGGTCAGGCCATCTACAGCCAGAGGAGAATATCCATAGAGCCGTTGATAGAACATATCAAATCAATCTTTGGGATAGACCCATTGCCAGCAAGCGGATTTCATAAAGTATCTGCAATAGTACTATTATCAGTTTTATTGTATCAAATAATGGTGTACTATAACTGTAAAACTGAAAAAATAAATCCAAAATCAATAAAATATATGCTTGGGACTTGCTAGCGACATGATGTTGAGGATAAAGATGATTGGTTTAGAATTATGACCATGCCTCACATAATATGGATATAAATATGCACTCTACCGACTCGCTTCAAATCTTTATTCGCAAACCGAGCGATCACATATTTCGTTTAACGCCAAACGAAGAAAGAGATATAGCCTTTCAGGTGGATGCACATGGGACAACTTCATTATATGCTAGTATCAGATATTTTAAAGAGGCAGGATCATTCCATTGGGATTCATCTTGGATACGCGAGCTAGTTTTAGGAAATATTGCAGAACTTGAGAGCATATTAGTATCAAATCCTTACGGAACTATAGGAAGAGAACTCGAAATAAAGGCAAATATAAAGGGATTAGACTATAGTGATGGATTAGATTTACAATTCTGGGCAGATACGCCTTCCGGAGAACATGAGGAGATTGCAGAAATAAAAACAAAGCATCTCTCACCCGGAGAGGACGTTTCTTATACTGCTAAGATAACTATTAAAGAAAAAGGATACTATACAGTATATGGTACCCTGTATGACCATAATCGAAGGATTGGTAGAAAATTTGATATAATATGGACTAGAGATTGATTTTTAAGAATAGTAAATTTGGTTGAATCCCTTTTGACAAGCATTATGTAGATAACAATGTTAGATTTGGAGTATTGGTAGAATGATTGAATGACTAATTTTCTGTAGACCTATTTTTTATGAACCTTTGATAAATTATTTTTTTTTAACTACAATACCTTATTTGTAACGTCGTTATATTTTAGGTTAGTGTTTTCTCTTTATTTAAGTTGGATAATTAAGTTGGATAAATTTCGTAATTTTTTTAATTATTCTGATTTGATTGAAAACTCTGTCGTTCAAAGGTTATAATAATGTACGCACAAATGTTTTCTTCATATAAATTAAAAATATTCACGTATAAATTCGAATATGTATTTGATAATAGATCTCGCACAATCAGCACCATTAGAAAAATTTCTACAAAATGATACCCATGATTTTGGCTATCTTGAATGTCTTCTTGGAATTCTCTATTTAGAGCCTATCCCAAAATTCGACAGGATTATAGCTCTTTTCCCCTTTTGCTAAACTGTGGCCTTCTTCCAGAGGAAGCAAAAGGAAAATAAGGAGAAAAATAAACATCCTACCACACTCAAGATTCCTGATGAATTGTGGGATGAGATCAAAAGTATTTTCCCAAAAGAGAAACCACTCAAGACAGTTGGCCGACCAATTGTTCCTTACAGAAAAGTGATCGATGGAATTCTTTATGTATTAAGAATAGGATGCCAATGGAAGATGTTACCAAAAGAATATGGTTCTGGTTCTTCTACTTGTCACCGTAGGTTTCAGAAGTGGAATAGCCTTGATATATTTAAAAAGGTATGGATAAAACTATTGAAAATCTATGATGACCTGATTGGTATCAATTGGACTTGGCAATCCATCGATAGTATATCTATAAAGTCGCCTTTAGGGGTCGATAACTAGGCATAATCATACTGACAGAAGCAAACTAGGCACAAAAAGGCATATTTTAACAGATAAAAAAGGAATCCCTCTATCTGTTGTAATATCGTCTGCTAATACTGATGACATTAAACTGGTAACAGATGTGGTCGATAATGCAATCATCAAAAGACCACCACCATCTTATAAAACTAAAAAAACAGGAAAAAGAAGAAGAATAAGAAATCTTCAACATCTATGTCTTGATAAAGCATACAATTCTGAACCTAAAGAGCAAGAACCAATCAAAAGAGGATATGTACTGCATATTCCTCCAAAGAGAAAGGGAGGTATAAAAAAAGAACAAAAAGAGATCAAGATTGCAACACAACATTGCTTAAATCGGAAAAAGCATTCTGCAAAAAATGGGTTTTAGAGAAAACAAATTCATGGCATAACAGATTCAGGAAACTGCTAACAAGATATGAGAAAAAGTCCGAGAATTATCTTGGATTGGTACAGTCTGTCCTGTTGTATGATCATTTATAGAAAGATAATTTTGGGATAGGCTCTTAGTATAAGGATATTTCAAATATTATAAATTGTTTCAATTACCGAACAATTGAAGTATCCTACATATTTATTATAATGATTTACAATTATAATCAAAATACATATCAATATTAAAAAATCGATCATAAAATATATATTCCAGAACCTGTTAAAAGTACAAATAAATTTACTTGAATAATATCTAAGCATGTAAAAAATCGTCATACTTTTTAATTGCTTTGTAATGTATTGCAAGCAAATGCATTCAATGAACTTATGAAGCTGTTTTGTACAGTACCATTAGGAGGCAATGAAATACTAATGAATAATATTAATGGTGACAATAATAAAAATAATCAATTTAAAAACCATAACTATTTAATTTGGTTGTTTGTGTATATGGGTTTAGGACTAGCTATTTCCTTTATCATACCACTTCCTTTATCGCTTGGTGCTTTATTATTTGCATTTGTCTTGCTTAATATATACAGAACAGATCGTGCATTAAAGAAACAGGGCAGAGGAGGAATCAAAGAAGCGTACAAGTCTATGTCATCATCATTTGCTAACCGAAGTAACGGTCTGGATGCAGGAGGCGTTGGATACACCCAAATCAAATTCTATTGCCTAAACTGTGGGTACAAACATAGAAATTATGAATGTCCCAAATGTGGTTCAAAAGCAGTAAAAGTTGGATAACATGCAAGACGTCATTTTATTTTATAAATGTCTATATAATCAAATGCAGAAAATTATGTGATTATTGTTCAAATACTGTTCAATAGAACGAAAGACAATTAATAATTTGAGTAAATTATTTTTGGTTATCTAGATTCTGATAATAAATAATTGAAATGATCATAATTCAAATTCAGTATTTTAAAATGTTTTTACAACAGATTAAAGCTAACCCTTGATACATTATTTTGACTAAAACCGTCCCAAAGTAGATCTTGATAGATTAAAGAAATTCGCCCTTTTTAACATTTTGTATCTTATAGGTTGTATACCCTGGCCTACTACTGCATCACCAAAGAAACGTGGCAGACCGTATGTATATTCTCCCACTGTAATTTTGAGATGCTTTATTGTAAGGATATGGTTTAGACTGGATTCCAACAATGGATTATATATTTTTCTTAACGCGATCTTCGTATAATCGTAAACTAGCATTAGCCTGTGGTCTTGCAACAATACCTAGTAGACGTACATTTGACAGGCTATACATAAGCAAATGGAAATATCTATAGAACCATCATTAATAGAATATACCAAATCAGTATTTAGAATAAACTAATTACTGATATGAGGATTTAGTCCGGCATCTGGAATTATACTCTTGTCTGTTTTATCATATTAGATAATGTTACTATAAGTGTAAAACTGAAATATCCTATCAAAAATCAATAAAGCATATGCTTGGGACTGGCTACTGAAATGGAATTTAGGATAAAGATAAGTGATTTTGAATTATGACCAAGCCTCATATACATAGAGAGGCTGTTGATGATTTTTGGTTGACCTAGTATATGGCATGGGTATAACTGATATTATTCGAGATTTCCCCGTTTTATTTAGAATGCTTACAAAATATGGTTCAATCAAGTTATTAAATAAAAAACCATTCATCTATGGTTCTGTTGACATAATCAATGTTTGTAATTTACATTGTTCGCATTGCTATTGGTGGAAAACTCGAAGAAATGAGAATGATGATCTAACTGTGGATGATTGGAAGAACATCATAGATAAGACGTTTAAAAAACACCATGTTTATATTGTTACCCTCGTAGGCGGCGAGCCAATGCTACGTCAAGATGTTATCAAATTGTTTTGCGATGAAATGCCAAGAAGAGTTTGTGTTGTTACTAATGGAACTTACCCATTAACCAGATTTGAAAATATATATTTTTATTGGATATCGCTTGACGGGACCGAAAAAGTTCATGACAGTATAAGAGGACAAGGAGCATATTCAAAAACTAAAAAAAATATAATGGATTATATCAAAGGACCCAAAAGAAACGGTAAACCTGCATGGAAAGATATCTGGATTAGTATGACCATAAACTCTAAATCATGCTACAGTTGCGAATTTGGTAAGCGAATGGAATGGCATAATAAATAAAATAGGATTTCAATTTCATACACCGTTTGCAGATAACGATCCATTGTGGATTCCTTATGGAGACGCTAGAAATAAAATCGTTGATAATATAATAGAATTAAAACATAGATTTCCTAATTTTGTCATGAATACTCCAGAACAACTTGAATTGATGAAGGGAAACTGGGGTGGAATAAAAACTTCTCCCATAAGCTGTCCAACATGGGCCATTTTATCATTAGATCACAAGGGAAAAATAAAGCAACCTTGTTGTATTGGAAGCTCAGATAGCAAAGCATTAAAACCCATATGTGAAAAGTGTGGTCTTGGATGTTATTCCATACTTGTTGCACAAGGAATACGAAATAAATAAAAAATTTTATTGTGTTATAGGATGTATATGGACAAATAAACACGTTTATAAAGATAATCTAAAATAATGTCTTTTTAAAAGTATCATAAAATATTTGGCTTCCAATAGTTACGATCCCATTTAGCGAAATTAACTCCTTCTTTATCATCATAATATATCTCAAATAATTCATCACTTGCTAATAATTCTTGCATAAACATCTCACAGTTTTTATAATAAACAGTATTTGAATCAGAAAGCCATATTTTATTTATTTTTACATCTTTATTCTCATTAATACCAAAGTTTTCAGATTGTATAACATATTTGTCTTTCCATAATCCCATTTCAATGTTTTTAATATGAAATAATGGAACTCCGTCTTCCAAATTTCTTAAAATATCTAAAGATATGCTCTGATCTATTTGCAATAAAGTAACACCCCATTCTTTATGCCATTTAAAAAACTCTGTAGATAAACTTCGAGTTTTGGAGTTCTGCCAATCTTTTTCTATAAGAGATTTATCAAGAATCATTATTCTTACACTATTAAAATCTTTATTTGCAGTCCTACGTATCAAATTCGCATGAAGATTCAAGTAAGAAGTATTAGATTGATATTCTTGAAATTTACTTGGTAAAAGTAAATTAGTGGAATCATAATGAGTGGCACCTTCAAATAAAGCATGATAAAGATTTGTAGTTGATCCACCTAGTAGAACTATTTCTTTTCCTAGATCGATTTTCTTTTTTAATGATAATGCTTCAGATTCTAAAAATATGTCAAAAGGTATTACCAATTTTGAATTTATATCTACTCTATCTATCAAACCTCTTTTATCTTTGTGAATGGCAATATTGCCAAAAATAAATGATTTGTTGTCTTGTTTAGTATTGCAATAGTTGTATACGTATAAAGGTATCTTATGTTTTACATAAAACTCTCCCAAATCTTGAAAGAACTTATTAGTAATTATTCTGAAACCTAGCGCTTGATCAAGCTCATTTTTATAGTTTTTAGTAAAGAATTCATAGGCATTTTTATCAAGCAATATATGTCCATCATCACAAAGATCACATAGTCGTCTAGCAAAGATTGGACTCATTCCACAAACTGGTATCCCTAAAATTGATTTGGCTGATTCTATCTCAATTGCTTTATTTCGTGCAATACCTATTTTTAATCCAAAATTATGCTCATCCATATATTGCGGAAATGTTTCATGAATTTTTAATGCTAGTTGTAAAGGCAATAGAGAATCTTCTTTAAACCAAATAATTGCACCATCACCGGTAAAGGATATTTGTAGTTTATTTTCGGAATTAATTAGAAAATCTTTAATCACTTGTATCAATTTTTCAATATTGGCAAGATGTAAATCAACATCAATAGATGAACCAACAATATCTATGCAGAAAAAATTATAGTTTTCCATGTGAAATTCAACTATTATACAGCCTTTATTTTATTTTTTGAATTTATATTCTAAACTCTATCGAATTGACAATGATTTCAAAATATTATTTTACCAAGACGACAAGACATATCCAACAGCTCGTTTTACATGATATTTGCTTTGTCACATGATTCGAAAATCAGTGAAAACATTAATATCTGTAACAATAACCATTGAATTTTCACTGTTTTCGTTGTGAAGTTATCAATAAAACGTTAGCAAATAACGAAAAAAATAATCATGCAACAAAGCACTAATTATCCATAACTCACTAACTTTAATTAATATAATAACATTTTTTATCAAAATGGTAAATGTCTCAATAATGGCATCCCATGAGCAAGTAAGTGCTACAGATTTACTTAATGATGTCATATCTATGGAACAAAATGGATTGCAAAAGTGTTGGGTTAGTGATCATTATATGCCGTGGTGGCATGATGGAGGGTATGCAGGAGCTACTTGGCCATGGCTTGGTGCTGCTTTAGCTAAAACAAATAACCTTGTGATAGGGACTAGCGTTACTGCACCAATATTGCGATATCATCCTGCAATAGTGGCACAGGCATTTGCAACTTTAGGATATATGTTTCCCGACAGAGTATTTTTGACTGTTGGTACTGGTGAAGCTGTCAATGAAGTACCATCTGGAAATCAATGGCCTTCGAATAAAGAAAGATTTGAGAGATTAAAGGAAGCAGTAGATATTATTAAAAAATTATGGACTGAAGAATGGGTTGATTACAATGGTAAATACTATACCTTAAAGGATTCTAATCTATATACAAAACCACAGAAAGCAATTCCTCTATATATAGCTGCAATGGGCCCTCAAACTGCAAGATTTGCAGGAGAGCAAGGTGATGGTTTAATTACAAATGAAATAGATATTCAAAACATTAAAGATAAACTATTGCCTTCATTTAAGGAAGGTGTAGAAAAATCTTTATCTTTGAATTCTAATTCTTCTAATTTATCTACAGAGAATAATAGTGATGGTATTAGCAATGTCAATGGAAAAAATTATGAAACAATGACTAAAGCCGTTTTTTTACCTGCATCGTATGATGAAGATAAACAAAAAGCTTTGGAATCTATTTCATTTTGGAAAGGTGCAATGATAAAAGCTTTCTTTAAAGTGGATGTTCATGATCCCCGAGAGATACAAGAAAACGGACAAGTTGTTGGCAACGATACAATGGAAAAGATGGCTTTTGTGATATCAAACGCAGAAGAAGGTATTCAAAAAATAAAAAAATATGCGGATATCGGAATAACTGATGTAGTTCTTATTAATTCTAGTCCAAATAGAGAGAACCTTGTAAAGATGCTATCTAAAGAAATTATTCCTGGATTGTAGATTAAATTTAATTTTTAATTTTATATACCGTCACTAATATTTTTTTGAAAAACAAATAAACTATAAGGATATAATACTTAGGTGTTGTACTTCCACACATGGTTGACAAAACAATGTACCAACATGGCTGACACATTTTGTCTTGTTCTACATTATCAATATCGGTTGTTTTAAAGATTTCATGAACTTCTCTGATGGCGTCATTCCGTTTATTCCACCGTGTTCTCTTTCATAGTTATACGATTTGACAAATAATTCGTATTTCTCTATTCCCTCTTTCATATCAATTAACTCTTCTACTTGTAGAAATTCAGTTATGACTATTTTGTTATACGCTTCTACTTTCCCCTGTTCTTGTGGATAACATTTAGGAATCTGCTTGTCCTTTATTCCATTGAGAAAAAGATAATGTTTGAATTTATTCGATGTAAATTCTCTACCACAACCATCGTGTGCATTACCTTCATAGGTTTACCGTAGAGTTCAATCCATTCGTTGAGAACCGACAGTGATTCTTCACTAGTTCTTCTGCTGCACCATTTGCTAACTACTTTTCTTGAGGGGCAATCATCTATTACGTGAATAAAATAATTTTTGCTTCGTGAGCCTTTTAGATAAAAAGGTCCTTTGGTATCCATTTGAACCAACTCATTCGGATGTTTCATTTCAAATCTTGTATTTTCTTTTTATTTTAACAGATAGTACATTGAGATTGTGTCTCTTTAGAATATTGTAAATGGTTTTTGTACCCAAGCTGATTCCATACTTTCTCTTTAATCTGAACCTTATTCTCATTGGACCAAATCTGTTGTTTAGTCTCAGCTCGAGAATAATCTTTTCTATATCTTTGGTTACCTTTACATTTTTAATATTATGTGGCTTTCTTGATTGGTTTTTTAATCCATCTATCCCATATACATTATAGCGTCTCTTCCATTTGTACCATGTTTGTCTTGAAACAGCATATGCAGTACAAGCATCAGATATAGTCTTACCTGAACGTTCTGATTCAATTATCATTTTATACCTATTTTCAATTATATCCATTATTATTACACTCTAAGACTAGAGTGTCAACTATGTTAGGAAGCTAAAATGTCAACTATGTGTGGAAGCAGTACACTTAGGTATCTTAAAGAAAAAGAAAAGAGAAAAAATAATAGAATAATACAAATGTTTAAAAAATGATATCAATTTTTTTATTAAAATGCATTGTAGTGTATTATTGGTGCTTTGTTGTATGATTTATTATTTTCAAATACATTTAGCTTGCATCTACCAACATATTGTATGAACTGACCTGTCTATGCTTTGTTGCATGATTCTTATAATCAATGATTTTACCATCTATTTTGGTTAAACAGATATCATTTTGTTATACAAGGACGCTTTCAACATCATCTCTTGTACCATATTCTTTAGTTTAACCGAGTATAAGTATTCACCAAACATTCGCTTTATGCACGAAAACACAGTTTCAAAATCCATCTTTGTCCATAGCTTACGCTATCCTTCCATCCTTGTAAATCACTTTTCTGCGCTAACACTGCTAGATTTCTAAGGGTGTTTCCTTTTTTCCATCGAACTCTAGCATTTTTTCTTACTTTAATGCAAGGTTGGATTCCGTTGTCTGATAAGAATCTAAAAATATTATTGCCTTCATACGCCCCATCACCCAACAGTTTACCTATGGATACCATGTTATCTGATTTTATAATATTTTCAATCAATTCAGGTAACGCTTTGCTATCATGAACGTGCTCGTCTGTGACCTTCATAGAAAGTATTTTCTTGGTTTTAACATTAACTGCTACGTGTATTTTCAAATATCCTTTCTTATTTTTCGCATTCCATTTATCCCTCATCCATTGACCTCTGTTGGTAACCTTGATACCTGTACTATCTATCGCAATGATGATGTATTCGTCTTCAAAATCCTTGTTTTTACTATTTATATCTTTTATCTTGATATCTAGTCTGTTTATTCTTCTGTTTATTGTGGTGTAATGTGGGATGGAAGGTACTTTTCCTTTGGCGTGTCCTTGTGCGATTCCTTCCGTTTGTCTATAAGGAAGATGAAAGTACACTTTGGCATATCCAAGCAAGAGAAGGAAGGTATTGGGATAATGAAATGGCTCGCCAATCTTGTCTTTGTTCATCCCTTCTAGTTCTGCATCCCAGTTGTTTATAACATTAAATCCTAGCAGTATTTCGCCTCTTCTAACAAGAGATTGGTTGTAGACGGACCAATTCATATGTTTTATTGAGGGATGTTCAGCTAAATGTATTTGGGAAAGAGGAATCATGCAACAAAGCAACCTGTCTACAATCCATCTCTAGTTAGATATAGAGATCTATAATTAGAATACAAAGATCAAGGCTGTAAAAAATAGAAAATAATGATATCCATTCATCCATAGAATATTTTTATAATATGAAGGCAAACCATACTAGCAATACAAAAGTACAAACGTAAACTATACTATAAAAAAACATGGGCCAACCTTACGGAAAGACCAAACTTCCATCAGATTGGCAACGCAATTTCCGTCACAATATTACAAGTATCAATCTGCAGCAACTCAAAATATCTGCAGGCATAAGGATAGGTATTTTTATAATTGCATTATTGGCAATAGGATTAGTCTCTAATCACATTAGAGAATCTGTTATCGTCATTTTGGGAACAATAAATGTGTCATTACTAGAGGTTCAACGACCTAAATGGACAATAATGGTTCGCACTCTTATTCTTGTATCTATAATTAATGCATCGCTATTTACAATTGGATCTCTGATAGGAGCAAATGAGGGTTACATTGGAATAGCACTATTTGCTATTGGATTATTTGTAATCTCATATATGGGGGTATATCCTAATCCTGCTCCTAGCATAGTAATTATATCATCTGTTATATTTTCTGTTGGTGTTTCTCTTCCGGGTCTCAATGCTATGACCGCTAGTGAACGATTCTTGCTACTACTTTTGGGTGGACTATGGGGAACATTTGGTGCTGCGGTCATTGTTCCTATTATAAATTTAAAAAAAAGATTAAGATCCACAATAATAAAAAAAGAAGCAGAAGCAGAAGCAGAATCATCTTCTATACAGAAGCAACAGCAACAGCATTCTTCTTTATTTACATCCCTACATTCGAGAATCAGCCTTCAATTGTTCAAACCATTAATAAGCAATATATCTCCAAGATCAGGACATTTTCAATTTTCTCTCAGCTTTTGCCGTAACTGTTGGAATAGGATTGCTTATTGCACAAAGTTTGGGCATAATGAGAGGATATTGGGTTTTGATAACCATATGTGTTCTACTTTTGCGTTCTGATATCGCCGTCACATTTAGCTTCACAGCTATGAGAATTATTGGTACTATTATTGGTGCTATAGCGGGTATGATATTGATTGCAAATGTTGTACCCAACATATGGCTATTATCTTTTATTCTATTTGCATTATCTAGTATCTACTTTGCAGTGAGAAATGTTAACTATGCTCTAGGAACTTTATTCCTAACGTCATTGGTACTAGTTTTACTTGATATTCTGGTTCCAGGTCAAACAATACTTGCTCAAATAAGAATACTCGATACCCTAATCGGCGCAGGACTTTCATTGCTTGGAGTATTTATTATGTGGATCTTGTCTTATTTGAAGAAATAAATAACAGCGACAAATTCTTTTTATATGATATTTCTATTGTAATATTGGAAAGCTAAAAAGTTGAATTTATTGCTTTGTTGCATAACCAAACCTCTTTAGCTAGGATCAAACCAATTAATCATTTGTGATCCATTGGCCTTCTTATAGCCAGTCTCTTGTAAGACGAGGTAAGATACTTTTTTCCTATGATTTTCTGGATAGATGGAATGCGGATCTTGAAAGGATGAACGAAAATAAGAATGGCAAAAGGTACAAATTTCCTGTTTTGTTGCATGATTACCTTTTCCTAAAACATTTAGCTAACTTTATCATACAATCCTTGTGAAATGGCCTGTCTACAATCACAATCTTTAGTTAGGCAATCTGAAATCTTGTTAGGCTTTGATATCATTAACAACTGGGATATTGAGATACAAGAGATGAATAAAGATAAAATTGGAGAGCCATTTCATTATCCAAACACAAGCAACAGTGTTTGAAAAATTGACATGTCTAATCATCTATATCGTTAAGATATGTCTATATCATGATGAAAGTTTATTATGTTAAAATATATCTTTATTATCGAACTCGTCGGATTTTAGATATTATCTTGCTTGTTCCATTACTATTATGAATAGAATCATTATGAATATGACTGCTACTTTCTCTAATATTCTTAAGCATCACCATAATTCTTCATTTGAAGATATCGAAATCTGACACGATTTTTAATAAATTGTCTGATGGTCAATCTAAAAGTAGGTTTGTTTTCAGGGATGTATTTACACAACCTTGTTGCTGGCCCTCTTCTAGTTGATCAGAGATAAGTGAATCATTGCTAACATTTGTAATAATTTCTAAAACAAGACTCTCATTGAGATCACATAATCAGCATCGATTAATCTTTTGTAAAATGATGTTTTGTCATCATCTATAATCTTAAACTCTTCAAGGTTATTTAAATGATCACCAATGAACCACTTATTTTCTTTTGTTAATTCGACATCTCATCAACCCCATTATACCATATAATACCATTCTTCTAATAATTTTTTTATAATTTTTTATAAATAAGCGATTTTATTTACAATAAATTATCGAACCGGCCAAAATTCAATATAAAAGATGCAAATGAAACAAAAAGAAAGCTTTCTTTTGGATGATTAAACGCCCGTAGTTTAGTAGTAATTGTGCCGGGTCTGAGCTAATACCGTTTGATATGCTTTTCTCTATCTTTTTCTCTTCTTACTCCAGATCCGCGAAATGATCTGGTTCTGAGTTTAAATCTACAACAAGGACAATTACTTTCATTCCACTTTATAAAAATTTCACAAACGCTACATCTCTTTTGTCCTTCCAAATATCTTGATGGAACATTGTGATTTCTCTTTGCTTTATACCTTACACATATTCCATTACAACTCATATCAGATCCTGTAAATAGACTAATTCAATGAGTAATAAAAGTTGAAATGACTATAGAGTAACTTAGAGCATTTCCAAAAGGACCTGTTAACAGCAATGTACACAATATCCTATATCTTTCTGTAAAATAGTTGTGTTTGTTTACTATCATAACACATTTCAGCTTACTATTTTAATTTATGATTATGAGGGATATATTCCTCAGAATACTTACGGATGATGAAAAGAATCTTTTACATCTGATGCTTGAAGATAATGAAGCAGGATATAGATCCCAGATTATCCTAGTTAAAGATGAAGGATACATACAGTCCTTGAAATAAGAAAGTAACAAATCATCATGATCTTAATATAAGAAAATGGATACATCGCTTTAACGAAAAAGGAATTTATGGCATCATATCAAAAGAACACAATCACAAACAGCATAAATTTGATAATGATATGGAAAAACAAATAGTGGATATAACATCTGCAAATCCACGATCTTTTAATTTGAGATTTTCTACTTGGTCATTACGTGTACTTGCTGGTTTTCTTATGCATGATCTAAATGCTGTCGATAGAATAAGCCATTCAGAGATAAGGAATATACTTTTAAAGCATGGAACAAAAGGGAGGAAATATGATACTGTGTTATCAAACAAAAGAAGAAGTAACTATCCTGAATATACTTTGAAAAAAAGTACATTGAACATGCTTTGTTGCATGATTCTTATAATCAATGATTTTACCATCTATTTTGGTTAAACAGATATCATTTTGTTATACAAGGACGCTTTCAACATCATCTCTTGTACCATATTCTTTAGTTTAACCGAGTATAAGTATTCACCAAACATTCGCTTTATGCACGAAAACACAGTTTCAAAATCCATCTTTGTCCATCACTTACGCTATCCTTCCATCCTTGTAAATCACTTTTCTGCGCTAACACTGCTAGATTTCTAAGGGTGTTTCCTTTTTTCCATCGAACTCTAGCATTTTTTCTTACTTTAATGCAAGGTTGGATTCCGTTGTCTGATAAGAATCTAAAAATATTATTGCCTTCATACGCCCCATCACCCAACAGTTTACCTATGGATACCATGTTATCTGATTTTATAATATTTTCAATCAATTCAGGTAACGCTTTGCTATCATGAACGTGCTCGTCTGTGACCTTCATAGAAAGTATTTTCTTGGTTTTAACATTAACTGCTACGTGTATTTTCAAATATCCTTTCTTATTTTTCGCATTCCATTTATCCCTCATCCATTGACCTCTGTTGGTAACCTTGATACCTGTACTATCTATCGCAATGATGATGTATTCGTCTTCAAAATCCTTGTTTTTACTATTTATATCTTTTATCTTGATATCTAGTCTGTTTATTCTTCTGTTTATTGTGGTGTAATGTGGGATGGAAGGTACTTTTCCTTTGGCGTGTCCTTGTGCGATTCCTTCCGTTTGTCTATAAGGAAGATGAAAGTACACTTTTGGCATATCCAAGCAAGAGAAGGAAGGTATTGGGATAATGAAATGGCTCGCCAATCTTGTCTTTGTTCATCCCTTCTAGTTCTGCATCCCAGTTGTTTATAACATTAAATCCTAGCAGTATTTCGCCTCTTCTAACAAGAGATTGGTTGTAGACGGACCAATTCATATGTTTTATTGAGGGATGTTCACTAAATGTATTTGGGAAAGAGGAATCATGCAACAAAGCAGTAAAGAACCAAATTTAGGCCGCGCCTATTCAGGAAATGAATCATTTTGATGTAAGTTATTATAAGGAAAAACTGCTACATATATTGATACAATATTTTATATTAATAATTAGAAAAGGATATCTTATACTCATAGCAGCTTATATTCCATAAGAAAAGAGTCCTATCTCTGAAGATAACAAATGAGCAAAATACATAATAGAAAAATGTTAGAACTAGTAGATAATGCTTCAAAAACAAAATCTAAGGAATAATTTCGTCTGTTTCAGTTTCCTTGTCCGTCTTTTTATTAGGCATTTGAATCGTATAAGTTATTTCTAATGCCTCAAAGGATCTGGTCTCTTAAGAGTTCTGTAAAAGATTTGCCATATTTTCATGTAAAATGATTGTGTATGTTTAGATACCGTAATACATTTCACTTGTCACTCTTACTATGACAAACAACCCGCAAGTGGGAAAATATCTATAATAAGAATCATGGCAGAGCGATCACAAATATTTTATAAATACAAATAGGCAATCCTTTACACAACGCTTAAGGAAAATATATGGATTAAAGATGCTCTATTTTTATTTTGATCATAAAAAATAAATATTTTCAAAATACATTAGTTGTGGTTTATACCTGTATTTTATATCATTTTGTTAAGATTGTCTGAAAGATTATCGTCATATTTGATAAAAAAGATCATCGTTTAGCTTGGATAGATACAAAAATACAAAAATAATTCAAAGAAAATATTAGAGTATAGAAAGAAAATTTTTGAATATATAATAGATAAAACTTTGCTTACTTAAAGTTGGCTCCTCTTCTGAATTATTATGGTTTTTTGGTTGCCATTGAATCTAAACCTCGAAATAAAATAATAATGGGTTTGATATCAAATGAAAGAAATAAATACATACATGTTTGTTGTTGGAGAAATTTATCTCTTTTTTAAAACTTTCTATAAACATTCTTATTTAACTAATAATAGTGATGATGATACCTGGTATCCGTCACAATCTTAATTTAAAAAATAGATCATCATATTCATTCCTTTTTTTAAGAGCACCATTTATTGATAGAATGATGCAATACCATGAATGATATAAATAAGAAGGTTTTGATAAATATTCTTTCTACAAAAGAAATAATTGTAATCTATAGTATGTGAAATAATGATTTAATTTGTTTGCATTTCATTATAACAAAAATATTTCTAACTTTAGAGCCATTTGAATTATCAAGTTAATTTTAAAAACATTGGATTCAATACAAATCAATTTCATCTTTAATTCTTATAAAATTCATCCTTTCATATGTTTTGATCATCTCACCAAGAGATTCTATTGTTAAAATTTCACAACTAATATACTTAGAGTCTATCCCAAAATTCGATAGGATTATAGATCTTTTACTCCTTTGCTAAATTGTGTCCTTCATCCAAAGAAGTGCAAGTGTACATGAAAAAAATAAACATCCTCCTACTATAATCAAAATTCCTGATGGATTATGGGACAAGATTGAAAGTATTTTACCAAAGGAGAAGCCACTTAAGACAGTTGGTAGGACAATCATACCATACAGGAAAGTGCTCGATGGTATTCTATATGTATTAAGAACAGGATGCCAATGGAAGATGCTACCTAAAGAATACGGATCTGGTTCTACTTGTCACCGTAGGTTTCAGCAATGGAATAGCCTTGATATATTTAAAAAGGTATGGATAAAACTATTGAAAATCTATGATGACCTTATCGGTATCAATTGGACTTGGCAATCCATCGATAGTATATCTATAAAGTCTCCCTTAGGGGGGCGATGACCGGAAGCAATCCTACTGATAGAAGCAAACTGGGCACAAAAAGACATATTTTAACAGATAAAAAAGGAATTCCTATATCGGTAGTTATTTCTTCAGCCAGTACACATGACATCAAACTAGTAACAGATGTAGTGGATAATGCAGTTATCAAACGACCATCATCATATAAAACTAAAAAAACAGGAAGAAGGAGAAGAAAACTTCATCATCTATGTTTAGATAAAGCATATAATTCCGAACATGAAGAGCAAGAACTAATCAAACGAGGATATGTACTGCATATTCCTCCAAAGATAAAAAAGGATGAAAAAGAAACCAAGGTTACAACACAACATTGCTCAAATCGTAAAAGACATTCTACAAAAAGATGGTTATAGAGAGAACCAACTCGTGGCACAACAGATTCAGAAAACTGTTCACCAGATATGAGAAGAAGGCAGAGAATTATCTTGGATTGGTACAGTTATCATGTTGTATAATCATATACAGAAAGATGATTTTGGGATAGGCTCTTAGATAAATTGCTTCCTAACTTTGCTACAAAATCAATCATATGACTACCAAACCTATTATTTCTATATCCATGGTCTCTGGCAATTTCGCTTATTAGAATACCTGGAATATTATTATGTCTTGATAATTTTTCAAGTTGATTGTGTTGAAATTTATATATTTGGCTCATCCTTAAGGTAACGTAACCTACAACTTTTCTATTAAGGATATAAACAAACAACCATAATTTTGATTTATTATCTATATCATGTTGTATTGCAAGTGTTCATCTTTTAAATAAATTTCAAAATCTTTCTTTCCGCAAGTAAAATCTGAAATTTTTATTTTTCCTTCTTTTAATTTGAATATGGGAAAACATCTGCATCATCTAGACTAATTTTTTTTGAACTGTTATTATAAATCAATATTTATATGTGAATTTAGATTTTGCTACCTCTTTGGATCATATATTGGATTTTTTTTAAGATATCAATCAAAATTAATGTGAACCATGATAATCTTCAAGGATATGCTTCTTTATTAATAACAGATATATGTTCTCCTGTTGGCAATGGATTATCTTTTGCAACACTATATTTGAAAATATCCGGAAAATCTATTTTTAATATTACATTCATGCCTACTTGATATATTTCTGATTTCGGTACATCAAATCTATTATTAGATGAACCAAATATTACAATTTTGTCATCAGTTTCTTTCATTATATGACCAACATTATCTTCATTTTTTGCTCTTACACCTTTATTGAACAATGAATTTGGATATTTGCCTTCATAGCTTGCTAAATCTACAAGCCCATCGTCTTCTTCCCATGGATCCTTTTTGCTTGCAGGTAAAGGCGAATTTCTTGGAACTGCATATTTTTTTAAATCATCTGTTTTAAGCCCTAATAAAACATTTGCACCCACTTGCTGAATCTCAGAATCAGGAACATCATATCTCTCGTTGTTCTCTCCGAATATAACTATTTTATCAGGAGTTTCTCTCACAACAAACCCAACGCTTGAATTATCAAGAGATTTAACTCCTTTATTGAAATATTTACCTGATGCCATAAATTAAATATAAACTTTGAACGGCCCTGTTAACTTAAGGAAAAACCTATAGCTTTAAGGTAACCATATATTGTATGTCTACTAGAAATAGAACATCTCCAAATATCGTTGGTTACGGATTATACTTGTACTTTTTAGGATTATCATTTAGAAATACTGCCAAAGCGTTATCTTTTTTAAAAATAATAAAAATAAGCCATGTTTCCATTTGGAACTGGCTTCAAAAGTACAGGCCTTGGAAACATCGAAAGAATAAGAAAATCCAAGAATACGTCATAGATGAAACTGTTATAAAAGCAGGTTCTGAATCTATTTGGCTTTGATGTGTTATTATAGAACCAAAGGATAAAGAAATTCTATCATTTTATATATCAAAAAAGCGAAATATATCTATTACCAAACGATTTCTGTCTGAGATTGTAAACAAGTATGGAAACCATCAAGTATCATCAGATGGCGGCACTTGGTACCCACAAGCCTGTAAGTTTTTGAATCTATATCATCATCTCCATTCCACCTATGAGAAAAACATTATTGAAAGAACTATGCAGTATATCAAGGATAGAACTGAATGTTTTGATGATTATTTTCCTTGTAAAAAGAACAAGTGTAAATTATACCATATTAAACAATGGCTCAAGTTGTTTGTTTATGAGCATAATAAAGAAATAATATCTTAAGTTAACAGAGCCCTTTGAACCATTTAATGTTTACTATATATTTATAAAATTCGTTTTTTTTTGATGAATAATTATAAAAATTCAACTTATAAAATGTAATTAATTTATTTAATAAAAATTAAAAAGTAGTCTTGTGCTTTGTTGTATGATTCGAAAATCAGTGAAAACATTAATATCTGTAACAATAACAATTGAATTTTCATGTTTTCTTTTTTAGTTCATCAATAAAACGTTAACAAATAACCAAAAAAACAATCATGCAACAAAGCAATAAAGATATTATAATGTATTAAATTTAGAAAATCCATTGAAAATATCAGCAGCATTATCACTATAAACCATTTGACTCATATATACATAAATTGTGCTTTGCTGTATTACTTTGCAATTTGCAATTATAGATTATTGAAAAAGAAAAATTGGAAATACAACTTGTTTTGGGATGATAGGATGACTCTATAAACATCATAATCATATCTACACCCTTTCTTATAGCCTACTTTATGAATGATAATGCCCTTGTTGTTAACCATAACTTATTTTTTGACATTATGTCTTTTCTTTTTACCGAATAGAACATTTTCTTTCTTTTATTGTCTGTTAGTCTTGGAATTTGTTGTTCTGTAGAATCTTTGAAAGCAAGAAAGCCAGGAAAATACTTTTCTACCTCATAAGGAGTTTTTAGTCTTTTGGTTATTTGGTATCTCTTCGTGGAATTGGTAAACATTGTCTTATCAAACTTTCTATCTTTTGGATATCCGGCAGATAGTACCCTGATCCAAATCAAAAAGAAAGTTAGCTAACGCGAAGTTATATACAGATTATAGTACACTAAAAGCCTAAGAAATCTATTTTTTAGGTCTAGTTTGAAAGGTCTGTCTGCACCTAGGTTTCTTTCTCTTTCCCTATGGTCTATTCTTTTGGATAAACGTAGCGTTTCATATTTACCATATCTTTTTGTTATTTCATTATCATAAATGTCATCAAACTCTTTTACTGTACTACAAAGACTCAAAAAAAGTCACCTTTATTAAAAAAGTAAGATATATTAATAAATTAATAACTTCAATAAAAAGAATTAGGTTTCTGTTTCTTACTTGCTTATTTAGAATGTTGATAGTGTTTTTCATAAATTTTCTTTAACCATTCTTTATGTCCTTGATGTATATCATTCTCATTGGATACTATAGTTCTTTTTGCCTGTTCAAGTCCATTGCTAAAGATGATCTCTTCGCTTTTGATAAGAAAATCTGGAGTCATCTCTGCATTGATTCTTAGAAAATTCTTTCTATTATTTGAGAAATTAATAATGCCATATTTTAATAAAAGATGATTATTTTCATCATTTTTGTGTGATATTACTTCCTTATATAACATACTTGATTTTGATGGCATATCTCTCTTTGATAATTTGACCAATGCTTCTCGGTGCTCTTCCCAATATGGTCCAAGTTCAAAGTTTTCTATATTTTCATGTATTATTGATGAGGATGGTGGTAATGATGTTGATGATGACATATATATTTTTATATTCCCGTAACTTTCTTATATGCATTCTTTCTATTTTATTTTCATCAGGATATATCTTCTCTAAAAGCTTGATTTGCTTTTTCATGATATTGCAGATTTGATTGCTCTACTTTGATTGCCTGCGGTGGACATACTGCAACACAAGCCATACACCATATACAATCCTGTTCTCTTATAGGATCGGATTTATCTGTATAATCAATTCTACCTTCTCTATCATCACTACCATTTCCAGAACTTGTAGCATTTGCCATTTGTATTGCGGGTACATCATTATCTGTCCTATACCATTCATAGACCTTTGTAGGACAAACTTCTATACATGCACCCTCTGCATAACATGCATCCCAATCGACTGCAACCATAGTTCCATGCACACCTAAAGGAACAAGTTCTTCATTTCTTGTTTCATATGCTGATATTACTGCTTCATTTTCTGCAGCATCTGAAAGTTTTCCAGGACCCCACACATAGTGATAATGTTGACCATCAGCATGTTTATGTTTTCCTATAACTTGATAATCTTTGGGAAAATTTTGATCTATAGGCATTTTTATCTCTATTTCCTGCTTCAGTTTTTTGCTTAAAAGGTTTCTGATAAGTTTGAGTTGATTCTAATTATATTAACTATTTATTATAATTTGTTTAACTTGAATACGCTTCTAATGCAAGAGGAAATACGATTTGTTCTTCCTCTAAAAAATGGTTTCGCAGTTTTGCAATAAACTCTTTGATCTCTCTTTTTATTTCTTGTTGTTGTTGCTGCTGCTGTTGTTGTTTAAGATGGATCTCGTTTTCAATGTTTTGTAATTTATGTTTTAGAAAATCAATAACCCAGTTATGCTCTTGCATAATTTTGATAGATTCAGAAGATTCTTCTTTTGCTTTTTGCATTATAACTCTCATTATTCTTGCCTCTTCTTCAACTGCGTGTCTGATTATTGATTCGCTGATATTATGTATTGCTTCTATTGCCTCTTTGATCTTATCTTCATTAATGCATTTCTCTATCTTTTCAAAAGAAACTTCAAAATTATCATGTTCTTGCTTTAATCTTTCAATCATTTGAGGTATTGATTCATCAAAATTAATTTTGTAATTCATTACTACATCTTATCCGTATAAATTAATTTAATAATACTATAATCCATACTTTTGCATGATTCAAAACGCAGTTAAAGACAATTTGTCTCAGCAAAACTAATAAAATAAGGCCTATTTACCTATATTCTTGTTATACTTTTAATAGAACAAGATTTTGATAATTATACAGCAAAGCATAGTAGATTACCAAAATATTTTGCACTCAAATTTTTAATCTAAAACAGTCAAAGAAAGAATAAATAAGCAAAAGAAATTTATCGGTACCGAAACTTAAATAGTTAATTTTTTGTATCGAACAAAAATTATCTTAAGTGGTAGGTAATTTTAAATATAGAGATATAAACAATGATAAAAATTGAAAGAATATATGATAATCCTATAGGAGACAATAACAATAACAATAACAATTTTCGAATACTGGTAGATAGACTATGGCCTCGTGGTTTAAGCAAAGATAAGGTAAAAATAGATTTGTGGCTAAAAGATATTGCACCGAGTACTCCTTTAAGAAAATGGTTTTCTCATGATAAAAATAAATGGAATGAATTTAAATCCAAATATTTAAAGAATTAGAAAAAAATAGTAACTCTGTTAATGTAATACTTGACAAAATAAAGGAGAGCGGATCAATAACATTACTTTATGGTGCTAAGGACGAGAAATTAAACAATGCAGTAGCCTTAAAAGAATATCTTGAAAATAAAACCTAAAAATAAAAGAAAAAGAAATATTATGTAATAGTCAAGTAATCTTGAACGCTACTTTTCCGCAATTGAAAATATATTATTAAATGACCACCAGTATAAGAAAATAAATAGAATTGCTATTAATAATATTCTAATAGATATCTAGGAGCGGATCAAAGTACGTAAAAGATTAATTGGGTACTGGAGATTTGATAAAGCATTATTAAATGAAAGGCAAATTAAAAAGAAAAGAAAAAGTCGTAGAAAAACATGTAATGTTATCTTTTTTATCTTAGACTACGAACAAGTCCTGCAGCTTTTGTTACTTCAAAAGCGTTTTCATATTGGCTGTCTTCTATTTTTTCTAATAGTGGCAACAGTTCTTTACACTCGTATCTGCATTCAGGATGGGATTCATGTTGTTTTTGTACAAAACGAAGTATCTTATTCTTATCTGCCGGAAAGCCTATATCCATCAGAATTCGTCCCATTGCAGCCGCCTCAGGATAGTCTGAGACAATTTCATCATCTCTCTTTAATCCTAGCACCTGGTCTTGTTTTTCTATTATCTTTTTTGTTTGTTCTGTATTTTGTTCTGTAGGTATCTCGTAATCATATGTATGCCTACTATCGCTATTTGGATTATTGGATGAAGAAGAGGAAGAAGTCATTAACGATAATAATATCATAATACTATCTAAGTTTTCCTATGGCTATAAATTAAAATTGATGATATGATGTCAAAAAAATGGTATTATGTTATCAATTCTACTCTAAGGTAAAAGATTACGCATATTTAAGCACCTTTTGATATTATGTAATAAATCTTTTTATCTTCAATATGTAATCATGTCTGTATTATATTTGGTCTAATTTATGAATCAAAGACAATATTGTTAATCACAAATCGATTCTTGATAAAAGAGCCATATATACCTCTTCTATTCTCTAAAAATAGTGTATATTATATCTTTTCTTATTCTTTGATTTTGGTTGTATCTGCTGTTGCTGCTATTTTATGTAACTTTATTTATTGAAAGAAAAAAAAGGTCATAGTGAATCCATAAATTGAACAAAGTCAGAATTATGTACATGTTTTGTCTTGTCCCAAACTTTTCTAAATGTTGGCATATCCATCAGCGTTTCTGCTAATGCCCTCCATCTAGGCCAAAGTTTTATATCGATCATCTTGGTTTCCTGAAGATAAAATAAAAATTCAATTAAATCAAGATATGAAATTACAGTATAATATTCATCAGGATTATCGACTAAAGACAATCTTTCAGCGAATGAGGTACTCTCTTTTGCCATTTTTGTAAAAGCTTGAGTATTTTCAAGTTTCATTCTTGATTCTATTATTCGAGCATATATCTGCTGTTCACTTTGTAGACGCATGCTTTTCTTTAGTGATGAAAATTGTAACAATGTTAGTCCAAGCAAAGATGCAAGGATTCCTACAATAATGACATTAATAATTTCTGTTAGATTCATGTTGCTTTGAATTATATTAAATAATACTTTAGAATTTATTTTAAAACCAATAATGTTCTATATACATGAGGCATGGTCATAATTCAAAATAATTTATCTTTATCTTTACCATCGTATCAGATAGTTCCAAGCATATACTTTATTGATTTTGGATTTATTTTCTCAAGTTTACAGTTATAGTATACCATTAGTTGATAGAGTAATACCGATAAGAGTACTATTGCAGATACTTTATGAAATCCACGTGCTGGCAATGGGTCTATCCCAAAGATTGATTTGATATGTTCTATCAACGGCTCTACCGATATTCTTCTTCGGCTGTAGATAGTTTGACCTAAAGTCGATTGATAAAAACATACAAGCTCAAGCCTCTTTTTAGAAGTACTTTCATATCTTTCAACAACAGGACAAACCAAGTCTATTCCCAATACCTTCTTGCTATATTCATACAGTTTCTTATCGTCATAGCCTGGATCGGCTACCATATACAATACATATGGTAAAGAGAAAACAGATGATGAAGTTAAAGAAACGTACATCTGATTATCCTGTACATTCGCAGTAGTTACATCTGCAGTTATAGGTACTACAATCTTGCCTGTTGTACAGGTTAGATGTAATTTATATCCGAAAATCCATTTCTTGGTATGACTATAACCCCACCTTGCACCTGTATCAATGCCAGAACATGGTACTATTCCTTTTTTCATGGATGATTTGTGCCATACAGGACCTTTTGCTTTTAAAAGAGTACTATCCACTGCTGCTGTTATAGAAGAGCCTACCATGCCCTCTACAACAAACAGACATCCCATTGTCGATATCCTTTGCTTAATATCTGTAGAAATGGTTTTCAATCGCCTGTCAAATGTACGCCGGCTGCTAGGTATTTTTATCAGGCCACAGGCTACTGCTAGCTTACGGTTATACTGACAACAGTCCATGTTAAGAAAAGTATGTAAGGCATTGTTTGAATCGATTTTAAACCATAACCTCACAATAAAACATCTTAGAATCACAGTTGAAGAATATGCATATGGTCTGTCACGTTTCCGCGGTGCAGCAGCAGGCCATGGTATACAACCTATCAGATACAGAATGTTAAAAAGGATGGATTCTTTTATTCTATCAAGAGCTAATCTTTGGGGCAGTATTAATCAAATTCATATCTCAAGGGTTAGCTTTAAGCTATATGAAATGTATTAAAAATATATTTGAATTATGACCAAGCCTCGTTTATTTTGTCGTTTTATTTGATTACTTTAAATCTGTAAATAAAGTTTTATAAATAAAGAAATAAATTATTTAATTTATTTTCAAATATAATGATAAAGTCGATAACTTTAATTGTACTCAACAAGAGATTACCATATTAATAAAAACATCTCGACAAGAAAAGAAAATGGTATATATAATAAATTACTTGCCTATAATTTTAGCATAAATGCAAACTAGTTGATGTGATTAAGTATTCTTTAATATGGTATTATAATATAATCAAATACTTTGCATGTTTTGCATGTTAATCATTATTATTAGGTCTTTTACATTTTGCAGAAGTTCCAGAGTACTTTTTTTAAATTTGTTAATTAATATACTGCTGCCTGCCGTCCAGAATAAAGATCCTATATTTAAAACAATTATTAAATAAATCTAAAATAATAATTTGCTGATATGAAATAAAAATATATAAAATTGATCTTTTTATATTATCCTAATAAACCATTACTCTTACAATTCCATTGGGAAATTATATCTCCAAAGTTACATTGGATTATAATTTTATCTGTGTTTGCATTTTTTGCAGATATTATTGCATTATTAATCAATTTTTCAATGTTTTGATTTATTGTTATTTTACTTAAAAAAGGATTTGGCAATGTAATGGATTTTGGAGTATTAAATATTGTAGATGATTTGATATATCCAATTATAGGCGAGTTATTAAAATCCTTTTTAATTGTAGAAATGATTAGTTGTTGATTTTTATTTATATCTATAATATTACCCAAAATTTTATAGGTTGTACTAAATGGTCCTATATTTGATGATCCTGCCAAAAGTGTATATGAATTATTTGATTGTTTTGTAATTTTTATTGGAGAAATAATTTGACCAAAAACTGTTAAAATGTGGATATCTATAATATATCCAATATATACAGTAGCACCTATTGAAGATAACGTAATTAAAATAAAAAAAATTCTTGTATTTGATATTTTCAACATAATGTGTAAAATTGTGTTCGCCATAAAAACATATATTTATATTTGCAAAAGTAATTGTATAAAATAATTATATTTATATCTATATTTGAATATATTCCTAAAAATATTTTTAGTCTTTTCTTTTTTGGGGTCGATTAATAATAACATATTTAGGTAATTATATTATATCTTTTATTATTGTGTGCTTTTTGTTCTCAAATTTTAGAATTTTAAAATTGAGTCAAAATATCAAAATAAATACCTTAAGTATAATGAAAATGTATAAATTTTATGGCAGAAAGATATCAAAAGGATTCATCATTATCAGTTAAAGATATTCCTGCGCAGGGATTACCAACCGATGAACCTATGGGTGCATTAGAACCAGTTGCATTTTTTAATGGCCCCATGCCGACTGGTATTGCTGTTTCACATAATGGGCGTATTTTTGTAAGCTTTCCTAGATGGGAGGATGACGTTCAATTTACTGTAGCCGAAATTATCACTGATGGATATCTTGTACCTTATCCTGAAGAAATAATAAATAAAGCAAAAGAAGAAGACCTTGAAGACTCTTTTGTATCTGTTCAATCTGTTTTTATTGATCCTTTGGATAGGTTATGGGTATTGGATACCGGAAGCCCATTATTTAAACCAACAGAATATGGCGGTCCAAAATTAATCTGTATTGATATAAATACAAATAAAATAATAAAAAAAATTCTTTTTCCGCAATCAGTTGTATTGCCATCTTCATATATTAATGATATGAGATTTGATCTTCGCCGTGGACAAGAAGGTATCGCCTTTATTACAGATTCTTCTCAAAAGGGGCCAAACGGTATCATATTGGTAGATCTTGCATCAGGTGAAAGTTGGAGACGACTTAATGATCATCCATCTACTATGCCAGAAGATTTACAAACTTTTCTACCACTTGTTGAGGGGAGGCCTTTTTTGGAACAGATGGCGGATGGATCCATAAAACAAGGCGCAAATATGGGCGTTGATGGTATTGCAATTAATTCTGATGGATCTCGTATTTATTATTGTCCCTTGGGTAGTAGAAGACTATATAGTGTTGACATTAATACATTGACAGATCGTAAAAAAGATGATCAAGATGTAGCAGCTACTGTTATAGATGAAGGGGATAAAGGAGGTGCATCAGATGGGCTTGAGTCTGACGCGGAAGGAAATGTATATGCTACGAATTATGAACATAATTCAATTCTTTGTCGTAGAAACTATGATAAAATTTGGGAAACAATAGCCCACGATTCAAGATTACTTTGGCCTGATACATTATTTCTTGCAATGGATAGATATCTTTATGTGATATCTAACCAACTTCATCGTCAATCTCGATTTAATAAAGGTCATGATTTAAGGCGTAAGCCTTTTACTCTATTTCGTATAAAAGTAGATGCTAAACCAGTATTGTTATTATAAATTAATTGTATGGAAAACAAATGTAACTAGAATTAATTTGTTCGAAATAATCAATATGAATATTAATCAATATTCAAAGTTTTTGTAGCAGTAAACATCCCAATTCCTAACATTGCTACAGCAAAAAAGATCAAATAAAAAAAATACATCCAATTTATATGTGCAATACTTCCTGACATTACAATTTCTCTTCCAAAGGAAGATGAAAATGTTACAGGATTAATATTTGCAAATAATTGCATCCAATGAGGAAAGTTTTCTTTAGGAAAAAGAGCAGTACTTGAAAACATCAATGGAAGATTAATAAAATTAGCTAAAACTGTTGGAATTTGCCAATCAGAGCTTTTCATAGTTATTAATAAATATATAGACGATAACCCAAGACTTAGCAAAAATAATGCAACTACAAAAGAAATTATGCCTAAAGGTGAAGGCATAACTACCCCTAATAACATAACTCCCAAAAATACTATAGGAACCTGAAACATTCCTCTTGTGGAAGCTCCTAAAACCTTTGCAAGAAAAACTATAAAGTTTTTTGTAGGGGTTACCATTATTCTTCTTAAATACCCTGATTTTTTATCTTGGATTAAACTAAGCGAACTAAACATTCCTACAAATAACATAGAAGTTGATAGTTGACCTGATAACAAAAATGCCAAATAATTATTTGTATGGAAAAAATTTTCCAGAAACAGCCTAGGTGCAGAGGAAAAACTACTACCAAAAAATATAATCCATAATAGCGGTTGTATTATGCTTACAACAATAATTGCGGGGTTTCTATATGTATTTTTAATCTCTCTTGTATAGAGGCCTATTAATTGATTTAACATGCGCATTATTTTAGTCATTTTCTTTTTTTATGAAGATGTTATATTGTGAAAATTTTGTTCTTGTGATTTTTCTTGAGCTTCTGTAAAGCTCATTCCTGTAAGTTCTAGAAAAATGGTTTCCAAACTAGGTTTTTCTATTCTAATCGATTTTATAATATTTGGATGTTGTAAATTAATGATTGAAATAAGTTTGGGCAGAATAGTTTCGGCATTATTAACTTTTATAAATAATTTCAAAGGATTATTTATTTGAGTTATTTCTTCACTATTGAATATTTCTTCATTTAAAATTGAATTAACTCCTTCAATATTTTTTATAATGGAAAAATCAAATAATGAAAAAAAATCTATCTCTAAAATATCGCCACCGACCAATGATTTCAATTCTTGTGTGGATCCAGTAGCTATTATTTTACCATGGTTTATTATGGCAAGGCTATCACATAACGCATCTGCTTCTTCAATGTAATGTGTAGTGAGTAAAATTGTGACTCCATATGATTTATTAATTTTTTTTATGAGATTCCAAAGTAATCTTCTTGTATTTACATCAAGTCCAATCGTAGGCTCGTCCATAAATAATATTTTGGGATTATGTAAAAGTGCCATAGTAATTTCTAATTTTTTTCTCATGCCAGTGGAAAATTTTCCAACTTTTGTTTGATTGGTTTCATCTAAATCAAAATATTTCATAATTGAAATGGCTTTTTGCTTCCAATCTTTTCCTAAATCGTGTAACTTTGACTGAATCCAAATATTCTCCATCGAATTTAACGAATCGTCTAAAATTACTTCCGATGAAATCCATCCTATATTTTCTTTGACCTTTACAGCATTTTTGGTTATGTTATAACCTGCAACATATGCTTCTCCTTTAGTAGGGGTTGAAAGACCGGTCAACATTTTAATTATTGTAGTTTTTCCTGCACCATTTGGCCCAAGTAAACCAAATATACTCCCGTATTTAATATTTATATTAACATTATCTACTGCTATTCGAGAGTCATAAATTTTGGTAACATGATTACATATTATTGCATATAATTCTTTATCTTTAGAATTACTTGTGTCAGTCAAATGTTTCTCAAAAGATATTTATGATTTAAACAATATACAATTTTTTAAGCGTTGTAAATTATTTATAATAGGATTAACTTTACCTTTTCTTAAATAATACTTTAAATTTGGTCGAAATTCAAATTTTGTTTGTAGCATTTCTAAATCCTTTAAAAATATATATACATTCTTTATAATCATATCATATCTTTTTCTTACTTATAAGTGATTAATATATATTTATAAATCTAAAATCTTTTTTTGAATTTAAAATTAGGAAAAATTTTAATTACCATTTGATGCAGCTTTTATTTGCAGATAACAATTATCAATAGTATATATTCTTTAATTTAAATATCAATTAATGTAGAATATATATTTATTATTTTTTCTAATAATAGTATAATTAACTATACAATGATTTAATGCATAGATTAATGATCATTTCAAAATTAATATTTCTATTTAGGGTGATTTTTTTCACGAAGGGTATCATTTAAAGGAACATCATTAATTGATATATTATTATTTTATTCAACCTTTTATTTATTTTTTAATTTTATATATGTGAATTATTGGGGATAAAATATTTATTTTATAACAGAGTTTTTAAAATTGAATTTACTTAGAATCTCGTCAATATAATTTTGTTTATTTTGTTATTTTAAATTTAAATTGTGAAAATGAATAACGATTTGGAAAATGATATTTGAAAACGAACTTAGGTTATTCTTTAAATTTAAAATAACCATAATTGGAATCTTAATTCTTATAATTTGTGCAATATAATAAAATATATGTTTCATATTTTTCTTATTATATTTTACGATTTTGGTTTTTCTTACTTTTGATTAAGTAACCTTAATTAGTATATTTAATAGATCTCGGTATTATTAAAAGTGGGCAATATTTTGTATTTTAGCAAATACTTTGAAATTTAATATGTTTTCTTTGCCTTATATTAAGAAAGAAAGAAATATCGCTTTTTGATTTGGTAAAAATAATTAGTGTCATATGCCAAAGTTTTATTGCATCAATCTATTTTCTTGTATTATATGTCTCAATTAGCCGTAGTTGATAAGCAAGACTTGATGATAATAGGTTTGCTTTCGGTTGACTGCAGAATTTCTTATAGAAAAATATCATTATCTGTAAATCTTACACCTAATGCAGTTAAAAATAGAATTAACAAAATGATTCTAAATGGGATAATTAAAAATTTTGTAGTAAGGGTAAATCCTGCCATTTTAGGATATGAGGATGAATGTCTTCTAATGATTAATAATATAAAAAAAATAAAACAGAGTGATATTATTAATAAATTGAATCTCCTAGGTGAAGTATCAGTATATGCTAAACAATTAGGTGGTATCTCTATATCTATTGTTTCTTTGAAGCCTGGATCTGAAGAAAAGATTGAATTACTTAAAGATGTTCTAGACCCTGCAATTATTGAAAAATTTATGATAGTACATCATAAACCTATTTCTTTAAATATAAGGACCATAGATCTACAAGTAATAAAATGCCTCTTGTTAAATCCTAGAATGTCTACTTCAGCGATTGCTAAACGGACATCAATTTCCTCAAAATCAGTAACTAGATGGTTCAGAAAAATGAAAGATAATGGTATATTAAACTTTACTATAATTAGAGATATATCTTCAATGCAATTGGTTGGATATATTGAATTTGCAATGATAATAAAAATAGATATTAAATATTCAAAAAACCTAAATAGAATGATAATGGAAGAAATGAAAGAATATCTCTTATTTATACCAAATTTAAGTAATACTAATATAATCTTTGCAGTTTTTTTCTGTGCAAATATTCCTACAATAGATTTAATATTTTCAAATATAGAAAATAGTAAAGGTGTTATAGGTATAGAGATCTTTATTACAACTGATTTGTCATTTTATGAAGAATGGATATCTAGAGAAATAGAAAAAAAATTTATAAAGTGATATTATTTATTTTTTCTAAAAGACTTTTTAATGGATAATAATTTACTACTTGTATTAAATTTTGTAGGTTAATATAATCTTGCCAAAAAATTAGTTATAATAAGATTATGTTAATTTTTTAATTAATACTTGAAATCAAAAATATAAAAGGATCTATTTATATGTTATAAATTAAATAAATCCTTGAAGTTAAATAAATGTCGATTTGCTGAGAAAAAGGTATTATTTGGGACAATTTTAGAAAATCTTGTCTTTTTTGATTCAAAAGACTTGTTCCACATCTATTATAGTATGCTTTGTTGCATAACTCTGAAATTCGTTTTTTCATGATTGAATCTTATTATAATAAAACGAATTACGAATAGATGTCTCCTAAACTTGAATTATATGTGTCGTATATTTATGATAAAATTAAGTTATGCAACAAAGCATTATAGTATGTTATTAAATAAATATAGATGACTTTTAAAAAAACATTCGAAAAATCAGGTGAATTGATTTGGAACAAAGTAAATTAAAAAAACAAGATCAAACATTAAATGTAATCATTGTTATTGCTGCGATATCTACCGGTATAGCAGGGTTTATTCATTTATATATGCCAATGGTGGCAGAGCCTAGAATATTGCATCATACAGCAAATGCGATATTCTTTTTAGGATCAGGTGTTGCACAGTTGTTCTGGATTATCCCTATGTTAAAAAGATGGGGAAAAGTCTGGTATTATGTAGGAATTATTGGAAATATTGCATTTATCTTGCTTTATATCATTACACGTATACCGGGTAATCCTGTAACCGGTAGAGGTGGAGGTATAGATAATATCGATTTAGTGTGCGAATTTGCTCAATTATCTTACATTATAACAACGATAATAGTAATAGCACGAATTGATAAATTAAAGATAAAAAAAGAGTCTATTAACAAAATTTAAAGTTAAAATAAGACATTTTAGATCCTATTTTATTAACTACTGCAGAAAAAGATGTGATATCTATATTGGTTCTGTGAATGAAAATTTCAAAATTATTTGCAAAATAAAACAATTGTATAGTTATACTTCAAATTAGTAATTATTGGTATACTTTAATAAATATTAGATTATTTTTGCTTATCCGAGATAAAATTATATATTTATTTTTTAATTCGTATTTATGATATAAATAAAATAATGATAATGATGGAATAAAAATCTATCTTCGATAGATAAACAACAACCTCAAACCTCAAATAAGTTGCATGAATTTAATTGTACTTTTTTAAAATAATTTTTGAAATAATTTATAAAACCTTATTCTATTTTTTTTAGAAGTAACTACTTTTGAATAATTAAAATTTAATAAATAAGATATAATAAAGGAGCAAATATCGATAATGAAAAAAGTCCCTATCATCGCCAACAAGTTACTCACTCCTTTATTATTGTGAATACAGATTTTCAAATTACTCCCAAGCCGGTGAATATGACAAACCAGGGCTGAATTTGTAAATGCATTTTATTTGTTTAGCCTATGATATCTTCATAGACAATATTAGGTTAGCCTAACGAGGATATAAAGATGACTCTGATTTTCTATTTTAATATTGATACAAAATATGAACAATATATATTTTATATTACAAAGTATAGTTGCTATTACTATCTTCTAATTATATTATGATGGTATGTATATTCCAAATCCTTTAAAATTTAAAAATTAATCTGAAATTGATTTTAATATTATAATTTAGTCTTTTCTTTTGATTTTTTAATACGTATTCATTTTTAATTAATAAAACAATTTTTTTTAAAGTCGAGATATATTGAATTTATTAATCTATATAAATTTGTTGTCAATATATTTTAATTAATATAATAAGAAAATTAACATAAAATTTTATTTATTCAATTTTATAAATTCCTTTTTGAGGAAAATATGCGCCTTGTATATTTATAATAGATAATAGGATTTGATGTCAAATTCGTATATTATTAGGCTTATTTACTTAAGTGATAGATTATTACCTATAAATAAAAATAAAGTTAATAAATTAATATAAAACTTGTGGTCCTGTAAATATATGAACGGTAGCTGGAGTATTTGCTTTATTAGAAGGTAAGTTAGGATTTGTAGTAGGATTCGTCTTAACAGGATGATGTAATGGTACTGGTCTATGAATTGGTATTACATGATTCACAATAGTATGATGTAATGGTACTGGTCTATGAATTGGTATTACATGATTCACAATAGTATGATGTAATGGTACTGGTCTATGAATTGGTATTACATGATTCACAATAGTATGATGTAATGGTACTGGTCTATGAATTGGAAATGTGTGATGGAAAAATGAGTGGTTGCCGAAAAAGAAGTGCTTACCAAAAAAGAATCCTCTTAAAGCATAAATATCGTTTGTTGAACTTAAGATTATTGCAACACCAAATGTAGACAAATATGTTAGTAAGATTAAATTTGTTAATTTTAAATACATAATCTTAAATGTATTGTATTAAACATAAGGAAGCCTCTATAAAGATAAATAAAAAATTTATTGTTTTCTTTATCTATTCATAATAATAAAATTTATGATTATTAATACATATATAATAAATAAACTCTTGAAGATCTACTAAAGATTGTACAGATTATTTTTAGGATTTATATATAAGCAATAATTAGTATTTATATTAGTTAAAATTATAATACATATTTTAATATACTATTTTATATTATGCAACAACTAAATCGTGATACCGAAATAGATAATTTATTAAAGGCAAACGAAGAGTATTCCCAAGGATTTAAACACGGTTCCTTATCATCACCACCAAAAAGAAAACTAGCAATAATATCGTGTATGGATGCAAGATTAAATGTTGAAAACGCATTGGGGTTAAATACCGGTGATGCACACATAATCCGAAACGCTGGAGGCATTGCCACTGAGGATGCAATTCGCTCACTTATTATTTCTCATGAACTTTTGGGTACATCTGAATTTTTAATTATAAATCATCTTGATTGTGGTATGTTAAAGTTTAAAGATCAGGATTTGCGTGACAAACTCAAAGAAAAATATAATTCTGATGCAAGTCAATTAAATTTTTACGCCTTTGAAGATATACAAGATAATGTAAAAAATCAAGTAGAAAAAATAAAATCTATACCGTTTTTAAAGGATATAGTTATACATGGATTAATTTATGATGTAAAAACTGGAAAATTGCAAAAGATAATTTAATTTTCATCTTTATTCTGTATTACAAATATACTAGAATATATTTGTCCCAATAACAAAATTTATTTTGTTTTAAAATAAAACCAAGTTTATATTGAATTTGCAAGAAGATAGATATCCATATTTTTCTATATTTGTAGAAACATGTGAAAAAATAAAAAGTACCTTCTAGCAAAAACAAAAAAGTAGATTACATTACCGAATATATTACTCATTTAGATGATCAATCTTTGTACATTGCAGTATTATTTTTAACTGGAAAAGTATTTGAAAGAGGATCTAATATTAATTTAAATATAGGCTATAAAACAATAATCCACTCTTTAATTGAAATTTCGAATTTAAATTCTGAAGACATAAAAAGAATAAATCTAGAACATGGAGATTTGGGGGCTATTGCAGAATATGCTTTATCTAATAAAAAAATGTTAACACTTTTTGATACAGTTTATAGTGATAATGAAAAACTACGATTAGATTCGATATATGATTTATTTAAAAAAATTTCTCACCTTGGAGGTCCGCAATCAAATAATGATAAAAAGAATTTATTAAAAGGATTATTAAATAGATGTTCTCCTCTGGAATCTAAATATTTAATCAAAATTATAATTAATGAACTAAGAATTGGCTCATATGATGGTCTTGTCGAACTTGCAATCGCAAAAGCGTTTGATAAAGATATAAAAAAAATTAGAGAATCGGTACTTATTTTAGGTAATATATCAAAAGTTGCAATACTATCAAAAAATAATTCTTTAAATTCTGTGACAATAGATCCATTTGTTCCTATGAGTTTTATGCTAGCAGATGTGATGCTTACCTCTAAAGATATATTTAAATATTTTGAAAAATCGCTCATCTGTGAATATAAATACGATGGTATAAGATTACAAATGCACAAATTTAAAGACAAGTGTAAAATTTACTCTAGAAATCTTTCTGATATTTCATTTGCATTTCCTGAATTGGTAAATGCCGGGTTAACTCTAAAAAAAGTGAATGATGAAAAGGATTCCAAAGAAGATGATAGTTTTATGGAAAAACAGGATAAGCAGATTGATACTGTGGATGTGGATTTTATATTAGATGGAGAATTGATTGCTATTAAAAATAATAAACCACTACATTTTCAGGAATTACAGAAGAGACTTCGTAAAAAAAATATGACTGCTGAAATGATGAATAGGATTCCTATTTGTTATATTGTATTTGATATTATGTATTTTGATAATAGACAAGTTATTAATGAATCTCTTGAATCTAGAAAAAATTTTATATCAAAACTTTATTTTAGGGATTTAATAATAAAAGCACAAAGCGATATTGTTGATTCTCCCGAAGATATTGATATTAAATTTAAAAATAGTAAAGATAAAGGACATGAAGGATTAGTAATAAAGGATCCTTCTTCTTTTTATCATCCGGGTAAAAGGGGAAAACATTGGATCAAATTAAAAGAAGAGTTGGATACTATTGATGTGGTTGTTGTGATTGCCGAGTATGGTCATGGTAAGAAGGCTGGAACTCTTTCAGATTATACTTTAGCCGTTGTTGACAATGATTATAATAAAGACATTATTGATAATGAATATATAAATACAGATAATTTAAAAGTAATTGGAAAAGCTTATTCTGGCTTGTCCGATGAAGAGGTAGAATACATGACAGATAAAATGAAATCTCTTGCTATACGAGATGAAGGTAGTAGAATAATAGTAAAACCTGAAGTAGTATTAGAAATTTCTTTTGACACTGTTCAAAAAAGTGATAGACATGATAGTGGTTATGCACTTCGTTTTCCAAGAATTAAAAATATTCGATATGATAAACGGCTTGAGGATATAGATTCATTAGATAAAGTAAAAGAAATATATGAAAACCAATTTTATGTTAAAAGCAAATTTAAAAAGGACATTTTATCTAAAGCCGATAGAAAATAAATAAGATTAATCGCAGGGTTGACAGGGCGGACATCAAAAAGTAATTCTTGGAGTTTTTTTCCTGTATGAAAGAATTTTCTATCCACATTTTCAATACGGTTTACCTGTTCTCCTGAACATGCAGTGAGATGTATTCTATAAAGTTTTCTCATTATAATTTATACCTCTTGTTCCCTCCTTTGTTTTTATATCCATAGTTTGAATATTTTGAATTTTCATAACGATATTATTTAACTGGTTATCTGATAGGAAAGTTACATTTTTAAAAGGATAAATATAAATATTGTTAATAAATATAATTTCAGATTTGTATTTATTCGCAATTCCACCTACTATTTTTTGATAAAGTAGTGCGGTTGTTATAAGAAGCTGTGAATTTTTAGATTTGTAATACATTTTTGTTTGACCTCTTCTTTGTCATGGCATTTATCAGGTGCATCTGGACCTCAAGAAATGATAGGTTCTAATTTTGCAGGAGCTTATAAAGAAAATTTTATAATGATATTTTTTCCAAAAGTTTTAAGGTATTTTATATACGAGCCTATTATTTTGTTTTTGATTGTGCTTTCAATTTTTAATTTGCTGAATAATATTTTAGAGTTTATCAGCAGCTATTTTGACCTCTGCACCGTCAGACAAGTATATCATTGAATATACGATATTTTTTATATGGGTATAATTTTGATATTTCTAGAATTAACGATGTATATAACATATCACTATCTTGTTCATTTAAAAAGATGGAATTGTTTATGTCTTCTGTGTATATCCATATAGTCGCCTGATTTTTGAGATTGAGTTATGTTATTTTGTTGAAAGAATTAATTACTATGTGTTATTGGATCATATGTACAGAGTTTATTTGGTCCTTAATTGGGATAATATTATATCGAGTTTAACTATATAATATATTTGAAAAGATTTTTCAAATAATGATCATAATTTATCCTGTTTATATTTGTTTAATATATATATATAAGAGTAATTACTTTTTTCTGTATAGTCTTTAAAAAATTACTGCTCATCATTGATTCAATAAAAAATATTAAGTTACATTTTATATGTCTTTGATTTTAATATAAATAGATGCATTATAGCGATAAGTATTAGAAACATTGCTGCGTCAGTTAAGAAACCCATTGTAAAATACCAATAACCAGTTGAAGAATCATTTGCAAAAAGCTTTATTTCTTCTTGTATAAAGTTGAAATTGGTTAAAAGTGCAGTAACCGGAGTCCCTCCTAAAATGGCAGAAAATATTAATAATTTGATCTGTGATGTTTTGTCCAAAATGGTAAATGATAGAACATTATTATTAATTCCTACTTCGTATGCAAATAATGTCATGAAATTTATTAATTCTTTATCTAAAATAAAATAAATTAATGCTCTGATAAATGTTGTAAATATTATATAAGTAATTCTGTATGTAAAAATTGGAATACCTATAGTAAAATGGAAGAAAACTAGTCTATAAGATTCAAATGCTATGGATACTAATATTGCGCATATGATTGCAATGGTAATTCCTATAGGTTTGTAATATTTTTTATCTGCGGTATCTTGATAACCTTTCCAATTTATATTTGAAATAGCATTATTCAGCTAAATCTAAACATTCTTGATTAATTTCTCTACTAGTATTTTTATTCTCCAGTTTTAAATTCTTTATTTCAAAATCTTGAGTTCTAGTATCGCTTTCTTTATTAATGGTTGTTGTAGTTGTTGTTCCGTCTGTTTCAAAAGGTTGAATTTTTTTTGACATAAAAGAAGCTCTCTCTTTTAATTTTGAATAAAAATCGTCTAAATAATAATAATCGTCATAATCATTAAATATTGTCCATTTTTCTTCTTCGTCTTTTGAAAACCATGTATTCGTAGAAAATATTCTCTTTGAATTTATATTTTCATTCAAAAGATCTCTAATAGATATTATCTCTTTAGCTATTTCAAATACAAATTTTGGTCTATAAAGTTTTTTTTTAAACCTTTTAATTCTTTTGTATAATAAAGAAATAATAAAAGATATCACTGCAATTGTCAATATAATAGTTAAAATCTGTTCTCTGGAGTGAAATGAATTAAATTTGTCTATATCAATAAATGTAGAATCAAGATTTGTTGCAAAAGAACTTCCTTGATCATAGGAATCTGTTATAAAATAATTGATAGGGGGACACTTTAAACTTGTAATATTGCCTAGTCCTATATTGTAACTTAGAGTCGCTTCATTTTTAATTTTATTATAATTAGAATTACAAATTACATTTGTAGTAATAGATATTATCGAATCCTGTGATAGTCTGTTAGTTTCTGCGACAAGCAAACTAGGAGTTGGTCTCTTAAAATTAACATTCTCGCTTTGAATATTTGATGAGAAGATGTATATTACCCCATTTGGATAATATAGGTGTATGATTAGATTTGTGGCAGGAGTTCTGCCATTGTTTATTACAATTGTTTCAAATTTTGTAACTGTTTTAGTAATGTTTTGTAGTGTTTGATTAACAGAGTGTTTTGGAACATTCTTATATACATTATCTGATAGTATGTTCAAATTGATTGATGGCTGATTTATGCTGCCGCAATATTATTAAGTAAAAAAATTACAAGTCCGCTGCCTATCAAAGTTGTAATCATCTGGAGTATTGAAAGGTTGATAACAGCCACTAAAATAATGCAAATTGTCAGTTACATAAATTTTGATAGTAAATTTAACGTTAAAATGTTATTGTTATTTGATACATTTTAATGATAATGAATTATTTATTATAATGATATATGAAAAACCTAAACGATTATGGAATTTCAAATGAAATACTGAATAGGTAAGTAGTACAAATACTTTATCAGATAAAGAAATCAAATAAAAATCAATATTTCTTGGTCGTTGCGAAAATAAAATTCCTTTTTGTATTAAGATAAAACTAGTATTTTTCTGGTATTTTGATGAAATTAAACAAATAAAAAGTTATTATTAATCTATTTTAATTTCCTTACCTTTTGGTTTTACACTTTTCTTTTTATCAAATGTTACTTCCAATATTCCATTGTTGTATGTAGACCTTGCTGTCTCAATATCTACTTCTTTGGGAAGCTCTAAAGATTTATGGTATTTTCTTTGATTGTTGCTTGCAATAACCTCAACTGTTTCATCAAATGCATTTATCTTTATATCTTGCTTTGATAAACCTGGCATTTCAAATACTACTTTAACTTCATTGTCTGTCGATGTTACATCTGCTAAAGGTTCTCTTTCTGCTGTTATCTCTGGTTTGTCTATGCCAATACCTGAAAATGTACCTTTGCTATGAGATGGTTTAACATTTCCAAATTCTCTTATGTGTGGTTTTCCATCAGGTCCTACAGTCATTGAATAGCCATATACTATTGGTCCTACTTCTCTAACCTTGTCACCTTCTGATGTTTCATACTCCCTTACTAGCTCTTTTGGTGCATTGGTTGAAATGTCATTAAAGGCATTAAACATTCTTGACATCTCTTCTTGCATGTCATCAAAGTCTCTAAAGAAATCTCTACCAAATAGATCCATACCTCTATTGCTTAAAGATCTACTGCCACCACTACTGCTGCTGCTTTCTCTACCAAATCCTCTACCAAAACCGCCAAAAAATCGCTTAAATAAATCATAATTATCAATATCTTTATTACTCATTTGTAATTAACCTCTACTATATGTAATAGACATTACAATATATATATTTTTCTAACAATTAGTTTTTAAATATATTTCAATTTAAATTAAATTTATCTAAACAGAATAAAGATAATTTGTTAATATTGTGTTAATCAAAAAGTGCTTTGTTGCATAATTGGAAAAGCAGTTATAACAATAATTAATCAGTAATAATAACAATTAACTTTTGATCCTTTTCGTCATAGATTCATCAACAAATCGTTAAAAAATAACAAAAAAATAATATTCAACAAAGCAATCAAAAAAGGCAAATTTATTATCTGTTATTGAATTTAAAACCCATTTATTACTAATATTTAAATTCGGCTAAATATACCAAAGTATTTTAATTTACAAATTAAATTATTACACATTACTAATATTTTTTTTGTAAATTATACTATTTTATTATGAATCTATTTAAATTATTACAATAATATTTGCATTAAAATTCTTTATCTATAAACATTATTTGATAAACTGAATATGGCTTAATTATATATAGCATTATGTTACATAATAAGATAAGAGAATGTTTGCAATAACAAAGAAACAAGCAACAGTATTAGCTGCTGTTGCAATATTTGCAGCAGTAATGTTCGTTGTCCCAATGGCAATGAGTACACCATCCCACCAAGCTTCAGCATGCGGCTGTGGCGGCTGGGGCGGCTGGGGCTGGCACCATCACTGGGGCGGCTGGGGCTGGCACCATCACTGGGGCGGCTGGCACCACTGGTGGTAAATCAGCAACAGTCTAGCTCGATCTCACCTAAGCAAAAGCATAAACAATAAAAAAATCCTTTTTTTTATTTTATTTTAAAAATCATATTATAGGTATTTATTTAATAGATCGATTTTTGGAATAATTTTGTCACATAAATTGAAAAATATAAAATTCAGTAAATTTATCCAATGATATTATAATACTGATTGATAACATGATTTATTTTGTTTAATAAATAAAAATAGACAATCTATCAACATGAAAATCATATCCGTTAATATTGGTCTTCCTAAAAGAGTTTTTTATGGAAAAGATCTAGTAACTACAGGAATTTTTAAATCACCTGTGAGTGGCCTTGTCAAACTTGAGAAATTAAATCTCCAAGGTGATGGACAAGCAGATCTGAAAGTTCATGGAGGATTAAATAAAGCAGTTTACGCTTATCCTAAAGAGCATTATACATATTGGCAAAATAAACTTCTTCGAACCGATTTGTCATGGGGAATGTTCGGTGAAAATTTTACGACTGAAGGTTTATTTGAAGATCAAGTTAATGTCGGAGATATTTTTCAAATTGGAACAAGTGAAATAATGGCAACGCAACCTAGAATTCCATGTTATAAACTTGGTATAAAGTTTGACGATATGAAAGTAGTTAAAGAATTCTTGAATAGTGGTAAACCTGGAATATATTTCAGCGTAATTAGAGAAGGTATGGTAGAGGCAGGAGATGCTATCCATCTTTTAAAAAAAGATAAAAACAATGTTACGATTAAAGATATTTTATTATTATATCAGAAGAAAACCAAAAATATTGAGTTAATGTCAAGTGCAATGAAAGTCGATGCATTGCCTGAAAGTTGGAAAAGGTATTTTGATGAGCAAATTAAAAATTGATAGATAAAGAAATATTCATTGCTGCTTATTTAATAATTAATTCTGATAAAACTTTTTGAAATTAAATAACGATTAATTTCCTTGTATTTCTTATTTCTGTAGAGGTGTTATCTGTCGAATTTCATCATTGTATATAAATGATTTTTTAGCAACTTTTGATCTGATGTCGATATGTTTCCATAGTCTTTTATTAATGATTCAGATTTTGCATCATCTAAAGTAAGAAATATTTAATCTAAATCTGTAGTTATACTGCGGAAAAATGATTGTTCCTCAGATTCTAAATTAAAATTTTTATACAGGGTTAATTTTATCAAGGATTTTATTGAGGATTCTAATACCCTTTTTTATTCACTTGTATACGTCATAATTTATTTAATATAATAAAAATGAATGATCAGAATCAATTCATTTAGTTTATTGATAATGTCTCTGCTTTATTTTCAATTAGATGAAATCGAACCTGAAGAACTCTCTTGTGATATATAATAAAAATAAAAAATTTTCTAATAGATATACCTTTAAAAAATAATATTTAAAAATTTTAATGGATATAGTAATTGGATAAACAAACTAATCGTCCTCTTTTTAATATTTTAATATTTTAATTTCATTTTATTTTGTTTGTTATTCTTTGTCTGTCTTTAAAATATATTGTACATATTGGTATTTTCAATATTAAATAATTTCTAAAATATTTAATAAATGATTAAAAAAATAGAAAATTTTTATTAATATGTAAAAATTTGCTATTTTATTTTAAAAAAAACAAATATCTTTATTAGTTTATATATAGATCTATATATATGGCCCTATCTCAAACTACATTAATTTTAATTTGTTTTGTACTTTTGATATATATAGCATTCATAATTTCCATTAGTTATTTTTCGGAAACTTCAAAAAATGTTTTGGATCAGTATTTAAATCTTGATTCTGCACTCTACAATCTCGTATCTACAGGAGCTAATTATATACATCAAACAGATACTACAAAATCTATTTCTACCATTTTGCTCAATGGTCAAAATTTCAGCAAAAATCAATTCATGTTATTAGCTGATTCCACACCGTATGCAAGCAAAGGTCATATTGCAGTTACCTTCCCTTGTAATAAAGATAATCCTGCACAGCCTATATTTCAGATGCTAGTAGGGCAAGCACCGGATTTATTTGCTATGCCTCTTGGTTATATAGGCAAAATCTCTACACCGCCTCACATGTGTGTATATCATGGCCAATTTGGATTTGGAGATCCTGTTAGTGATGTGGCGTTAAAATATGTAGGTGAAGGAAATCTAGTATTAAAGGGTCCATATTCTGTAGTTATTACTACTCAAGAAGCATATATTCCGAAGGCGAAATCTTTCGAAGAATTGCAACACAGTCAAATGTCTAAATAATTTTTTCAATATTAAATTTTTCTTTAATTTTAAATTTTTTAATTTGCTTTGTTGCATGAACGAAAATCCGTTATAACAACAATTAGACGTAATAATAACAATTAAATTAACTATATTCGTCACAGATTCATCAACAAAACGTTAGCAAATAACGATGAAAAAAATAATATGCAACAAAGCATTTTTATTTTATTATTTTATTATTTTAAACTTTAAAATTCATTGAAGGTAATCAAAAATAAATGATAAATGATGTCACAAAATATTTACTGCCAAAATATATTATTAAAATAAATTTTTAAAAAAGTCCAAGAATGGATTTTGAGATTCATATTTTTTTGTCGACTGTGAAGGGTAAATTTGGAAATCAAAAGAGGTTAATGCCCCGCCCGATTTATTGGAGTATAACTGTACTACAATTTTATTTTGCAAATAATTCTGAAATATAAAATTTATAAAAAATCTATGATTTATTACTTTCAAATTTCCAAATTTGTATAAACCCCCAGATTTATCTAGAATTGTAACGAAAGCTGTTAAATTTTTGATATTAGGATTAATTAAATTATGTACATGAAATAAAATTTTTGTTTGTTTGTAATAAATGGGTATTTTTGGATCAAATTCCATATTTATAATCAAATAATTGGATTTGCCAATAGAAGAGTAGACTTTATGTGTATAATTATTATTTATATTTGAAGGTTCAGCAGAAATAGAATTAAGAAATGGTGAAATTAAAAGTATTAATGATGTATTCAAGATCATTATATTTATTATTAATTGTGAATTCAATTAATACTAAAATATCGTAGGTATCTAGTGATAAAGATTTTTCGTTTCGAGTCTAATCTGATAAATCTTTTAGAATTTTTTTAACAGTCAGACATTTATCTGATTGTATATTTACTCGAATTGTTAATTACTCTGATAATAGATATTAATAGTCGATAGACAATTCAAAACTTGTAAAATATTTGTTATGTGGATTGAAATCATTAAGAATAAATAATATGAATTTAATTTGATTGGCAGTTAGTGGCCACAGCCACAACTACTACCATGAGTATCGTGAGATTCAATCTGTTTTTTTTGTTGTTTATTAGTAGAGTCATTGTCTACATCTATTTTTTCACTATTATATTCTTGAAGGTTTCGTTCTCTATTGTTTGCATCTAATTCTTTATTTTTATTTGAGTTAGATTCGCTCATACTCTCTATAGTATAACAAAATTTATAACGTTCTATCTTTTATAAAATGAATCTGTAAATAGTATTTAGCATGTTACATTTTAATTATATAATGCTTTTTAATATGCTTTGTTGGATGATTATTTTATTTGTTAATTGCTAATGTTTTATATATAAATTCACAATGAAAATTGAAGATTCTATTGTTATTATTATTTATAAATTGCTGATTCGATTAATCTTAGATTCTTGAATTAAATCAAATTAAAAAATATTCAAATTTGAGAGAAAATTACAATCAATGACTAAAAATTTTGATCAGTATACTTAAATAACACAAAAATTTTTCAAAGATAAATATGAACAATAATATGAATAGGCAATAAAGAATGAAACAAACTTCTGCAATTATGTTAGCAATATTTGCTGTAGTTGCAATATCTGCATTAGCATTGATAATTGCTTCTGAAGATGCATCTGCAGTAGTTATACATCATTTTAGTGTACATCACAATGGTCACCATGCTCATGGAACATGCGTTCGAGTACATGGTCATGTAAGATGCCAATGCTGGTGGACATTAGAGGAAATTTCTTTTTAATCCTTTAATATCAAATAGAAAAATAATTACAAAATTTTTTAATACTTTTCACTAATATTTTATTTAATTTATTGATATGACCAATTTACCTTTTTTTATCTCAAATTCCATAATGAATATATAAAATCTTTAGCATAAAGTTTTCTTAAATATACCTGTTTTAAGCAAAAATATTCTAGAGTTAACTCTCAAATACCATTAGATATATAAATCTAAAATGAAGAAAATTCTGTTTGGAACGGTGATAAATATTAGTGAAAGTAAGAAGCTGTCCTATATGTAAATATTGTGGTTCAAAAAAATTTAAAATAATATCTCGTTCTAGGGAGGAAATTGTTTTACAATGTTTGATGTGTCATACATTTATACGATCCTTGGATGAAAGTGTCTGATTATTTGATGTCAAAAATGATTGATATTTTTTCACCTGTCTACATAAATTTTATTAATTTATTGCTATTTTTTTTATTTGTTTTAATTTGATCAAACTAAAACTTTTTTCTTTTAATTGTCATTTGATTTACCTAATGTCATAGCAAAGTTTTAAATTGATATGATTATACTCTTTAGCAAAATATATTTCTCTCTTTTGATGAAACAATTTGTTGACTTTCTAAAAATTGCAGATAAAAGATATGATAATAAATCAAAATATAAAACATATAGTGTATTTATATCCCAAAAAATTTCTATTAACCAAACTTAGACTAGAACATTGATTGCAAATATGATTAAGTATCATAAATAAATTATACATGTTAAAATTAAATATGAATCTCACCAGTACTTTGGAGCGGTCTTGTTCTTATATAACTAGGAAGAAATGGAAAGTAATAGTCATGGTAATAATAATATTAACAACATTGATAAATATTACTACAAATGGAATGGCTTTTGCGCATAGACATCATCATCACTTTAATTTTCAAGATGATTCTAAATCTCCAACAGATAAAAAGAGTAACCTACATCTATGCTATATTGTTGGAATATATTATTGCTTGGCATTGTTCCATATGCATTAGTTGTATATACAGCAGAGCACTGTAGCATACGTATAAAATATATTTATTATGTACGTTCATAATATCTAAATTTTTTTCAGGAACCTTATTTTCAATTAGTTTATTTTAAAATAATGTATAATAGTCTATAATGCTTTTGCAAGATTCATAAAATTCGTAATAGCATAATATATTTTATCTATAGATATCATTTTGCTATACAATATACTTTTAATACCATCATTTTTCAATATTTTCAAACTTTACTTTATACAAGGAAAATAGCCGTCAAAGCTTTCTTTTTAATCTATCCTTTATGTCTACTACGTTCTTTCAATAATGTTTTTTTTAAAAGAGAATGAATACAATGATTCAGGTTTAAATTTGTGATTTGATACACACAGATACGTCATAATCTTTATAGTTACACGATATCATAATGGGCTAAGGGATTAGTAACAAATTTGACCGTACTTTGGATCACTTCATTTTTAAAAGATAAATAAAATCTATTTGTCAAATCTATTTTCACATCTATCCCACATTTGATTAACAAATGTGTAAAAGAGAAGCCATATGATTGAAAAAGTCATATTGTCAATTTTAAAAAAAGAGCCTTGCAAATTAGATGAACTTTTTAGAATTAAATTTGTTTTATTAACTTGTTCTTGTTGTAAAAGTTGCTGCTGTATTTGATTTTGTTGTTGCATCTGTGCAAATGCGTTAGTAAAAAGATTTGTTGCAACACCGTTTGTTAGAGATAATGCAATAATTATTAGAATATATATATATTTTTATTTTATATAACATTTATATTTATCCATTTGTTTGTAAAGTATTTAACATTTTTATTAACAGCTTTTACAATAATTATATAAATTATACAGATACTTACAAAATTTGAAGAATGTTTTTCAGTATGTATATTAAATACTCATAAAACTTGTTTTTAATCTATTATAAAGTAACAATTAACTTGATATTATTATTTGTAAAATTTGTTGATATTTATATTTATACATCAGATAGAAATCCGACGTTCTATAACTGTAATTTAATAACAATAAAATCGTATTATAAATATGCATATCAAGAGTTTTGTTCAAAATCTTGAACTTAACAATGAACTTATTCAACCGTATATTAAATCATATAATAACAATAGCTTAAATAAAGTTCAAAAGATCCTAGCGGTAATTTTGATAGACTACTTAAATAGGAACGATATCTATGAGTGATATAAGAAGAGGGATTCCGCTAACACGATTTAGTATTGAAAAGGTTTTTCCCAAATTAACGCCCGCTCAGATTAATCGTATTGCAAATCACGGACACATGCGTACTATCCAACGCGACGAGGTACTCTTTGAACATGGGGATATCTCTGTATCGTTCTTTGTAGTGATCTCAGGTGAAATAGAGGTAGTACGTCCTGTAGGTTCTGATGAGACTCTTGTCATAGGCTATAAAGCAGGTCAATTCACTGGCGAGGTCAATACCCTTTCAGGCCGTCCAACTTTATTTCGCTTGCGTGTTACCAAGCCTGGCCAGGTGATTGAAGTCGATCGTATACATATGTTGTCTTTGGTACAGACTGATACCGAATTAGGCGATATACTAATGCGCGCTTTTGTTCTACGCAGGCTGGAATTAGTGGCGTCAGAAATGGGAGATGTTGTACTCATTGGATCAATGCACTCTGCTGATACTCCAAGGATCAAAGAATTTCTAGTGCGTAACGGCTATCCTTACTCCTACATTGAATTGGAACGTGATCATGATGTAGAGACCATGCTGGATAATTTCCATATACTGCCGGTGATCTGCCTGTGCTAATATGTAGAGGCGAGGTGGTACTTCGAAATCCAAGTAATCTGGAAATAGCAAACTGCCTAGGCTTTAATGACGCTATTGATAAGACCAAGGTCCGCGATCTAGTTATCATTGGTGCAGGTCCAGCGGGATTAGCTGCGGCAGTCTATGGCGCTTCCGAAGGACTAGGTGTTCTAGTGCTGGAAACAGGTACTCCGGGAGGCCAGGCAGGTTCAAGCTCTAGAATTGAAAATTACTTGGGGTTTCCATCTGGTATATCAGGAGGAGATCTTACAGGTAGGGCATACATTCAGGCGCAAAAGTTTGGAGCTGAGATACTAATATCAAGATGCACACGACTAGTCTGTGAACAAAAACCATATATTGTAGAAGTTGAGGGTGGCACTAGAATTCCAGCTCGGTACTATCGTGATTGCAACAGGGGCTGAGTATCAAAAACCTTCATTGAAAAACTTGTCACGCTTTGAAGGCCTTGGCATCTATTATGCTACTACACTTGTAGATGCACAATCTTGTGATGGTGGAGAAGCGATTGTAGTTGGAGGAGGAAATTCTGCAGGACAGGCTGCCGTGTTTCTTGCAAAGAGGGCAAAGCGTATACACATGCTAATTAGGTCAGATGGTTTAGCCAAGAGCATGTCGCGTTACCTGATTCGTCAGATCGAAGAGACGCCTAAGATTGTTATTTGGCCACGCACAGAGATTATGACATTAGAAGGAGACAAACATCTCCAATCTGTTCTGTGGCAAAACAATCAAACAGGGCAAATTCAGTGGCATAATATTGCTCATATATTTATGATGACCGGTGCCATTCCAAACACCCGTTGGCTTGATGCTTGTATTGTACTTGATACTAAAGGTTTTATTAAAACGGGACCTAATTTGTTAGCAGAAAACCTTAGTTCTGCAAAATGGCCACTTGCTCGACAACCTTATCTTCTTGAGACAAGTTTGCCAGGGGTTTTTGCCGTAGGTGATGTACGAGGTGGCAGCATAAAGCGTGTTGCATCAGCAGTAGGAGAAGGATCAATTGCAATCTCATTTGTTCATCAAGTGTTACAAGAATAGGAAAAAAGGAAAAAGGTTACTATAATTGAATAGATATCTATAATTTTTATAATATATTTATTTTATTATTTTGATTTTGCTTTGTTGTATATTTTTTTGTCGCTATTTGCTTATGTTTTATTGATACACTAGAAAACGAAAATAGTTAATTCAATTGTTATTGTTACAAGTAAACTACTATCATAACAAATTTTCGAATTATGCAACAAAGCATTTTGATTTTTATGATGTAAAATATAAATTGTTTATCAAGACTAAAAAACCTTATTTTAAATGTTTGCAGAATGTGTATCTATAGTCTTTTTCATTCCTGCAAAGTATCATAGTCTAAGAATTTGAATTAAAAAATATAATTTCTTTTGTTTTTTATTTTGCTTTAATGCTCTGCAAATTATGCGTCCGTATTTTTTTTAAAGGTTAATAATCGAAAAGACATTATAAAAACCAAAAATATCACGGCAGCACTAATTAGAAAAGTTGCAGCACCTATTGTATTGTAGAGAACTCCTCCTAAGACTAGCCCAATTATACTTGAAATGCTTCCAAAACTGCTTGCAACACCTTGAACTGCGCCCTGATTGACAGTTCCTGCGCGCTCAGAAAGTATAGACATAAAAGAAGGCCACATAAGACCATTACCAAGTGCAAAGAATATTGCAGCCACATATGCTAAAGCTGTACTATTGGCAGCAAAAAGAATAAAGTTGATTCCTAAAATTACACTTCCAATTATAACTAATTTTTTTTCAGATAATATTTGAAGAGCTTTTCGTAGAACCGGACCTTGAATCAAAATCATCATGCCGCTCAATAGAGCATAGAATATTCCCATTTGTGTCACTGACCATTTAAGACCAACTATTGCATGATTTGGAAATGCAGTATAAAATATATTAAATCCAAGGAAAATGAAAAAATAGAGAACAATTAAAAAATATATATCTTTAATTTTCAAAATGTCTTTATAACCAAGTTTTTTAGGATTTGGTGTCTTGTAACATTCTTTGCATTCAAATGAAAATACTTTAATGATATTTTTCTTTTCAGCAAGTGGTATTGCTACAGATTTATTTGGTTTTGATTCTTTTAACATTAAACCTACTACTACGAATGCCACAGACGATATGATAACGGCAGATAATACAGGCAATAATTCTTTATAAATCGTTCCACCTAATACTCCAGCTAATGCAGGACCAACAATAAAACCAAGGTTAGCAGATATTGATAATTTGCCAAAATTCTTACTTCTGTCTTTATCTGTTGAAATATCTGCAAGATATGCATTGGCAACAGAAATATTGCCACCAGTAATTCCATCTAAAGCCCTTGCAAAAACAATTACTATCAGAGGAAGAGTTATAAAAAAAGTTCCAAAAATAGCGGAATTAATACTAATAATGTGTGTAACTGGTAAAAACAATGCACTTAAAAATATTATCCAACCTGCTAATGTTCCACCATTACTTAGTAAAAGAATTTTCTTTCTTCCATAAAAATCAGACCATCTTCCTAAAATAGGTGCTCCAATAAGCTGAAACGCAGGATAGACAGCAGATACTATACCATAAATTAAAGGATTTCCACCAAAACCTATTACTAAAAATACCAAAAAAGGAAGGACAATGCTATAACTAATAGTTCCAATAAAATTTGATAATAATAATGGAAAAAGAGTAACCTGTTTATTTATGATGGTCATTATAAATACAAAAATACTTTATATTAAAAAGGATGCCGAATACAGTTAAAACTTAATTGTTATTGTTACAGATAAATTAATGTTTTAATGGGTTTTCGAAATACAACAAATCACTTTTATTCTGTAATTTTTTTATTTATGTTTGGTTGGTTGTTCTATCTCCTCTTCACAGAGCCATTAACAATTAAACTATGGTTTAATTACATGAAATTATCATTTTATATGCTTTGTTGCATAACTCATTGGGCTCTGTTAACTTAAGATATTATTTCTTTATTATGCTCATAAACAAACAACTTGAGCCATTGTTCAATATGTTTTAATTTACACTTGTTCTTTTCCTACAAGGAAAGTAATCATCAAACCCTTCGGTTCTATCTTTGATATATTGTATTGTACGTTCAATGATGCTTTTTTAATAAGAAAAGTTAAGATGGTGAACAAGTTTTAAAAACCTGCAGGCTTGAGGGTACCAAGTACCACCATCTGACGAAACTTGATGTTTACCATACTTGTTTATTACATGAGATAGAAATCGTTTGGTAATAGATATATTCCGCTATTTTGATGTATAATCTACAAGGATTTCTTTATTCTTTGGTTTAATGAATATCTAAAACCAGATTAATTCAGAACCAGATTTTATTGCAGTTTCATCAATTATATACTCTCTGATTTCCTTTTTGGTTTGTACTTTTGAAGCCAGTTCCAGATTGATACGTGACTTATCTTTACTAGAAGTAAAAAAGATAATGCTTTAGCAGTATTTCTAAAGGATAAACCTAAAAAATACAAATATAATCAATAACCAACGATATTTGGAGATGTTCTATTTCTAGCAGATATAAAATATATGGTTCCCTTAATTATAGGTTTTTCCTTAAGTTAACAGTTATGTAAACACATAGATGCTTTCTCCCTGTAAACTAATTATGCTTGTTTAGATACACTACCACAACACCTTTAGCTAACCTTTAAAATATTATGCTTATGAGGGATATTCCATTTAGCATAAGTTACCAAACATCCCTCAATAGATAGTTTCTCATATTAAGATTGAATCGTTTTGTTCTGAAATACTGAGATATCTTATTCTTCAGATTTGCGAATGATTGATAATATTTTAAAACAAGTAGATCGCGTTTGGCTATATTCCATACCTCTTCCATAACCATAAATTCAGGTGATGCCGTTGGAAGATATACAGGGATTAATGTAGCCTTATTTTCTTCAAAATACTTTAACACCTTTTTTGATTTGTAATGAGGAGACGCCTTATCCATAAACAGATAGCATTTTGGAAATTTGATATGAATTTTCTTTAGATAATCAAGGAATGTATCTCCGTTGAATACAGTGTACTGTCTGAATAGTTGCTTACCCTCAATGCTTATTGCTCCAAAGATACAAGAATGTTTGTGCGAGCCTGTTACTCTCATTATTGGTCTTTTGCTTTCATCAATCCAAACGCGTCTTACAAGAGAGTCATAAAAGAAGAATGATTCGTCCGTAGATATTAGGGTAAACTCTGTTTCTTGCTGTTGCTGTTGCTGTTGCTGTTGCTGTTGCTGTTGCTGTTGCTGTTGCTTATCTACAAGTATTTCTGTGACCTTTTTTTGAAAGCCTCTTTCTCTTCTTTGGATGCTGTATTAACATGTATTTTTCTTGGAACCTTTTGTCTGAAACCCCATTTACGAAGTATACGATATATGTGAGTATAATGATATTTGATACCACTTTTATTTACGATTAACTCTTCAACTTGTTTCGTGGTCCAACCCTTATCACTTTCTTTTAGTGTTGCTTTTAGGCTGTAAATGTCTTCTTCCGATAACTCAGATGGTCTTCCACTTCTTGGCTTATTCTTTAATCCTTCCAAACCTTCTTTCTCATATCTTTTTAACCAAACACAAGCCCATGCTCTATTTCTATGGAGATCTGTGGCTACATGAGCAGATATCTTGCCTTGATAAACTACATTAAGAACAAGTAACATCCTTTCCTTTGTCTTTACATCCTCTTCATATTTGTAGATCTTTTCAAATGATGTTTTGGTAAGTGACAAGGACTATACAAATTGATTATGTAATTTGCCTAACTATAAACATATCAAAAATAATTGTTTGTTTAATTATGCTATTTGGTATACTTTCCTCAGATCTATTACCGATGATCAAAGAAACATTTTGTATGATATGATAGAACAGAATGATGAAGAATCCAATTATCGGGCCAAGATAATCTTACTTAAAGATGAAGGATATGCAGGTCCTGAAATAAGAAAGATGACAAAATATCACCATGATGTTAACATAAGAAAGTGGATACATCGTTTCAATGAAAAAGGTATTGAAGGTATTATATCCAGAAAACATATACACAAACCAATCAAAATATCGGATAATATTGAGAAAAAGATAGTTGAGATAGCGAGTCAAGAATCCAAGAGATTGCTATCAGTTGCCATTCTCCACATGGTCATTACGTCATGTTCTTGCAGGATACATATCCAATAAGGAACTGCAACCTTGTAGACTCCATAAGTCACACTGAGATTAGAAATATACTCCTAAAGCATGGGATAAGTACAGGCAATCAAAGATAACCTTGGGGATAGCATAGATCGAGAATACCATTTGAAAAAAAGCGAATTGAAGAACTAAGATACAAGTTACCTATGGATTCAGTCCTGTCTCTACGAAGATGAGAAGGGACCGCTAGCAGCAAAAACATATGGCGGCACCTCTTGGTCTTCCACACAGTCCAAGGTATCCAAGGCTCAAAAGATAAAAGGCATTCTAAACGTCTTTGGTGCTTATGATCATACCAATAACCAGATGTGGACACATTCCTACAAACAAAAGACAGGAAAACAGTTCTTGGATTTATAAACAGAGTTGACCAAAAATATGATTCCAATGTAAGACAGATATTTTTAATACTGGATAATGTATCGATACATAAATCTAATATAGTAAAAGAAACTCTAGCCAGGTATCATCCAAGGATACATTAGTATTTCTTCCAACACGATCACCTGAAATCAATCTGATAGAAGTTAGATGGATGTGGATGCATTGACAAGCCATAAACAACTCCACATTTGGATGAAAGGATATTGGTAAAGCCTAATATAAATGGATATAGATTATAACAAAAAACATTCATTCAAAACAAGTAGTATTAGTTTACAGGAAGAAAGTATCCAGGTGTTTACATGACTGTTAACAGAGCCGATAAATCCCTTGTTTAATATAAATTAATTTACATATAGTTTTAACTATCAAAGTAGTTGTCAAAGTTTTCTATTACATTTTCTATATTAAATTATTATTTTGATGATATATTTTTAATAACAACAATGAAAATAATTATATGGATTAAGAATTAGCAAGTCTAAATAGTTACCATATGTCACCATCCAATAGAACAAAATATTTTTGTATTTGAAATGTTTGATAGAATTTACTCAACAGCAAATATGTAATATTTTTTATAGGACTAAAGGAAAGAAATTTCTTATTTTTTAACTAAATAATATTCAAACAAAGCCAAGTTAATTCAAAACCATTATTATTACAATTTCATGTTTCCTTCATATATAGTTTATAAGTAGCGATCTTTAGATTGAATAGATTGTATATATTAGGAAGTAGATCTCTTGCATAATTAGAATAGACATATCTATATGATTAGTGAGTTAATTTCTTGTCTTGATATCTAAAACTTTTTTTTAAAATTTTAGTCCAAATCAAGTCCAACAAATTTAATCAAATATGATGATCTATATTAGCAAAATAGTGAAAATATTTGGCGCTAATATTTTTTTAATCATGTTCTTTTTAATATGTTAAATATCGATAGTTTTAAATGATATAAATAAATTCTTAAGAAATTAATGCTAATTTATAATTTGTAAATAATTGTTTTGAATATTTATTATATTAATCAACTTTAAAGTTCTTATTATGGATTAATTATTTCCTTGAATTTTCTATTTATTATATATAAACAGATATAATCAAAAATCAGTAAGTTCTGCACAGGTCTGTTTTATACTTCATATTTGAAATATATAATATAATATTGAACTAAATATAATAATTAATGAATAAAAAAAGAACTATATTTAATTTAGGAATAGTATTGTCATTGACATTAGCAAGTGTCATATTTTTGACATTCGTTTCTGCACCTGTTTTTTCTCAAGGTAATACACCTATAAATGGAAACAATAACAGTTCATCGACGGCTCCATCAAATAATTCTTCGATCCAATCTAGTAATGTTACATCATCTTCTGCTAATACTACAAGTAATTTTACAAAATAATTTATTTCATAGATCTTTAATTTTTTAAGACTCTAAAACAATATTTATTAAATTTTTTTTTAATTAGGGATTTGCTTCATTTAGTTTAGGCAACTGCACAGGAAATATATCATAGTGTAAAAAGGTGCTTTGTTGGATTAACTTATTTTATTATTAATTTTCCACCCATTTTATTTAAATTTTGGAAAAATTCATTCGGTATTCGGTTTATTATTATATAAATATAAAATCGCAAAAACGCATTTCAGAGTTATGCAACAAAGCATAAAAAGGCATTTTCCAGTGTAATTGTAATATCTTCGCTACAGCCATTGACCCTTTTTCCGTATTAATTTTATTAATAAATCAAGTCCTTTATCTTCAATAAAAAATAATTGTGTTTGTCCACTATAGGTTGCAAGTTCATAGTCAACGAGACATACCAAATATTTTTTGAGTATTTTATCTGACGAAGACATTTTTTTTGTATTTTATCTGACGAAGACATTTTTTTTGTATTTCAAATAAAAGTGCTCTCATAGAATGGTTCTCTTCTATGTAGTAATAACAAAATGTTTTCTACAATCATGCCTTGTAATATAAGAGATTTAATGGTATTCTTATTTTTTATTGAACTCATTTTGTTTTATTGTCTTAAATATAATTAGAAATTGAGAACTTTACTTTATTTTCACAAATAGGACTTTTTTGGAATAAGACAAATCTTTGTTTAGTAAAAATTATAATGTTGATGCTACCCAAAACAATTAGTGCATATTAAAAAATATTTTTCCAATAAATAACGTGTTTAAAATTATGAGTTTTTCTTCTAGTATATTTTTCTCTATAAAATTTTCATTTCTTTTCTATCAACTTTATCAATTGTAATATAAATGGTTAATGTGTCTTAAAGTAAATCTTAAAAGTCAGAAACATTCTGTACCTTCTTTTATAAAATTTTAAAATAATGTTTAAAACATATTCGTTATAAAAATTAAATCACTATATAAGTTAGTTCTTAAAATCATACGATGTCAATACATAAGAATATTTTTTAATTTATCTTTTAAAAATTTAATAAAAAAATACCATCGTATTAAGAATTTGTAAAATATAATAAGAAATCTAATCAGAATGGACTTTTTTATAATTTTATATTGTTCCATTAAACTTTGCTTTTGATTTTCGGCAAGTAAGTAAGTCTTTTGATGGTATCTCACATAAATAAACACCATCTTCTTCCTAATTTGTTTGGCGATATAAACGCCTATTCAAAAGGTTGTTCAATTCCTTTTCTTTCGCTGAATAGAATAATTTTTTAAAAATCAAAAATTATTGCAAATGAGTTTTCTTTTTAATATATTAAATTGTCAATTTAGATGATTCTTTTAGAATGAGTTTGTCCCCTAGAATCGTTTGTCTAATAAAATGAACTAATAGAATGGATTCTATTCTTTCTTTGTATGAATGGAATAAAATTTATTCGATGTCATAAGTTTGGGAATAGGCTACCATACGAGCAAGCGACGACAGCATCAGCATATAGGCTACATACGAGCAAGCGACGACAGCATCAGCATATAGGCTACATACGAGCAAGCGACGACAGCATCAGCATATAGGCTACATACGAGCAAGCGACGACAGCATCAGCATATAGGCTACATACGAGCAAGCGACGACAGCATCAGCATATAGGCTACATACGAGCAAGCGACGACAGCATCAGCATATAGGCTACCTGGATATACTTTTCAACTGCTATTTCTTCTCAATCTTCCTCAAAATAATAATCAGTTATTCTCTAATAGAATCACTATCTATATAAAGTACAAATAGTATATAAACATTTATATTATAGTTATAGTCTACTTCTGAGACTTTTTGGTTTGTCCAACAATAAATAGTAAAAAAAATTTCATATAGTATTTGATAATATATATAAAAGATTTACACCATATAGATATTATATTGGATAATTATAACAGGTTTGGTGTAGCTTGTATACATTTTGTATACCAGTATATTGAGGAAGCAAAAAGTTAACTTGTAATGAGAATTGGAAATGGATGGTCAAACAAATAGACCACGAAGAATCGTCAATAGTGCTTGTGAAGACATTTTGTAACACCATATAGTATGCATGCTTTTGGGAGTAAGGTGCTTTATTTCATGAAATCTTTTCCAAATGCATTTATCTAGCATTAGCCAATAAATCAGATGAACTGCTACCGAGGCGAAATGGCTATCATATAAATGTTTATATACTATTTATACTATATATAGATAGTGAAGCATATAGAATAACTATCTACATTATCAAATTAAAATAATTGGAAAGCAGAAGAATGCTATATATAGGTAAGAGCGGATATAGACTAACAATAATAATGTAAATAGAAGTGAAGAATGATAGTATATATGAACTTAGCAATAGTTAACTAAAAGACCAAAAAAATTATTTCAATGATAAAGGTAACTGATTGTGAGCATATGCACAGTAGCAATGCATTACTAGAAAGAGTTGATGATATTTCGAAATTTGATAATACGATAACAAAAGATAGTTATTAGTTGCCAGGCGCGTATGATATCAAGGATATTAGATTAGCAGGTAATAGAATCCCTTCTGTAAAAGTAATGAATGGTATGAAAGTAGATGGAATCAATGGAACACTTTCAGAAACTGGTTTGATATAGAAAAGAAAAGTAATTTTTGAAAGTGAAAAGCGGATAGCGATATTTGGACAAAAGCGGATTCTTGAAATGTATTTTCAAATGTAAAAGAAGACTGACAAATATACTTATTCTATAAATTGAGAAGATGATAAAAGAATGATATTTAGAGAATAATTTAGCAGACAGTAAATTTTACTCTATAATTGGGTTATAATAAAATATAAGATTATATTAATAATGGGTCGAGGGGACTAGTAACAAATTTGACTATATTTTAGATTCAAATCATTTTTGGCTATTATAATCAAGAAAAAAATAACCGTTGTTGTTTATGAACTGATAGAAATATCTTGTTGTACTTCTTAACTTATTTCTAAATACCTGACCAATTATCTGCCATACTTTTTCAATTTGCAAATAGTATGTTCTATCACTATTCTCTTGTTAGAATGATTTTTGTTCTTGCGTTCTTTTTCTTCTTCTGATAATTCTAGATTCCTCTTCTTTCTATTGGGTATGGATGATAGTTATTCAGGAGAATCCTTTTTTATGCCCTTGTATCCAAGGTCATAAACATTGATAGCTTGTTTTGGGGAGTCCAGATGATCCTTCTTATAGAAATCGTAATCATGTATTTTCCCTTTTTTATGGGCGGCTTTATGAAGGATTTAACCCTGGTCATATAGTCTATTTTATCAAAAGAATTCTAATTAAATGGAGTTACCAAAGATTCTGAAAATCAAGTTCTAGAGTTTCATTATATCCGCTTTCTCTCAGTTGTTTAATTGTCTTGTAGGAGAAATCAAATATTTTATTTGATATAGTATGTTCATCATTTTTACGATTTATACGTATTACTTTACCTATATTATATTGTCCTTCTAGTATATCTGAATATTTTCTAGATCGGAATGCCAAATCATGATTCATAGTTTTTCTATCCAATAATGTATCTATTACATTATCTTTTACACCATTATCTTTTACACCATTACTTTTGAAATTTTGATTAATTCTCTTGCTACATCTACATAATCTGATACGAGTAATAAAGCCTGTTCCTCACGTTCTGTTCTATCAGAAAAGGTTATGTCGTCTCTTCTATTCACAATACCATCACAATCCACGGAATTATGTCTTGCTGTGCTGGATGAAGATTGACTATAAAGATATTTAATCTTGGAACGATATCTTTGAAGCCCTTTCTCTTAAGCCAATACTGTCTATGTAATTGAACAACTTGTGATAGTGGAGTGTTGCTCAGTATTCCACCATCCCAAAAGTACCTGATATTTTTCCCATATCTAGATGTAGTATTATTAAAGCTTTCAACGTCTAAAGTACTATAACTATAATTTAGTGGTACAGATGCACTTGCAATAACTTGATCAGCTGTAATACCTTTGTTATATTTTATAATATGAGTAAATCCAATTTCTTTTTCGCCTTGAACAATATATTTACCATACTCTGATTTTCTTGAACCATCTTCCTTCTCATAACTATCAAATACTACAGTAGCACCTTCTGCCACATCAACACTAACAAGTATAAGTCTTGGTTGAGTAAATGAATCTTTTTGATTGAAAGTTGTCGCTATTGGAAATTTTGCAAATCTCTCTAAACTTCTTTTTAGCGGACTACTATCAAAGCGATACCATGTGTTTTGAGGATCAAAAAATTTGGTATCAAGTTGTGGCGGTAAAGGTGAAAAAACAGTAGGTACTCCTATAATAGAAAACTCTTGTGTAGTATAATATCGTCTTGCAGCTTCTCCTGTGGCAATATTACGGTTAATGTTATTATGTAGATAATCCCACCATTGTGTAAAACCCGAAATATAATCTAATGATGATTCTTTTGATAAATAATCCCAGAATTCATCTAGTCTTTCAGAAGAGCCTTCCCATGTATTATTTTCCATTACATAACTTACGATTATTGCTGCGTTTATTGCACCAATAGAAGTTCCAGCTACAATATCTAATAGTGGTTTATCTTTAAATCCTCTTTCCTTATTATATTTGGTGGCCATCTCATAGAATGCCTTGTATGCGCCTGCTCCATATGCTCCAAGTGAGCCACCACCTTGTAGGACCGTACCTCTTTGAAAGTCTGGTAGCTGCTGCTGCTGCTCTTTCATATATGATTATCTAAATAAGTCGAAAGAGATATTATTATTTTTGACTGTTTAAGTTTCTAGAGTATGTATGGCCAAGTGAAATAGAAAAGCCCCTGCAGAGAAACCACGTTTCTGTTTGGAACTGCATTCAAAAGTGTAGGTTTGGTTTCAGCAACCTCTTTTCCTTTTGAGAACAAAGGTGTTATATCTGCCGTGTTTTTAGTCTCTGCAACCTGCTGAGCAATCCATACGTTTCATCATCTATCAGTGAAAGATTTTGTTTTCCATTCAACTTCCAGAATCGGTATCTCAGGTGAGCACAAAATCTCTGCGGTGAATGAAAGCTTATATCTATATTGGGAGGGTTTGTCTTGGATTCCCAACAAGCTATCTCTTGAAGATAATAAAAATTTGAGCACTAAATCCCATGAATCCAGAGGTAGCGGAGAAACGGAAGATAAATTCAGTGTACTAACGGATGAGGAAAAAAGAACATTGAATGAAACAAGCCTCCAAAGAACTTCAATATTAATATGTAAAAGTGATATAACAACGCGCTCCTGGTGGATCTTGATGAGCTGCTAACCAATAGCCTCAGTATGGCCATCCGGATATCCATTACGTCCATTCTGTCCTGCAGGACCTTGTATGCCGAGTTTCACTTAAGGGCCATGAGATCTAGGTTGTCCTTGCATTACGGGAGGCATTTGATTTATTTCAAAATTGATGGATCTGCTTTGTTGCATGATTCGAAAACCAGCTATAATACCAATTTATGTGTAACAACAACAATTAAATTTTAACTGTTTTCGTCACAGATTTATCAATAAAACGTTAGCAAATAACGAATAAAATAATCATCCAACAAAGCAGATTAGATCTAATATTTTAATGTAAAATATGATTAAAGATAAAGTCATTGTTTAATAATGAAACGTTTTTGTAAAAGATTATTTGCTATTGAATAAATCTAAAGACTTTATGAAGATATAAATTTAAACAAAGAATATCAAAATTATTATATAAGATAAACATCCCGTGACAAATACGGAAACTCATAAATGAGCAAATAAAAAGGTTAAACTCAGGAAGTGTAAGGCAATATTATTGCCTTTTTAATATCCCTTTTGTTTTTGTTTTCAGAAGTAAATGATTAGAAATTAGATATATTATCTATCTATCTATTTCTTAACGTCTGTGACCATGACATCTTACATGACCGTGAACACGGATGCAAGTCGCATGACCGCCATGACCATGTTTGCCGTGGAAGCTTAGCATGACGAACAACTATTGCAGATGCATCGTCTAATGTAACTATAATAGCTAATTAGATATTGCAACTACAGCAAATATTGCAAATACTATGGCAGATGTTTTTTTCGCTCTTTCTCGATTTAATGTAATACTATTCATTATAACTATATCTATTTACATGATATTTAAATATGGTGACAATTTGTTGTTTGTCTCCTAATATAGTCATCTAATATCATGTTTTGCAATTATAGTAGATCATTTCAAAGACCTTATAATATAATTGACTGTTGGATTACATTCACTTTTGAATTATGTTCCTCTGAATCCGTTACGATATTGGTGCTTATAACCGTATTCCACTAATAATAAGGCGTAAGGTAACAAGTGGTTGATAATATTAATCAAAATAAAGAGATAGATCAAGATATATGGTCACTCTATCCATATGCTCTAAAGTCGCCAGTAACCAGAGAAAAATACCAGAGAATATTGATAGATATTTATATGAGGCATGGTCATAATTCAAACTATTCTGAATATATTTTATAGCTTAAAGCTAACCCTTGGGATATTATTTTGATTAATACTGCCCCAAAGATTGACCTTGATAGAATAAAGGAATCCATCCTTTTTAACATTCTGTATCTGATGGATGTATACCATGGCCTACTGCAAAAAGGAAACGTGGTAGACCATATTTTTATTCTCCAACTGTAATTTTGAGATGTTTTATTGTAAGGTGCTGTGTTTCAGATTATTTTTTTCGTCAGTTGCTAACGTTTCGATACAGAAAATAAAGCGAAAATAGTCAAAATTCTATTGTCATTGTTACAAATAAACTACTATTTTAACGAGTTTTCGAATCATGCAACAAAGCAATTGTAAGGTTATGGTTTCATCTGACTCCAATAATGCATTGCATATTTTTCTTAACGTGGACTTTGTCTGTATAACCATAAACTAGCATTAGCCTGTGATAGTATCCATTCCCAGTAGACGCACATTTGACAGGAGACTAAAGACCATTTCTACAGATATCAAACAAAGGATATCGACAATGGGATATCTGTTTGTTGCAGAGGGCATGTAGTAGATCCTTCTATAACTGCAACAGACAGCCTCTAATAAAATCAAAAGGTCATGTATGGCATAAATCATCCATGAAAAAAGGGAATGTACCTTGTTCTGGCATTGATACAGATGCAAGGTGGGGTTATATTCCATTTAGCATAAGTTACCAAACATCCCTCAATAGATAGTTTCTCATATTAAGATTGAATCGTTTTGTTCTGAAATACTGAGATATCTTATTCTTCAGATCTGCGAATGATTGATAATATTTTAAAACAAGTAGATCGCGTTTGGCTATATTCCATACCTCTTCCATAACCATAAATTCAGGTGATGCCGTTGGAAGATATACAGGGATTAATGTAGCCTTATTTTCTTCAAAATACTTTAACACCTTTTTTGATTTGTAATGAGGAGACGCCTTATCCATAAACAGATAGCATTTTGGAAATTTGATATGAATTTTCTTTAGATAATCAAGGAATGTATCTCCGTTGAATACAGCGTACTGTCTGAATAGTTGCTTACCCTCAATGCTTATTGCTCCAAAGATACAAGAATGTTTGTGCGAGCCTGTTACTCTCATTATTGGTCTTTTGCTTTCATCAATCCAAACGCGTCTTACAAGAGAGTCATAAAAGAAGAATGATTCGTCCGTAGATATTAGGGTAAACTCTGTTTCTTGCTGTTGCTGTTGCTGTTGCTGTTGCTGTTGCTGTTGCTGTTGCTGTTGCTGTTGCTGTTGCTGTTGCTGTTGCTGTTGCTGTTGCTGTTGCTGTTGCTGTTGCTGTTGCTGTTGCTGTTGCTTATCCACAAGTATTTCTGTGACCTTTTTTTGAAAGCCTCTTTCTCTTCTTTGGATGCTGTATTAACATGTATTTTTCTTGGAACCTTTTGTCTGAAACCCCATTTACGAAGTATACGATATATGTGAGTATAATGATATTTGATACCACTTTTCTTTACGATTAACTCTTCAACTTGTTTCGTGGTCCAACCCTTATCACTTTCTTTTAGTGTTGCTTTTAGGCTGTAAATGTCTTCTTCCGATAACTCAGATGGTCTTCCACTTCTTGGCTTATTCTTTAATCCTTCCAAACCTTCTTTCTCATATCTTTTTAACCAAACACAAGCCCATGCTCTATTTCTATGGAGATCTGTGGCTACATGAGCAGATATCTTGCCTTGATAAACTACATTAAGAACAAGTAACATCCTTTCCTTTGTCTTTACATCCTCTTCATATTTGTAGATCTTTTCAAATGATGTTTTGGTAAGTGACAAGGACTATACAAATTGATTATGTAATTTGCCTAGCTATAAACATATCAAAAATAATTGTTTGTTTAATTATGCTATTTGGTATATATATTCTTTATACCTTTATTCCAGCGGTCTTTCATTAAGAAATACATTTAAAGCCACTCTCGATTCGTTATAAGAAGTCATACTGCAATTAGAGATTGGATACAAAAGTACAAACCGGAAAGATTTTTTTATAGTAAAATCAAAATATCTGAATTTATAATAGATTAAAAACTCAACTCAAAGTAGGATCAGAAATTATATGGTTATAGGTTGATACTATCAAATCTGAAACTAAGAATATTCTTAATAAGCATATCAAATATCAAAAGAGAAATGTGTTTCGCTAAAGACTAATTCCTTCTGATATTTTAGATGAATATGGCTAATATTAATATCAATAAACGGTGGAACATCGTTTCCACAAGCTTGTCGCTTTTTGAAACTATATTATCATATTCATTCCTCATACGAGCAAAGCATCATTATTGAAAGAACAATGCAGTATATCAAGGACAGAAGCGAATGTTTTGATGACTATATTCCATGTAAAAATAAAAAATGTAGATTAAAAAACGTTCAACAATGGTTAAATCTATTTGCCGAATATTATAACAAAGAAGTAATTCCTTAACTTTACAGAGCCTGCTACTACTTTCACACATTTAATAATTTGTATAAATTTATCATAGTATTGCATTTTACTACTTAAATAAACCATCTTGTATACTTTATAATATCTTCTCAACTTTTTAAAAATTTCTCTACCGTTTATTAAATATTGTATGTAAATTTAGATGAAATGTAAATTATTCTATTAGTAAATTCTAGTTCAATGCTTTCGATTTGTTAATTTGTAAATCAAGAGGTCTTTATCAGAGATGATGCACTAAATAATAAATTAGAGAAATTCATAAACAAAATGTGACATAAAAAGTGTTTTTTAACCGAAATAGTATTTATCAATAATTTTGCTATTATATAAGATTTTAAATGAAAAAGTTTTAGTCATAATAAAATCCTACTACCATATGTGAGTTATAAGTTAAAACACAAAATACATCCCAGACATAAAAAATCAAGAGATATAGAAAATGTTCTAATTATGCAAGGTGGCGGTTCATTGGGATCTTTTGCTTGTGGAGTATTTAAGGCACTAGTAAAACAAAATATACGAATAGATATAGTTGCAGGCACTTCTATTGGTGCAGTAAATGCTGCCATAATTGCAGGAAGTAAAAGTGATCATCCTGAAAAAGATTTAGAAAACTTTTGGCTTGAAATAAGTGAAAGTAGTGTACAAGTTATTCCCGATCTATGGATGTATGAATGGGACTTTCATAAAAAAGAATACTTTACAAAAAAAATTTCATCTGCTTCTGCAAATGCTGCCATTTTTGGAGTTCCGAAAATGTTTGTTCCACGGTGGCAATGGTGGAATAGTTCTGGTCCGACAAAACAAACGGATAAAGAGAATTATTTTAATCCAAAAAATTGGACTTATATATACGATCATTATCCACTTGAAAAAACACTTGACAAATACATCGATTATAAAAAATTAAATCTCGCTGCTACACAAGAGGAAAAACCCGAAGTTCTTCGACTAATTATAACTGCTGTAAATGTTATGACTGGAAAACCGCTTGTATTTGATAATACACAAATGGAAATTAAAGCAAAACATATTCTGGCAAGTTCAGGTTATCCTATATATGGATTTCCTTGGGTTGAAATTGAAGAGAACGTATTTGGATGGGATGGAAGTTTACTTAGTAATACGCCAATTAGAGAAGTTATCTATGTGTCGCCAAGAAATGATAAAAATATTTTCATAGTGGAAAATTATCCGCAGAAAATTGATCGTCTTCCTATCAATATGGCTGAAGTCATTAATCGATATAAAGATATCTTATTCTGCGATAAGGATATGTATAATATACAGCTGTCAAAATTGATAACTCGTCATATTAACCTTATAGAAAAATTATATGATGTATTTGAAAAATATACAGATAAATCCAAAATCAATACCGTGGAATTAAAAAATATAAAAGAAGAATATGATAACCTTATAGAAAAATATGGAGCAGAAATAAAATCTGTTACAAGAATCATGCGAAGCGAATTAGAATCCCCCACAATGTTAAAGAATGCAGATTTTTCTACAAAAACCATAAAAAAATTAATAGAACAAGGTGAAATAAAGACATTAGAGAAACTAGCTTCTAATCAGCCAATGAAATATGACTATGAGTTTTAGAGTATTCTTTATACAAGATAGAGATTAAAATTTGATTGCAGTTGTTTTTGTTGCTCTTCTTTTCCAATTATTGGATATACTTGTATATCGCATTAATTATTTTCTGTCATTGATGTTAATTTTTAAAATCATCTACCAAAACCTGCAATAATTCTTTTTGTATAAAATACATGATAAAAGTGAAAAGCTATTTCTGAATGACTATATAATGAATAGAATATTTTCGTAATGACATACTCAATCATATGTTATACAATCTGATTTACATTGAGTTTAACCAGAAAGGAGTAGATATAGAATGTAGTATATATTATACATGCAATTTTTAATCTATAGAATCATATTAATTTTCCTTATAAACATTATTGGAGTAATAATTTAATAATTATTAACAAAAATATAAGATGTTTCAACGACTAAATTCCCCTACCAAAAAATGTAAATTGAAATATATGAATAATTGATTGAATGTCATAGAATTTTACATTAAGAAAGAGTTGTTATATTGAGCTCTTTTTCAAAAATCATAAGTTTAAATGTTTATGAGAATAATAATTCTATGGAAAGTAAAAAAAGTCATCAAGGTATACTTGGAATACATCATATTACAGCCATTGCAGGTAACCCTCAGAAAAATATTGACTTTTATACTGGGTTTTTGGGATTGCGTTTAGTCAAACTAACAGTTAACTTTGATGACCCTGAAACTTATCATCTATATTATGGGGATAATATAGGCAGACCCGGAACAATTCTTACATTTTTTCCGTGGCAATATATTCCAAAAGGATTTAGAGGAACAGGTCAAGTTGTTACTACATCATTTTTAATACCTGAAAACGCAACAGAATATTGGATCAATAGATTGAAAAATTATGGGATTGAGTTTACAGGTCCAATTAAGAGATTTAATAATAATGAACAAGTAATTACATTTTATGATCCAGATGGTTTAGAATTAGAACTTGTTGCCCATAAGGTTGCCGAAGAAAGAAAAGATCATGTTTGGAAAAAAGGTCCCATTCCTGAAAATTATGCTACGAGAGGATTTTATTCAACAACCATTTCCTTAGAAGGATACGAAAGAACTGCTACTCTTTTAACTGAGACTATGGGATTCTCTAAAATTAAAAATGAAGGAAACAGATTTAGATTTGAAATTGAAGACAAAGAAAAAATAATAGATGATTTTTATAGTAACAAACAAAAAAGAGAATTTGATCTTTTGAAATCATCATCTGTAGTGGATATTGTATGTCTACCATATACTCAAAGAGGTTCTATGGGTATAGGTACAGTCCATCACATTGCATGGCGAACTCCCACTGACGAAAGTCAGATAAAAATGAGAAAAGAGATAATCACTACCGGGCTTGACGCTACACCTGTTATTGATAGAACCTATTTCCATTCAGTATATTTTAGAGAACCTGGCGGCGTTTTATTTGAAATAGCAACTGATCCGCCGGGTTTTATGGTAGATCAAAAAGAGGATGAGCTAGGACAGAAACTCTTGTTACCTGCATGGCTGGAGCCAGAACGTGAATATCTTGAGAAAACACTTCCTAAAGTTAACGTACCTGCTTTTGATAAATTTTCTTCTTTCTCGTAAGTAGATCACAAAAAGTGAAAAGTAATGAAACAACTTAATTTTAAACATCGTTTTATTCCCTCTCCGCTACAGCAAAATATTACGAGTAACTTTAATCAAAAACAAAGATCTCAAGATGATAAATCTGAATCATGGACTTTGCTACTGCTTCATGGCACTGGAGGAAATGAAGATGATCTAATACCGATTGGACAGATGTTATCGCCATCTGCATCTTTGTTAAGCCCTAGAGGGAAAGTATTGGAAAATGGAATGCCAAGGTTTTTTAAAAGACTCTCTGAGGGAGTTTTTGATATCAAGGATTTAAAGTTTAGGACCAAAGAATTAGCCGATTTTGTCAAGGATGCATCAAATGTTTACAGTTTTGATATAAATAAAACAATTGCAGTTGGCTTTTCCAATGGTGCAAATATTGTTGCAAGTCTTCTTCTTTCTAATCCAGAAATAATAAATGCTGCAATCCTATTTAGAGCGATGGTTCCATTTCTACCGGATGTTCTGCCTGATCTATCAGATAAAAAAGTTCTTTTATCTGCAGGGACGCTTGATCCAATAGTATCAAAACACCAGACAGAAGATCTGTTAAATATATTGCAGAAAAGCAAGGCTATTGTTACCTTAAAATGGCAACAATCAAGTCACAACTTGACAGAGAATGATATATTGTTTTCAAAAAAATGGTTGTCAGAAAATATAATACTTTAGTTTACTATCACCTTAGTTTGTTTATCTCATGTGATCCTCATTGATGCTGTTGGATAGAGCTTCGAATAAAACCATCAATACTGGATAATTTCTGCCTAATTCACTATTATTTATTCAGCAAATGGAATACGCGGATCAAAAACTACTATATTGTTTACAATAACAAAGATGTTAAGAATATGATTAGAAAGATTTGGAAACAATACATGAATGTATCAGGATAAACAGGTAACAAATATATCTTGATTTGCTGCGTGATTATTTTCCACGCTATTTGTTATAGTTTTGTCCATTAATTAAAAACGAATACAGTAAAAATTTCCATTGTTATTGTCCCAAATAAATCAAGGTTTTAACTCGTTTTCGATTCATCCAACAAAGCACTGAATTTTAAATCATGCAACAAAGTATCTTTTATGCAAAATAACAATTACATTGTAGTATGTATAAACGAAATAGAAAAGATATCTTGACAACAAAAACTGCTTTAATTTCAACCATTTTTACTAGTGCTTTAATTATACTTTTTTCTACTTTTGCTGGATCTTTGACCCTACAGAAACAACAACATGAGCAACAATTAAATGTATTTGCATTACAATTTCCTAAATCTCAGCAAGCAGATTTAATGGCGATTAATTCAGGTAAATCTCCATCAACGGATAATTTTAATCTTCCACTAGGCTATAAAATGCAACCTATACTATGGAATCTTTCACTTCCAACTACAGTTACATTCAATGATAAAGGAAATATAATGTATATAGCAGAAGGAGGCTTTATTTATGGTGGTTTAGAATCAACCCCTAGAATTCTTCAGTTAAACCTTAAAAATGACAATCTATCAGTTTTGGTTGATAGAAATCTAAATAGCCCTATAACGGATTTAAAATATCATGACGGAAAGATATACGTATCAAATAGAGACAAAATATCTACTGTCGATCCAAAAACGGGCTTTGTAAATGATATTATTTCTGGACTGCCTAGTGCAGGAGATCATCATAATAATCAAATTGCTTTTGGTTATGATGGAAGATTATATTTTGGCCAAGGAACTGCAACCAATAGTGGCATTGTGGGAGGAACGGGTAGTGAAAGTGGAGGATGGTTAAAATCAAATCCCGAGTTTCCATGACATTCCATGCAAGGATATAGTTCTAACAGGGCAGAACTTTAATGTATCAAATCCTCTTTCTTCAAATCCCAAAGAAAATATAACAACTGGAGCATTTGTTCCACTAGGGGAGAAAACAACCAAAGGCCAAGTAGTTAAAGGCAATATAAAATGCAACGGTCAGTATTTTAAGTTCGAAATTAGACGGAACCGATCTAAAGATTTTAGCATGGGGTCTCAGAAATCCTTATGGTCTTGCGTTTACAGGTGATAGTAAAAGTTTATTAGTAACTGATAACGGCGCAAATGAAAAAGAACCTAAAAGTAGGCCAATAGCTTCCGATGATAATAAACTATATCTTATTAATATTTCAAATGCTAGTAACTGGGGTAAATTTTATGGATGGCCAGACTTCTTTGGTAAAGGAAAATTTCTGAAACCTGTAACTGATTCACAGTTTAAATCACCTAGATCCAATCAACCACTTCATTTTCTTATACAGAATCATTCTCCTGTTGAAAAATTATTTGCAGATCCAGGATTTGCTATCGGAATATCTCAAACTGATATTCCATCTCAAAATTACAATAATAATGCAAAAATAATAGGTAAAAAAGAAATAATAGAAGAAAAAGGATTTAACAATAATGAGGCATACATTGCTGAATTCGGAACACAAGCACCAATTACGCATACTCCTATAGGCATAGTCAAAGATGAAATTGAAGGCAAGGCCATAATAGGTCAAAAAATTATTAAATTGGATTTAAAATCAGGCAACTATAGCGACTTTATATCCATGAAGTCGCCTGATCAAAGCTTTAGACCGGTAGGTATAAAATTTAATCCAAATGGAAAAGTTATGTACATTGCCAGTATAGGCGATTATAGCGTAATAAAGATAACTCCAAATGGTGCATTATTGCCTATGCCAACACAATGGCCATATCTTCATAGCGGTATAATATGGAAGGTAACATATCAACCACCATGACAGATTATCCCCATAGACAATAAGTAACTATTTAAAAAAGCTGCTTTATTGCATGATTCATCATTTCTAAATACATTTAGATAACATTAACCAACAAAATAGATCTCTTGCATAATTAGAATAAACCGCAGATCTCGTTTGGCAATATTCTAAACTTCTTCTATCATCATAAATTTAGGTGATGTTAGGGTTGGAGCATAGGCAGGAATTAGTGTATCCTTGTTTTCGTTAAAATACTTTAACATCTTCTTGGATTTATACTGAGTTGATGCCTTGTCCATAAATAAACAGCATTTTAGAAGTTTAAGTATATATTGAAAATCAGAATATTAGTGTAGTTTTTTTATATCTTATTCCTTTTTTTATCATTTGATCAAACAAACCTTGATCATAATAGTTAAAATTATAATCGCAATTTTTTTGTTATTATGATGGATTTGAGGAGGCGAAGTTTTGATTAACGTTCTTTGTTGTTGTTGTTGTTGTTGTTGTTGTCGTCTTCTTACTTTATTTTTAGAAAACATAATTCGTTGATGAAAACTAAAACAATAACTGCAAAATTCTGTCACGTCTGCTCCGCTATGACAATTACATTCACATATACTTTCTATTGGGAATTTTTGTTCCACTATTGTATATATCATACATGACTTATAACATCTCTGTAAAATTGATATTATTTCTTTGTTATTATAATGTACAAACAGATAAAGCCAGTTGGATAGGTTAAAGACCAACAGGAGTGTGTTTTTATACCATTTAGCATAAGTTATTAAACATCTCTTAATAGATAGTTTCTCATATTAAGATTGAATCTTTTTGTTCTGAAATATCTGAGATATTTTATTCTTCAAATCTGCAAATGATTGATAATATTTTAAAACAAGTAGATCTCGTTTGGCTATATTCCATATCTCTTCCATAACCATAAATTCAGGTGATGCGGTTGGAAGATATACTGGGATTAATGTATCCTTGTTTTCTTTAAAATACTTTAACACCTTCTTTGATTTGTAATGAGGAGATGCTTTATCCATAAACAGATAGCATTTTGGAAATTTGATATGAATTTTCTTTAGATAATCAAGGAATGTATCGCCATTGAATTTAGTCATACTGTCTGAATAGTTGTTTGCCCTCAATGCTTATGGCACCAAAGATACATGAATGTTTATGTGAGCCTGTCACTCTCACTATTGGTCTTTTGCTTTCATCAATCCAAACGCGTCTTACAAGAGAATCATAAAAAAAGAATGATTCGTCCGTAGATATTATAGTAAAACTCTGTTTCTTGCTGCTGCTGTTGCTGCTGCTGCTGCTGCTGCTGTTGCTGTTGCTGTTGCTGTTGCTTATCCACAAGTATTTCTGTTCGATCTTTTTTTGAAAGCCTCTTTCTCTTCTTTGGATGCTGTATTAACATGTATTTTTCTTGGAACCTTTTGTCTAAAACCCCATTTACGAAGTATGCGATATATGTGAGTATAATGATATTTGATACCACTTTTCTTTATGATTAACTCTTCAACTTGTTTCGTGGTCCAACCATTGATCACTTTCTTTTAGTGTTGTTTTTATGCTGTAAATATCTTCTTCCGATAACTCAGATGGTCTTCCACTTCTTGGCTTATTCTTTAATCCTTCCAAACCTTCTTTCTCATATCTTTTTAACCAAACACAAGCCCATGCTCTATTTCTATGGAGATCTGTGGCTACATGAGCAGATATCTTGCCTTGATAAACTACATTAAGAACAAGTAACATCCTTTCCTTTGTCTTTACATCCTCTTCATATCTATAGATCTTTTCAAACGATGTTTTGGTAAGTGACAAGGACTATACAGAATTGATTATGTAATTTGCCTAGCTATAAACATATCAAAAATAATTGTTTGTTTAATTATGCTATTTGGTATATAAGAATAAGGCTAAGGCGTTAATAACAAGTGTACATCGGAGTGCCGTTGTTTATAATAGGGAAAAGTCATCTTCTACAATTGTTCCTGAAAAGCCAATAGATTCTGTTAAAAAGGCGAAAAAGCCTATAACACTGCCTCTTGTTATATCAAGTGAAATACAAACTAGCCGACTTACCCGTTTAGAAAAAAATAAGAGTGTAGAGTAGTTGATATCGGAAAATGATGTCTGATGGTAAGAGTATCAATAGATAGTATAACACTTACCATATCAAGCGAAAGTACCAAGCATCTCACCACAAGTATCGCTGACGAATACCATTAGCTTGTACACTTGGATATAGGTTAACACAAAATTACAGCACACTTTGGCAATAGCGAACATGAGTCATCATCATCAACAACAACAGTAGTTAAAGTTTGTCTATATAACCATATGAAACCAGGATGTTTAGCCTAACATTTTCATCATATTTTCTAAACCAATGTTTTAAATTTAATTTAAATTTGATGCGCACAATCTGTATGAAAGAACCCTTGTTAGATAATGATCATGTTATTTCATATAACATAAAAACACTGAATTTTGCCTTTTTGATATTATCAGCGATTGGTTTTGCAGTAATAGGAACAAGATGATGACAATAGCAACAGGAATACAATATGTAAATGCACAAGTGCCCCAAAATAAGTCTTGTGCTTTCTCATGCTATTTCAAGCATTACACAGGTTATTGTGATACATGCACGCTTACAAACCATCCTCCTACGATTACACCTGGAGAAATATTTATCTCAGAAATAAGTGGAGACTTGGGCTATGAGTAGAAAACTCAAAGTCTATTCGCGGTTTTTTTCAAATAACATAAATATTGGAGTGTTACTTTATTGCAAATAGAATCCAGAATATTATTCCTTGGATTCAGGGAGCCTTTAGTACATGTATGAATCGATTATATCGTTCTGAAAGGCCTTGCTTTCCGGGGATTTGGCTGGACCTCTATTGGATATCATACAATATATATATATATATATATTATGGGCTTAGAAAAGCGTTCATTAGTTGTACTGCTTCCACACATGGTTGACATTTTAGCTTCCTAACATAGTTGACACTCTAGTCTTAGAGTGTAATAATAATGGATATAATTGAAAATAGGTATAAAATGATAATTGAATCAGAACGTTCAGGTAAGACTATATCAGATGTTTGTACTGCAGTATGGTGTTTCAAGACAAACATGGTACAAATGGAAGAGACGCTATAATGTATATGGTATAGATGGATTAAAAAATCAATCAAAAAAACCACATAATATTAAAAATGTAAAGGTAACCAAAGATATGGAAAAGATTATCCTTGAACTGAGACTAAATAATAGGTTTGGTCCAATGAGAATAAGGTTCAGATTAAAGAGAAAGTATGAAATTAGCTTGGGAACAAAAACCATTTACAATCTTCTAAAGAGACACAATCTCAATGTACTGTCTATCAAAATAAAAAGAAAATACAAACGTTTTGAAATGAAACATCCAAATGAATTGGTTCAGATGGATACCAAAGGACCTTTTTATCTAAAAGGTTCACGAAACAAAAACTATTTTATTCATGTTATAGATGATTGCTCAAGAAAAGTAGTGAGCAAATGGTGTAACAGAAGAACTAGTGAGGAAACATTATCAGTTCTCAAAGAATGGATTGAACTACATGGTAAACCGATGAAAGTGATGCATGATAGTGGTAAAGAATTTACATCTAATAAATTCAAAAATTATCTTTTTCTCAATGGAATAAAGGACAAGCAGATACCTAAAGGTTATCCGCAAGAACAAGGTAAAGTAGAAGCGTACAACAAAATAGTCATAGCTGAATTTCTACAAGTAGAAGAATTAATTGATATGAAAGATGGAATAGAGAAATACGAATTATTTGTCAATTCATATAACTATGAAAGAGAACATGGTGGAATAAACGGAATGACGCCATCAGAGAAATTCATGAAATCTTTAAAACAACCGATATTGATACAGTAGAACAAGACAAAAAAGTGTCAGCCATGTTGGTACATTGTTTTGTCAACCATGTATGGAAGTACAACAATTAGTGAAGCAAGCCATCGGATTGAGTTGCTTGTTAAGGGATTACATTACAAATATGTATATGAAAGTGCTATTCAGATAAAGGATTATTAAACTGTCAAGAATAAGCGAATTGTATCTTTTCTAGTTGAGAGACTATTTTAAAAATATCTTTCATATATGATTTCAAGAGAACGTATTAAAGGATAGAATGATATTTGATCGGTGATATATCTTCATGTTTTATTTTTGTTTATTAGTCAAAATGTAACTATATTTTAATGTTAAAAGCAGGCATAACGCTTGTCACAAGATTAGCAAATTTTTCTAATGGAGAACAATATTTAGCCTATTGACATTATTATTCAACTACATTCTGTCAACAATTTTATAGATCGATTTGTATTGAAAATGATATCAACGAGATAGTTTGTCTTACAAGAGTATAAATAGAGAGTTCTGAAGTTTATTGGCGATATTAGGCTCCATAGCAATAACAATTGAATATGCAGAAACTATGCTATTTCCTGCCATTCCCGATATCATCAGAGAATTTGAAATGGATTATAGTTCTTCTTCATGAATTCTATCAGGTTATCTCATAACCGCAGCTGTAATGGCACCAATTGCTGGAAAGTTATCCGACATCTATGGCAAAAAAAAGATACTTGTAATTATCATGTCTATATTCGTAGCAAGTATCGCCTTGGCAGGTTTTAGCTTTAATGCATCTTCTCTCATTGTCTTAAGAATAATTCAGGGCGTTGGTCTTTCAATGTTTATTGTTTCCCTATCCATATTACAGTCTGAGGTTCAGAAAGAAAAATATGCATTAGCCAATGGGATACTGGCTTCATTGTATTTCAGTGGCTCCTCAATAGGACTAGTATTAGGAGGCAGTATAGTTCACTATACTAACTGGAGGATAGATTTCTTTTCCCTTGCACCTCTCTTAGCAATTCTCTATTTAATTACCATTAAATTCCTTAAGGTTCGTGAGACCAAACAAAGTATAGATCAGAATGTGTCAGGCATTCCATATTCTCTTTCAGACAATTTTAATAGGCAGAATAAAGAACTATATTCGCCAATACCTAATAAAGATCATTATAGATTAAATAAATCAAAACCAAAAAGAATTGATTTGGATATCAAAGGTGCAATACTATTAGGCACAAGTATAACTTTCCTTCTCCTTACTTTATCTTATTTAGCAGAAGGTAATAGTCCTGATTCTAATAACCTGGGTTTAACAAAGTCCAGTTTTGAATTACCTTTGATTTTTCTTTTAATTTTTGTAATATCTGTAATCACATTTATTAAAACAGAACAAAAGACTGTTAATCCTCTTTTAAATATAAAGTTTATTGCTAGTTGGAATATTTTTCCCCTGCTGATTGTATTTTTAATTATGGGTTTAACAATGTTTATGATTTACCAAACTATTCCTATATTAGTAAAAGCTCCTATGCCAACCGGATTTGGAGGAAACGCTCTCGAATCATCTGTAGTTCTATTGCCATTTACTATTGTTTTTTTGATCATGTCGCTCGTCGTAAGCAAAATTATTTCTAAATTCGGTAACTTAAAACCATTGATAGTCGCAAGTTTAATAAGCTTAATCGGTTTTGTGGGAATATTTGTTTTTCATTCAGATGAAATTCAAATAGGATTAAACCTAACTGTTATAGCTACGGGTCTTGCAATGTTAAACACTATTGCAATGAATGTGATATTATTAATTATTCCAAAACAATATGGAGGAGTGATTGTGGGTATAGTTCAGGTTTTTACCTTTACGGGGATGGCTTTAGGTCCGATAATTAGTGGCTTGTACATGCAAAGTTACCATATAAGTATCGAACACAAGATTCAGGTACTAATTTCATTGCCGTCACGTGAAGCATACCAACTAATATTTTTAACATCTGCAATCGCATCCAGTATTTCATTGGCAATGGCGTTTATATTAAATCGAAAAATTCCTTCTAAAATTATTAAAACATAACGATTTATGTAAAATTAAACTTGAGGTCATTTATTTGAAATGCGGAGCAAGCATGTCAATTACAAAAGAAATTATTTTCTAATTTTTTATAATCCATATTTTTTCATAGTTAGCAGTTCAATCTTTATCTCGTTTTATAAAGATAGTAATGCATGAATTTAAGATCGTTGAACCGTATCTACCATCTTCTCCTATTTTCCTCTTCTCCTTCTCTTCTGAAAATAAATAAGATTTAAATGCTTTTAGATATGTTCTGGTATTTTTCTATATAATAATATAATATTATCTAAAAATAGAAACTACATATATAAATATCATGTTATACTATTTAAACCGATGAAAGTTAACTTGAGTACTGCAAAATATGTCATAGCAATAATGACTATTTTAGCAATTGCTGGGTTGTTATATAATTCTAATTTATTGCATGTTGCGACCGCACAAAATAAATCTAATAGTAATAATACAGGTACACAAAATAAAGATGTTGGATCTCAACAGCAACTGAAAAGTCTGACAAAGGGAAACCAAGAATTACTTGCTAACCAAAGCAGCATATCAAAAAGTTCGATAGCAGGTATTTCCAAAGAGAGTTCAATGGGAAAACCAAATATGACAAAAGAAACTGGACAGAATCAAAAACAATCTACAACGAGCAAATCAGGACAAAAATAAAAATCTTTTTTATATTTTTATTTTGTACAGGTACAATTGTAAGATTTAATATAAATAGCCATATGTCTATCAAGCAAACTTTAACTTATATATTATCTTAAAAACGCTATTTATAAAATAAAACTAAATTGTGGGGGCATCCACATAATATTAGCATAAATTAATAATTTTTATTCGAGGCATACCTAAAATTTAAAACCTCTTCTAACATTAGATAGAAATTTGACTTGGTAAAACATAATCACAGATCTTTTTTAATCCAGAAATATGTCAAAATTCCATCCCATATTCTATTGATTTTGGATTTAGTTTGCTTAATTCTTAGTTTTACCATGCATTATTTGATAAAATAAACAATAGACGTGACAACTCTCTCTCTCTCTCTCTCTCTCTCTCTTCTCTTTCTGTTGATTTATATCAGTGAAGAAAAGTTAATTGAGTTTAATTTAATATGCAAAATAAACGTCAATAGAACATCTCGTAAAATATTTAGAACTAAAACAAATATTTCATTATTTTTAATAAAATTTATGTATTGTTGAAATTTTTTCTATTTATTATGATTATATTGTATTTATATTTATTTCTAATTTTTATATCCAAAAAATTCTATTAGAATATATGATCAACAGCAATAAAGAAGCATTTCTGTCCGATGGACGATCTCATTGGATGATACTTGCAATATTAAGTTCTACATTATTAGCTGTTATGTTCGCAGAGACTATGTTATTGCCTGCGATACCTGACATAATGAAAGAGTTTCATATGGATTATAATATATCTCCATGGATATTCAGTTCCTATCTTATAGTTGCGGCAGTGATGACTCCAATTAGTGGAAGATTGTCTGATATTTTTGGTAAAAAAAAAATTTTGTTAATACTTTTAGTTGTATATATAGCAGGTCTTTTTGCTGGAGGGTTTTCAAATAATACTTACTATCTTATAATTGCTAGAATAGTTCAAGGAGTTGGATTATCTTCTGTTCCAGTAGCGTTTGGTATTGTTAGAGATGTTTTTCCTGCGGAAAAACTTGCAATTGCAATTGGTATATTTGGTTCAGCATATTCTGGCGGTTCTGTAATAGGGTTGTTAGCCGGTGCAACAATTATTCAAAATTTAGGCTGGCATTTAACATTTTTTGTTATAGCGCCGCTTGCAATAATAGTTACTGTATTAATAAGCAAATTTATTCATACAAAACCATCAATAACATTATACTCTCTAAGTAAAGAATTGTTTAATAGTTTAAAGAATAAAATAATACAAAAGGAAAAAAAAGTAATCAGATTCAAAGAATCTAATAATATAGATGTTAAGGGTGCAATAACATTATCAGCTACAATTATCTTCTTTCTTATTGGACTAACTTTACTAGAATCCGGATCAAAAGGAATAACATACGAAATACAAATTCCCTCTCTTTTTGTAATTTCTCTAGTTTCTTTGATTATGTTTATAATTATTGAGAAAAAATCAGCGTCCCCACTGGTTGACTTAAAGTTAATAAAACACAGAATCCTTCTTCCTTGTTTCATGATCTTGATGCCTATAGGTATTAGTATGTTCTTAGTTTATCCTACAATAACTCAATTAGTAAGAAGTCCACCTCCTTTTGGATTTGGGGGTGATGCCATAACCGTTGCAAATATCCAACTTCCTTTTATGATAGTATTTTTAATTGTTTCCACTAGTTCTGCTTTCATAATATCTAGATTTGGTAGTTTAAAGCCTTTAATTTTGGGTTCTATCATCGCCATAATAGGTTCTATAGGTTTAGTAATATATCACTATACTGAATTGTATGTATCTTTGAATTTAGGAATACTAGCTACGGGGATGGCATTAGCAAATACTGGTGGGTGGAACATATTAGTAACATCTGCGCCACAAGAGTCTGTTGGTATATCAGTTGGTATAGGTGCATTATTATTCTTTATTGGAATGGCGATAGGTCCGGCAATAGCAGGTCTGTATATGCAATCACATCAAATTATTCTAAAAGATGTTCATCTAGTTTCTTACCCTTCAACAGAATCTTATAATTTAATTTTTCTAACTGCTATGCTATCTTTAATTATACCTAATATATTCTCAATCATTTTAAGAAATAGACTTCCTAAATTCATTCAACAACAAACTTCTTTGATGAAAAAACCTGCTTCATATCCAGAGAAAAAAAATCGAAAGGAATAAAATATTTATTTTATACTTTTTTAGGTCATAAATTTATATGGTGAAGGATTATTTTACCTTAAATTTACGATGTGCTAGTAACATAATAAAATATTTTTGAATTATGATATTTCATGATCCATTAGTTAAAATATTTAAAATGTGTCAAATATGATATAAAATTTTCTATATATTTTGTTTAAATTAATATGGTCAAATACACTGTTATTTTTCATTAGATTATTTCAATGAGAATTGTGTTTAAAAAAGAATAAGAATTAATAATAAGATTATTCAATTTTTTTTAAACCCTTATCTTGCAATACTTTATTTAGTAACGTAAGATTATATATACCTGTTATATTTATTTTGGTCCCTTTGGCGTTATTTATAAATCCTAAACTATTTGCATCATCTGCAATTTTATAAAGCGATTGTTTTAATGGATTGTATGTAAAATCTGTTCTATTAAAGGCTTCTTTCAATATATCTTTTGGTATTGTTTTACCTGTAATTTGTTTTAACCCGTTATTAAATGCGTTCACAACTTGCATTATTTTGCTATTTTTTTCATTTATTATATTATTGTTGTTTGTTTTATTCAGTTGTTTGTTTATCCATAATGTTTCGTCTACGTTCGCCTCTATTAATTTTTTAATTATGTCTGGATTATTTTTCAAGTAATCTGTTCTTACAATAATATTTGTAGTAACGAATTTACCATTAGGCCATAGACTTCTTTCGTCAATAAAAATCTTTGAACCTGTATCTTTGATCAATTTGGCACCCCAAGGTTCTGGTACCCAGGCTCCATCAATTTGTTTTTTCTTCATTAATGTGAATATATCTGATGGATTAATTGGTACAATTGTTATGTTACCTCCATTTTCAACAGTATTAAATCCATTTTTGACCAAATATTTTCTTAGAGAAATATCTTGAGTATTGCCGATTTGTGGTGTAGCGAATTTTTTTCCACCTAAATCTTTTATCGAATATATGCCTGAATCATTTCGAACTACAAATACTGCTCCGCCACTAGATACGCCTGATACTATTTGAAGACCTGATTTATCTGATGCCACGTAACCATTGATGGAGGGGTTAGGTCCAACATATGCTGCATCAATTTGGCCACCAAATAAAGCTTCAATTGCAGAAGGTCCATCACTAAATACAAATTCTTTTATATGAATATTGTTTTGAGAATTATCTGATTTATTGTCTATTATTTTTTGAAAATCTCCGTTTTTCAAACCTATTATAGCTTGTGCATGATTTACATTTGGAAAATATCCTAACCTTAGTATCTTTGATCCAGTCGTATCATTAACGTGGTTCTGGATATTGGATCCAGTGGAAAATAATCCTTGAATATTGGTTTGAGATGTTATTATTATTGCAATGATTATTCCGATTGAAATCCCAAACTTTATAATTACATTCACAATTTCATTGGGATATATGGAATGTATTAGCAATTAGAAATCGGCAAAAAATGTGATTTATATGCAAAAAATGGTGGACTTGAATTTTAATAATGTCGATTTATTGTTTTTTATTTGTATAGATGTTGAAAGTATGGAACTTGTCCTTAAAAATATATAAAAATTTTATATTTTATTATTAAAGTCGATAGAAAATTAATAATTGTATATGTAAAATCTTATGTGCCATTCTATAAACAATACTACTATTTGTTTTCATTAACAAAATTGTTGTTGTATTTTTGACATTTTGATTATAAAAATTTAAAAGTTTAACTAAACAAGATCGTCTCTTTACTCAGAATATTATTTATTAAGCTCAAGTCTATTATGCATGATTTGTGTTATTTTTTATCGTAGATTTTAAGGTATCTTTAACTATTATTGTTTGAAATTCATAATCTATATATCACTATGTTCTTGTTTTAATCCCCATTTTTCTCTTACTTTGTCTTCTATTTTCATAAAAATTACTCTATCAAAAATCATGCCTAGGGCAAAAATTGTAATCATGGAAGCAATTATTTGATCCATTGCTTCAAACTCTCTACCTACCAATAAAATATGGCCTATACCTATAGATGCGGCCATTAATATTTCGGCACCAATTAAAGCATGCCAAGCAAATGACCATGCCTGTTTTAATCCATCTATTAATGCAGGTGTAGCTGCAGGTATCATTAAATGCCGAAATAAACGAAAGCCTTTTGCACCCATGTTTTTTGCTGCACGAATATATATTATTGGAATATTGCGCATACCGCTATATGTAGAGATCATTACTGAAAATACAGAACTTAATACTACCACAAATAATATACCATAATCATTAAGACCTATTAATAATATTGCAAAAGGTACCCATGCAATACTCGGAAAAGATTGTAATCCTATAGCAAATGAGCCCATTGTTTTTCCAAATGCTGGAAATTTTACCATCGCTAATCCAATAGCCATTCCGATCACAATCGACATCATAAATCCTACAATAAGTCTGTACATTGTCATTCCTATGCTAATAATTAGCAAATTATTTTGTAATAATTCATAAAATGATTCGCCAACCATTAATGGAGACGGTAATGATACTTTAGGCCATATTCCAGTTAAATAAATGAGCTGCCATATGCCTACAAATGCAGATATAAATAAAATTGTATTTGCTATTTCATTCAGGTTAATTTTGTTTTTTCTAATAAAATCAAAACGATGCATTATACTTTTCTTTACAGGAATTAGTTGATTTTCATCTGAACTCTCTAATTCTTCGTCTAAGAAATTCTCACTTTTAGAATTTTCTTCTTTTTTATTACTATTTTTTTTGTAAGGTGGATTATGCACCGAAATCTCCTTTTACAAATGGAGATAAATGTATCAATATTTTTCTCATCATGTTTTAAAAATTTCTAACTTTTTATTCTTTTGGTTTAGTTTGCCATTAAATCTTTTTATTGACCTAATTTTTGTTATTGAAAATATTACTAAATATTATTGAGTTTGTAAAATCTATTATTTCTGATTTTGTGGGGTAGAGAATATTTTTCACTTTAAATATTTCTCATTAAACAGTTTTGCATTAATATGTAAATTTTTCAGAATCAATTATTATACCCATTCATCTTTGACTAAATTATATACCTTTTTTCGTGTATCATCCAGACTGTTTTTTTCTATTATTAGACCTTGATTTCTTAATTCTTCGATAGATGCCTGCACAGTTCTTCTTGGTAGATTGGTCATGTATATTAATTCGCTCTGTTCAACAGGGTGTTTGTTGCGAATTATATAATAGATAAACTTTGTAGCCGGACTACCTTCGGGACCCTTTTTAACCGGTGATATACTAAAACTAGCTTTGGATAGAAAACCTCGTCTTTGGGATTCTATTGATACAACATTTTCTAATTTAATCTCGCCTAGATTTACTCTTTGCCCAAACTCCGCAATTAAAACGGCTTGTTGTAATTCTCGAGGGGTTTCAAAAATTATGTTATTGGGAGATATTTTTGAAGTAATGGCAGACAAAAAATTCCACTTTATGTCTCCTTTTTCATCGTATATACCTACATTGAAGCCTAAATTTGCTTCAAGAATTACTTTCTCCTGATTTATGTCTAATGCTTCGTTTATTCCTTTAATAGTTTCATCTAATGTAAGTTGCCTGCGAGGATCCTTTTTACCAATTTTCCATTGATGTCTTAGATCATATGATTGCATTAGTTTGATCATTTTTTTCTTTTCTTCAAGAGAAAGTCTTATGTTGTTTTCACTAATTTCTAAAATATCAAATCCTGCTATTTTGCTTTGTTCAACAAATTTTTCAAAAACATTTTCTCTTATTGCATACTCTGTCAAGGTACTTCCGGTAGATACCAAAACATTATTTTTATGATAAAAATCAATTCTTTTAATTAAATGTTCTCCGGATATTAATAATGGATATGCTCCGTATATTTTAACCATATCTATAAATGGTGAAATTATTTCAAAGTTTTCTTTATCAAAGCCCTGGAATTTATCTATGATGTATGTTATACCATCATGCCGGGGTTTTGTATGATCTACTCTGTTTTCCGTTAAACTATCTAACATAATAAAAGAATATGAAATTATTGCATATTTTGAAGTATTGCTATATGTCCTTTGATTTTCAAAATATTATTAATTTATCTAATTCCTCGTATAATGTGAGAGTCTTGCATATAATATAAATATTAAATAATAGCTTGTAAAAATGAAAGTAAGATCAATAATCTATAACTACGTTTTTGTTTGATATATTCACAGTCATCTGTTGTAACAGATTAATACTCCCACAAATATCCGAACTATTGTAATCTGCAATCGTTAAACAAATATTGCAAATTATTACCTCTTACCTGTTTTGTTGCATGATTCCACATTCCCAATACATTTAGCTAACTTTATCATATAGTCCATGTGAAATGGTCGAGTATAACGAATCCTTATGAGGCAAGGTGAAATCTTGCTAGGGTTTGATGTTATTAACAACTGGGATACCGAATTAAAATAAATGAACCAAAACAAAATAAGTGAACAGCCCTTTCACTAACCTAACACTTTTCTTCTTCTTCTTTTACTTGATTATGCCAAAGTATATTTTCATTTACCATATAGGCAAATGGAAGGTATCACACAAGGCCATGCCAAAGGGAAAGTTCCTTCCATTTAAAATATACAACAATAAAATGTTTGGATATAAATATAAAAGATGCCGATGATAGGATGAAATTCAAAGACGAATTTATCATCATTACAATTGATAGCATTGGAATAAAGATTGCCAACAGAAATCAATGGCTACGAGAAAATTGGCACATAAAAAATAACAATAAAGGATATTTAAAAATACACGTTCCGGTAAATATCAAAACCAAGAAAATTCTTGCTATGAAGGTTACTGATGAACATGTCCATGATGGTAAGGTGTTACCTGAATCGATTGATGATGTTATAAAATCAGATAAAAAAATAGCAATTGATAAACTATTTGCAGATAGGGTCTATGATTGTAATAATATTTGTAAAAATCTAGTAGTGTTATCATAGAAAAAATGATTTGCAAAAATGGAAGGGTAGCGTAAGCTATGTACAAAGATGGATTATTGAAACTGTGTTTTCCTCAATAAAAAGAATGTTTGGAGAGTATGTATACTCGGTTAAACTGAAAAATACGATACAAGAAATGATGTTAAAAGCGTCATTGTATAATAAATTGATATTCTTTTAGACGAAACCGATAGTAAATCAAAGATTTCAGGAATCATGCAACAAAGTACCTTATTAGAAAAAAATATTGTTATGGTTTTGTAAACAAGTATAGTATAATTTAGAATATTATTTATCTTTCTCGTCTAAGAATAAAAAAATTATTGCAAACTAAATCAAGTAACTGACAGATTTTTAGGTCAAATAAATAATATATAGTATGAAAACAATCTTTTAAAAAGAGTATAACAAACAGAGAATAAAATTCATAAAATTATTATAAATTGGTTAAATTACTCTTCATCCATATTTATATCGCTTTCTGAATTTTTATTAATAAACATCAAAGGATAAGATGTAGATGACAAATTAATTGTATTAAAAATGTCAAAATTACTTGTATGTACTTTATGATAGAACATCTTTTTATTTATCGAGTTTATCATTGACTTAATTCTGCAAAAGTTTATCAATCTGTTGTTTTTGATTATAAAGATCATTGACTGTTTTTTGTAATGAATCAAGTTCAGAATGTTTTTCCTTTATCTCTATTTTGATATTGTTATAATTTCTAATATCTTTTATTAATCGCTCTAGTTGTTCAGCTTTGCTAACATTCTTTTTAATACTGTCATTGTTATTTTTATTATCATAGTATATGCTATCATTATTTGTATATTCATCAATTAATTGACTTATAGCAAGAATGTTCTGTTCAAATACTCCTTTTTGAAAAAGATTAGAAATGGCAGAACCTATAAATGGGGTTGCCTTTAATATATATTGCAAATTGATTATCTGACTATTTATTTTGTTTAGTTCTTTTATTTTTTCATCTATCTTTAGCTCAAATCCTAGTTTATCATCATACTGCTCTTCTAAATCTTTAAGGAATTTTAAAATGGCTTTATCATCAGGAATGTTATTGGCCGCTGCTATTTCCAAAATGGTATATCGCAACCGTTTAATTTCTTTGAGGCCAAATCCAATTAATTTAAGTTGTTGATAAATATCCAAAGATTGTTTATGTTGATTTATTTCATTTTGCCAGTTTAATAGAGAATTATTTAATTGCGTATTTTGCATTTTTAATCTTTCAAGTTGTTTGGTCTCTTCTTGTATTTCATCTTCTATCGAAATTACCGTTACATATTTTTCTATTATTTTTGGAATATCTAAATTAAGTTTTCTAAAATCGTTGATAAGTTTTGCAAACTTTTCAAAATCATTTATGCCAATAGAATATCTTTCCCATAATTCTTTTTTTAATGTATAGTACCAGTCAAGATATGGGATAATTTTTTTATTGTCCTCTGTTAATTTATTATTTTCAATCTTTAGATTATTTCTTTCTATTTTTGATTCATTAATTTCTTTTTCTAAATCTTTTTTATAATTTTCTAAGTATATACATTCTTTTTTCTTTTTGATCTATAAAAAAGGATATTTGAGAGATTAATGGAACTTCTTTTGATATTAGCTGATTTTCTTGTTTTTGGCTTGAATATACTAAAGAGTTTTTTATATTGTTATTTGATAAATGATCAATAGATTGGGCAGAATAGGATAAAGTTGAAATCATAGGTATAAAATGATGATGCATGTCGTTAATCCATGAAAATATATCATTAGGTTTAAATCCATGATTTTTACAGTTTTGATATATAGATTGTACAAAAGATGAAAATTCATTATAATTTATTTTGGTATTGCTATTTGGATCCGTGGTCACATATAAATTATCAATTTTATTTTCATTATTATCATTATCATTTATTCCAAGATGTTTCATCAATTGGAACATTCTATAACCTTGAGCACATTGACCAATGGTTAAACCTGATTTTTTAACCTCGATAGAAAAATCTCTTACTTCTTCAACATCAGGTATATTTATCTTGTTTTTCCAATCTTTGATTATGTTTGAAGTCTTGCCTGAAGATATACCTGCTATTTGAGCGATTTTATCCCTTGATGTACCATTGAGATACTCTTTTATTACTATCGAATTAACGCTTTGATCTATGATTGTCACTTTTATATATAACAATATATATCAAAACATTTATAAATAATAAATATACCGTCAACCGTCAACCGTCAACCGTCAACCGTCAACCGTCAACCGTCAACCGTCAACCGTCAACCGTCAACCGTCAACCGTCAACCGTCAACCGTCAACCGTCAACCGTCAACCGTCAACCGTCAACCGTCAACCGTCAACCGTCAACCGTCAACCGTCAACCGTCAACCGTCAACCGTCAACCGTCAACCGTCAACCGTCAACCGTCAACCGTCAACCGTCAACCGTCAACCGTCAACCGTCAACCGTCAACCGTCAACCGTCAACCGTCAACCGTCAACCGTCAACCGTCAACCGTCAACCGTCAACCGTCAACCGTCAACCGTCAACCGTCAACCGTCAACCGTCAACCGTCAACCGTCAACCGTCAACCGTCAACCGTCAACCGTCAACCGTCAACCGTCAACCGTCAACCGTCAACCGTCAACCGTCAACCGTCAACCGTCAACCGTCAACCGTCAACCGTCAACCGTCAACCGTCAACCGTCAACCGTCAACCGTCAACCGTCAACCGTCAACCGTCAACCGTCAACCGTCAACCGTCAACCGTCAACCGTCAACCGTCAACCGTCAACCGTCAACCGTCAACCGTCAACCGTCAACCCATTGAAAAATCCGTCATTTTTTCCGTCAAACGGTCATAAAATGCGTCATTTTTTATTTATCATAGATCAAGCATGTTAGTGGGGAAGATTTTATCGACTCTTCATTTGTGATAACGATAGTTAATATCAAGTTATTAGTTGCTTTGTTGCATAACTCTGAAATTCGTTTTTTAATGATTGGACTTTGTTATCATATTACGAGTTCCGAATAGATATTTCATAGACTTGAACTAAATGTGATATACAGTTACGAAAAAATTGAGTTATGCAACAAAGCAGTTATTAGTAGGATAATTATTAGAATATTAATATAATTATATTTATTTTTGATGACATGTAATAACAATAGATGATATATTTTCGTAATTTAGCAATATGTTTTATTTTACTTGATGGTTGGGGGTGCTTTGCTACATGATTATTTTTTTTACCGAGGTTTTACTATTGAAGATAAAACAGAAATAGTGAAAATTCCATTGTTATTGTAATGCAAAAATTATTATTTTAACGGGTTTTCAAATGTTATTACAACGCAGTTAACAAGTAATTATGTGAATTCCTTTCATACTGATGGCTCCAACAATACATGAAAGTTGGTGCGAGCCTGTCACTCTTATTATAGGTCTTTTCTATTCATTAATCCAAACGCGTCTTACAAGAGAATCATAAAAGAAGAATGATTCATCTGTGGATACTAAAGTAAAGGCTTTTTTCTCTTTATCTTGCTGTTGCTCTTTATGTTACTGTTGCTGTTGCTGTACGTCCACAATTATGTGGGTGATCTTTTTTTGAAAGCATCTTTTTCCTTTTGAGGGGCAGTGTTTACATGTACCTTTCTTGGTACCTTCTACTTAAAGCCCCATTTACGAAGGATACGGCATATATGAATAAAATGATATTTTATACCGCTTTTCTTTATGATTAGATCTTCAACCTGTTTTGTGGTCATCCATAATTGCTTTCTTGTAGTTCTTTCTTAATTTGATATCCGATCTCTTTTGATATTTCGAATGGCCTTCCGCTTTTAGGTCTGGTTTCTAATCCATTTATAACTTCTTTATTATATCCTTTTAACCAATCTAAAGCCCACGATTTACTTCGATGAAGATCTTTGGCTACCTGAGCAGTATCTATCTTCCATTGATAAATCACGTTGAGAATAAGTAGCATTCTTTGCTTTGTTGCATAACTAACATTTTTAGCTAGGATCGAACCAATTAATCATTTGATCCACTGGCCTTCTTATAATCAATCTCTTGTAAGACGTGGAGAGATACTTTTTTCCTATGATTTTCTGGATAACTGGGATGTTGATCTTGCAAGGATGAATGAAAATAAGAAAGGCAAAAAGTACAATACCTGATTCCTTCATCCTTATTATCGGCCATATCAAAGTATACCTTCACCTTCCCTATAGACAAACAGAAGGAATCATCAAAGCAGCTGGAAAGAATCTTCCAAGCCATCCATGTTATTCACAAATATGTAGAAGAATAAACAAACTGGACATTGATATCAATAACAGTATAGATGATGATGATATCGTTATCATTATAGCAGCGGACAGTACAGGTATCAAGGTTACAAACAGAGGTCTCGGCGGATGCAAGATAAATAGGATGTAAAAAACAAGAAAGGCTATCTAAAGATACATGTTGTTGCAGTGGATATCAAGACCAAACAAATTCTTGCACTGGACTACCGATGAAAAGGTACATGATAGTAAAGTAATAAAGAATTTGGTGGAAGGCGTGCTGAATAATAACCGCAATGTCAAGATCAAATCTTTCATTGGTGATGCAGGAGCCTACGATAGCAATGAGAATTTCAAATATTTGAAGGAGAAGAAAAGGATTCGACCCATCATCAAAGTAAAAAGAAACTCTATCGTTTCATCCAAGAATAGCAATGTAAGGAATAGAGAAGTTAGATATAAAACAAAGGATTATCACAAATGGAAAAATAAAAGAAAGTATGGAAGCAGGTGGATGGCTAAAGAAACAGCAGTATTTTCTTCTATAAAGCGGATGTTTGGTGAATACATATCTGCAACCAAGTTTCAAATTGGTAAAAGAGATGACAATGAAGGTATCGTTGTATAATCTGTTTAGAAGAATATAGGCTAACAAAAATGGATGTGATCGAATGAGCATGAATTATGCAACAAAGCAGCATTCTTTCCTTTGTTTTTATATTCTGTTTACGTTCTGTAGATCTTTTCTAACTTTTCAAACGATTCTCTTAAAAGATCAAATGAATATGATATGATAATTGTCTAACTTAGCTAAAAGGCTTTAGCAAGAAAATAAATAGATGATAAAAGTGTGAAAGTGTAGTTTGAATATGTATGTTAATTGGTATAGATGAATTAATTTCCCAAAAAGAACTAAATTCTCATATTTAATAATGATATTATTATTGATCAAAGTTTATACTTTTACATTTAATATTTGTCATGCGTTTGATTAGAGGGATGTTTTTATTTGCCTCTCTAATCAAATATAAAATAATTATCAAATAAATTATTTTATTTAATTTGTATAATTTATTGAATATTTATGACTTGGCAATTATTTGTGTATTAACTATGTGATGCCTTAAACTAAAAGGTTAATACTAATAATAAATTCCATACTATAATATAATATAAAAAACATTCTATATATAATATAACAGTAGGCAGTTCTGTTAACAGTTATGTAAATACATAGATAATCGTTATTGTAAGATGATTGTGTTAATTTAGATTTATTAATTTTTATAATATTGAATGTGCATCAAAAAAATATGACAACAATGTTGTTGCTCAAAACGACTAGTATTAGTTTACAAATGTATATACAATCTTCTTTACACGACTGTTAACTTAAGGATTTTTAAAATGTTTTTAACTTGATTATGGTACCTGCCTTAACTCCATTGTAATAAAAACAAGAGATTTTAAGCATAAAAATTGAATTTACAAAAATTCGGGTCATAAATTATTATATTCTGTACTATTCAATATAAAAAATTCGTCAAGTTAACAGAGCCCAGTATCCAAATCAATTTTTAAAAATGCTTGGTATTTATAGAATAAGATATTTCTCCTTTTACATATCTTTATAAAATCGTATAGTTAAAAATTGTATATTACTTCCAAAAGAACATTATTGTAATTATATATATTTTGCTTTTTGTCTTTTTTAATAAATTAAAAAATCTTTAATCGTGGATTTAATCTTTACCATGAACCATATATATGTGATAAATCATAATTTATTGATTCATTATTCTCTACTCTACTCTTTTCTCTTTTTTTAATTATCGTATTCTCATTTTTGAAAGTATTCGTTTGTAACAGTATATCGCGTTTAGAATTTTTTTTATTCATTGTATTTATGAAAACCTTTTTTGTAATATCTTTTCTATGTTTTACGAAATTTAAGAAAGATACGAGATAATATTGCACTATTTTGTGCTTTTTTAAAATATAGAATATTGGTAAGAAATCATAGGATTTCCTTTAACATTCTAAAAAAAATTTTTACAAATTTATTTGTTTAAATTATATAAATATATTTATAATATAAATTGCAAAATATTTGACATATTTATATTAACGCAATTGATTCTTTTATGAAAAATTTAATGATCAAATGTAAAATAACCTCATCATAGCTAATACGAAAAATTTTATCCTATCATTTAATCTTCAAATTATTTGTATTTAACAATAGTTTGTAGATTCTACGCTCTATTTTATTAAAGAAAATAAGAAAAATTATCTATATTTAATTTGTCATGTACTTGCACTTTTAAGTTGTAGTTAAAAAAATATATTATTGTATTTGGCAGAAAAATTCTTTAAGTTATAGAGGTGATTCATTAGTCTATAGATTTTTATAATACTGAATAGATGATAAGGAACAAATCTTGATTTGAATGTGATATATTTTTGGTAGATCTATTGCATTTAATTGATATATTAATCAAATATTGCTAATCGAAATAAGCGCTAAATTTGCATATACACTAACAATAGGTCAACTTTCACAATTTTTATTAGTTTAATTTAGATACTATTTAAAATTGAAGTTTATCGATAGGATTTTAAAAAAAAATGAGCACGAAATATCAGAAGTATCAAGTAAAGAAAATATACAAAGTGAAAAATCAAATGATCAAAATGCTAATCATATAAATAATGAATCAACAAATAAGTGGTCATAATTATACAAGAAAGAGGATTGGTGGGCTTTATGGATTGGCTTGACCATTTTTTTCCTATCACTTCCCTCATATTTTGGTGCTTATTTATTGGGATGGATGCCCGTGGCCAAGCCCTGGGTAGATATTACACATGCCCTAAGTACAAAAATTCTAAATCCTTGGATAGGCTTATTATTGAGTTTTATTTTCCTTGCTCTTTTGATGTTACCTGTTAACCGATTTAACGGGGTTAAAACTAAAGAATGGATTAAAGGTGCTTTGCTGCATGATTATTTTATTCGTCATTTGTTAACGTTTTATTGACAGTGTTATAACGGAAATAGTCAAAGCTTATTTATTATTATAATACAAATATTAAATTTTTAACTGATTTTCGAATCATGCAACAAAGCAGATTAAAGGTTTTTCTGTTATTTTTTTTATATCTTGGAGCATTTGGTTGATTTCAAATTATTCATCAATTGTAAAAGCAATTGGTAGTGCAGAAGTAGGATATGTTATTGCCTTGGTGGCAGGTATATTAATTACAAATTTTTTACGAGTGCCCACATGGTTAAAGAATTCTGCTCGTGGTGAGTTATTTATTAAAACTGCAATAGTGCTTTTGGGAGCAAAAATATTATTCACATCTTTTATAACTAATGCGCCTATTACATTAGCTGCAGTATTTGCATCATTTCCAGCGGTTTGGATTGTTGCTTTTATAATTTCAAAAAAATTAGGATTAGATAAAAATTTTTCAGCTACACTTTCGTCTGGTGTAGGTATTTGCGGAGTGTCAGCTTCTATTGCAACCGCCGCCGCTATCGAAGCTCCTGCAATTTATTCAACTATTATTTCCTCCATTATCGTTATGTTCTCTGCTATAGAAATTATCGTGATGCCTTTTATAGCAGCAACTGTATTTCCAACTCATTTTCATGCTGCAGGAGTTTGGGTGGGATTGAGTGTAAAAACTGATGGAGCAGCTACTGCAAGTGCATCGGTAGTAGATGGTTTAATAAATGCACATAGTATAGCATTAAATGCCGCAGTAATTACCAAAGTAATGATTGACATATGGATTGGTTTAATCTCCTTTTTATTAGCTACCATTTGGACATATAAAGATAAAAAACAGACAAACAAAAGCGTAAATCCAAAAGTACTTTGGTATAGATTTCCAAAATTTGTAATTGGATATATAATAGTTAGCGTTATTTTATCTGCAATCGCATTAACGCATTCGTCTATTGCGGATGGCAATAAATCGGTATTACCAATAGTAACATTTGGTACCGAGCCATTAAGAACCGCCTTTTTTACATTTACTTTTTTTGCAATAGGGTTAAGCACTCAATTTTCTAAATTTAAAGATATTAGTCTCAAAAAACCTATTGCTGCATACGCATTTTCTTTGTTATTTGCTATAGTTTGGGGAGGAATAATATCATATTTATTTTTTCCAAAATAATATCATTTATTTGGTGTTGCGTAGTTAAAGAGGTTTGTTATATTATTGCTTGACTAATATGGTTTTTATTATATAATTTTTAAAAATATCAAATCTATGGAATATACAAATAATTTTTGATTATTTGGCATTAACGCTTCAACCATACTACACTTTTAGATTACCACTACTGTTAGTTTTACATTAACTTTATTTTCTCTTAATTAATCCTTCTCTATACGCTCAAATATCACATATTTTATAAAAATCTCATATATATTCATTAGAATATATGCATATCTTACATATATTTCACATTTTTTACATATTTTTTAGATATCTTTATATAGTTTTTACAACAAAATAAAACGATGAATACTGCTTCTATTTTAAAAAACCAACAATATGCTAGCTGCATTGAAAGTTGCAATGAATGTATGATTGCTTGTGAATGTTGTTGTACAGAATGTATGAATATGACCGCTCAACAAAACCAAAACCAAAACCAAATCTCTCTTTCAAGATGTATGATAATGTGCAGAGATTGTGCAGATATGTGTAGAATGGCTTGTATGATGATGTGCAGAGGAAGTGAATATGTTAAACAAATTTGTAATATGTGTGCAGATATGTGTGAAGCATGTGCTGTAGAATGTGATAAGGTGGCTGATAAAATGGATGCATGTAAACAATGTGCAGATGCATGTAGAAAATGTGCACAAGAATGTAGAAGTATGATAAGATAATCAAAAGAAACTATTTTTATATTTTTATTTTTATTTTTATTGTTTTTGATATAAATATAAAATGTTTTTATGCGAATTTTATATGTTAGTTTTGAAAGTAACTATATTAAATTGCATGTTTTTGGAAAAATCAATATTTGAAACTAATTTACTTGAAAATTATAATATTGGCATAAATTAACAATTATTATTAAAATAATCATAATAACAACGTTTAACTATTATTTTTCTATATTACTTATGCCTATCATCTACTACTATAACAAATAGTGTGTAAAAAACTAACGCAAAACGCAAAAGTATCGTAAACATATTAGATTACTCATTCATGCTGATTCCGCCGTCAGCTCTGAAGGTATCAATTAGATATTTACCAAAACTGAGACTCACTTTTAAATAAGAATTGTGTGAACCTTTCATGAAATGTATTTTTTAATAAAGATTATTTATTTATTAACAAAATAAATATGCATCAAATTAACTTTTATATTAACTTGAATTTATATGGATATAATAATCTATAGGGCTCTGTAAAGTTAAGATATTATTTCCTTGTTGTAATAGTTGGCAAATAGATTTAACCATTGTTTTACATGCTTTAGTTTACATTTCTTCTTTCTACGGGGAAAGTAATCATCAAACCCTTCTGTTCTATCTTTTATATATTGCATAGTTCTTTCAATAATGCTTTTCTCATAGGAGGAATGGAGATGATGTTTCAGTTTTAAAAATTGACAAGCTTGAGGATACCATGTTCCACCATCTGTTGAAACTGGATGCTGACCATGTTTTTTAACGATGTCAGATAGAAAACGTTCGGCTACAAACATATTCCGTTCTTTGGATATGCTTATTCCAAGAATATTCTTAGTTTTTGATTCAATAGCTACCCAAAGCCATATTAATTCAGAACCAACTTTAATTTGAGTTTCATCAATTATAAAGTCATATATTTTGGTCTTGGTGTATGATAACCTTTCAGGTTTGTACTTTTGTATCCAATCTCTTATTGCAGTATGACTTCTTTTAACAAATCTTGATATTGCTTTAGATGTATTTCTTAACGAAAGACCATTGAAATAAAGATGTAGAGAGTATATAATATCTTTAGGTTCTGTTCTTTTCCTAACTTGATGTATCATAAATAATAAACAATAAGAAAATATATAGCTTTTTTCTTAACTTTACAGGGCCATCTATAGATTCCTTTTTTCTTTATAAATTGTCTGAGATTAATAATAAGAAATAGATCCAAAGAACAATGTAGAAAGGATTTCTATCTTATAATGATATTTATTTTAAGTAATATTTGGATTTATGTTAATTACTTTCTAATATTATGAAAAAATAACATATAAAGTTGTAAAACATCCTACATAAAATAAGATAATAAGGTATCTAACTATATTTATGATGAGAAAAATTGGTTACAACACCAAAAAAAACATCTATTATAGCATCAGTACTTGTTATCTTTGCAGTAGTAACGGCCACAAGTCTTGTATCAATAGCTGTGGAATCTCATCAAGCATTTGCTTGGGGAGGCGGCGGCTGGGGCTGGGGAGGCGGCGGCTGGGGCTGGCACCACCACTGGTGGCACCACCACTGGTGGGGAGGCCCAGGCTGGGGAGGCCCAGGCTGGGGAGGCGGCGGCTGGGGCTGGTAAGTAAAGATATAGATGTAAACCTACCAATCTAAAAATCCCATATTTTTTTTATATAATATAAAAAACCTAAATTAAGTTGATATTTTATTAAATTGATAACAACTAAACAATCTATGTATAATATACCTGTTCAAATTTTTTAAACGAGAAAATAATTAATGTATTCTCATCTGGTCTTTATTCTTATATTCTTTATTCTTATTTCAAAATTAAAGTATAAAGATGATACCATAAATTTAAAAATTTTGATGCATATACATATCTACAAATATAATAAGTGAACTACAATAATCTTTCGTCCTTTTATTTCAAAGTATAACATAAACTAACAAAATAGAATTAAATACAAAATTAACTACTCACATTATATTTATTATGGTATCGTGAGTTATTATTTTATTATAATATAAAAAATATTGATTTATTGTATATCTTCTTTCTTTTTGCGTTTGCGTTTGATCATTAATAGATTATTTTCGTTTTTAATTTGTACAAGTTGTTCCTCTACTATTTTGTTTTCATTATTTTTAGCCTTTTTCTCTTTTAAAATTGTGGTCTTACTTTGTTCTGGTTGAGGCAATTTCATAGTTTCTTTTATAGCTTCACTAGATCCGTACCAAATAGAAGTAGCAACATAATGTCGGTATCGTTTTTCTACTTCGTTATTGTCACCATCTAGTACCTTTTTTAATTTCGCTTTCTAGTGCTTTTTTGACAATATCCTTAAGTTTTTCTTTTTCAGGACCTTGAGGATAGGTTGCTAATAAAAATTCAAACTGTTTCATGTATTCAACAACCTTTTTACGATATTCCTCTTCCGTTGGATTCAAGTTTCTAGTTACCTTGAACCATGTTGTTGCACATTGAGCAGGATATGATTTTGCGAGATCCTCAATTACACGCTCCATTTCAAAGAAATCTAGCATAATGACGAACTCCTAAAGAAAAGAATAGCTAGGGGATCTATTTTTCTTTTCAATGCAAATAATATAATATACTCATACTATTTATGTTTTTTTAATATATAATAGTTTATTTTATTAAAATATTTTCTTAAAAGATATTTAAATTCTAAAAATTAATGATATTCTCAATTTTTTTGATTTAAAGATTATTTGTCAAAAACTTGAATCCCTCCAAATACCTATTATATCTATTATTTTTATTTTTCAATTAACATTATAGTATTCGTTTATAGATAATTAAATTCTCGTTTTAACATCTATTTGCATTTTGCCTTTGTTTCAAAAACCATTAAAAATTATAATTTTTTGTGATAATATTTTTTTATTGATAAATTTATCTATTTTCAAATGCATGTTTTATAACAATTAAGATTAAATTTTTTCATTTGGGATTTCTGGAATTTTATATACTAATTCTTTTTATCATTTTCTATGACTGATTTGGCAACTTTAATTAACAGATTAAATAACGCAGGATTATTATTTGCATATAAATTGAATTTAAGGTATGTAATCTTGTTTGCCAGTATAATGATATTTTTGTCTATGTCAAGTAATGCTGTATTTGGATCGTTGCCACCATCAGGATGTATCAATTTTGATTCTACTCAGAGAGTTGTAATCATAACATGCTCCTCAGCTACGCTGACTGATATATACAATCAAATTCATGATCGTAATGTCTTAAATAAAGAAGCTGGTAAAGGTAATGTTTGGTTATTGAATGCGGGTTTAATAATTCAAAGAGGTTCAACATTTTATATCAATTCGTCAGACACTAATTGGCTAAAACTTCTCACTGACGGTATAAATTCAAATGAAATACATGTATTAGGATCGCTTAAAATTGATTCAGTTAAAATAACTTCTTGGAATCCTATAACTCATGATTATGGAAAAACAAATGGAACTCGTCAAACCGTTCAGAATAAACTGGTATTAAACAAAGGTATTGTTCGACCCGTAATAAAAGTAGAATATAGAGCAACCGGCACTACCGACATTACAAATTCAGAAATTGCTTATCTAGGCTATGAAGGAGGAACTACTGCAGGTGCTTCTGGTTTAAGCTACTATGGTGGAGATAATAGTGTCTTAAGAAATAACAAAATACACAATCTTTATTTTGGATTTTATTCTAAGGGTATAGGTGGTATGGATATTGAAAATAATCATATCTATAACAATAATATTTATGGATTGGATCCTCATACTGGAACTCATGATTTGACCATCAAGAACAATTTTATTTATAATAATGGAGGATTTGGATTAATCTGTTCAGTAAACTGTTATAATATTACAATTGAAAAAAACAATTTGCATGATAATTTCCATGGAATTATGCTTAGTAGGAATATGACCCATTCAATTGTAAGTGATAATACAATTCATAATGAAAATAAAACAGGTATTTTTGTATCGGATTCATATAATAACCAAATACTAAGAAATAGTATTACTGATTCTGGAACTGGGATATTTTTAAACGTTCATGCGTCAAATAATATAATTACTAAAAATTCTATTTCTAATTCAAAAGAGGGTGTTACACTTAGTGCAGATGTTGGCACAGGAAATACTATAAAAAATAACAAGATAATACTAAATAATTCTGGTCAAACTGATATTAGCTTCCAAGGAAATTCTAAATTAAATAACAATTTTATAAGCCAGAATAAAATTATAAAGCATAAATTGTCTAATCGCCACTAATAAAACAATTGATTGATGCTTTATAATCGCTTTTTCTTTATAATTTTTTAATTATGTTAAATCAAATGGATTTCTTATATCATATTAGTAGGGAAAAAGGTTCTTTTGACATTAATATTTCTAATTATTTGCTTACAACCAGAACTTGTTTTAATTGATATCCATTTTAATATAAAATATATGATCAAATACAATATATATGATATTTAGAATAAATAATTCTTTATTCTTTATAATTATTGTCAAGTAAAATTTGATTACGTGAATAATTTACATCAATTGAAATTATTACAGGTTTGTCTTGTGACATTCTTGCTTGTTTTAATATTTCTGAGAATTCTTGTGTGGACTTGACGTTATATCCTATTGCTCCAAAGCTATTTGCTAGTTTGACAAAATCTGGATTATTAAACTTTACAAATACCTTTTTTCCGAATTCATCAATTTGTTTAAACGAAATCATTCCATATTCTTTATCTACCCAAATTACAATGATAATTGGTAGATTAAGTCGTACTGCAGTTTCTAAATCTTGTACATTCATCAAAAATCCACCATCTCCGCACATTGCAACAATTTTTTGTTCTGGTTTTACTAATTGAGCAGCAATTGCTGCTGGAAGTGCAAATCCCATTGAACAAAAACCATTAGGAATTATGCATGTATTGGGTTCATATGTTTCATATATCTTTGATATCCATAGTTTATGAGCTCCGACATCCGAAATAACTATATCATTTTTTTCAAGGTTTTTCCGAACTTCTATTACAAGCCTTTCAGGATGAATTGGATAATTATCATTATCTTTATATTTTTCAATATCTCTCCAGATTATTTCGTTTCTTATTTTGTCAAAATGTTCTGGAAGCGATTTCTTTTTAACATCAAATCCATTATTCTGACCCTTTTGATTAATTTTTTCTTGATGATTCTTTATTTGATTGCTTATTCTTTCCTTTAATGAAACCAGAATTGCTTCTATAGTATACTCTATGTCGGCTGCGATTTCTATGAATGGCGGATAATATGTATCAACCTCTGCAGGGGTGAAATCTATGTGTATAATTTTTTTATCTAACTTTCCATTCCAATTTCTAGGGCTATATTCAACAAGATCATATCCAATGGCTATTATCAAATCAGCCTGTTTCATTGCAAGTAACGCGTGATCTGATTCTTTGATTCCTATTGTTCGCAAATGTTCACTTGAATTATCCGAAATTACTCCCTTTGCCATAAAAGTATTTAAAGAACCGATTTTAATTTCTTCCAAAAACTTTCTTAAACTCTCAGAAGAATTACCTCTTACGCAACCATTTCCTACCAGAAATAAAGGCATTTTTGCTTCTAAAATTGATTTGGCAGCTAATTCTACTAGATATTTATTTGGTCTTGATCTTAATACATTTTGTTTGACTATAGGCTTGATTTCAGATTCTGTTTTTGCAATATTTTGTGGTAATTCAAGCTGGATAGCACCACCCTTCTCTTCCAAGGCTATTTTGAATGCGCGTCTAATTATTTCAGGAATGCTATCTGCATTGCGAATTGACCAACTCCATTTTGTTATAGGTTTAAACATTGTAACTACATCCATGTTTTGATGTGATTCTTTGTGAAGAGTATTTGTGCTGGTTTGACCTGTTATAGCCAACAAAGGTGATCTGTCCATATTAGCGTTGGCTACACCTGTTGTAAGATTTGTTGCTCCAGGGCCTAAAGTGGATAGACATACGCCTACTTTATGTGTTAACCTTCCATACATATCTGCCATAAATGCGGCAGATTGTTCATGTCTTACTAAAATAAATTTTATTTTAGTTGATTCTGCTAATGACATCATTAAATCTGTATTTTCTTCTCCAGGCAATCCGAAAATATATTCTACTCCTTCTGCCTCCAAGCTCTTTACAAAAAGATCTGATGCCTTCATTTTGTTATGTATCTTCAAAAACTTTGTTCATTTTATACATATGTTTTTCTTTTTTCTTTATTTATTATAACTATTTTCATATTTTCAATTTAAAATTCATTTAATTATTTTAGTAGTCATCACTCATCACAAATGAAATGTTTAATTTCAGATTTTATATATAAATTATGATATTAATATTCGAGCTCATCTAAAATTTGCTTGATAATAGAATTGTGATCAGCTATTACTTCCATTGTGACTAATAAGAGATGATTTTCATCAATTGGAATGGTTACTCTTTTAATTTTTTCATATTCTGCCATTGCATATTTTCCCCTACCTGTCTTTGGTTCAAGTGCATTTCTTAATCCCCATCTACCCATTGCTTGTTGATTTGATTTTTGTGTTTCCTCTGGAGTAAAAATATTTTTTATCCCTTCTCTCATTCCTCCAAATTTTGTATCTCCTGATTCATCACATATACCTGCATATCGAATATTTGGATCCATATTAATAATATCTTTACAGATTTTATTATAGTCCATTATATTATGGATAATGTTGAAATATTTTAATATTAAATATTAAATCTTACAGAGTATCTCTCTGAGATAAGGAAATTAGATTTTAATTTGGAAATAATTATTTTTAACAATATCATTATATTAAATATAATTATAAAATCGGAATACTAGATCTCTTGCATAATTAGAATAAACAGCTATATGATCAGCAATTCTTCATTTTCTTGTTCTCTCATTGCTTTCATATGATCGGTTATCCAAAAAATCATTGCTTTTCAAATCATTCACTGCTGGTCTTACAGTGCAACAGTTCGATGACATTTATGAAAAAAATGTAACAAAAAGATATGCTAAACATGAAATACAACGCTTGTTCAAAAAAGATAGAGAAAGACGTATAGGTGCAGGTAAACCTTTCAAACTAGATATTAAAGATAGATTTCTCATGCTTTTGGTTTACTATCGTCTATACATAACTTACACTATGGCAGGTTTTCTATTTGATTTGGATCAGAGCAACATCTGCAGAGACATTCAAAAGATTGAAGGGTTGATAAGAGAATGTTTGCCAATTCCGCAGAAGACATACCCAATAACCAAAAGGCTGAAAACTCCAGAGGCAGTTGATAAATATTTTCCAGGCTTTCTTCTTGCTTTTACAGATTGTACCGAACAGCAAATACCAAGACCTGCGGATAAGAATAGAAGAAAGATATTCTATTCAAGTAAGAAGAAAAGACATACTATTAAGAATCAGATTACGGTTAACAATCGTGGTTATGTCCTTCACAAAGTACGCTATAAAAAAGGAAGAAAACATGACTACGATATTTATAAAAAGAACTATCCTGTCACTCCAAAACAAGTTGTTACTGTAGTTGATCTAGGGTATTTGGGCATAGAAAAGGATTTTCCAGAACAACTATCTGCACTACCATATAAAAAGAAAATAAACCAGTGTTTATCACAAGAAGAAATCGAGTTTAACATTATCCATTCGAAAAAGAGGATAATAGTAGAGCATACTATTAGCAGATTGAAAAAGTACAAGATAATGAGTGAGATATTTAGAAATAAATTGAGAAAATATAACAAGGTGTCAGACATAGTAGCAGGACTAGTGAACTATAGAATATCAAATTATCTGAACTAGAAATCGATATAGAATTAGAAGTGATGGTCTAGATTATTTCTAATTATGCAAGAGATCTACTATATGTTATATTTGTATTTTTAATTTTGTTATAATATCTTTGTTAATTAGAATCTTATATATTGATTAAACTAAAAAAAAATAATTTTTTTATACAGTAGATGCATTAACGGCAGATTTGGTGTTATCCTTTATTGATTGAGCTTCTTTTGAGGCTGCATCGTGTATCTCTTTTGAACTTTGTTCAAATGTTTTAGCTGTATTTACACTAAGGTTTGATAGGTGTCTTGAATTGTCTCTTGCCTGTTGCAAAACTGCTTTCCATGAATCCAAATTTGAAAAAATGATGTTATTTGTCAATCTTACTGCAGAAACAGCATTATCTGCTATATTACTAACAAATTTGCTATATGCTTTAACAGCCGTTTCTGGTGAACCCCAGCTACTCAATAATCCATTATAACTTTCATTGTATGGTTTCCATGCTGATTGAAGAGAATTTATTATGGCTTTTTGAGAATCAATATATTCTTCTGATATCTCTTTAGCCGTTTCTATAGACTGCTCTTGATAACTATTTACAATAGTGTTATAACGAGGAATTTGGTTTTTGGATTCATCTAATGACTTTTTGATATTTTCTTTAGTTTCATCAAGAGATCTACTTATAGATTGGTTAAATTCATCATTTTTATTATAAGAATAATTTGTAGATGTGGTGGTTCCTGTAGAACTAATATTTTGTGTGCTTTTGCTAGACATAGTTATCTATTATAAAGAATAGTATTTAAAGTTTGGTTTTAAACGGATTATAAAGCCTGATAGAACCGGTAAGTGTTTTTTTTAGCCTTTTTTAATTTATTTTCTCTGTATTTACTGGTGTTTTAACTGCAAAAGTATAAAGCAATTAAAATTATTAAGTAAATAATTCATTTACTAATATTGTATAAAAATGAGAAAATTCTTATTAATATAAGGATTTTAAAATTCCGTTTATTATATTTTTTATTCTTTATTTTGGCTCTCTTTCCTTAAAGGATAATGCTTTGTTATGCTAGTTTGCAAAAAAGATTAAGCCAATTCATTGCATATATTATCTTACATTTACTTTTTTTGCAATGGAATATACGAATAGATTATATATGGCATAGATATAACACCAACGAATTTGTATGAGTCTTAAGCAATTTGAAAATAAATTCAACATTATGGAAAGGACAAAAAATTTTTTATCAAACCAAAAATAAAAATACATGGTTTAAAAAAAAATCAATTATACATTACGTTAAAAAATTGTGACCATTCTTTAGGAAAACTTGGTATAAATATATGGACTTTGGAAATATTTAATCTCGATAAAAAATTACTTGGTAGTATCTCTTCTTTTGTTGATTATTTTCCTTTATTATCTCGATTAAGTAAAATTAATACTTCAAAAGATGCTTTTAAATGTATTATTTCTTATAATGTTATTGAAAATCGTCAAACTAAGTATCCTCATTATCAAACTCTGCGTTGGAAAACGTCTGATTTTCCCACTGAATTTATAATCGAAACTATGAATAAACTAACAGAAACAGTAAATAATTCCAGTCGAATACCCTATAATTATATCGGTAAACTTTTATCAAATAGTCAAGTAATAGATATTCCTAAAAAAACTACAAAAGATATTTTACTGTTTTTTACAATTGAAGGGTTTGAATCACTTTATGTGTTGTCTTATGATAAAATGGATAGATTTAGAGAAAAAGATATAGATTTTCTCAAAATGCCTTTGAATAAGGAATTTGAAATACATATTAAATTTCAATGTCTTAAACCAAATTTTTCTAAATCAATTTATTACAAGATCCGCCCCAAGTCATGGAATAATATTACGATCCAAAAAATGCATTACTAAAATTTTCTTACAATGTTCCTAATTTTTATTTGTTTAGAATTGATATTTGGTATTGGTAAAGTGAAATAAAATGTCTATTTTTTCAGTCTTAAATTTTTTTAATGTATTTATGTAATAGTAATATAAGAATACTAATGGTATAATTTGGCATATGTTTATTATAAATATTCACGAAATAAAATAAAATTTTAATATATAGGATATCTGCAACAAATTGTAATATAAATTTAAACTAAAAAATAATATGTTTTTATTTTGTACAAATACTATAAAAAATTATAAAGTTTATTTGACACTAGTTTGGATCAATATCATATTTAGGTTATTCAGTCCTAACTTTTCTAAATGGTTGAACAGATCTTTTATTCATTAACCCACTCAATCCAAAAGATATGGCCAAATTAATGCCAAGGGAAATTATTGCGACATAAAGAGAACCAAATGGCGTTGAAAGTACTGAAGATGTTAAAACTCCAAAACCGTTTATGTATTCTAACATAACTATTCCCGAAAATATTCCAGATAATAATCCTATAATTAGCGGCTCCTTTTTTAAGAACTTGACATATAAACCAAAAAAAACTGCGGGTAAAATCTGCAGAATTAATGTGGTTCCCAAAAGCTGCAGTGAAATGGCATAAGTAGCTGGTACTATAAATACAAATCCTAAAGCGATAAATTTGAAAATAGTTGAAAATATTTTTGTTAAACGAAGCTCAAAAGCTGGTGACATGTTCGGTCTGTATTCTTTTACAATATTTCTTGTCAAAAGATTTGCCTGTGCCATTGCCATTATTGCAGCAGGTACTAGTCCGCCTATAAAAATTCCTAAAAGTGCGATACCGGAAAACCACTGGGGCATTGAATATTGTATTAGAGTAGGGACAACAAGAATACCCCTGGTGCTTTGAGGAAATCGGGATAAAAAGTGCATTGCAGCCGGAACCCCATATACAAGAATTCCCATCAGAGCCAATATTGCAAGCCCTATTCCATAAAGTGGTAATAGCGAAGTACTTGTACGAAGATTGCGAGTACTTTTTGAACTTAAAACTGCATTTATTGCATGAGGATAAAGATATAGTGCAAGAGCACTACCAAGGACTAGCGTACTGTAAGCTGAAACCATTGAATTAGGAAGAGTAACAAAGGTTTGTTTGTGAAGATTTTTAAAAGCTGTTCCAAAACCACCTATACTTATTGGAACTGCAATAATTACCACAATAACAGTTATCCATACTAGAATATCCTTGAAAACTGCGGTTAATGTTGCACCTCTTAACCCACTAGTATAAGTAAATGCAGCTAATATTACAAATGCAATAAAAAGAGATATTTCTTCAACTATATGTGAATTGCTAATTCCCGCTAGCATAACCGTCAGCACTGATTGCATTCCTATAATCTGCAATGCTATGTAAGGCAATAAAGAAATAATTCCTGTTATTGCAATCAAGATCGATAGAGTATTGCTATTAAATCGGTCTTTTACAAAATCTGATGCCGTAATGTAACCTTTATCTTTCGAAACCTTCCAAAGTCTTGGCATTGTTATTAGTGCAATAGCAAACGTTAGTGCTACGTATGGAATTGCAAAAAAGTACAATGCACCTTTTGCAAATACACCAGAGGGAACTGCAACAAAGCTATATGCAGTATAAATGTCAGCACCGACTAAAAAAAATACAAGGATTGTTCCAAGCTTTCTTCCAGCTAATGACCACTCATGGACATTATTTAAATCACCTCTACGCCAATATTTCCCATAGAAACCTACACCTATGAAAAGAATAAATAATCCAACAAATGGGATTATTCCATCAATGCCCATCATTTTTATTAAACTACCTCAGCTTCGGGTTTTTTCTCTTTTTTATTCATTATAAAAGCAAAGCCTAGGTAAGAGAAAGAACATACTACAAGCCATACAGACTGAAACCAATAAAAGAAAGGCAGTTCAAAAAGTTCAGGTAATTTTGAGTTGTAAAAAGGAACAGCTAAGTTCATTATAGAAGGTGCAATAATTAATAAAGCTAACAAGAGATGAATAGGTTTTATTTTCATGAAATCTCAAATAAATTATAAAACATATACACTTTACTGTTATTTTTTTGACAATATTTTGAATAAATGTTGTTATTATTATACAATTAATTAATATTATTATTAAAAAATATGTATTATTATTTCAGATTATTGAAAATTAAATCAAATATCGAATTTTAGTATTTGTCAGACAATTGAATCTTGCCATGCATTAAAAAAAAGATTACAAGAGTTCGACTGAAAAAAGTAAATATTCTTAGAAACTTATCATTGTTGCACAGAAAAATGATTTACAAGGATGGAAATAGTACCGCGTAATCAATGTACATAGATGGATTGTAGAAACGATATTCTATTCTTTAAAGAGAATGTTTGGAGCGTATGTGTACTCGGTTAAACTAAAGAATATATAACGATGTCATATCTGTTTATCTAAAATAGAGCATAAATCAAAGATTATAGGAATCATGCAACAAGGCATTTGATAATTATTCAAGAAAAGAGAATTATCAAAACGGACGTCAAGCTAGGGTAATGCTATTTTAAGCGAGCAGAACCAATTGTCATGAAATCAAGATGTTGGCCACTTTATCGTTATTGATTGAATTTCAGATGAACAAAGATCATCTAAACGATATTTTAGAATAGTACTCTCCTTATCTTTGGGGATAGTATCAGGATTTTTGAAGGGTTCAATTTTTTCGAAATTCAATCCATATATTTTGAAAACCTCTAAGTATTGAGCTTGCCAGTTATTTAATCCAGGATATTCAATTGTTACTTCAAAGGTTTCTGAATCAAATGTGAATATTTGATTATATGTTCCAGTATTTTCACACTCATACTCTAAAGTATATTTCTTTGTTTTGTCTTCATCTAAAGCAGGATTTAAGACTACTAATATTTCCGATCCGTTGCTTGGTACAACGTTATTAATCGTAGACAAATCTAGCCATCTAATAAATTTCTTGTTTTCATCATAAATTTCTATATTCTCAGATTTATAAGCGATACGATGAATTCTCATTTGTTGAGGAGAGCAAGACATATTTTTAATCAGATGCTCATTTCTTACTTTTATAATATTATCAGATAAAATACCTAAATGAAGTTTAAAAGATATATCAAGAAATGATTTTGTACGATCAATTGGGCGCTTAGGATTTCCAAAAATGTCTTTTTTATAATATGAAAATATATTTTCCTTTTGTCTATGTTTAAAAGGATACGATCCAACATAAATCAAGTTATCATAGTATTTCTTTTTATATTGTTGGATGTTGTTTTTAGCCGAACAATCAAGCAAAATGTGTTCTGGTTTAGCAATGTCCGCAATTCGTTTTGCCATGACCATTTCATAACCCCATGGATGAGAATCAGTATCATGTGGAGATAGTTTTGTAACACTACCATAACTAATTGTTGTACTTCCACACATGGTTGACAAAACAATGTACCAACATGGCTGACACATTTTGTCTTGTTTTAGTGTATCAATATCGGTTGTTTTAAAGATTTCATATTTCTCTGATGGCGTCATTCCGTTTATTCCACCGTGTTCTCTTTCATAGTTATACGATTTGACAAATAATTCGTATTTCTCTATTCCCTCTTTCATATCAATTAACTCTTCTACTTGTAGAAATTCAGTTATGACTATTTTGTTATACGCTTCTACTTTCCCCTGTTCTTGTGGATAACCTTTAGGAATCTGCTTGTCCTTTATTCCATTGAGAAAAAGATAATGTTTGAATTTATTCGATGTAAATTCTCTACCACAACCATCATGCATCACTTTCATAGGTTTACCGTAGAGTTCAATCCATTCGTTGAGAACTGATAAAGATTCTTCACTAGTTCTTCTGCTGCACCATTTGCTAACTACTTTTCTTGAGGGGCAATCATCTATAACATGAATAAAATAATTTTTGCTTCGTGAGCCTTTTAGATAAAAAGGTCCTTTGGTATCCATTTGAACCAACTCATTTGGATGTTTCATTTCAAATCTTGTATTTTCTTTTTAGCTTGACAGATAGTACATTGAGATTGTGTCTCTTTAGAATATTGTAAATGGTTTTTGTACCCAAGCTGATTCCATACTTTCTCTTTAATCTGAACCTTATTCTCATTGGACCAAATCTGTTGTTTAGTCTCAGCTCGAGAATAATCTTTTCTATATCTTTGGTTACCTTTACATTTTTAATATTATGTGGCTTTCTTGATTGGTTTTTTAATCCATCTATCCCATATACATTATACCGTTTCTTCCATTTGTACCATGTTTGTCTTGAAACAGCATATGCAGTACAAACATCAGAAATGCTCTTACCTGAACGTTCTGATTCAATTATCATTTTATACCTATTTTCAATTATATCCATTATTATTACACTCTAAGACTAGAGTGTCAACTATGTTAGGAAGCTAAAATGTCAACCATGTGTGGAATCAGTACAACTAATTCCAATTTTTATTTTTATTTTATCGTCTTCATTTTCATTGGTTGTATTATATGTGGATATTTTATGATGTAGGTATTCAGAAAGTTCCATAGGCGGCTCAGCGTCTTCAAATGCTATAGCACTCCGTCGCCAGTAAATGACTCGTATTTTTTATATTGATATTCATTGCTATTTTTTATAAATTCTAATACTTTACTAATTTTTTTTGTTTGTGTATGGATTGTAAGTTTAGTGTCAGAAGATCCTACAATGTCTACGACAAAGAAAAATAAATTTTGCCTTACAGTCATCCTAGAATTTTACAAACAAGATTGATGAAAATGTCTATTAATATATTTAAAATGAATATAATATTTTCTTAAAGTTTTACATATCACAAAACATAATTTCACTCTGAATGTTATTAAACCCTTCTCTATACGCTCAAATATCACATATTTTATAAAAATCTCATATATATTCATTAGAATATATGCATATCTTACATATATTTCACATTTTTTACATATTTTTTAGATATCTTTATATAGTTTTTACAACAAAATAAAACGATGAATACTGCTTCTATTTTAAAAAACCAACAATATGCTAGCTGCATTGAAAGTTGCAATGAATGTATGATTGCTTGTGAATGTTGTTGTACAGAATGTATGAATATGACATCTCAACAAAACCAAAACCAAATCTCTCTTTCAAGATGTATGATAATGTGCAGAGATTGTGCAGATATGTGTAGAATGGCTTGTATGATGATGTGCAGAGGAAGTGAATATGTTAAACAAATTTGTAATATGTGTGCAGATATGTGTGAAGCATGTGCTGTAGAATGTGATAAGGTGGCTGATAAAATGGATGCATGTAAACAATGTGCAGATGCATGTAGAAAATGTGCACAAGAATGTAGAAGTATGATAAGATAATCAAAAGAAATTATTTTTTTTTATTTTTTTTTATTTTTGATATGATTTGATTTCTGGAAAAAATGTTTGAGGTATAATTTTATACGTTAGTTTTGAAAGTAACTATATTAAATTGCATGTTTTTGGAAAAACCGTCATATAATTATATTGATTTTTATAATGTAATTATAACAATATTTATAGATATAAATAAAACTATAAAAATTTTTTAAATATCAAATATTACAAATATAATTCTTACATAAAGAACGTTTAACTATTATAACATCTATATTAAAATTGCACTTCCACTTCCTTGATTGCAAATGATGACGTGCAAAAGCTTGCTGACATATTACCTGGCATCAACCTTTGAACGATTACTTTGGATCAAAAAAAAAAGCATATTGGGTCGTACTTTTTAAGGAGATCCAAAGTAATTATATCCCAAAAAGACCATATAAATATCATCTTATAATCTGTCCAAACTATCTTTTTACAAATAATGATCCTGTAGTATATCTGTAAAATAGATCCTTTGCATAACTAAAAATCATTCAACCAGTCACATGATTTTGTGTTTGGTTCTTTCCTAGTTATGATGATTCATATCCTATAATTTGCCCATCCTCCACTATATACGATACCGTGTTATACTTTTTCAATTTGTTCCTATATGCATCTGACAATATTCTAAAATTTTTCAATCGACAAATAGTATTCTCTATTACTATTCTCTTTTTTGGAATGACTCTTGTTGGACTCTTTATTCTTATGACAACTCTTGGCCTCTTTTCTTTCTATTTGGTAATGATAATTTTTGCTCATTATTCTCATGAATCCAAACCCTTCTTACAGAAGAATCATAAAAGAAAATGACTTGTCCAGAGATACTATGGTAAATCCATCTTCCCGTTGCTCCTGCCGCTGCATTTCCATAAATATTTAGATGACCTTTTTTGAAAACATCTTTTCTTCTTTGGATGCTGTGTTAACATGTACCTTTCTTGGCACCTTCTTTTTAAATTTCCATTTGATAAGGATGTGATAAATGTGAATATAATGATATGTGATATCGCATTTCTTTATGATTAACTCTTCAACTTGCTTTGTAGTCCAACCTTTATTGCTTTCTTCAAGTTCTTGCTTGATTTGGTAACTAGTCTCTTCTGGCAACTCAGACGATCTACCAGGTTTTGTTCTATCCTTTAGTCCTTCCAAGCCTTCTTCTTTATCATATCTTTTTAACTAGTCTGAAGCCCAAGGATTACTTTTATGGTGTATTTCTTTTACAAAGCGAAAAGGAATTTGTTTATCTTTTCGTACTTTGATAATTAAAAGTAGTAGTCTTTCCTTTACTTTTCGGCCATTTTCTTTTTTATATAGATTAACCAATTTGGATTTGGCCAATGGCGAATGCATTGAGAATATATTAAGGATACAAGGATCAAGATGGCTTTTGTGTTTTATTATAATTATTCTGATAAATTGTTTAGATATACTTGTGCTAATTGGAATACCTCGCAAATTGCTGTCATTAGTTCTTTTTTAATTCCTTATTTTACAAAAGGAATAGAATAAAATTAATTATGTTAAACAATGACAATGGCCCAACATTTTACAACACAATAAAATATGAATTTAAATCACCATAATTATCAGTATTTTAAATAAAGAGAAACGTTTTAGCAGTAGTTTGAAATTTCGTAAATTAATTTCATAATTTATTGAAAAAACTTTGTTTGAGTTATTATTATACATGTTTCCCCATTAAAAAATTAATAAATAATGTTTTAGAGTCTTAAAAGATAAGACCTATGAAATAAATTATTTTGTAGAATTATTTGTAGTGTTGCCAGAAAGTGATGTAACATTATTAGATGATAGCGAAGAATTATTTGATGGCGCCACCGAAGAACTGTTATTGTTTCCATTTATAGTTTTATTACCTTGAGAAAAAATTGGTGTAGAAACGAATGTCAAAAATATGACACTTGCTAATGTCAATGACAATACTATTCCTAAATTAAATATAGTTCTTTTTTTATTCATTAATTATTATATTTAGTTCAATATTATATTATGTATTTCAAATATGAAGTATAAAACAGACCTGTGCAGAACTTGCCAATTCTTTATCATTAATATTATTATCAGAAACAAATCATCGAAATAATAATGTAATATAGAAAATGTAATAGAAAACTTTGACAACTACTTTTAAATTTAAAATTAATGCAAATTAATTCATATCAAACAATGGATTAATCCGTTATTTGTACAATACTATAAAGAAATCAATCCATTATCCGATTAACAGGCATTTAAACCGTATAACTATCTCTAATTATTCATCATCATCTTTTAATTTTAATACTAAATAATAATTCTCAAACCTATAGAAGAATGACTTGTATGATGATGTGCCGAGGAAGTGAATATGTTACAAATTTGTAATATGTGTGAAGCATGTGCTGTAGAATGTGATAAGATGGCTGATAAAATGGATGCATGTAAACAATGTGCAGATGCATGTAGAAAATGTGCACAAGAATGTAGAAGTATGATAAGATAATCAAAAGAAACTATTTTTTTTTATTTTTTATTGTTTTTATTGTTTTTAATGTGTAAATATAAAATGTTTTTATGAGATTCTTATACGTTAATTTTGAAAGTAACTATATCAAATTGCATTTTTTGGAAAAATCGTCATATAATTATATTGATTTTAAAAATATTTTATTATTATTATTTACAAATACAGATAAAAGTATTAATATTTTTTAGATGTTAAGCATATGATAATATAATTCTTATATAAAGAACGTTTAACTATTATAATATATATATTATAATTGCATAGCAGCCCACCAGACCGATTGGCTAATGTTGACATGCAAACACACGAAAACATGTACCTGAAACCAACATTCAAACAATTACTTTGGGTTTCGTCTCTTCATTTAAAAAGTGTCTTGGCTTTTGATACTTTTTGAAATCCAAAGTAATTGTTGATTTCAAACATGATGATATACACATCATAGTAATTTCCAATATAAATATGATGGACCTCGTTACCTTGATAAAAAACCTCAGTTTTAGAATACCATTTTATTTATGAAATAAAGAAATAGAATACATTTAAAAATAGTTGGTTATGGACTATACTTGTACTTTAATATAATCAAAAAATAATACTTTAACTGACCGAATCATGAATTGAGTGTATATACATTTTATAAACAATCATTAAATTCTTTGTTATTGATTTTACTTTTTACAATAAATAAATTGGATATAATTTATTATATTATTTTTAACTGTCCGAATTAAAAATTCTATGAAATAATTTTAATATTCAAAGATATATCTTAAAAAACAAACAACACTTTATTATGAAATGTGCTTTGTTGCATAACTAACATTTTTAGCTAGGATCGAACCAATTAATCATTTGATCCACTGGCCTTCTTATAATCAATCTCTTGTAAGACGTGGAGAGATACTTTTTTCCTATGATTTTCTGGATAACTGGGATGTTGATCTTGCAAGGATGAATGAAAATAAGAAAGGCAAAAAGTACAATACCTGATTCCTTCATCCTTATTATCGGCCATATCAAAGTATACCTTCACCTTCCCTATAGACAAACAGAAGGAATCATCAAAGCAGCTGGAAAGAATCTTCCAAGCCATCCATGTTATTCACAAATATGTAGAAGAATAAACAAACTGGACATTGATATCAATAACAGTATAGATGATGATGATATCGTTATCATTATAGCAGCGGACAGTACAGGTATCAAGGTTACAAACAGAGGTCTCGGCGGATGCAAGATAAATAGGATGTAAAAAACAAGAAAGGCTATCTAAAGATACATGTTGTTGCAGTGGATATCAAGACCAAACAAATTCTTGCACTGGACTACCGATGAAAAGGTACATGATAGTAAAGTAATAAAGAATTTGGTGGAAGGCGTGCTGAATAATAACCGCAATGTCAAGATCAAATCTTTCATTGGTGATGCAGGAGCCTACGATAGCAATGAAAATTTCAAATACTTGAAGGAGAAGAAAAGGATTCGACCTGTCATCAAAGTAAAAAGAAACTCTATCGTTTCATCCAAGAATAGCAATGTAAGGAATAGAGAAGTTAGATATAAAACAAAGGATTATCACAAATGGAAAAATAAAAGAAAGTATGGAAGCAGGTGGATGGCTAAAGAAACAGCAGTATTTTCTTCTATAAAGCGGATGTTTGGTGAATATACATCTGCTATCAGGTTTAAAAACATGGTAAAAGAGATGACAATGAAAGTATCTTTGTATAACCTGTTTAGAAGAATATAGGCTAACAAAAATGGATGTGATCGAATGAGCATGAATTATGCAACAAAGCAATCAAATGATCTTTATTGAGTTCTTATTTTTTCTTTGCACATCGGACAATACATTAAATTACTATTTACCGGTATGTAACCTGTTGATTCATTAAAGGTTATGTTCCACAAACAGGACGTACATTTTAAAAGATGTTTAAATGTTGGTTCTGTATTAATATTTTTGTATATCATCTAATTTTTTAGAATATGGTTGGGTTATGTGTTTGTAAATAAGACTCATATTAGTCTAATTGATTCTAAAATATATAACTAATTTTGTATATGACATTTTGTCAGAAAATATGCAATTTTCCTAAAGGATTTTTTTTACAATAAAGAAGATTACATAAACAAATTAAAGCCTATTGTAATACATCGACATATTATTTAATTGAGCATCCTAATTATAAAAACATCTGCAAAACTTGCATCTTTTTTCCATTTTTTGCATAAATAATGTAAATTATATTTTTATAGCATTATACTTTTTATATGTCAAATTCGAAGCCTTCACTCAACAAGTTAATTGAAGAAAAGTTAATGTTACAACTAAAGGATATCTATAAAGAATATAATCAAGACAATGGAAACAATCTCTTATATCAACATATTATATTAAATAATTTGACTTTATATATCAAAGAAGGGGAATTTGTAACTATAGTAGGCCCATCAGGCTGTGGGAAAAGCACATTGCTTAATATAGTAGCAGGAATGGATAATTTATTTAAAGGGGAGATACTAATAGATTCCAAGCCCATCAAAAAATCTCCCTACACCGATCGTGTCGTAGTTTTTCAAGAAGGAGCTTTATTTCCATGGTTAACAGTTTACCAAAATATTGAGTTTGGATTAAAAATTGCGAAAATACCAAAAGATCAAAGAGAAAAGATAGTAACTGATTATATTAATTTAGTTCAATTGTCTAATTTTACCAATGCTTTTATTCATCAACTTTCAGGAGGAATGAAGCAAAGAGTCGCTATTGCTAGAGCGCTAGCTTTAAATCCAAAAATTTTATTGATGGATGAACCTTTTGCAGCGTTGGATGTCCAAACTAAAAAAATACTTTATAAGGAATTATTGAAAATACATCAAGAAACCAATAAAACAATCCTTTTTGTTACTCACAACATAAACGAAGCAGTAGCTTTAGGAGACAGGGTTATTGTCATGTCTCCAAAGTTAAAAAACATTAAAAAAGAATTTGTCGTAGATATTCCAAGACCTAGGAATATAGATCATCCATTAATAGATTCAATTACAAAAGAGATAGTGGCAGAATCGGCAGATTTGTTTCAGTTTAATGATTCTTCAAAAAACGGTATAAACAATCAACCTAAAGATGTTAAAGATAAGTTTGTTACTCAAGTTGCTGCATAACAAATGTTAAAAATTCAAAAAAATAATAAAAGTATACATAAAACAATAGATATTGATACATTTGCAAACACATTATTATTCATTGCAGTATTTTTAGGATTTTGGCAATTTATTTTTCTATTAAAAATATTTCCTACAATATCACTGCCATCCCCTTTATTGGTAACAGAATCTTTTGTAGAACTGATTCAGAATATGTCATTAATAATAAGCATAGGAATTACTATGTATCGATTATTAATAGGATTTGTCACATCCATAATAATTGGTTTAATGGTAGGCTTGTTAATGGTAAAATTTTCCGGATTCGGAAAAACAATGGGGTCATTCGCAGTAGGATTACAAACATTTCCTAGCGTTGCATGGGTTCCTTTTGCAATTCTTTTCATAGGTTTAAATGATGTAGGAATATTATTTGTAGTAGTTTTAAGCTCTACATTTTCAATAATGACGTCTATTTATTCAGGATTTAGAAATATACCTCCCATATACCTTCGAGCAGCAAATAACATGGGAGCAAAAGGACTTTCTCTCTTTAGATATGTAATGATTCCCGCCGCAACACCTACAATTCTTGTAGGAATTAAACAGTCATGGTCCTTCGCTTGGCATGCTTTAATTGGTGCAGAAATACTTATGGCAGCTTCAGTAGGCTTGGGACACATATTGCTAGTAGGAAGAGAGTTTCAAATAATGGAGCAAACAATAGCATCTATGATTACAATATTTTTGATAGGTTGGGTTTTTGATAGAATAATATTTTCTAAACTAGAGGATAAAGTAAGAGATAAGTGGGGATTAAACCAAAGAAATTGATCGCAAGGGATTTTGATATCTAAGAAATAAATCTTCCACAATTTTACCTCACAAAATTTTGAAAGTTATTTGCAAGTATATACATACAAAAAGAAAAATTTAAAGTAGTAAATTTTATAAAAACTGGTTTTGATATTTGAAGGTATTACATCTAGGATAATTTTGGACAGATATCAAAAATATCGTAATGGCTATATTATTAAAACAAGAAATAGTTTATATCGTTAGATTTAACTATTGGATGTAACATTACTCAAGGATAAAGTGGCCAACATCTTGAATTCATGACAGCTAACTCTGTTCGCTAGAGTTACTACATATGATTGCATGTGCATTTGTAAACTAATACTACTTGTTTTGAGCAACAAAATTATTGTCACATTTTTTTAATGCGTATTCAAAATTAAAAAATTTACAAATTAACAAATCTAAAATAACACAATCAATTTATAATCAATCTACCGGGATATTTAAATAACCTAATAAAATATTACCTTTGTCAGCTCTGACTAAAGATCTTTATCTCTGCCAAAGAGAACCATGATTTGGCTAGGTTCATTTTACATTCTCCTTAAGACTGCGAGGCTCTGACTGAACCAACATGCTAAGCAGCTGTACAAGTAACCATAAAGGGGGGGATGGATGTTTGCCGCTTTAACCACAATAAAAAAGATAAGAATAAAATAGGAAACAAAAATGGAATTTGTATATAGATAGTATTACTATAAAAGATGACATTTAATATAATGATTTGACTTTAAAATTAAGCTTGAATGAAAACAATAGGTATCTTGTTATGGTCAAAGATTTTCATGGATGCAAAGTTAATTAAAAAGCTATAATATGGATAGCATGTTATTTTATAAATGGATTAAAAATACGATAAAAACGTGATTTACATCTAACAATAACAATTGAACTTTCACAGTTTTCATCATACTTTATTTACAAAATGTTAGCAAATAACATAAAATGATCATTCAACAAACCAAAACATAACAATAATTTGTCAATGAAGACAAGCAGTATTACTTTATATATTGATATACTATGATTTTCACGGTGAAGGAGGTAAAAATATGTTACGTAAATTCTTTCAACAAACAACATATACATAACATGCTAAATTTTCACATTATTTCCATATACTGCATAGACCAATGCAAAAATATTCATTAATGAATAAACTCATTTATGGCTCAAATATCAAATTCTCAATATGCACATCCAGAAGTATTGGTAGACATTCAATGGTTAGAAAATCATTTAAATGATCCTAATATTAGGATTGCAGAGGTAGATTATGATCCAGAATCAAATTATGAACTTGGACATATACCTAATTCTATACTTATTGACTGGAAAAAAGACATAAATCATGATTTAAAAAGAGATATTTTAGAACAAAAAGAATATTTAAACTTACTTCATAAAATTGGTATTGATAATGATAATACGATTTTAATTTTATATGGTGATTTTAATAATTGGTTTGCTGCATTCGCATTTTGGGTATTCAAATACTATGGCTATAAGGATGTAAGGCTATTGAACGGAGGTAGAAAAAAATGGTTAGAAGAAGATAAAGAAATTACAAAAGACATTCCAAATCTTGATAAAAATTATGTTATCAGAGGAGATATTGAACCTGATACTAACATAAGGGTATTTCTTGACGATATAAAACATGCATTAATTTCAAGAAGAAAATTTCAAATTAAACTAGTTGATGTAAGAAGTCCACCAGAATATAAAGGAGAAATTACAGCCCCTGCAGAATATCCTACAGAACATGCACAAAGAGGAGGGCATATTCCTGGAGCAGAAAATATTCCATGGAGTAACACATTAAATGAAGATGGCACATTTAAATCTCCAGAAGAGTTATCTCAGATATATTTAAATAAGAACATTAAACCAGAAAATGAAGTAATCACATACTGCAGGATAGGAGAACGTTCATCCCACACATGGTTTGTATTAAAATATCTTTTAGGATATCCCGATGTAAAAAATTATGATGGTTCTTGGACAGAATGGGGAAATATAATTGGAAATCCTATAGAAAAATAATCTGATTATTTTTCAAATGTTAATATATTTATCATATAAAGCGTATTTAACATTTATGCTAAAAATATTTTAATATAATAAATTTAATGAAATATATACTCTGTCAACAGTATGTAAATACTGACTATTCTTTGATATAGATTAATTGTGCTCTTTTAGTTTTGTAAATTTTTTAATTTTGAATGTATTTCAAAAACCTGACAATAATTTTGTAGTTTGAAATAAAAAGTATTAGTTTACAAATACATATGTAACCCACACACATAACCGTTAACCCAAAAAAACCCATGTCTTTAAATTATACCACCATTAACTAAGCACAAAATAAATAATTTCATAATTAAATAGTATATAATCTTATATTTTGGCCCTGTTCACTTAAGGAAAGCCTATAGCTTGAAGGTGTTCTATTTCATTTGTGATTTTCAGAAACAGAACACTCTCAGAATTTATTGGTTATGGATTATATTTCTATTTTTCAGGTCTTTCTTTAAGAAAGACAGCAGTTGATAGACTATCAGATTGCTTATTTATCAAAAGAAATCATGTGTCATCTGGAATTGGATTCAAAAATATAATCTACAAAAAATATCCTCAAAGAAAAAGAAAATCTCCGAGTATGTTATAGATGAAACCATAATTAAAGTTGGTTCAGAATATGTTTGGGTATGGGTTGCTACGATTGAACCTGAAAGCAAGAAATCCTTGGGATGAGCATATCAAAAGAACAAAACATGTTTGTTGCTCATGAACGATTTATTTCGGATGTTATATTGTAGAAGAATATGGAGAACATCCGGTTTCCACAGATATGGAGGTAGCTGGTATCCTCATCAAGCATGTAAATTCTTGAAACTAGATCACTATATCAATTCCTCATAGGAGAAAAGCATTATTGAAAGAACAATGCAGCATAAAGGACAGGACTATTGAAAGCTTTGATGATTACTTTCCTTGTGGAAAAAAGAAATGTAAACTAAAACATGTAAAGAATTGGTTGAATTTATTTGTAGATTATTATAATAAAGAATTATGTCTTAAGCGAACAGAGCCCATATTTTAGATATTGTAAATTCTACATATTTAATAAACGCTTCCTTTATAGGACCTGTACATTTACACAAGTTTATTCAATATAATAAAATGATCAAATACAACATAGAAAATATTTATATAAAAATATTGATATATATTAATTTTATATCTATAAAAATAATTAGAAAGGTGATTACCAAGAATTGCTAGAAATATGATACTTGAATTAAAGAATTTGAAAATAGAATACAAAAAATAATCGAAAATATGTTCATCTAAAAATTAACTTGTTGTATTGGTAATCCGCATAATATAATTTTTATTTGAAACAGTCGAAACTTTTTGTAATTCTTCCAGAAATACACTATATCTAGAACTAAATCCATCTCCATCTTTATCAAAATGAATGTCTATATTATTTGGTTCCGAAAGTAATGCAAGGTATGTAAGTAATTTTCTAATATCTGGATCTTTAGTGTATTTTGGCTCATGAGTAATAACAGACAATAATAATACAAGCCTTCGTCTTAATCCAAGAAGATAATAAGAATGAGTAAGATACAATTTTGCATCCAAATAGTCGCTATTTAATATAGAAAGGCTAAAATCAAATAATAAATTTTTTAATGGTAATCCAGATCCACTAGTTTGTATTTGTCTATAACGACGAGGGCTTTCAACTAATTCATCTATAGTAGCATCCTTAAGAAATTTATTGAGCAATTTGATAATATCTCTTAAACTTATTGTATTTTTTCCCGGTTCGATTATACCCAATCTTATGGCAACACCATCCATGTCTTCAAAATAAAATTTAGTATCAATAGTTGAATTTTCAGCAAGCTTACCAATACCATCAGTATGAGTTTCAATAGGGATATATTCAATTAGTCTCTCAATTTCCTTAAATATTCCAAATGACATATTATATATGATAATAATTACCCTAGAGTTATTATAGTATGGATACATGCAATATCTGGTATTTTATATGCGAAAAATTCATAGTAAAATCTCTAGCGATATATTATTTTATTCTATAATAAAAAATTATTTTTTTATATTTATCTAATCTTTTGTATTATAGGATTAGTTTTTCTCATTATTTATTCTTTTAGAATTATTTATAATAACTATATCACCTATTTTTAATCATGCCAAGGTAAACTCAAAAGTGTAATGAATATCTATGCTAACAGGTATGTAAATACCCAGATAATTGTTATTATAAACTAATTGTGCTCTTTTAGTTTTGTAAATTTTTTAATTTTGAATGTATTTCAAAAACCTGACAATAATTTTGTAATTTCATGTAAAAAGTATTAGTTTACAAATGTATATTCAACATATTTACATCACTGTTAACCTCAAGATTTTATTCATTAATCTGCATTAATTATCAAAATATGTTTCAAAAATTTTTATAAACGCATATAATTATATTCAAGGTTACTTTATTTTATTAAAAGGAAGTTAAGCAAGTTTATCATGTAAATTTATCATATTCTAAGAGATTAATTTCGATTACAATATACATGATATTTTATAAATAAATGTTATATAACGGAGAACAAATAGATGTACAACATTTGATATTTGAAAATTAAATGTATAAAATTTTGGATGTTTATGATATCTTTACTAGATTTGGTTTATGGATAGCACCTACTAATGGGCCTGGAACTATTGGGCTCACCAATAAGTTTACCTTTTACATTTAAAATGTAAGGGTTAGTCTACTCCACCCATTGATCTGTTATCAGACTGTAGATCAAAGTTTAAAAGGACTTTTCCATTTCCAGGATCTACCACTAACCTATGCATACTATTGTTCCCATCTACAACCCATATAATATAAACAAGATATCCATTGTCAGTACCTAGTCTTGCAGATATAGCATGAGATTTGCTACCTACGGCCTTCTCCGCAATAGAAACAGCATTATTCAAATTAACTCTAGTTTTAGAGAATATTGCATTTGACATTGTATTACTAAGAGGTATAGTACCTATTGGAGTTGTAGCATTGGTAGTAATGTTTTTTGAAGTCGTATTGCCACTTGTGGCGGTCACGTTAGTTGAATTAGAATTTTGAGTAGTAACAGGAGAGGTTTGATTACTGCTGGAAGTAGTAACTGATTGAGCATTTGCTTTATTGTCTACAAATATATTAGAAGATCCGCCTAATACGCAGGTAATTGTGACAATTACGGCAATGGACATAATAAGTGATGATTTTTTATATTTTTTTCCCATTTGTTATCTTTATTTATGTAATATAATTACTATAAAAACATGCTAGTAAGAAAATTACTTAAAGTTATAATAGAGTTACTGACTGATGTGATACAAATTAAATTCTTATAGATGAATTCTGTTATAATATTATATTAATAGATGGATAAACGAAATCAAAACAATGAAAATATAAATCGGTTATTTACTGTTCCTGCAATTGAAAGGGCAATTAAACTTGCAAGAGAAATTTATATAATCGAGAAAAACTTTACAGTGATTCTTGTAGTAATTGCATCGATATGTAGTATTCTTATAATGAATATTCTCACTATAAGAAATATAATAAGCACTTCAAATGGGCTAATATATATGTTGATAATCTTATCATCCACAATTTCGACTAGCGTATTAATATTCATATTAGTTTTATTTATGAGGTCAAGGAATTATATAGAATTTTGGGCAAATTCGCTTGAACAAAATGCAATAAAGGCAAATATCCGTATTACAATGGCCAACAAAAGTAAAGAAGAAGCAATAAAAGCAGTAGCGGAAGCAATTGAAGAAATAGGTGAACCTCTAAGAAAATATATTTCATCCAAAGAAAACTTAAATGAATTCATTGATGTAGTTATTGACAAAGATTTAATTTTTGATGTACTTATAGATGCAGATAGAATACAAAAAGATACATTAACAGGATATAAATCAGATTATTCAGAAAGAATAGAACTTCAAAACGTTCTAAAGACATACGGTTCTGTAATCATAAAAATCGTAGATGGAACAGTGGATCAAGAAGTTGTAAAATCTTTTTCCACAATGCCTTCCAAATATGCATCTATTACAAAAAACAGGGTGGGACTGATTTTAATAATAGGGGAAAGAATATCTCCAAAAGCGTATAATATGATAAGACAGAATAAACATAATCATTTAAATCCCATTATGTTAATAGAAAAATAAATTCGTCAAAATAAAAGGTTCAATTTTTATTTATCTCATTGACATATCTTACAAAATCTAAATAATCTTTTACCCATTTTGAATATACATCAATTCCTTTTTTTGTCACTTCATAATAGGTAGAATCAGATGTTTTTAAAGAACTAATTAATTCATTTTTCTCCAATATATTCAAAATGTAAGAAATCCGATCTGATCGTTGCTGTCTTATTCCAGAAACATTCACCATTAGATGATTTTTGGTTACCGGTTTGCCAGAATTACTATTGCACAAATATTCCAATATCGAAAGCATGGTATATTCTGATGAATAGTGATTCTGTTTTTTTGGCAATATTGTTCTTTTAATTTATATTTTTTTTAGCCTTTATAAAATAATCCTAAATAGTTATATAGTAAAATTATTTTTTTTAGTTGAAATACAAATTATATATTTCATTGATATGAAAATCCCGAGGAAATTCAATCAACTATGTTTTTTAACAGTTCTTTTCCCCTAATAAAAAATAATAGAGTTTTCATTTTATCTCATATGTTAAATAATTCTATTAATAATGCTTTATAAATGGAGAATGAAAATAAGATATTATATTTTGTATATTCTCTTATAGAATGAACCTCTACATATTCAAACCAAAATGGCTCATATTTTCGTTCTAATGACTTAAGAATACTAATGTTTTTAATATAGTAGCGACATTTCCTTTCAACCAATTATAATAAAATAAGTATATTTGCTTACAATATGTCTATTTACACAAAAATTTATAGAACTATTTCATACTATTACTTCTGGGATCGATATAGATATTACTTAGGATAAAAGATTCTATATTTTCATTTAAGATTCAATTTAATCCATTCTACAGTCAACAGTAAACTTAATTCGATTTAAATATCTAAAATGAAAAAAATAATTTTTTTTATAGATAATTGGCAGAACCATGATAATTCTAATATATATTTCAGGTTCATCAATTACGTACTCATCAATTTTTTCTTTTTCTTGCCATATCCTTCAGTAAGATTTACATTCATTTTCAGATTAACAAATTATTTTTTAATAAATGTAAAAATGGTTATGTATTGTAGTAATTCTAAATCGTAAACCAATAAAGAATATGCATAAATTAAAATAATAATTTTTAACGATTCCTTTTTTATTTTGTAATAAATATAATTATGCTAAAGTTGCCTCTTTTTTTCCTAAATTGAAATCAGATTTAAAGGCTGTATTAAGTTAAGACACTATTTCTTTAGTGTAAAAATCTATATATAGATTTAACCATTGCTTTATATGTTTGAGGTTTCAAAAACCTGCATGCTTGATAAGGATACCAAGTTTCACTATTAAATAATAGTTTTAACACAGTTTAACAAAACGTCTGAAATCTTTAATTTATTGGAGATATATTAAAGGTAGGTATAAATTATATTATAAAAGTTAAAGGTTATTGTAGATTTAGTTGTTGATGTATTTGTTGATGTAGTTGATGTAGTTGATGTATTTGTTGATGTAGTTGATGTAATCGATATATTTTTTCATCAATACTATTTAAGGATGGAGTATTGGATAGCAAATTATCAGAAGAATTAGATGAAAGAATAAACTGCTTACTTGATGTAGATGAAGCATGATTGGTGTCAAATGCAACGGGTAATGTCGTAGTTGAAATGATAAATAATGTGCCAATCATAGATGCAATTACAATAACTAATGCAATAAATTTTATCATCAATATAGAATAGATGTCAAAATATATAATGTTCATTATTTTGTGAATGACATATTCCAACGTAAGTGAATTATACTTAATACAAATAGAAAATTGTTTCATTATGTTTTAAAAAACCATATTACATTTAAAGTATTTAATAAAAACATTAAAGATTTACTTTAGATTTTCTAAGAATTTAAATAAATATTGATGATTTTAATTAAACGGTCCATTTTTATTAATTTTCAATTAACACGCAACCAACAAAATAATATTTAATAGGTATAAAAAATTCATAAATTTTAAAAAATTACTGATTTATAAGTATCTTATAATATGCAGATTTTACATATTAAATTTGAAAATGTCATATTAAAGAGTAATAATATAAACCAGACACCTTTTGATATAAAATGAGATCAAAAGAAATTATTAATAAAAATAAATCTCTGCCTCACAATAAAAAAATAATTTTATTATTAATCAGTACCTATACGTTATTATTTTTTGGAACTTTTATTGGCACTTTACATGCACAAACGAATACAGCAGAAAAAACATTAAGAATTGGATATTTTCCCAATATAAATCACGCCCAAGCAGTAATAGGTTTTAATAATGGGGACTTTCAAAAAACTCTAGGCAACAATACCAAAATTGAAACTATCTTATTCAATGCAGGACCATCCGCAATCGAGGCTTTGCTTGCCAAAAGAATTGATGCAGCATATATTGGCCCTAGTCCTTCGATCAATGGATATGTTGTATCAGGCGGTAAAGATGTGAGGATAATATCAGGGGTTACAAGTGGTGGAGCTTCCTTTGTGGTTCGAAGTGATTCAGGAATAAACTCTGCAAAAGATTTAGGTGGAAAGAAATTTGCAACTCCCGAATTAGGAAACACACAAGATATAGCATTAAGAAAATACCTTGCTAACAACGGATATAAAACTGTAGAAAATGGAGGTACAGTAACAATATCTCCTGTAGCAAATGCAGATATCCTCACATTATTTTTGAAAAAAGAAATTGATGGAGCATGGGTACCAGAACCCTGGGCTACAAGGTTAGTAAATGAAGCTCACGGAAAAATATTTGTTGATGAAAGAAGTTTGTGGCCTCCAGAAGGAAAATTCGTATCAGCTAATATAATAGTAAGACCAGATTATTTAAAGGAAAATCCTGAAATTATAAAAAAATTGCTTGAAGCACATGTAAATGAGACATTATGGATAAACAAAAATAAGGAAAAAGCCATTGCTGAATTTAATACGGACTTAAAGAAAATAACAGGTAAAACTATTTCAAAAAATATATTATCCACCGCGTTATCAAAACTAGAATTTACATATGATCCTATAAAAATATCCTTAATTAAGGATGCTAACGATGCGTATGATTTAGGATTATTAGCCAAGGGAAAAGAAAGACCAGATTTATCAAATATATATGATCTTACAATATTAGATAAAGTAATATCAGAAAAAGGTCTAAAGCCGATTGAAGGTAATCTTATAAATAAAAACAATACATCAAGTGACGCGTTATCAAACATAGTTTCATAATTATTTTTATTTTTTATGGAATTAATGAATAAAAAAATGTGGTTCTTATTGTTGAATATAATATAAATATAAAAATAATCTAAACTAAATATTATTTAAATAAAATCCAGTTATTGATGGTAATGATCAATAGAATCTAAAGTAGGATGATTAATACTTTCTTTTTTTATTGCTTCAATTACTTTTGTCCATATTTTTTTTTCAAATTCATATGCCATTATACCACCGATAGTAGCACCTGCAGCCAAACCAATAGGTCCGCCAATAAATAATCCTGCAACTCCAGGTATCAACAAACTTCCAAACCATGCTCCTGAAGCTACTTCTATTGCATAATCATTAGGATCTCCAGTAATTGAAACATGAATTTCTCTTAATGCGCCAACAATAACCTTTGGAGAATTATTGACAGCAATAATGCTCCTCAAAGGGACACCATTTAGGAATCCCTTATATTCAGATACTATTTTTAAATTGGATTCGCCGGTAATTGTATCCTTTATAATATTGTATATATTGTCAAGATTTGAATTGAGATTTTTATAATGCTGTACTTTACTCATAAATAAATAAAATACTACAATTTATTAACTTTTATATTAATTAACAAATAGGGAAAATTACAGGCCAAAATAAAAAGAATTTTGTCGATTAACGACAAAATAACAGTAGCACTTGGCAATTGTCACAACAATAACCCACAATCTATATTTAATTTCGAATATGTAAAAAGGATTTTAAATGGCGATAACTTGATTTATAATATATAATTATGATTAGCAACGATCAGTTGAGCGCACTTGTAAAAAAAGCTAGAGATGAAGCACCTAAAAGAAATTTCACTCAATCAGCAGAATTAACAATAGTATTAAAAGATATTGATGTAAAAAAAGGTTTTAGTTTAAATGAAACAGTAGTATTACCAAACCCTACAAAAAATGGGTCTACATTATGTGTTTTAGGTACCGGTGATTTAGGAACAAGAGCAAAACGAGCCGGCGTAGATACTGTGATGGAACCAGAATCACTTGATAGATTGGGATCAAATAGAAGAGATGCAAGGAAAATAGTGCGTTCCCATGATTTTTTTCTAGCAGATGCAAGTATTATGTCATCTGTTGGACGTTCTTTGGGCCAATTTTTAGGACCGAAAGGAAAAATGCCCACACCCTTACCTTATGGTGCACCCATAGAAAATATTGCCGCAAGGTTAAGATCATCTATAAGAATTAGATCCAAAAATCAACTAAACATGTCAACCAAGATAGGAGATGAGACTTTGACCGATGAACAAATAGCAGCCAATGCAAATGCAGTAATAGCCGCAATAGAAAAAAAACTCCCTCAAGGTGATAAAAATCTTAGAAATACAATAATTAAATTTTCAATGGGCAAAGCAATTAAATTGAATAGTTTGAGCAAAAAAACAAAAAGTGAATCTAAATGAGCCAGACAATAGCCGCTACCAATTCATCCCACGGCAATAGACAAAGCTATCCAGAAAAAAAAACAAATCTATATAAAAATCTTCAACGATTAGCAAAGTCCTATAACGTAATTGCATTATCAAAAATGACAAAGGTCAGATCTGCACAGCTTATGGCAATAAGAAAAAAGTTTAGAGATGAAATAGAGATTATAACAATAAAAAACAAAGTAGCTCAAAGATCATTTGAGAAAATTTTTAACGATGTAAAAGGATTAGAATTTCTCAACAAAGAACTTGAAGGTCAATGTGCTTTAATGTTTACAAATCTTAATCCGTTTAAGTTAAATTTAACATTTGATAAAAATAAAATCTTTTTGGCTGCCAAAGGTGGAGATATTGCTCCGAATCAGCTAGTCATTCCTGCAGGAAATACAGGAATTAATCCCGGTCCAGTTTTATCCGAGTTTAAAGAGGCTAAAGTACCGACTAAAATTGACCAAGGTACTATATGGGTATCAAAAGATACTGTAGTAGCAAAAGAAGGTGATGTTATTTCACAAAAACTTGCTGCTTTATTGAGTAAATTAAATATCAAGCCCATAGAAGCAGGAATTGCCGTTAATTATGCAATTGCAGAAGGATTACAATTCCAGGAAAAAGATTTAAAGATTGTAATAGAAGACTATTTACAAGAAATAATTAAATCACATCAAGAAGCATTATCATTATCTGTAGAAGCAGTTTATCTAAACAAGGAATCATTACCTTTGATTTTGTCAAAGGCAAAACAACATGCAATTTCATTATCTATAGAATCGGGATATCTAACATCAGAAACTACAGAATTGGTATTAGCAAAAGCTAGTGCTATAGCAAGCAGTCTTTCGAGTCAATTAGACGCAAAAGGATACAAAACCGAAAAATAGTTCTTTTATTTTTTATAATTTTAAATATTTTGTAATTATTCGATATCACTATAAGTAGTACAAACTAAACGCAAAACAACTTGCAATTTCATTATCTATAGAATCGAGATATCTAACATCAGAAACTACAGAATTGGTATTAGCAAAATCTAGTGCGGTAACAAATATCTATACCTACAAATATTTTAAAATAATGTATTTAACCTTTACTGTAAATTATAGATAGTAAAAAAAATAAGAGATTAACCAAATAAAGAGGACAATCCTTCCAATGCCTCTTCTTCCTTTTTCTCGTCCTTTTTCTCGTCCTCTTTTTCTCCAGCCGAGGATCCAGAACCACCTGGTGCTGCTGCGGGTGCTGCTGCGGGTGCTGCTGCAGCAATTGGAACTGCTTTTAACGCATCATCGATATTTACTTCGCTAATAGCAGCAACCAACGATTTAACACGAACATCATCTGGAGTAACTCCGGTAGCTTTAACAACATTTCTTATATTATCTTCATTAATATCTTGCTTTAATTTATGTAATAATAAAGCAGCATATACGTATTCCATAATAAATGAAAAATTGCTGTAACCTTAATATAAAACTTTATAAAATTTTTGAACTTCTTGCTACGGCATAAACATGTTCCTTTAATTCAGGAGAAATAAGAGAATTCATTTTATTAATAATAATATTCCTAGCTTCCAATTTTTCATCCTGCGATGTTGAATTAAAAAAATTGCTAAAAACATCAGCAAATCCTTCTTTTATCCAACCATCCAAAACAAAATATCGATTTTCATTGATTGGAATGACTTTATCATATTTTACATCAACTATATCATGATAAGCATTGGCATCTATTCTATCCAATATCAAAAATACACAATTATTTGGATTGGGATCATTAAGGGCCTCATAGGGTTTACCTTGGGCTCTTCCAGATCTAATTCGTTCAATTAACCCTATCGGCCTAAAATAAGTTCCTTTAACGACATATGTTTTGTCATGATTATCTGACATAACCCTTCCGATAACTATAAAATTTGAAATTTCGTCACGTTTTACTGCAAAAATAAAAGATCCTGGACGAATTTTAGATATTCCAAACATATTAGAAAAGCAAAGGCCTAATAATATATTATTTACTGAGTAAATGAAAAAGGATTAACATTATTATTAATAATTTTTAATAAATTTCAACAATTTAAAAAAATTTTAATTACATTTATTAATGCAAATAAATCTTTATAAAATTGAATCAAACTTGCAAAAATTTGATGAATTGGATATGAAAATATTATCAGAATTAACAAAAGATGCAAGTATTTCGATCCCCCAGTTAAGTAAAAAATTGAACATTAATTCATCTGTTTTATATAGCAGAATAAAAAGATTAACTAAAAGAGAACTTATAAAAAAATTTACAGTGATTATTAATGAATCGCAACTTGGAATCAATATTAAAGCAACCGTAGGTATTAACAGAGACCCAAAATTAAAAGCGCCAATTCATAACGAATTGTTGAAAATATCTGAAGTTCGAACCTTGATAGAAGTGACAGGACGTTTTGATATAATTTTAACAATATACGCTAGATCATTAGAAGAATTACATAATGTAGTAATAGAGAGAATAGGAAAAATTCAAGGTATTCAAACTACCGAAACATTTGTAGAAATGCAAAGAACTGATAAAGAGCCGATTTACATGCTTCAATCTGGTTTAAACTCATATTAAATTGATCAATTATAAAAGAAAATTATGTAGAAATATTAAAATAATAATAAAACTCAAAGAAGTATAGAACTCATTTGTTAGCATCCATTCCATATCTAGTTCAACGAAGAATAATCGAAATATTCCAGACTTTGAAATTAGCCAAAAAAACAGATAAAGAAGACTATTTTACCCATCTTCGGTTAGTTTTATTAGCAATAGGAGCAATTGGCGGAATAGGTTTTGTTTTCAAGTTAATTGGAGATATTGTTTTAAATAAATAAAAATAATACAACAGTTGAATACAAAACTTCGATATTTTTTGCTGATAAAAATATACCTTCTGCAATTAACAAAGAATGATTCACATGGAAAATTACCCTGTTGAAATAGATAGTGAAAACAAAATTAAATTAAAACCAAAATTAATGATAAAAGAAAAATTATATCCATTTATCCATGGGGAATTGGTCTTTTTATTTTTCAAGGATGACAATGAGTTAATTCATTGTTATGAGATTTTAAATAAAGAGGTCAAGGACAATATTCTTAAAAATCCAGATAAAATAATAGACATTCTTGAAAATATGAATGATAATGAAACAAATAAATAGATTTTCTACATGTAATATTACCAAAAAACAATTTATAAAAACATATCACCAAATATTTATCCTAACAAGATTTTATTGCCCTATGGTGTTAACTACTTAAGCGGAGCAAATACTATAAAATGCGTGAGAAAACAAATACTGATTACAAAATTAATCATATTTACTGTGATTATGATGACAGTAAGTTTGGCAGACCCGTTAAATCAAAAGGTGGAATCTGCAACTTTACAAAAAAACAGTAATACTAAAGATATTTCGACCATTATAACAGGTAATTTAATTTATGAAGTTCATGGCAAAATAACTTCTCAAAAGACGATCAACCAGGATACCTAAGAAGTTTCTTACGCAGGTGTAGGGAGATTTACCAATGGAATGAATGTATCAGAAGAATGGACTTTTATTAATTCCCATGGACCCGGCGGGGCAATTCAAGGCGTCGGTCATGGAATGTTGAAGACAAAAGACAATAAAGAAATAGCAACATCAATAGGATATGGAAGAGGCCTTGTAGAATCTGGAAAGACAATATACCCTACAGCACAATTATACAGTACAAACTCAACAGGCAAGATAAATTTCCTTAAAAATATTGTTGGATTTAGCGAGTGGCAAGTGGATAATGCTGGTAACTACTTTTACAAAATGTGGCAATTTAAATAAAATATAAATTATTTTGGTAAGTATAATATAGATTTAAGCATATAATAATTCTAGGATTTATTTGTCATCAATCTTTATGTATATTAATGTCATTATTTTGTAATTAATAGTTACAATGCATTGCTATTTTATTAAACTGTTAAACTGAACTATTAAATAAAATATGAACAAAGATATGAATATAATTGCCTGTTCGAGAATATTTACTTTTTCTATTTAAAAAATATATTATAATAAAGATTTAAAAATCTAATTAATAACATTTAGCAACTTTTTGTTTCAATACAATAAAGGATTTAGTTTGTAATTTATGTAGAGGTTCCATAAACTGAAATATTATTATATACTAAAATATCCATAATTTATAATGTCAAATGGTAGATACGAAACAGGAAATAGAAAAGGTAATGAGATTTTTATTGGCAAAAAACCTCTCATGACATATGTTACTGCTACGCTGGTCCAATTAGCTAATGAACCTACAGTAATTATTAAAGCTAGAGGAAAAAGCATTACAAGAGCAGTAGACGTTGCACAGATAATAGTGAAAAGAATGGATTCTTTAGGTTACAGAATTGCAAGCGTAAAAATAGGTTCAGATCTCATAAGCGGAAACGAAGGGGAAAAGGCTAGAAATGTCTCAACAATTGACGTATCCATATCTAGATCAAAATGATTATAAATTAATTTATCAATTTCTATAATAAACATATTTAGGCAGATACATAATTCTCTTGTATATAATGTTTACAAATATTTTCGTAAATCATGTCAAAAAAAAATTATTTTTGTCAATAATATTAGTTTTCCTTATACAAATAGCATTCATTTATAAAATCAATATTTTTCCTGCATCAGGCTTGTTTTTCTTTGATCAAAATAAACCTATAATGCTAACATATGAAAATCACGCGTTAAATTTTAAAATGAATTATCCTAATAATTGGGAAAGATCATCAAAAATAACAAATGAATCTTTGTTTATTGCACCTAAAGATTCCGACTCAAATACTAGTCCTGCAGGTTTGGTGGTTAAAGTAATGCAGGTTAAATCAAAAAACAGTTCAATAAATTCTATTTCTAATATATTAATATTTCAATTGAAAAAGACTCATAAAGACTTTAAATTAGAATCAAAATCATACTTTAACATAGATAACAAAAAGGGAATTAAAATCGTTTTTACAGCAACAGATACCAATCAGAAGATTAGAAAAGCTTTTCAAATTATAACGTTGTATAAGAATAAAATATATATAATTACATACAAAGCATCCCCAGAAAAATTTTCTCAGTACGAAAATATGATAAATAACATGATATCATCTTTTAAGTTTTTGTAATATAATATTAAAATTGCCTGCCTAGATAATTTTGTTATCCAGGCAGGCATGTTCCCCTTCGGTTTGGTCGATGTAAACTTATATAACATACATCGATATTTAAACCTATCAAATTTACCTAGATCTTTTTATACTATTACCGCTATTTTGATGAAATATTCAAATCTTTATAACAACCTCTATCCTTCTCTGATATTTTTTTATAATTTGCTAAACTTTTTATGATAGATCTATTTGATGATAATTTTAAAATACAATTGTTATTATTATTGTTATAGAGAAAATTGTTGTTATAATGATACTTTCAACGAGTCAACAACGCAATAACACATATTTTATTATCAAATTAAAATAATATACACAATTAAAAAGAATAATTTCGATAAAAATTTCTTAAGTATTTAGCATTTTAAAACAATTCAGAATATTATATGAAAATTTTTTATTTTTTTTATATTAAATTTAATAATATTTTGTAAATTTTATAAATAGTAAAATGTACAAATACATATAACATCATAATCTTTCTGAATATATAAGAGAAGATTATCCATAATTAAATAAAATGCAAGTTTTCAAAAAACCAGAAATAATTATATCTATTTTAATTGCAATAGTTGCCAGTGTTTTTATATTTAATATAATCATTTCTATTCCTTCTCAAAGATATTCCTTAACAGTTGATCCCATTAAAGATCCGGAATCGTTGTTTGTAAACTCAAGAGTAATTTTGAAAAATACTGGATTGAATACATTAAACAATCTTTTAATTACATATGATAATAATTTAAAATATGTACAGAATGTTAAAATAATACATCCAGGGGAAACTATAATTATTTCTCCACCAACGGGTGCTCAGCTAAATAGTATTGATGTCAAATCAAGTGAAGGAATTTCGGTACATAAAGATTTTAGAAGCCCAATGAAAATGCCTGGAATGATTGGATCATAAAATAAATAAATATAGAATATATTATAATAATACATATTTTTGAATATATTCTATTACATAAACATAATTAAAATATTATAATCAATTTAGAAATATAAAATATTTTTTTAGAATAATATATTATATACTTTAGCCATTAAATATATTGGACAAAATTAAAGGAATTTACATATTATATGAAATAAACCAAATTGAATGATTTTTTATCTTTCTTATTGTCAAACATTCAATCAATTATTAATATATATTTATTTTATATAAGAATCAAATACAAAATATTTATTTAAAAGATTTCTGTGACATTTGTAGATAAAAAATTGTCAGAAATGAGAAAAGATTGTTATATGCAAGATAAATTTGTTTTAATTCCTAATCAAGTAAATAAAGGCGACATTCTTTTTGAAATTATTCAACAAAGCAATGAACAGTCTAATTACACAAATAAAACTAATTGTGTGTATTGTCCTGAAAATAAAAAAATATCTAATGAATTAGTTTTATCCTTTGTATTTAAAAATGGAATGTTACAAAGGTTATACGACTATCAAGAAAATCTAAATGAAAAATCATCAATAAGAGTTTATGAATGCAAAAATCCTATAGTTTCTACTACTCCTGCCCATGAATATTCTGACAAACCATATTATAGAGAACCTGCCTACGGATATGATTTACTGATCATATCATCTTATGAACACAATACTTCAGTGGTAGATCTATCTGTAGAACAATGGACTAATTTATTACTAGTATTACAAGATCGTGTGAGATGGCTATATAGTCAAAGAGGTGTAACTTATGTAGCAATATATGCCGGAAGAGGATATAATGGAGGAGACAGTTTGTCCCACCCCTATTTTAAAATTACTACATTTTCATCTATTCCACCAGTAATTGAAAAAGAAGCTAAAACTTTTCATCAAATAATGAATGAAACGGGAGATTGTCCTACCTGCAATATGATTGAGTCGGAAATTAACGGACCAAGACAACTTTTTTCCACATCTCACTTTGTTACCTTGGTTCCATGGGCCCCTACTTATAATTGTGAATTTTGGATATGTCCTAGGAAACATTCTACTTTTTTTTCAAAAATAAATCAAAAAGAAATATCTGATTTATCTTTGGTGATAAGTTCTTCTCTGCGAGGAATGGATAAGGTTCTAGGAAAAGCAGATTTTAGCTTGGTCTTTCACATATCACCAGAAAAGAAAAATAGTCGGCAGATCCATTGGCATATTGAAATATATCCTCTAATTACATCTTGGTCCGGTCTTGAAAGAGGCTTTGGTATTTTCGTTAACCTTCCCAGCCCAGAATACACTGCCGAAATTCTGGGAACAGCCTCAAGAAAAGAACTAGCTAATCTGATGGGAATAAGTTAAAAATAAAAAAATACAGTTTTAAAGATAGACAGATTAAAGATAAAGTAATACGATTTAATTACAAAAAAGATATTATAAAAATTAAAATAATCAACTTATTTACTAAAAATATAGTAATGTTAAATACAGGCGAATGGTTATCTGTCGCAGTTATTGGTTTAGTAGTATTATTTATCTTTCTATCCGCCTCATTCTTTTCTTTTTTAATTGGCCCAAATGCATCTGGACCACGAACTACAATAGAACCGTCTAGTTCTTTTATACAAATTGTTTTTATTTCTATAGGTCCAGCTATAGTCATTTCTTTTTTTACTACTATTTTTCCTAAAGATCTATCAAATTTATCATCTTTATTCGTGTTATTTTCTGGGATAATTCTAATATTAGGTATGATATATGATTTGTCGCTATTGCCCAAGATACAAAGTTCTGTTTTTTTCCCCGATTGGTTATTATATGTTCCATATATATTCATGGGATTTGGGGTTTTGCTAGTTGTAATTGGTATAATCAATCATAAAAAAAGCAGAAACCAAACACCACGTAGATCTTTTGAGATAGAAGAGTAACAAAGAGGCAAAATATTTTTGAATAATGAGGCAAGAAATTATCAAAAGGATAAAAAAATAGAAGACAAAATAGATATCAAAATAAATAACGAGTTCCTACCCATTACGGTAAATAAAGACAATTTGTCTTTTGCATTATCACAAAATAATAATTTTAAAAAAATTTTAGCTATAGTTATTGGTACTAAACCAGACTTTTACAAACAAGCCCCTTTATTGTTAGAAGCACAAAGGGAAGGGTTACCTGCATTTATTATTTCGACTGGACAACATTATGATGATCTTTTAGGCCATGGAATAAAGGAGTTTAATTTATCAGATTCAATTGTATGTGATCTGAATATCAGAGGAGATTTAATGACAAAATCTAGCGATTTAGTTTTGAAATTTGGACATTTTGGAAGATATCTGAAGGAAAAGTATCCGAATAATCCTATTTTACCTATAGTACATGGGGATACACTAGTAGCTGGAATGGCAACACTGTCATGGGTTTTCGGCTTGGGTCAAAAGGTAGGACAAAATGAAGCTGGTCTTCGATCCATGAGTCCCAAAATAATAAAAACAATCAAAATTAATGAGTTACCTAATAAAAAGTTTTTAGAAAAATTTTTAGTAGAACAATTATCAAATAAGTGGTTTTTAACTCGTGAAGAACCTTTTCCAGAACAAATAGATACTTGGGTATGTTCTGCTGGCACCAAGTTTTTTTTTACACCATCCAAATTAAATAAAAATCATCTAATTAGAGAGGGATATCCACAAGAAGATATTTTTAATGTTGGTAATTCAGTAGTGGATGCAATAAATATAAAACGCATTAGTAAACCAAAAAAAAGTATATTTGAAATATATCCACAACTAGAATTTGGAAACTGGATCAGAATGGATATCCATAGAAGAGAAAATTTAAATTATAACAGATTTAATGCCATTATTGGTGGATTAGTAGATTTAATAACAAAAACAGATTTTAAAATTATATTAATATTATTAAATGCAACCGTCTCAGCATTACATAAATTTAATTTATTTTCAAAACTAAAATCCCTCGAAGAACAATATAGTGATAAATTTATTATTTCAAATTTATGGAAAGAATATGGAAATGTTGTGGAATTTTTAGATAGCGGAAAATGCTGGGCTGAAATAACTGATTCAGGTTCGATGCAGGAGGAATTATTATACTTTCCCAACGTTTGTTCTTTCACAGTAAGATTGAATACAGATAGACCGGAAACGATTTTTAATGCACGAGGTAATTTATTAATACCTCCAGTAAATCGAGCATGGATATATAAAATAGTCAAAATGGTACATGAGAAAAGAGAAGATTACGGATTTGAGTTTAATAAAAAAAAACAAATTTATGGAAAACCTGGTGAAGTTTCCAAAAAAATTATAAAGATCCTCAAAAAAGAATTCGAAGATGATAACAATAATTTTTTTCCATGGTTACACCAAAGATTTAATTATTGGCATGAAAAAGATGATTTTGAATATTTATAATTTAAAATATTGCTAGCATTTTAAGACCATTTTTGCTTACATATTAAATCTTTTATTAAAAATTAGATAAATTAAATAGATTCACAAATCAAAATTCAAATAGTCTTGTACAAGATACAGGAGTTGTTTATCACATGTTTTTTTGCATAAGATTATTTATGCATTCTAAATTATATTTTTAATTTTATAACTCATCAAGTGGCTTTGTGAACTGTTGTGTAAATATCTGGTCAATCATTATTGTAAACTAATTATATTCTTTTAGATTTGTTAATTTTCATAATTTTGAATACATTAAAACTATGACAATAATTTTGGTGCTCAAAACAATCAGTATTACCTACAAGAAAAAGTATCCAAGTATTTGTATAACTGCTAACAGAGCCCATCAAGTCTTTTCAGTATTTAGATGACTTTCTGATGAATTTTTATAAATAAATAAGAGAGGATAAAATCTAGCTGACAAATTAATTGCATTAAATCTGTCAATATAATCTTTCCACTCCTTATTATATGAAAACCCATCCTTTATTATCTCCATAAATGACTTGAAATTCTCTAAATATTTTTCAATCTGTTGTTTTTGATTATAAAGATCATTGACTGCTTTTTGTAATGAATCAAGTTCGAATTGTTTTTCCTTCATCTCTATTTTGATGTTTTTGTAATTTTGAAGGTCTTTAATTAATTTCTCTACTTTTTCAACTTTGCTAGCATTATTTTCAATATCATTATTGTTTTCATTATGCTTTGAAACATTATTTGTATATTCATCAATCAGTTGACTTACCGCAAGAACATCCTGTTCAAATACTCCTTTTTGATAAAGACGAGACATTGCAGGACCTATAAATGGGGTTGCCTGCAAGATACATCGAAAATCAATTATCTGAATATTTATTTTATCTATTTCTTTTCTTTTTTCATCAATTTTTAGTTCAAATCCAAGTTTGTTATTGTACTGCTCTTCTAAATCTTTAAAGAATTTTAAAACGGCTCCATCATTAGGAATGTTATTGGCCTTTGCTATTTCCAAAATTGTATTATGTAACTGTTCAATCCTTTTAAAATCAAATCCCATTGATTCAAGTCGATGATAAATATCCAAAGTTTGTTTGTATTGATTTATTTTATTTTGCCAATAAACGAGAGAATTGTTTAATTGTACCTTTTGATTTTGTAATCTTTCAAGTTTTAGAGTTTCTTCTTTTATTTTATCTTCTATTGACTGTGCTGTTACATATTTCTCTATTATTTTTGGAAACTTAAAATCAACTTTTCTAAATTCGTTAAAAAGATTGGCAAACTTTTTAAAATCCTCATCTATATCAATAGAAAATCTTTCCGATAATTCTTTTTTTATTATATAGTAATCATCAAGATATCCTATAATTTTATTATTTTTCTGTAATAATTGATCGTTATTAACCTTTAGACTATTTCTTTTTATTTGTAAATTTCCAATATCTTTTATTAAATTTTCTTTATTATTTTCTAGTTGTGCGCGCTCTTTTTTCATTTTATCTATAAAATTAGATATCTTAGAAATTAGTGGAGCGTCTTCAGATATAATATAAGTTTCTTGTTTTTGCCTTGGACTTGAATTTTTTATATTGTTATTTGTTGGATTATTAATGGCATTAGAAAAATTAGGTAAAGCAGAAGAAGGTTTAGATATAAATTGATAGAGATCATCAATCCATAATAATGCCATATCAGGTTCAATCCCATGATTTTTACAGTTAAGATATACAGTATATAAAAAAGATAAAAATTCAAAGTTTCCTTGGTTATTGCTATAGATATCATCGGAGTCAGAATTGCCTAATTTACTGTCGCCTTTATTAATATCTGTTAATCCAAGGTTTATCATTAATTGAAACATTTCGTAACCTTGAATACATTGATCAATAGAAATTCCAGATTTTTTAACTTTGGCTGAAAATTTTCGAATTTTATCAATGTCTTGTATATGTGCATTTATTTTCCAATCATTGATAATATTTGAAGTTGAACCTTCAACTATACCTAATGATCGAGCAATTCCGTCCCTTGGTACTCCATAAAGATATCCATTTACTACTTTAGATTTTATAGATTCTTGGATTGTCATTATGACATAATAAAATATATCAAAACGCTTATAAATAAAATATTTAACGGTCAACTACCCGGTTATAATTGAAGAATCAAATCAAATAATCAATTTTTATCAATACGTGGATTCTGTTACCCATTATAGATGAAATGGAAGTGAAGAAAGGTCAAAGTTATTAATAAAAGTATTCCGTCAAATTTTTAACATTCCGTCAATTTTTTCGTCATATGTCAAAAATTTCGTCATTTTCTTTTATTCTTGGTTTTATATTAATATATAATTAAGGTTATGAAGTTAATGTACCAATAAATATTATCCTTTGTATATTAATAATGAGAATGGCCCTGCTCACTTAAGAGTCATGTAAACACATAGATGCTTTCTCTCTGTAAACTAATACTGCTTGTTTTGCCTGCATGTTTTTGTTATAATCGTATGTCCAGTCCGATACGGCTTTACCAATATCTTGTTCATTTTCAAAGGTGGAGTTGTTTATGGCTTGTCTATGCATCCACATCCATCTAACTTCTATCAAATTTATTTCAGGTGATCGGGTTGGAAGAAATACTAGATGTATTCTTGGATGATGCCTGGCTAGAGTTTCTTTTACCTTGTTGGCTTTGTGTATCGATGCGTTATCAAGTATCAAAAATATCTGTTTGATGTTGCCGTTGTCATATTTTTGGTCCACTCTTTTTATAAAATCCAAGAACTGTTTTCCTGTATTTTGTTTGTATGAGTGTGTCCACATCTGGTTGTTTGTATGATCATAGATACCAAACACGTTTAGAAGGTCTTGTATCTTTTGAGCCTTGGATACCTTTGATTGTACAAAAGACCACGAGGTGCCGCCATATGTTTTTGCTGCTACCGGCCCCTTCCTTCATCTTCATAGAATAGAACCGAGTCAATAGGTAACTTGTATCTTAATTCTTTGATTCTCTTTTTTTCAAATGATATTCTGGATCTATGCTATCCCCCAAGGTTATCTTTGATTGCCTGTACCTTATCCCATGCTTTGGGAGTATATTTCTAATCTCAGTGTGACTTATGGAGTCTACAAGGTTCAGTTCCTTATTGGATATGTATCCTGCAAGAACACGTAATGACCATGTGGAGAATGGCAACTGATAGCAATCTCTTGGATTCTTGACTGTTGCTATCTCAACTATCTTTTTCTCAATATTATCCGATATTTTGATTGGTTTGTGTATATGTTTTCTGGATATAATACCTTCAATACCTTTTTCATTGAAACGATGTATCCACTTTCTTATGTTAACATCATGGTGATTTGTCATCTTTCTTATTTCAGGAACTGCATATCCTTCATCTTTAAGTAAGATTATCTTGGCCCGATAATTGGATTCTTCATCATCCAATTCTATCATATTATGCAAAAAGTTTCTTTGATCATCAGTAATAGACTTGAGGAAATATCCCTCATAATGACGGTATTTTAAGGGTTAGCTAAAGGTGTTGTGGTTTGACATCTAAACAAATACTGTTAGTTTACAGAAAGAAAGCATTCATGTGTTTACATAACTGTTAACAATAGCCAACAAGATGGAAACCAAAGATGCTTCCCATAAAAACAGGATATGCATTTTAGAGCGTGGACAATGGTGGATAAGTCCTGAAATACCTTCAACTTCTGATGGCACTATCGATGGAAATTATTAGAATATCATAATTTTCAAAAGTAGAGTGAAGATGATGGTGTAGGTTCAAAAATTTGCAGGCTCCAGGATACCAAGTACCATCATCTGAGGAAACAGAATGTAATCCATATTTGTTTACTACATAATATGAGGCTTGGTCATAATTCAAATATATTTTCAACATGATCTACATAGCTTAAAGCTAACCATTGAGACATTATTTTGAGAACAACTGTTCCAAAGATTAGCTCTTGATAGAATAAAGGAATCCATCCTTTTTAACATTCTGTATCTTGTAGGTTGTATACCATGGCCTACTGCAAAAAGGAAACGTGGAAGACCATATGTATATTCTCCAACTATAATTTTAAGGTGTTTTATTGTAAGGATATGGTTTAAAATCGATTCCAACAATGCATTACATATTTTTCTTAACGTGGATTGTCTGTATAACCATAAACTAGCAATAGCCTGTGGTTTGATAAAAATACCTAGTAGACGTACGTTTGACAGAAGGCTAAAGACTATTTCTACAGATATTAAACAAAGGATATCTACAATGGGATACCTGTTTGTTACAGAAGGATTAGTAGATCCTTCTATAACAGCAATAGATAGTACTCTTTTAAAAGCAAAGGGTAGTGTATGGCATAAATCATCAATGAAGAAAGGAGAAGTACCATGCCCTCCTGGCATTGATACAGATGCAAGGTGGGGTTACAGCCATACCAAAGGATGGATTTTCGGATATAAATTACATCTAACCTGTACAACAGGCAAGATTGTAGTACCTATAACTGCAGATGTAACTACTGCGAATGTACAGGATAATCAGATGTACGTTTCTTTAACGTCCATCTCATCCTCGTCCTCATCGGTATTCTCTTTACCATCTTCCTTGTATATGGTAGGAGATCCAGGTTATGATGATAAGAACTTGTATGAATATAGCAAGAAGGTATTGGGAATAGATCTAGTTTGCCCTGTTGAACGATACAAAAGTACTTCTAAGAAGAGGCTTGATCTTGTATGTTTTTATCAATCGACTTTGGGGCAATCTATCTACAGCAGAAGAAGAAGAAGAATATCCATAGAGCCATTGATAGAACATATCAAATCAGTTTTTAGTATAGACTCATTGCCAGTACGTGAATTTCATACGGTATCTGCAATTGTACTATTGTCTGTCTTATTATATCAGATAATGGTATACTACAACTGTAAAACTGAGAAAATAAATCCAAGAACGATAAAGTATATGCTTGGGACTTGATGAAACGGAATAATGGATAAAGATGAGTAATATCGAATTATGACCAAGCCTCATATAATATAGAAATCGTTTGGCAATAGATATACTCCGCTTTTTCGATATATTAGTCGCAAGGATTTCTTTATTCTTTGATTCTATAATGGCCCAAAGCCATATTAATTCAGAACCTGCTTTTATAGCAGTTTCATCAATTATATACTCATTGATTTTCTTTTTCTTAAGATATTTTCGAGGTCTATATTTTTGAAGCCATTTCCAGATTGATACATGACTTATTCTGACTAAAAGTAAAAAAGATAATGCTTTAGCAGTGTTTCTAAAAGATAGTCCAAGAAAGTACAAGTATAAACCATATCCAATAATTTGTGAAGGTGTTCTATTTCTACTGGACATACAGTATATGATTGTATTCAAGCTATAGGTTTTTCTTTAAGTTAACAGGGCCGTTTCAAGCCTAACACTTTTATCAATTATAACACTATTGTAATACAATAGTAATATTGTAAGATGCTATATTATTGAGATTGTATATTATTGCGTAAAATTAAGATTGATTATTTTTGGTATAGTTTTGTTTAAAAGGTTATTATATCTATTTTCCCATTCAAGCAAAAAATTTGGATGAAATTGGCATATTCTCCAAGGATAATTATTCTAATCTGTTTTCAAATATGCTTACAAAATATTCTAATTATTCTGTTTGTGAACTCTCATGTACATAGAAAACTTTTTTATAGGTGGAAAAGCCGATCCATAACACAGACCCAAATATCTATCAAAAGTGTTAATAGGTAAATTCGAAATCGTTATATATGATGCATAAAGGAAATCAAGGATTCAAAAGTTTAAATTAAATTAAAATACAATGAATCAAATAATTTCTATTCGTTTGGTATGAATAAATTAGTATATATTTAGGTGCTGGAGTAAATCAAGCAATTAAAATCGAGAATTCTTTTGTTTCTCCTCCATTGATAAAAACTTTTTTAAAATTGCATTCAAAGTAAATCCAAAATTCCAACAATATGACAAATATATTCGACCTCTCTATAAATTTATAAAAAAATATTGGAACCTGGATAAGATAGATTCTTGCCTACAAAAGATTTTGATTTGGAGGAGTGTTTTTCACTTATTCAACTTCAATTACTTGATGAATATAAAAAAGAACAAACAGATAATGGAAAAATCGATGAACTTCTATTAGTTCCACGAAACTTAATAGCTTTTTTTATAGAGGTATTGAACGAATTCAAAGATCATTTAATACCTCCACATTGCTTTGTTGCATGATTCTTATAATTTCGGATTTTACTACCGATTTTGTTTAAACAGATATCATTTTGTTATACAATGACGCTTTTAGCATCATCTCTTGTATCATATTTTTCATTTTAATCGAGTATACGTACTCTCCAAACCTTCGCTTTAAACAAGAGAATACCGTTTCAACAATCCATCTTTGTCCATAGCTTACGCTATCCTTCCACTTTTGTAAATCTTTTTTCTGAGCTACCACCGATAGATTCCTGAGTATATTTCCTTTTTTCCATCGGACTTTAGAATTCTTTCTTACTTTAATGCAAGGTTGGATTCCATGGTTGTCTCCTAAATATCCAAATATATCATTACCATCATAAGCTCCATCAGCAAATAGTTTACCTATTGCTATTGCGGCTGTTGTCGTTGTCGTTGTCGTTGTTGTTGTCATGTTATCTGATTTTATAACATCATTAACCAATTCAGGTAATGCTTTGCTATCATGAACATGTTCATCCGTTACCTTCATTGAAAGAATCTTCTTGGTTTTGACATTAACTGCAACATGTATTTTCAAATATCCTTTCTTGTTATTATTTTTTATATGCCACTTGTCTCTCATCCATTGGTGGCCTCTGTTTGTAACCTTAATGCCAGTACTGTCTATTGCAATGATAATGTATTCATCTTCAAATTCTTTGCTACTATCTGTTGTATCTTTTATCTGAATATCCAATCTGTTTATTCTTCTGTTTATCGTTGTGTAATTAGGAATAGAAGGTACTTTCCATTTAGCATGAGCTTGTGTTATTCCCTCGGTTTGTCTATATGGTAGATGAAAATATATCTTGGCGTATCCAAGCAGAAGAAGAAATGTATTAGGATAATGAAATGGCTCGCCTATTTTGCCTTGGTTCATCTCTTTTAGCTCGGTATCCCAGTTGTTAATGATATCAAAGCCTAGCAAGATTTCGCCTCTTTTAACTAGAGATTGATTGTAGGATGGCCAGTTCATAAAATTTATTGGTTGATGTTAGCTAAATGTATTTGGGAATTAGGAATCATGCAACAAAACACCTCCACATTGTTGCTCTCCCACTTTCTTAAGGTTTGGAAAACTTTTATTGGAACAAAAGCCTACTATCATTACTTTTAACTATGATGTTTTTATCGAAACTGCTATAGAAGTTGCTTCTGGAGAAAATCCTTCTCATGAGAATAAAAGAAAAATTCAGAAAGATCTTACAGAACAAGCTATTAATAATTTAAGTAAAAAAAGCAAATGGAAATGGGATAGAACATTAGGATATGGAGTAGAGTTTGATGATATAGAACTACATAATGGCTCAGTATTAGATAATAAAACATATATTTCAAAATCTAACTTTTACAAAAACAATCCTCTTTATTCATGGCAAATATTAAAGCTACATGGTTCCATAAATTGGTATAAGTATGTAAAACAATCTCCTAACCGCTGGATAAATAATAAAGAAGAGGAATTTAATAAGAGATTTAAAGAAATACAAAATAAAATAGTTTTGCGTAATCTTGACTGGTATCTCCCTTATACTCTAACACCTTATGATAATACTCAATTTTTTGTTGAACCTCTTATTGTGACACCTGTATTGTATAAAGAAATTGATAGGAATGAGGCATATGAGAAAGTATTCGAACCTTTATGGAAAAAGGCAAAGGAAGAATTAACTTCTTGTCAACGAATTATTATAATCGGTTATTCTTTTCCTTCATCAGATTTTTACATTAAAAAACTGCTTCTAGAATCTTTATCTGATAAAGTATTGGATGAATTGATAATGGTTAACCCTGATAAAAATGTAATAAATGAAATCGATTTTATTAGATATAAAAAAATGAAAACATATGATAATTTGGAAGAATATATGTGTGATAATTTTGTAGCCTAATTTCTATTAAGTTTCATATATAGAACCTGTGCAGTTCACTTAATTTATTTCATTGTTATATCAAATCTCTTACATAATTAATTCCAAACAGCTTTATGACTTAAAGTTCCTTATTACAGTGTTCTCTCTTTGATTTCATACGAGAGGTTATCTAAAAGCCATTATTTTTCAATTCCTTCATCGGCTTCACAGTGAGTTTGATTATATCAATAATAAAAAAATAACAAAAAAATGTGCTATACATGGAATACAAGGATTATTAAAAAAAGAGAATGAGAGATCCGGAAAACCATTTGAACCCGCATATAAAAAAGATTCCTTTGAATCTTAAATTATACATCATTAAAATTCTTAATTTTTATCACATAGTTTCAATAAATGTTAGAAATGTTTAAAGTGTTAGTGTATGGACAAATTACAGGAATATTAATAAAATAAATTTTAAAATCGAGATTATTAAAGATGCATACATAAATAAATCTTAAGGTTGTCGGTATAGACAATTGTTAATAATACAGTTCATTCCCTTTACTTTTAACACAATAATATTGATAAAATCTTAATCGGAGGATTTATTTCTTGAAATCACTGAAAATAATACATATTAATTTATATTTTATAGTTTAATCAACCGGACAAACATGAAACCCTCTTTATTTTAAAGAAAAATTATATATCAGGATAAAGGAGTCTTAATTAGAAATCTTTCAGTTTTAGCTCAAAGAAATAATTTGCAAAAATGAAAAGAAGATAGCATTGTAATCTATGGAAAGAGGTGGATTGTGGAACAGTGTTTTCTTGTATAAAGCGAAGGTTTGGTGAGTATGTTTATTCAGTTAAACTAAAGAATATGGTACAAGAGATGATGTTAAAAGCATCATTGTATAACAAAATGATATCTGTTTAAACAAAATAGATAGTAAAATCAGAAATTATAAGAATCATGCAACAAAGCAGATAAAATAGAAAATCAACAAACAGCTAAAACTAAATTTTTATAAATTTAAATTTAAAATTATTATGCTCTCCACCAATCAAATCCAATGAATTTGATTTTCTTTTCTTCCACATATACAATTGCTAAAATAAATTGTTTTTTTACTGTAGTTGCAAGTCTTCCTGCAAGCACTATATCTACACCTGAAATATTTTGAGACGGTTTTAACACCTTTACTAAATATGGTGCATGATCAATACCTGGACCATAGACATAAACAGCAAAATCACATCCAAATTTGATACCGGGGGAAACAATATAACCTTTATTTCTCAAATCTTCAAAGACAAGGTATTTTACTTCAAAATCTGAATATTGTTTTTTACAAAGAGATTTGATTTCATTTATAGTAATACATTTTCCATCGGATTTATAAATATCCAATTTATCCTTTACAAATAAATAATAACCTTCAATTAAATCCAAAACAAGGTGCGAATCAAAATCACTCTTCTTGGGTTTTGCTATTCCCAGGGGCTTTCCATAATACCCTTCACCAAATAAATTTCTTGATTCTAATATATCATGAATAAGTATTCGATTCTCTATCAATTGACCGGTATATTTAGCCACTTAGTATTTTAAATTCGAAATGAATAAAAATGTTGAAGAATTTTTTGGTAAGCATATATTTTTTTCTACTGATTAGTTTTAATTTTCTTTTCAAATTTTGAAGAAACAATGAAGTTTAGGTATAAAATATTTTAATTCATACAATGCATCTACCAAGAAATAATTAAATATCTTGTCGATTTTTTTTTTATCGTGCCAATAGATCCAGTTTGCGGAATTGAATTAGACGAAGAATTAGCAACAATACTTGAACATAATAACAAGACATATCATTTTTGTTGTGAGGGCTGTAAAAAATTATTTGAGAGAAAACCAAAAAAATACGCTAAATAAAAAAACATTTAAAAAAATATAATAATTAAATGATAATGAAAAATGTAATTTTAAGTGATAATCATGTAAAAATAATTGATAATAAAATTCCCAAAGTAAACCCAAACGACATTTTAGTTAAAATGAAAACTTGTGGTATTTGTGGCTCAGATTTAGAAAAAGTATATGGAAAATATGGAATGACTTCTGCTAGAATAGGTCACGAACCAGCGGGAGAAATAATTGAGGTTGGAAAAAACATTAAAGACTTTAAAATAAAAGATAGAGTATTCATTCATCACCATGTTCCATGTTATTCTTGTCATTATTGTTATAATGATGACTTTACTATGTGCGAAAAGTATCAATCCAGTAACATAGAGCCATCAGGTTTGTCAGAATTTATTCTAGTTCCGGAATGGAACGTGTCAAGAGGCGGACTTGTAAAATTACCTGATAATATAAACTACAATCAAGCCGCTTTAATAGAACCTATTGCATGTTGTATTAGATCTTTAAATAAATTAAATATAAAAAAAGGAGATAAAATAGCAATTTTTGGTGCAGGTCCAACAGGGTTAATTCACATGATTTTGGCCAAACATTATGGAGCTTCGCAAATAATTTTAATAGATGTAAATGAATTTAGATTAAATTTTGCCAAGAATATAGATTCCAATATTTTGGAGTTTAACTTATTACAAAAAGATACGGATTTAGAAGAGACAATATTTTCAAAGATTAATAAAATAGGTGTGGATGTTTCAATCATTTGTACAAGCAATTTATCAGCTTTCACTCAATCTCAAAAAATTACAAGAAAAGGAGGAACAATTTCTCTCTTTGGAGTACCATCAAAAGATTCAAATCTAAAAATAGATTTAAATTTAATCTATTCAAAAGAACTTAAAGTAATTCCCAGCTATGCTGCATCTGAAAAAGAAATACAACAAACAATATTACTTTTAACTAACAAAATAATTGATTTAGAACCTTTGATAACACACAAATTTCCGTTAAACCATGCAACAGACGCTTTAGAATGTGCACACAAAGCTATAGATGCTATGAAAATTATAATTACATCAGATTAATTATCAAGTTTTATAATATATTGATAATGATAGATAGGTGAACTTTATGGATTGGGGAATGAAAAATAGAATTTCGAAAATAATTCGTCCAGAAGACGGTAGATGCGTAATGTTAGCAGTAGACCATGGATATTTCTTAGGTCCAACTGAAAAATTAGAAAATCCTAAAAATACAATAAAACCATTACTTCCTTTTGCAGATTCTATAATGCTTACTAGAGGTATATTACGTACTTCTGTATCCTCTAATACTAGTGTTCCAATAGTATTAAGAGTATCAGGTGGATCCAGCATTATTGGAGAAGATTTATCCAAAGAATCAATAGTTGTATCCATTGAGGAAGCAATTAGATTAAATGTTTCTTGTTTAGCATTATCTATTTTTGTTGGAAGCAAATACGAATCCCAAACACTTACAAACTTGTCAAAATTAGTAGACCAAGGAGAGCGATACGGGATTCCAGTATTAGCTGTAACTGCAGTGGGTAAAGAGATGGCAAGAGACGCCAGATATTTAGGCCTGGCATGTAGGATCGCATCAGAATTAGGATCGCATGTAGTAAAAACATATTATTGCAAAGACTTTACAAAAGTAGTGGAAAGTTGTCCTATCCCAATAATTATTGCAGGAGGTAAAAGAATACCTGAAAAAGAAGCACTAGAATTGACTTTTAATGCAATAAACGATGGTGCGGCAGGAGTTGATATGGGAAGGAACATCTGGCAATCGGATTATCCATTAGCAATGATTAAAGCAGTAAGAGCAATAGTACATGATAATTACAACATTGCAGAAGCTTATGAATTGTTTTTAACTGAATCAAATTCAAAAGTATTGAAAAATCAATAATAACTTTTTTAAATTTGATTTTTAAAAAAAAAAGAAATAGAAATGATTATTTTCTGGCTAGGAAATTAAGCAAAATGCTATAGATTTTCTTATTGTTTAATATATATGATATAACAAATTATAAAAAGAACAGAACCTAAAGATATCGCATATTCTTCACATCTTTGTTATGATCTTTCATTAAGAAATACATCTAAAACCATATATTGATTTGTTACAAAAAGTCATACTGCAATTAGATATTGGATACAAAAGTACAAAGATGAAAGATAATCTACAACAAGACCAATATATACATGGACAACATCCAGTTTTCACATATGATGACAGTGGTATCCACAAGTATGTAGGTTCTTAAAACTAAGACATTGTCTTCATTTCACATGAGAAAAAACATTATTGAAAGTACAATGCAATATATTAATAATATAATCGAAAGGTTTATGATTATTTTGCATACAAAAAGAAATATAAATTAAAGTTTCTTTAACAATAGTAATCTATTTTCACATTATCACAACAAAGAAAGAATATCTTAACTTTACCAAGGTTGTTTTCTTTCAAATTTAATAGATAATATTTAATTATCATGTAATTGAAATTAATTTAATAAATAAAAAAGCAATTAATAAGGATATATTAACATATATATTTAATTATATTAAATTGACATTTATTAGATCTCTTGCATAATTAGAAATAATCTAGACCATCACTTCTAATTCTATATCGATTTCTAGTTCAGATAATTTGATATTCTATAGTTCACTAGTCCTGCTACTATGTCTGACACCTTGTTATATTTTCTCAATTTATTTCTAAATATCTCACTCATTATCTTGTACTTTTTCAATCTGCTAATAGTATGCTCTACTATTATCCTCTTTTTCGAATGGATAATGTTAAACTCGATTTCTTCTTGTGATAAACACTGGTTTATTTTCTTTTTATATGGTAGTGCAGATAGTTGTTCTGGAAAATCCTTTTCTATGCCCAAATACCCTAGATCAACTACAGTAACAACTTGTTTTGGAGTGACAGGATAGTTCTTTTTATAAATATCGTAGTCATGTTTTCTTCCTTTTTTATAGCGTACTTTGTGAAGGACATAACCACGATTGTTAACCGTAATCTGATTCTTAACAGTATGTCTTTTCTTCTTACCTGAATAGAATATCTTTCTTCTATTCTTATCCGCAGGTCTTGGTATTTGCTGTTCGGTACAATCTGTAAAAGCAAGAAGAAAGCCTGGAAAATATTTATCAACTGCCTCTGGAGTTTTCAGCCTTTTGGTTATTGGGTATGTCTTCTGCGGAATTGGCAAACATTCTCTTATCAACCCTTCAATCTTTTGAATGTCTCTGCAGATGTTGCTCTGATCCAAATCAAATAGAAAACCTGCCATAGTGTAAGTTATGTATAGACGATAGTAAACCAAAAGCATGAGAAATCTATCTTTAATATCTAGTTTGAAAGGTTTACCTGCACCTATACGTCTTTCTCTATCTTTTTTGAACAAGCGTTGTATTTCATGTTTAGCATATCTTTTTGTTACATTTTTTTCATAAATGTCATCGAACTGTTGCACTGTAAGACCAGCAGTGAATGATTTGAAAAGCAATGATTTTTTGGATAACCGATCATATGAAAGCAATGAGAGAACAAGAAAATGAAGAATTGTGCTTTGTTGCATGATTCGAAAATCAGTTAAAAATTTAATATTTGTATTATAATAATAATTAAGCTTTGACTATTTCCGTTATAACACTGTCAATAAAACGTTAACAAATGACGAATAAAATAATCATGCAACAAAGCAAAGAATTGCTGATCATATAGCTGTTTATTCTAATTATGCAAGAGATCTATATGAAAGCAATGAGAGAACAAGAAAATGAAGAATTGCTGATCATATAGCTGTTTATTCTAATTATGCAAGAGATCTATTATTAAAAACATTTTAACAATTGAAGATTTTAAATATTTTAATCAGGACGTGATTTGATACATATGAACGAAATATCTGGTGCAACTGCATTGTTAACCGCATTAGAAAAAGAAAAAGTAGAGTATATTTTCGGTCTTCCAGGTGGAGCAAACCTTCCAATTTATGATGCTTTAGTAGATTCTAATATAAGACATATTCTAGTTAGACATGAACAATCTGCAGCGCACATGGCTGATGGATATGCAAGAATTAAAAGAAAGGCGGGTGTATGTTTTGCAACATCAGGCCCTGGAGCTACAAATCTTGTAACAGGAATTGCAACAGCATATTCTGATTCATCACCCATTGTAGCAGTAACCGGACAGGTAGCATTACCAATGATAGGAAAAGATGCATTTCAAGAAATAGACATTATTGGAATAACTAATCCATGTACCAAATATTCTTTTCAGCCTAGAAATGCAACTGAAATACCTGAAATGGTAAAAAAGTCATTTTATATTGCAGAAAGCGGACGACCAGGTCCTGTTTTAATAGATATTCCCAAAGATGTACAACAACAAGTAACAAAAATTGATTTTCCAGAATATATAAAAGTTAGAGGATATAATCCCACAGTAGATGCAGATTTATCTGAAATAAATAGAGCATGTGAAATGCTCCTCAAAGCAGAGAGACCGATCATTATGGCAGGAGGAGGAGTTATACTTTCAGGAGCTTTTTCAGAATTGCAAACATTGGCAGAATTATTATCAATTCCAGTAGTTTCAACATTTAAAGGAAAAGGATCTTTTCCTGAAAATCATCAATTAGCCCTAGGTCCAATAGGAATGCACGGACATGCCGAGGCCAATAGAATGATATTGGAAGCCGATTGCATAGTTGCAGTAGGAGCAAGATTTTCAGATAGAACCGTAGGAAGATTTGATGAATTCGGTAAAGACATTAATGTAATACATTTTGATATCGATCCTGCCGAGATAGGTAAAAACAAATCAGTTAATGCAGCAGTTATAGGAGACGTGAAGACGTCACTAAGGACGTTAATTAAAATGATACCTAAAACCTTTAAAACTAATGAAGAAATTTCTAAACAATGGTTAAATAGAAAAAAAGAATTAGTCTCATATTATGAAGATACGCTTAAGGACTATTCTAGAGAAATTACAGCTAAAAAATCTTTGAAAAAATTAAGAGAATTATTACCTGCAAACGGAATAGTAACAACAGAAGTAGGTCAATGTCAAATGTGGGCATCTTTACATTTTGATGTAATATCGCCAGGTACCTTTTTTAGTTCAACAGGATTAGGCACCATGGGTTTTGGTTTTCCTGCATCAATAGGCGCGAAAGCTGCAAGAACAGACGTACCAGTAGTAGACATAGCAGGAGATGGTTCATTTAATATGACAGAAAATTCGCTTGCCGTTTCGGTATTAGAAAAGCTTCCGGTAATAGTTTTCTTATTAAATAACTTTATGCTTGGAATGGTGGCACAATGGCAACGTACTTTTTATAACCGTCGATATAGCGGAGTTAATTTAAAGAATTGCCCAGACTATTGTAAAATAGCAGAAGCATATGGTGCTCAAGGTTTTCGTGTACAATCTATGGAAGAATTAGAAAAGGCCATAAAAACCGCTGTAAATTCAGAAGTTGCTACAGTTATCGATATTCCCATTGATCCGAATGAAGATGTATATCCTTTTGTTGCACCGGGTACCGGATTAAAAGATATGGTTACAGGATCTTGATGCCAAATGGATAAAAAGGACTCAGTTTTTACAAATAGTGGAAGTCATATTAACTTGTACATATTGTCCGTAATTGTAGAGAATAAACCTGGAGTATTGTTCAGAATTACAAATTTGTTTAGATCAAGAGGATTTAACATTGAGAGTATTACGGTAGGAATAACAGAAAAACCTGATTTATCTAGAATGACAATAACTACAAAATCCGATTTAAAAACATTAGAACAATTGGTAAAGCAGTTACGAAAAACTATAGATGTAATACAAGTTAATGTACTTGACAAAGAAAATACAGTATATAGAGAACTGGCACTTATAAAAATGAATTCAAAAGACCCAACGAGTAGAATGGAAATAGCTAATTTTGCATCTATTTATAGAGGAAATATCATGGATATCAGTAGTGAAACCATTACTGTAGAACTAATTGGCACTCCAGACAAAATTGATGCATTCAAAAGTTTGGTATCAAATTATGGAATAGTCCAAGTCGCTAGAACCGGAGTCTCTGCGTTACCGAGAGGCGGAATAATTGATGAGCTTTAATACAAAAAACAATATAATTAGAATTTTTGATACTACATTAAGAGATGGAGAACAAACTCCAGGAGTAGATATAACAGCGGATCAGAAAGTAGAAATAGCACTAAAACTTGACCAGCTAGGTGTTGATGTTATCGAAGCAGGATTTCCAGTAGTTTCAGATGGCGAAGTAGATGCCATAAAAAGAATTCGCGCTTTAGGATTAAGAGCGGAAATTTGCGGCTTAGCAAGAACTGTCAAGAACGATATTGACAAAGCAATAGATTGTGATCTAAACTATATTCATACATTTATCGCAACTTCGGATATACATCTTCAATATAAATTGAAAATGACTAGGGAACAAGTACTAGATAAAGCAATTTTTGCGGTAGAATACGCAAAAAAACATGGCCTAAAAGTCGAATTTTCAGCTGAAGATGCAACACGTTCTGATAGAAATTACCTTAATCAAATTTTTAAAGCAGTAGCAGAAACTGGTGCAGACAGAATTGATATACCTGATACAGTAGGATATGCTACACCCAAATATATTTCAGAATTGGTTAAGGATGTAATAGATGCAACTAAATTACCCGTGAGTGTACATTGTCATGATGATTTTGGACTGGCCGTTGCAAATTCCATTGCAGGGTTTGAATCAGGAGCATCTTGTGCACATGTTACAATAAATGGATTGGGCGAAAGAGCGGGTAATGCATCACTTGAAGAAGTAGTAATGGCTTTGCAATGTCTATATAATTATCAACACAATATCAATACATATATTTTATACGATGTTTCAAAATTTGTTTCCAATACAATGGGCATCATCGTACAACCCAATAAAGCGATCATAGGAGAAAATGCCTTTGGTCATGAATCTGGAATTCATACCCATGGTATATTAAATAATCCACTTACTTATGAACCGATAAGTCCACAATTGGTTGGTAGAAAGAGATGGTTACAAGCAGGAAAACATGCAGGGGCTCATGGAATTAAAGCTATATTAGAAGAATTTGGGATTGATACAACAGAAGATCAATTAAAACAAATAGTAAATAAACAAAAAACAATTGCAGATTCTGGAATACCTATAACAACTTCAGATTTGTTATCCATAACATCAGAAGTAATAAAAAATAAAAAATTTGATGAGAAATTCAAACTAAATGAATTTCATATTGTTACTGGTTTACATATTATTCCTACTGCAGTTGTAAAGTTAAATATCCATGGCAAAGATTTTATCGCATCAGAAACAGGAGTCGGGCCAGTAGATGCAGCATTAAAAGCTATTCAGAAAATAGCTGATGAGGTAGAGAATATAAGGATAAGAGAGTATAAATTGGACTCTATAACAGGAGGATCATCTGCTTGTGCAGAAGTTTCAATCAAAGTTGAAGATAAATTCGGTAATATAATATCATCTAGGAAATCAGGAGAGGATATAGTAGTGACATCAGTACAATCAATGATTGATGCAATAAATACGAGTTTATTACAAAAATTAATTCTCAATGAAAACCGATCTAATTGAATAATATACCTTCTTTTCATTATACTTATAATGACACGGTACAAAATTTCACTTCTTACAGGAGATGGCATAGGTGTCGAGTTATCAGAATGCATAAGTAAAATATTAGAAAATATCCACGATAAGTCGTCTCATTTAAAATTTGATATAAGAAAAGTAGAGGCAGGAGATAATGCACTAATTAAATATAAAACTGCGCTACCGGATGAAACTTTTAATGAAATTAAACAATCTCAAGCTTGCTTAAAAGCTCCTGTGGGAGAATCTGCTGCAGATGTAGTATTAGTTTTAAGAAGGTATTTTAATTTGTTTGCTAACATAAGACCTTCAAAGAATTATCCAAACATAGAATCAATTTCCAAAGAAGTAGATATGATAACAGTCAGAGAAAATACAGAAGATCTTTATGTAGGGTGGGAATTTTTTTCTGATAATGACACGATAATTTCTTTGAGAAAAACAAGCCGAAATGCATGTAGAAAAATTTCAGAATATGCATTCAAAACAGCTCAAAAAAGAGACAGAAAAAAAATAACAATAGTTCACAAATCAAATGTTTTAAGAAAAAGTGATAGACTTTTTATTGAAACGGCTAGGGAGATTGGAAAAAAGTATTCAGACATAAATTTAGAGGAAATGTATGTTGATGCATGTACAATGGAATTGATAAGAAACCCTAATCGATTTGATATAATTTTGACTAGCAATTTATTCGGTGACATTATTTCAGATGAAGCTGCTCAGGTAACTGGAAGTATTGGACTTGCACCGGCTGCGAACATAGGTGAAAATTTCGCTATGTTTGAGCCAGTACATGGTGCTGCATTTGATATTGCAGGAAAAAATATCGCAAATCCTACAGCATTTATTTTAGCTTTAAAATTAATGTTTGAATGGCTGGGAGACAAATATTCTGATAACTATTTAATAGACCAATCACTGAAAATCGAAAAAACAATAGACATGATATTTAATAACAATATAAAAACTAAAGACATTGGAGGAAAACTAACAACTTTTGAATTTAACAACAAATTTTTACAAATGTTAAATCAAGTTTAAAAATGACAAATATACTATTTTTCAATTACATCTAGTAAATTCTTTATAATTCGTGCAGTTGCACCCCAAATAGTATAATCATCAATCACAAACTTAAACATTTTATAATTTTTGGTTGAATGATATTCATCTACTGAAATACACTCCTTTAATCTGCTAATAGGCAAATTAATAATTTCTTCTACTTCAAAATTTGGTTGAAGGGTATCAGAAATTTTATCACAAATTACAACATATGGATATATTAATATTTTAGTTGTATATGTAAATACTGGATCAAGGCATCCAATTACTTGTTCTCTATCTATCAATATACCTATTTCCTCAAAAGTCTCTCTTATTGCAGTATCTAAAAATGTTTTATCTAATGATTGGGAGTACTTACCCCCTGGAAAAGATATTTCACCGGCATGTTTTCTTAAAAACTTGCTGCGCTTTGTCAATAATATAAAAGGAACATCATTGTAAAAATGAATAATTATTAAGATGCTGGAATAAATTCTATTATTATTATTATTATCATTGTCGCTTGCATATTGAACTTTTAACGTTTTTAATTTTAAATTATTATAAAGTAAATTGCAAATGTCAAGCGGTATCACTACTTGTATAAATAAATTTGATAAATAAAAAAACTTTTTTTTAGGTAAATAGACTTCAGTTTTATAAACAAAATATGAAAATTATTTATGAATTAAATCCCCCTAAAATTATTCAAAATATTAGTATTGATATAAATTCATTAAGAAAAGAAATTGACAAGTTTATCTACCGTTCACAAATTTTAACAAATTATGTAAATGATATACATATAACGGATTCTGTATTGGGTATTCCGAGAATATCCAGCTTGTATGCAGCTAATATTCTAACTAAAAATATCCCTCTAAATAAAACAATTTCTATAAGCTGCAGCATAAGAACTAGAGACAAAAATATTAATTCTTTAATACAATCTGTAACTGAAGCTGTTTTTTTGAAAATAACCGATTTATTATTAATTTTAGGAGATTCATCTATTATTTACAACAAAGCAGATTCAAAAACAATATCATCAGCTCCTACTAGCACTCTAAAAATTCTAAATTCATTAGGATTTAACAAATTAATTAATCTCAATTTATCAATATCTAACAAAAACATTGATCCAAAGATTTTAGAAAAAAAAATTAATTCAAAACCTTACGGAATGGTTACTCAATCAATAGGTTCGCTAGATGAAGTAAGAATCTTAAATAAATTATTGGATCCTCATTCTATAAAATTAATTCCATGTATCATGATACCTTCAGAAAAAAATGCACAGGCAGTAAAATAATTGGATTGGATTGGGAAGCGTATAAAGATAATGTACTAAATCTGATTATTGAAGCAGCAAAGATAACCGATCAAATTTTAATTACATCGCCTAATGATTTTAATGAGGGAGTGAAAATATTAAAACAATTAAGAAATTTAGATATTTAATTTTTTTTAGTTTGTATGATTTCAGTTTTTAATTCGTCCAATACTAGTCTATTATATTCAAATAAATTGGTATCCTCGGACAAACGTGGACGTCGATAATCTATGATTATTTCCTTTTTGACTGCTGCAGGTCTTTTAGTAAAAATTACTACCTTGTCTCCTAAACAAATTGATTCAGAAATATTATGAGTTACAAAAATAATTGTTTTTCTAGTTTTAGCCCAAATTAACTGTAGTTCTACCAATAACAAATCTCGAGTCTGAGAATCCAAAGCTGCAAACGGCTCATCCATCAAAAGAACATCAGGATCCATGGACAGTGCCCTTGCTATGGCAACCCGCTGTTTCATACCTCCAGATAATTGGTAAATATAAGACTTTGCAAATTTTCCCAAATCCATCATATCTAGATAATGCATGGCAATTTTTTCTCGTTTTACCTTTTCAACACCCACCATTTTTAACCCAAATTCAACATTATCAATAACACTTAGCCAAGGAAACAAGGCATTTTCTTGAAATACCATAATTCTATCTGGACCAGTTTCATAAACAGGCCTACCATTTAAAACTAGTTCACCACTAGATGGTTTCTCTAAACCGGCAATTATGTTTAAAAGGGTAGATTTTCCGCAGCCTGACGGACCAACAAAGCAAACAAATTGACCTTCTTCAATTAATAAATTGACATTATTTATAGCTAAAACTTTATTTTTTTTTCCTTTTTCACCATTAAAAGAAAACATTTTAGAGATATTTTTAATTTCTAATTTACTCAATTAAATTATAATACTATCCAATTTCAATAATATAACTTATTCATAAGAATAATAGTAATAAGTAGAATAAAATTATGCAATTTTTAAATCTTTAGTGTAGTAACCTTTTTTAATAATTTTGATAATAAACAGATAACAGATAAAGTTGATAACTAAAATAGTTGCAGACACTAGCATCATAATAGATGGAGAAATTAGCAAAAAGATTGAAAATAATGAAATAAATGAAAATCATGAAATTTTAATTCCCATTGTAGTATTAGATGAATTACAATCACAAGCTTGTAAACAAAAGATACATGGTATAGATGGTCTAATAGAGTTAAAAAAAATAAGAGAAAGTTGCTCTAAAAATAAAATAAATTTTACCTATGTTGGAAAAAAACCTACTCTTGAAGAAATAAAATTAGCTAAAAATGGCAGATTAGATTCAATAATTAATGATATAGCTAAAAGTGAAAATGCAACATTATTTACTGCAGACTATATCCAACATTTAGTTGCAGACGCTATAGGTGTCATAAATATACATAAAAAATCAGATAACTTAGAGAAGTACGATATTGAAAATTACTTTGATGACCAAACTATGAGTATTCACCTTATAGAAAATATAGAACCAATGGCCAAAAAAGGTACTCCTGGAAATATATCCCTTGAAAAAATCTCTGACGAAAAAATGGATAAACAGATTCTGAACAATATTATTAATTTTCTATTACAGCTGAAAAGAAAATAAAAAAATTTCAACGATAGAAATATCCTTTGAAGGATGTATGGTAATGATGTATAAAAATCTTAGAATAGTAATTACTAATCCTCCGATTTCAAATAAAATTGAGATAACTGCAGTTAGACCTTTAAAGAAACTTGAGTTAAGTGAATATGATATTGACGAAAGATTAATAGAAAAGATATCCAATAAAGCCGAAGGGATCTTAATTGCAGGGCCTCCAGGTTCAGGAAAAAGCACATTTGCAAGTAGCATTGTTGATCATTATGTTTTAAATAACAAATTAGTAAAAACACTCGAGTCTCCCCGTGATTTACAAGTTCCAGATAGCGTTATCCAATACGGTTCTTTTAAAAACGGATATGAAAGAGTGTCGGATCTTTTATTACTTGTTAGACCAGATTTTACGATCTTCGATGAAATTAGAAAAATTAAGGATTTTGAGTTATTTTCGGATTTAAGACTAACAGGAATAGGAATGATAGGAGTAATTCATGCAAGTAAAGCTCTAGATGCAATCCAAAGATTTATTGGCAAAATTGAATTAGGTATGATACCACATGTTATAGATACAGTAATTTTTATTCAAAAAGGAACAGTTGAAAAAGTATTTGAGTTGAATTTAACGGTAAAGGTTCCATTTGGCATGGTAGAACAAGATTTAGCTAGACCCGTAGTAGAAATTAAAGATTTTTCTACTGGAAAAACAGAGTATGAAATTTACTCTTATGGTGAAGAGAATATCATCATCCCATTAGAAAATGTCCAGAAAAAAGTACAAGATGATAATAAAATCAATAAATTAGCAGAATCGAAAATAAAAGAAGTAATTAAAAGGTTTGATTCTCAAGCAGAAATTGAAATAATTTCAAGTGACAGAATTAAAATCTATGTAAACAAAGAAGTGATTCCAAAAATAATAGGTAAAGGAGGAAACACCATATCAGAAATTGAAAGGATATTAGGAATAAAGATTGATGTGGAAGCAAAAATTTCAACAATTGGAGATCAAGTACCATTCAACATAACAGAATCAGGAGCAAATATTTACCTGATAGTTGAAGAAGGTTTAATTGGAAAAAAAGTAAATGTGTATTTGAATGATGATCTAATTTTAAGCAACCTTGTCGGAAAAAAAGCTCGATTAAAAATAGACAAAAAATCCGAACAAGGAAGAAAACTATTGAATTCCATATTAAGTAATAATGTTGAAGAAATAAAGCTTTTTGAAACAAAGTGAAAAGGTATTTTTGAGAATATCCTCCTAATTCCTTGTTCTATACAAAGTTGACATTGAAACTCCTTTGATCGGTTTCTTTAACTATAGTCAAGTTTTATAAGAAATTAATCTTTTTGAAATCTAATGCTCGATAGATGGTCTAAAGTAAATGTTGTTGTATATTACAATTCAACAAAATAGTAAAAAAAATGGTTGGTGCAACGTCACATATTAGACACATATATACTATATACAGTAACATTAATAAAATTATCTATTACTCTAATATTGAAATAATATTAGATTTCATCTTAGAAAGCATTGTCCCTGAAAACATTGATCATATAAGGTATAAGGATCGACGATCATAAATTAAAACTATTATTACTATTGCAAGAGGAAGAAAGATGGAGTAAAGAAAAGAGTGATGAACCAGACAATAAAAAATATTCTTTACCTAAGATTTCATAATCTAAAGGATACTAAAGGCACAAAACTCAAAGGAATTTCCCATATTATTATATGTAGGTAGAGTGATAAAAATAAATTTATACTTTTATTTTTTGATCAAACTTATTTTTCGATTATATGTTTTATGTCTTTGTAAATATATAATCTATCTGTTTAATATTCTGAAAATATAATTCTTGAAATACGTCATAAAAAGATATAGAATACTTAAGTAATCTTCATTTTATAGAAAATAAAAACTTGATTATAATCATGGGACTGATGTTGAAAATATGTGCTTATTATCAATTAATAAATTCTAAAATATTTATTAATAACGGTTAAGTTCAAAAAAAGAAACAAATAATCTGTTATCATATACAAGGATAACAATTAAAAAATAGGAAATATTGATAGTTCTATTCCGCCATAAATGAAGCATATATATTATAAGCAGTAACGTTATTAAACTCTTGCATAACTAAATCATAAATCATTAAAATATTGTTATAAATAGATACTTAACCCGATAAATAGCAATCTAATATGTTTTATATCAAACAGAATATGAATTATCACAATGTTTATTATGTAATATTAGACAAATTAAAGATGAATTCTAAACCCTTAGACAATATAAAACTGCAAATTAAAAACGGAAAATCAATAAGGGTCTTGGCTTTTATGGAAGCAAAAGAGGGCAAAGGACAAGAATTGGTTAAACATGTTCTTTCTATTGTAGCACCTACAAGAAAAGAAGAAGGAAATATATCGTTTGTTCCTTGCATTTCTTTAGATAATTCTAACCAAATAATGGTTGATGAAATTTGGACAAGCAAAGAGGCACTGGACAATCACTTTAACACCGATCACATGAAGGATGTTTCACCAAAGATAGAACCAATATTGACCAAACCTTTGGAGATTAGAATATATAAAGAGGTCACTCAGCAAAGGTAACGTTGTTTTGTTAAATTAATAATACATTATTAACAATTTAAAAATAACTTTTTATTTATCCTATATTTCATCAGAGCGTGTGACAAAACATTGTCACATAATAAAACAATAAACACCATGGCAAGGAATGAAGGGATCTTATTCACAATTACTCTTAAAAAGCCTTATAGTTATTAATACATCAACAGCCTGTCCTTTCGTTTCTTTCGTATGATGTGATATCTAGAAAACAAATATTTTCAAACCATTTTATGATATTACAATAAGAGTTTGATAAAATTTACAATAAAGAAATAACAAAAATATGCTAATCACAAGAGAGAATAGAAAGAGAGATTCAAAAGAAGAAGAAGAAGAAGAAAAATAAAACCTAACAAAAAGCACTAAAAAAAGGATAGTTGTAGAGCGCACTATTTGAATATTGAAAAATAAAGGATAATGACGAAATATTTAGAAATAACCTAAAGAAAGTATATAGTTATGTTGAAATCACAAGAATTAGGAGAATTTTAAATGACTGAAAATTATATTTTATTAAATGTTAATTGCAAATACCAACAAAGGATAATCGAGGAATCAAAAAAGATTTCTTTTGTTAAATTGGTCAAATTTGTGAAGGGGGCCGTGCTCGGTTCGACGGAGTGCATGCAATAGTGATCGAAGATCCGAGAAGAGTCACCGTACTACGAGATACTCAAACACGATGGAACGCTGCTAATAATCGGTGTCAGTACGTTCCTCAATTCAAAGGACAGTCTGGCGGTGCAGACACCTCTGAGGTGATTCGCTTGATAAAGGACAAGAAGAAATACATAATCTCATCGTGCGACGCGTTCTGGACGCGCAACGAGAAAACTATCCAGGTAGCGCCCAACGATGTGCACCGTGCAGCGTTCGACGGCGAGAATATGTTTACCGCACTGATGGAAGCATGGAAAGTCTATAATCTCGATCATCTGTCTCACACGCATTACGAAGTTGGCGGTCAGTTCCGCCTCAACAGGTGAGGCGTCCGTGTCCGATCTTGCAGCATGGCGCGCTCTCATCGACAAGGAGCTCGCTGGAGCATCGTTCGATAAGTTGGTGTACCGCACACCTGAGGACATAGCGATACAGCCGCTCTACACCGAGCGTCTGTCCGAGCCGCCAATGCCAGGCGAAGCCCCGTACGTGCGAGGCGTCAACACACAAATCGCGGCGATTGGTCTGTGCATACGTGTAAACGGTGATCGCGCGATCGCCGCCGAGGAGATCGATGGAGGGGCGACTGCACTATGGATCGATGTGGGCAATGACGGCGCGCTCGAGGCCGCAGCAGCCGCTCACGCTGATCTCATCATAGACATAGCGAAGAGCATCCCGTCGCAGGCGATAGAGTGGCTCGCACGCCGCGTCGTCGATGCGCGAATCTGGATCGGCATTGATCCGATTACGGCCGTCACTCAGGGCGTTACGCCGGCCGACAATCTCGTAGCGCAGTTATCTCATCTTTCGACTTTCGTCTGTAATGCACGCGAGCATCTGCCGAACACGCGGCCGCTGTGCGTGTCAACGACGATGTTTCACGGCGCGGGTGCCGATGCTGCCGACGAGCTCGCGCTTGGCCTTTCGGCCGGCGTCGCTTATCTGCGCGCGCTCGTTGCGGGCGGCTTGACGATCACCGATGCCGCACACGCGCTGTGGCTGCAACTGCCAGTCGGTCGTGACACGTTTGGGGAACTGTGCAAGCTGCGCGCGGTCCGTGTGCTTTGGCACAAGGTGCTCGCCGCGTCCGGCGCCCCCAACGAGCCACCGCCGCCGATCCACGCAGTCGCGTCTGCACGCACGCAGACACAGCGCGACCCTTGGGTCAACATACTGCGCGTCACGACAGAGATGTTCGCCGCGATCATCGGTGGCGCACAGATCGTGACACCGCGTCCGTTCGACGACCAGCTCGCTACTGCGTCTGCGCTCGGACGCCGCGTTGCCCGCAACACGGTGCTCATATTGCGCGAAGAGAGTCACCTTGGCCGCGTCGTCGATGCTGCAGGAGGCAGCTTCTATATCGAGGCGCGCACCGATTCACTCGCCCGCGAGGCGTGGAAGCGCTTCACTGCGATCGAGAAGGAAGGTGGTATCACCGCGCTCATTGGCTCTGGCGCGCTGCGCACGCGGCTTGATACGGCATGGACCAAGCGAGCGACCGATCTTGCAAAGCGCAAGGAACCTGTACTAGGCGTCTCAGAGTTTGCACATGTCGGCGAAAAGCTACCATCGGCGGCTCCGACTCCGGACGCACCATTGCCTGCCGCACCGGCGCTTGTTGAACATCGCGATGCTGAGATATTCGAGGCGCTGCGCGATCGCATCGAACCCGTGTCGCGCGACGTGATCCTGTTCGCCCTCGGGCCACCTGCCGAGCATCGCGCGCGCATCAGCTATTCAGCAGGTCTGTTTGGTACCGTCGGTATTCGCACGCGCGAGGTGACTTTTCCGGAACGCGCGGACGTCGCCGTCATCTGTGGCAGCGACGAGCGCTACATGGCAGAAGCCGCTGGCGCAGCACGCGCGCTGAAGGTAGCCGGCGTAGACAAGGTCGTTCTCGCAGGCCGTCCAGGCGCGCTCGAATCCGAGCTTCGCACAGCAGGCGTCGACACGTTCATATTTGTTGGCTGCGATGCGATCGTCACACTCGAGGAGCTGTTGTTATGACACTACCCAATTTCGAAAATATCGATTTTGATGCGATAGACGGGCCGACTGCGCGAAAAACCATGCCTTCCAATTTTGATAGCAGTTGGGACACGCCTGAGGGCATCCCCCATCGCGCAGTCTATACCTCCTCAGACCTCAAGGACATTGCGTACCTTGACTCATTGCCTGGCATCCCGCCGTTTGTGCGCGGCCCATATCCTACTATGTATGTACAGAAGCCGTGGACCGTACGCCAGTATGCTGGTTTCTCGACAGCGGAAGACTCGAATGCGTTCTACCGTCGCAACCTCGCTGCAGGACAGATGGGTCTGTCGATCGCCTTTGACCTTGCCACCCACCGAGGCTATGACAGTGACCATCCGCGTGTCGTTAGCGACGTCGGCATGGCCGGCGTGGCGATCGACTCGATCCTCGATATGCGTATCCTGTTCGATGGGATCCCGCTTGACAAGATGAGTGTGTCCATGACGATGAATGGTGCTGTACTGCCGGTGCTCGCGCTTTATATCGTCGCCGCAGAGGAGCAGGGCGTGCCACCTGAGAAACTGTCCGGCACGATCCAGAACGACATCCTCAAAGAGTACATGGTAAGGAACACATACATCTACCCGCCCGGACCGTCGATGAAGATAATTGCGGACATCTTTGCGTTCACGTCCCAGCGGATGCCGAAGTTCAACTCAATCTCGATCTCCGGCTATCACATGCAGGAGGCAGGTGCAACGGCGGACCTCGAGCTCGGCTACACGCTCGCCGACGGGCTCGAATACATCCGCACCGGTATCGCTGCCGGCATGAGCATCGACGCGTTCGCGCCTCGACTGTCATTCTTCTTTGCGATCGGTATGAACTTCTTCATGGAGGTTGCCAAGCTTAGGGCCGCGCGCCTGCTCTGGTCTGAGATCGTCTCAAAGTTCTCGCCAAAGAGCACGAAGAGCCTCGCGCTGCGCACACACTGCCAGACTTCGGGCTGGTCGCTAACCGCTCAGGATGTCTACAACAATGTTGTGCGCACCTGCATCGAGGCGATGGCTGCGACGCAGGGACACACGCAAAGCCTGCACACAAACTCGCTTGACGAAGCACTCGCGCTGCCGACGGACTTCTCGGCGCGTATCGCGCGCAACACCCAACTCCAGCTGCAGCTCGAGTCGAACACGACGCGGCCGGTCGATCCGTGGGGCGGCAGCTATTACATTGAGTGGTTGACTGACCAGCTCGCGCGGCGCGCGCGTGATCACATAGCCGAGATCGAGCAGCTTGGCGGTATGGTGAAGGCAATCGAGGCTGGCATCCCGAAGCTGCGCATCGAGGAAGCGGCGGCCCGAACGCAAGCTCGCATCGACAGCGGCCGTCAGAAGATAATTGGTGTGAACTGCTATCAACCTGCGCACGAAGAATTGATCCCTGTGCTCAAGGTTGACAATGCGGCCGTACGCAAGACGCAGATTGAGCGCCTCAAGAAGCTGCGGGCCGAACGCGACAACGAAGCGACGACACGTGCGCTCGAAGCGCTAACCGAGTGTGCCAAGACAGGCACGGGCAACCTGCTTGCCCTCGCGATCGACGCTGCCCGATCGAGGGCCTCGGTTGGCGAAATCTCATGGGCGCTTGAGAAAGTATGGGGCCGCCATAGCGCCAACATCCAATCTATCTCCGGTGTGTACAGTGGAGAGGTAGGAGAGTCGTCCGAAGCAATTGCGCGCGTGCGTGCTCGCACGCAGACGTTTCTCGATCACAAGGGGCGCCGGCCGCGTATTCTGATCTCAAAGATGGGTCAGGACGGGCACGACCGTGGTCAAAAGGTGATTGCATCGGCGTTCGCGGACCTCGGCTTCGACGTCGACATAGGTCCGTTGTTCCAGACGCCGGAGGAAACCGCTCGCGCCGCCGTCGAGAACGACGTACATATGATCGGTGTGAGCTCGCTCGCCGCGGGCCATCTGACGCTCGTACCTGCGCTGCGCGCCGCGCTTAAAGCGCTTGGTCGCCCCGACATACTCGTCGTCGTCGGCGGCGTGATCCCGCCTGACGATTATCAGGCGGTGCGCGAGGCCGGCGCCGTTGAGATCTTTGGACCTGGCACTGTGATCGCCGACGCCGCGGTGAGGCTGCTCGACCGTCTCGAGCCACTGCTATGACGTTTCACGCGCCTCGTCTTTCGGTCGAAGCATATGAGCGCGGCGTTATCGATGGCGATCTCGGGACGCTCGCGCGCGCGGTCACGCTCGTTGAGAGTCGTGCCGAGGAGGATCGACAGCTCGCCCGCAACCTCCTGAAGCGGATCTTGCCGCGTACTGGTAGCGCGCATCGCATCGGCATCACGGGCGTACCGGGTGTCGGCAAGAGCACGTTCATCGATAATCTCGGCATGCGTCTGCTTGATGACGGTCATCGAGTCGCGGTGCTCGCGATCGATCCGACGAGCCAGATCTCAGGTGGGTCAATTCTTGGCGACAAGACGCGCATGCAGCGGCTCGCGACCGATCCGCGTGCTTTTGTACGCCCATCGCCGAGCGGATTGTCGCCCGGTGGCGTGGCGCGACGCACACGCGAGACGATGCTACTCTGTGAGGCGGCCGGATATGATATCGTCCTCGTCGAGACCGTCGGCGTGGGACAAGGCGAGACAGCCGTCGCCGACATGGTCGACTTCTTTCTTGTGCTGGTACTGCCCGGTTCGGGCGACGAGCTGCAAGGGATCAAGAAGGGTGTATTCGAGCTCGCGGACACGCTCGTCGTCAACAAGGCCGATGGTGATGGCGAGCACCGCGCGAAGGCCGCGTTAGCTGATCTGAGAGCTGCGCTACGCTACCTTCCACGCAAGCGCGCAATTTGGCAGCCGCGTGCCCTCGCGGCGTCAGGCCTTACAGGTCGGGGCATCGACGAGCTGTGGAGCGTAATCAACGAGCACCGGCAGCTGCTTGCGTCGACTGGTGAGCTCGCCGCGTTGCGTGCGGCCCAACAGCGCACGTGGATGTGGGCGCTGATCCGAGAGCGCCTCGAGGATGCTTTTCGCAAGAACCCCGACGTTGCCGCCATCCTCCCACGCCTAGAACGGGCTGTGGAGGACGGAACTACCACGTCGAGCGCAGCCGCGGATGAGTTGCTTGCGACATTCAGCCGTAAATAGAAATAAGATAGTACAAAGTTGCGCACGCAACGAATCGTTCTGCGGTCTGTTACATCATTAGTTTGAGATAAGGATTCGTGATACAAAAATCCGCTAAAATGAAGATTCTTTTACTACAATAACCATAATTTTGACTATTTCTTCTTTCTCTTCTATGATAAAACGCCATATAAAAAAAATGAGCATGCAACAAAGCACCTCTGACCATCAAGAAAAATAAAATATATTACAAATTATGAAAATCATATCAATATTTCATGTTTTCAAATATAGATATAGATATAACTATATATAATTACTCTAATAAAAATATGGAATTAGACTACCGATCAATGAACTTTTACCTGTCCCCCCACCACCCCAGGACCTATAAATCCAATAGTTATGGCGTTACTCGCTTTAGAATGTATTTTTTTTAAAATGTCATGTAATGTAAACATTCATCATCTAATAATCATATTGTATAAGATATAGCTCTTTTATTACCTTGAATTAAATTATCAACTATATCCAATTTATTAATCAAAAATCATTGAAATAAATTATTTTGCAATTAGCTGATTCAAATTTAATTCCTAAATAGGTCCTGTGAAGGATCTCTTAAAAGAGATTTTATTGAAACATCAAGATCTAAATTTTGATCATAATCGTCATACTGATAACCTCTTATAATGGCGATTGGAATATCCAACGTTTTCCCCATTACAAGCTCACCCGCAGATGCCAATTCATCGACTATAGCTATTTCAGTCACTTTTAATATTTTGCCAAATGAATCATTTAATCCAATATAACTTTTAATAGGTTTAATACCTGCAACACCAATGGCAACATTTGTTTGGCCATTTCTAAACGGTCTGCCAAAAGTATCTGAAATGACGATGGCAACATTTTTTTTCATTTTTGTACAAAGATCTTTTCTAATTCTATCTGCAGAATGATCCGGATTTTTAGGTAACAATAAAACAGATTCATAATTACTTGATACATTACTTTGATCTATTCCTGCATTAGCGCATATAAAACCATGCAAAGTTTCTACTATCATAACTTTAGGAGTTATTCGTATAATGTTAGAAGACTCCCTCAGAATTAATTCTATCAAACGAGGATCTTTTTCATGAATTGACATTATTTTTAACGCCCTTTCAGATGGAACAATGTCCTTTAAATTGAATATCCGAGATTCAGATTTTGATATAATTTTTTGAGCAATTATAATTATATCTTTATCACATAATTCAATGTGATGTAAATTTAAGGATTCGATAATTAAATCAGATATATTATCATTTGGTGAAACATTTTTTTGTATTTTTAATGGTATAATAGATATATAGCTAAAAAAATAACACATCCTCTACTACTATGTATATAATGAATTTAGCTTGTCTCCAAATTTCTCCATTATTATAGGAATTAGATCTGCCAAGTTCTTTCGCTCTATGATAACATCTGCTTTCTTTCTTACTACGTCAACAGGGCAAAATCCTACAGTAAAAGAGGACAAATTAAAAAGTTTTAAATCATTAGCCCCATCCACAACTACTAATATATCCTCTTTTTTGATGCCATTTTCTTCTATATATGATTTAACAGAAAGAGATTTGTCTGAAGTTACAGAGATTACAACATCTTGAAGTTTATTACCTTCAAAAACAAGTTGGTTAGAAAATATTTTATCTAAACCTAATTCATTAATTAAACGATCTGTAATAATAGTAAATCCTCCGGATACGGCAACCATTTTCCAACCATTTTGTTTTAAAAACGAGCAAAGTTGTTTTGCACCCGGCATAATTTCTAAACTTTGAGCTATTTCATATGCTCGATTATAATCTATTCCTCTTAAGGCATGCACTCTCTCCTTTAATCCTTCTTCCCAATTGATTTCCCCACTAATACCTTTTATAGTAATATCCCAGATTTCTTGTTCTTTTTCTGGTCCCATTAATTTAGCTAAAACAGGAAGATACTCTGCATTCAATAGTACACCCTCTACGTCAAATATTACAAGCATAGGACAAACTGTTCTCCGTGGCAACACATAATATTAAGCTATTGTAGAAAATAAAAAGGAGTATAAATAATTTAACCATAATAAAAGTTTATTTGAGTAAGATAGATAATTGAACTAGGACAATTATTAAAAACATAATTACAAACAATATTTTTAATATATTTCAAAAGCCCAAATTAGTAGACTGGAAATCTATATTCTCTTAAATATTGTTAATAACAATTGGGTCATGTTGCATTTGTATTTTTCATATTAAGTGTTGTAATTCCATACATGATTGGCAAAACAACGTACACATGAATAACACCTTTTGTCTTATCTTAGTGTAATAATACCAGTTGATTTAAAGATCTCATAAACTTTTCTGATGACGTCATTCTATTTATTCATCCATGTTCTATTTCATAGATTATACGAATGGATAAATGATTCATATTTTTCAATTCTGTCTTTCATATTAATCAATTCTACTACTTGTAGAAATTTAGATTTGATTATTTTGTTATACGTTTCTACTTTGCACTGTTATTGCGGAAAACCATCGAGTATTTGCTTGTCTTTTATTCTGTTGAGAACAAGATAATTTTTGAATTATACTTCTCTACATTATTTTGATAATGAAAAAATATTGTTAAATAATCTTGTTTCTAAATTTATTAGAAGAGGGTAAATCTTGCTAGGCTTTGATATCATGAACAACTGGGATACAGAACTAAAAGAAATGAAAAGATAAAATAGGCCGCCGCCATTTAATTTTTAATTCAGGTCTATTTATCCGATCCTATGTAAGTTAATTTTCCCTTTATGCAAGCACAGAAAATTAATAGTTAATGTGTCATCTAAGTCAAGTATTTGACGGTTAGGCAGTATTAACAGTTGTTTATGTTTTTAAAGACTTTGATGATAATGAACCAGTCCTTTGGTTTTTGCTGTTTTATAAAACAACAGTCCGAACCGTCAAACTGTCAAATGTTTATATTAACTAATAGGATTACCATAATTATAAACTCATATTAATACACATACACTTATGTAATATTTTAGTAAAGGTTAATAAAATATATTCATAGTCAGATTTGAACGCGAATATATTATTATATATTATTATAAAGTAAACACGTCTGTCCATCGTAAATAACAGACGTAAAAAATCAGATATTGCAGAGAATCAGGCCTTTATTAGGACTTTACAATATAAATAAATGTATAATTTGCTACTTTCTAAAAAACAAAAAGAGCGGTTAGTTATCAATCTAGCTCAAGAGGGTAAGACCTCTAGGGACATTGCAAAGCAGGTTCATATATCATTAAAGGATATTGGCAGGATTATTCACAAAGCAACAGAAGGCGATGATTCAGATCTAATAGAAAAGGAACAAGAATCCGAAAAACAAAAACGTTTCAAATCTTTATCACCATATGCTAGAGCCTTTCAAATGTTTAAGGATGATGCGCCCCTTGAAGATGTTGCAATAGAATTAGACATAAAAACAGATGCCGTCCTAGATTTCTATGAAGATTTTTTGAGGTTATTAAATATGGGCGGCCTGGTTACCATGTATAATGATCTTGGTAACGATATCACCTTGTTCTTTTATCTTTATAACAGAATAAAAAAGGAATGGTTAGGTAGGGAAGATGTAAACAAACTATTGGAAAATCACCAGGAATTAAAGTCCCTCCAAAAAAGGGTTGAAATGTACAATGAATATATAAAAGGGTCAGAAAGAGAGAATCAGACAACTAGATCAAGTAATTGACAACCGGGAAACCAAAACAGAAAATTACAATGACATAGATTACTGAAATATTATTATATAAAACAGAAAGACCTCATAGATAAATACATACAACTTTACATTAGGATCTTAATCTTTATCTTTAATTTTTTATAGACGAGTGACCATTAACAAGAAAATCAATTTAATTATTGACATTGAACTTAGACATAAAGACCTTTTTGTTACAGATATTTGTTTTAGATTATCGAGATTTTTTGATATGGATGTTGATAGTTTATTTTTCATTTTTTGATGTAATTCTATTATAATTGATTTTATTAGTCGAAGTATTTGTTGATGAACTTTATATGATGTGATCCCTTTTAATGGGAAACATACGTTATAGGGTATTTTACATCTCCTTTTTAAATTCATAATAATTATTATATATGTCTAAATTTTTTAAATAGCATTATATATAATTTAATTAATCTGAATTAACTATAATATAGTAATTTTTTAATTTGAATCTTGTTGTTGAATACCAAAAAAATCAATATGTCAAAGTTGCAGAATGTAATGGTTATCTATACTGTTATTTTTATGCGGGCGCTTTTTGTAAATGGCTATGTATAGAACGTTGAACTAGACAGACGATAATATCTAAAAAATAACAGTACAAAATCTATGACAACCCTTACAACCCTGACATGGATCATATGTTATAATTGATATAATAAAATTGAAGGATTATCGGCCTGATATGCCATTATTACCACAAAAAATAGTATTCTGTCGCCTTATTATTCAGCTTAATATACTGCGCTTTTCCTTCTACTGCTTAGTTTTGATGAATCTAATAATCTATTAGTATGTATATCAATTTATTTTACATCTTGTTTTCTTTGCTTAATCGTGCCGTTTTGCTGTTTCATTTATTGTTATTATTAACTTTTGTAATAAAATAAGATGTATGTCTGTATGCTTTGTTGCATAACCAAACCTATTTAGCTAGGATCCAACCAATTAATCATTTGTGATCCACTGGCCTTCTTATAACCAGTCTCTTGTAAGACGAGGAGAGATACTTTTTTCCAATGATTTTCTGGATAACTGGGATGTTGATCTTGCAAGGATGAATGAAAATAAGAATGGCAAAAAGTACAAATTTCCAGATTCTTTTGTTCTCATAGTTGGTCACATCAAAGTATACTTTCACCTTCCATATAGACAAACAGAAGGAATCATAAAGGCAACTGTAGGAAAGAATCTTCCAGATCATCCATGTTATTCACAGATATGTAGAAGAATAAACAAACTGGACATTGACATCAATAACAGTATTGATGATGATGATGATGATGATGATGTCGTTATCATCGTAGCAGCGGGGACAGTACCGGAATCAAGATTACAAACAGAGGTCTCGGTGGATGCAAGATAAGTGGGATGTAAAAAACAAGAAAGGCTATCTAAAGATACATGTTGCAGTAAATATCAAGACCAAAGAAATTCTTGCACTGAAAGTCACAGATGAAAAGGTACATGATGGAAAGGTTATGAAGAATTTGGTGGAAGGCGTGCTGAATAATAACCGCAATGTCAAGATCAAATCTTTCATTGGTGATGCAGGAGCCTACGATAGCAATGAAAATTTCAAATACTTGAAGGAGAAGAAAAGGATTCGACCTGTCATCAAAGTAAAAAGAAACTCTATCGTTTCATCCAAGAATAGCAATGTAAGGAATAGAGAAGTTGAACTTCAAATAAAGGATTATCATAAATGGAAAAAGAAAAGAAAGTATGGACAACGATGGATGGTTGAAACAGCATTTTCATCTATAAAGCGGATGTTTGGTGAATATACATCTGCAACCAAGTTTCAAAACATGATAAAAGAGATGACGATGAAGGTATCGTTGTACAATCTGTTTAGAAGAGTTGCATAAAATGGATGGAAATAATTTAAGGAAAACTAGTTATGCAACAGAGCATGTCTGTAGGTATTATTTACGCGATATATTATTCTAATCTTGGAAAATTGCAGTCATCTTTATATTTTTATTAGGCTAACCTAATAACGTCTATGGTACAAACCCCCATATACAAATAAATAAACCAAGGGAAAATAACCAACTTTCGCATAAGGTATTTACTGGATCTAATGGAATGTCATCTGAAAAATATACTCACGATAATAAAGGAGCATAATAGTTAATGATGATGATATGGAAAAAATTTTTTGCTCCTTTATTATTTTTAATTTGATTTGTTACATTTGGAGAATCTGGTAAAACAGTAATTGTAATGCAATAACAATTGAATTTTCACTATAATCGTTTTTATTATTACAAATAATATATCAACTAAATAGTATTTTCTAAAATCTCTTTATCTATTGTTAACAATAATGACACTATATTAATGAAAAATCTACTTGAGTTAGGTGGGACTCTGTTCTTTGTAGCGGGTGCCCAATTTATAATAGGTATGATAATATCTGAAGCTCTTTACCCTGGATATAGTACACCTCTAAATACAATAAGTGACCTTGGAGCAACTTGTAAATCAAGTTATATTCCCTGGAGTAATATGGTTGATTGGTTTTGGTAGTTATTTAATCGGAAAAAGTCATCAGAAATAATCCATGATTGTTAACAAATATCAATCCTATGTACTAAATTTTTATCAATATAATTTTGTAATCACTTGCCAAGTCTTATTTTATCTTTATTATATATAATTAAATTTACTCTTCAATTTATCCATTAGTTACAATTGTTTAATCATGTAATGCATAATAGACAATGTGAATGAATAAAGCCCGATAAATTACATATTCCTATAACCATTGATATCACATTATATTTTGTCCAGTAAAATTTTCAAGAATACTAATCCTAGTTTTAATCTGCAATCATATGCATAGAGTCAAATGATATATAGTTATAAAGTCCCTTTTTTCTAAGATTCTCTAGTAAGTTTTTGATATTGAATACAGATATTTGAATTATATATTGTAAAAATGAGAATAAGAAATTTGCAAATTAAATTCTAAAGTAAAAATCTCGAAATTTGGAGAACAACTATTCTGTATCTAAAACGATAGATCATATGAAAAAAATGCAACTAACAGTTCTAACACTTTTAACAGTTTTTGGAAAGGTATTGAAAATAACAAGACTTTTGACAATACTCCAATGAGTAATAAATTAGCTGAAGATAAACAAAAACGGCTCTGTTAACTTAAGGAAAAACCTATAGCTTTAGAATGACTATATATTGCATGACCACTAGAAAAAGAACATCTTTACAGATTATTGGTTATGTATTACATTTTGTACTTTTTAGGTTTATCATTTAGAAATACTGCTAAAGCATTATCATTTTTACTTTTAGTCAAAATAAGTCATGGTTCTATCTGGAACTGGCTTCAAAAGTACAGGCCTTGGAAATATCTCAAGAATAATAAAATTCATCAATACTTTATTGATGAAACTGTAATAAAAGCAGGTTCTGAACTAATATGGCTTTGGATAATTATTGAACCAACAAATAAAAAAATCATTGCAATTGATATATCAAAAAAGCGGAATATATCTATTGCCAAACGATTTCTATCTCATGCTGTAAACAAGTATGGATTACATTCTGTTTCATCATCAGACGTTGGTACATGGTATCCCCAAGCATTTGCTTCTTGAAACTAAAACATCATATTCACTCCTCTTTTGAAAAAAGCCTGATAGAAAGAACAATGCAGCATAAAGGATAGAACGGAGAACTTTGATGACTACTTTCCTTGTAAAAAGAACAAGTGCAAATTAAATCATATAAAGCAATGGCTAAAGTTGTTTGTTTATCAACATAATAAAGAAATTATATCTTAAATTAACAGAGCTGAATAATCAATTATATTTACTTTATATATCTTAATCCATTATATGCAAATAACGAATTAATTTTAGTGTATTGGTGAAGTTGAATTAATTTATAATTTTAATGTAATTAATTGCTTTTATTTTCTTTTTGTCGATTGATTCAAATAAAATGTAATTAATTCGCTATTTATAGAAAAGAAAATCCTATAAGGACAAGGATCAAAAGATAAAGATAGAACAAAAAGTAAATTGAATATCAAAGAAATTTTCATTTTATCAATAGAATCTATATGGGATAGAAAGGTTCGATCAATTCTTACGATTTTAATGGTAATGGTTGGGAGTGCCCTCTTAGTTGCAGTTGGGGGGATTGGAGCAGGATTTACCGTATCCTTTACAAAACAATTTAGTAGTTTAGCTCCTACTATAATTTTCGTACATAATTCAAAACTGGATGCTTCTGGAGCCAGGTACTTTAACACCAACTCCTCCAAAAATTGTGGTAAGTGCTACAGTGGCAAAAACTATTGCATCACTTCCTGCAGTTAGAGATGTTATTCCACACTTTTTAGCATCGGTAATAGCTAAAACTCCGTCAGAGACAAGGACAGAATCACTAAGAGCAATGGATTTGAAGAAAATTCAAGTTATTGCTCCAACAGTGACCTTTCAATCTGGTTCTGTTGTTTCAAATAATCCCAATTCATTGGTTGTTGGTATGGATGTGGCAAATCCATCAGGGGATCCATATCCCTTTTTACCTTTGGGCAAAAGTGTAACGCTTACATATAATTATAATGATCCGACTACTGGACGGCCTCTAACCCAATCAAAAAATTTTGTAGTTACTGCCATAATGGATGAAACAGGTAGTACAAGTATAGATAATGATATATATATCCCCTTGGTGTCTGGAAATCAATTATTACAAAAGTCAGGCGATTACGATTCTTTATATGTTGTTGCAAAATCTACCGATCTAGTGGATACAGCGGTTAATGAAATATATGCACTTTATGGTAATAATGTTGGATTTAACACTGTGAAAAACATTTTGGAAACAATAAAGGCATTCACAACCGGATTTAGTGCTTTCCTTACAAGTATCGGAGTAGTTGCTTTGATAGTAGGTGCAGTAGGAGTTATTACTACTCTGTATACATCAGTTATTGAAAGAACTCGTGAGATTGGTACTCTAAAGGCAATAGGTGCTCAAAATAAAAATATTTTAGATCTATTTTTGTTTGAAGCTCTGTTGATTGGGATTTTTGGAGCAACAATAGGATTGGTAACAGGAGTTGGATTTGGATATGTTTTGAGTAATATGATGAGCACAAGTGCTACTCCATCTGTTCATTTCAGCGGTGCAGGCTCTCATGGATCCAGTAATGGAGGTAATGGAGGCCATAGGGGCAATCATACCATCCCTATTTATCTTCCTGGAGGAATGATCAGAGTGTGGATAATTTCTGTAGGTCTAAGTACATTTGCAGGAGTAATGCCTGCTATAAAAGCATCTAGATTACTTCCAATAAAAGCTCTACGTACCCAATAAATATATCCTTTATACTTATTATTGATTGTAAAATAGAGCATAATAATTTGTTATTTTTTCCAAATTAAATTCAAATGTACTTTCATATCAAATAAAGATCGCATTCTATCAGATTATAGATAAAGAGCAGATAATGTTCTCTATCGCATGATTCATAATTGACTGAAATGACATGATTTATATCAAATCGATAATTAAAGATACCTAAATAAAAATTGGAAAACAAGAAATAGTTAGACATTGCAAAGAAATAGTAAATTATGAATGATGAAGATAGTGATAGTGATATTAAATATTTTATTCTCGTTGATTTTTGATTTTTAATTTTGATTGATACTTTTTATAATGTAGATATGTTAAACCCATCTGATTTGCTCTCTCGTATGTCTATATTTTATTATACCTCTTGCAATGTAATTATTACTTGCTAAAATTGCCATCGTCAATAATCATATAATTAGCTGTTGTACTTCCACACATGGTTGACAAAACAATGTACCAACATGGCTGACACATTTTGTCTTGTTCTACATTATCAATATCGGTTGTTTTAAAGATTTCATGAACTTCTCTGATGGCGTCATTCCGTTTATTCCACCGTGTTCTCTTTCATAGTTATACGATTTGACAAATAGTTCGTATTTCTCTATTCCCTCTTTCATATCAATTAACTCTTCTACTTGTAGAAATTCAGTTATGACTATTTTGTTATACGCTTCTACTTTCCCCTGTTCTTGTGGATAACCTTTAGGAATCTGCTTGTCCTTTATTCCATTGAGAAAAAGATAATGTTTGAATTTATTCGATGTAAATTCTCTACCACAACCATCGTGTGCATCACTTTCATAGGTTTACCGTAGAGTTCAATCCATTCGTTGAGAACCGACAGTGATTCTTCACTAGTTCTTCTGCTGCACCATTTGCTAACTACTTTTCTTGAGGGGCAATCATCTATATAACATGAATAAAATAATTTTTGCTTCGTGAGCCTTTTAGATAAAAAGGTCCTTTGGTATCCATTTGAACCAACTCATTCGGATGTTTCATTTCAAATCTTGTATTTTCTTTTTATTTTAACAGATAGTACATTGAGATTGTGTCTCTTTAGAATATTGTAAATGGTTTTTGTACCCAAGCTGATTCCATACTTTCTCTTTAATCTGAACCTTATTCTCATTGGACCAAATCTGTTGTTTAGTCTCAGCTCGAGAATAATCTTTTCTATATCTTTGGTTACCTTTACATTTTTAATATTATGTGGCTTTCTTGATTGGTTTTTTAATCCATCTATCCCATATACATTATAGCGTCTCTTCCATTTGTACCATGTTTGTCTTGAAACAGCATATGCAGTACAAGCATCAGATATAGTCTTACCTGAACGTTCTGATTCAATTATCATTTTATACCTATTTTCAATTATATCCATTATTATTACACTCTAAGACTAGAGTGTCAACTATGTTAGGAAGCTAAAATGTCAACTATGTGTGGAAGCAGTACAATTAGCAATTACTAGTTATGCTACACCTATCCAGTTAGTGATATTAATATATAAAATGTATACTTGTATACCAAGCATGTATGCCTACTCATTCATGACATATCTACATCCCAACACCTATTGGATCAAAAATAATTTAAATTCAAAAGAAAAACTTTAAGTTTTCTTGTTGTTACTAGAAAGAGATTGACAGGTTTTTCGGATTCTTCTTTTATTTGCATTATTTCAAAACTTTCTGATGATGCTAAATCTCGCATCTCTTTTTCTGTAAAGAATCGTATATGAAATCCATTAATATTATAAATTCCTTTATCTACTTCTTGTCCTTTACCATAGAATTTATCATGTTGATTTTGAACAGAAAAAAGTTCCATCCGGATGGTTTTAATACTCTTCGTATTTCCGATAATATAAAATGAATCTCTTCTTCTGAAGAGTACATGTTAAAAAACATGTGAGAATACACTACATCAAAATAGGCATCTGAAAATGGAAGGGGTTTGTTTCTAATATCAAAACGCTGTGACTTTATTGGTAGATTTTTTTCATTTGATATTTTATTTAGTATATTGCAGTTTCAATAGAATAATCAAGTGCTTCTACTGTGATTCCAGGAGATACAAAAAATATTGTGTCCCTTCAATGACCTGCAGCCAGATCTAACATCTTTGTTTTATAATAATACCGCTATGACTGTTGCTGCTGTCTGTTTTTAGATGGTTAAAACTATGTATAGAAAAATTGCTGGACATATCTCAAAAAAATGAGTTATCTGATCTATAGGTTTTATCCTAGATTTCTTGTACCACTTTTCATATATTTTTAATATTTATAATTTTACATTACTGCAATTTTATTTATTTTTTTGATTGTTTGCTTGCTTTCCAAGCGTTATATCCGCCTTCTAAATTTATAGCATTAAATCCTTGTTTATTTAATTCATCAGCTGCAATGTTACCTCTATATCCACCACTGCAAAAAGTAACAATTTTTTTATCTTTATATTCATTCAGATCTCCATGTCTAACTTTTTTTATTAACAAACCAAGAGGAATTGTGATTGCACCATCTATCATTCCTTCTTCCAATTCACTACTTTCTCGAACATCTAATATTACATATTCATCTTTTTCTTTTTGAAGATCTGTTGGGAAGATATTGTTCGCCACAAGGATACTAAAATTACATACCTACTTAAAAAGCATTTTTACAGACTATAAAATAATAATTTTATTATACACCAAACAAGCTATATTAGAAGAGAAATAACTTTCAATACATTCGGCATATCTATTCTGAAGGAATTTATATGATTTTTACTATTGGACATTCCAATCGTTCATGGAACGAGTTTCTCTCTATCATAAAGTATTATGATATTTCTTTTCTTGCAGATATAAGACGTTTTCCCGGTTCAAGATTGTGGCCTCAATTTAATAAAAAAATAATGGAAAAAGAACTCGCCAATCACAATATAAAATACTTGCACATTGAAAAACTGGGAGGAAGGCGGCAACAAATAAGAAATGATGATAATGCTGTATCAGAGAACATGAAAAAAACATATAACAATTATGCGTGGAAAAACAAAAGCTTCAGAGCCTATGCAGATTATATGTGCACTCAGCAATTCAAAGAGGGTATTGATGAACTACTTTTAATTAAGGAACAAGACAAAATGAAATACTATGACAAAAAACGCATTGCAATTATGTGTGCTGAAGCACTACCATGGAGATGTCATAGAAGGCTAGTAAGTGACTATCTTGTGGCTGTTTTAAATATTGAAGTGTATGATATCATAGATATTTCTCACAAATCTCTTCATAATATTACATCTTTTTCATGTGTGGAAGATGGAAGGATTACTTATCCTTCAAAAATAAATAACTGAAATGCATTTTGATTTTCATCCACATAGTAAAATCAATCAATTTGCTTGCCAAGCCTTAAACTCAAGTTTATTTGAATGTTTGAATAAGAAAATTTTAATTAACAGATTATTTTCTTTATTGAAATTAAGTAATTCGAGTCCAGAACATCCGTGCTCCGGTAATGAATTAATTTTACCAAAATATATGGCTTCTAAATCTAATTGAATTAAATATTGATAAATTATTTCTGACGATTCCGGACCCTCGGGGCCTTAGGAGACATTATCCACCAATTTTATAAAGATATTCTTTTAAAAAACATGGTTGAAAGGACTATGCAAACCATAAATAATATAATAGAATCTTTTACAATCATTTTCCTTGTAAAAAGAACAAATGTAAATTGGACCTTATTAAAAAATAACGCAGGCCATTTATTTATCCTCATAACCAAGTAATAATTTAAGTAAACAACGCCATTATAACAGTTGGTTAAAATGGTAAATCTAAAAAGATATGGAATATATAGATTTACTCAGATAGTAATGAGCAATTAAATTTTTATCTATGTTTCTTTGTTAAATGAAGAGTCATTATAGTAACATATAATATTTTATAGATGAATCTGCGAGTATAAAGGTTGTATTCGAATCCCACTCTCCTCGCTTATCTTGGGAATTTATACAATAGGGTTAAAAACGATACGAGCAAAGTTTTTCCATCTGCATTGATACATAGTGACAGCAATATTGCAAGGAAGGAAAATAATGACAAAGAAATTGAAACCCCTGTAATTCGTACAATAGATTCCATCACTAAAAGCTGTACAAAACCATACTTTAACAAAATCTTAAGTCAACTTGCTACACAAAATCTTGTAAATACAAAGATAATTTGTAATTATATCATTGCTGAAGAAACCGAAATAAACATAAAGAACTCTATAAAGAAGGTAGAATCAAAGTGCTTGTTTGGCTATCCAATTTTTATGATAATGCAAAATCATTTAAACAGATGGCCAAGCAAGATATTCTTGAATATTTAAATAACCTCAGAAAACCTGTTAATCAAGGATCCTTCTCAAAGATGGATTGGATCACATAACGGCATACAGATAATCTGAACAAATTCTTTAGGTGGTTATACAATCCAGAAGAACATGATCATATCAAAAGAGATACGCCTTCATGTATGAAAGGCATAAAGCAACTGCCAAGAAAAGAGAAAACTCCTTATTCCCCATCAGATTTATGGGAACCAAGAGAACATGGATTGTTCTTAAAGTACTGTTCCAGTATTCGAGATAGATGTTATCATGCTTTGGCCAATGATATGTCTACACGACCTCATGAAATTTTAAATTTGAGGATCAAAGAATCCCATTATGAAATGTAGATTATTTCTAAGTATGCAACAGATCTATTACGTTTTTTCTTCATATGATTAGATATGTGTTAGAAAAAGTAGGATCTATTGAATTTGAAACTCATTATTATGGCTCATTCTTCTTTAAAAGAGGAAGAAACACGTGGAGTGAATATTTCATCACATTTGAGACATACAAAATCATATAATGGTGGTATATTACTACCTGGAAAAACATGTTTTCCTAAAACATCTATATTGCTGTTACCATGACATTTTGGACATTTAATGGACGAAAGATCAGAATATATCGATTCAGACATTTTCAAAATTTAAATATACAAAAATTATATTAAGAGATTAGAATATCTTTGCCATAATATTGTTTTAGTAATTTAATATCAAAATTTTATGCTTATATTCTTTTGTCTCTATTTTTTTATGAATATTTAAAATAAATGCTATATCTTGTAGGATTATACTGGATATATTATTTTATTTACTTACTCAATTATAAATTGAATATTGCAATAATGAATCTCTTTTTACTAACCATGCGCCCATAGTTTGAAGAAAGCCCTATTTTGAACAATATATAATTGAGGCTTGGTCATAATTCGATATTACTCATCTTTATCCATTATTCCGTTTCATCAAGTCCCAAGCATATACTTTATCGTTCTTGGATTTATTTTCTCAGTTTTACAGTTGTAGTATACCATTATCTGATATAATAAGACAGACAATAGTACAATTGCAGATACCGTATGAAATTCACGTACTGGCAATGAGTCTATACTAAAAACTGATTTGATATGTTCTATCAATGGCTCTATGGATATTCTTCTTCTTCTTCTTCTTCTGCTGTAGATAGATTGCCCCAAAGTCGATTGATAAAAACATACAAGATCAAGCCTCTTCTTAGAAGTACTTTTGTATCGTTCAACAGGGCAAACTAGATCTATTCCCAATACCTTCTTGCTATATTCATACAAGTTCTTATCATCATAACCTGGATCTCCTACCATATACAAGGAAGATGGTAAAGAGAATACAGATGAGGACGAGGATGAGATGGACGTTAAAGAAACGTACATCTGATTATCCTGTACATTCGCAGTAGTTACATCTGCAGTTATAGGTACTACAATCTTGCCTGTTGTACAGGTTAGATGTAATTTATATCCGAAAATCCATCCTTTGGTATGGCTGTAACCCCACCTTGCACCTGTATCAATGCCAGAACATGGTACTTCTCCTTTCTTCATTGATGATTTATGCCATACACTACCCTTTGCTTTTAAAAGAGTACTATCTATTGCTGTTATAGAAGGATCTACTAATCCTTCTGTAACAAACAGGTATCCCATTGTAGATATCCTTTGTTTAATATCTGTAGAAATAGTCTTTAGCCTTCTGTCAAACGTACGTCTACTAGGTATTTTTATCAAACCACAGGCTATTGCTAGTTTATGGTTATACAGACAATCCACGTTAAGAAAAATATGTAATGCATTGTTGGAATCGATTTTAAACCATATCCTTACAATAAAACACCTTAAAATTATAGTTGGAGAATATACATATGGTCTTCCACGTTTCCTTTTTGCAGTAGGCCATGGTATACAACCTATCAGATACAGAATGTTAAAAAGGATGGAATCTTTTATTCTATCAAGAGCTAATCTTTGGAACAGTTGTTCTCAAAATAATGTCTCAATGGTTAGCTTTAAGCTATGTAGATCATGTTGAAAATAAATTTGAATTATGACCAAGCCTCATATAATTTCATAAAGCTGTAGTAATACTTTTGGAATATGATACAAGATTAAACTTTAGGTTTCTCAAGCTCCGGAATTAGGGGACCCGTGTTATTAGAGATGCAAAAATGGGATAACTTAACCTGATGTCAATAGTCATTCATAATCTAAAAATTTTGAATCCATAGGACAGAAATATGATTTAAAACCTAACTGGTGTTGCTCTCGTATGAAGAAATGGAGCCATCCCATCTTTCATGCTTTGATTTTACTGTACAGTGGGTGTTTGATTTTGTGTACCGATATATTCGCTAGCTTCTGCGTTAATGTGGTCTACTGTGGGTTATTTAAAAGCTATCCCGAATAATAGACTACCACACACAAGAATCGATATCTCTATACCAATAATAATAGAATCATTAACTGTCCAATCAGGATTACGATACATGAATGACGAAGATGGTCCTACGATAGATTTGCTTTGTAGTGTAAATATTATTCCTAAAATAGTCAATATAAGACCAACTATAATTAATGGTCTGCTTGCACGGCTTTTTAAGTTTATAAATTATAAAAGTACTGTCTGTAACAACGTTTTAACTATTTAAATACAAACGGGGATTGATTCAGATATAATTAATATACTAAGACTCAGAAAGAAGTCAGAATATAAAGATAGTAAAGTGTTTAGTAATTATTATACAAAAATGTCATTGATGAATTATGCTTAAAGAAATAATCCGCGGCTTGATTATAACAGCATTTCTAACAATGTCGTTTCAGCACTTTTAGAATCAAATTTATTTTCAAGTTTTAGTTGACTCTAACAACTCGATGAAACTTTTAGATACAATAGATATAGGATGAAGAGATAACTTTCTACATTACCTTTTAGTTATTTGACAGAGTAGTATACTTTAGAGAACCATATGGAGCGCCCCAAGTATATCAATTAGAGTTATTTTGATAAAGTTAGTTTTTTAACCCCTATACCAAAATTTAAAGATATCTTTGTTAACATCAAACTTTCTGGCGATGGCCACGTATATGTTTCCTTAATAAATTAGCCGACCAAATATAAACAAAATATTTGTTTCGGGGTCGCTGCTCGATTGTGTGTCATATAAATCACTGTTCTAAAACTCAATTGATATAGTCATAACCAACTATTTCTTGTAAATTATTTTATTTCAAGGTAATCTAATATATGGTTGCCATATCTATGGTTTTTTCTTACGTTAACGGGGTTCATAGGCTATCGTCAAGTAGCCCTGATACATTTTCATTGTAATTCGTTTATTCGGATCTGTTTGGAAATGAAATGTTATAGATATGACATCATTGAATAAAGATTGAATCAAAAATGGAAATCAAAAGAAGCGGTTCACAATCTTCAATCAAAGGATCATCAGATTATTTTACTGGCACAGTACGAATTGATCCTCTGTTTCAAGCAAGTAATCCCGCACGATCTGTAGGTGCTAGTGTCACGTTTGAGCCTGGTGCCCGCACGGCATGGCATACACATCCTCTAGGCCAAACGCTTATTGTAACATCTGGTTGTGGCCTTGTACAGAGATTTGATGGACAGATTGAGAAAATTCATCCAGGCGATATAGTTTGGTTTTCACCTGGCGAAAAACACTGGCATGGTGCCACTTCCACTACTGCTATGACTCATATCGCAATTCAGGAGCAGCTTGATGGCAAGACTGTTGAGTGGATGGAAAAGGTTAGCGATGAACAATACCAATCTACAGCAAGTACAAAATAAAAGGTATAATAATATGCAAAAACGTAAACTTGGAAAGAGAGGCTTGGAGGTTTCAGCCCTGGGAGTAGGTTGCATGAATTTAAGCGGAGCGTACGGCCCTGCAGTAGACAAACAACAAGCAATAGAGGTCATACGCGCAGCCGTAGAACAAGGTATTACTTTCTTTGACACAGCTGAGGTGTATGGCGCCCGACTTAATGAGGAAATTGTTGGCGAAGCTCTGGTTCCTTATCGTGACCAAGTAGTCATCGTCACAAAATTCGGCTTTGATATTGGTCCAGATGGCAATGTAAAAGGAACCAATAGTAAGCCTGAGCACATCAAGCAGGTTGTAGATGCCTCGTTAAAGCGCCTGAAAACCGACCACATCGATATTCTTTATCAGCATCGTGTAGATCCTAACATACCAATTGAAGATGTAGCAGAGGCTGTGAAAGATTTAATTAAAGAAGGCAAGGTCAAGCATTTTGGTCTTTCTGAAGCAGGAGTTCAAACAATCCGCCGTGCACATGCAGTCCAGCCAATCACTGCAGTTCAGAGCGAATACTCGCTGTGGTGGAGGCGCACTGAAGAGGAATTGCTTCCAACGCTTGAAGAACTTGGAATTGGCTTTGTTCCATTTAGTCCTCTTGGTAGAGGCTTTCTGACAGGAAATATCGATGTTAATACCACATTTGATAATTCTGACTTTCGCAATACTGTTCCTCGCTTTACACCCGAGGCTAGAAAAACCAATATGTCAATAGTTGATCTGCTTCACAAGATTGCAGAAAGAAAAAAGTCAACGGCACTAGCTCATATAGCACTTGCATGGTTGCTTGCACAAAAACCATGGATTGTTCCAATTCCAGGTACTCGAAAGATTGAGCGACTAAAAGAGACTATAGGAGCTGTTGCAATTGATCTGAACTCTGAAGACTTGAATGAAATTGATAATGCCACCTCAAAGATCACAATCCAGGGAGCCCGGTATTCAGAGGAACATGAGAAAATGACTGGTCTTTGATGGTTGTGGAAATTTATGGTATGCAGAACTTTAGGTTATTATAAATAACAATAATTATATCAAATAAGACGCTTTTCTTTTTATAAAGACAAGATTGCTATATTAGATCATATAATTATAAGATTTACGATTACGGATTGTCAACCTTTTAGGAATTTCTTTAATAGTGGTAATTATGCAATAGATCTAGTTTGTTTATATGTAATGTAATTATTTTAATATTGGCTGAAAAATAAAGTGCCATCCAATGCTTTGTTGCATAACTCTGAAATTCGTTTTTTAATGATTGGACTTTGTTATCATATTACGAGTTCCGAATAGATATTTCATAGACTTGAACTAAATGTGATATACAGTTACGAAAAAATTGAGTTATGCAACAAAGCACCATCCAAAGCTAATATATTAGTAGTAGATGACGAGGAAGATATTGCCAAGCTTATTAAAACCGCATTAGAAAAGGATGGTTTTAAAGTTGAAACTTTCAAAGACCCCTTATTAGCATTAAATCATTTTAAATTAAATCTAAAAAAATTTTCTGTTATTGTTTCGGATGTAAGGATGCCTGGTATGAGCGGCATTGAATTAATATCTCATATCAAGAAATTGGAGCCAAAAGTTAATGCAATGTTTATGACTGCTTTTGATGTTGATTACATCAAACCAGAACTAGAAAAATACGATTATGAAATAGCCAGGATATTTCAAAAACCATTCTCAATTAAAATGTTGTGTGAGCAAATCAAAATACAATTGGATAATGAATGAATCTAAAAATAGAGAAAATGGATATGGTTATGTCCCAGAAGAAAATTATATAATTATATATACACTAATCATCACTTTAATTAGAAAAGGAAAAGAGGGGCGGATTATATATCATCTATAATCAAAAAAAAATATTCACGAAATTGAAACAGAGAAAGCCGTAGCGAAAATGTTGAAAGCTGATGTGGGTATTCATTATATGATTATCTATAAAGATCTTGATATCTTGAGAAAGTTTTATTCTCAATATACCACAATACAAATTGAAAAGAATAATGAATCTGTTATGATTAATCCCTTTTACGAAACTGTTGATTCTGTTAGACAGTTTCTCTATAAAGATTTAGAAATGGATGTATTGGAATATGAAAGAGAAAAGGTGTTATTTATAATAGATGCACTTGAAACATATTTTCATCAGGAACCAGACAATGTATTTAAAGAAAGAATGGCACTTTATTTAAAGGAAATAGCAAAGGAAGGACTTTCAATATTAAGTGATACAGGTGCAATACCCTTTCAAAGACATGAACAAAGAACTCGTTGATTATGAGCTATCTTTCCCAACTGTATTTGATCTACCTTTACGGGCCTTTTGTTTGTACCATCAAGCCGATTTTGAAAGATTAACTGATGAACAAAAACAAAAGCTAATAGACCATCATGGGATGACCATAAAAATAAATTAATAAAATATTTTATTAAATAGTGTTACAAAAGGTTCTGTAAAGAAGATATCATTTCTTTGTTATAGCAGTCGCCAAATAGATTTAACCATTATTGAACATGCTCAAGCTCAGGTTTCTTTCTACACGGAAAACTTTATAACGTCTAGTATATTTTTAGCCAAAAGTTCAAGTCTCTTGGTATTATTAACTATTGAAGTAACATATTGTTTATAATGCTGAGGATCCATTTCCAGCATTTCAGAATATCCTATAATAACTTGTATTGGTGACCTAATCTCATACACATCTATGCTAAGAAACTCTTGTTGCATCTTATTTTGATTTTCTAACTGTTTATTTTTTTCAATCAAAATATCTAATCTGTTTATTCTTCTGTTTATTGTAGTATAATTGGGAATGGAAGGTACTTTTCCTTTAGCATGAGCTTGTGTTATTCCTTAGGTTTGTCTATAAGAAACATGAAAATATACTTTAGCATAACCAAGTAAAAGAAGAAAAGTATTAGGATAATGAAATGGTTCCTAATCCAACATTATTTGTGTCCATCTCTTTTAATTCGGTATCCCGCTTATTAATAACATCAAAGCCCAGCAAGATTTCTCCCCTTCTAACAAGAGATTGATTATAACCGGACCATTTCACATAATTTGTTGGTTGACTTTAGCTAAATGTATTTAGAGAGGGAATCATGCAACAAAGCACATCTAGGACATTGTTCATTCATTTCTTTCTACCTATTTTTAAACTGCAATTAATGATAACGACGCTCTGATTCATCAATAGGATAATCGTTGGCGCTCATATCTCTAACACACATAAGGCCATCAGCGTCAAATTCCCAGTGCTCATTACCATGAGTTCTCATCCATTGAGTAGGGTTATCAGCATCTCGCCATTCATATTCAAATCTTACAGATATACGATTCCCAGTATAGCACCATAGCTCTTTCATCAGATGGTAATCTAACTCTTTTGCCCACTTTCTTTTGAGAAATGCTACAATAGCATCTTTTCCATTAAAAAACTCTATACGATTTCGCCATTTTGAATCTACCGTATATGCCTTGGCTACTAGTTCTGGGTTGCGTGTATTCCAAGCATCCTGAGCAGCTTTTACTTTAGCTCTAGCTGTCTCTTCAGTAAAAGGTGGTTTTATACCAGCTGGTTTTATCAATATAATCTATACCCAAGAAGTTTCTAATAATATTATTACAATATGATTTTATTATTTTAGAATGATTGCATATCACCCTATCTTTAATTTAAAATTATAAAGATTAATTCTCTTGTATAATTAGCACCATTAGAAATATTCTTAAAAAGATGCCATACCTTCATGATCAGTAAATTAAAATACAAATATTATAAAATATGAAAGAGAATCTATAAAATTTTGACGAGCGTCTAATTGATCGAGGTCTAGTAATGTCAACATTTCAACTAAAAATACCTGTTATAACATACAAATTAACATATAAGATCATTAACGAAATTTATTAATTTATGTCAACTAGATATCTAAAATGTCATTTTACGTATTAAAAATGAAATGTTATATTCAATAATATAATCAAATTCTAAAAAATAGTTTTGTTAAAATCTTTTAACAGGAATAAATTTTGTTCGTTGATTAGATTCTAATAACCGTAGAGTCTCAATAGACACTTTATATTTATAAATAGTTCTGTTATAACAAATAGTATTACACAGAGTAATACATATCAACATAGTGTAATACTAGAAGATATGAAAAATAGTAAAAAATTTAAAGAATTAAAGAAATCAGGTTTATTAATTTATTCATTTTGTTTATTTTGAGACGTATCATTACGACAATAAAACAGTAACGAAATGACAACGGGTGAAGCTGATCCTATCATTATTGCTACAGGATACTTATTTGATATCTACCACATAAAAGATAAGATAATCCTGTGGATTAAAGAATTGGACGGAAAAGTAAAAAGATTAGAATATCTTTGGTCCCCTTCAATTTATGTTGTAGCTGAATCAAAAACAGAGTTAATTTCCTTATTAAACAATAATAATATTAATTCCTTTATCAAAGAATATGAATTTGTAAATAATTTAGAATATTCTTTAAATAAAAGTAAAGTTGTAAAGATTTCTGTAAATGATTCATCCTTAACTTTAAATCTAGCTGAAAATATTGAGAATCTCTGCGAGGAATTTGAACATTATAGATTATATAATATAGATATCCCGCCTGAACAATCTTTTTTGTATGAAAAGGATGTATATCCACTCGGATTTTATAACGTGTTAGAAGCAACAAACGAGTCTAATCGTTTTAATCTACAATTAATCAACGATAGTATAAATTCTTTTGATTATGCTATTCCAAATTTCAAATTTTTTTCATTTGATATCATTACAGAAAGAAAATCAATTGCAAATACTTTCGATGATAAAATTAATGCAATAAGAGTTAATGTATTTGATAATCTAGGAAAAACTAGTGAAAACTTTTTGATATCAAAAGAAAATGAACTTGATATCATATTAGAGTTTTCTTGTATTATAAAAAAAATAGATCCGGATATAATTTTGACAACAGGTGGTGACCAATTTTTATTTCCACATTTATTTTATAAAGCAAAGTCTTGGAATATAGACGATATTTTATTATCAAATCTAAATAGAGAATCAGATCAAGACTTTTTAAAAAGAAAGAACAGTTCAATTTTGAAAAAGCCCTCATTACTAAATAATCAATCATCATCATTTTTTTCATATGGCAAAATCCATTTTAGACCAAAACCATTTTATTTATATGGACGAATTCATATAGATTACAACAACTCTTTTATTTATAAAGACAATGGATTAGATGGATTAGCAGAAATATCTCGAGTCTGCAGAATACCACTGCAGCTTGCATCCCGCTCTACAATAGGAAAATGCCTTTCCAGTATCTATTTTTATAATGCACAACAAAAGAATATTCTGATACCATGGAAACCTACAACTTCAGAGATTTTTAAAACATTCAACGATTTATTGATGGTAGATAAAGGTGGATTTGTTTTTGAATCAAAACCTGGGGCCCATGATAATGTAGCAGAGTTTGATTTTGTATCGCTTTATCCTAACATAATGTTTAGAAATAATATTTCATATGAAACCATTAATTGTAAATGTTGTAAATATGAAAAAGATAATAAAATTCCAGGGCTTGAGCATCTTTATCATACTTGTAAAAAAAAGAGAGGAATAATCCCGTTATCTTTAAAAACTGTTTTGGATAGACGGACAGAATATAAAAAAAGGAAAAAGGATATTGCGAATCAAGAAAATACTGCATTAAAAAACAGGTATGATAATAGGCAAGCAGCATTAAAATGGATTCTTGTTACATCTTTTGGATATTTAGGATTTAGCAACTCCAAATTTGGAAGAATTGATGCCCATATAGTAGTATGTGCTTGTGCTAGAGATATTTTACTTAGAACCTCAAATATTGCAGAAAATCATGGATTTGAAATACTGCATGGTATAGTCGATTCTATTTGGATAAAAAATAATATTAATAAATTCAAGGATAAAACCATATTTGAAATTTTAAAAAAAGATATTGAAGAGCAAACTGGTTTTTCTATTTCTTTTGAAGGACTATACAAATGGATTGTATTTGATTCATCAAAAAATCAACCGGAACTGCCCGCATTGAATAGATATTTCGGGGTTTTTGAAGATGGAATTATTAAAGCTCGAGGAATAGAATTAAGAAGACATGATACTCCGCCATTATTTATAAAATTTCAAAATGAATTGTTAGAGGCTATGTCTAATTATAATAGTGTTACCAAAATCAAACAGAATCTATCTGATTTAAAAAATATCCATAAAAAATACAAAGATTTGATCTTATCCAGAAGAATCCATCATTCAGAACTTGCATTTACTAAAAGAATCACCAAAAATAGTAATGGATATTTCAAAAGAAAAACACTCGAAAGTGGTATTATTCACATACTGTTAAATAATGGTAAATGGTTACATGCTGGAGAAGAAATTAAATATGTGATAGCTGATTTTCATAACAAAAATTATCTTCAACGGGCTTTGCCTATTCAGTTATGTGATGAATATTTTGAATATGATGTTAAAAAATATTGTCAATTATTAGATGATGCTTATGACACGGTAACCAAACATTTCTATAAATATTAGATCATATAATTGCACATTAGGCTGCTGAAATTAGTATCGCTGCTTTGATATGATCTGGCGCTCAACCATCACGGTTTTTTATCGTCACATGGCAGCATGTTGTATTATATACAAATCATTTTAATGCTTAAATCAATAATAACAACAAATGAAAGGGCAAACGGCATGATTATCCATTTAAAATTAGCATGATGGAAGAAATGATATTCTCATACTGAAAGGTCCAAATTTTATCAAAATTCTAGCAATGCTCGAAAGTAAAGGCGCCCGTAAACAATACAAAATAAACTTAAAGACAGTTAATGTAATCTATTAGCACAATAAATGGCGTAATTGGAGGTTAATCCTCAATTTGATCATATTAGTGTGACTTGGATATGTCAGGGTTGTCATAGTTTTTCTATGGTTATTTTTTTATTATTAATGAAAATATTTCAAAAACAACAGTATAGGAATCCTGACATCTATGACATCTCATCATTTCTGCTTATTAATATAAGATCAAATTTGAAAGATTCTGGCTTGTTAAATCATAAATTATTATTGACAGAAAATAATATTCTGTTTGGCATACGAAACATGGCTCTGTTAACTTAAGATATAATTTCTTGATTATGTTGATCGACAAACAGTCGAAGCCATTGTTTTACATGGTTTAGTTTACACTTGTTCTTTTTACAAGGAAAGTAATCATCAAACCCTTCGGTTCTATCTTTTATGTACTGCATCGTCCTTTCAATTATACTTTTTTCAAAAGCAGAGTGAATATGATGGTGTAGGTTCAAGAATTTGCAGGCTCCAGGATACCAAGTGCCGCCGTCTGTTGAAACTGCATGCTTTCCATACTTGTTTATAACCGTAGAAAGAAATCGCTTTGCTACAGATATATTTCGCTTTTTTGATATATTAGCCGCAAGGATTTCTTTATTCTTTGGTTCTATAATAGCCCAAAGCCATACTGTTTCAGAACCTGCTTTTATAACAGTCTCATCAATTATGTATTCTTTAATTTTCTTTTTCTTGAGATATTTACGAGACCTGTACTTTTGAAGCCAGGTCCAGATTGATACATGACTTATCTTTACTAAAAGTAAAAAAGATAAAGCTTTAGCTGTATTTCTAAACGATAAACCTAAAAAGTAACAAGTACAAACCATAACCAATTATTTTTAAAGATGTTCTGTTTCTTGATCTCATATAATGTATGGTTGTTTTAAAGCTATAGGTTTTTCCTTAAGTTAACAGAGCCACGAAACATATATAGACAATAACAAATTCTCTAAAATGATTATTATTTCAGTTGGTTGAACTTAAACCTAGTAGAATTTCACAGCATCTAACTAGAGATTGGTTGTACGAGGACCAGTTGATAAAATTTGTTGTTAGTTTTAGATAAATGTTTTTAGAAAGAGGGAATCAAAAAACAAAACAGAAATCTATTAGACCTATTACTCTCTCTTTTAAATTTAATTTATAATTATTAAAGTATGTTTTCTATTTGTTATTGTGGTACAAGTAATATGCGAAGAATGTCTTTATACTGGCAAAAAAGTAGATTTTGTAAAGAACAGTAATTACTGTGTTGAATGTGTTTGCGATCATCCTATGTGTCCTAGATGCAATTCGGCATATCATTCACCTACCATTACAGAATAAAATAATAATAAATTAGAATAAATTATGCTTTAATATATTTTAAAATAATTGCAATATAACATCTTAGAAGGAATAGAAAAAAGAAAAGATATATTATATAATCAATTATTTAGTAAACACCTTAAATTATTTATGCATGTATAATAAATTTAATTTACTTCTTTATTATTTTTTTGTACATAATAATCTAAATTTTAACCTTTATGCATAAGAATTCCTCTTTTACAAGGAACTTATTTCCACTGCCCATTTATGTTTAAATCATTTAGCAAAAACATCAATAAAATGAACTAATACATTTTCAACAATATTAACGGTAGATTGAAAAAATACAGATTTGCGATAGTAAAATTTCGATTTTATAGGAATCATGCAACAGAGCATGAGACAATCATTTTTATCACACGTTCAGATGAAATATGGATGAGGAGAGAGAATTATTTTATTTTGTTTATTTGATGACATTTGATATAATTATAGTGAATCAACAGCATTTCCAAAATCACATAATAATTTTAATTGTTCTTTGGCGTCTTTAATTATTTCTTTTATTATCTCTTCTGCACTTTGGCTACTCTTTATCATTCTCAAGCCCTGTCCTGAATAAAGAGGATAAAATTCTGGATTATTTTTACTTTGAGCATTTGAATGAATATCTTCAGTAACAACACTCTGTAATGGCCATCTTAGTATTTCGGAATTAGACTTTATGTACTCATCTAAAAATCTATTACGTAATACCCTGGCATTAAGTCCAGTAAAAACTTTGGTAATGATAGTATCAGTTTCATTTGCCGAAAGCAATTGCTCCTTATAACCTTCAAATGTGCCGCTTTCTTTACATACCAAAAATCTGGTTCCGATTGCAACACCTTTTGCTCCCAATGCCAAAGCTGCAACAAGCCCTCTGCCATCACTTATTCCGCCAGCAGCAACAACCGGTGGTATTGATTTATCTTTTATCTCTTTTCTTATACTATCTACAACTTGAGGAACTAAAGACATAGTTCCTATTAATGGAATATCTTTGTCATTAAAATTATTATTAAATACAGATTTATGACCCCCTGCTTCCGCACCCTGTGTCATAATAATATCAGGCCATTTTTAGCCAAGGCAACTGCATCTTCAACATTTGTAACCATCGACATAACCTTTATTCCTTTGGCGCGAATCTTGTCGACATATTTGACAGGGTCTCCCATAGCAAAACTTACTACTGGAACATCTTCTTCCAATATTATTTTTATTTGCTCATTGTATTTGGATTCGAAAGATGAATTTTGAATATTATTTTGATTTTTGTCGGTCTCCTGCCTTTCTTCTGAAATTTCAGGTTTTAAAGTAATATCAAGAGATTTTCTAATTCTATCATTTAAAAATTGCTGAAAGGATTTTTCATCTTTATTTTTGTTATTTATTATAGAAGGACCAATCCATATATTGACACCAAATGGCTTTATGGTTTTTTCTTTTATTTTTTTTATTGTTGTTAATAATTGATCTGGAGTCATTCTTACTGCTCCTAAAACTCCAAGCGCACCAGCATTAGATACTGCAGATACTAATTCAGGAGTTATATGTCCTCCACCCATACCTGCTTGTATAATAGGATATTTGATATTTAGTAACTTGCAAAGAGAATTTTCTTCTATCATGTCCTATAAAAAAGCATTTAAGCATAAATTTTTTTAATAATTATTTTGTTTTATCAAGTGATAGAAAATATTGTCACACGTTCAAATGAAATAAGGGATAGCGACATGTATATTTTTTTGCATGTAATATTATCGAGTATATTAATATGGTCATAATTTTTATGATAAACTTATTGTGTTTCTATGATATTTTTCGTTCGAACGTGTGACAGAGATCAGTTGTATACGAGTTTATGAGAATATAACAACTAATTTTGTAATATAACTACTATGAATACATAATTTGATACTATCTAGAAAACCACTACTTTTCAATTCATTCACCGGTCTTACAGTGCAAGAATTCGACGGCATTTTTGATAAAGAAATAACAAAAAGATATCAAAAATATGAATTAAAACGTTTATCATACAAACTAAAACAAAACAGAAAAAGAAAGATTGGTGCTATAGGTAGACATTTCAAGCTGAATTTAAAAGATAGATTTGTAATACTATTTGTCTATTATCGCTTTTACATCACTTATACTCTGGCGGGTTTTCTCTTTGATCTAGATAAAAGCAACATCTGCAGAGACATTCAAAAGATTTAAAGGTGGATAAGACAATGTGTACCAATTATACAAAAGACATATCCAATAACAAAGAGGCTAAAAACTCCAGAGGAAGTAGAGAAATATTTTCCAGGCTTTCTTGCTTTTACAGATTGTATAGAGCAGCAGGTTCCTAGATCTGTTGATGTCGATAAAGAAAGATTTTCTATTCGACAAGAAGAAAAGACATACTGTAAAGATACAGTTGATGGTTAACAACCACGGTATCATCATTCATAAACTAGGACATAAGAAAGGATGAAGGCATGATTATGATATCTAATAAGAGAATCATTCTATTACTCTCAAAGATGTTCTAAATGTGATTGATCTGGATACCATTAAGTAGAAACGGATTTCCCCGAACAATTATCTTCCATTCCGAATAGAAAGCAAAGAAATCAAGAGTTGTCGCAAGAAGAAAAAGAATACAACAAAAGTCATTCTAAAAAAAGGATAGTAATAGAACATACCATTTGTAGATTGAAAAAGTACAGGATAATGAGCGATATTTTCAGAAATAAATTGAGAAAGTACAATAGAATATCAGAATTAGTATCGGGATTGGTAAACTATAGAATGATGAACCTGCATCACTGAAAGAAAATGTGATGTATCTGTAGTGAACTTGATGAAATATATCTAATTATGCAAGAGATCTATTGATTATAAGAAGGCCAGTAGATCACAAATAATTAATTGGTTCGATCCTATCTAAAGAGGTTTGGTTATGAACAAAGCAGAAAGCAGTTAAATCGGGCACTAAAGGGGATAATTAACAAAAAGCATCAGTTAATAGCGAGATACTTCATATTATGTTCCTATATTATGGGAAAAAAAATGAGTATAGGAAAGATTCAGAATTATCTAGTTTCATGGACTTTTATAGGCGATACAAGTAGCCCCCTAATATTGAAGGAGGCTGGATATTTACAGGCTTGATTGATAACATTAAGAGGAGTAACCTACCTTTACATAATAAATTTATTACATTAACCCTAATAGATTTAATACAAGGTAAAATTAGAAAGGAAAATCTTTCCGTTATAGCGCTATAATAAGGTAAACTTAGTATGCAAGACCAATCTAATCCCAGCCTAACTTCCCTACTAAGTTTAGTTTCTCTTAATAATATTCGAGTATGGATTAACGATCTTTCATCTTTTCATTCAAGACATTCCAAATCAAAATATATCAATCAAGTTGCTGAGTGGATAAAATCCATACTTCAAAGTTTTGGTTATACCGATGTTTACTTTCACCACTACTTTGAAGAAGGTTATCGATTAAGAAATGTTATTTGCCATAAAAGAGGTAATACTGATAGAATTATCATTATTTGTGCTCACTATGACTGCATAATGGAGGATATCAATAATGCAGAGGATAGATCTCCCGGTGCTAATGATAATGCTAGTGGCGTAGCAGTAATTCTTGAATTGGCTCGGATTCTTTCTCATGTAAGCTTGGAAGATAGCCTTCAATTTGTGTTTTTTTCAGGAGAGGAGCAGGGATTATGGGGATCAAAAAAGTATGCGAAATATATCAAGCGAAACAATGTAAACCTTCATAGGTTGATTAACTTGGATATGGTGGGTAATCCGCCGTCCAAGAAAGGAATCATTATAGAAAGGGATATGGGTAACCAAATATCAACAAATGATCAAGACTCTCAGAATTTTGCTCACTTTATAGAACAAATGACTGTTAATCTTACTAATTTGCAGGTTATACCTGGACCTATATATAATAGTGATTATATGCCTTTTGAGGCTCAGGGATATGTCGTTGTGGGTATATATGATGGAGGTGAGTCGAATCCTAGTTATCATAGTAAAACAGATATTTTATCTACGATTAATTTTGAATATACTGTCTCTATAGCAAAAATAGTGTTGGCTACTGTTATAAATGAAGCACACCTTCAAGGATCATAGGCATACTCGGGCTTTTGTAAAATTTTGCAAAATATTAGAGTTCAACTTAATAATTAGATCTCTTGCATAATTAGAAGCAATCTAGAATACTTTGATAACCCTGACATCATCATTTCTGCTTATTAATTGTTGTACTTCCACACATGGTTGACAAAACAATGTACCAACATGGCTGACACATTTTGTCTTGTTCTACATTATCAATATCGGTTGTTTTAAAGATTTCATGAACTTCTCTGATGGCGTCATTCCGTTTATTCCACCGTGTTCTCTTTCATAGTTATACGATTTGACAAATAATTCGTATTTCTCTATTCCCTCTTTCATATCAATTAACTCTTCTACTTGTAGAAATTCAGTTATGACTATTTTGTTATACGCTTCTACTTTCCCCTGTTCTTGTGGATAACCTTTAGGAATCTGCTTGTCCTTTATTCCATTGAGAAAAAGATAATGTTTGAATTTATTCGATGTAAATTCTCTACCACAACCATCGTGTGCATTACCTTCATAGGTTTACCGTAGAGTTCAATCCATTCGTTGAGAACCGACAGTGATTCTTCACTAGTTCTTCTGCTGCACCATTTGCTAACTACTTTTCTTGAGGGGCAATCATCTATTACGTGAATAAAATAATTTTTGCTTCGTGAGCCTTTTAGATAAAAAGGTCCTTTGGTATCCATTTGAACCAACTCATTCGGATGTTTCATTTCAAATCTTGTATTTTCTTTTTATTTTAACAGATAGTACATTGAGATTGTGTCTCTTTAGAATATTGTAAATGGTTTTTGTACCCAAGCTGATTCCATACTTTCTCTTTAATCTGAACCTTATTCTCATTGGACCAAATCTGTTGTTTAGTCTCAGCTCGAGAATAATCTTTTCTATATCTTTGGTTACCTTTACATTTTTAATATTATGTGGCTTTCTTGATTGGTTTTTTAATCCATCTATCCCATATACATTATACCGTTTCTTCCATTTGTACCATGTTTGTCTTGAAACACCATATGCAGTACAAGCATCAGATATAGTCTTACCTGAACGTTCTGATTCAATTATCATTTTATACCTATTTTCAATTATATCCATTATTATTACACTCTAAGACTAGAGTGTCAACTATGTTAGGAAGCTAAAATGTCAACTATGTGTGGAAGCAGTACAATTAATATAAGATCAAATCTGAAGGATTGACGGACCGTTAAATCATTATTCATAGAAAATAAGATTCTATTTTATATGCGAATCACAGGTTTACCAATAACAAATTCTTTAAGAAGATTATTATTCCAGTTGGTTGAACTCAAAACCTACCAAGATTTATGTTTCTATACGTTCTTTCAATTGAGACTCCTTGACCTCCTGCTGCCAATTGTGAGTCAAAATAACCTTAACTGTTTTTACTTCATGACTAATGGAAGACTTCAGATTATTTATCACAAATGCATATGCATCGCTTATAGTAGGCTTAAATACATCATTAATTTTTAGACCATTGTTGCTATAATATAGTTTAATTTTAGAATTATCATTATTTTCTTTCCATGCGAGAATATCTTTTCTGCTAAGGATTAGAATTTCTATTTCGTTATCTGAATTCTGTACCTCTATGTCAAAAGCAAGTCTATAATCAAACATAAGTATAAGATTTACACCAAAATACAATATTTCATAGCCATAGGAATTTCCGGCGGGTATGTTGAATTCATTAATATTTCTCATAACATGTGCAAGTATCTTCATTACTGAAGGATAAAAGAGTAAGTACGTTATTATCTTATATTCTCATAATGAATCAAGAAAATGATCTCAAAAGGAGTGTTTTTTTAGTATTAATTATCATTTTGGTATCGACGATTATTTGATTTTTTAAATAAGTAATCCATTTCTTTAGTTAAGCATCCGAATTTTCTTTCATATTTTATATATTTTTATTTTTATTTTTATTTTTATTTTTTAATCCTGGTTAAAGTATGTCATCTTTTTAAGAATATTTCTAATGGTGCTAATTATACAAGAGATCTAATTACTTTATGTTAGAGTCTCAATGGCTCTGTAAAGTTAAGGAAAAAGCTATAGATTTCTTTTTTGTTTATTATATATGATACAACAAATAAGAAAAAGAACGGAACCTAAAGATATTTTATATTCTTTACATCTTTATTTCAGTGAGTCTTTCATTAAGAAATACATCTAAAGCCATATCTCGATTTGTTAAAAGAAGTCATTCTGCAATTAGAGATTGGATACAAAAGTACAAGCCAGAAAGACTATCTTACAGCAAGACCCAGATATCTGAATTCATAATTGATGAAACTCAAATTAAAGTTGGTTCTGAATTAATATAGTTATGGGTTGTTATTGAATCTGAAACTAAGAATATTCTTGGAATAAGTATATCCAAAGAGCGAAACATGTTTGTTGTTGAAAGATTTCTATCTAATATTATAGAGAATTATGGTTATCACCCTGTTTCTACAGACGGTGGTGGTACATGGTATCCGCAAGCTTGTAGATTTTTGAAATTAAATCATTATTTGCATTCATCATATGAGAAAAGTATTATCGAAAGAACAATGCAGTACATAAAAGATAGAACCGAAGGTTTTGATGATTATTTTCCCTGTAGAAAAAAGAAATGTAAATTAAGGCATGTAAAACAATGGCTTAACCTATTTGTCAACTATTACAACAAAGAAATAATAGCTTAACTTTACAGAGCCACAAAATAAATAACAAATAATTAAATATATACAATAAATTGTTTTGTCCGTATTTGTTATATATTTTGATTGTAGATTTATTTTTGACAGTATTAAATTAAAATCATCCTAGTTGATTATTTTATATTATTTATATTGTACATGGAAAATTATATTAATATAATTAAAGACTTATACATAATAAAATAACAAAAACAATAAATAAGTTAAAATCCAAAATATAATGTTATGTCTACTGGTTCAAATGAAAATGATAAAGTACTTGTTAAAACAATAGATGTTCGGGGATTATATTGCCCAGAACCAGTTTTTAGAACTAAAATAGAAATAGAACGTATGGCAAAAGGAGAAGTTCTTAGAATTGTTTCAGACGATCCAGACTCGGAGGAAGATATCTCACGATGGGTAAATCGAAATGGACATGAGCTTGTTTCTTTAAATAAGACTGAAAAGGACTTGGAATTTACAATAAAAAAAAATAAATAATTGACATGACATCAACTACCTTTTCTCAAACTAATAAAAACAATATAATCGAAAATATCGGAAATACTCCATTAATAGAATTGAAAAGCTTTTCTACGGCTAAATTGAAAGTGTTTGCAAAGCTAGAATGGTATAATCCATTTGGATCCGTAAAAGATAGAGCTGCTTATTGGATGATTAAAAATGCAGAAGAAAAGAATATTTTAAAAAAGAATAAAAGTATAATAATCGAACCAACGTCTGGAAATACTGGAATTGCATTAACAGGAATAGCGACTCAATTAGGATACAAAGTAGAAATAGTTATCCCTGAAAAAGTCAGCACTGAAACTAAAGATATTTTAAAGAAATTAGGCGCTACATTACATGAAACTAGTGATGATCTATGCCCTCGTGTTGGTGCAGGTACAGATCAGAGTATAGCGTTAGCATACGCAATTTCAAAACCACGTCCGGAAACATATTATATGCCCAATCAATATGAAAATGATTCAAACTATTTATCTCATTATGAAAGCACTGGACCTGAGATATGGGAACAAACAAATGGCAAAATAACTCATTTCTTTACTGGATGTGGTACAGGCGGCACAATTACTGGTACTGGAACATTTCTAAAAGAAAAAAATAGTAATGTGAAGGTAATTGCAATACAAGCTCAAAAGAACCATTTGTTACAAGGATTGAGAAATTTTGAAGAATCTGCAAAGCCAGACCTTTTTATACGAAGAGAAAGTGTAGTAGATGATTGGTATACTGCAACTAATGAAAAATCATTCGAAATGGTGAAAATTCTTGCAGAAAAAGAAAATATCTTGGTTGGTCCATCATCAGGTTCTGTAATGGATTCTATGTATCAATATTTACAAAATAATGATGAAGGTGTATTTGTTGGAATTTTTGCGGATGATGGTAGAAAATTCAAAAGTCTTTTCACTCAACAAAACATATTTTCAGAGATAGAATATAAAGACTATTTAAAAAACAGCAAATTCTTGCCACCGTTAGCATACACATAAATTAATCAAGTTTTTTTTATCTATTTATTTATTTTCTGCTAACCATTTTTCAATATCCAGTGCAGCCATGCAGCCAAATCCGGCTGCAGTAATAGCTTGTCTATATTTATAATCGTGTACATCACCAGCTGCAAATACTCCGTCTATATTAGTTTTAGTATAGTTTTTAACAATAACATATCCACGATCATCCATCTCTATCTGATCTTTAAAAATTGCTGTATTAGGTTCATGTCCAATTGCCACAAATAATCCCCCTGCATTTAATTTTGTTTTTTCGCCATTTTTATTATTTTTAAGCATAACTGATGAGATCTTTTTGTCTCCATTGATATCTATAACAGTGGAATTCCAAATAAATTCGATTTTCGGATTTTCAAAAGCTCTTTCTTGTAAAATTTTACTTGCCCTTAGATTTTCCCTTCTGTGAACAATTTTTACTGATTTTCCAAATTTTGTCAGGAAATTTGCTTCTTCTAATGCTGTGTCTCCGCCTCCAACAACTACTATATGTTGATCTCGAAAGAAAGGTCCATCGCAGGTGGCACAATATGAAATACCTCTACCTGAAAAGGTTTGCTCAGGTCCAATACCAAGCTTTCGCGGTGTTGCTCCGGTACTTATTAGAACACTTTTTGCTGTATATACTGTTGATTCTGTATAAATTTTGAATGGTCTTTTTTTAAAATTAACCTTTTTTACTTCATCAGTTATCATTGTTGTTCCAAACCTTTCAGATTGTTGTTTCATGTTTATCATTAATTCCGGACCAAAAATGCCATTTGGGAATCCCGGATAATTTTCCACTTCGCTAGTAGTCATTAATTGACCACCCGGTAGGGTCCCTGTAATAATTAAAGTTTTTAATTTTGCTCTAGATGTATAAATTGAAGCCGTATATCCGGAGGGACCCGATCCTATTATTATTACATCATAATGCTTGTTTTGATTATCTGAAGAAGAAGAAGAATTATCGTCATCATCGTCATCGTCTCTTTCTTTTGATCCGATTGGCATATGCAACATTATATATTTTATTATTTTATTTTCATCTATTAATGTATTATGAGGACCTAATTTTGAATAGCTTGAGGTTTTTCAATATTAATTTATAAAAAATGACCTGGATAATGGAAGAGTGTATGTTATTTATAGTTATATATGAATTATATTTGATATTTTAGAATCCTTTACATATTCTCAAATCTTAAAATTTTTATATTTCTCAATATGAAACTATGTGAATATTTTCAATTGAGAGGGTGAATTTTTTAACTAATATTAAAGGTTCTTATTTCCACAACATCATGATAGCTGATCTGATTTCTCTTATCAATCCTTCAAATAACATACTTTGCCTTTTAAGATTCTTGTTTTATCTGATACTTGATTTAGGGAAATATTTTCTCAATATTTTTGATCTGTTGATCTATCGGTTTATATGGTATTGGTCAACATATATATGTATCGGTCAACTGTTAAATAAAAATGGTCAATAAACCAGATGATCAGGTCAAATAATCGGTCAAACTGGTCAATTATCTGGTCAAAATTTTTATAATAGGAATTCTATTCCATATTGTAATTAATATTTGAGTCAAAACTTTCACTTATTTTTTCGCAATTCTATTTTTCAAACATCCATTGACCTATATTAGAACCATAATATCTATACTGTCTATTTCAATGACAATTTATTTCTTTTAATTCCTTATTTTTGTTATCATCTTTTATCTTTATATACAAACCATTTATTCTTCGGTTTATCGTTGTGTAATGAGGGGATTTAGGGTACTTTCCTTTGACATGGATTGTACAATACCCTGGGTCTGTTTATACAATAAATGAAAGTATGCCTTGGCATAATTAAGTAAAAAAGAAGAAAATAGTGGAATAATGAAATGGCCCACTGATTTTGCATTGGTTCATTACTTTTAATTCAATATCCTAATTATCAAGAACATCAAAGCCTAGCAAGATTTCGCCTCTTTTAACTAAATATTGGTTGCAGAGAGACCAATTCAGATATTTTATTGATGGACGTTAGCTAAATGTATTTGGATTTTTAAAATAATGCAAAAGCAGTATGCTAATAAAACAAACTAAAAAAATTCTCTTTAAGTGTAGTCCAGTTTAATAATAAAATACCATTAATTTTATTCTTTGTAATTCTCTGATTTAGTAAATAAAATATATTAAATCTCTTGCATAATTAGAAGCAATCAAGAATATTCCTTCTGAATTTTATATGGATCTAGTTCTGCTTCATAATTTTATGGTTTATCAAGTCTACCAATATATCTGATATTCCATTGTACTTCTCAATTTGTTCCTAAAGTTTTCTATAGAATAAAATCGATCTTGGATAGCAATATCAAGTTTTGTAATTACTTTGATCAGTATCTTTAACTATAGTTAAGTTTTATATGAAAAGAATTTTTCTTAATTTTTGAAATCTGCTGACCGGAAAATGTTCTAAAGTAAATGTTGTTATATATTACAAATCATTAAAAGGAAAAAAAATGTTATGGTTGGGATGCTATACTATAAACAGTAACATTAATAAACTTTTCCATAAATCTAATAATGGAATATCATTTGAACTATCAAAAGATCTTAAGAGAGAATATTATCTACGAAGTTAAATATATTCTTACAAAAAGATCTAAAAATATCATTTTCTAAAGATTATGGAAATATTGTATGAATACACCAAACGATGCTGAAAATCGGTATGCATGAATAACCCTAACTTAATCAAATCAAAAAGAATAGATTATATAGATAAAAATTTTGTCTGATATGATTTATCAAGATTGAAGAGATGCTACCTATTGCAAATAAGAGAATAAATTATAAAAATATTTAATTATTATTCATTTTTTTATAACATTTTTAAAAGTTTATTGACTGAAGAGATACTAAAGACACCAATTTCAAAGGAATTACCCATATATACTATATTAAGTAACACATTTAAAAATAAAATTATATTTGTTATTTTTTGATCGAACTTGAGTTATTTGAACATATATTTTATGTCTTTATCTGTGAATTATAATTTATTTGTTTGACATCTGGAAAATAATTTTTGAAGTATGTCATGCAAGGATATAGAATCTAAGTTATTTCTATCTTATAGAAAATAAAAAACTTGATTAAAACCATGGTCGAAGTTAAAATTCTTATGTCTATTCTGAAAGAATGAGTGCTAAAATATTTATTAATAAGGATGAAAAGTCTAAGAAGAAATAAACAATCTGCTAAATCAAAGATGAAGATAAAAATAACAATTAAAAATAAACTTTGAACCTAACCAACACACAATCTAGAAGATACTACAAGATTTTCATCTCGTTAGAACCAATGAAATCTTTAACCCTGATGAACTTTAGCTGCTACCCCTCCATCTTGTTAATATCTTTTCTGTTTTAGTAAGACTGCAAATACAATTCCAATTCCCGAGAGCAATGCAGCTGCCAAGAATGCGTAATCAAATCCAGTTACCATTACTGCTACTGATTGTATCATTTTACCTGCTGATTCATGGGTTTCAGAATCCGCAACCGTCAGGAGTATTGCCAGACCTATTGGACCACCGATTTGACGAGAAGTGTTTATAAATCCTGAAGCTAAGCCTTCTTCTCCTTTTCCTGTTCCTGTGAGTGCAGCTATATTGATTGAAGTAAAGCTTAACCCCGTTCCCAATCCTATAATGAGCATTGGTCCGAGTAATCCTCCAATGTAGCTTTCTGTAAGTGAAATACGTGAAAGGAATAGATATCCGATTGTCTGTAAAGCCATGCCTGAAAGTAAGAGTGGTCTAACACCGAAGCGATGTACAAGCCGGTACTGATAAAAAACCAGAAACTACTAGAAATACAATACCCATTGGTATAAACGCAAGGCCTGCTGAAAGAGGAGAGTAGCCAAGCACTTGCTGAAAGTAATTTGTCAAAATAAACGTCATTGCAACAAACCCTGCTACCTGAAGCAAGGCCAATGCATTGGCTTCAAAGATTGAGCTTCTTCTTAAAAATCCAATAGGTATTAGAGGATCTTTTGAACGATGCTCTATCAGGATAAAGACCGCAAGGACAATGGCGGATAATAAAAGAAGTTCTAGGGTTTCAATAGAACCGATGCCAGTATTCTGTGCACTGTTGAGAGAATAAACAAGTAACATTAGTCCAGCTGTTATTGAGATTGCACCAAAAATATCAATACGTTTGTTTTCATATTCTCGTCCTGTGGCATTTGAAATGTATTTGAGGGATAATAAGGATACAATGATTCCTATTGGTACATTGAAACCAAACACCCATCTCCATCCCAAAGCTGCTGTAATTATTCCTCCCAAGATCATTCCAGCAGCAAAACCTGAACCTGTTACTGCCGCAAAAATACCTAGAGCGCGATTTCTTTCTTTACCCTCCGGAAAGGTTGCGATCAGAATGGATAGTCCGGTTGCAGAAGCCATAGCAGCACCCAATCCTTGAATCGCTCTTGCAAGGATCAAAAGAATCTCAGAAGGAGCAAGACCTCCTATCAATGATGCCAGAGAGAATATTAAAACTCCTATAACAAACAACTTCTTATGACTGTATATGTCTCCTAAACGCCCACTAAGCATTAGAAAGCCTGCTAAAGTTAAGCCATAGGAAGTAATTAGCCATTGCAACCCATTGATGGATATGCCAAATTCTCTTCCAATAGATGGCAAGGTAACCTGCATGATTGTAAAATCTACTACTACCATGAACTGTACCAATATCACAAGAGATAGTACCTGGGGACCGTTGTGAATGACTCGCATTATTTGTTGTTGTTGACGAGTCTGTCTCTTTCTCTTTCACTATAAATTAATTGATACAGATAACTATTTCAGACTAACCTTTTTTTGATTAAAGAAAGAGAGTTAGATCATGTCAATAGTTTTAGAATAAATCCTTGTCACGGATGATACCTTGATTGCCTACAACAACGATCATAGCTATCCAATAAGTAGATTGGCAAACGATGTTTCATTCCATCATGTTAAAAATTTTATTATTATGATCATTTGCAAAGATAGTCTTTTAATGTCTTAAGCAAAAATTAACAAAAATGACAATGAATGTTCTCGGCTACTCTGCGTCTTATGCTAAGGCTGATCTAACACCATACAACTTTGAGCATCGTGATACGCACGCTAACTATATGATTATAGAAATTCTCTACTATAGCATAGGTCATATGGATTTGCATTGAGTTCAAAATAACTGGAAAGACAGCATTTATCCGTTAGTGCCCGCCAGGAGATAATAAACCATGTGGCGAATGTTCGATTAGATGTTAGTCAATTCAAAAGAGGTGATCATGTTGGTATTGGTTGCATGGTTGTTTCCTGTCAGCATTGTGAGGCTTGTAAACAAGGGATAGAGCAGTATTTCATATTCATTGTTCATATGAGAAAGCATTATCTAAAGAACAATGCAGTTTATAAAATATAGAACCGAGTGTTTCGATGATTATTTCTATATAGAATATAAATGCAAACTAAAACACGTTCAAAAATGGTTACATCTATTTGCATATCTTTCTAACAAGAAAGTGATCTCAACTTTAGAGCCAGAAATGATTAGAAACCGCATAAATTTAATATGTTCTATATTCTATGTTTTTCAAAATAAATCATTGTTAGTAAATCATTTATAGACATACGTTTGAATTCTATATACCCTAGTTTTTGATATAGATATATATTTTTTATACTTTTGTGGCCCGTAAATAGCTCAAATCTTTTGGCAGATTCAAAAAGATCTTCAATTAAGATCATCAACTTGGCTCCTATGCCTTTATTTTGATATTTGGGATCAACAGCTAATCGACCTACGAATACTATATCTTGTTGTTGATATGCTCTAACTGAGCCAACTATTGTTGTATTATCATCAACAACTGCTTTAAGAAATACCTTTTTTGAAAAATCCTGTTGTATGTCGTCTAGTGTTTGTATAAGAGGTTTAATGTTGTAATCATTATAAAGTTCTGCTTCGCTCAAATAGGCTTGTTTTTGTAGCTGCAATATTTTTTCCAAATCATAAATTGAAGCTTTTTTAATATCAACCAAAGGCATTTTATTATATGATTAGTTTGTGTATAAATTAACGATTTTTGAAAATCTTGAAATCATTTGTTAACATATAGAGCTATTCCATCACAATAAAGAGTTCTGTTAACAGCAGTGTAAACGATATACTATATCTTATTGTAAAATAGTTGTGTTTGCTTACGTCACAACACCTATAGCTTGCCACTCTTTAGTAATACTATGAGGGATACTTTCCTCAGAATGCTAACTGATAATGAAAAGAATATTTTACATTTGATGCTTGAAGATATCGAATCAGGATATAGGGCCAAGATAATCTTGCTTAAAGCCGAAGGATATACAGTACCGCAAATAAGGAAAATAACAAAAATCATCATGATCTTAACATAAGAAAATGGATACATCGCTTTAATGAAAAAGGAATCGATGGCATTATATCAAAAAAGCATAATCACAAACAGCATAAATTTGATAATGATTTGAAGAAACAAATAGTGGATATAACATCTGCAAATCCAAGATCTTTTGATTTGGGATTTTCCACATGGTCATTACGTGTACTTGCTGGTTTTCTTATGAATGACCTAAAACTGGTAGATAAAATAAGCCATTCTGCAGAAATAAGGAATATTCTTCTCAAATATAATATAAAATGGAGAAAATCTAAATATTTTATCAAATAAAAGAAGAAGCAATGATCCAGAATACACTGAAAAAAAGTACATTGAACAGCTAAGGTACAACACGACAAAGGATTCTGTGTTACTGTATGTAGATGAAAAAGGGCCCGTAGCAGCAAAGACACATGGCGGTACATCATGGTCATCGGTACAGGTAAAGGTCGAAAAGTCTCAAAAGATAAATGGATTGCTAAATGTGTTTGAGGAGCGTATGATCATACAAATGACAAGATGCATATCCAATGTTATAAAAGAAAGACATGGAAGAAGCAGTTTGTTGACTTTCTAAAAAGAGTCGATAGACGGTACTATGATAAGAATATACAAAATATTTTCGTTGTACTTGATAACCTTTCAGTACACAAATCAAAGAAGGTAAAGAAAGAAATATCCAAATGTTGTCCACGAATAAAATTTGTATTTCTACCAGTAAGATCGCCCAAGCTTAATTTAATTGAAGTAAGGTGAGAGTGGTTACAAAGGCAGACAATTAACAATTCTACATTTAAAGATGAACAAGAAATAGGAAGAGCGGTTAGCAAGTGGAAGAATATCTATAACAAAAATCATGGCAGCAAAGCAAATACAAATATTTTACAAGAGGATGTAGCTTTGTGTTTACACAGCTGTTAAGGTAAGGTTTTCTTTATTAGACATGACAGTAATAATATGATAAATTTCTAAAAATTTTTGTAAATTAGAATTTGTTGTGCTCAAAATATTGCGATTCGATATAAGATTCATTGTCTCTATAGCAAGGTTTCGAGTCATCCTCCAAGCTCTTTGATCGAAATAATTCTTTTATATGACCGATATAATTTATCGGTTATACTTAATTGAATAACAGAAATAATAAGGAATATCAATAAAAAATGCAATTGGTCAAAATGACATGTCATATGTGTCATATGTGTCATCAAGAATAAAAGTATCAAAAATCATTTTTAATATAATAATGACACAAAGAACCAGATGTACATCTATTTTATAAATGAAATTTTTTTCACATATTTTAAAAGTTAAATAAATTGAGACGGCTCTGTAAAGTTAAGCTATTATTTCTTTGTTGTAATAGTTGACAAATAGGTTAAGCCATTGTTTTACATGCCTTAATTTACATTTCTTTTTTCTACAGGGAAAATAATCATCAAAACCTTCGGTTCTATCTTTTATGTACTGCATTGTTCTTTCGATAATACTTTTCTCATATGATGAATGCAAATAATGATTTAATTTCAAAAATCTACAAGCTTGCGGATACCATGTACCACCACCGTCTGTAGAAACAGGGTGATAACCATAATTCTCTATAATATTAGATAGAAATCTTTCAACAACAAACATGTTTCGCTCTTTGGATATACTTATTCCAAGAATATTCTTAGTTTCAGATTCAATAACAACCCATAACTATATTAATTCAGAACCAACTTTAATTTGAGTTTCATCAATTATGAATTCAGATATCTGGGTCTTGCTGTAAGATAGTCTTTCTGGCTTGTACTTTTGTATCCAATCTCTAATTGCAGAATGACTTCTTTTAACAAATCGAGATATGGCTTTAGATGTATTTCTTAATGAAAGCTCACTGAAATAAAGATGTAAAGAATATAAAATATCTTTAGGTTCCGTTCTTTTTCTTATTTGTTGTATCATATATAATAAACAAAAAAGAAATCTATAGCTTTTTCCTTAACTTTACAGAGCCTATTTTGTTAATAGACAAAGTTGATTCAATTAAAAATAAAATAGGGAAATTGTAAAAATATTTATTATTACGATCCCAAGACAAAAAATCTGTTTTGAAAAGACGATAATAAATAAAAATACGAGGAATTTATTTTTTATGTCTAATTTGAAATGCCTGCCAGACATATATTCCTTTGGAAAGAACATGTAATCGGTTAGACTAAAGATAAGATACAAGAAATAATGATGAAGACATCGCTGTATAACAAGATGATATCAATTAGATAAAAATATAGTAAAATCATCGATTATAGAATCATATTAAAGCATTAAAAAATGAAAATAATTTTATTTTTTAGTCAATATAAATTAACTATATGATAATTTATTTTTATTGTAATGATAAAAATAATGTCTTGTCCTATAATAGAGATTTATTGTGATGAATGTGGAAATAAATTAAAACATATGATTACCGTAAAACCCATAAAAGATGTTTTAAGGGTTACCAAATATAGATGTACAGCATGTGGAATTGGTTTAAATCCATCAGATTTTACTATCGAATTAAAAAAAATAACATAACTTTTATTTAAAATATAGGGATAGGAAGAAACAGATTTCAGAATATTATTATAATATTTTAAATCCTAAAGTTAAAAATATATGTTATAACATTTGTTAATGACAACACCAGCATATCAAGAAAACTGTCTTAAATAGACAATTCTTTGATCATTATGATAAGAGCAATAATGTCATTCTATTTAATTAATGAAATATATTTATGCAAATTTTAAAAAATCGAAGATATATGAATGCAATAAGAACTATACGTATAAAAATCATAGTTATAATATGAGGTTTTTTATATAGACATTCAGAGACATATAATTAGATATATCGTTTCAATTAAAAAAGAAATTTAATGGAAAATTTAATACAATATAGATCATCATCAAAAAAACTTACCTTTTATATAATTTATATGCCCAAAATAATAAATACCAATTTTTTATTTATCAATACGAATTTAAAATAGATAAAATATGTATCAAAAATTAGAAATTTGGCTTAGAATTATTAGATTTAAATTCCTTGCAGCTTCAGCAATTGCAGTTACTAATGGATTAGTATTAGGATATTTAGCCCATCCAAACGGTTTTAACATTTATTTTGCAATTCTAACCTATATAGGAATTTTTTGTCTTCATTCGAGTGTTGACTTGTTCAATGATTATTGGGATTATAAAAGAGGAATAGACCTTATAACCAAAAGAACAAAATTTAGTGGTGGTACTGGAGTATTACCAGAAGGATTATTAAGACCAAATAATGTCTATATGGCCGCATTTATATTTTTAATATTGGGATTATCAATAGGAACCTTTTTTATTTTTATAAAAGGATTTGTTATCGCATTAATTTTAGGTTTTGCAACATTATCGATTATTTTGTATTCTACCACAATTGTCAACTCAGGTTTGGGAGAGTTATTTGTTGGAATCAAAGGAATGTTAATAGTAATTGGATCTTTATTTATTCAGACAAACGAAATTTCAACAGTTTCTATTGTTATTGGCATAGTCACAGGATTACTCTCATCTTTAGTTTTATATATAAATTCAATTCCAGATATCAAAGCAGACAAAGAAAAAGGAAGAAAAACTTTGGCAATAATTTTAAATAAATATTCATCTTCTACAAAAATTACATTTGTTATGAGTTTATTCATAACGATTTATATTCTTACTTTTATTTTTTATTATTTTGGATATAAGAGCATCCTACCATTTATTTTCAATCTTGTTCTATTACCATTAGTAATTGTAATAGTTAAAAAAATCAATAATTATCTTTTAAATGGGGAAAAAATAAATTTATTCTTTGAAAAAATAATGGAAAAAACAGTGCTTTTTTCAAGAATTTATGGTATAGCTATTACAATTGGATTATTAGTACTCTGTATAAACAACACTCAAAAATGAATAAATAACACATATTTCATCCCAAATCCTGTGGAATATTCATTTATCGAATAGAAAGAACTTAAGAAATACTATTGAGCTTTTAACACTAATAAAAAAAGATTCTATTTTTAAAGAATTCTATATTTTTAATAAGATCAATTCAACTCAAGATTTTGCATTTAAAATAATTAAAAAGAAAAAAAAGATCCTTCCCACTATTGTGATAAGTAATATACAAACAAATGGAAGAGGAAGAAAAGGCACGAAATGGGCTTCACCAATTGGAGGAATTTGGACATCTTTTGTTTTTGAAACTCATTTAAAAGTTGAACAATCATTTATTTTTATTATGATTTCTGCAATATGTATCTGTGAAACCATAGAAAATAATACTGATCTTAAAGCAGATTTGAAATGGCCAAATGATATTTTCCTAAATGGAAAAAAAATTGCAGGAATACTATTAGACATAGAAACTAATATGAATAATTCATATAATCAAGTAATTATAGGCCTGGGAATTAATACCAATAACAATATAAATTTTTCAACAACTATATTAGATAGTTACCCACATTACCAAATTACATCACTAAAAAAAGAGCATAATAACAAAATTATTTCAAACATGAAATTGCTATCAGAAATAATAAATGAACTAGAAATCAATTTAACAAATCTATCAGATCCTACAAATTCAAAAAGAATTTTTAATAACTATAAAAATAGAATTATACAATCCAAAAATAAATTTAATTATGTATTCAAAGATAATAATAATATAGTTAATGGAGAATTGATTGATGTAAATGATGATGGTACACTTTTAGTTAGAGACCTTTTAAAACATAAAAACATAATAATTTCTTCTGTAAGCGAAGTAGACCTTAAATGATTATAATCATGGTGAATTTATATAAATATTGAAATATGGCGAAACTGGTTTGTTGCACCATTAATTTTTTTATTTGCTAACGTTTTGTAGATGAATCTTCAACGAAAATAGTTAAACTCAATTGTTATTGGTATATACAATCTGTCATTATAACAAGTTCTAATTATACAACAATGCATATCGAAACTAAGTAATTGGTTTAAATCGCAATAACGCTCCAATTTTTCCGAGACTTTGTAATTGGTTTCCTTCTTCTGTTTTTGATGAAATAATTTCCAGTCTACATCCACTTAAGACAGATAATTCCTCCAAATAATCTATAAAATCTTTTTCCTGAATTAAATAATCCATAGAAGAACAATTTGGACAAGCTTTGGAGATCAAATTTTGTTTAGTTTCAATTAAATGTTCTTTGTCAATTATTTTTTCTATGGTATTATTACATTTTTTACAAACGGCTTCTATTCTTACTAGATCTATATCATCTGTTACAATTATTAGATCAGTGATACCTGATTTTAAATTGTTTACTACATCCTGCAGTCCATATATTCCTAGACCTTTTCCAGAATGGACTTCACTCATAAATTTTTTTACTAATTTTTTCTCCTCCATTAATCTGAATTCAGACATAACACCTTGTTCATTGATTTTATCAATAATTTCCCTTATGCCTTCGTCTCCGGTATATGAAGTGTCAAGTATTGAAATTACATTATTTTGTAATCTATAATCTAAATATTCCTCTTTGACAAAATTATCTTTTGTTGGACCAGGACCTCCCACTATTATGCCTTTAACAGCAAATTGGTCAATAAAGATTTTTTGAGCATAATCTGCAACACGATGATAGTATTCATTTAATTCATTATCTCTTAATCTTTCAAATCTTCTAGCAGACTGACCCCCTTGTCTATGTTTTCCTGCAACTCCAGACGTCAAAGATTCAATTGCTTGCCATCGATCTCCGGTCAAGATGCCCAAACCAGTTTCTTGTGTATCAATAGCAATAATTCCAATTACCTTATCGTCTTTTAACATCTCCTTAATATGATCTATCCAAAAATGATCGTCGCAACGATACAGATTTATTTGTACTGGTTTAGGAGGATCTATAGTATAAAGTTCAATCTTTTCTGTCCCAATTCCTTTACCCGTTGGGATCGCACCACAAAAAATTACTAATCCATTATCAGGTGTTTCTTTATACAGTTTTAATTGTTCAATGGTTTTACTTAATGCATCTTGTACATGTGTTCTTGTAAGGTCCGATTTAATATTTGTAGCAGTTCCGGCCTCGTTTCTTAGTTGAGATATTACATCATATATTGGTCTTCTTGGTGGAATATATACAGTGACCAATTCAGTTCCATGCCCTGATATTTTCGATAAATCATTTAGCATTTTCGTTATTTTATATTTTTTTACAGAATCCCATTTTTCCACGTCCTTTGTTTGTTGAGGCATATATATTATATTGAATTTTACTTAATTTAATTTTTAATCAATCCTATTACTTAAAAAATTCATTTACAAATACTAAGTAATAAAACCAGTCCTTTACTCGTTTTATATAATTTTCATTTTATATTATGTATATAGATCTATTTTTAAAAAGTGACTAATTGGATAAATCTTATTCCATTGTTTGTTGGTTTGCCCGGGTTAATTGGCACAAGAAAGCCTTTACTACTAAATAAATATATTGCAATCGACAAAAAACCATCTTAAATGCATTTTATACCAAAGATGTATAAAATAATAAATATAGTCAATAATGCAGCAGTTATAAGACGACCATCATCATATAAAACTAAAACAGAAAGAGAACGAAAAAAACTTCAACATTAATTAAACGGAGATATGTGTTGCTTATTCCACGAAAAAAGAGAGAGAATGAGATCAAGATTGAAACACAACAACAACCTTGTTTAAACCGAAAAATATTCTAAAATAATGTCATTTAGTATTATATGTTGAAACCTGTTTCAATCAAGGCGAGCATGGGAAGATCAACCACTTTGTAATTTTAACTGACATGTGCTGAATCTTCACTATATTATTATCCTTCAAAATTGAATTACAGTTGCCATATTAATATTATATTATGTTATTATTAATCTGGACAGAAGGTTATTCCGATCTATCAATCTATCTATCCATTCATCTTCAACTTATTAAGTATATTAATACATATAATATTTGATGTCTATCTCTTTTTGTTTTAAAGTAAATTTAAACATTTACTTGTATAATTTTTCTCACAATATAAAGAAAGTAGACAAGGAATTAGAAAAATATTTAACTGATCCTAATGAGAAAAATATTCACGATATACGTACATCACTAAGAAGACTCGAAGCAGCATCTATTTCTAGTCCAAAGCAGATGAGAAAGAAAAATTTAAAAGATTTTGCAGATGTAGGAAAACAGCTTTTTAAAATAAATAGTGAAATAAGAGATATTGATATAATTCTTGAAAAATTATCCAATGAAGGCAAAACGCCTATAGAGCAATTTGAAATGTTTGAAAATTCACTTAAAACAGACAGAAAGGCAAAGATTGATAATGCAAGGCTTTGTGCCTTGAAATTAAAGGATATCAATATACCTAAAATAAAAGATAAGGATAATGATCAAGACCTTGAAGATAAGATAATTAAAAGGTTAAACAAAACTATAAGAAAATTTTCAAAAAGAATGATAAAAAATATCCCTATAGTAATTGCTTATATTGAGAAGGCAGAAGAACTACACGAACTTAGAAAAGATTCAAAAAAAATGCGCTATTTGTTAGAACTATTGATAGAAAAAGATAAAAAAAAATCAGATAAAGACACGGACGATAATAATGGCATTAGCAATATAAATGACCAAAAAATATTACAAACCATAGAAATATTAGAACAGATCCAGAGTATGCTTGGTGATATACATGATTATGATATTACTTTACACTATATAAAAGAACAAAAAGAAGTGCCAATTGATCGACTCGTTTTAGAGAATGTTATAGCAATAAGAAAAAAGAAATATGAAGAATTTGTTGATTATTTTAAAACTGATCTTTTAGTTAAAGATAATATTTTATATGATGTGATTATGCATAAAAGAATCTTTTCTCATAATTAAAATTGTATTAAAATATCTTTTGTATCCTAATCAACTAATTTTTAAAGATGAATAAAAAATTAACTTCAACAAAAATTATATCTATCTATATTCATAAACCATAGTAATATTAGTTTATTTTTAAAGAATAATCAATAACTTCATATCCCATAATATTGCCAATTTTTCCCTTTTTAGAAAAGGCTTCTGTAAATCTAGCAGTATTATCACTTTTAATGTCTTTACCAGATATAATTATTGGGATTGGATCATCTGTATGAGCTTTTTTTATACAGGGGGTAGAGTGATCTCCCGAAATTATAAAATGAACTGAATTATTTTCATTTTCCAAGCCATTTAATAATGGTTCAAAAAAGTGTTTATCGATTTCCTCTATATTATTCTTTTTCCCCTTTGCGTTACCATCGTGTCCGAATTCATCGGGTCCTTTAATATGGACATAGAAAAAGTCATGAAATTTTAATTTATCCAAAAGAGTTTTAGCTTTTAATCCATATTGACCAGAGTCTCCTGCGGGATAATAGGTCATATCTAGAATCTTCGATATTCCAATTTCTACAGGCATATCAACAAGCGATGCAAAGTTTAATCCATATTTTTTGTTAATTGAAATTAAAGACGGATACCTATTTCCAGCATCTCTCAATAGAATACAATTAATAGGTAATAACTTTTTTTCAATTCTTTTTTTGTTTACTTCACAATCATTTAGCAATTTAATAACTTGATCTGAGAAATCATTTACAATCTCTGATGCGGTTTTAGAATCCTCATTTGTGTAATTACAATTATTTATATAAATATCATTGTCAGAATTCGATTTAGCGATTCCGATTCCGTCTATTTTGTCATAGGCTGGATCAGTATTGGTAATATTTTCACCTAGAACAGAATCTTTTTTTCTTATGTGTAAAATAACTCTATGTCCAATGGTAGACTTGACATAAATATCTACACCATCTATTTTTACATTATCATTTATTAAATGACAGATTGATTCAGCATCATCCTTTGGAATAATTCTACCAGCCCTTCTATCTACTATTTTGTTATTTGAATCAATAGTGGCAAAATTTCCACGCAAAGCTAAATCACCTTCTTTAAAATCAATGTTACAACCAATGCATTCTACAACACCTCTACCAACATATTTTTTATCTTTAAAATTATATCCGAGCATATTAAAAACAGCGATATCTGATTGTGGGGCAATCCCTTTTCCGACACTTGTCACTTGTCCTGAAATACTAGTACTAGCAATTTTATCTAAATTTGGAGTAATTGCAGATTCTAATGGAGTTAAATTATTTAAATCAGGATGTGGTAAATCGCCTATGCCGTCTAATAACACGTATACAATTTTATGAGTCAACTAGTGTTTTGATTTAAATCCTAAATTTATTTTTAATGAAATATAAAAATATCCAAATAATTTATTTAATTTAATTATAAGACAATGTGATAGATAATAATATAAGATAATATAGTTTAGGTTTGATCATAATTTAAATCCTGGTGGTAAAGGGGTTCATTTAAAACGATTATATTAAGAATGTATTAAATATCATATTAGTTCCAATCAAGTTATTATTTTTTATAAGATATAGATGACTTTCAAAGGATTCCATATCCTTGCGTGAGATACTTTGATCTTCTGTTTATTGTTGTAAAATCTGGAATTGGAGGTATTTTTCCTTTTGCGTGGCGTTGTGATATTCCCTCGGTTTGCATATTTGGCAGATGAAAATATGCCTTGGCACAAACAAGTAAGAAAAGAAAAGTGTTTGGATAATAAAATGATTGCTCACCTATTTTGCCTTGATTCATCTCTTTTAATTCGATATCCCAGTTGTTAATGACATCAAAGCCTAGCAAGATTTCATCTCTTCTAACAAGAGATTGGTTGTACGAGGACCAATTAACATTTTTTTGGTTATAGTTAGCTAAATGCGTTGGGGAATAAGAAATTATGCAACAAAGCAATTATGAATCAAAGCATAATATTGATAGTGGTAAAGAAAATATGACAGGATTTAATATGTATTTTTTACTTTAAAATATCTCTATGTAACTTTCTAACCAAAAGCAATTCTGCTACTGCCGGAACAAAAAGAGTGAAAAGGAGTAGCAAGTAAGAAGATTCTCCTGGAAATAAATGACTTCCAACAAGAACTATTCCATATATAATGTTGATTAATGCAGGAATAACTAGTGCTAATGTCAATAACTCAAAATATTTAATTCTTTGTGACGACTGTTGAGTTGATGATGTCGATTCCGTAGTCGTTTTTTTTTCTGCACTTTGAATTCTCAATCCCAACAGAAATGATGATGTACCTATCAAGAGAGAAACTAATGTAAGAATGTTTTGTGTAATAGCAGGTATGATGGTCACTGGCGCGCCTAAATTGGTTTCTTGTTGTACATTGGTAGTATTATTATCTAAAGATGAAGAGAATAATAGTGTACTAATAGTCGATACTAATAAGAACAAATGTACTGCAATCAGCGCTAGTGTCACTCATCTAGCTTAAATGCGTACAAGATAACATATATACGCAATATATTTTGCAAAAGTGCACCAATAGTTGGATACAAAAGACCAAAACTTTCTATTCGCATTATTAACCAAAGAATCAGTTCTCCTTTATTATATTTTTACATTATATTTATGAATTCTTGCAAATGTTTAAAGATTTACAATATCATTAACTAACAATATCATTAACTAACAATATCATTAACTAACCCAGGTAATGTTTTGCTGCTGTCATGGACAAGTGCAACATCAGTTACTTTCATTATCGAAAGAATATAGTCTTTACATTTATAGCAACATGTATTTTTCTGTATAATTTTTTATCTTTATATTCCATTTGTCTCATATAAGATTCAAGATGAACTATTCTGGCAAAAAGGATAAAACATATCATAAAGATGCAATTGATGTTAATTACCAGGATATTATCATTCATAATACAAATCATAAGATAGGAAAAAGTCACATTACTATAATATTTTCAAAAGGAATCATCCGTAACTCGAACAGCTTCTAAATGGATTTGACTTTAGATATCTTAAAGTAGAAAAGGATTTCTCAGAACAACTATCGTCCATACCGAAAAGAAAGAAGAGTGATGTAAAACTGTTAAAAAAAGAAAGAGTACAACAAAAGTCATTCAAGATTGACGATACTGATAGAGCATAGTATTTGCAGATTGAAAAAGCATAGAATATTAACTAATGTATTTAGAACCAGGCGCAAAAAATTACAATAAATTATCAGATGTAATAACAGATCTAGTAAACTATACAATAATGACCAATATTATTAGAAACAATACAAACCCCATTGTAGAGTATAGATCGTTTATAATTATGCGAGTTCTAGTTACTTATCTACCAATATTTAAAAAGATTAATACAATAAACTAAAATGAATTATGAGATATGATGAATACAAGATAATTTCAAATCATCCTGATGAAATTCTATTGACAAATAACAAAATAAAGATCTACCTGGATCCTAAACAAATAATTCAAGATGATTTTATCTTTATTTCTCATGCACATACGGATCATTTACTAAATAAAACACATTTAAAAACATGCGATTTAAAAAATAAAATTATAAGTTCAAACGAAACTATTGAAATAGCTAATTTAAGGGGATATAATTTACCTTATAGTTCAAATCATATTGAAGAGATTCAATTAATTGATTCAGGACATATTTTAGGATCCAGAGGCTTGTTAATTGATAATAAAATTTTTTATACAGGAGACATTTCCATTAGAAAAAGGGCTTTTCTAGAGAAACCCCAAATACCAAAAGTGGAAACATTAATTATAGAATCCACATTTGGCAAACCGGAATATAAATTTCCGCCAATTGATGAATTAAAACATCAAGTGAACACTCTGATTTCTAATATGTTTTCAAAAGGAATCCCTGTTATATTAATGGGATATTCTTTAGGCAAAGCTCAGATATTAATGTCTTTTTTTGGTAATTGGAAACCACTATATGTCCATGATGACATTTACAAATTCAATAAAATATATTCAAGTTTTGGAATAAATTTAGAAGAAGCAATACCTCTTTCAAATATAAAGGGTAAAAATAATCTAAATAAAAAACCATGGATTATGATATATCCATTGACAAATGGGAAAAATTCTTTTATAACCTATCTAAAAACACATTTTGATGCTGTCACAATTGGATTCAGTGGTTGGGCAATCAAAAGCAATTATTGTCGTTTCATGAATTTAGATTATGCATTTCCATTTAGTGATCATTGTGACTTTGAAGAGCTGATAGAAGTAGTAAAGAAAAGCAAAGCAGAGAAAATATATACCTTACATGGCTTCCAAAAAGAATTTGCAAATCATTTAAACCAAATAGGGTATAATGCAGAATCTATAAAATATAAAAAAGATAAAAAAGATAAAAAAGATAAAAAAGATAAAAAAAATGGAACACTAGACGATTTTTTTTAATGATTATTTTTGATAATTTTTAAAATAAGGTAGTACCTTATTTCCAAATGTTTCAATATTTTTGTATAGGCCCTCTCCCCAAAATCGAATTATAAAATGATTTGTACCTGCTTTAATGAATCTATCCAACATCTCAATTACATCATCGGGCGAACCTACGCCTATTGCTGTTCGTGCGACATCATCTGGAATTTTAAGGGCAGCCTTTTTCATTTGCTCCATCAATTCAGGTTTATTCATAGCATATTCAGTAAAATATCTACGAAAATCAAATTCTGAATCTTGAGCTAAATTATGAGCTTTCAAAAGTTCAGGTTTATATAAGCTAACTTTTACTGAATTTCTCATTTTTTCCCAAGCCATATCAGGATCATCTGTAAAATATACATCAACATCGTTTGCAAATTCAAATTTTGATATATCTCGGCCCAGTCTTTTTGCATGGTCTTTTATAATATTAGCATGATTCTTAAACAACTCAGGAGTATATCCAATAGGTATCCATCCATCACCATAAGTTGCACATAATTCTAATGTTTTTGGAGCACCAGCGGCTATGTAAACAGGTGGACGGGGATTTCTTATAGGTTTTGCTTGTAGACAAGCATCTATTAATCTGTAATATTTCCCTTCATAATTTACTTTATTATCGGGAGTTGATTCAAATAATTTTTCAATAACTTCTAATTGTTCCTTAAATTTAGTTACAGGCTTGCTAAACTCTATACCAAAATCAACTACATTTTGAGCTTCACCTGCACCTATTCCTAACACACCTCTCCCTTTTGTAATTCTATCAAGCGTTACTGTCGATAACGCAATAGTAGAAGGATGTCTTCTTATTGCATCAGTCACACATGTTCCCAATTCAACGTTATCTGTAACGGCGCCAATAGCCGCAAGCATTATCCATGCATCATTTACTATGGCATTTTTCCATTGTGGTACGTTTGTATGATCCATAGCCCATATAGAATCAAAATTAGTTCTGTCTGCTATTTGAGCAGCAGTAATAACTTGGTTTTCATCTAATCCTAATCTAGCAACATTTAAACCAAATGTCAATCCAAATTTAATTTTCATTTTGAAGATGCCTCCAAATAATTAATTAAATAACCAAATTTGTAATATTCCATATGTATAATACTCTAAAATAACCTTGATTTTATAAGTTTTTTTTTATATTAAGGAATTCATTATATTAAATTGATTATTTATATAAAAATACAATTAATATTAGAGATTTATGTGTTTATACACGTTAAATGAATCAACCAAGTAAGACTGTACTTGTTACCGGAAGTGGAACTGGAATAGGTCAAGCTATTGCAAGAAAATTTGCAGCAAATGGATATAATATAATAATACTAGGAAGAAGAAAAGATCCTCTAATAGAAGCATCTGAAATTCTTACAGAAATCATAAAGAAAGAAGGTTACAATACGAGAGTAAAATATTATCACGGTGTTGATGTTGCCGATGAGGAAGGAGTTAATTCACTATTTAATCAAATTAATAATGATTTTGGAAAAATTGATATCATAGTAAATAATGCAGGAGTTTCAGGCCCTGTCAAGGTTTTTACTAATTCCACTTTTCAAGATTTTAGAGAATGTGTAGCGATTCATTTGACTGGCACTTTTTGGACAAGTATAAAGGGTTTAGATTCTCTGAATAAAGGTGGCAAAATAATTACTATTTCAACGTTTTTTACAGAAGAAAATAAATTTGAACAAAGACCATATAGATTTAGAACACCATATACCGCAGCACAGGGAGCAAAAAATAGATTAGTAGAATCTTTAGCATGGGAATTGGTCGAAAAAGAAATAAAATCCATAGGAACTAATCCTGGTCCTGTTCATTCAGATAGAATTTATAAAACAGTATATCCAAAAGCTGCAGCAGAATTTCTGAGAATAGGTGGATTTAAAGAATTGACAAATAAACAAATCGAATCTGCAACTACCGAGTTATTACCCCTTTTAGGAGAACATAAAGAAACAATAGAAAGCGAATGTTTAAAGGTAGCAACAAACCTTTTAAATGAAAATAAAGATACAGAGCATTCCATCCAAGATTATAAAGAAACATTATCGAGTCTACTTGATAAAGTACAAGAGATTGCTGAAAAAGTTCAACATAATACTAAAAAGATGATAGTAGATGAGGAATTCTTATCACAAGAAGATGTTGCAGAAATGACATTTACGCTAGCCTCAGATTCAATTAGCAAATTAATAAATGGCAAAATTATACCCAACGATAGAGTATTTTATCCAGTAAAACCAATAATTTCAAGAAATTTAAATTTAGATTATAATTTAAGTCCAGAAGGAAAATTAATACTTATTACCACTACAACAAACAATAAAAACGACATTCTTATTATAAAAAAGATTGCCCAAAAGTTGCACCTTTTAAAAACTAGACAAATTATAATTTTGACACATAAAAATGAGATTTCTCAAGCAATCCAAGAAGAATTAAAAGAATTTCATCATCATAATATAGATTTTGAAAATGAAGAAATCATCAAGAAAATATTTAATACAATTGAAACACATTTTGGCAAAATAGATTCTACAATTCATTTTACAGGCGATTATGACTACTATAAAGATATAACAAAATTAACAAGAAAGGAATGGGAAAAATTAGTAAATCAATTTATTTTGATTCCCCACTTGGTTGTCAGAGAATCAGTACTATCTATAACGACTAAAGATGCTTTAAGCATTCCTGCCAAATTCAAAGACTCATTTGGAAACATTACTATAGTGGGACCTAGTTCTCCAAAGGGAAGAAAAATAGATGGAAAAACCAGAGCTAGATCAGAAATATTTCGTGGTGCTTTAAGACCTTACATAACTACCGCAAATCAAGAATTACAAGACGTATTAAATTCTAAAATAAACTTGTCTTTAATTTTTCAAGGAAGCATAGATGGATCTGAGCCAAATAATGATAGGCTTGAAAATGCCCTAATCAACATGTGTTCGCAGAAAGAATTAAAAAATAATAAAATTATTTATCTAGATGAATAATTTTTGATGGGATACTACTACTACTGTTACTGTTAATGATGATGTGAAGAAACATGATGTTTCTCATCATATTTTATTGTCCATATTCCCAATCCTAAAGTCGCTGCACCTATTGCTACAATTATTAAATCAGGTAGTATTATAGCTCCCCACGTTTGATTAACCGTACCTGCGCCTATAAATATAAGCCCCATCATGAGCAAAGCAATGCCCGCGATCATTTCACCATTTGCGGTTACCATGAAACCAAATATTAAGATGCAATATAAAAACGATTAGATCCATATATATAAATAAAAAATGAAGCTAGGATGCCTATTTTCAGGAGGTAAAGATAGTACATACTCGTTATTTAGATCAATTAAAGACGGAAATGAAATATCATGTTTGATATCTTTACATCCTTATAATGATGAAAGTCTATTATATCATTATCCAAACAATATTTTGTTTAAACAAATATCACAAGCCATAGAAATTCCCATTATTGAAGGATATTGCAATAATAATTCAAAAAACCATGAAATAGATACTCTTTTTCTAACAATAAAGCAAGCTATAAAAGAATATTCAATTAAAGGATTGGTTCATGGTACAATCTCAAGTAAATTTCAAATGGATATTTTCAAAAATATTTGCGATAAACTTGACCTAAAATTATATTCACCTATATGGAATATTAATCCATTTATCTATTACAACGATTTATTTAATTATCAATTTGAGATCATTATTACAAGAGTAGCTGCCTTAGGTTTAGATGAAAGTTGGCTTGGAAAAACCTTAGATATCAAAAATTTTGAAAATTTAAAAGAAAAAAGCTATAAATTTAAATTTAATATAAATTTTGAAGGTGGCGAGGCAGAAACACTGGTATTAAATTGCCCCATATATAAAAAAAGTATCAAAATTAATAAATCCAAGATACAATGGGACGGAATAAGGGGAACATTTGAAATACTAGATATTACATTATTACAAAAGTAAACAGTATGCTCGATAGCCTAAAAGATAATTTACGTTCTGCTCTAAAAAAAATCGTAGGAGCATCAGATATAAATGAAGAGTTAATAAATGAACTCTGCAAGGATTTACAAAGAGCTTTATTATCATCAGATGTAAATGTCAAATTAGTATTAGAAATAACAAAAAATTTAAAAGAAAAATCACTTAAAGAGAGCCCTCCAAAAGGTTTGTCTAAAAAGGATCATATAATATCTATTCTTTATGGCGAATTATCAAGACTATTAGGTTATAGTGGAGAATCAATCAAAACTATTGATAAAAAAAAGATAGAAGAGCGAATCATCAATTTTCATCCGGACAAGCAAAATACAATTTTAATGCTTGGTATCCAAGGAAGTGGAAAAACTACAGTTGTTTCAAAACTAGCCCGATGGCTAACAAAACATGGTTATAGAGTAGGCGTAATCGGTGCTGATACATGGAGACCAGGAGCTTTAACACAATTAAAAATGAACTGCAGTAAAATTAATTCAATTGTATATGGTGAAGAAGAAAATAAAAACGCTCCAGAAATAGTAAAAAATGGACTGGAATTTTTTAAAAATCAACCCGTTGACATAATTATTATAGACACAGCAGGTAGACATAAAGAGGAACAGAGTTTGCTTGATGAAATGAAATCCATTTATTCTATTGTTGTTCCTGATCATGTATTTTTGATAATTGATGGGACGATTGGCCAGCAGGCATATAATCAAGCAAAAATTTTTCATGAAAATGCAAAAATTAGTGGCATTATCATTACTAAACTTGATGGTACCGCTAAAGGTGGTGGAGCCATTGCAGCATCAGCAGCTACCGGTGCAAAGGTATTATTTATAGGAACAGGCGAGAGAATTGATGATCTTGAACAATTTTCACCTACAAGTTTCGTAGGCAGATTATTAGGGATGGGTGATATAAAGGCCCTCTTAGAAATGGCAAGAAGTTTAGAAATCCAATCTGACGAAAACCAATCCAAACGACTTTTAAGCGGAAAAATGACTATTGAAGATTTTTACTCGCAAATGGAGAATATGGGAAAGATGGGTTTCAGAAATGTAATTGAAAATTTGCCAGGTCTCTCAAATTTTGTTAAGGATGATCATTTAGATGTACTTCAAGAAAAAATGCAAAAATGGAGATTTATTATACAATCGTTTACAAAAGAAGAAAAAAGAAATCCCGATCTTATAAATGAATCACGAAGAAAAAGGATAGCAAGAGGATCGGGGTTGATGGAGCATGATGTCAAGGACTTGATAAAACAATATAACAATTCCAAAACGATGATGAAACAAGCTAAAGGTAGACAAATGCACGGACTATTAAGAAGGTTCGGTCTTGGATAAAACTAGCAAATGAAAAAAATATACGGAAGATCCAATGAATCACGATTTCCTCAGTTTGATTTATTTATATGCGAGTTCTGTTATAATAGAAATTTTAATTTATTTAAAAAAAACATTGTTGTTTACAAGACATTTGTAAATATTTTCAAATCTAATGAGAATGAATGTAGTATTTGCAAAAATATGTTCCAAAAGACTGTTACCACAATAAAATGTGATATAATCCGTGCAATAAATTTGATAAAAACAACCGATTTTAGTTCAATAGATATAGGATCCAGTATTCCTTTACAATTCTTTGAGAAAGAAGATAATCTAAGATCATTGTTTAAAATCAAAGGAATCCCAAATATAAAAAATCATTTTAACAACATAATAAGAGAAGAAATTATCAAAGAAACAGGATATACGATTGATCATTACACTCCAGACATAAAAATCGAAATTAACATAGACAATAAATTAAATTATGAAATTACTTATAAAACAAAAGAACTTTTGCTTTTAGGAAGATATAATAAATTCCAGAGAGGCATTAATCAGAGATTTAAAAAAAATAATAGGATGAATAATACAGAAATTTCAACTGAAAATCCTCATGAACAAACTAGCACAATAGAGCAATTTATATTAGAATTTTTGTATTCGCAAACAGGTTCTAGAGATATAAAAATCGGTTGGCTTGGAAGTGAAGATAAAAATAGCCTTGTTTTAGGTAAAGGAAGACCATTTATTGTTAAAATTAACAGCCCCAAGATTAGAGAATTTAAAAAAAACCTTGATATTAAAAATGAAGTATATCTTAATTTTCAAGAAATAAATATTATTGACCAACACTTGTATGAAAAATACAAAATTCAAATAAAATTATTGATAAAAGTGTTAGATGATCAAATAGAACAATCAGACCTCGAACAAAATATAAATAAATTTATTGGTGAGGCATCATTTTTCGTAAAAAAAAGAATTGTTAAGAAAAGAATCTATTCAGCTGCTTATAAAATTGTAGATAAAACGAATTTTGAAATGGATCTAGTTTTAGATAATGGAATTCCGATAAAACAATTAATTGGCGGAAATGAATACATAGAACCAAGTTTGTCAAAGATCATAAATAAAAAATGCGAATGTGCTATTTTTGATATAATCGATATTATTCCAAACATCAACTAATGGTTAAGTGAAGGATGAAAAAAATAGATCCATTGTTTAAGGTAAAAATGGCTTTCGATAACAAAATCATACAGGATAAAACTTTTAATTTGATAATAAAAAGAAATACAATAGTAGAAGATGGAATTAAGAAAATACAGAAATTAACAAACATAGACTTCCCAGATTATTTTATAGAACCAAGCTTAATGATAGCTACATCAGCATTGGAATTTGAACAATTTTCAATAATATATGCAAGGACAATACCAAATTGCGACAATGAGAATAAAATAAAAATATTCATCCAATTATTTGCTCCTTTAATTATTTACGGATTAAAAGGTACAATACATTCAGTAATAGCCCATGAATTTTTGCATTATCTAGATTTGATAAACAAAATAATGAATTTAAAAATAACAACTGATGATATTAACAATACTCTATTCGAAAATACATATACAGATTATGAAAAAACATTTGATCATAATAAAGTATTTAAAAAAGATCGGTATTTGACGCAATGTATTAGCAAAAAGTTTATCGAGGGATTTAATGATGAAAAATTGAATAAAAAAGCAATTAAATTATGGATAGAAAAAAGATATCCTATAGAAAAAATATCTATTGAAAATAATTTTACAAAATTATCCTTTTTATCAATGGCAAACACAGAAATAGATGACTATACTCAGAAAAAAGTATCTGAACTTTTATAGAATCAACTATATTTTAAAACTATCTCATCTTCGACTTTTTGCTGTGATCTTTTTTAAATTCTGTATATCCACATTTACCACAAGTATATCTATCCTTATGATCTGCCATGAAAATACCTTTTCCACACCTTGGACACTCTCTTTTAGTTCGTTCTATTGCGTTATCATTTATTTTATAAAATTTATACACACTTGTTTCTCCTTTTGAATCTTTTGCCATACTATTTTACCTTTTAAATAATTTTATTCTATTTCTTTTTAGACTTTGCTTCAGCAACAGCAGCCTGTTTAGCTTTTAATCTTGCAGACTTTTCATCATCAATAATTTTTTTCCTTTCATCTTTTGTTAATGATCTAAGAAACAAATATCGAGGTATTTGCTTTTTTGCATCTGATATATCCTCATAATAATACATCATTGCTACTACATCTGGATTGCCAAATTCGCTTTTAATGCTTACAGGCAAAATATTTTTTTTATTTAATTTTAATTTATTTGCAACCAAATCTGCAGCATCTTGTCTTTTTATTGATCCTACTGCATTCTTAATTAAGGACTTTATTTCACGTCTCTTTAATAATATATTATTATTATCTTCCAATAATGTAATTTCTAAACTCAAACAAAGTTAATTCACAAAATAAACAATATATATATTTCTACAAGAATTTTGACTTTAGCATCCACGTTTAATAATTAATTCCGCTTCAACAATTTTATATACATATATATATCTCTTCGCTAAAAGATAAAATCATATTTACAATATTTTATAAATCAATTTAGCCAATAAGAACCTTTAATTAAAGTAAATTTTATCATGATTTCTTATGATTTTATTTATTGAATCTTCAATCAATTTTTAATTCTTTGAGTTTGAACTTTACAAGAGTCTATACATAAAAGATTTATATATTGATTGTTTAAAAGCAATTAGAAATACTAATAAACAAATAATGTAAAAGTATGTAAAAATGAGTATTATTTGAAGTCTATTAAATTGTTTGCAATTGATATTGACGGAACTATTACTATTGATAAAGATGGGACAATAAGTTTGGAAATTTTATCAAAATTTAGATACCTTGTCAAATTAGGATACAAAATAATTTATGTTACAGGCAGATCATCTATTGAAGCATTTATTTTATCGGTATTTGGTGGAACAACAAGAATTTCAATAGGGGAAAATGGCGGCGTCATTACCAAATCATATGATGATCATATGCTTTTAGCAAATAAAGAGAAATGCATGGTAGGATATGATATGCTTTTAAAAGAATTTGACAACATATCAATGAAATCAGTTCATCCAAGGATGACAGAAATAGTTTTAAATCGAACATTTGATATACAAAAAGCAAATAAATTATTTGAAAAAAATAACTTGGATTTAATTCTAGTTGACAGTTACTATGCTTACCACATCAATGAAAAAAAAATAAACAAAGCTTATGGATTACAACACCTATTGAATAGTTTAAAAATAAACCCTAATGAAGTAGTAGCTATTGGAGATAGTGAAACAGATATACCATTATTTAAATTATGTAAAAATAGTGTTACATTTGAAAGTACTACAAATACAGTAAAAGAAATGGCAAAATTTGTTGTAAAAGGTGAAAATGGCGATGGTATAATAAATGCCATAGATTTAATCATCAGGGATAAAACAATAGAATAAGAAAATGATATTTGAAGAATTAAGAGAAGAAATTAACACTATAATAAACTATATATTGATATCTCATTTTAATCTTGAATCATCAGAAATCAATTTTGAAATATCTGAGCCACCCGTTAAAGAATATGGCGATCTGTCATGCAATATTGCATTTTTATTGTCAAGAAAATTAAAAAAATCACCATTTGAAATTGCAAACGATATTGTCCTCTTAATAAAAAAATCTAATCTTTACATCAATAATAATAATTCACTTATAGAATTAGTGAATGTTGAAAAACCAGGTTTTATTAATTTCAAAACAAACATTCAAAATTTTTTAAAAGTTTTTTTTACAAAAATTGACGATTTGACTAGAATACCAAAAAAATTATTCAATGATGATTTAATATTAATAGAACATACAAGTGTTAATCCTAATAAAGCATTACATGTTGGACATGTAAGAAATGCAATAATAGGCGACTGCTTATATAGATTATTATCAATTGTGAATCATAATGTAAAAGTGCTAAATTATATTGACGATTCAGGATTACAAATCGCAGATATTATTGTTGCATTTAAATTCGCAAATATATCGTCAGAATTAGAACATGATAATTCACATAAAAAATTTGACCATTATTGTGGGAATTATGTATATACCAAAATAAATGAATTGTATGCTACAAGACCTGATTTAGAAATTAAACGAAAGTGGGTTTTAAAAGAATTGGAAAATCCGGAGTCTGAAATATCAGAATTTACAAAACATATAGTAACAGAAATTTTATTAGATCAACTCCAAACTTGTTGGAATCTAAAATGTCATTATGACATTTTAAATTTTGAGTCACAAATCATTCAATCTATGCTATGGAAAGATGTTTTTAGTCTACTAAAACAAAATAACGTAATAGAGTATGAAACTACCGGAAAAAATGCAAATTGTTGGATATTTAAATCTGAAAAAGAAGGAGACAAAATTTTGGTTAGGAGCGATTCAACAATAACATATTTTGCAAAAGATATACCCTACGCATTATGGAAATTAGGAATTTTAAAAAATCCTTTTCAATTTGAGGTATTTTCAAAACAATGGGATAACACTTTTTTATATCAAACAAAAATTGATTTTATAAAAAATGATTTCTCACATGTACTTTTAAATTTTGAACACATTTCAAAAGTGATTACAATAATTGATTTCAGGCAAAAAAGATTACAATCTTTAATTTTGGAGATTTTAGATAAAATGGCATTGAATGAAAATAAATATGTTTATTTAGGATATGAGCCGGTTACACTGAGCAATAAAACGTTAGAGATGATTGGATTTAAACCAAATAATAAAAAATCAACTCAAATGTCGGGAAGGAAAGGCATATTTATTGAGGCAGATGTTGCTTTAGATGCATTAATAAAAAAATCCTATGAGGAAGTCAAAAAAAGAAATACAGATATAACTGAGGAAGAATCTTTGCACATAGCAAAAGAAATTGCAATTTCAGCTATTCGATATTATTTTATTAAACAAGATATAGAAAAAATGATTACTTTTGATATGAATGAATCATTAAGCCTAGATGGAGATACAGGACCATATATTCAATATTCATATGCAAGAGCAAATAAAATAAAAGAGAAAATTGAAAATAATAATGATTACCACATTGATATTAACATATCTACTATAAAATTAGATATGTCAGATAATGAAATTGAATTAATCAAACACTTATGCAAATTTTCATCGACATTAACCGAATCTATACACAATTATGAACCAAAAATAATTGCAAGATATCTTTTCAAATTATCTTTAATGTTTAACAACTTTTATGAAAATTCTCCAATTATCAAAGAAGAATCCTATAAAAAGAATATTCGTATTAAAATCCTTCAATCATGCTTATTAATAATGGAAAAATGCATGAAAATAATAGGCATAACTCAACTTTCAAAAATGTAAAGGTTACGTATAAAAGAAAAGTAAATCATATACAGATCAATTCAATATATTGATAAAAAAGTTTTTTAGTAACTTTAAAAAATACAATAAATATTGCGTTTTTAATTTTCTCAATTTGATAACGAGATTATCGTTAAATTTCAATTTCTTTAATTTATCAAAACCGAGTTATTGTTTCTAAACTAAATAAGAATTATCAAACGGAGTTTTTCAAATCATCTAATATTACAAATCTATTTATAATATTTCTATAGGCTCTGTAAAGTTAAGGAAAAAGATTTATCCATTCATATTGCCTAATTGTATGTTAAATCAAATTAGAAAAAGAACATCCTAAAGATATCGTATATGCTTTACACCTCTATTTTGATGGTTTATCATTAAAAAGTACATCTGAAGCTTTATCAAGGTTTGTTAAAAGAAGTCACCTACTGCAATTAGAGATTGGATTCAAAAGTACAATCCTGAAAGACTATTTTTACTAAAAGTAATATCTCTGAATTTATAATTGATGAAACCCAAATTAAAGTTGGTTCTGAATTAATATGGCTTTGGGTTGCTACTATTGAATCTGAAAATGAGAATATATTATTGCAATAAGGATATCAAAAGAAAGGAATATGTTTGTAGCTAAACGTTTTCTAGCTAAAATTATAGAAAAATTTGGCAAATATCCTATTTCAACAGATGGCGGTACTTAGTATCCACCACAATCCTGCAGGTTTCTCAAACCAGAACATCATATTCATTCACACTATGAGAAAAGCGACATTATCGAAATAACGAAGTAGTATATAAAATATAGGACGGAATGTTTTGATGACTATTTTCCATGTAGAAAGAAAAAATGTAAACTCAAGCATGTTAGACAATGATTAATTCTATTTGCAGACTATTATAACAGAGAAATAATTCCTTAACTTTACAGAGCCGTTCTAAATAATATGTTACTTTAAATATTAATATTCGATAGATTTTAAAAAATATAATAAATAAAAAAGAATATAATTTAAATTATATTACAGGCTGTTTCTTTGGAGAACAAACTAAAAAGCAATTACAAATAAAGCATTATATCAAGTTATAAATTATAATCAAAATTTTATTATATTCAATCTAATAAAAAAAAACAGACAAATTTAATGAGATTAATCATTTATGGAATGGGGGTCGTTGGTCAAAGTTTTATTAAATTACTAATTAACACCATAGATCCATTATATAAAAAATATGGCATTAGACCAAGAGTTGTTGCATGCATAGATACAGGCGGAATGGCATATTCTCAAACTGGATTAGACCTTGAAAGATTAATCTTGGTTAAAGAAAAATTTGGTACTGTATCCAAATATTCACAAAGTAAAAATTCAGTAGATAATCCTATCGAAAATATTGAGTCTGAAATTTTCTTGGAACTGACTCCTACAAATTTGGTATCTGGAGAACCAGGATTGTCAAATATAACTTCTGCTTTACGTACTCAAAAAAATGTAATAACGGTAAACAAAGGGCCTTTAGCTTTATCTTTTCCTTCTTTAATAGAATTAGCTAACTATAACAATGTCATGCTAAGATTTAGTGGAACGGTAGGTGGGGGAACCCCAATATTAGAATTTGCTAAACATTGTTTAAAAGGAGATAAAATAACCTCATTTACAGGCATACTAAATGGAACTACTAATTATATTTTAACTAAAATGACCGAAGGATTGACATTTAAAGAGGCATTAGGTGACGCTAAAACTAAAGGATATGCAGAAGCAGAAGCATCATTAGACGTTAATGGTGATGATGCTGCGGCCAAATTGGTAATTATGGCAAATTGGATAATGGGACGAAGAGTAACTTTGAAAAATGTCGATAAAAAGGGAATTACTTCAACCAGTTTAGAAGATATTAATGAAGCAAAAAAGAATAGGAAAAATATTAAACTTATTGCAAAATGTGATGATAAAAATCTATATGTTAAACCAATTTCAATAATGGAAGACGATCCTATTTGTGTAAATGGGACCCTTAATGCAGTAAGCTTTGAATCAGAGCATTCAGGAAAACAAACAATAATTGGAAAAGGTGCCGGAGGTATGGAAACTGCAAGCTCTATTTTAAGAGATTTAATAGAGATAAAGGAAAATTTTGTATAATCAATAAATAAAAAATAAATTAAAGCATAATCTATTCTAAAAAAAATTTAAAATCCAAAATATTACAATTTTGAACACAAAAGCATTAATCACTTCATGGCGCTGTTAACTTGTGAATTTTTATTTAGTATCAATAAAAGATTTATTTAATAATTTTGTATAGGATTTTATTGTACTCAAAGTAGAAGATTTTATTAAAATTGCATATAAAAGTTTTTTAATCACTTTAAAACATATTATAAATTACTTAATGTATCGAAAATATACCTTATATTAGTTTGTGTTGAAGCAAAATATAACATTTTTAATAATCAATGATAACACTAACATTAGTATAAATTGTTATGTTATCTATAAAAAGGTTAATAACTCCCTAAAAACAGTTTCATGTAAGGGATATGATTGTTACGTATTTTTGATAATTTAATCTTACAGTTACCAGGTCTTTCGCCGCATTATACAACTCACCCAATTTTTCCTGATATGGTTTCTTCCGCCATAGTAGCCGCACTAATAGCTATAGGTTTGAATACCGCTATGGCATTTTTAAGAAGAAAAACAACAAATATTGAAAAAATGAAAGCGGTCATGAAAGAAACTGGTGAATGGAGAAAAAAGTATACTGAAGCAATAAGGAAAAAAGATAAAGTACTTATCGATGAATTAAAGAAAAAACAATCTCAAATGAATAAAATGAGTATGGAAATGCAGCAGCAACAAATGAGACCTATGATGTTATATATGATTCCATCATTTATGTTATGGATATTTGTTTTTCCTACCATATTTGGACAAACTGTAGCGATATCTCCTATAGCAATTCCTTATATTAGTTGTTCTTCAGCAAATGTACTTAATGATAATCCTCCTCAATTGAATCATAATACTCATTCTGCCCATATAGTAAAAGGGCCCTGTAAAATTCCTGGACAGGTGTTTTTATGGGGTTGGTTTTTGTTAGTAAATTTTGCTTTTAGTGGAATAATAGCAAAAGTTACTAATACAAGTATTCCTACCATTTAATTTTTAGTATTTATTATAATATAATTAGCATTATTATTTTAAAAAATAAATCTATTTATCTTTGATACACATTATAACATTTAAATGGAAAAGATATTTGGGAAGAAATTATCTTCAGAAAAGGCAATGCAATCTTCCCAATTCAATGGACCTAAAATTACTGCAGATGACGTTAAGAAAGTCAATTTGTATAATAAGGGTGTCGCTAAGATGTCTGAAGAAAAATTTGAAGAGGCAATCAAAACTTTTGATCTTGCTTTAAGAATTGATCCTCATTTTATAGATGCAATAATTAAAAAAGGATATTCGCATTTCAATTTACGCGAATATAATCTTGCTTTAACTTTTTATGATCAAGCACTAGAAATAAATATAAATGATCCAGAAATATGGAATTTAAAAGGTTTAGTTTATTATAAAACAAAAAGTTATGATAAAGCTATTAAATGTTGTGAAAAAGCAATCGACCTAAACCCAAATATATCTATGACCTGGTATAATTATGCCTGTTATTTGACATTATCTGGCAATATTTCTGAGGGCATGGAAGCTTTGAAAAAATCAATAGAATTGGATATATCCAATGCAAAAAGAGCGGTAAAAGATAAGGACTTTATTGCAGCCCATATGGAAGAAGATTATAAAAGAATAATTGAGGTAGTAATATTAGAATCTATAAGACAAGGTAATGATTACCTCGGAAAAATATTGTGGATAACGGGATTAAATAAAGAAGAGATCCAAGATGCAACTACTAGATTAGCAAACAAAGGGTTATTGTTTAAACATATAAAACGATCATTTACTCGCATAGACGAACAATATGAATTATCTCAAGAGCTCATTGCCAAAGTTGGAATTGAAAAAAGATCATCTAAAACCGCCGAAGGAAAAAAAGAAACATTTTTTTCTACCCAACAGTTAAAAGATATAAGTAAAATTTTAAACGAGTGTTCAGAATATTCTGAAAGAAATGATTTAAATTCATTGATGGGGAGTATTGACAAATTGCTTAATCCAATAATGCATGGAACATTAATATTGGATAATTTCTTCGAAGATCACAGAGAATTAAGATTATTCAATAGTAGACTAAAAGAAAATGGACAAGAATATCTTAATATGCATAAAGATGAAATTTCAAAATTTATGCTAGAAATGGATAAAAAAATTAAAGGTCATTAATAAAACGGTTAAAGATAAATAGGCTAACAAATAATGCTATAAATTTTTGTTATACTACAAAAACAATTAATTCCATTTTTATATATTAATTATACAGGTAAAATGATCAAAACTTTACTTTCTAGTCAAATATAGGTTAGACAAAGGGTATTAAGATATAAGAATGTTTTTAAATTTGTGGATGGAAAAACAGGCTCTGTCAACAGTTATGTAAAACATAGATACTTTCTTTACGTGATAATATACTGCTTGTTTTGACTGCATGTTTTTTGTTATAATTTAAAGTTCAATCAGATATATATTCAAAATTGCATCAAAGCATTAATAAATTATTGTATTTAATAAATTTTGCTTAATTTATTGACAAATTTAGTAATTCTGATCTCAGGCAGAGGTAGCAACATGGCTGCAATACTAAAAGCAGTTGACAATCGAGAGATCAATAATATAGATAAAATCCTAGTGATTTCCAATAATCCAAATGCTTTAGGGTTAAGTATTGCAAAAGATACTTTTGGTGTTTCAACTGAAATAATCTTAAAAAAAAACCTTTCAAAAGATGAATTTGACGCAAAATTAGTTAAAGTGTTAAGATCCTATAAATTTGAGCAATCTAATTGCGTGATTTGTCTTGCAGGATTTATGCAAATTCTCAGTCCAAATATTGTCGATTTATATAAATACCGTATTTTAAATATACATCCATCATTACTACCTTCTTTTAGGGGATTATATGCCCAAAAACAAGCATTAGATGCAGGTGTAAAGGTTTCAGGATGCACGGTTCACTTTGTAGATTCAACTGTTGACACAGGTCCAATCATTCTACAAAAATGTGTCAATGTAATGGATGACGATAATGAAATTAGCTTATCTAATCGTATTTTGGTTGAAGAGCACAAACTATATAAATTAGCAATAAACCTTTTTATAAACAACAAGATGAAAATTCAAAATAACAGAGTTTTTATTGATTCATTTGATCAACAGAACACCGACCGAAATTAATAGTTTATTATATTTTAAACATATTTGAAAAAATCATGATAGTTCATTAAAACGAAAAATAAAGATTTGTAGTATATAATTATGCAAAGCAACATGTGATATAATTTGTTAATTAATTTAAATGATTAGGTATTTCTGTTATTATATATTTATACTATTAGTTACATTCTCTAATTGCAGTATGACTCCTTTTGACAAATCGAGATATTGCTTTAGATGTATTTGTTAACGAAAGACCGTTAAAGTAAAGGTGTAAAGAATATATGATATCTTTAGGTTCTGTTCTTTTCTTATTTGTTGTATCACGTTAATAAATAATAAGGAAATCTATATCTTTTTACCTAACTTTGCAGAGCCTTAAAATTATGCATAATATTATATTTCACTAAAGATAAGTTTTATGCAATATTAAATACTTTGAAAGATGTCAGAGTTAGATCTAAAGAAATCATCATAACAGGGAAATAATACCATTAATACACCTTATAGAATATATAATTTTTAATATGTATGGTATAGTCGATTCTATTTATTTCATAAATAAATCTTATAGTATTAATATAAATCTTCAACTAAAATATTCAATTCATCCGAATTCATCATAAAGTAATTTTATTGATACAATGATTAAGACAATTGCAAACATTTTTTGCAATTTACTGGAATGAAATCTTGTGGAAATTTTGGATCCTACGATACCACCACAAATTGATCCCAAAGAAAGAACAATACCTATGTAATATTCTGGAAAACCATAATAAATATAAAAAATTAGTCCTGAAAAGGAAGTAAACATTAAAGCAAATTGAGAAGTAGCAGCAGCATTAATCATGTCAAAACCCAAAAATATTATCAAAGATGGAACAAACACTATACCTCCACCTATTCCAAAGCTACTTGACAATATCCCTGCAAAAAAAGAAGAAATAATTAATAACAACAAGCTCCAACAAAAATTCATATTTCTATCTTTAAAAATCGCATTTTTTTGAGGATTTTCATATTTTAATTTTAGTTTTAAAATTAAATATATGGAAGTTGATATTAGTATTATAGCAAAGTATAATTTAAATTCAGAAAGTGAAAATATCTTTGACAATAAAACTCCAATATAAGTTCCAGGGATTGAAGATATAGCAAGAATTAATCCGATCTTCTTTGAAGTTATTTTTTTTTTGTGATAGACAATAGAAGATGATAAACTAGTTGAAAATACGGACATTAAGCTAGTAGAAGAAATTTGAAAAGGCATATAATTATAATACGATAAAAATGGCGAAATGACAATACCTCCCCCTATTCCAACCATGGATCCGATTATTCCTGCCATTATGGAAATAGAGAACCCCAAAAGAAATTCCAGCATTGTTATCGAAGTGTCATATATTTTATTATTTAAATATAATAATAAAATAATTTTAAATAATATTAAAAGTCCTGAGACGATTTATTTGCCCAAAAAAGCATACCTACAGTACTTATTATTGAGCCAATTATTCCAGCGATTAAAGCCTCAAAAAAAAACTTTGACAGAATATTTGGTATAAAAGATTTAACAAAATTGAATAAAAATGGTAGAATAAAATAGCCTATGATTCCACCAATAAATCCTAGACACCAAAATATTATAATAATAAGCCATCTATTCATTATATAAATCTCGTTTTTTCGAGCTCTATATTTAAATGCTTTAATGAAATTAATTACAATAACAGACAATATAATTTCATCACAAATAAAGCTATTAATATGATTTATGTACTTTTGATTATGTGTGATGCGTATTGACAGCAACAAAGAAAGAAATAAAACAAAAAGAAAATTTAGAAAGATTGAATAATGCAACAATGACACTGGATGCATTAACCAAGAATAGCAATATACAAAGAAATATTCGTAATATGATAAGAGAGGTTTTAATGATCCTGAAAGATGAAAAAGGTGGCAGTATGTCAGTCAGGGCAGCAAATGCTATAAGCATGCTAGATGGGGTAACACAAAATCCCCAGATGCAATCACATATTAGAACTTCTCTATGGCAGGTAGTTTCGGCATTGGAAAGCATAAGAGAATAAAGGTCATTATGTATAATAAAAATAAATTTTATTCATTTGTTGTAGATTTGTTAGGCTTTGGTGGAGGTGGAAGCTTTTCTAGCTTGTGGTCGGGATTAGCCAAATAATGTCTTGAGGCACCTTCACCACTTAATACAATATTACAATTAATACACCTATATCTTATAGCCAAGTTAGATCACTAATAAAACATCAGACACACGAAAATACTTATCGAAATCTACCTCAATTTTATTATTTCACGATTATCCGGAACGCTTGACCTAATTCTTAATCTAGAATATATATTACTTGCAACATTTTCTGATTTAGATTTTTCACCATGATTAACTAATACTCTTTTGGGTTTTACTTTTGAAATAAAGGACAATATTTGATTGAAATCACTATGTCCACTGAAACCATCTATCTTTTGTTTTGAACATTTAACAGGAACCACCTTCATTTTGCCATTCTTATCAACCATACTTGCTTCAGAAATAGTACCATCTAGAACACGCCTACCCAAAGTACCATTTATTTGATAAGAAACAAAAATTATTTTGTTAATTGGATTTGGAGAAATTTCTTTAAAGTATTCTACAGAAGGTCCTCCCTCTAGCATACCAGATGTAGCCATAATAATTGAAGGGGAATCATCGTTAAAAACTTCATCTCTTTTACCAAGACCATTAATTACAGTAAAATAAGACGAAAGAAATGGATTTATTCCTTGAAATACGGATTTTCTAACATCGTAGCCTAAATAATGCGCATAAGACATATGAATAGCACTGGCCTCAGAGATCATCCCTTCTATAAAAATGGGCGATTCTATTAGACGTCCTTCACGCATTTCTTTATCCAATACAAGCATAATTTCTTGGGCCCTTCCAACTGCAGGTACAGGAATCAATACTTTCCCACCTTCTTTCAAAGTGTGATTTATACTTTCAGTAAAGGTATTATAAACTACAGATTGATCGGGCATGATATCAGTACTAGCCCCATAGGTGCTTTCTGTAATTATTGTTTCCACTCGAGGATAATTAGATATTGCACTATCTAACAATTGTGTTTTTGCGTATTTATAATCACCAGTATATAAAATATTATGAGTTCCTGAGATGTTGATATGAACCGTGGCACTTCCCATTATATGACCCGCATTATTCAAAGTAATGGTAATATCAGGAGAAATATCTGTAGGTTTCCCATATGGTATAGGTATACAATGTTTAATTATTTCATTGACATCTCTAAGCTCATAAGGTAGATAAGTTCCATTACTTTTACTAATTTTAACAGAATCCATCTGTAATAAATTCATTAATGGTAAAGTTGGTTCTGTACAATATACAGGACCTTTATAACCAAATTTATATAAAGCAGGTAAAAACCCCTGATGATCAATATGTGCATGGCTTATAACTATTGCATCAAGTTCTTCCAAATTAAAATTAAACCAATCTATTCTAGGATAAGCATTATAGCTTTGGTTTTCACCAGGATTTATTCCACAATCTAACATTATTTTACTTTCAGGTGTTACTACAACGAAACATGATCTACCAACCTGTTTTACGCCACCTAAACAATATATCGAGACTTCTTTTAGATTACTATATTTATATCGAGAAGATTCAACATTAATAATCTGGCTTTGAGTAAGTAATGAAGATTTAATAGCATTTTTATTGCTATTGTCTAATGAATTCTGACATTCAGTATGTTGCTTAAGTAATGAGTTTGGTAACAATAAAGGACGAAATATCTTCTTTCCCAAATCCTGGTAAAATGTCTGTCTTTCTTTTGAGGAATTTTTTAATGTTGAATGAATATTTTTAATACTATTAGATAAAATATGAGGTGAACGTCTAGTATGTGTTATCCACCCGGTAACCTTGGCTATCTTTAAAAATATATCCGAGGTTATACATTCTGGTTTATTTACCTCCAATACCACTTCACCCGTGGCATCATCGCAAAAAATAACTGAAATAGAAATATCTTTTGGTAAAATTTTAGAGATGGCAGATCTAGACTCATCTTCAGTTAAACGTATGCTAGGATCCGTTCTAATAATAAAGCGTTTTTTTAAAGTTTTAGATAATGCAGAAAGATGTATTGTTAAATCGGTTAAAGAAAACTCAGGGTTTTTAGTATATAGAGCAATATTTGTTCCCTCTAATTTTGCACATGTAATTTGAGCTTCGACAGGCAAAGATTGTAATATTTGATTTATTGTATTTTCTTCAAAATCCATTACATTATTTATTGTATAAGATTTCTCAGTTTTATCAAATGGTATCTTTGAAATTACATTAATAGAATTACTAGCATTTTCCGAAGATTCTTTTTCAATTTTTTCTGTTGTCAATTTATTTTTGATCCCTTGTTACAATTAGAATCCTTTTAAAAAGAGTATACAATTACAACTATTATAAAAAGCAGAGAATATTTATATTTTTAAAAAAATAAAAATAGTATTTTATCTATTTTTTTGTTTGGATCTATTCTGGATCATTTTTCCTCCAATATCTTTCATTATATTATTTTTTATTTTGTCATTTTTAGCTAGCATAATATAACCAGATTTAATATGAGGTCTTCGTGGAAACCTTGCACTATCATTAATTTGATCCTTTGGAATATCAAAACCTAATGATGTTGCTGCATCGAGCAATTCAGATATTAAAGGGTCGTATATAGCCAATGATTTAGAAACCTTTCTTCCCTTAGTTCGAGACAATCCCTTGTTATAATAATCCAACCATAAGATAACATTATCATAATCTTTCATGTATACTCGCTGCGCAAATTAACTCTTACAAGTTGAGATTTAAAGATTACCTATTTCTTTTTATGATGATTTTACATTCACTTACAATAGGATTATAAATTCTCAAATCATCACACATATTTTTGACTTTCACCTTCGCATCATCAATATCTTTTGCTATTACTTCAATCTTTAAGGATTTTGCAGTACGTACAGATTTTACATCAGAGTAACCACCTTTTAATACAAGGTCGTTTAAAATAGTTTCACCCTCAGGATCATTAAGAAAGCTTTTATTTTCTATAGTTATAATTGCAATAAACATGGTATCATTTCTTTCATCCATTTCATTCATCATTATTAATAGATATCCATGAAGATACAAAAGGTTTTAATTAGTGAATTTTTACATTAATCAATTCAACGGTCATGTAGCTCAGCCTGGCAGAGCGAAGGTTTTGTAAACCTTAGGTCGCGGGTTCAAATCCCGTCATGACCTTAATACTCCATTGTGACTTCTAATTGATCATTTTGATAGCTTTATTTGACAGAAGAGAATGTAAATCATTAGGTAGATTAATTTCCTATGGAACTATTGGGGGAGATTTTGCATTTTTCAAAGAGTGGTAGATTAATAATAAAAATATCAAACTACAAACCATCAATAAAACCAGGTTTAGCAATAACCGATGCTCAAGAAAAAAAAATTGGAAGAATATCTGAAGTAATAGGACCTATAGGATCGCCTTATGCATCTATTATTTCGCACATACAAAAAAGGAACAAATTAAATGGTACAAAAGTCTTCATACAAGAAAAAAGGAAGACAAATAAATTAAATTATTATAAATCTAAACCACGAATTAAGAGAAATAAAAAATAGGTAGAGATGAATCATGTATAATAAACTAAATTTTAAAAATAAATGTCCAGAATGTAATTCGAATATAATATATGACGAAGTAAAAGGAGAATTTATTTGTTGTACTTGTGGTTATGTTTTAGAAGAACATATTGAAGAACATGTAATAAACTCATTCAATAATTCATATAATAAAAATAATAACTCAAATATTGGTAAATTATCTAGTGTATCTTATCATGATTTTGGATTACATACAGAAATAGATCATAACGGAAAGGATTATACAGGAAGAGGATTAGACGACCATGTAAAAAAGACAATTACAAATTTAAGAAAATGGAATACCATTATAAGAATTTCCAACTCTAAAGAGAGAAGGTTATCAACCGTATTATCAAAGATTATCGAAATTTCTTCAACAGGATCTTTTCCTAATGTAGTATGTGAAACTGCAGCAATATTATATAGAATATACGAGAATAAAAGCGATACAAAAGGAAAATCATTGATCTGTATGGCATCTGCATCAATATTTTATGCATGTAAGATTTGTTCAATTATAAGATCATTAAATGAAATTGTAAGGGTATGTAGTTCAGATGACGATTATGGCGCAAATTTAAAATTATCTTCAAAATATTATAAATCAATGATACTCGTATGCTCATCCGATTTAGATGAAGAAAAGAGCATCGAAAGCCACCATAATAAACTAACCAATGCTCAAATAAAGGATATCGATAATAATAAACTTGAACAATTATATCACAAATCCAACGATAAAATTAATGTAAATTCCCGAATATCAAATATTCAAAATGTAGGAATTAGCCAATATATATCAAAATTGGCAAACCTATCAAACTTTGATACAAAAATTGAACGATTGGCTTTAGAAATTGCTAAAAAAACAGAGAATCACCTATTATCTGATGGAAAATCCCCTAATGGAATTGCAGCGGCCTATCTTTATATATCATCAATATTATTAGGAGTAAATATTTTACAGATGGATATATCTAAGCTTGCAGGAGTGACAGAAGTAACAATTAGGAACAGATGTAAAGATATTTTAACAAATTATAAAATAACATTAAGAGTCAAACCAACGTCGATGGATCATTAAATAAAAAATTCAAAGATATAAATTATCATTTATATAGATAAATTTTATGGGTGGAAATAAAAAGAAACCTACACAATCGAATGCAACAAAATCTCAAGATAATAAAAATACTAAAAAAGACGATTCAAAAAAAACAACCCCAGCAGCTAAACCACAACAAAAACAAAAACTGTCTGTATTAATAGAAGAAAGCCAAGGAATCAAATCGATTGGATCTATGAAAGCTATTACTATCCACAACTTAGCAAGAACACTGGGTGTAAAGATATCAGTTGCAAATAGTTTTATAAAAAATTTAGAGAATAAAAAAGTAGTTAAATACGTTGGAGGCTATAGTGGTCATAAGGTTTATCAGAAAATTAGTAAAAATAGTTAAATTTTTTGAATTGATATTATATCTCCAGCTTTTGTTTTCTCCAATTTACCCATATTAGTTTTAATATATCCTACATGACTGAAATATTGCTGACTTTGAGTATACTCATTTAAAAAAATATATATTGAACTAGAAGATGGAGAATATGCTATATCACCTCTTTTAAACTTACTTTGAGGTTTTTCGATACCGATGTTCAGATCAAGTTTTATTTGAAGATATTTATTATAAAAATTATTTACTAATTGAGAAATAGGAAGACAATAGAGAATTTTTCTAATAGTCAAAGGAGAAAGATGTCTAATCAATTCACCTTCCAATTTTTCTCTTTTATTGAGCGTAATCAAGATAGGAATACGGGATACACTAGAAATACTATCGGACACAGATAAATTATCAAAGTTTATAAATATGAACTTTCAGCAACATTTAATTATATATTTTAATGAATTTTCTTAACAGTGGCTGTTAAAAGGACAAGAAAGAAATCTACAATGAAAAAGGACGAAGAAGAATCAGAAGATATTCAAAATCAAGAACTCATCGAAAACGAAAAAAATACACCAGAAGCCAAAAGTGGGAGTATAAAAGATAAAATAGAATATAAAATTTACGAAGCAGAAAAAGAATTCAAATTAGAAGAGTTAATCTCGAAAGAAAACAAGATCCTTATAGGCCCAGTAAGACTTACCAGATTTGAAAAAGCCCGAATAACGGGAGCTAGATCATTACAATTATCTCTTGGAGCACCCACTTTATGCAAAATTCCTTCAGAGATGACAGACACAATAATAATAGCAAAATATGAATTAGATAAAAAGGCGCTTCCAATTTCCATTAGACGAATTTTACCAAATGGAATTTACCAAGATATACCCATAGAATGGACTATAAAATAACAACATTATGAAGATTTCTATATCTTAAATCCAAAGTATTCAATTTCTCACAAATAAATAGACGTCATTAACATTGGTACCCGTATACCCTGTCATAATACTTGATTTTAGATGTTGAAATAATATTGACGAATCATATGCGGTTATGTATTTATCAATATCTATTCCACCTCTTTTTACAATATCAATAGTTTTAGGCGAAATTAGTCCCCCCGCCATGGAAGAATTCCCATCAATACCATCGGTCCCTAGAAAAATAATAGAATAATCATCATAATCACAACAGCAATTATAGATACGGTTGATCAAAAGGCCTAATGCCTCCTGGTTCCTTCCACCTATTCCACGACAATTTTTTTCCACTATATTGGTGATTTCACCTCCTATGATTATACAACTTTTTTTTTGTATTTTTTTAAAGATTATTTCAGAATCAACTATAAACTCAGATATTTGTTTATCATATCTGGATCCTAAATAATCTACATTATAACCTAATAGTTTAAAATATTGTACTATAGCATTGCAAAATTCAACATTATTACTCAATACAAAATTATTAACATTCATTTTACAGAATTCACTTGATTTTAAGGTTTCAGATAATTTAGATTTGATACCCAAATTTATCAATTTCTGTACTTTTTTCATAGATTCAATGTTCAGGCCTAATAAAGAATATTTCTTTAATACTATTTTAGCGTCAGAGAAAGTAGAATTATCGAAAAATGTTAATCCAGAACCAATAGTATCGATATTATCGCCAATTACATCCGATATGATCAAACTTAGAACACATGTATCTCTGCATATATATTTTAAAATATTGCCTCCCTTAATTTTTGATAAATGTTTTCTAACAGTATTTATTTCAATAATATTCGCCCCACATGTAATCAATAATTTAGTAATCATTTTTTTATCATCTAGTGTTAGATTATATATTGGGGAAACCAATAACGAAGAAGTACCGCCAGATATTAAAAAAACAATGACATCATTTTTCTTAGCAGATAATAATAATTCTATAACCTTTTCCGATGCAACAAGGCTATTACTGTCAGGTATAGGGTGTGACGATTGTATAATTATCGTTTTTCGCTTATTTAGATAATTTTCATCAGATGTTTCAACAGTTTGACCTTTGGGCATTATTAAAATGCTTTTTTCAATTCTATCACGAAAAATATCGAATATTGAAATCAACATTTTTACAGACGCCTTTCCAACACTTATTACAAATAGCGAGCTAGAACAATGAAGACAAAATGATTTAATGTTATCATTAATATCGCTTACCGAAATATTAGGATCTAAATATTTGACTTTGTTTTTAATAATTTTACCCGGATCGGAATTAAGAAATGCAAATTCAAATGCATTTAATGAATCAATAACGGATTTAAATTTATGAATATTGATCAAAGATGTTCTATTTTTAATTACAAAATAATTTTGATTTTTATCTCTACTATTTAAAGTAAAACTTGGAATATCATCAACACCATAAATCAAATATGGTACATAGTATAAAATAACTTTTCAGATTCAAAAATTAATATAAAAATAAATAATATTTTATCAAAGAATAAAAAGTGTTCAATTTATTTACTCCGGCTCAGGCAAATGAAATCTTACCGGAAATTAAAAAAAGATTTAATAAAATTATTAAAAAAAGAAACGAAATCATATCGATTCAAAATGAATTGAATTTGATTATAGAAAGGCAGAAATCATTTGTAATTTTTTTCGGTAAAAAAAATGAATTGAATATGGCAATTTCTTCTTTATATAAAGAAATAGAAGAAATAGAAAGTTTTGGCGTATTGATAAAAAATTTAGATGAAGGGTTGATAGACTTTCCATCCAAAAGATTTGACGAAGAGGTATGGTTATGTTGGAAAGCGGGCGAAGACACTATTAGGTTCTGGCACGGAAAAGACGAAGGATTTGTTGGAAGAAAACCTCTCTCTGTTAAAGGTAATTATAAAGAAGATAGTTTAGAGGATTTACGATAGCAGTGATTTCATAATTGGGTACAAAATTAAAAAACATTTTAAATATTAAAAGTGGACCAGTATTTGAAAAAATACAAACAGATTTAGATACATTTGAAATTTATCAAATAATATACTCATATTATAATGATTTGTTTATTTTTGAATCACTTGAGGGTCCCAAAGAATTAATAAAATCTTCAATAATAGGATTTGAACCAGAGTATAAAATTAAATGCCTATCAAAAAAAATTCTGTTATATAAGAAAGACAAAATAATAGACGATATACAAACTGACGATCCTTTAAAGACTTTAAATGAACATTTTCCATCAATTGACAACAAAGAACATCGGTACATTGGCGGATTGGTTGGATATGTTAGCTATGAAGCAATCAAATATTGGGAAAAAATTAGCATCAAACATAACAAATATTTTCCCTTAATAGAATTTGGGTTGTACACTGATGGTATTATTTATGATCATCAAGATAACAAATTAGAATACTTTTATTACAAAAAATCGAGACTAAACGAATTTCAAAAAATATTCCATAATAGCCAAAATAAAACTATCCAAAAAAACAAAGACCCTAAGAATTCTCCATTTTCTATTAATAAATTAAACAGAAATATTGAAAAAAAAGAGTTTGTACAAAAGGTAAAAAAGATTAAAAAATATCTCAATAATGGTGATATATTCCAAACCGTGTTATCGAAAAAAATCAAATTTATTTGCAAAGGTAATCCAATTTTTCTATATCAAACACTACGGAAAATAAATCCTTCTCCTTATATGTTTTTCTTTCGAATGAATAGGAACACTTTGATTGGATCTAGTCCAGAAATGTTACTTAGAATTACAAACAATAAAGTAGAAACTTATCCAATAGCAGGATCTCGCCCAGTTTCTAAAGACATCAATATTACTGAAAATTATAAAAATGAAATGTTGCATGATGAAAAAGAGATAGCAGAACATACCATGTTAGTAGATTTAGCAAGAAATGATCTAGGGAAGGTTTGCAAATTTGGTACAGTTATCACAGATGAGCTTATGAATGTCAAACAATTTAGCCACATTCAACATCTAGTATCTCATGTAGTTGGAGATTTAGATACAAAATTTAATGTTTTTGACGCATTTAAAGCGGTATTCCCTGCAGGAACAGTAACTGGTGCTCCAAAAGTTAGATCGATGGAAATAATTAATGAGCTTGAACCTGAAAGCAGAGGACCTTATGCAGGAGCAATCGGATATTTTTCATTCAATAGATCTTGCGACTTTGCAATTACTATCAGGTCGATTTTTATCAGTAGAAATAAAGGATATAATCAATCAGGAGCCGGAATTGTAATAGACTCTATTCCCGAAAAAGAATATAAGGAAACAGAGGACAAATCAAATGCAATATTGTCGTCTTTAAGTATGTATGAAACTAAAAGATAAAAATAGAATAAACAGCTGTTAACAGCCCTGTTAATTTAAGTATAAATCGTTAGAAGTAAGACAGCAATATACTGATGTCCATTAAAAACGGATATTACAAATTATTGGCTATAGTTTATATTTGTACTTTTTAGGTTTATCATTTAGAAACTCTACTAAAGAGTTATCTTTCTTATTTATAATAAACATAAGATATACATGAATCGAGAATTGGATATTTGAAAATATATCGCAGTTAATTTCAAGACAAAGAAAATCCTTTCAATAAAAGTAATTTAGGATGAACATTTTCATGATAGCAAGGCATTACCAGAATTGGTTTAAATATTATAAAATCAAATAAAAAAATAACAATTGGTGACCTATTTGTATATGGAGCTTGTAATAGCAACATTATTTTTAGATATTTGTCATCTAATTGGACTTGCCATGTATTAAAATAAGAAAGAATTCCAGAGTCCGATGGAATATACTCAATTAAATTACAGAATAATATTCAACCAAGTCTCAGGATTTAAACTAATGATACTTATTTCAATAACAGTGGCAGTTCTTTCATTTTATATGGAAAGATCGCATTTCAAAATAGGAACATAGTATCAGTAAAAAATCTTTGATAATAGGTAAAGTAATCAAGATATCTGATTTTTCATGCTGTGAGTATTTTTCCAAAATTATCAACCGTTTGATTATATGAAGATTATATAAATCTTTTATAAAAAAGAAATCTATAAAAGATATTGAATATAAGAGGTATTATATTTGAATTGCTTTGTTGCATGATTCAAAAATCAGTTAAAACATCAATTTATCTGTAACAATAACAATTGAATATTAACTATTTCCGTTATAACTCTATCAACAAAACGTTAACAAATAACGATTAAAATAATCATGCAACAAAGCATATTTGAATAATAATAATAGCAAAATCAAATTAATATCAATTCTTGCTATTATTTTAATAGCATCATCATTTGTTTTATCAAATGTTAGTGCTCATTCAATATCTATAAATAAAAAGAGAAATTTGATAGGAAATTATGATGGTAAGGCGGCCTGTCAAACAATTCCTGTAACTGTATATAATTTTGTTCATTCCCTAAAGTTCTTAAAACATACCCATCCCTATAAACAAGGATTTATTTCTGGACTATTCAACGGTGAGATTGTGAAAATTGGATAATGCCAGGGGGACCACAGGCACAAATTGCTCACTCATTAAGCACTGATGGCAGTGTTGTTGGATATTCAAATATAATTCCAGGAAATAAAGACATACATAATAAGAATGGAACACATACAATCATCGTTGATCCACATACTCAAATACCAAATCTAATAACATGTGCCGCAGATCCAAAAACATGTGTTGATGGTACAGGTCAATTAATTACAAATTGGTCAATATCAAAATAAAAGGTATACTTATTACTAATCTCATGACAATCCAATCAATACTATTATCATTATTGTATGTTGTTAAAAATGAATGATGATAACAAGGAGGAATAAATGAAGAGTAACGGTAGTAGTAATAAGAGTAACGGTAGTATTGATGGTGGGTGGAGTTACCTTTAGTTGTTAAGATGAATTCGGCGACAGTGGATTTCCATCGCCATCTATTTGTCTCATATCAATTTCATAAATAGCTGTATAGTCAGGGTATTGAGTTGGCATTCCCATCTCATCTGTTCTCGTTCTGACTAACTGTGCTCGCGATTCTGAACCAGGCATAAAATTTCTGTTATCACAGGAAAGTTATCACTATCTTTAGTTCCGCAGGGATTAATATAATCATAGAATTTCTGCCATTTACCATTATTATTTCTATCAATATAGCCGATTAATCTAGTATTATTTTGTTTACCATCGCTGCCTTTCAATCCACGTAACAAAACCATTTTAAGACCAATTATTTCACCTGGTTTAAACGCTGGTACTTTGCTAATAACAACTCCATCGTCAGAAATATCATCCTGAGAACCACCATGACCACCGTAATGATCTCCTTCTATTCCTTTAAATATCTTACCAGTTTTTCCCCTGAATCCAAGAATGTAATTACAACAAGTGTGTTTCTTATTTGATTGTGGTGGGCCTCCTCCCTCAATCATCATATAAGAGTGTTCTTGGGGTTCTGCGCCTACCTTAATGGTAAGCTAAGTAACACGTGTCACATCCCTCCTGTACAATAAACAAAGTGAGAACAAATGATTATTGTACAAGAAGAGGTGTGTATCTAGAACAAGGGCATATAGCCATATTAAAGAATGAAAAGAGTTTGTTAGAAAGCAATATCATGTAATATCTAGAACACTGGTTAGTGACACTATTCGAATAACTAGACAGCAAACAGCTGATATGATATGATCAATAGAATTAGAGACGTCAACTGCACAGAGAGAATAGTAAATAGAGACCCAGAGAAGAAGGCATAAAAGGTCGGAGATTTAAATCCAAAAAGCCATACAATATCTTAAACAAAAGATCAATAGAGATTGAGAGAAGGATAATCCAAGTATGAAGAGCTAAGTCAAGTGTCTAAACTTATGTCGTTATTTGTTTGTGATATATCGATTGTATAACACAAATATAGGCAATTTAGAAGTGACATGATGACATTATCTATGACACTTGACTTACGGGTTTTGGTTCAACAGATAGTAGATCTCGCATACTTGGAATAAACAGCTTTATGATCAGTAATTCATTAATTTATTGTTCTTTCTTTGCTTTCATATGAGAGGTTAGCCAAAAAACCATTACTTTTCAAATCATTTACTAGACTAACAATAAAAGAATTTGATGAGATTTACAAGGAGATAACAAAAAGATATGTCAAACATGAAATACGCTGTTTATCTAAAAGAAAAAACAGAAAAAGATTGGTGCTGGCAGACATTTCACACTAGAGACAGGAGAGAGATTTCTCATGCTTTTAGTGTACTATCGCCTGTACATAACATACGCGTTAGCTGGCTTTCTCTTTAACTTAGATCAGAGTAACATTTGCAGAGATATCCAAAAGATTGAAAGTCTGATAAGACAATGTGTACCAATTCCACAGAAATTAGATCTCTTGCGTAATTAGAACAGATTATACTTTCTATTAATCATCGTATTTTCTATTTCTAAATACTATCCATATTCTATAGTTTACCAGTCCTGATACTATATCTGAAACCTTGTTATATTTTCTCAACTTATTTCTAAACACGTCGCTCATTATCCTGTACTTTTTTAAGCGACAGATAGCATGTTCTATTACTATTCTATTCTTAGAATGAATTCTATTGTATTCTTTTTCCTCCTTATTTAAGTCTTGATTCCTTCTTTTCTTCTTAATGGGTAATTGTACTGATTCCACACATAGTTGACATTTTAGCTTCCTAACATAGTTGACACTCTAGTCTTAGAGTGTAATAATAATGGATATAATTGAAAATAGGTATAAAATGATAATTGAATCAGAACGTTCAGGTAAGACTATATCTGATGCTTGTACTGCATATGCTGTTTCAAGACAAACATGGTACAAATGGAAGAGACGCTATAATGTATATGGGATAGATGGATTAAAAAACCAATCAAGAAAGCCACATAATATTAAAAATGTAAAGGTAACCAAAGATATAGAAAAGATTATTCTCGAGCTGAGACTAAACAACAGATTTGGTCCAATGAGAATAAGGTTCAGATTAAAGAGAAAGTATGGAATCAGCTTGGGTACAAAAACCATTTACAATATTCTAAAGAGACACAATCTCAATGTACTATCTGTTAAAATAAAAAGAAAATACAAGATTTGAAATGAAACATCCGAATGAGTTGGTTCAAATGGATACCAAAGGACCTTTTTATCTAAAAGGCTCACGAAGCAAAAATTATTTTATTCATGTTATAGATGATTGCCCCTCAAGAAAAGTAGTTAGCAAATGGTGCAGCAGAAGAACTAGTGAAGAATCACTGTCGGTTCTCAACGAATGGATTGAACTCTACGGTAAACCTATGAAAGTGATGCACACGATGGTTGTGGTAGAGAATTTACATCGAATAAATTCAAACATTATCTTTTTCTCAATGGAATAAAGGACAAGCAGATTCCTAAATGTTATCCACAAGAACAGGGGAAAGTAGAAGCGTATTGCTTTGTTGCATAACTCTGAAATTCGTTTTTTCATGATTGAATCTTATTATAATAAAACGAATTACGAATAGATGTCTCCTAAACTTGAATTATATGTGTCGTATATTTATGATAAAATTAAGTTATGCAACAAAGCAGAAGCGTATAACAAAATAGTCATAACTGAATTTCTACAAGTAGAAGAGTTAATTGATATGAAAGAGGGAATAGAGAAATACGAATTATTTGTCAAATCGTATAACTATGAAAGAGAACACGGTGGAATAAACGGAATGACGCCATCAGAGAAGTTCATGAAATCTTTAAAACAACCGATATTGATAATGTAGAACAAGACAAAATGTGTCAGCCATGTTGGTACATTGTTTTGTCAACCATGTGTGGAAGTACAACAGGTAATGATGATATTTGTTCCGGATAATCTTTTTCCACTACTAAGAATCCTAGATCTAGAATACTCTCCACATCTTTTGGAGTATCAGGATGGTTTTTCTTGTATATCCTGTAATCATGTCTTCTTCCTACTTGCTTATGTTTTGTTTTATAAAGTATAATCTCATTCTTGTCATCATTATTCATCTCTTTTAGATTTGAATCCCAGTTGTTTATGACAAAGCCTAAGAATATTTTGCCTCTTCTAATTAAAGATTGATTGTAGACTTGCAAATTCATACGATATGTTGGTTAATTTTATCTAAACATATTTGAAAATAAGGAATCACGCAGCAAAGTAATTTATCTCCATAATAAAGAAATAATAAAGTTAGAGATGTGATTTCTGATTGTTTGGAGATTTTTCTGATAAAGAAATAATTGTTAAGTAATAGAATCGATCAATAAAATATTAATTTATAAATAATATTTCAAATACAAATAATAATGGAGATCAAAGAATTACTTTACGATGAAATCGATAAAATCGGTAAAAATGCCATCAAAACCCAGTTATCAAATGATATTTCTAATTCTAAATCTTTAATTAATTTACTTTTAAATAATTGTTCTAATTCCTTAAATAAATCTCATCTTAATGAAGACGAATTTGTCTCATTTAGTGAAGCTTTATTACACTTTTTATTAACTGTGTCTTTGATTCCTGCAGAGCGAAAAATTAGTATCGATGATACTTATGTCGATATTTTAATTCCCAACTCGAAAAATCTTAAAATAGATAATCATAAGGTAATATTGATTCATTTTTTAAAAGATAAAAATGAAAATATTAATGAATCAATCAAAAAATTGTCTTTATTACAAAAAAATATAAATAATATATGGATAGTTTCTTCATCTGTCTCTTTTTTAAAAAATTTAAATTTTGAACCTCCTGTTTTTGTTGTTTCATCCCATTTTTTAGAAAAGGTTAATAATGATGGTAGTAAAAAATTAATTCATCCCTTTTCTGAAATATTATTAAAAATCGATGAATTCTTAAAAAAAATAAACTATAGGGGTTTAAAAATATTATAACCTTTTTTCTAATTCGTGCTCTAAAATACTGAAACTGATTGAGGAAAAAAAAGAAAGAAGAAAAAAAATATTCAGTAGAATTCAAAGGCTCATTATCTCAATACAAAGAAATTAAAAATTATTTTGATAATTTACCTGTTGATTTAATTATAGTAGGATTAAGGTTCTCTTTTAATAGAAATCGGGCTGCCGCTGGAGGATTTTTAAATCCTGGTAGGAAAAGTATTGTAAAAAAAGAAACTAGTTTTCTTACTAGTAAACAGGCGCAATTGAGGATCAAAAATTGGAAGATAATGATAAAGCGTTACCGAGAAAAAGGATATAGCTATCCAACTATTTCTAGAATAAAGAAACAGATAATTATATTATCAAAAGAAGATTAGATTCAAAAATAATTAATAAAGTGAATTGCTTTCAGAAGCACTATTTGATACTGTTTTTGATTCTAAATTTGTACTTGGTAAATCTGGAAATTTATCCTTCATACTTTGTTCCACAATTGCACTTGCTTCTTCGATAATTTTCATTGCATCTTCGCTTATACTATTCGTATTACCGGTAATTTCAGATGTTTGTGGAATCTGGCCTGATTCGTTCATTATTCCGTTTAATATGTCTGTTATTTTTCCAAAAGATTGACCTGCTTCTGGCATCATGGATGTCAGCCCTCCTTGAATATTTTTAATTACTGACATTGCTGGGCTTAGTGTCACTATTACATCGCCTAATTCTGTTATTGTGTTTAATCTTAATTGTATTTGTTCTAAAGCCAATTTTGCAGATGTAATCATTTTATTCATCTTCCTAATTTGCGATAATTCATTTGACAATATTTTTGCATATTGGCTATCATGACTTTGCATAGCACTAATTACTCTTTTAAAAATCATTTGATCTTTTTCTTCCATTTTCATGGACATGTTTTCTAATTTCAGCTATCTGTGAACTTAGCCTTTTTTGCGCTTCTTCTATTCGGGGTTTCAGGGGAGATGGTGGTTTAATATTTTCTAATAATTTCATACCTACGTTATTCAATTCATTCTGCGGTTTTGTCCATTTATTACTAAAAGACATCTTTCTTTTATACCCAGATTGTTATTACATAGTTTGTTTATAAAAGGCGATTTTTTTTTAATGTTGTATCTATAGATACTGAAAGATACAGATACACAATTTAATATATCATGATTTATCTTGTTATACGGGGAATGCTCCACAAACCTTACAAAAATTTCCTTTCCATATGAAATTTGTGTTACAAGATGGACATTTTTTTGTATTTTCTCCTCCTTCTACTCCTATAATATCATTTTTTATTGGTTCAGTGAAATATTTTCTAAATAGTCGGTAAAAAAATAAATGTTCTCTATCTCTTAATTCTACTTTTTCCTCTAATTTTATTCTTTTAATTTCTTTTTGATATTCTAGATCTGTTGCCAAATAATTTTCAATATAATTTTTGACATTAGTTACACCTGATCCATTTTCTAGTGCTGTTTTTTTCCTCCATACAATTTCTTTTCCTAATAATTTTTCATAGCACTTTCTCAAAAAAAACTTTCCAAAATATTTTCCTTTGTATGAGGAAATTTTATCATCTAATTTCAACTTATTTGAAAAATCAATGATATTTTGGTTTATAAATGGTAGAAATAAGTTTACATTAAAATTTTTTGAAAATGTTTGTGAAACAAAATCCATATTTTCTTTAACATATTCAATTTTCTGAGCTATTGTTTTGGGTTCATGGATATATTTATGGAAAAAATTGTATCCCGCAAAGAGTTCATCCGCACCATCACCTATTGCCAAGGATTTTATATTCAATTCTTTTGCTTTTTTAAAACCTATTAATTGAACTACTGAATTTTTTAAAAAAATTGGATCAAAAGATTTAAAATCCCTTACCAATTCTTCAATATTATATATTATTTCATTGTAATCTATAAAAATAATATGGTGATTTTTAAAAAAATTTTTTTTATAAAGTAATGATGAATAATAATAATCTGGAGAATTTTTATCTATGACAATTGTAATCGCATTTAATGGTTCAATGTGATAAGCTATAATGCTGCTATCTAGTCCTCCAGAAAGTAATATACCATCATGCTTCTCTAACGTACAAATATATGAAAATAGATCTATAAATTTATCATTTAAGTCTTTCAAATACTGGATGTAATTCAATAAATTTAAGTTTATAAATCTAAATACTAAAACTGTAGGAGAATATTGGATTGAAGGTCGAAAAAAAATGTATTAATCCTAGATGTGGACAAAAATTTTCCATAAATAATGATGTTTATAAATGTTCTTCTTGTGGTTATTTACTTGATATTGAGTATTCAAAAATACCGGATAAATCCTTGATTGATATTTTCTTTCAAAGAAGAAATCATGCTGGAAACATTTTTAATGAAAGTGGAGTCTGGAGATTTAGAGAACTTATAAATTTTATAGATATTGACACTGAGGATATATATGAATGTTCAAAATATTATGTATCTTTAGATGGATCAGAAGGACGTCAATCAAGACCGTATAAAATGAGTAAGGTTGCTAATTATATTGGTATGTCTCCAGATAATTTATTTCTTCAACCGGAAGGATACAATCCCAGTGGTTCATTCAAAGATAATGGTATGGCTGCTGCTGTAACGCATGCAAAAATGTTATCTGTAAAAAAATTAATCTGCGCTTCAACTGGCAATACTTCAGCTTCAGCAGCTATGTATGCTTCTAATGAAGATTTGGATTGTGAAGTGTATATCCCTAAAGGTGAAGTTGCCCCTGGAAAACTGGGTCAGGCTTTTCAATTCGGTGCTCATGTGATTCAGGTTGCGGGTAATTTTGATCAAGCGCTTGCTACATCTTTGGAAATCGCTTCAAAAGATAATGGGTATACAGTTAATTCTTTGAATCCATTTCGGCTAGAAGGTCAGAAAACTATAGTTTTTAGAATATTAGAACACTTGGATTGGAATCCACCAGATTGGATTGTTTATCCTGGAGGTGCACTAGGAAATATTTCTAGCTGTGGTAAAGCATTGATAGATTTGTATAATTGGGGTTGGATAAAAAAAATACCTCGTGTCTTAGTAGTTAATGCGTCGGGTGCAAATACTTTTTATGAGTTAGTTAATGGTTTATTTGAAAATACTAAATTATCTTGGAATAAAGGTAATCCTGATGTAGAATTAATTGAAAGATATTACATAAAGCAACAAGATGAAAAACTTTTTCCGAAAACCCATGCTACTGCCATACAAATTGGAAAACCTGCTAATATTATAAAAGCATTGAGAACCATTGAATTTACTGATGGAGTAGTTGAAGAGGTCGAAGATGAGGATATGATGGATGGTATGTCTGTTGTTGGTATAAACGGATTTGATTGTGAAATGGCATCTGGTTCTGTCCCATCTGCAATTAGAAAGTTAGTAAAGAAAGAAATTATCAAAAAGGATGATGTAGTAGTTGGTGTGCTGACTGGTAGACAGAAAGATCCCTCAATGGTAATAAAATACCATGCTGATAAATTAAACAAATTTGCAATACCTCCAAGGGATTTATAAATATCATCCTATTATGTGACTTTGTTATCTAAAATATTATTTCTTTATTGTGTTGATAAACAAACGGCTTAACCATTATTAACACAATCTAATTTGCATTTGTACTTTTTACCTGCAAAGTAGTCGTTAGAGCATTCAGTCCTGTTAACCTAAAGAAGCCTCATATCTTTAAAACAATATGTATTTTACGGTCATTAAACAGAACAACTACAAAAATTATTGGATATAGTTTATATTTGTACATGTTTATTCTTCGAAAACACTACGAATACCTTATCTTCATAATAATAAAAATATATGTATTATTATGTAAATATATGCTTTATTGCATAATTTAACAGTGTGTCTTTTCTTCTTACCTGAATAGAATATCTTTCTTCTATTTTGTCAACAGGTCTTGGTATTTGCTGTTCGGTACAATCTGTAAAAGCAAGAAAGCCTGGAAAATATTTCTCTACTTCCTCTGGCGTTTTCAACCTTTTGGTTATTTTATATATTTTTTGAGGAATAGGTACGCATTGCCTTATCAAACTTTCAATCTTTTGAATGTCTCTGAAGACGTTGCTCTGATCTAAATCAAAGAGAAAACCTGTTAAAGTATATGTGATGTAAAGACGATAGTACACTAAAAGCATTAGAAATCTATTTTTTACATCTAGTTTGAAATGTCTGCCTGCACCTATCTTTCTTTCTCTTTTTAGGCTATCTTTTCTTTTGGATAAACGTTTTATCTCATGTTTGGTATATCTTTTTGTTATTTCTTTATCGAAAATATTATCAAACTGTTGCACTGTAAGACCAGTGAATGATTTGAAAAGCAGTGGCTTTTTGGATAACCTCTTGTATGAAAGCAAAGAGAGAACAGGTTAATGATAAACTGATAGCCATAAAGCTGTTTGGAATTAATTATGCAAGAGATCTAGTCTCAAGCAACCAATAACAAACATCTTTCTCTAAATTAGTTATGACGGTTTATTTTTTATAACTCCATTGGATTATAGAGAAACTTATGATTGTGAATAATATATTCCTTATCAGAAGAATGTTTTATAGATGATAATTGAACTAATTTCATATATTATAAATCATATATCATAATGAAGATGAAGATATTGTTATTGCATGGTATCGTAATGGAAAGTTGTCAATAGAAGTCAATGAAAGAGAGATAAAATATAAAAAAGAGAGGATATTGTAAAGACCAAGAATAATGGAATTTTGTCTTGCATAATTAAGAATTCGATTTAGATTAAAAAAAAGTAAGAATTATTAGAAACCTATCGGGGTTAGCTAAGAATATATTTGAGGCTTGGTCATAATTCAAAATCATTTATCTTTATCCACAATTCCATTTCGTCAGCCAGTCCCAAGCATATATTTTATCGATTTTGGATTTATTTGAGTTTTACAGTTATAGTATACCATTAACTGATACAATAAAACAGACAAAAGTACAATTGCAGATACTTTATGAAATCCACGTACTGGCAATGGGTTTATTGTAAACACAGATTTTATATGCTCTATCAATGGTTCTATCGATAACCTTCTTTGGCTATAGATTGCCTGTCCCCATGCTGATTAATAAAAGCATATAAGATCAAGCCTCTTTTTGGGAGTACTTTTGTATCTTTCAACAGGGCAAACCAGATCTATTCACAGTACCTTCTTGCTATATTCATACAGTTTCTTATCATTATAACCTGGATCAGCAACCATATAACATGTCAAGGGTAAAGAGAATATCGAAGAAGATACTAAAGGGACATACATCTGGTTATCCTGTACATTAGCAGTAGTTACATCAGCAGTTAGAGGTACAATGAGATCACCTGTTGTCGATGTGATGTGTAGTTTATATCCGAAAATCCATCCTTTGGTATGGCTGTAACCCCACCTTGCACCTGTATCAATGCCAGAACATGGTACTTCTCCTTTCTTCATTGATGATTTATGCCATACACTACCCTTTGCTTTTAAAAGAGGTACTGTCTATTGCTGTTATAGAAGGCTCAACCACCAAACGCTCTACAACAAATAGATGTCCCATTGTCGATATTCTTTCTTTTATATCTATATAAATCGCCTTTAATCGTCTGTCAAATGTTCGTCTACTAGGTATTTTTATCAGACTACAGTCTATTGCTAGTTTACGGTTATACTGACAGTCTAATTTCAGAAAAATATGTAATGCGTTGTTTGAATCGATTCTAAACCATATCCTTACAATGAAGCATCTCAAAATTACAGTTGGAGAATACACATAAGGTCTACCACGTTTCCTTCTTGGTTCAGTAGGCCATGGTATACAACCTGTCAGATACAAAATATTAAAAAGGATGGAATCCCTTAATCTATCAAGAGCTAATCTTTGTGGCAGTATTAATCAAAATAACATCTCAAGGGTTAGCTTTAAGCTGTTGTATAATATATCAAGAGATAGTTTGAATTATGACCAAGCCTCATATATTTTGCAAAATCGGAAAGATGGTATAGATATGGACAAAGATGGATTGAAGAAACTGTATTAGATAATGATGTACCAAAGATAGATATATGTATTTATAAATTGAGTATAATAGAATGAAATGAGAATAATTAGAAATGGATTGAGTTATAATTATTTGCTGTACTTCCAGACATAGTTGACAAAACATTGTTCCACATGATTAACACCTTTTATCGTGTTCTAATGTATTATTATCTGTTGTTTTAAATATTTCATTATGTTCTCTGAGGGTTTCATTCCATTATTTCCACCTTGTTCTCTTTCATAGTTATATGAAATAACAAATGATTTGTATTTCTCAATTCCATCTTTCATATCAATTAATGCTTCTATCTTATAAATTCGTCTATGACTATTTTGGGCTCTGTTCACTTAAGGAAAACCTATAGCTTGAAGATGTTCTATTTCATTTGTGATTTTCAGAAACAGAACACCCTCAGAATATATTGGATATGGCTTATATTTTTATTTTTCAGGTCATTCTTTAAGAAAGACAGCAGTTGATAGACTATCAGATTGCTTATTTATCAAAAGAAATCATGTTTCCATCTGGAATTGGATTCAAAAGTATAATCCTCAAAAAATATCCTCAAAGAAAAAGAAAATCTCCGAGTACGTTATAGATGAGACTGTAATTAAAGTTGGACAAGAGCACATTTGGATATGGGTTGCTACGATTGAACCTGAAAATAAAGAAATCCTCGGAATGAGCATATCTAAAGAACAAAACATGTTTGTTGCTCATGAACGATTTATTTCGGACGTTGTAGAAGAATATGGAGAACATTCGGTCTCCACAGATGGAGGCAGTTGGTATCCTCAAGCATGTAAATTCTTGAAACTAGATCATCGTCTCCATTCCTCTTATGAGAAAAGCATTATTGAAAGAACTATGCAATATATTAAGGATAGAACTGAATGTTTTGACGATTATTTTCGTTGTAGAAAAAAGAAATGTAAACTAAAACATGTAATAATTGGATGAATCTATTTGTAGATTATCATAATAAGGAATTATGCCTTAAGAGCTGTGTATACATAAAGATACACTCTCTTGTAAAATATTTATGATCGCTTTGCTGCCATGATTTTTGTTATAAATATTCTTCCACTTGCTAACAGCTCTTCCTATTTCTTGTTCGTCTTTAAATGTAGAATTGTTAATTGTCTGCCTTTGTAACCACACCCACCTTACTTCGATTAAATTAAGCTTGGGCGATCTTACTGGTAGAAATACAAATTTTATTCGAGGACAACATTTGGATATCTCTTTCTTTACCATCTTTGATTTGTGTGCTGAAAGATTATCAAGTACAACAAAGATATTTTGGATATTCTTATCATATCTTTTATCTACTCTTTTTTAAAAAGTCAACAAACTGCTTCTTTCCTGTCTTTCTTTTATAGCATTGGACATGCATTTTGTCATTTGTATGATCATAGGCTCCAAATACATTTAACAATCCATTTATCTTTTGAGACTTTTCGACCTTTACCTGTACCGATGACCATGATGTACCACCATGGGTTTTTGCTGCTACAGGCCCTTTTTCATCTATATACAGTAACACCGAATCCGAAGAAGGTGTGTTGTACCTCAGTTGTTCAATGTACTTTTTTTCAAAGTGTATTCTGGATCATTGCTTTTATTATTTGATAACACAGTTTTAGATTTTCTCCATTTTATTTTATGCTTTAGAAGAATATTTCTTATTTCTGCAGAATGGCTTATTTTAGTTACCAGTTAAGTCATTCATAAGAAAACCAGCAAGTACACGTAATGACCATGTGGAAAATCCCAAATCAAAAGATCTTGGATTTGCAGATGTTATATCCACTATTTGTTTTTCGATATCATTAGTAAATTTGTGCTGTTTATGATTATATTTTTTTGATATAATGCCATCGATTCCTTTTTCGTTAAAGCGATGTATCCATTTTCTTATGTTATGATCATGATGGTTTGTAATCTTTCTTATTTGAGGAACTGTGTATCCCTCATCTTTAAGCAAGATAATCTTGGCTCTATATCCTGCTTCATTATCTTCAAGCATTAGATGTAAAAGGTTCTTTTCATCATCAGTTAGCATTCTGAGGAATGTGTCCCTCATAATAATAGATAAAAGAGTGGCAAGCTATAGGTGTTGTGATAGCTAAACAAACACAACTATTTTACAATAAGATATAGTATATCATTTACACTGCTCTTAAGTGAACAGAGCCCTATTTTGTGGTACGCTTCTACTTACCCCTCCTATTCTTGTTGATAACCTTTGGGTATCGGCTTATCCTCCCTTATTCCATTGAGAACAAGATAATGTTTGAATTTATTCGATGTAAATTCTTTACCGCCCACATCATTTGCATCATTTTCATAGGTTTACCCTGAAGTTCAATCCATTATTTGATAACTTATAGCGCTTGTTCATTCATTCTTCTATTATATATCTACTAACTAATTTTCTTGAGTGATCATCTATAACATTAATAAAATAGTAGTATTTATTTCTGAACCTTTTAGATAAAAATTATCAAATTATAATTTACTTAATTAATACAACAAATGATAATTATAATCTATTTTGAATCATCTCGACGAGTTTAAATTGTACGTCAATAATCTTGTCTAACTCATTTTGAGGAATTGCTAATGAAGGAATAAACATCAATACATTTCCTAGTGATCTTAAAAAAACACCCATCTTTAATGATTCCTCCATTACAAAATAATTTAATCTTTGATTACTCTTTAGGATTTCGATTGGTTTCTCATTTTTTTCCAATTCTATGCCTGTTAAAAGACCTCTATGTCGAATGTCCGATATGATCTCTGAAGACTCTACTTCTTTTAATCTATTTAATATATGCTCGCTATTGTTTCTAATTTGTTGTATCAAGTTTTTATGTTTATATGCTTTGAGATTAGCTAGTGCTGTAGCACATCCTATAGGATTACCTGTGAAGGTATGTCCATGATATAATTGTTTATTTTCCGTATATTCTCCCAGAAAAGATTCAAAAATCTTATTTGTTGTTAACGTAACAGCTAAAGGAAAATATCCTGCAGTGAGAGCTTTGCCAAAACATACAATATCCGGAATAGAATTTTGTGCTGTGTATTCTACCATGTTACCCAGTCTCCCAAATCCAGTTGCAATTTCATCTAATATTAACAAGACATCATATTTTTGACAAAGATCCGCAATTTTTTTTTGGTAGTCAAAAGGATAAATTATTACTCCACCTGCAATTTGAGCTCCACTTTCCATTACTAGTGCACAGCATTTGTTGCCATAATTTTTTAATATCTCTTCAGTTTTTTCTAAACATCTATCAATATATTCTATATGTAAATTATTGTTGTTTTCTTTATTATCTAATCTATTTTTTTTGTAGATAGGGCTTGGTGCTTGAAATACTGAAGTTAACAATGGTTTGTAAGCATGGAAATATTTTTCTATATATCCTATAGACATTGTGGCAAGAGTATCTCCATGATATCCATTTTTAAGGGATATAAACTTGTTTTTTTCGGGTTTACCTGTATTAGAATAATATTGCAAGGCCATTTTTATTGCGACCTCTATTGCTGTAGATCCATTATCTGTATAAAAAACTCTGTCCATTCCTTTTGACATTTTTAAGAGTTCTTCTGCAAGATTTATTGATGGTTCATTTGCAAGGCCAAATAATGTTGAGTGTTGAAGTGTCTTTATCTGTTCAATCATGGCGTCAGTAACTTCATTTTGTCCATGTCCCCATACATTACACCACATACTTGCTATTCCATCAAGATATCTTTTGCCATTTGAATCTATGAGATAAAAACCATCTCCTTTTGATATTACTTTATTATTGTCTTGTTTTAACCAGTCTTTCATTTGAGTGTATGGGTGCCAGACAAACCGTTTATCGTTTCTATCTAATGCTTCCATAAAATGGAATTTTTACTATTAAGATACAAATATTAATCTTTTAAATTTTTATTTTTTGATTATAATAACCTTTTAAAATTTGAATTTTGAAAATAACATGCAGGGTTACCATGCGTTTATTATACTTTTCAAAATCAATTCAATATCATAAATATTTCTATGTATCAGTAAAAATATCATTATTTAGAATTTATTTGATACTCCTAGTGTTTTTGATTATGTATAATTTTTTATTAATTATAAGGTTAATTACAAATAGCAATTTATATTTAACCGTGACAATTGAATTTTCTCTATTGTCTTTGATGTTTATAAATAAAACATTAACAGATAATAAAAAAATTAATGTGCAATAAAGCAATATATGTACAATGGATTTATTCATTTAAATGAGGATTGGTTATAATTCAAAATCACATATCTTTATCAGTGCCATGTGACCAGGTTCCAAGCATATACTTTATCGTTCTTGGATTTATTTTCTCAGTTTTACAGTTGTAGTATACCATTATCTGATATAATAAGACAGACAATAGTACAATTGCAGATACCGTATGAAATTCACGTACTGGCAATGAGTCTATACTAAAAACTGATTTGATATGTTCTATCAATGGCTCTATGGATATTCTTCTTCTTCTTCTGCTGTAGATAGATTGCCCCAAAGTCGATTGATAAAAACATACAAGATCAAGCCTCTTCTTAGAAGTACTTTTGTATCGTTCAACAGGGCAAACTAGATCTATTCCCAATACCTTCTTGCTATATTCATACAAGTTCTTATCATCATAACCTGGATCTCCTACCATATACAAGGAAGATGGTAAAGAGAATACCGATGAGGACGAGGATGAGATGGACGTTAAAGAAACGTACATCTGATTATCCTGTACATTCGCAGTAGTTACATCTGCAGTTATAGGTACTACAATCTTGCCTGTTGTACAGGTTAGATGTAATTTATATCCGAAAATCCATCCTTTGGTATGGCTGTAACCCCACCTTGCATCTGTATCAATGCCAGGAGGGCATGGTACTTCTCCTTTCTTCATTGATGATTTATGCCATACACTACCCTTTGCTTTTAAAAGAGTACTATCTATTGCTGTTATAGAAGGATCTACTAATCCTTCTGTAACAAACAGGTATCCCATTGTAGATATCCTTTGTTTAATATCTGTAGAAATAGTCTTTAGCCTTCTGTCAAACGTACGTCTACTAGGTATTTTTATCAAACCACAGGCTATTGCTAGTTTATGGTTATACAGACAATCCACGTTAAGAAAAATATGTAATGCATTGTTGGAATCGATTTTAAACCATATCCTTACAATAAAACACCTTAAAATTATAGTTGGAGAATATACATATGGTCTTCCACGTTTCCTTTTTGCAGTAGGCCATGGTATACAACCTATCAGATACAGAATGTTAAAAAGGATGGAATCTTTTATTCTATCAAGAGCTAATCTTTGGAACAGTTGTTCTCAAAATAATGTCTCAATGGTTAGCTTTAAGCTATGTAGATCATGTTGAAAATAAATTTGAATTATGACCAAGCCTCAGCTATCTAAATCCTTGTATTATTCTCTATATTCTCAATGTCATTATCTGGCAAATCCAAATTGGTTAATTAATATAAAAAAGAAAATGAATCAAAGGTTAATGAAAGATTATTTCTAATTATTAAAGTACGCGAAGATAAATAACTCCTTTTCGTGTTGTAAAATAGATGCATCGAAACATTCCTTGGGCTTCCGATTGGTTAAAGAGATATGATAAGAAGGTTTAGAAGGACTAAAAGACAAATCCTTCTTTCTCTTTATCTTTCCACGACTGTTGCTGTTGATGTTGTATATCTACAAGTATTTGTTTTGTCTTTTTTGAAAGCCTCTTTTTCTAGAGATGCAGTATTTACATATACCTTTTACGATACTGTTTGTTTAAAATTCCGTTTTCGAAGGATATGGTATATATGAATAAAACGATATTTGATACCACTTTTCTTTATGATTAGTTCTTCCATCTGTTTTGCGGCCCAGCCATAATTGCTTTCTTTTAATTCTTTCTTAATTTGGTATATCTCCTCAGACATCACGATCGACCTGTCGCTTTTAGGTCTGGTTTTTAATCCGTTTATACCGCCTCTAATCTAACTTTTTAACCAATTTGAAGCCCAAGATGTACTTTGATGAAGATCTCCGGCGATCGGTGAGCAGCTGCTTCCCTGGATAAACCACGTTGAGAATAAGTAGAATTCTTTCCTTTATTTTTATATTCTGTTCATATCTATAGATCTTTTCAAACGATTCTCTATTGATAGAAATCAAGCAAATATGGCAAATAATGGACTGGATTAGCTAAAAGGATTTATGAAGAAATTAAATAGATGACAAAAGTGTAGTTCAGATATGTATGTTAATTGGCATATTATTAATTTCTATGCCATCATTTACCTTAAAAAAAAATTTTAATCCATATATTAAGAATTATTGGTTAATTGAAGATCAATAAATATAATAATTGAAATATTCCATACAATTTATATTTCAAAACTCGAGTTATGAAATATAAATATAAAAATTATTAAACTATTAAACAAAAAGATGCAGACTTTAATCATATCCTTAATTCATGATATATTATAATGGGAACATAATAAAACTAAAGTATATTGCATATGCATCACATTTTTATATAAGTAGTCTTTCATTAAGTAATATTGTAAAAATATTACAAGGATTTCTCCGTAATAGTTATTGCAAAAGAGAGATCAAACATCAAATACAAAATTTTAATATACAGAAAAACAAATGTTCCTCAATCAATAATATAGTAAAATAACTATGTGGTTCTGAATTAATATGGATTTGTGTTATCATAGAGCCAAAGGACAAAGAAATCCTTTATTGATATATACAAATAACGGAATATGTTTATTGCTTATAAACGGCTTCTATGCAATATTTTTTTAATATATGATTCGTATCCAGTTTTCACATATATGAAACAAGAATCTACCACAAGCATAAGTTCTTGAACCTCAGAATAATATTCATTTTTATTTTGAAAATGCATATTGAAAGAATAATGAGAATATCAAAGACAGAACTATCATAGGATTTGATGATTATTTTCCTTAAAAAAATTTCTGACTAAACCCTGTCAAACAATAGTTAAACTTATCGACCACCCAATTAAAACACATTCAACCTTTTTAGTCTACTTTTAACAATTAGCAATTTATAACCATCAATAATAATTATAATAATCAGAATTTCTGGTTTCTTTCAACACTGAAACCACGACAAAATAAATTATAATTTGAAAAAATTATCAATTTAATTTGAAAATAAAGAATTGTTTATTCTATTTCTTTATTGGATTCAATTTTTGTGTAGAATTATTATTAGTACTATTGGACTCTTTATGGGCTGCAGTAGTTGTTGTTGTTGTTATAGCAGTCGGTGTTGAAGCAGCCGGGTGCTGTACTACTACTGGTGCAGGATGAGGAAACATCCATCCAAACATGGCTTGTCCTATCATGTTACCCATTATAGATGACATTAACATTTGACCAAAACCTCCAAAACCACCGCCTAAAAAGTTAGAATGAGGTTGAGTTTGAAATGGAGATTGTTGCTGATATCTAAAATCCTGTTGAGGATTATTACCATACCCATTAGGAGAGGATGATGGACCAGTCTGGCTCGTTGCAGATTGAGTTGGCTCGTGTGGCGAAGATATTTTTCCAGATGGAGAGGATGTAAACACCTTACCTTGACCCGTACCCATTGGAACTGGATGAGAGCTAAACAATTTGCCTAAACCCCCTCCGAAACCACTACCAATACCGCCGCCGCCACCAAAACCTCTAAAACCACTAAATCTAGCATCAGCCTGCGAATATATTGAAGTTGTTAGAACTGCGATTAAAGCGACAGTAATTAAAATTTTAAGCATAATAAATATATGCATATTTGTTTTATAAAAACACTACATTCAATTATTTGGACCAATTTAAAGAAAGAGTTAAAACGATCATCATTTAGATGCAGAAATAAACCTTACAAAAATTAACACTCGTAAATTGCATTTATATACTTTATATTTAGAAATACGGTCAAAGTATTATTATGTTATACAGACATAAAAAATATCTATCAATATAAAATATAAAAAAAGACCTTGATGACAATTTCTATAAAAATAATGACTCCATTCATTAACAAATACAATAAAGAAATTAAATCAAAAGTCGAACAATTAGACAACAATTAATCAAACAGTTAATTAGAAAAAAACAAAATATAAACCCACTAATTTTCTTTATGGAGTGATTTTGTAGATTTATTATGCTTTGTTGCATAACTCAATTTTTTCGTAACTATATGACATATTTGGTTTAAGTTTAATATACCATCCATTTGAAATTCGTATTATTTTGACAAAAGTTCGATCATAAAAAACGAATTTCAGAGTTATGCAACAAAGCAGATTTATTAGCCATATTCAATACTTTAGGACCTGGGTGTTATAGTAGAAGTTGAACCAATAGGATGTGGAAGTATTATTAATCCACGATGATAAGACATCCATCCAAAAATGCCTTGACCAATCAAATTATTCATTATAGATAATATCGCCAAATGACCAAAACAATTACCAAAAAAATTAGAATGTGGTTGTGTTTCAACAGCAGATATTTGTTGATAGCGAAAATCATTTTGAGGATTATTACTAAAACCAAAATCAGAGGATAATGGTATAGCTTGTATTAATTGAGATAGTGGTGTTGATTTTGATAAAGATATTTTTTCAAATGAAGATAAGGTAAACATCTTATCCCAATCTTTTCCCATCGTGATAAAATGAGATCTAAATAATTTCTTCATATCTCCAAAATTATTACGACTACTTCCAGAACTACCAAACATGACATCAGCCTGTGAATAAAGTGAAGTCGTTAATATTATAACTAAACTAATTACAGTTAAAATTTTAAGGCTCTGTAAAGTTAAGTATTTACTTTGTTATAGTAATCGGCAAATAGAATTAACCATTTTTGAACGCGTTTTAATTTGCATTTTTTCTTTTTGCGTGGAAAGTAATAGTCAAATCCTTCGGTTCTGTCTTTGATATATTGCATAGTTATTTCAATAATGCTTTTCTCATAGGAGGAATGGATGTGGTGTTTTAGTTTTAAAAATCTACACGCTTGTGGATACCATGTACCGCCGTCAGTTGAAATATGATACGGTCCATATTCATCTACAATATCAGATAGAAAATGCTCTATGGCAACAACAATCATGTTTCGTTCTTTTGATATGCTTATACCAAGAATATTCTTAGTTTCAGATTCGATAGTAGCAATCCATAACCATATGATTTCTGAACCAACTTTGAGTTGAGTTTTTCATCAATTATAAATTCAGATATTTTGGTTTTATTATGAAATAATCTTTCAGGTTTGTACTTTTGTATCCAATCTCTTATTGCAGTATGGCTCCTTCTAATAAATCGAGAGATGACTTTAGACGTATTTCTTAATGAAAGACCGCTGTTGAAATAAAGGTATAAAGAATATAAGATATCTTCAATGCTTATTCTTTTTCTAACTTGTTGTATCATATATAATAAACAATGAAGGAATCTATAGCTTTTTGCTTAACTTTACATCCATGAAAATCTTTGACCATAAAAGGTTATCCTATTGTTGGATTAAGCCTAATTTTATATACTAAATCATTATATTAAATGTTATCTTTTATAGTATATACTATCTTTATACAAATTCCATTCTTATTTCCTATTTTTTCTTATCTTTTTTTATTTGGGGCTTAAAGCGGCAAACATCCATCCACCCTCTCTATGGGGTATTTGTACAGCCGCTTAGGATGTTGGTTCAGTCAGAGCCTCGCTCTCATACGGAGCATGTAAACTTTGAACCTAGCCCAATCATGGTTCTCTTTGGAAGAGATAAAGATTTTCATGTAGTCAGAGCCGTTTGTGACAATATCCTTAATTCTTTGTAAAGAGTAGCCTTTGAAATTCCCATTTCTTTTGCAATTTTCACTCGAGACTTATTTTGTGATAAAAGCATGATAAGATTATCTTTATCTATTTTCTTTTTGGGTCTACCTATCACCTTTCCCACAGATTTAGCCCTTAAAATCCCATCTTTTGTTCTTTGAACTAGCATTTCACGCTCACGTTCTGCAACCCATGTCAATATTCCGATCATGAGTTTTCTTACACTTGGTTCGGTCATCTGTAAAAACGACTCTCTGGGCGAACACGATATCAAAGGAGCGTACTCTTCAATAGCCTTTATAGCATCAAGAGTATCCCAAAATGTACGTCCAACTCTAGATAGTTCGTATATTAAAATAGCATCAACTCGCTCATTTTTTACTATTTCAAGCATTTCTGTAAATCCCTTTCTCTTTACAGCGGGAACCTTACCACTAATAGCAGAATCTTCAAAATATTCTATGATCTGAAAATCATGCTCCTCAGCCCACTTTTGCATAGATATTCTTTGATTTAACACAGTTTGCTCCTCAGTACTTACTCTTAGATATGCAAAGGCGTACTTCACATATTTTCTTTTATTTTCTCATATATTTTCAACTACATCAAAATAATTTAACAACTGTATAAAAAAGGTATTATATTTTTGAACTCTTTTGTAGTCGAGATCAAAGGTAAAAAAATAGGGTTATTTTCTATATAGGCTATAAACCGGTCGTTTTTTATACAGTTTGAGAATTAAAAATTAATAACGAAAACAGGCAATTTCTAATAATGTAAAAATACAAACAATTTGAATTTATAACAACTATATATATCGAATAATATCTATTTATTAATAAATTCTACCTATTTTAATGAAAATAATTTGGATGTTTTTATTATAATATTAAGCATAATAAGTATTTTAGGCTCTGTTCATTAAGTGTTGTACTTCCACACATGGTTGACAAAACAATGTACCAACATGGCTGACACATTTTGTCTTGTTCTACATTATCAATATCGGTTGTTTTAAAGATTTCATGAACTTCTCTGATGGCGTCATTCCGTTTATTCCACCGTGTTCTCTTTCATAGTTATACGATTTGACAAATAATTCGTATTTCTCTATTCCCTCTTTCATATCAATTAACTCTTCTACTTGTAGAAATTCAGTTATGACTATTTTGTTATACGCTTCTACTTTCCCCTGTTCTTGTGGATAACATTTAGGAATCTGCTTGTCCTTTATTCCATTGAGAAAAAGATAATGTTTGAATTTATTCGATGTAAATTCTCTACCACAACCATCGTGTGCATCACTTTCATAGGTTTACCGTAGAGTTCAATCCATTCGTTGAGAACCGACAGTGATTCTTCACTAGTTCTTCTGCTGCACCATTTGCTAACTACTTTTCTTGAGGGGCAATCATCTATATAACATGAATAAAATAATTTTTGCTTCGTGAGCCTTTTAGATAAAAAGGTCCTTTGGTATCCATTTGAACCAACTCATTCGGATGTTTCATTTCAAATCTTGTATTTTCTTTTTAGCTTGACAGATAGTACATTGAGATTGTGTCTCTTTAGAATATTGTAAATGGTTTTTGTACCCAAGCTGATTCCATACTTTCTCTTTAATCTGAACCTTATTCTCATTGGACCAAATCTGTTGTTTAGTCTCAGCTCGAGAATAATCTTTTCTATATCTTTGGTTACCTTTACATTTTTAATATTATGTGGCTTTCTTGATTGGTTTTTTAATCCATCTATCCCATATACATTATAGCGTCTCTTCCATTTGTACCATGTTTGTCTTGAAACAGCATATGCAGTACAAGCATCAGATATAGTCTTACCTGAACGTTCTGATTCAATTATCATTTTATACCTATTTTCAATTATATCCATTATTATTACACTCTAAGACTAGAGTGTCAACTATGTTAGGAAGCTAAAATGTCAACTATGTGTGGAATCAGTACAATTAAGGAATAATTACTTATTATGATAACCTACAAACAAATCCATCCAATTAATTACTTGTTTTAATTTACATTTCTTTTTTCTGCAAGGAAAGTAATCATCAAAACATTCGTTAGTTCTATCCTTTATATAATGCATTGTTGTTTCAATAATGCTTTTTTCAAAAGAAGAATGGATATGATGATTTAGATTCAAGGATCTGCATGCTTGTAGGTACCAGTACCACCGTCTGTCGAAACGGAGTGTTTACCATATTCTTCTACAACAATCGAAATAAATCGTTCAGCAACAAACATGTTTTGTTCTTTGGATATACTTATTCCGACAATTTCTTTATCTTTTGGTTCAATAGCAATCCATACCCAAATGTGCTCTTGTCCAACTTTAATAACAGTCTCATCTATAATGTACGAGATTTTTCTTTTTCCATAAAGATATTTTTTCAGGCTTGTATTTTTGTATCCAATTCCAGATGGAAAAATGATTTCTTTTGATAAAGCAATCTGATAGTCTATCTGCTGCTTTTCTTAAAGAAAGATCTGAAAAATAAAAATATAAACCATAACCAATATACTCCGAGGGTATTCTATGTCTTGAAATCAAAGGAAATAGGACATTTTCAAACTATAGACTTTCCTTAAGCGAACAGGGCAGTATTTTAACATTTACATATTTATAGAAAATAACAATATTTGAAATAAACAATTACATTTTTAGTATTATCTTACAATAATAAAAATAGCAGATCATTAAACAATATTATATATGATCATTTTTTATAAAAATATACATAGTACAAATCAAGAACAAATTGAAAATTTTATGTCAAGTTGTTATAAAATTCCATCAGGTATTTTATCTTTGGATAGGCATCAAATGGAATATTCATTTGAAGCAATTTTTTCACATATGTATCAAAGTCCATAGATGGAAAATAACCAAATGAAAGATTGAAAGTATTTCTCAAAATACATGGCCAGTTTGTTACCCAACACGCATAATCTTCAGAATTTTTTATTTTGATGACATGTTTTACAAAAGGGTTACCTAAAGATCCATGTTTTAAACTATCAACATTATAAAGTACTGCACTTGGTGCTGTATATATGCCTACGAATATACCTTTATCATGCCATTCGCTTACCTCATCAATTGTAGGACCAATTATCATATTATATTTCATATTTAAAAGAAAATCCCCATATCCTAAAGCACCTCTATAAAAAATCTGATGTTGAATACCGGTAGTGACTAAATACGTAGAAAAATAACTGGCCTTTTTTAAAGCAAAATCTATTCTCCCTTCAAATATACATATTAAAGTATCAGAAAATGAAAACATATAATCATTATAGCTTCCAGTAACATTTCTCATATCGTTAATAAACCCATATGCAAGGTCAATTGTTTCAATCATATCATGAATTGATTTTTCATACGTCTTATTTCGCCAATTTCCTTTTGTTCCCAAGGCATCTGCAACCACAATTGCACCTTTCTTTAATTGATCCAATTTAATTTTAGATATAGGTAATATTAAATTAATTTATATTTTAAAAATCCTTTTTCTATGCAACTATACGATTAAATGCACTAACTTTTCATTGAATAACAATAGATAATTACGTATTTCTATTATAAATTTTTAATTTTAAAAGTTATTAAAACATGAATAAAAAAGATCATTTAGAACTATTGTAAACATTACTACTCGCGAAAATTATAACCAAATAATTCAATATTTTTTTAACGGCTCTGACTACATGAAAATCTTTATCTCTTCCAAAGAGAACCATGATTGGGCTAGGTTCAAAGTTTACATGCTCCGTATGAGAGCGAGGCTCTGACTGAACCAACATCCTAAGCGGCTGTACAAGTACCCCATAGAGAGGGTGGATGGATGTTTGCCGCTTTAAGCCCCAAATAAAAAAAGATAAGAATAAAAAAATAGGAAATAAGAATGGAATTTGTATAAAGATAGTATATACTATAAAAGATAACATTTAATATAATGATTTAGTATATAAAATTAGGCTTAATCCAACAATAGGATAACCTTTTATGGTCAAAGATTTTCATGGATGTAAAGTTAAGCAAAAAGATATAGCTTTCTTACACATCTATATCTATGATATATCAGAAAAGAAACAGAACAAAAATTAAAGATATCGTATATGCTTTACACCTATATTTTGATGGCCTTTCTTTAAGAAAGACTTCTAAAGCCTTATCAAGCTTTGTTAAAAGAAGTCATACTGCAATAAGAGATTGGATACAAAAGTACAAACCAAAGAAATTGTCATACTCTAGAAAAAAGATTGATAAATACATAATAGATGAAACTTTGATAAAGGTTGGCTCTGAATATTTTTGGTTATGAGTTATAATCGAGCCTAAAGACAAAGAAATTCTCTCAATAACCATATCTAAAGATAGAAGTAAGATTGTAGCAGAGAAATTTCTGTCAAAGGTTGTAGAAAAATATGGTTCCCATCCAGTTTCAACAGACGGAGGCTCGTGGTATCCACAAGCATGCAGATCCTTGAATCTAAATCATCATATCCATTCTTCTTTTGAAAAAAGCATTATTGAAACAACAATGCATTATATAAAGGATAGAACTAACGAATGTTTTGATGATTACTTTCCTTGCAGAAAAAAGAAATGTAGTTAAAGCATGTAAAGAATTGATTGAAACTATTTGCACATATTTACAATCTGGAAATAATATCTTAACTTTACAGAGCCTTTTTAACCAACTTAAACTAAATAAATATACGAATCATTTCTTTTAAAGACAAAATAGTAAATTGAAATACCAAAACAAATATTTCAGTATAATTAAAAATAGATTATTAAATGATGAGAGGAGATTCTACATTCATTCATGAAAAAATGAATCAAGTTTTATCCGGAAATAAAATAAATTTCGAGGATGCAATCAATCTTATAAATTCAAATGATATATTAACTCTTTCAGATTGTGCAAATAACATAACAAAATCCTTTAACGGAGACTTTATAGATGTAGAAAAATTAATTAATGCAAAATCTGGAAGATGCCCTGAAGATTGCTCTTTCTGTTCACAATCATCTTTTTATAATACAGATATAACAAAATATCCATTATTAGAACCCGAAAAAATATTTTTACAAGCAGAAAAAGCAAAAGAAGAAGGTGCAAATAGTTTTTGCATAGTTTGTGCATACCGATCTCCACCAGAAAAAGAGTTTAAGCAAATTTGTAATACAATTGAACTAATTATAAATAAAATAGATATTGATGTCAATGCATCATTAGGATTTTTAACAAAAGATATGGCCAATACTTTAAAAGAAATAGGTATCAAAAGATATAATCACAATCTTGAAACAGCCGAAAGTTTTTTTAAGAAAATATGCACAACTCATACATACCAAGATAGAATAAATACAGCAAAAATCGCAAAAGAAGCTGGACTAGATCTTTGCAGCGGAGGCATAATAGGAATGGGAGAATCGATAGAACAGAGAATAGAATTAGGTTGTGCATTAGAGGCAATTCAGCCTGACGAGGTTCCAATTAATATCTTGATAAGAAGAGAAGGTACACCGATGTTTGGCTTTAATCACATCACCCCAGAAGAGGTTATAAAAACAATAGCCACGTTTCGTTTTATAATGCCAAAGACAATAATCAAAATAGCAGGTGGTAGAGAAGTCCATTTAAAGCATAATGATAGAATTACATTAAAAGCAGGTGCAAATGGAATAATAACGGGAGGATATTTAACGACAAAAGGCAATAATACATCAGAAGATCTTAAAATGATTAAAGAGATTGGTCTTAAATACCGATAACATCATATTTTATGAGAATATATTAAAAGATCTAGAGAACAATGATCTTCTCAGAGAAATAAAAACATTCGATGTTCAAAAGAATAATAGTTTAAAATACAAAAATTTAACTGTTAAAAATTTTTCATCTAATGATTATTTAGGATTATCAAAAAACAAAACAATACTAGATAGAGTAAACAAATTAATAATACCACAAATTTCACAGTGTAGTTCTCAATTAATTTCAGGGAGCACATCCAAAATAAAGAGTCTTGAAAAAAATTTGTCAATACATCGTGACGTTCAATCATCCTTAATTTTCCCAAATGGATATATGGCAAATCTAGGAGTTCTTAGTGCTTTAGGTGACAAGGATACTGTAATTTTTAGTGATAAACTGAATCATGCGAGTATAATCGATGGATGCAAGCTTTCTCATAGCAAAATTGAGATATTTCAACATAATGATTTCCTAAATTTGGAAGATTTAGTAAAAAAATCAACATTTAAAAGAAAAATCATAATTACGGAGGGAATTTTTAGCATGGATGGAGATTTTTCAAATTTAAAAGAGATATCAAAAATTGCTAAAAAGAATGAATGCATATTAATAGTAGATGATGCCCATGGTGATTTTATTGTGGGAAACGAAAATAAAAAGAATTATTCTGGAACGCCTGCTTTTTTTAATATTAATGAACAAATTGATATTCATATAAGCAGTTTAAGTAAAGGTCTAGGTTGTTTTGGAGGATATGTTGCGAGTTCCGAATTAATATCTGAATATTTAATCAATAAATCAAGATCATTTATATTTACTTCAGCAATACCAGATTTCCTTTGCGAATTAGCAAATATTTCCTTAAAAATATCAAAAGATGGTAAGCTCCAAAGCAAATTATACTCAAATATTGAATATTTTCATAAAATTATAGAAGAATACCCTACTTATGAAGTCCAAAAAAGAAAATTCAGTCCTATAATTCCTATTATAATAGGTTCAGAAAAAAAAACTATAGAGATTTCAAAAAAATTATTAAAAGAGGGATTTTTCGTTCAAGCTATAAGATATCCTACAGTAAAAAAAAATAATGCTAGATTGAGAGTATCTATTTCAGCAGAACACAAAAGGAAACATATCAATAATTTAATCTATGCATTAAACAAAATTACCAAAACAATTTAAGAATCAATCAACTCTAATAATTTTTTTATTATTTGTATATGTTAATGAATTAATAATCATGATAAATGTAAAATATTCTTTCTATATAGTATTAATTAATAAATGATTCGAGTCATTTGGTAACATAACAAATTACATTTGTTTTTTTACAAGGAAATAATCGTCAACATTTCTATTCTATGTTGTATGTACTGCATTTTGTTTCAATAAGGTATTTCATTAGAAAAATAAATATAATGATACAAATGTCTAATTCGCATGCCTGTAAAGAGTACAAGTAAAATCCATAACCAATCATTTTTGTAGTTGTTCTATTTGTAGTATAAATACAAGATATAATGGTTTGAGCAATAATTTTATATCTTATTTAACAGAGCAAATAAGACTACATCAATAATGCACAATCAACAGGATTAATAAGACTCAATCAAATATTTTCTGAAAACTATATGAATATGCTATATTCAAACATTTACTTTTATAATTCAGTTATTTTATAATTATGTCAATAATCATCTTTTTAAAGATAAATGAAGTTCAGACACTTTATAATCGATCCTTCTTTTGTTTAAATTCATTTTATCATATTCATCAAAAATAATAAAAAGTAAATGTTCAAGTTTAATCTTAAGATAACTATTCCTAATTATAGAAGATATAAATTCCTTTTTGATACTATAAATTTTTTTTAAAATTTTTTTACTTACCTCAATCATTATAAGTCATACATATTTCAATTATATTATTATAAATATTTCAAAACTCGAGTTTTGAAATATGGATTATTTTTAACATTAGTTGTATTACTATAATATTAGTTGTATTACTATAATATTAGTTGTATTACTATAATATTAGTTGTATTACTATAATATTAGTTGTATTACTATAATATTAGTATTAGAATTAAAAATTATTAACCAAATCAAATATTGTTACTTATCACAATACTGATTTTATATCAAAAACAGAACAAAAAAATATATTAAATTAACCAATATCAAAAGTATGTGAAAGGAGTGATTCTTGCAGGAGGTTTTGGCAAGAGATTAAAACCTTTGACAGACAATCGTCCAAAACCAATGATTGAAATACTAGGCAAACCAATAATTAATTGGCAGATAAAATTGCTAGCAAAAAATAATATTAAAGAAATAATAATTTGCGTAGGATATTTAAAAGAGCAAATTATCGACTATATTGCAAGCGGAAATAGATTTGATGTAAAAGTAGCATATACGGTAGAAGAAGAACCGCTTGGAACAGGAGGAGCATTAAAAAATACATACAGCTTATTAAAAGATGAAAAAGATGGATTTTTCATGATAAATGGAGATATACTTACCAATATTGATTTTAACATATTATCAAACAAAAATGAAGTTAATACATTAGCTGTAGTACCTTTAAAAAGTCCATATGGCATAGTAGAATTTGATGAAAATTCAAATGTAACTGGATTTGAAGAAAAACCAAATATATCGAACAAATGGATAAATGCTGGTGTATATTTTTTTAATCAAGAAGTTTTCAATTATCTTCCAGATAAAGGAAATATTGAAACTACCGCATTACCCGCCATGGCATGTCAACATAAATTAAAAGCAAAGAAATTTGAAAACTCATTCTGGAAATCAATAGATTCTCATAAAGATATAGAAGAATCATCAAAAGAGTTAGCTCGAACTACTACAACAACATAAAATAAAATGACATCTAAAATTGGATTCAGCATAGGTTCTCTTTTAAACATAAAAGATTCCGTTAAATTTGCATCGAATATAGACAAAAAAGACAATGTTGACTCTATATGGGTTCCTGAATCGTGGGGAAAAGAAGCATTTTCAACTTTAGGAGCAATTTCTCAAGTTACAAAAAATGTCAAATTAGGTACATCAATAATCAACATCTATTCAAGAACACCAGCTACTATTGCCATGGGTGCCATTTCTTTAAACGAATTATCAAACCACAGAATGATAATAGGTCTGGGTTCAAGTACTTTACCAATCGTAGAAAATTTACATGGAATAAGATATGAAAAGCCTCTAAAGAGGATGAAAGAATACATAGAAGCAATAAGGCAGCTTATTAGTTCTGGAGAAAATGTTCAATACAATGGAGACATCATTAAAATAAACAATTTTAAAATTCTAGGAAATACATTCAAAAATATACCAATCTATATTGCTGCAGTTCACAAAAAAATGATTCAAACAGGATTAAAATATGCAGATGGTTTAATATTATATTTAAGACCCATAAATGAGATTAGAAAAATCTTATACAATATACCAAAAGAATCAAATAAAAAAATTTCTACTGTATTGATTACATCAGTTTCAAACAATTACCCAAATTTGGCAAAAGCAAGAGCAGCCAAAACCCTTGCTTTTTATATCGCAGTAGGCAACGTTTATTATAATTTTCTTTTAGATACCGAGTACAGTATAGACGCACAAAATATATTTAAAACATATCATAATCATGGCATCAATAGAGCGGTTGAACACGTTTCATCAAAAATGTTAGAGGATTTTGCAATTTATGGAACTGTTAATGACTGTCTTATTCAAATTAAAAGATTTATTGATTCTGGAATAGATTTTCCAATCCTCCAAATTAATCCAATCTCAAATACTAACGGGGAATTAGATATAAAGGATTTTTTAAAATTATGAGATCTGCGATAGACTCCGTTCATACAACAGCATTTCAAAAACTATCCGACTTTACATTACCAGATTTAGCATGCAGGTCAATAATAAATTTGTTAAAAAATACAAAAATAAATAAAAAAGACATAGATGGATTAATTGTTTCCTCTTGTTCAAACGATCAATATTTAGGAAATATTATATCAGAAATACTTGGATTAAACCCAAAGATATCTACAAAAATAGACAATCTTTGTAATTCTGGAACAAGCGCAATTTTTTTAGCACATTCTTTAATTATTTCAGGTATATGTAATGCAGTTATTGTAATAGGTATCGAAAAACAAAATAGTCCTGGAAATAAACTAATATGGGATTTAACCAGAGGGATATTTGATTTACCTGTACATTGGGCTTCGCTATTTGCAAAATCTCATTTTAGAAATTTTAATACAAAAGAAGAAGATCTTGCATTAATATCAGAAAAGAATCATAAAAATGCAAATAAAAATCCTAATGCACTTTTCTATAATAAAATTTTTAATTTTAAAGATATAATGGATTCCAAAAAAGTTGTTGACCCTTTAAAAATATTAGATTGTTGTTATCCTTGCGAAGGAGCATCATCTCTTTTGATTGTATCTGAGAATATCGCAAATAGATCTGAAAATCCTATTTGGATCAAAGGAATAGCACAGAGCAACCAAGGAGCAAGTTTTGCAAATATTTCATCTGATTTGAGATCAATAAAGTCTACAAAAATAGCCGCTAAAGATGCTTTCAATCAAGCGGAATTAAAACCATATGATATAGATATTGCAGAAATTCATGATGCATTTACAATATTAGAAATATTAGCTTATGAAGATATTGGCTTCATAGATAAAGGAAGAGGTTCAAAATTTATAAAAGAAAGCGATATTCAGGTTAATACTCGTGGTGGTTTACTTGGATGTGGTCATCCAATAGGAGCTACTGGAATAGATCAAACGAATGAAATCGTTCTTCAATTACAAGAAAAAGTACCTAATTCTAGGCAAATAAAAAATTGTAGTACAGGTTTAATTCACAATATGGCAGCGGCAGGTACATCATCAACAATCATTATACTAGAAAAATGAATATAAAAGAAAAGATATTAGAAAAGATTAAGGAAGGAATATTTGAAGTTACTTTTTGTACCCAATGCCAAGAATATATTTGGCCGCCAAGGTATAATTGTAATTCATGTTTTAAATCCACTATATTGAAAGAAATAGAAAATAAAGGCATTCTACTAGAAAAATCATTCTCTTATTTATCCAATAATCAAATTTTTTTTGGAATAGGAGAATTTAATAAAATAAGAATTATAGGTACAATTAATAATGAAATCAAGGTAAACGATGCAATATCTATTAAGAACCTAAAAACAATAGATAAAAGAATTTCATTAGAGTTTAAAAAGTTATGAAAAAAATATAATAATTATTAACAAGTTTATCTAATTTAATAGATATGGGTTATGAAGGTTATCTTAGCGATAGAGAATTAATTAGTAGAGATGCATTTCATAAAAAACAATTAAAAATTAAGGTAATAGAAATCAATGAAAATACACGAGATTATTCAAAATATGGAGATAGAGTATTAATTAACAAAATTTTGCTAATAATACAAAATTTAGAAACTGATGAAATAGAAGAAAAAGAATTAGATATAGAAGAACTAGAAAAAAGAATGAAAAAAGAAAGACTATTTTCTTCATCAAATAGATGGGTTCCTCGTAGCGAAATAAGAAACAATTTTATTGTTGGTAATAGGCATTTCTTTCTTTTATCTGACGCAATGTCTCTTGATATAATATCTTTTTAATTAAGTTGTTGGTTGCATGATCACATCTTTTTAAATACATTTAGATAAACCTAACCAACAAAACTTATGAAATGGCTCCTCTACAACCAATCTCTTTTTAGCACATATAAAATACATATAGTCTTTCATATTATGAATATGGACATTGAAATATGAAAATTGCTAGTGATAAAGTTAGATTATGAACTAGTTTATTCTAACGCTTTCCTTTAAGTGTACATATTGAGATGTAATTCACCATCCTTGCAGACAAATTGACGAAATTGAGCAAGACCGAGTTAAATGGAGCAATACATTCCATCCTAATTACAGTAAAGAATTAAAAAGATATGATAACAATGTGATAAAATTTAAAGGTAAATAAATTAAAATTACAATAGACAGTAATGGATTAAAGTTACCGATAGAGGTCAAAGCAGAAAGATAAAAGAAATATAAAGATTATATTTGAAAATACATTGGTGGATATGTTAAAAACCAAGAAAATTCTTAAACAAGGTAACTATAATTGATTGGAAATACTATAAAGTCAAATAATACAACAAACAAATTTTTTTATGTGCCATATCCATAGATATCAATAATAATTTTAGATATATATGACAATGAAATTTTGTTATGCATTAAAGTAAAAAAATATCAAGTTCGTTTAATAAAATAGTCTAAAGAATAAGACTAAAGAATATAATATTTGAAATGATACTAAAATTATCATAACATAACAAAGTTATATCTATCTATTTGGTACATACAGTAACGATAACAAAGATTTTAGTAATTGTGTGTAAAAGATATTTAAAAATAAGCGCCGCTGATCAGACTCGAACTGATGACCTACTGGTTAACAGCCAGTTAAGCTTCATAATTTATAATTATGAATTTGCTCTACCAAGCTGAGCTACAGCGGCACTATTGTATAAAATAAATAAACAATAATTAAATGTTATGATTTATATTATTAAAAAATAAAGTATTGAGATATAAATTAAACTAAAAAGTGAAATAGGAAATACACAAGTTAGTTAGTTTATTATAATGATAAAAATAAAAAGACGAATATATTATTATGTTTCTAAAAATTGTTATATTTAGTCATTGTATTATTAAAATAGAACATATATATAAAAGCCTTTGGTTACTTTTCAAACATGTTGTAATTCAATCCATTTATAGATATATAATAATTAATGTTAGTATAATAAAAAATTTTAAAGATATAGAAAAAGGGATATTTGTTTATTCTTTGGAATAAACATATAAACCATCAAGAAATACTCTCGAATCTTTATTTTTTATTCTTGTCGCTAATTCTAAATTAGCAGCAGTTTGAGACACATTTTCTATACTAGGACCGTTTACAATCACATCTTCTCCTTGAACAGTAACTTTAGTATCTTTGCCCATAATCGTAGAAACTCTAGCAGAACGTTCTCCAAAGAAATTTTCTACAACAATTTCGTTCCCTCTTATTTTTACAGTAATTGGAAAGTGGGCGAAAACTATTTTTAATTTGTATGTAAATCCTACAATAGATCCTTTTATCATATTATTAATAAGACTTTGAATGGTATTTACTAGAGCAAAATCTTTTTTTCGGTTACCGCGCGATGTTATAGTTATTGTTTTATCCTTTAAGTCTATCGTAGCAGGCATTTTAGTAAAGTCCTTTTGAACAGTACCAAAAGTACCTTTGGAAGTTATCATATTATGTTCTTTTGTAATAGATACCTTATCAGGTATATCTATTTGATTAGTGTAAAATTCAGGTTTAGTAGACATATCCTATCAATGCACCTCCAAGGTTATTTTCTTGAGCTTCGTGATGAGACATTACCCCCCTACTTGTAGAAACTATTAAAATTCCCATGTTATATGAGGGTAAGAATTGTCGCTCCCATGTTAAATAATTATCTTTTTTAACGCTAAACCTGGGAGTGATTATGCCACATTTGTTTATCTTAGCTAATAACTGGATCCTAAATTTACCTGCTCTTCCATCGTCAACCTGTTCAAACTCTCCTATATATCGGTATTTTTGCATAATCCTAAGAACTTCGCTTGCAAAATTTGAAGCCGGTAATACTATGCATTCTCTTTTTCGTCTCATCTCATTATTATATAGAGTAGTAAACAAATTAGAAATAATATTTAATGCTGGCACACATTTTCACCTATTCGTATTTTTTAAATCCCAAAGATGCGGCAACTTCTCTAAAACATCTCCTACATAACATTAGATTATATGCACATATTAATCCACTAAATGAACCACATCTTTTGCACCAGCGGGTTCCTTTACCGTGTGCAAGTTTTTTTCTACCCGTTAAATCATAGTCTCTAATTTTAATTTTCATTCAACATTCACTCCAAAAGTATTTTTGAAAAAACTGATGGCCTCATCTTTTGTTATTTTATGTCTCCCACCAATTTTAGAAGGGTTTCTCTTTCTTGAAATTCTGTAACCAGGTCTAGTCAAAGACGAACAAATATCCATCCCAAATATGCCAATATCAGGATTGTACTTAGTTCCAGGAATATCGATATGTTCATGAATCCCTAAAGATAAATTACCATTGTTATCAAATGATGATGATTTTATAGTGTTCTTTTTTGCTTCCATGATTCGTTTCAGAAAATCCATGGCATCATTATGTCTCAAAGTTACCATGGTACCTATTGGTTCTCCTTTATGAATATTAAAGTCTCTAACACTTTTTTTTGCCCCTCTTACACTAGGAGTATGACCCGTTAATTCATTCAACGCATTCTTTGCCCGTTCTAATGGTTCCCCAGATTTACCTACACCAATATTAATAACAACCTTAAATAAAGATATTTCTTTCATGGGATTTTCGACTTTGCTCATTAAGCAAATACCTCCAAAATCGGATTATCACTTCCTATAGGCATGACAATATTAACAGGCATCTCAACTGATCTGTCATCAAATCGTATAACAGTTCTTTTAGGTAACGAAAACATTCCATTTTTAATTTCATCAACTTGTCCAATTTTTCCAGCATTTTCACCCTGTATGATTAAAACTTTACAGCCAACATCAAATTTAATATGAGTTTGAATTTGAATTTTAGGTATTTTAACTAAACAAACATCGCCCACATTCATCAACCGATCATCAGAAATTAATGTTTTGCCATCATGAAAACCGTATTGTATTTTATTATCTTTTATAGTCACTTTGCTAGTTATTTTTAATAATTTGACATCTTTTTCTTTAGTTTTAACAGGTACCAAGATTTTTAAATCTTTAGGTATAAGGCGATACGTTTCACCATTAGGAACGATTTCAATAACGTCCATAATACCTACACCAAAATGAACATCCCTTCTAACTACACCATCTACTTTTATTTGTCCAGAATTCATAATTAATTTTGCTTCATGCATAGTATTACATAGATGTAAAATGTCACGCAAGATAATACCTATCGGATAGCATTTATTTCTAGCATATGGACCTGGATTGACAGACAATGCAAAAGGATATCCCTTTCTTTTGATTTGCCAAAAATTAGGTGCCATTTGTCTTTTTAATTTTGTACTTCCACTTTTTTTTACCATTTAATTTTCACTTTTATTTTTTACCTGATTTTTTATTACTGGGCTTTTGCGAACTATTAGATTGATCATTATTCTCTATTTTATTTTTCCTAAAATTATCGTCCAATTTTAAAGAGGTTATTTGTACATTTGAGGCATGTATTTGTACTTTTACTTGTCCACCTTTTATTTTCTCACGCTGTACACCTTCAATACTCAATCTGCATCTTTCAGTATTAATTTTTTCAACCTTTCCTTCAACTCCTTTATATTCTCCTCTGATGATCCTTACAGTATCACCTTTTATTACATTAGAACTTCGTTTATGATATTGATTCCTCAGATCATCCGATAAATTAGAACTTACACTTTTTATTGAATTCTTTTTGTTATTAATTTGTAATATTACCATATAAATCCCTATACAATCATAGAAGCTAAATTAGCTATTCTAGGCCATTTTTCTGCAGCTTCAACAGCTACCGGTCCTTTGATATCAGTGCCTTTTATCTCCCCCTCTTTTGTAACCAAAACAGCTGCATTATCTTCAAAAGCGACTCGTGTACCATTTAACCTACGAATGGTATATTTCTGTCGCACTATTACAGCGCCAAATATCTGCTTTCTCAATTCAGCTGGTCCTTTTTTAACAGTAACAGTAACGAAATCTCCAACTGCTGCAGATGGTAGTCTGGAATGTCGCCCTTTTATTCTCGTTACTTGAGCTATCTGCAATATTTTAGCCCCCGTATTATCTGCACATACCAAATTTGCATATAATGGAAGAGCACGAGTAACATATGGTCTGAACTCTGAAACTCCACGTGATGATACTGCTCTTGATTTTGATGCCATCTCTATTCACTTACCTCTACTACTGCAAAAGAGACTGTCTTTGATAATGGCCTACACTCAGCTATCTTTACTCTATTTCCTTCGGCAGCATCAATACAATCAGAAATAAAAGCATGTAATCGAGATTGACTTCTCTCATATCTCTTATATTTACTAACAAAACGAGAATACTCTCTTTCGACTACTACCATATTCTTTGCTTTACGACTGACGATTAAACCAGTAACCAATTTTCCTCTTAAAGATAAAGAACCACAAAATGGACATAGTTTATTTGTACATGTCCTTTTGGGATTTTTAACTTGAATACCAATATTTTTAACCATCATAATCACTTAATCTGCGCAATTTTTTCCTCTGGTCTACCTAACAGGTTTTTTCCATTTATAAAGTAATCTTTACCAGATAAATTAACTTTATATAGATGAATCTCCTTCTTTGATATTTTTATTATTTGATTTTTGGTACTATCGCGGAAATAAACCATATTTTTAGTTTCATTAACAATTTTTCCAGATTTTTTAACATTAAATTTGTTTGAACAAGATATTATTTGGATATTTTTTCCAAGAATATCAGTATAATAAATAGTTTTATTAGTCATTACTTAACTTTATTCCTTTTAAACTCATTCATTATAGTCAATACTCTAGCTATATCTCTTCTTTTCCATCGAATTACCCCAGCTTCTTTCTTTAAAGTCCCTTTAGATCCTTCGGATCTTAATTTAGCTAAATCAACCTTTAGATCATCTAGCTTATCTTGAAGATCAGTCTCATTAAGTTCACGTAATGTTTTTATTTTATTTCTTCCCATTATCTAGCACCTTTTTCCTCAACTATCGCTGCACTTTTTTCAACAGCATCCTTATTTTCATCAGCTTTCGGGGATAGTACCTCCATGCTTTCATCTCTATTGGTTTTATAATCTATAGATACCAATTCAAATTCTGGAGGAATTGCACCTTTAATTGCAATTTTCAATCTTATACCCATTATACCCATTTTTGTTAAAACGTGAGTAATAGATTCTTTTACTACTCTGTCAGCCATATTACCACTTTTGGGCACCACACCTGAGGCATGTTTTTCAAAATGTGCACGCTCGCTCCTTAATTTGCCTGATATCGTAACTTCAACACCTAAAGCACCAGCGTTCTTTATAGTATTGACAGTCCATAGCGCAGCCCTTCTGAAGGCAGTACCTCTTTCAATCAATTGTGCTATCCTATTACACATGATTTTTGGATTTAATTCAGGAATTTCTAATTCAACTACAGAAATTTGTGGATTTGTTAATCCGTATTTTATTTCCAATTTAGAAGTTAAGTCTTTTATTCCACTCCCTTTTCTTCCTATCACAAGTCCCGGCCTGGTAACATACAAGGTTAACCTAGTACCTAAAGGAGATTTTTGGATATCGACACCTCCATATCCAGCATCTCTCAACTCTTCCTTTAAAAATTCATCCAACTCCATATTTCGATAATTATTATTTACAACATTCTTTATTGCATTCATTTATGATGACCTACCTTCCATAGCTACCATTTCAACATGAACTAATGTATCATACTTTGGACTTGCCCTACCCATTGCCCTAGGAGTAAATCTTTTAAGCTTTGTAGCTTTATGTACAACTACCGAAATAATTTTTAATCTATCAAGATCCATTCCTTTATACTCTGCGTTGGATTCCAAATTATCAAGCAATTTTAAAAATTCTTTAGTTGCTTTTTGTGGATATCTCCCTGAACAAAATCCGTCTCGGATATTACTTCGATGAGCAACCTCATTATGGTATCGTCTATACGGTACGGCCACTTTTTTTGACACTACGTCCTCTAAAAATTCTCTAGCTTTTTCAATGCTTTTTCCTTTTACAGCCACTGCGATTTCCCTAGAATGTTTGTGTGAAATAGATTTGTCACGTAAAGAAGACCTAACATGTCTAGATTTTTCATATTTTTCAAAAGAATAAGAATAGTTTGGCATGCTAATCACTTCAATGGGACGTATAAACTAGAACGAGATGAACCGACACCAGGTGATCCATGCTGAACTCTTTTATTTGTTATTGAATATTCTCCTAAATAATGTCCGACCATTTCAGGCTTTATTGTAAATGCGATAAATTCCTTTCCGTTATGAACAAGCACGTTTAATCCAATCATGTCAGGAAGAATTATCATATCTCTTAAATGAGTTTTTAAAGGAGAGGTCAATTTTCCCTCACGTGAAAGTTTTAATTCCTCTCGGAACTTTCGTTTTTCATCGCTCATATAAGTCGATAATCTTTTGTCCAACGATCTACGTTGTCTTGAATTTAATAGTGGCATTAGAGCTTCAATTGAAATCCTATGGATCTGATCTGCGGAATAACCTTTAAATTTAAATTCTCTTACCATTTATTTCACCATATACAAATAATGATTTGATCAAATGATCTATACAAAACATACACACTACTCATTACACCAGTCCCAGATTTGTAGCTAGCTGTCTAGCCCCCTCAGCATTTTTAAATTTCATAATAGCCTTTTTACCTCTAATGGTATTAAAAGTATTTACTTCTGATACGTCTGTATCATAAATTACTTTCATCGATTCAATAATTTGCTTTTTAGTTGCCTTACTATGAACAACAAAGCTCAATTTATTTTCCTTTTCTATTATGTTAAAAGTTTTTTCCGTTATGTAAGGTTGTATTATTATTTTACTTGCACTTTCTGAATCAATCTTTAAATTCTTATTATCAATAAATTTACTCATTTAGTTTTGACCTCTAACAACAATGGAGGTGAGATTTTTATCTCACCAAGAAGATTAATTGCATTTTGAGTATATATTGCAAGTCTAATAGGTTTTGATCCTGGAGCCAAGTCTAAAACACTAAGATGCTTAACATATTTTATATTAATTCCAGGGATAGAATCATTTAATTTTAGTAAATGAGAATCATTATTGCCTACGATAATTATAGCACTTTTACCTACCCTATGCGGTCGTCCTCTTCTTCGGGCTTTTCCAGATCTCTTTTTAACGGAATTGTCAACCCGGTTTAAATCTTCTTCAATACCTAAAGATTTTAATACTTGATAGAGATCCTTGGTTTTTTGTAAATTTTCTAGTTCATTAGTAATGATCAATGGAAAAGATTTAACATTTTCAATCAAATGGCCTCTTTGGCCAGATAATTCTCCAATGGCTGTTGAAGAAATAGACGAGTATAATGCAACTAATTTCTCCTTATTATTAATTTTTTTATGGATAACTTTCCATGATTCAGGTGGATGAGTTAATCGACCCTTTCTTACTCCACCTACACCAGCTGCTTGACCTGCACGTGAGAATCCTTCCCCTTTTGCTCTAGCAAGCCTAGCAATACCCATACCTGTATTTCTGGATTCTGCGCTTACTATTTCACCGGCTGCAGGATATCGACCCTGTTTTTGATAGTGATGTGAATCAAGATTAACATAAACTTTCTTTATCACCTCGGGTCTATAAGGTAATTTAAAAATGGGAGGTAATTCAATAGTTGAAATTTCATTTCCTTGAAGATCAAAAACTCTAGTACTCATTAAACAATTACCTCCAATATTTTAGGCTCAGCAGTTTTGGCAATTTTGCTACGTATTGGATGTCTCAATTTTACTAATCGTTTTGGAACTCCCGGAATGGTTCCTCTAACTACCATATAATCTCCCTCTACAATTCCAAAATGCTTAAACCCTCCTTGTGGATTTATATTAGCAACGTCCATTTTCTCAGAATTAGACATGATCAATATTCTTTTATTATATTCAGTTCTTTGATGAAATCCCCTTTGACCTTGTCTAGCTACTGTATACATTACTACCGCAGGAGAAATAGGTCCTAAGGTACCTACAGCTCGCACACTTTTTCTAGATTTATGCTGTTTTCTTTTAACACCAAATCGAGTAATTGGACCTTCAACGCCTTTTCCTCTTGTAATTCCATGAACATCTATTTGTTGACCCGTTTTAAACACGTCAAGTGCACGAACTTCTTGTCCTAGTTTAGATTTTACAAATTCAAACTTTGTTTTTACATCTTTTCCAGAAACAGATATCTCAAATACAAATGGTTTTTTCTGAGAAATACCAACTTTATGAGGATATACTGCAACAATTGCCATTATATAACGAGCGGTCCCAATGATGGACTCTGCTTTTTGTAGAGCATCTTCAGAATATTTAGCTTTAAATTTTGCAGATAGATCCTTGATAGAATCTTTAGAATAAACATCAAAAATTGCATGCTTACCATATACATCTTCTGAATAACCTCTGATACCCACTATTTTTAATGGAGGCAATGAAATAACAGTAGAATGATTCATTAATGGTTTACCATGATTTGGCGTCTTTTCTTTGTCATCAACAGTCATTACTTGAATTTGTCCAACTTTAAAGCCTGCAAAACCAACAAGACCAGTATTTTCCTTACCGGATAATTCTGGCCAAGTCCTTACTCGAGCTTCCAAACTTTTAGCTCTGGCCCTAGGACGAAAAGCAATACTTCCCCTTCTTGGAGCGCTATACTTTCTATGACCCATATATAAAAAAATTTCCCGATCCCTTTAATAAATTTATAATTTAAAGAAAAAAATATAAAATAAATTAGGAAAAATATACACAATTTAAAATAGACAATACACCAAATATAGATTCTTCCAATCTGACTGTCTGAGTACCTTGTTTTGGAAAAAAATTAAAAGAATTAAATTTATCATAGTTTATCCCTTCTTTACTAAAAAGATCTTTTAAACCAAATTTTGGGGAGCCAAAAAACAACAAGATCGACACATCCTCTTTCAAAGTATTCTTTAAATTAATAGAAAATTGAGACATAATATCATAATTCGTAGAGTACCTGGAAGTAAGCACTATTTTTGAAGTGTCATATTCTTTTAAAACTTCGTTAATAGAGTTAAAATAAAATACATTATATCCCCAATAATATTTTGCTATATCCGTTTTTTCTACGTCTATAGCAGTTAACACATTATTTTTCTTTATTAATTTAACATCAATTTTTTTTCCAACAGATTTAATTTTTCCTTTATATAAAATCAAAGAATCTAATCCAACATCCACATAAAAAACACCATCCTTTTTTTGTTCAATTACTCCAACTCTAATTTCACCGTGTTTGATAAGATTTAATGGAACTTTATCTTTGTGGTGAGGAGATCTGAGAGGGTGCAATTTGCCTGCATATTTTAACATATCCATTTTTGGATAAATTTTCTTTCTAAGATATTGTGGAGTATCCAAATATTCTAACAAGGTAATCAGAAAATCGATCTCGTATTTCTTGGGATTAATAATTCGGTCGTGAAAAATAAATAGTTTATCTACCCTAAATATAGACAAAGATCGCGCTAATTGAAATACTTTAAATGTTCGATCAATCTCAGAATTTATTCCATATAAAAAAGAATCAGGTATAGCTACATCAAACTTTATATTACTAGTTGATAAAACATTTTCACCTATTTTCTAATAATTCGTTGATTGCACCTTCAAGGTTACCCTCAGAACCGAAAAAGTTGTATCTTAAGATGCCATTTTTATCAATAATTATAGATGAAGGCGTACCTCTAAGTTTATATAATTCAAAAGTCTCTGCAGAATATTGTTTGTTTTGAAGATATTCCTTAACCTTTAAAAATAATGAATCTTTATTATTAGTCATACCATCCTGTGAATATTTATAATCTGGAAAATAAACTTCAATGAAATCTTTAACAGAATCTTCTGACACATTAACCGGCATCTTTGTTATTTTATCCATCGCAACAGGGAAAGGAATTTTATAGTAAAGTTTATTTCCTTCAACTAATTTACCATATTGTTTTAAAGCATCAAAAGTGGCGCCTATTACCTTACCTTCTGACAAAAGTAATAATAGATTTTCTAAAGTGTTTTTATCATAATCTTCAAACGCAGTTGCGATGCCAAAAACTTTAACTTCTTTATTTTTGTATTTATTATATATAGATATTGCCTGTGGTAAACCGTAAAGAAAACATCCAGGACAATTAACTTGAAATACCTCAATCAAAATTACATTTCCCTGTAATTTATCAATGTTAGTGGGTAATCCCTGAATCCAATCTGATACTTTAATATTTGGAGCCTTTGTTCCGATTTCCGCAAACATTTTATAATAAAAAAATCAAATTAAATCAAGTATTAAAGTGTTTTAAGTTACAAAAATATAAAATTTTTAGAAAATTTAAGTATTTGCTTCTTTGTGAGTTATTTCTTTTGAATATTTTTCAATATCTTCTTCTGAAACCATTCTAAGAGTTTTAGAGGCAGAGTCTATTATGGCTAATCGAATATGATTCGTGCCGACTTTCTCTTCGCTCACAGTAAAAATAGATTCAATTGCTAATACGCAAGCTTTCTCTAAAGAGATATCAGATTTATAATTCTTTTCCAAAAACTCTGTCACTTGTTCACTCCCTGCACCTATAGCTACTGCATCGTACCCTATGTATGTCCCACTTGGATCTGTAAGGTACAAACCTAAACCATTCTTATCAACTCCAGCAATGATCAATGCGACACCATAAGGTCTTACACCAGCGTATTGAGTGTATTGCTGTGCCATATCGGCTAGATTTTTTGCAACACCTTCTACATCCACAGGTTCATCATAGATTAACCTATTACTTTGAGAAAAAAATCTTGCATGATCTACCTGTGTTCTTGCATCAGGGATATAACCGGCTGCTGCAAGTCCTATATGATCATCAATCTGAAATATTTTTTGAGTAACATTTGATACTTGTAATTTTCTAGTTTTTTCTTCGACTGCAAGAATGACACCTTCATTGCTTTTTATACCTAAAGCTAATGTACCTCTTCTAACAGTCTCAATTGCATATTCTACCTGATATAATCGACCATCAGGAGAGAAAACTGTAATTGCTCTATCATAACCTGCTGCGGCTGGTAACAAATCAACTAAATTACTTTCTAGTCTTTATTTATAGTTACCTTATTTAAATAATTTAAATTTCATAAGGATATTATAATAATCTTAAATTAAATGGAATGTAATTCAATTGAGAGAAGAAGAGATTATTTTTTATGGCCATACAAATGTTCAATCATTTCATGCAAGAACAATTGAAATAACAAAGGAGAAGCATTTAAGTTTAAGAGGAGACTGTATTATAGGGGTTAATGCCAATAAATCTTGTAAAGATCTATCTTTTCACATAAAGGAAAAAATACAAAAGAATGATTCTTTAATAAAAATCGAATTAATAGTGGAACCATACAGCTTTATAATACATGGTAATGGCAGTGCAAGACTATCGTTATTGAATATTCACGATATTGTTTTACGTAAAAGCAGGTTTATTTGCGATCGAACTTTAGCAATCAACTGTGATTATAGCTCATTAGATATACCTAGAAAAATCATCAATCTATTAAAAAATTCTTCCAAAGCCGGAACTTTGATAATTAAAATAGAATAGTTTAGAAATTCAGTTTGGATAATAAAATATTATGTCTAATTGTTAATTAAACAATTAAACCCAAATCCATTGAATATTTTTAATTGAAATTCAATAGAACTATACAAAATATATTTAAGAATTATCAAGGTTTTTGGAATTTAGAATGTGTGATTCTCTCAAAAGCGTCAATATATCGCTCAGATATTTTATTAATTAGATCAGCAGGCAAATTAGGAGGAGTAGGCTTTTTGCCTTCTTTTGCACATTTATCGATCAAACTCTTAAATCCTGATCTTTCAAGCCAGTCTCTTAAAATTTGTTTATCAAAACTATCTTGTAATTTTCCAGGTTTGTATTGCTCTTTATCCCATAATCTGCATTCATCAGGTCCAATAGAATCGGCTAATTTTATTTCGCCAGTGTTAGGATCTTTTCCAAATTCAAGTTTTACATCAGCTAATATAAAATTAGATAAATCAGATATTTTTTCCATTTGATTATATAAACCTAGAGAAAAACTTTTAATTTTATCATATTCATCGGAACTAACAAAATTTTTTTTCACAGCTTCATCTTTATTAATCGGATAATCATGATCTTTCAGATTTTGTAGAAGGATCAAATATTACCATAGGAAGTTTTGATGCAACAATTAAAGTTCTATTTGTAAAAAAAGTACGCAATTCAGAAGGTATTTCATCAAATAAAGAAAATCTATAACGAGAATACAAGCTACCATATAAAAACCCTCTTACAATACTTTCAATTGGGAACATAATCAATTTTTTTACCAAAATTTTATCGATATCAATTCTTTCTACAAAATGATTAGGCATTTTTAAATTTGAAAACCAAAATAAAGCAAAATCGCATAATACTTTACCTTTGTATGGTATTTCATCATTCATTATTACATCAAAAGCAGAAACTCTATTGGTAAAATGCAAAATCAGATTTTCCTTATCATATTCATAAATATCCTTTACTTTTCCTTTTTTAATTAACTTCAATAATCTTGATATATAATAAGATTAAATATAATTATATTAAAAATAAAATAAAAATGTTCAATACTGTTTAAATTAGAATGTCAACATTACTTTCATATAGTATATTTAAAAACATTAAGCAGATATTAATAATAAAGGTAAACGAGATTATATTGGTTTAACCAAGTATTTAAAGTATTACATAAATTTGGATAAATCGACATTGGTCTAAAAATATATAGAAAAATTCATTCAAGAAAACTAAAGATCATATTAAAGATGAAAAACAATTTATACAGGTTTTACTTTTGTATGTTGATATTTGCATTGTGATCCCTGTTGAATATTAAATGCGCTGTGTTCCCGGCTGCAAATAATAAGATATAGGACTGCTGTCACAATGCAAATATCAACATTATATTTTCCATTTGAATCTTTAAAATAATAAATAACAGCCAACAAAAAAATTAGACACTATTTTATTCTTTAAAGGAGAGAAAAATTAATATATTATTTTGTAAATTGAAATTACATAATTTTATTCAATACTATTGATAGAAAATAAATAATGCTTTGTCATATTATTACTATAACTTCAATTTTACGGGCTATTTGATATTAATAGATATTAACATATTGTACAATCATATTTTCACCATTATTCCCTTGATCATATTCTAAATTTAACAGACAACGCATGCTCACATAAAACTTCTTTTTACATAAGAATACTGATTTTACGCCCCATTTTCCTATATCTTACGACATCGACCACTCGTAAAAATTTGCCCGGATAAACGAATAGGTTTCTAGGGACAATGTATTTTTTTTACCAATTTAGATTCCTTTTCTCACATTAATTCAAGGCAAGATTCTCTTGTCCATCAGATCTAAAACATTATTCCATCACAAGCACATATACAATTAGTTTACCTATTGTTGCAGTTGCAGTTGCAGTTATTCGTGTTGTTGTTGTTTTTTTCACTTATGCAATTGTAGTATATTTTCAACCAGCCCCTACAATACATTTTATCATGAAAATATTGATCAGTAATTTATCGAAAGAATTTTTTGTAGCACATTTAACAAGATTTGATTATATGTAATAATTCACCTATTTTATTGGCGAATATTAACTTAAAGCATTTTAAAAAGTATTCGCATAACAAAAAATACTAAAAAAATATTTATAAATACTATTAATGACATAAAATACGTGTATAATTTAAAATAGTAGATGATAATATTTTCAACATCAATACATAATTAGACACAATCTATAGAATAAAGCTTTTTATTGGCTCTGTAAAGTTAAGGAATTGATAATTATTTTTAATTAAAGAAATTTGTTAAATTTACCATTTTAAAAATAATTTTGGCAAAATGAACTTAAATTTGATATACAAATCAAATTTTTGATGGATCATCACATTCAAATGTTTTACAAAATGGATTTTTGGTCTTAACTTTACAGAGCCTTTTTATTATTATAAAAAATATAAATTACAGGATATTATAGAATTTATATCATATAGTAAAAAATTTGACATCAACAGATTACCTGAATTTCTCTCTGTTTTAGATTCAGATGAGGGAATCAGAATAAAGGATTTGAGAGAGGAAAAAACTTTTTTTATCAACAGAAATTTATTTGGAACCTATAATATTCTAGTGAGAATAAAGAAAGAGATTCACAAAGAACCTAATAACATTCCTAAAAAAACAGATAAAACAATTCAAGAATTTTATAGATTTAATGAAATGAATCAAGTCAAAAAATTCATAACAGAAAATTCAAACAGTCAAGATATTTGGATTTATTGAAATAGAATCATTCAACCCATTTGAAATAGACAGTTCCTCCTTTGCAGTTAACAAATATATTAGAAGGTACAAACGTGGACTTTACCTCTATTTCTGAAAGAAATTGATCTATATCATTTTCATCCTCAATAGATTTAGAAAAATTATTAATAATTTCTTCTTTGGAGAATTCGACATTAACATTCTTTTTAAAAAAATTAATCAAATTAAACTTGTCATTCATATAGATATTTTACGCCATCATTATAAAAAATTTTAATAAATTTTAAAAAAAATAAAGAAAAGGTTTTATTAAAAATAAAATAAGTGTAAACCACTTATTGAAATATATAATTGTAATTTTTTTTATCTGTCTAGTTCTAGGTTTATACTCAATGTATTCAAACTTACAAACATACGGTATCAATAAATACAATTATCAAAATATCATAAATAATCAGATTTCGGTGAACAATAATGAATTATCAATAAACGATTCATTTTCTATAGACGGATCCTTAATTTCAGTTATCCTGCCAAAACAGACACTATTTGCGCATAACAATGTATCGAATATAAATAACAACATAACCAATTCCGAAGAAAATAATTCATCTCAAAAATATAATTCGAGTATAACCAATACAACAAATATGCATACTATAAAATCAAATAACCTTTCAGATAATTTAGTTTCATTATTATCAGGTATTATAATAGAATCAATCCATAATGGTAATCCTACATTAAATAACGGTAATAACTCAGAGGAGAATAATTCCAAAAATCAAGTAAAGTTAGTTTCAGGAAAATGGAGTTTAAGAGTTCAAAATGGCATTGTGTCAGATTTTGAAGGTAAATTTCAGATGATTTCTGCCGATGGTAGTGACAGCCACTGGTATAATATTAAAAACTTTAAATCAAAAGACAAGTTATTTTTCGGCAATGACAAAAGTGCTGTTATATATGGCAAAATTGATTTTACAACAGATAATAATTCATTAAAAAAAACATCAAATGTATTGTTAACTATCAGTAATTTAGAAGCTATTCAATTAACAATTTTTGATAAAAGTTTGTCTAATCTATTTCAAGGATCTCCTATCTATGGAACAATAGATTCTATTAAAATAAAAAATTAAATTTTAAATTCTTTCTTTTTTAACTTTTTTAATTTAGGTACGGTAATAGCACCTTGAGAAGCAGATTGAACTAAAGTTGCATATTTTGCTAATGCACCAGATTTATAACGCATTTTCATTGTCTTTAGCTTTTCGATTCTTTTTACAAGATCCTTTTTAGAAACTTTTAGGTTTACGGTACCTTCTAATAAATCGATTTTAATTTTATCACCATTATTTACTAAAGCAATAGGTCCACCTGACATCGCCTCTGGCGATACATGTCCTATCATAAATCCCCGAGTTGCACCAGAAAACCTACCATCCGTTATCATGGCAACTTTTTCACCTAAACCTTGCCCCATTAACGCAGCTGTAACAGACAACATTTCTCTCATACCAGGCCCACCTTTTGGTCCCTCATAGCGGATAATAACAACATCACCCTCGACTATTTCCCTGTTTGAAATAGATTCAAATGCAGATTCTTCCGAATTAAAGACTTTAGCCGTACCCACAAATTGTTCAGATGTTAGTCCTGCAGTTTTTATGACTGCACCTTCAGGAGCTAAATTACCAAAAAGTATTTTAAGAGTTCCTTCTTCATGTATGGGTTTATCCACTGGTTTTATTATTTTATTGAATTCATTTTCATTATCGTTAAAATATGCAACTGATTTAGTGTAATCAAAAGATTGTAAATTTTCCCTTAACGTTTTTCCAGTAACTGTCATAACATCACCATTGATAATTCCTTTATCTAAAAGAGGCTTTAGTACAACAGGAATGCCACCTATTTCATCTAAATCCAACATAACATAATTACCCCCGGGTCTCATATTGGCAATATGAGGAGTTTTTTTACGAATATATTCAAAATCTTTTATATCCAAATTAACATTTGCCTCTCTAGATAAGGCCAGTAAATGCAATACAGCATTTGTTGAACCCCCTAAAGCATTAGCCATTATTATAGCATTTTCAAATGATTCGTATGTTAAAATATCTCTAGGTTTGATATCATTTTCAATAAGTAGGTCAATAGCTTTACCTGTTTTATAACATATATCATTTCTGGCCTCACTTTGAGCTACAGGGGTTGCACTCCCAGGCAATGACATCCCCAGGGCCTCGCTAATGGATGCCATAGTATTAGCAGTATACATTCCTGCACAAGAACCAGCAGACGGACAAGCTACATTTTCCAAACTAGTAAGCTGTTCCAAGCTCATATTTCCAGTGTCATATGATCCGACGGCTTCGTATACATCTTGAATTGTGACAGGCTTACCGTTCCATTTACCTGGAAGTATAGTTCCACCATATACAAAAATTGATGGCAAGTTAAGTCTAGCCATTGCCATTAATGTTCCAGGTAAACTCTTGTCACATCCAGAGATACCTACTAGTGCATCATATTGATGTGCACGCATCATTATTTCAATAGAATCTGCAATTATTTCCCTACTAATAAGAGAAGATTTCATACCTTCATGTCCCATTGCAATTCCATCTGATACTGCAATAGTTGTAAATTCCCGAGGAGTGTTTCCAGAATCTCTGACACCGTCTTTGGCTTTTTGAGCTAATTGGCCTAAATGTATATTACATGGAGTAGCTTCGTTACAAGTACCTAGAAACACCCACTAAAGGCCTGCTTAAATCATTATCGGTCAAACCCATAGCTTTATACATTGCTCTATGGGGCGCTCTAGATGTACCTTCCACTGTTTTTCTACTAGGTAAAACCATGATATTTAATTAAAATAAAAATATAAAATAAAAACGTATTCTATTCTATTTTTTGGATAAAATTATTCTAGATTTGCTACTATTTTTATAGAATCTATTCCATCAAATTTGAATAAAGTTTCACACATTCCACATTCAATGCTATTATTGTGTAGTTCGTTGGATTGTAGTTCATTGAGATATTCGCACTTTGGACAGGAAAAAGTAAAGTTCAAGGTAAAGTCTTCTATCTCTATTGATTCGCCCATAGTAATTAAAAAATTTTCAACCTATTTAAAATGAACTATCATGTTATGATACTGACTAACATAGTTAATGCAAAAATAGTAAATTAAATATCTCTTCCTATAATAATTTTTCAAGGATGCAAAGAGCAAACGAGAAATGCATTTTTTGTAAAATAATTAATAAAACAATTCCCAATGCAATCATATATGAAGATGAAATGTTTTTAGCTTTTTTAGATAAGTATCCAATTAATTATGGACACGCTCTAGTTGTTCCGAAAGATCATTATTGTACTATTTTAGAAATGCCAACTAATTTAGTTGGACAAATGTATTCGCTTGTTCCTCAAATATCTAAAGCGATAATAACAACAATAGATGGAAGCGGCTTTAATGTAAGCCAAAATAACGGTAGGTCGGCAAATCAAATCATTCCACATGTTCATGTCCACATCGTCCCTCGATTTTCTGTTGAGAAAATAAAAGGTCAATGGCCCATGAGGAAAATAGCAAAAATAGAGGAATTGAAAATTCTTGCAGAAAAAATTGCTAAAAACATCATAGTAAATAAAAATATGAACATATAAATGATTGAAAGAAGAATAACAATTGGTATTCCAACTTTTAATGAGGAAAAAAATATAGTAAAATTTTTTGAATCACTCCAAAATCAAAATAATGTAATAAACAAAATTGAAAAAATAATCTTTATAGATGATTCTAATGATAATACACCAAAATTAATCCAAGATTTCAAAAAGAAAAATCCTAATTTAAATATAGAATTAATTCATAATTTAGAAAGAAAAGGCGCAAGCAATGCATGGAATACAATTTTTAAACAATCGATAGGAGATATAATTATTTTATTGGATGCCGATATAACATTGGAAAAAAACTGTATTGCAAATTTATGTAATCAAATTGATCAAGATATAGGATTATGTGCATCCAATACAATTCCTATAATAGAAGACACTAATATTTTTTCCAAAGCATCAGGTTTTATAGCTTTTTGGCTCCGATCTATTCGCTTACGGGGGACTTCCCAGTATACAACTATGGGAAGAGCATTGGCGCTAAATACAGTAGATGTCAAAGAATTAGAAATTCCTAAAGACATAATTGCTATTGATTTGTATTTGCAATGTAAAATATTGGAAAAAAGAAAAAAGGTCGTTTATAATGATAACGCAATAATATATTTTAAAACACCACTAAATTTGACAGACTTTTTAAGCCAAGTAACAAGAGCCATTATAGGACATAATCAAATTAAGAATTATACAAAAAACTTTTCAATCAATATATCAACGGCTGTAGTTTTAGAGGAATTTATTAAAAATGCTATAAGATATCCAAAATATTGTTTAGCTTTGATATATTGTTATTCGAGGTTGCCGTGTAGCTATTTTAAACATAGAAAAAATATTAGCTATCTTTGGGAAACCGCTACAAGTACCAAAGAATAGAATTTTTGCTCCAATCATTTAGTGGTAATTGAAATACCAAATGCATATTATTATAATCAATAGTGCGTTTTATTTTATGTTTGAAACGAAAAGGATTAGAAAATATAATAATAATATTTGAATCTTTTAAAAGATTACAAACTGGTCCTAATATAAGTATTGTAGAATCCACGTTCACTCGATAAAAAGAACGTTTGTAGAGAATAGGTTTATTCTTTTGGATTAAAAAATATGAAGCAGGAAATGATGTTGAAAATATCACTTTATAACAAGTTAATATCTATATAAACAAAAGAGATAATTAAATTAAGAATTAAAGAATTATTTAAACAAATCTTAACTATGAGTATTAATTTATTAATTAAATCAAATGCAAATACCCGGTCTATACAATTTAACTGGTAAAGATGCAATACCTCAAACTATTTTCTTGTTGTCTGGCAGTTCAGGCACAGGTAAAAGCATTTATTGCAGAAATTTTTACTTGGATGGCTTATTAAATAGAGATTATTGTATTTATATGGATTGTTTATTAAATTCGATCGACTTTGATAATAAATTTAAAAATGTAGAAAAAAAGATTCTAAATCAAAATTCGTTATTTATTAACCCTTATAAAATAGAATGTCAAAAAGAACAAAAACTGGAGAAAGCATTAGAAGAATTAGTCATTGCAATTGATTCAAGAAAAAATAAATTTAGCAATAATTCATCTAAGCGTATAAGAGTAGTTATAGACTCTATAACTCATCTAATGATTCTTTTCGATGAAAAATTAGCTGAAAATTTCATAAAGGAAGTCTATTTTTTATTGAAGACAAATAATGCTATGGGTATTTTCACTATCACTATTCCATCGATAAATGAGGATACAGTAAATCGTTTAACTTGTCTTTTTGATGGAATTATTGAAATGAGAATGGAAGACAAGAATATTAACGATCCTAATAATATTGATTCCTATTATAATTTATCATCATCAGTCGTAAGAAAAATGCGGATCTTGTCGATAAAAAATATGGCACATAATCCTCATTGGATTATATTTGAAATAACAGATGATGGAAATATCATTTTTAGTAAGGAAAAGAGATTGAATTGTTATCTATGTAAGGAACCCATAATAAATGATCTCGTAGTATATTCTGATTTACCATTTCATTTATCTCATTTACAAATATATAAAAAATTCAGTAGATTGTATGGAATGAATATTACAGATATAGGAATATCTTCATCCGAAGCCATAAATGCAAATTTTTTCTTTATAGATATAGTAGGATTGTCAAATCCTTCTTTGCCTGTTAATAAACAACGAGAAAAGATAGAAAATCTTAATGATCTTATTGCTAGTTGTGATGCATTTAAAGATTTTGAAGATAATAAGATTATATTGCCTACTGGCGATGGAATGGTCATAGGATATCTGATAAACCCCGAATTGCCACTACAATTAAGTATTCAATTACATCAAAAATTGAAAGAGTATAATATAAAGAAGATAAATAAAAATAAAAATGATATAATCGGTGTTAGAATCGGTTTAAGTTCTGGACCTGTTTTCAAGGTTAATGATATAAAAAATAATCCAAATTATTGGGGACCAGGAATTATCTATGCTCGTAGAGTAATGGATATTGGAAATAATGGACATATTTTAATGGATGCTTATTTATCTAAATCATTACTTCCACTTAAAGAAGAATACGGTAAAATAATAAAACCAATTGGGAAATATAAGATTAAACATGGTAAAGAGATTGAAATATTTTCAGCGTATTCTAAAGATTTTGGAAATTCAGAACTTCCTATGACAGATAATATGATGTACTGAAATGTATAGATTATATAATTTCAATAAATACAAGATTAGTACTTGCCTGATTTTTATTTGACAATAAATTTGATCAATACTTTTAGATATCCAAGCAATTAAACAAATAATATGCTTTGGATATTGGATTTGTTGGATCTTTAGAAATGTCTGCAATGAGAAAAACAAAATGCATTGCATTCCATTCTTATAAAGGTGGAACTGGTAAAACAACTTTAGCTTGTAATTTAGCAGCATTATTGGTTAAAAGAGGATTCAATGTATGTCTGTTGGATTTAGATGTTTATGCTCCTAGTATACAAACTTATTATAATATAACGCCTAAACATTGGATCAATGACTATCTTAATTCTAACGCTACTTTACAAGATATTATGATTAACTTGACAGATATTGTTTATGAATTAATAATAAAACATGACAAAAATAATATAGGAAGGAACACCTTGAAAGGTAATCTTTGGGTAGGATTTGCAAATCCTGATAAAGATGAAATATTAAGATTAGAGGGAAATAGTTCTGAAACTAGTAGCGTTAGAAAGCAAAGATTTAGAAAATTTATACTTTTACGAGAAAGACTTGTTTCGGATAATAATGCAGATTATATTATTATAGATACCAGCCCTGGAATTAGATATTGGTCGATAAATGCTCTTGCATTATCTGAGATCATACTCTTAACTTTGAAAATGGGAGATTTGGACATAGATGGCACAAAAAAAATTGCGTTGAATTTATATGAATCCTTTACACAATTTGGAGCAAAATCTTTTCTTCTTTGTAATAGAGTAGCGGGCTATTGTGTTCCGCACACTTTTACGGCATATAAGAGTGCAGAAGGAGTAATGGAAATGAAAAAATTGCAAGAAAATGATATTACTGATAACCTTTCAAGAGAAATAGGTATGAAAATAATTTCTTCAATTCCTTGTTATTGTGACATACAATTTAGTAAAAAGGAATTCTTATCGGTTTTAGAGTATCCCGATCATCCTTTCACAGAAAAGATACGTGAGCTATTAGAACTATTATAATATAAAGAATATTTGTAAAAAATATAAAAACATTAATTTTGAGATTTTACTTTTTTTAATTCATTATCTATATATTTAATCAATTCATTAATTTCAACTGGTTTTTTAAAATAGGCACCTTCTACATCCGGTGATTCAAATATCGCATTTAATGATTCATAATTTACATCATATGCAGTCATGAAACAGACTCGCACAGCAGGATCTATTTTCTTTAATTCTTCATATAGCTCAAATCCATCCATATCTGGCATAACTATATCTAAAAGGACAAAATCATAAGTATCATTCTTAAAGTTAGAAATAACTTTTAAAGGATCTGTAAAAGAATCGATAACATAGCCCTTATTCTCTAAAGCTAGTTTAAACGTAGTTATGATATCAGGATTATCATCAACTATTAATAATTTATTTCTTGCCTTATTGTTCAACTTTAATATTCATATTATACTATTGGCTATTCCATACTATTATCTATATTCACAAAATATAGATAATGAATATATTACAATAACTTTACAACAATGAACCAGAAAAAAGACTGTCATATACCATCATAATTAAGCAAATTTTGAACATCATAATTCTCCCATCTTTTTTATTGTTTTGCCATTTTTACCTCTGTTATCCATTCACATTTAACCCCTGCTTTATCGTGATGATTTTCTACAGCAACTTTATCAGGTGCGTTAAGAAGACAGAAACACATATCGGCTTCAGTATTATAAAATAGATTAACATGACTAACTCCAAATTCATCTACTGGGGCTTCAGATAGTTCTTTTAGATGATTCTCATTAAAGGGTACTTTATGGACATCAAGAAATATCGGCATGAAGAGTAAAAATTAATGGTGTGTTATAAGCTTTTCTGACAACATAGCATCAATATTTAATTTTCCTTTTTTTGCTAATTAGCTATAATTATACAATGCTATTTTAAAGATTAGATCTCTTGCATAATTAGAAATAATCTAGACCATCACTTCTAATTCTATATCGATTTCTAGTTCAGATAATTTGATATTCTATAGTTCACTAGTCCTGCTACTATGTCTGACACCTTGTTATATTTTCTCAATTTATTTCTAAATATCTCACTCATTATCTTGTACTTTTTCAATCTGCTAATAGTATGCTCTACTATTATCCTCTTTTTCGAATGGATAATGTTAAACTCGATTTCTTCTTGTGATAAACACTGGTTTATTTTCTTTTTATATGGTAGTGCAGATAGTTGTTCTGGAAAATCCTTTTCTATGCCCAAATACCCTAGATCAACTACAGTAACAACTTGTTTTGGAGTGACAGGATAGTTCTTTTTATAAATATCGTAGTCATGTTTTCTTCCTTTTTTATAGTGTACTTTGTGAAGGACATAACCACGATTGTTAACCGTAATCTGATTCTTAATAGTATGTCTTTTCTTCTTACCTGAATAGAATATCTTTCTTCTATTCTTATCCGCAGGTCTTGGTATTTGCTGTTCGGTACAATCTGTAAAAGCAAGAAGAAAGCCTGGAAAATATTTATCAACTGCCTCTGGAGTTTTCAGCCTTTTGGTTATTGGGTATGTCTTCTGCGGAATTGGCAAACATTCTCTTATCAACCCTTCAATCTTTTGAATGTCTCTGCAGATGTTGCTCTGATCCAAATCAAATAGAAAACCTGCCATAGTGTAAGTTATGTATAGACGATAGTAAACCAAAAGCATGAGAAATCTATCTTTAATATCTAGTTTGAAAGGTTTACCTGCACCTATACGTCTTTCTCTATCTTTTTTGAACAAGCGTTGTATTTCATGTTTAGTATATCTTTTTGTTACATTTTTTTCATAAATGTCATCGAACTGTTGCACTGTAAGACCAGCAGTGAATGATTTGAAAAGCAATGATTTTTTGGATAACCGATCATATGAAAGCAATGAGAGAACAAGAAAATGAAGAATTGCTGATCATATAGCTGTTTATTCTAATTATGCAAGAGATCTATTATTTGAAATAACATCTCCAACCAATTCCTTTAGTATATTTCCATCATGAACATTTTCTTTTGTTACTGCCATGGAAATTATTTTTTTCGTCTTTATGTTCACTGCAACATGTATTTTTGTGAAACCCTTTCTCTTTCTTTTATTCTTCCATTTATCAAGTATCCATTCCTCTCTATTTGTAACCTTAATACCAGTACTATCAACTGCTACTACTATGTCTTTCTCTAGGTTTACTTTTGGGTTTAGATTTATCTTTGTTCTTATTACTCTCCACCACAGATGGTTGTGAAGTCGGGTACTACTTCTTTTAGTCTTTTTATGTGTAGTGGCATCATTCTTAGAAAGCCTTCTAATTGCCAGTATGGAAGTAGGTACGCATATGTACTGTGGCATGGAGCAGCAATATCAAGGAATTCGGATATCGATAATTTGCACTTCCTTTCCTTTGTTCATTTTCTTTAATTCTGCTCGCCAGTTCTGTAAAAAACCATCATCAAATAACATTTCCCTCTTTTAACAAGAGACTCGTTATATTCACTACAGTTTATCTTTCTCTTTGGCTTTTTCTTCTGGTCCTTATTGAAGTTATCAGACGATATCTAATCTAATAAAAGGAGGTATATAGCTTGTTTGAAAAGTAGTTATTCACCAAACCAAAATATTCTTTATATCACTGTTAACATAGTCAAGATTAACGATGATTACCTTAAATAGTTTAGTATAATTTACATTAATGTAATATAAAACAAAATGTTTGGCGATAAGGACGACATTTTAGAAATAATATTTGAAAAAAAACATGTTGCCAATTCACCAATACGAATTCTTTTAGAAGCAACAGAGAAAATAGATTTTTGCTTTGATTCCAATTTGGTATATATTTTGAGACAAGACGATGGTTTTTGGAATGCACTGAGTCAACTAAAAAATAGAGGATTGAGTATTAGAATTATTACAGAAATATCTTATGATAATTTACAATTTTGCAATAAACTAATTAACAAAGCAAATGTAAAAGTATTCCATAAAGATGATATTAAAGGTAATTTTGCTATTATAGATGAAAATAAATACTTGTGTTTTATACAGGATGAATTAGCAACTAATAAATTAAATTTAATACCTGCAGAGATACATTTATCAGATGAGATAAACACCTCCACCACGTCCACCACTGATATGGAATATCAATTTTTCTATATGAAAACCCCATCTTTTGTACAATTACAACAGTATCTCTTTGACAACCTTTGTAAGAACTCTATATCTGCTGAAGAAAAGATCCGTGAAATTAAAAGAGGAAATGAAGAAAACTTTAATGAATTTATTTTAGATCATGAAGAAATTCTGCATACAACTATAAATACAATAAATTCTGCTACTCAAGAAATTCTTTTACTTATTCCAACAGAAAACTCTTTTTATGGACTTGAATACAAAGGAATTTTAAATTTTTTATGGAAAGTCTCTTTAGAACACAATGTAATGGTAAAAATATTGATTTATATAAATCACATAGAAAATAATGATACCATAAAAGAAAAAATCCAAAAAAATATACAAAAAGATCGCTTACCTGTAGAAATTCAATACCTATCAAAACCATTAGAAAAAAACCTTATTACTATCATAATGGATCAAGCTATATCCTTGGCAATTGAAGTGAGCGATGACTCACAAATAACATTTGAAAAAGCAATACGATCTGCAGTATATTCTAATAGCGAGGTTACTGTTTTTTCCTGTCTTTCCATATTTGATACCTTGTGGATTCAATCTGAATTGGATAAACAGAATAAGGTAAAACAAGCATATTTTCAAATGTTCAAAGGATTTAATCTAAAAGACGAGATCTATACACGAAAATGGTCATTCAATCAAAATTAAAAATAACACAAAAATAATTCCTAAAGTTAATTAATAGATCTCTTGCATAATTAGAATAAACAGCTATATGATCAGCAATTCTTCATTTTCTTGTTCTCTCATTGCTTTCATATGATCGGTTATCCAAAAAATCATTGCTTTTCAAATCATTCACTGCTGGTCTTACAGTGCAACAGTTCGATGACATTTATGAAAAAAATGTAACAAAAAGATATACTAAACATGAAATACAACGCTTGTTCAAAAAAGATAGAGAAAGACGTATAGGTGCAGGTAAACCTTTCAAACTAGATATTAAAGATAGATTTCTCATGCTTTTGGTTTACTATCGTCTATACATAACTTACACTATGGCAGGTTTTCTATTTGATTTGGATCAGAGCAACATCTGCAGAGACATTCAAAAGATTGAAGGGTTGATAAGAGAATGTTTGCCAATTCCGCAGAAGACATACCCAATAACCAAAAGGCTGAAAACTCCAGAGGCAGTTGATAAATATTTTCCAGGCTTTCTTCTTGCTTTTACAGATTGTACCGAACAGCAAATACCAAGACCTGCGGATAAGAATAGAAGAAAGATATTCTATTCAGGTAAGAAGAAAAGACATACTATTAAGAATCAGATTACGGTTAACAATCGTGGTTATGTCCTTCACAAAGTACGCTATAAAAAAGGAAGAAAACATGACTACGATATTTATAAAAAGAACTATCCTGTCACTCCAAAACAAGTTGTTACTGTAGTTGATCTAGGGTATTTGGGCATAGAAAAGGATTTTCCAGAACAACTATCTGCACTACCATATAAAAAGAAAATAAACCAGTGTTTATCACAAGAAGAAATCGAGTTTAACATTATCCATTCGAAAAAGAGGATAATAGTAGAGCATACTATTAGCAGATTGAAAAAGTACAAGATAATGAGTGAGATATTTAGAAATAAATTGAGAAAATATAACAAGGTGTCAGACATAGTAGCAGGACTAGTGAACTATAGAATATCAAATTATCTGAACTAGAAATCGATATAGAATTAGAAGTGATGGTCTAGATTATTTCTAATTATGCAAGAGATCTTATAATCATATTCAAAAAGTATTGGCTGACTGAGCCTATGATTCAAAAGACAACTTCAATTATCTTGATAAATTAAAAATAACACCTGTTATAAAAGTAAGAAAGAATTCGTCAATTAAAACTAATACCAATTGTACACCAAGAAAACTATATGTGATAGAACAGTTCAAAGATATAAAACGATGGAATAAAAAATACAGATATGGATATAGATGGATGGCGGAATCAGCGTTTTCCTCTACCAAGAGAACATTTGGTGAACATATATCATCTATAAAATGGAGTAACATTGTAAATGAACTGATGCTAAAAGCATCCATCTATAACAAATTCATAGAAAATACAACGACATAGCCTAAAAAATAAGATAAGATATATCTGTCTCCAAAATCGTAGTTATTCATAAGAGTAGAATATTGTATATGCATTTGCAAACTAATACTCCTTTGTTGTTTCAAATAACAAAATTGTTGTCACATTTTTTTGATACATATTAAAAATTATTAAAATTAATAAATCTAAATGAGCACTGTTAGTTTACAACAATTATTAACAAGGTATTTACATAACTGTTAACTTAAGATATTATTCTATATCATGTTTGTCAATAAATATTCTAAGCCATTGTCTAACATAATTTAATCATTTTTCTTTTTTTTACAATGAGATAATCATCAAATCTTCAATTCTATCTTCAATATTGTATTGTTATTTTAATTCTGTCTTTTCAAAATAAGAATGTAAATGAAATACTTTATTGCACAGTTCCCTTTTTCAAATGCATTTAACTACATCTACCAACAAAACATATGAAATGGCTGTCTACAACCAATCTCTTCTTAGACACTATAAAATATATCTTTAGTTTCTGAGCGTTTGAACGATCCAGACGGTTGTTTTCATTAAATAGTTGAAAAATGGGAATGCTTCATTGATATGAATACAAAGTTTTTCGAAAGAATGTCTGAAAATAACTATCAATACGGACAACCGACAAATACTTTGCTTTGAGAACAAGGTATAAAAAAATGACTTCCTATTCTCGATCTGCATTGGAGACGTTGGTGTAAAGGCTTAGTGCTGATATCGGTTCTATAAACAGGATTCCATAGTTGATGAGATAAACGCTTAATTAAAGATGTCGAAACAAGTTCCTTCCATTAACAACCATCAACATATTAAACTTGTTATGTTAGCCTCTGGACGATTGGACGGTTCATATGGAGCAACCGAAGGAGCACAAGCATATCATATGTTGTTGAAAATAACAATACCCTATATTTTACTATAACAAGTAATAGATATAATTTCTTTACAAAAGGAGATGATAATTTTGTGAAACCCATAATAAATTCAACTAAAAGTGATATTGGTAATGGTTACAATAACGGCAATGGATATTAAAACGGGAAAAATCAAATGGCAAACACCAATAGAATTGCCAACTCCAGCCTCTTTTTAGTTACACAAGGTATAGTAATGTCAGGGTATAAAACCTCCGTTGGAAAGCCATATACTGCATCTACATTTGGCGGTCCACTTAAAAGTCTACTTTCTTCAACTGGGATTATCATTGCACTCGATAAAGATACAGTATACTAGGTGGACCCATTGGATCTATAGTTGCTTTTGGCTTGCCGATGTGAAACATTCACAATAATGAATAGATCCATAAAATCCCTTATTATGAATTTAATAAGAAATACAAAATTTTTTGCTTTTATATTGTATAATATTTTTAAAAGATCATTTAATAGTTTGATTTCCTAATTCTTTAACTATGTTTTCAGTTTACAATAATTGTCTCAGATATATTTAAGGTGGCATAATTAATAGAAATAATAATAACAAAATTATTTTTATATAAACATATTCTGAATAAAAAAGGTTTAGATTTATTATTGCAACAACTATTCTGCCATCCTTTTTAACGTGCTAGCGAAGTAACTATGGCAAATAATGGTGTCGAAAATAATCCTTCTGTTTTTGCAGGATCTACTGATAAATTCACTAATCTACCCTTTAAAAGAGAGAAAACTATTGGCACATCATGAAAAGCTGTTTTACCATTGATATTTACATCTGCATTAGCCTTGAAAATAGTACTATTATTTTTTGCCAATTGTATGATATTATTAGTGGAAACAGGCGGAACCGCTCCTGTAGCATTAGTGACTCCAGTAAATGATGAAGTACCATTTACTTTACCATTTAATGACATGAATTCAACCTTCCAATGAAAGTCCTGGAGTTTACCATCTTTAACAGCAAAGCTCCAATTTCCTGCAATAATTGAGCCTACAGGAGGCAATAAATTAAATTGCGAAATTGTGGCTGATGCTGGTGTTTGCATCATACCTGATGGCAAGACAAATGTTTGACCTGTATATCCTTTTGCACTAAAGGTTTCTACACCACTAGTTTTTTGTGCTGCTGCATTTTGGAAATTGAAATTACTCGATATTGATACAGTAGATAGTAAAAGAATAACAACAGTTATTGTTGTTAAAGAAGTCATAACTTGTTTATTATTAATTATATTTATCATATTTTTATTCCTATTCCTTATCTTTTTTATGAAGTTAATGAAGTTACTACTCCAAATAGTGGTATTGTAAATGCGCCCTTTGTTGCTTCATCGCTTATCTGTAAGCTTATTAATTTACCATTTGATATCTTTATGATTGTAGGTACATTCTTCCATGCGGTTTTGCCATCTATATTTACATTTATATCTCCTTTGAATGCTGTGCTATTTCCTGTTAATTTTATAGGGCCCGTAGACGAAGGGTGTGCTATGTCGAAGTTAGAGGCATTATTTATTCCATTAACGGACAAGGTTCCATTTACATCGCCTGCTAGAGTATATGCATGGTCTGCCCATTGTAATTGTTTTATTTGACCGTTATTAACAGCAATGCTCCAATTTCCTCCAAGAATTGTACCTACAGGCGGTTTAACTTGATTTGAAGTGGGAACAAAATTCGGCAAAATAAATGTTTGACCTGTATATCCTTTTGCACTAAAGGTTTCTACACCATTATTGGATTTTTGCGCCGCTGCAAAATGAGAATCTTTAAAATTGTTTGTAATTGCAATAATTGATAGTAAAAGTATTGCAGTTGTTACTGTTGAAAGCAACTTCTTTTTTGTATCGGTCATTTACAAGTAATGCCATAAAAAACTATAAATATTTTATATTTCTTATTTTATGTCTCATTTAAAGTTTTTCATAAACCATGATTTATTATATCAATAAAAAGATGAAGTAAATAGATAATAAAATATATATTTTAACTCTCAAAGAAAAATTTTATAAAAGTTAAATAATTATTTTACGTTTTATTATAGTTGTGAACCAGAAAGACAAAATAAATATAATTCAGCATTTTCCTAATCTCAAATACTATTTTATCGCTGCTGCGGTTGCTACCGCAATAGCAGGTATAGTCCACCTTTACATGCCCCTAGTAGCTCATCCCGACATGTTAAAAAATATACCTAATGCAACATTTTTCTTGGGTTCGGGAATAGCTCAATTATTCTGGGTAATACCAATGATAAGAAGATGAGGCAAAGTTTGGTATTATATAGGGATTGCAGGAAACATTGCATTAATTATTTTATATATAGTAACTAGATTTCAAGGAAATCCCGTGAATGGAAAAGGCGACACTGTTGATATTATAGACTTGATATGTGAACTTGCACAAGTTGCATATATAGCGATAACATCAATAATAATTGCAAAAGAACATAAATTAAAAATCGCAAATTAAATGAAGATCAAATATATTATAAGTTTTCATTGCACAGAACGGCTCTGTTAACTTGAAAAACCTATAATTAAGGCAACCATATATTTTATGTCTGCTAGAAATAGAATATCTTCAAAAAAATTGGTTATGGATTATTCTTGTACTTTCTTGGTTTATCATTTAGAAACACCTCCAAAGCATTATCATTTTTAAAAATATCAAAAATAAGCCACGTTTCTATCTGGAACTGGATTCAAAAGTACAAAATTAGGAAATATCTAAAAAGGAAAATCAAAGAGTATATCATTGATGAAACTGTGATAAAAGCAGGTTCTTCTGAATTAATCTGGCTTTGATGGGTTATTATATAATCAAAGTATAAAGAAATCCTCTTGCTGCGGATATATTAAAAGAACGAAATATGTTTGTTGCGGAGCGATTTCTGTCTCAGGTAGTAAACAAGTATAGATTACATTCTGTTTGGTCAGATGGTGGTGGTACTTGGTATCCACAAGCATGCATGTTTTTGAAACTGAATCATCATATTCATTCATCTTTCACGAAAAGCATCATAGAAAGGACGATGCAATACATAAAGACCGAACTGAAGGTTTTGATGACTACTTGCCTTGTAAGAGAAAGAACAAATGTAAATTAAAACATATCAAACAATGGCTTAAATTGTTTGTTTATGAGCATAATAAAGAAATAATGTCTTAAGTTAACAGGTCCTAAAGATATCAATCAAAATTAATGTGGACCATGATAATCTTCCGGATATGCTTCTTTATTAATAACAGATATATGTTCTCCTGTTGGCAATGGATTATCTTTTGCAACACTATATTTGAAAATATCCGGAAAATCTATTTTTAATATTACATTCATGCCTACTTGATATATTTCAGATTTGGGAATGTCATATCTATTATTGGATGTGCCAAATACAACTATTTTATCTGAGGTTTCTTTCATTACATGACCTACATCATCTTCATTTTTAGCCCTCACTCCCTTATTGAATAACGAATTTGGATATTTACCTTCATAGCTTGCTAAATCTACAAGCCCATCGTCTTCTTCCCATGGATCCTTTTTGCTTGCAGGTAAAGGCGAATTTCTTGGAACTGCATATTTCGTTAAATCATGTGTTTTAAGCCCTAATAAAACATTTGCACCCACTTGCTGAATCTCAGAATCAGGAACATCATATCTCTCGTTGTTCTCTCCGAATATAACTATTTTATCAGGAGTTTCTCTCACAACAAATCCAACGCTTGAATTATCAAGTGCTTTAACCCCTTTATTAAAATATTTGCCAGATGCCATAAATAAGATATAAACTTTGAACCATTTAATGTTTACGATATATTTATAAAATTCGTTTTTTTGACAAATAATTATAATAATTCAACATTTTAAATGTAATAAATTTATTTGTACTAATCAATTTAACAAAATTTAATGCTTGTTGCATAATTATGAAATTCGATCTTTTCACAATTGAACATCAGATATTATAAATCGAATTCCGATATATCCATCCATAGACTTCAACTGAATACGTTGGACCATTACGAGAAATTGAATTATGCTCCAGAGCATAACAATCTTCCTTCTTCAACGGACTTCCAGATTAAGCAGGAAGATAATGTTTCGATTGCATATGGCTACAATCTGCTTCGGAAACTACACCACTTTATCAGGTTCGGTAGAGTTTCCAACTTTTCAGGACAACTTATACAGTTAAATTTTCCATAGGTTTCATTTCAAAAAACAACAACTACTACAACTACTTCTACTATACTGTAAATAAGAAAAAAATTAACAAAATAAAATAATAAAAATTCAATGAGATAGTTGAAATCTTTCTGATAATGGTGGACGTCATCTATTATTATTATAATAGCAAAATGATATTCAATGATAAAATTTTCTATATTAGTAATAGCATTAACTGCAGTATTGATATATCATTCACTACATTTACTATAGCACCTGCAGTAGTAGCAGCAGCACATGCTCAGCAAATACCAAGTCGCCTAAATGGCTTAATGCTGACATCTATTGAAATAGCCCTTTTCTGATACATACCTACTATCCTGCCAACTGCCTACAGCGCCATTTTTGGTCCTGATTATAAGTTCTGAATGTTACTTTATCTGATATAAATGGTAAATAGGACAATAATCAAATGTGATATAATACAAGCACGACAGACTTTAGCAATGAATGAAACCATTACTTGCTAAACTATCAACTTATATAATCATACAAATTAGCAACTACTTTGCTTTATCATTGATTATTTTTTTCGTCGTTATTTGATAACGTTTTACAGATAAAATTAAAAGGAAAATAGTACGTTTAATTGTTATTATTATAGATACATTACTGGTTTAACTAATTTTCAAATCATAGAAATTTGTTTGTTTGTTTGTTTGTTTGTTTGTCGGTCTACTATCTACTCTTCACATAGCCATTAACAATTAAGCAGATTTAATTCCTTGGAATTATAATTTATACCTAAAATACACAAGAGATACAAATTCTTCAACAGAGTTTCTTATATAACATTCTCTGAAACTATATCTGTATAATATTGACATCAGCATATAAATACAAACGGAACAGACACACCTTTCTGCTCAATCTCAATAGTACACTGAAAACTGTCCTGTAAAGTAAAGTAATTACTCTTTTGTTGTAGTATATACAAATGGATTTAACCATTTTTAAACATGTTTTAGTTTAACAAAAATGAAAAGAGGATAGTATAATCTATAGAAATACTGGGATTGTTGAAATTATATTTTCATCAATAAAAAGAATATTTGTTGGTGAGTATGTAAACTCGGTTAAATTAAAGTATATAATACAAGAAAGCATGTTAAAAGCATCACCGTATAACAAGATGATGTCTGTTTAAACAGATAGATAGTAAAATCAGAGATCATAGGAATTAAGCAATAGGGCAATAGAAATCATAAAACAAAGCATTTATTTAATATAAATACAAAGGAGTAAGTTTATCAGTAAGATTTGCATATTAATAGTTAATATACAAAGGAGTAGATATAACCGAGTTGAATAAGGTAGGAAAAAATAATAATTTAAGCAATTTTAATATCTCACCCATCATCTGGTTTGCAATATATATTGGAATCGCATTTGCTATAACCTTTATTGTACCTTTTCCTCTTTCTCTTATTATTTATATAGGAATATACCTCATTTTGCAAATGTATCGACTAAAATTAATTCAAAACAAAAATTATCATTCAGACGAGATAAATAAATCAAACAAAGATACAGGCAATAAAAGTTCAAATAGATTCTACAATTCTATTTCCAATTCCCTATCTGGCAATAACAAGTTTTCCCAAGTTAGTTCTAAACCCTTACGGTTTACCTGCATTAATTGCGGTAAGGAACATTCAGATAGGGCATGCCCGATTTGTGGTTCTACGACAGTAAGATTAGATTAGATATGTCTTGTTGCATAATTATTTCATTTTTTATTTTCTAACGTTTTATTAATGGTTGTTGTTATAGATTATTTTAGATTATTTTTACTGTTTTAACTAATTTTCATAGCATGTAACAGGACAATTTTTTTAAATAGATTAGAGTCTAGGGTCTGCTGGGTGTATTAGACATTATTTTGCTTTTCTAAATATTTTTATTTTTTTTATCAAATCATAGTTTACCAAAGGCGGTCTTGTTTACTTCAGGATTTCTTTTAGTTTATCAAATCTTTTACAGTTCTTTCATTTGTACATTTTGTATCCTCCCCATGCTCGGAATTTATCTCCTTCTTTTAAAAATAGTTTTGGGGATTGTTTATACGTTAATATACGTATTACTAAAGTAATCAATTTGTTGTTGTTCGATGATGATATACAGAAGAGGTAAAAATCAAAAGTAATAAATAACTTTTTAAATATTATTATAATTGACTTGATTATTAATTTAGAGCCTATCCCAAAATTCGATAGGATTATAGCTCTTTTCACCTTTTTGCTAAACTGTGTCCTCCATCCAGAGAAGGGAAATTGTAAAGGAGAAAAATAAACATCCCACTATACTCAAGGTTCCTGATAGATTATGGAATGAGATCAAGCATATTCTTCCAAAGGAGAAACCACTCAAGACAGTTGGTCGACCAATTATACCATATAGAAAAGTAATCGATGGAATTCTTTATGTATTAAGAACAGGATGCCAATGGAAGATGTTACCAAAAGAATATGGTTCTGGTTCTACCTGTCACCGCAGGTTTCAGCAATGGAATAGCCTTGACATTTTCAGAAAGATATGGATAAAACTATTGAAAATCTATGATGATCTTGTCGGTATTAATTGGACCTGGCAATCCATAGATAGTATATCTATAAAGTCGCCTTTAGGGGGGCGATGACTGGGCACAATCCTACTGATAGAAGCAAACTGGGCACAAAAAGACATATTTTAACAGATAAAAAAGGAATCCCTCTATCTGTAGTTATATCATCTGCAAGCACCCATGATATCAAACTAGTAACAGATGTGGTTGATAACTCTGTTATCAAACGTCAACGTCAACTGTCATCACATAAACCTAAACCGAGAACAAGAAGAAGGCTACAACACTTATGTCTTGACAAAGCATACAATTCCGAACCTGAAGAACAGGAATTAACCAAACGAGGCTATGTACTGCACATACCATACAAGAAAAAGAAAGGAGAGGAAGTTGACGATGAAAAGACAATAAGGATACCAAATCGTAAAAAATATCCTCCTAAAAGATGGGTTGTAGAGAGAACAAACTCTTGGCATAATAGGTTCAGGAAACTGTTTACTTGATATGAAAAGAAGGTCGAGAACTACCTTGGATTGGTACAGTTATCCTGTTGCATAATCATATATAGAAAGATAATTTTGGGATAGGTTCTTAGCATATCTGAACTAATTAGTATAACAAAAATAAAAAATAAAATTAATATATAGTTACTTCTTGTTACTTAATCCTAGAGCGCCTCCTAATTGTTTACCAATTGCAGATAATGGATTGCTTGAAGTATTGTTATCTGAGGAAGTATTGTTACCTGAGGATTTATTATTTGAATGATTTGAATGTGACTGCTGTTTCTGAGAAAGTGTTTGATCTAATTTTGCAATTTCTTTTACCTGATTAACTATAATATTTAGGTTACCCATAGTGTCCCAGTGAACAAAAATCATTGGTGGATTTTCGAGAATTGGATGGTTATGAACGGCAGTTATATTCCATTTCGCTTGAGACATTGTCAAAATAACCGGTTTTAACTCTTGTTGTAATAATCCAAATTCGCCCATTGCAATAACCATTGGAGAACTGGGATTTGAAGATCCCTTTGACATATTTGAAGGGGCTTTCATCAATTCAACCATAGAGTTTATTGCTAAAAATTTATTTAATATTGTTCCATTATGGCCTATTATTTCTGGAGTATGTCTTAGAATTACTAAATCACAAACGTCTTTGTTGGGGTTTTGAATCATAACAGTATTTTTACTAATTTTAGAGGGTAATGAAGCACAGTCAAAACCCGTCGCTGTAGCTAATGATGATTGGTTGGTTGCATTTTGAGCAAAAACTTTATGATTATTATTAATAGACATGGAAGCAATTAGCGGTATTACAGAAAGTGTAAATACTGCGACTAGGAAAATCAACGCTATTTGTTTTTTTGCTGGATATAAATTAATGTTAGATTTTATTGTATTATAAAATCTAGAATTTGGTCTTATTTGAGGATTATTATGATCCATAAACATTATAATTACAACATATTTTAAATATATGCCACCTAATCAATAAATTCGAGAATTATTGAACTAATGCAATTGTCTTTCATTATCATTAATATCATCACTTAGAGAAACATAGTTCATTCTCGATCCTCTTTAAATTATTATGAAATAAAATAACTTTAACATTTGAATTAAAATAGCAATAAATAATCTAAACTCAGATTCTAATATTCAGTAATTTGATTTAAAAAGGTATTTCATCCAGTTTCGTATTATGACATTCATATTATATTTTGATTATGCTAGAGCATTCAGTAACTAAATCAGCAAATTTATCAATAGGAATTGATTTGATTGGTTCCATAATTTCAATACTTTTGTTTTTCTGCCTACAGGTATTAATTTTATTGGATGATGTTAATGATACAGGTTCTCCAATATTACTATTATTCCTATGACTAATATTGCTCTTACTATTGTCACCATTTCCATAACTATTTTGTCCGACCTTAAGTAAAAATAATTGATTTTTTATCTCCTTTGTCAATTCTATATTGCTATTACAAATTTTGCTGTTATATATCGCAAGAAGAGAACCTTCCATCATATGTTTTATATGATCCCCTCCTTTTTCTTCATGAAAGTGAGGATTTCTTGATTCTATCTGAAATATTTCAACACCTTTTCTTAGTACGTCATCGCTAGAAAAAGAGCATGGCAATGGAGAGAATGATGATAACGAATTTAAAGACGGCGATATAGATACTCCGCCAAACTTCTCTAATATATTAAGAAATTCATAGGGTTCAACAGAATACCCGCTTGCATAATTGAGACGTTCAGCAAGTGACATTGATAGAGCATGTTCTCCTGCATTTGCCGTTATTATGATGTCTGTATCTGTACCTGTTATGTGAGATATAAGAGAATTTAGATACTTGTTGCTTGATTCGGATATGCGACCGAACCTTGGAAACTTTACTTGATTGTTGATTATTTTTGGTTTAGAGTTCCACAGTATTCTAATATTGCTGTAAGGAGTATTTGACATTGCAAAACCTGATGCAAATATCTTTACATATTCATTGACTGCTCCTGGAAAGTAGTTGTCGCTGTCTATGAAACCAATGTAATCTTTTGCCTGTGTCTTTGCAAGGAGAACACCTATAATCATTCCTTCAGCTTTTCCATCTCTAACGTACCTTTCATTTGAATCAAGAATGCAGTTATATCCTAGTTTATTGAAGACACTCCCAAGGCCTATATCCTTTTGATGAACTATGATTATTTTTTTATCTGCAAAACGAGAGTACTGTTTTACCATTTCTACTTCCAATGAAAATCTATCCATCATACTACTAGGTGTTCTTTCGCTATTGGACACAATAATGACAAGACATTCGTTTGGAATACCACTTAATACACCTTCAAGAAGACTTGGTTTTTCATTTTTGACAGGGATAATAATGGCCATTTTTTCTAAGATAGAGGATAAGTGGAGATTATCAAATGCTCTTGTAAATTTATTGTTTTTATTATTTTTATTAAATTGAGAATTGAATAGATCTATTTCGTAAACTTTTTGAAGTGCATTAATAGTTACTGCTCCAATTTTTACACCATATGAAGAGGGATAACTTATTTTCATTAATGAAGTATTTTTTAATATGATTGTTTAATAATATGTTCATTATGCTAATATTAATAGTTCAAAAGTTTCAGATCTCTGAGACTTTGATCATTTTTTATTCTAGACTATGCGAAAATATATCATTATTATGAATATATCTTATAAGCTTTGTTATATAAGGTTTTATACATGAATTCATCAAAATTAAATTTGATTGCAATCATTGCAATCGTTACAGCATTCGCAGGTTCTATGATAGTAGCAGGAACAGTATATGCACAAGGTAACTCATCAGCTGGAGGAGCACAATCAACCAGTGGCAGTACAAATAACTCTACTTCATCAGGTGGCGCAGGTTCATCAGGTGGCGCAGGTTCATCAGGTGGCGCAGGTTCATCAGGTGGCGCAGGTTCATCAGGTAGCAAATAAAAAATAATCAATAACAAAACATTTCTCAAGTTAAGATCAATATTTTTTATTTAACATTTTTTTTGATATACCTATGGTAATAAAATAAAGTAGACAATTGATTAGTAACATTCTTATCCTAATGAATTGTTACTTCTATATAGTTAGATCAAAAATTTATTATATATGCAGAGAATTCGCCTGTAAACTCTGTAGCTTTTACCAAAAATAAGACGTAAAGAAAAATAAGGTAACAATTTTTTTAATTCGTGCATTTTTCCTTTACTTTCGTATATATCTAAACCAACATCGTATTATTCCATATTACAATTAATAAATACAATAAAGAAAATTAAATCATTTATACATGAATATACAATACTAAATCTCGTGTAATTAGCCAAAACAGCTTTATTTCCGTCTATCGTATGTAAAAATGTCCTTTCTTTTTGTTATCCTACTGTAGGTTATCCAAGAAACCACTACTTAAATTTACAGGTTTATCCGTTAAGCAGTTTGAAAATGTCTATTGTAAAGTACAACCAAATTTTCAAAGTACAAGAAAAACTCATACTGCAAAAGACACAGAAAACGCTCTATAGATGTAGTTAGAAGACATTTCAAACTAGATGTCAAGAACAGGTTTATCATGTTTTTGGTGTACTACAGACTGTACATTACCTATACCCTAACAGGATTTCTCTTTGATTTAGATAAGTAATGTTTGCAGAGATATACAAAGATTGAAGGTTGGATAAGAAAATGCTTACCGATACCGCAGAAATTCTACAACATGACCAAAAGGTTGAAACCCACAGAGGAAGTTGAGCAGTATCAGTATTTTCCGGGATTCATGACCTTTGTGGATGTTATGGAACAGCAAACACTACCTAGGCCAAAGAACAAGATAAGAAGAAGGAGAAGAAGTAGAAGGACAAGGAGAAGAAAACTATACTATTGAGATAAGAAGAAGAAACACGCTGTAAAGAATCTACCAGTAAACAAAAAGGGCCTGATAGCCTACAAATAAGAACCTAGACAAATAGGCAAAAAACACCATTACAAGATCTATAAAAAGAATCGTCCTGATATTCCTAAATATGTAGAAAGAATATATGTGATCTAGGCTTCCTTGGAGTAAAGAAAGACTTTTCAGAAGAAAAGTGTCATCCTTCTTACCAATCAAAAAGAAGAGAAACCATGATAACTGTAGTGGAAAAAGAGTACAACAGGATTCATTCCATAAGATAGTGATAGAACAGTCAATTTGTAGATTGAAGAAATATATATGATAATGAATGATATCTTTAGAAACAGGCTAAGAAAGTATGATAAAATATCAGAGATAATTTCTGGTCTGATAAATTACAGAATAATGAATTCTGTTTAGTTATGGAAATTGATAATAGTATAATACACTATTAGCATGTTCTATTTATTCAAGAGATCTACTTTATTAGCTCATTTAGTTTATTATAAATAATGTGGGGAATTACAATTTATCTCATGCGCCTTGCGGATTATCTTCAAGGACGGAAATATAAAAGAACTTGTACAAAATGCAATTTCCTTGCAAAAAATGAAAGTGAACTAAGTAATCACATGAAAAAAGAACATGGGATTTGAGGAATTCAATAAGAATGCAAGAAGAATTATATCAACAATTAAAATTGATATTGAGCCTATTTTTTGGATAACTTATTGATACTTAATTAAAAGGTATATTTTTCTACATAACATTTTAAACTTAGAATGTAGCAAATTTGTCATTAGTTTCCTTGAACTCAATTTTGGTTGTATAAAAGTTATTAAACCAACATCTTTTAAATATCATCAATCTTTGTACACTATTTTTCCTTCTCCAATTACCATTATAGGATAGCTAGAGAAGGAAAAAGGATTCCCATTCCACACAATTAGTGATGCCTTATATCCCGGTTTTATACGACCTAAATCAGGTGCACCTATTATTTCTGCAGCTTCTGAGGTAATTTTAGATATTGCCTGATGTTTGGATAGTCCAAACCGTATCAAATGTCTCAGAGTATAAAACATGTTTCTTTGAAGAATTACTGGATGATCGCTCATGAGAGAGAACTTGGCTCCAGATTTTAATAATAGATCGACATTTCTCCAGTTATTATGTCTTAATTCATCTTTATTAGAAAAAGAATCCATTGGACCATAAATAATTGGTATCGAGTTTGCTTTCAGTGCTAAAAATATTTCTTGACGATGGACATCTAAACAATGGTTTGCAACAGCTTTTATATTAAATTCTTTAACTAATTGAATTAAAATTCTTGCATCATCTTCTTTATGAAGATGAACCATCATTTTGTGCTTTTGATCAAGTATATCAATAAATACTTCGATAAGTGGGTCAATTTCATCTATAGTCTTTTTTCCAGAGTCTAATAGGTTTTTTATTTTTTTAGATTTAATAAAATTCTCCCTTATTATAGAGACCACTCCCATACGAGTCGAGGGTCTTTTGCCTGCCCAATTAGTCATACTGCGGGGATGAAATCCCAATGCGGCCTTTATTCCAATATCACATATAAAAGCCTCTTCAATATCTAATGCATAGTTTCTTATCAGAACAACTTTTCCACCAATTACATTACCACTACCAGGAAGAGCAGCCGAATAAAGAACACCGTATTCTACCGATTCCTTAAATGCGGGATCATCCATATATATACTGTGTAATGCATTAACAAGCGGATTAATACAATCCATTTGTTCATTTTCTTCATATTGGCCACTATATTCTGCAGATCTTTGCAATCCAATATGGCTATGTGAATCTATAAATGCAGGAGTCACAACAATGTCTTTACCTTCAGCAATAATCTCTGAATCTTCCTTGGGTTTGTTACTGTCAACATATTGTATTGTGTCATTATCAAATCCTATGAAAACGTTTTCTTTTATTTCATGTATGCCATCAAATAAATGGCTTGTTTTTACTAATTTCAAATATTATCTAAACCTCATTGAAATACATCTAATCTGTATTGATAAAACATATTATTAATAGCCAATCAATTTCAGATGCTATATTCGATACTATTTCAGAATTTATTTACACATTTAATAAAACTTTCATTTTTAAGTTGAAAATGCCCATGTTTTATATTCATCTGAGATAGATATACGTTATAATCGAGGTCTAGTTTATGGATAACAATTAAAGTAACGATAATAGAGAAGGAATCCTCATTAGTCAATAATGAATTTATTAATAGGCTTAATTTTATAATGGTTCTTGCATAATTAGAATAAACAGAGCCACCTGATCAATAATTCATCAATTTCTCGTCCTTTCTTTGTTTTCATACCATAGTTATCCAGAAAACCACTACTTTTCAAATCGTTCATCGGTATTACAGTACAAGAATTTGACGATGTTTTCCAAAAAGAAATACCAAAAATATATGACAAACATGAAATGAAGCGCATAACTAAAAGAAAAAAGATAGAGAAATGAACCTAGATGCAGACAGGCATTCAAACTCGATATAAAAAATAGATTTCTAATGCTTTTAGCGCATTATCATCATTACAAACTTTATGCCAATTTCCTATTCAATGATAATTGCATAGGGCAACATGATTCATTCCTCATCAACCGGTAACGCGTTAACAGTTAAAGAAAAGGTTTTATGAATTTATTAAATACTGTATTTAGATTAATATATGGTTATGGACGATAGATATGAAAACACATTATTAAATTTTAGGATAGTTCTAGTCATAAATTTTATTTTTATTATTTTCTTGTATTTCATCTTTTTACCATATAGTCATGCTATGAGATCATCTGTCCAAAACTTGCCTTATGTTAAAGAACCTAATCTGTCTGCAAAAATTGTATTTAAAGGTCTCAAATTTCCAACATCAATGGCTTTTTTAGGTCCTAATGATATTCTCGTACTAGAAAAAGATGAAGGTACTGTAAATAGAATCGTAAATGGCACAATGTTATCAGAACCTGTTCTTAAAGTACCGGTTGCTAACGATGGTGAAAGAGGGATGCTAGGTATTGCAGTAACAAAAAATAATGGGCATACTTTTGTATTTTTATATTATACTCAATCAGGTGGTACTAAAAATAGGTAATGATGTAACACAAGGTATAGATCCCGCAGGTAATCGCCTCTATAAATATGAATTAATAAATAATAGATCTCTTGCATAATTAATTCCAAACAGCTTTATGGCTATCAGTTTATCATTAACCTGTTCTCTCTTTGCTTTCATACAAGAGGTTATCCAAAAAGCCACTGCTTTTCAAATCATTCACTGGTCTTACAGTGCAACAGTTTGATAATATTTTCGATAAAGAAATAACAAAAAGATATACCAAACATGAGATAAAACGTTTATCCAAAAGAAAAGATAGCCTAAAAAGAGAAAGAAAGATAGGTGCAGGCAGACATTTCAAACTAGATGTAAAAAATAGATTTCTAATGCTTTTAGTGTACTATCGTCTTTACATCACATATACTTTAACAGGTTTTCTCTTTGATTTAGATCAGAGCAACGTCTTCAGAGACATTCAAAAGATTGAAAGTTTGATAAGGCAATGCGTACCTATTCCTCAAAAAATATATAAAATAACCAAAAGGTTGAAAACGCCAGAGGAAGTAGAGAAATATTTTCCCGGTTTTATTGCTTTTACGGATTGTACAGAGCAGCAAATCCCAAGACCCAAAGATAAGAGAAGACTTAAGGCGTACTATTCAGGAAAGAAGAAACGACACACCGTAAAGAATCAGATTACGGTTAACAACCATGGTTATATCATTCACAAAGTACGTTATAAAAAAGGAAGAAAACATGACTATGATGTTTATAAAAAGAATCCGCCTGTCATTCCCAAAGATGTTCTAAATGTGTTTGATCTGAGGGTACCTTGGTGTAAAAACTGATTTCTCAGAACAGATATCCGCGTTACATTATAAAAAGAATAGGAACGGCGAGATATCACAAGAAGAAAAGGAGTATAACAAAAATCATTCTAGAAAGAGAATAGTGATAGAACATAGTATCTGTAGATTGAAAAAATATAGGATAATGAGTGAGATATTCAGAAATAGGTTAAGAAAGTACAATAGAATATCCGATATTGTTACAGGCTTGATAAACTATAGAATAATGAATCAACATCACTAAAAGAAAAAATGGTGTATGTGTAGTGAACATAATGAAATGTATCTAATTATGCAAGAGATCTAATAAATTGGTTAATCCTCATCTCCTTTTGGATATTCCTGCAGCCTCGGTTAAACTACCTAATGATCACGTTGGCGGAAAATTTTTGATAGGTCCAGATCAAAATATATATCTAATTGTTGGAAATATAGGAGGCCACCTAACTATAACTCAAAACTTTCCAAATAAATTTCCAGGTATTGGAAGCGTTATTTATCGAATATCTCAAAATGGACATGCTGTAGGAAATATCCTTGGAAATACAGATCCCATAAACAAATTTTACGCTTACGGCATACGAAACAGTTTTGGCATGGATTTTGATCCTTTAACGAAAAATCTTTGGGATACAGAAAATGGTCCAAATTATGGAGACGAAGTAAACCTAGTACAACCTGGCTTTAATAGCGGATGGGCGCAAGTACAAGGAATCTGGAAACCAAATGGTGAAGAAATTGGATCGGTTGCTACCAATCCTCAATCAGGTCTAGTAGATTTTGGAGGTAAAGGAAAATATCGACCGCCTCAATTTATATGGAAGGAAACAGTCGATCCAACCGCATTAAAATTTCTTAATTCAACAAAATTAGGCATAAAATATAAAAATGATATGTTTGTAGGCGATGTAGATTATGGAAATATATATCACTTTAAGCTAAACCAAAATAGAACCGGACTAGTACTTAATGGATTACTCGCTAATAAAATTGCGAACAGATCACAGAATTCAAAATCAATAATATTCGCAAAAGGATTGGATCCTATTGTAGATATGCAAGTTGGGCCTGATGGTTACCTTTATATTTTATCTCTAGGACATGGTGATTTTGAAAAACAAGAAAATAAACAGACCAATGGAGGAACAATATATAAAATAAGCCCAAATAAATCATAATAATTAATATAACAATTTACTATTATGTAGATCCCTTGGATAATTAGAAACAATCTCTCTATACAACTCAGGAATTCTCATATTTTAATAAGGATAATGATGTTTCAAATCCATATTTTACCAGGTCGGTAACTATATCTAATACTTTATTGCATTTCCTGAGCCTGTTTCTAAATACAACTACAAGTATCCTATACTTTTCTCTACCGATAGTATGCTCTACACTATTCTCTTTTTAAAATGATTTTTGTCATACTCTTTTTATTCTGCAGATGAATTGAAATTCCTCTTTATAAACGAGTTATATTTATTTTGTCTTTCTGGTTCGCAAACTCTGTTAACTTAAGAAAAAGCTATAGTTGTAATATGCTATAAGCAATATTGGTACATCAAATACAAAGAACCAAGTCAAAAGATATTGCTTATTCTTTATACCTTTACCTTCTTGGTCTCTCTTATAGAAGCACTGCAAAGGCATTGGAAAGATTTGTATATAAAAGTCATGCATATATGTATCAATATGGAAATGGATTTAGAAATACAAGCAAAAGAAAGTATGCAGCAAAAGAAAAGTGATTAATGAATTCACCTAGATAAAACTCAGATTAAGGTTGGTTCTCAATATGTTTGACTCGAGGTTGCTTGCTATTGAGACTACGAATAGGCAAATAAATCCTTCAGATGGACATATCGTTTGAAAGGACGATGCTTGTTGTAGCCGAGGGCTCTATAAAGTTAAGGAAAAAGCTATAGATTTCCTTATTGTTTATCATATATGATACAACAAGTAAGAAAAAGAACAGAACCTGAAGATATTATATATTCTTTACACCTTTATTCCAGCGGTCTTTCATTAAGAAATACATTTAAACCCATCTCTCGATTCGCTACAAGAAGTCATACTGCAATTAGAGATTGGATACAAAAGTACAACCTGAAAGATTACCATACACCAAGATCAAAATATCTGAATTTATAATTGATGAAACTCAAATTAAAGTCGGTTCTGAATACATCTGGCTTTGGGCAGATATTAAATCAAAAACTAAATATTCTTAGAATAAGGATATCTAAAGAACAAAATATGTTTGTTGCTGAACGCTTTCTTTGTAATGTTATAAAAGAGTACGTAGAGCATCCAGTTTCAACAAATGGAGGTACTTGGTATCCATAAGCATGCAGGTTCTTGAAGATAAATCATCATTTTCATTCTTCTTTGGAGAAGAGTATCATTGAAAGGACTATTCAGTATATTAAAGGCAGAACTATAGGAATGTTTTGACGATTATTTTTCTTGTAGAAAAAACAAGTGCAAACTTAAGCATGTAAAACAATGGTTTGATCTATTTGCTAAATATTACAATAAAGAAATAATATCTTAACTTTACAGAGCCAGTTCGCAACGGTAATAAATATATAATAATTATTTAACTTTGAAATTTTTCTTTGATGTAGTTAAAATGCCTTTTTTGTATTAATTATTTATATAATGCCTCTTTTTATTGATGTAATAAACCAAGGATTACAAAAATTTTAAATAAATAAGACATAAAATAAGAAATATAAAATATTTATAGTTTTTTATGGCATTACTTATAAATGACTGATACAAAAAATAAGTTGCTTTCAACAGTAACAACTGCAATGCTTTTACTATCAATCATCACAATTACAAACAATTTTAAAGATTCTCATTTTGCAGCCGCACAAAAATCTAGTGGTGTTGAAACCTTTAGTGTAGGTGGGTATACAGGTCAAACATTTGTCTTGCCACAAGAGATGATGCAAACACTACCAACTCCAATTTCTCAATTTAATTTGTTGCCTCCTGTAGGCTCCATTATTGCAGGAAATTGGAGCTTTGCTATTAATGGTGGTAAACTCCAGGACTTTAAATGGGATGTAGACCATTTAACATTAAATGGTAAAGTAAATGGTACTTTGTCAATTACGGGAGTCACTAATTCGACAGGTGCAGTTCCACCTGTGACTACTAGCAATATTATACAATTGGCAAAAAATAATAGTACAATATTCAAGTCTAATGCAGATATCAATATCAATGGAAAAACAGCTTTTCGTGATTTACCAATAGTTTTCACTCTTTTAAAAGGTAAATTAGTGAATTTATCGATAGATCCTGCAAAAACAGGAGGGTTCTTCACTGTACCGCTATTTGGAATAGTTACTTCGTTGGTACGTTAAAAGTGTGAAAAAGTAGATAATCAATTTATAAAACTTAGTTTATTTGATAATTTTTTTTATAAAATAGTTTCATCATTATAAACCCTTCATAATTAATGAAGAGTAAATAATGAATATTCATTTTGAATTATGTATAGAAAACATGTATCATATAACAATTGAGACTTTAATTTAAAAAATATTTACAATTAAACAGACATGACAGCAGCATAAGCATATAGGCTACCAACGAGCAAGCGGCGACAGCAGCAGCATAAGCATATAGGCTACCAACGAGCAAGCGGCGACAGCAGCAGCATAAGCATATAGGCTACCAACGAGCAAGCGGCGACAGCAGCAGCATAAGCATATAGGCTACCAACGAGCAAGCGGCGACAGCAGCAGCATAAGCATATAGGCTACCAACGAGCAAGCGGCGACAGCAGCAGCATAAGCATATAGGCTACCAACGAGCAAGCGGCGACAGCAGCAGCATAAGCATATAGGCTACCAACGAGCAAGCGGCGACAGCAGCAGCATAAGCATATAGGCTACCAACGAGCAAGCGGCGACAGCAGCAGCATAAGCATATAGGCTACCAACGAGCAAGCGGCGACAGCAGCAGCATAAGCATATAGGCTACCAACGAGCAAGCGGCGACAGCAGCAGCATAAGCATATAGGCTACCAACGAGCAAGCGGCGACAGCAGCAGCATAAGCATATAGGCTACCAACGAGCAAGCGGCGACAGCAGCAGCATAAGCATATAGGCTACCAACGAGCAAGCGGCGACAGCAGCAGCATAAGCATATAGGCTACCAACGAGCAAGCGGCGACAGCAGCAGCATAAGCATATAGGCTACCAACGAGCAAGCGGCGACAGCAGCAGCATAAGCATATAGGCTACCAACGAGCAAGCGGCGACAGCAGCAGCATAAGCATATAGGCTACCAACGAGCAAGCGGCGACAGCAGCAGCATAAGCATATAGGCTACCAACGAGCAAGCGGCGACAGCAGCAGCATAAGCATATAGGCTACCAACGAGCAAGCGGCGACAGCAGCAGCATAAGCATATAGGCTACCAACGAGCAAGCGGCGACAGCAGCAGCATAAGCATATAGGCTACCAACGAGCAAGCGGCGACAGCAGCAGCATAAGCATATAGGCTACCAACGAGCAAGCGGCGACAGCAGCAGCATAAGCATATAGGCTACCAACGAGCAAGCGGCGACAGCAGCAGCATAGGCTATCTACATACTTTTCAACTGCTTTTTCTTTCCAATCTTCATCACAATAATAATCAATTATTCTCTAATAAAATCACTATACTTACATAATACAAATAGTATATAAACATTTATATTATAGCTATACTCTCAATCTGAGACTTTTGAGTCATTCAACAATAAATAGTAAAAAAAATTGATATAGTATTTGATTATAGATAATATATAAAAGATTTTCACCATATAGATATTATATTGGATAATTATAACAGGTTAGGTGTAGATTGTATACATTTTGTATACCAGTATATGAATGAAGCAAAAGTTAACTTGTAATGAGAATTGGAAATGGATGGTCAAACAAATAGACCATAAATAAAGACTAATAGTAATTGTGATAGATATTTTGTAACACCATATAGTATGTATGTTTTTGGGAGTAATGTGCTTTATTATATGACTCCTTTTCCAAATGCATTTAGCTAACATTAGCCAATAAATAATATGAACTGCTACCTAGGCAAAAGGAGTATAATATAAATGCTTATAAACTCGAAGGTCTATATATAGATAGTGAAGGATATAGAATAACTATCTACATTATTTAATCAATAATTGAAAAGCAGAAGAATGCTATACAAGTGAGGCAGATATAGACTAACAATAATAAAGCAAATAGAAATGAAATAAGAAAGAAAGATAAGAAGTATTTGAAAATCATGTAGTGGTAGCAGCAGGCGGTAGTTAACTCAAAGACCAAGGAAATTCTTTCAATGATAAAGATAACTGACTATGAGTATATTCAAAGTAGAAAGTCATTACTATAAAGGGTTGATTATATTCTAAAACTAGATAATATGATAACAAAAGATAGTTATTTGGTAGAGGGAGCGTATGATAGCAAGGATATTTTATATTATCAGGTAATAGAATTTCACCTTGTAAAAGTACGAAATAGTGTGAAAGGTAGATGGAATAAATAGAATGTCTTCACCTTCAGGAAATTATTTGTTATAGCATAGGAAAGTGATTTATGAAAGTCAAAAGAAGATAGCCAGGGCTAGGGACAAAGACGATTATTGAAATTGATTCCATATGTAAAAGAATATTGGAAAATATTGGAAAATATACTTATTCTATAAATTGAGAACATGATAAAAGAAATGATTTATGGTATATAATTTAGCAGACATTGACTTTTACTCTATAGTTGTTACGTAATAAAATATTTAACTCATTTGAATAACGAGGCCGGATGGATATAATTCAAAAGTGAATGTAATCTTTTTTAATCTTAATAAGTTGTTATTATATTAGAAAAGGAAACGAATTATTATATTGTTGCTATGTTGCATAATTATTTTTTTCACTATTTCCTAACGTTTTGCTAATAGAGTTTAACGAAAATATTCAAAATCTAATTGTCATTATAACAGATATTCAAAATCTAATTGTCATTATAACAGATAAACCAATTTTAATTGATTTTCGAATCATGCAACAAAGCATTTACTTCTACCTTTTCATCATATGCATTTATTTTAATATCCTCTTTTGTGATACCGGGCATCTCAAGCACTACCTTTACCTCTTTATCTGTTGATGTAACATCAAACATCGGTACTCTTTCAGCTGTTATCTGTGGTTTTTGAATACCTACATATTGCCCTATATTTTTACCATCTTTTACATTTCCAAATTCCTTTACATGTGGTTTACCATTAGATCCTATTGTTATCGAGTATCCGTATACGATTGGTCCTATTTCTCTTACTTTGGCTCCATCAGAGGTTTGATAATCTCTTACTAGATCTTTTGGTGCATTCTTTGAAAGGTTATTGAAGGCATTGAACATTGTATTCATCTCTCTGTGTATAATCAAAGCCTCCTCCGAACAAATCGTCCATATCAAACAAACCACTACTTGCTCTTTTTCCAAAGCCAAAGAATCTGTTAAACAAGTATATTGGTAATATATCATTATTATTGTTATTATTATAATTATTTTCCATTACTATATGTAATATATATTACATAATATATAGTTTTCTTACGTTAATGTAATTTACTTTTGTTAAATGATAAAAAAGGTTATTGAAGATCGATTTATGACATTGATATTATTTTGTTTATTGATACATATTTGACAAAAAAATATTTTTTGTTTTTTACATATTGATACACTTTGGGATTTTCAACTGAATCTTTACCTTTGACTTGGATAACGCTGTAAAAAAAAATAGGAGGTAATTCTTATTCAGAATTTACAATAAAAAAGTTATATTTGAACCTCAGTTAGGTTATAGAAAACATTAACAATTTAAAAAATTTTCAAAAAAGATTCTGCTTAATTATTTAAATCATATTATATAGTATTTTGTATGAGCTCTAATATCGATTGGAATAATGCTATAAAAAAAGAAGCCAGAGGAAGTAACGACGAGGATCTCGGCGAAGTACAAGAGATAACAGATGGTTATGTTATAGTTAAAAGAGGTTTGATTCATAAAGAAAAATTCCATATTCCAAAAGACCAAGTAGAAAGTTATGATGGATCTGTTCTTAGATTCAAAATTTCAGCAGGCGATATAGGCAATTATGCAGAAGGTTCACATCCTCCCTCAATAATAGAACAATATGAATCTACCACTGAAATTGATAACGGTGGTGGTAGTGGAGGAGGAATAGAAATAGAAGAAACAGAAGTTCCCCTGACAGATGAAAAACCTGATTTAGCAAAAGATTCAAGAAGATAAAGTAAAAGTTACAAAAGAACTAATAAAAGAAACAAAAACAGTACAAGTTCTGCTTTGTTTCATGATTCCTATAATCTTTGATTTACTATCTATTTTGCCTAAACAGATATCATTTTATTATATAATGACGCTTTTGAAATCAATTGTTGTATCATATTCTTTAGTTTAACCGAGTATACGTACTCTCCAAACCTTCTTTTTAAACAAGAAAATACTCTTTCAAAAATCCATCTTTGACCATAAATAATACAATATCATCTTTTTACTTTTGCAAATCATTTTTCTGTTCTAACACTGCTAAATTTCTAAGGATGTTTCCTTTTCTCCATCTGAATCGAGCATTCTTTCTAACTTTAATACAAGGCTGGATTCCATTATATCCCAGACACCTGAATATATCATTACCTTCATAAGCTCCATCTGCAAATAGTTTGCCAATTGTTATTTTTTTATTTTAATCTGATTTTATGGCCTCATCAACCAATCCAGGTAATGCTTCACTGTCATGAACATGTTCATCAGTTACCTTTATCGAAAGAATTTTCTTGGTTTTTATATTGACAGCTACATGTATTTTTAAATATCCTTTCTTGTTGTTATCTTTTATATTCCACTTATCTCTCATCCATTGACCTCTGTTGGTAACGTTTATACCATTACTGTCAATGGCAATGACAATATATTATCTTTGAATTCTTTGCTGCCTGTTGTATCATCTATCTTTATATCTAATCTATTTATTCTTCTGTTTATTGTTATAAAATAAGGAATGGAAGGCGCTTTTACTTTAGCATGGTCTTGTGCAATATTTTCGGTTTGTCTATAAGGAAGATGAAAATATGTCTTGGCACATCTCAAAAGAAGAAGAAATGTAATAGGATAATGAAATGGTTGCTCGCCTATTTTGTCTTGGTTTATCTCTTTTAGCTCTGTATCCCAGTTGTTAATGATATCAAAGTCTAGCAAGATTTGACCTCGTCTAACTAAAGATTGGTTGTAGGAGGGCCAGTTCATACAATTTGTTGGTTAATTGTACTGCTTCCACACATAGTTGACATTTTAGCTTCCTAACATAGTTGACACTCTAGTCTTAGAGTGTAATAATAATGGATATAATTGAAAATAGGTATAAAATGATAATTGAATCAGAACGTTCAGGTAAGACTATATCTGATGCTTGTACTGCATATGCTGTTTCAAGACAAACATGGTACAAATGGAAGAAACGGTATAATGTATATGGTTTACTGGGATTAAAAAACCAATCAAGAAAGCCACATAATATTAAAAATGTAAAGGTAACCAAAGATATAGAAAAGATTATTCTCGAGCTGAGACTAAACAACAGATTTGGTCCAATGAGAATAAGGTTCAGATTAAAGAGAAAGTATGGAATCAGCTTGGGTACAAAAACCATTTACAATATTCTAAAGAGACACAATCTCAATGTACTATCTGTCAAGCTAAAAAGAAAATACAAGATTTGAAATGAAACATCCGAATGAGTTGGTTCAAATGGATACCAAAGGACCTTTTTATCTAAAAGGCTCACGAAACAAAAATTATTTTATTCATGTTATAGATGATTGCCCCTCAAGAAAAGTAGTTAGCAAATGGTGCAGCAGAAGAACTAGTGAAGAATCACTGTCGGTTCTCAACGAATGGATTGAACTCTACGGTAAACCTATGAAGGTAATGCACACGATGGTTGTGGTAGAGAATTTACATCGAATAAATTCAAACATTATCTTTTTCTCAATGGAATAAAGGACAAGCAGATTCCTAAATGTTATCCACAAGAACAGGGGAAAGTAGAAGCGTATAACAAAATAGTCATAACTGAATTTCTACAAGTAGAAGAGTTAATTGATATGAAAGAGGGAATAGAGAAATACGAATTATTTGTCAAATCGTATAACTATGAAAGAGAACACGGTGGAATAAACGGAATGACGCCATCAGAGAAGTTCATGAAATCTTTAAAACAACTGATATTGATACACTAAAACAAGACAAAATGTGTCAGCCATGTTGGTACATTGTTTTGTCAACCATGTGTGGAAGTACAACAACTAATGTTAGCTAAAAGTATTTGGAAAGGAGGAATTATGCAATAAAACATAAAGAATCAGCTGGTGGTTAGTAACCCCGGCTATATCATTCACAAATTAGATCATAAGAAAGGAAGAAGGCATGATTATAACCTATATAAGAAGAATCATCCATCAATCCCAAAGAGGTTGTTAATGTAGTTGATCTAGGATACCTTGGTATAGAAATGGATCTCTCCGATTAGCTATAAGTACTATTGTACAAGAGATACCAAGACGATTTGTCTATAGGAGAAAAAGAGTGTGACATAATTCATTCCAAAAAAGAGAATAGTAGTAGAAACACCATTTGTCGATTGAAAAAGTATAAGATACTGAGGGACTTTTTAGAGACAAACTGAGAAGATACAATAAAGTATCAGAATATAGTATCAGGCTTAGTCAACTCCAGAATAATGAATCTATATCGATAGAAACGAAATATAATATAGTACTAGAAGGTGTAAATTGTTTTTAATTATTGTAAATCTATTATAGTCGTCACTTGAAAGATAGACTAAATTATATTTTTATTTATTTCATCCACTTATAAAATATAATCTATCATGACGAAATTTATATAAGATTCTATAAAAACGCTTGTGGAGCAGGATGAAGATAAAAAAGATATATCCTATCTATTCTTTATTTTTAGCGGTATTAGATTCCAGATACTTCAACTCCTTAAAAACAAATCAAATAGTTTTACTGAACTTAAAAAGCGATTAAATGATGAGAAAGGTATTACTACTGCACCCAATAATCTAGAACATCATATAAATATTCTTTTAGAAAATAAAATTATCAAAAAGGAACAAAATCTATATTATTTAACCTCGTTAGGTGCTAATTTATTTGATTTAACTTATTCTATGCAATTTGTATGGGAAATGAAAGATTATTTTGTAGACCACGATATTAATGACCTTCCTTTGAGATTTAGATTAAGCTTAGGAATATTTAATAACGTGCAAATTATACGTGGTCATCCAAAAATAATACGCAGATTAATTGAAATGTATAATAACGCAGATAGATTTATATACAATATTTTATATGAAATTGAAGGAATAAATGAAATTACTACTCTTTTAAAAACCAAACTTGAAAATATTAAATATTTTCATATAAAAACCATTTTCGGTGAAAATTCAATATTTGATACCATAAGACAAGAAAATATATCCGAATTCAAAAAATTTAAAACTAATGGTAAAATAGAACATAAAATGCTAACACAGATAAAAATATCGTTGGTTGTGACAGATAAAAGTGCATTTATAGTATTTCCAAAACATGGCGAAGAAAATCCCGATATGAATTTTATAATTTATGGAGAGGATGAACAATTCCATAATTGGTGCTTAAATTATTTTTATTTTTCTTGGGATAACGCAGATATTTTTGATGAAAATAGATTGTTTAGCATACATTAATTTATTCTCATATATATTTAGAAAATATTCTATTAAATTATAATTATACAATAAAATTGTATCTACTTATTTCTTTATCTTTCTTTATTCAATATTTAATGAAAACATCAAATATTTTCCCAAATAAATTATCAAGAGACACATCAAAGAATTTAGAGCAGACCAATTTTTTTTCTGCCCCTCATTTTCCTTGCCAACCTGCTATTATAAAATCAGTGGAATACGACGAAGAGATTGCTCTTAAATTGATTAAAAAATTCCATCAGTGTAAAAAAGAAGGAATATAAATAAAAGATGAAAAATATCGATAGGCATTCAAAAAAAATAACGGATTTAAAAGAAGAAAGTATATATAATATAACAAAAAACAAGACAATTAATGCTCAATATAACTATGACTATAAAGACAACCAAATAACTTTTATCAATTGTACTCATCGATATTTTTGTATTTGCATTATAGACATTATAGACTCTACTAAAATCACTCAGCAATTATTAGCTGACTCAAATAAAATTAGAAATTATTATTCCATATTTCTTAATACAATGGCATCAATAATAAATAATTATAATGGAAAAGTAATAAAAAATGCAGGAGATTGTCTGATTTATTATTTTCCTAAAACTGTAGATATAGATACAAACAAGGATGCATTTCAAGATGTTCTTGATTGTGGATTAGCCATGATTGATACTAATGCAGATCTTAATAATAATTTAAAAAAAAACGAACTTCCAACAATTAATTATAGAATTAGTGCAAATTATGGAAAACTAGAGATGGCTACCTCATTAAATTCAAATTCCGTAGATTTGTTTGGACCTACAATTAATATTTGTTCGAAAATTAACCATCTTGCTCTGTCAAATGGGATGGTTATTTATAAGGATCTATACGACGTAATTGATAAAGCATCATTTTTCGATGACTATTGTTTTAAATTAATTAATATTAATAACAATAAATACGATAAAAATGATATATGGGATGAAAATGAAACTTCTATTTCTTATGAGGTTTTCTCTGTCCAACGATGCAATAATCCGGAACATCAAAAAGAAATAGAGTTTAAAAAAAATCAAAATCAAATAAAATACAAAGAAAATAGGCTTAGTCAATCAAACTCATCTTTTAACATTCTTTTAATAGATGATGATGCAGATATCCTCTTCACATTTAAAACCATAATTGAAAGTAAAGATTATAAAACAATATCTTTTTCCGATCCCATTAAAGCATTAGAACATTTTGCTCAAGTAAATCCATACTCTTATGATTTAATTATAATGGATATACGAATGCCAGGATTAAATGGTATACAACTATATTCAAAATTGAAAATAATGAATCCAGATATTAAAGTCCTATTTTTATCCGCATTAGATGCAGTAGAAGAGCTTTTAAGCATATTTCCAGATTTATCTCCGAAGGAAATAGTAAAAAAACCGATTGATTTTAATGAATTTCTTTTTAAAATAGATAAAATCTTAAAATCTTAATTATTTTTCATATTCTTTTAAAGCATAATCCATTCAGGTAAGAATCATAAAACAATACTTACTTTTATATTTAATTTTTTATATAATAAACATGCTTTATTACATGATTATTTTTTAGTCATTTGCTAATGTTTTGTTAATAAATTGAAAACTAAAACAGTCAAAATTCTATTGTTATTGTTAGAGATAAACTACGGGTAGAACGGGTTTTCGAATTATACAACAAAGTGCTATGTCGAGTAACTATTTTGATACAACCAATAAGACTATCATTTTATCATATCATTATCTTATCCATAAACAAGTTATAGATAGATGCCTTTAACTTCACCTCATTTACAATATTGTTCCACTTGACAGAAGACACATGTTCACCAAATGTTCTCTTTATTGATGAGAATGCAGATTCAGCCATCCATTGCATGCCATATCCATGTCTTTTTTTCCATCGTTTTAGATTATCACGTTGCTGCATCACAGATAGTTTACGTGGAATGCATTTGGAGTTGTTCTTGACCGATGAGTTCTTTCTTACTTTTATGATTGGAGTTATCTTCAGTTCGTCAAGATACATAAAGTTTTTTTAGAATCATAACCTCCATCTGCCAGTACTTTTTCGATATCATATTTCTTGGAAACATCATTTACTAGATCTTTTAATATTTTCCATCATGAACATCTTCTTTTGTTATAACCATTGATACTATTTTCTTTGTCTTTATATTTACTGCTATGTGTATTTTTATAAAGCCTTTTCTCTTTCTTTTCTTCTTCCATTTAACAAGTATCCTTTCACTCTATTTGTTACCTTGATACTTGTACTATCAACTGCTATCACTATGTTGTCTTTTTCTAGGTTTACTTTTGAGTTTAGGTTTATCTTTGTCCTTACTACTCTCCACCACAGATGGTTGTGAAGTTGGGTATTACTTCTTTGAGTTTCTTTATGTATAACGACATCACTCTTAGAAAACCTTCTAATTGCCGGTATGGAAGTAGGTACGCGCATGTACGGTGGCGAGCAGCAATATCAAGGAATTCGGATAACGATAATTTGTATTTTACTTTACTTTACTTTGTTCATTTTCTTTAATTCTGTTCGCCAGCAGTTCTGTAAAAACCATCATCAAATAACATTTCTCCTCTTTTAACAAGAGACTCGTTATATTCACTCCAGTTTATCTTTCTCTTTGGTTTTTTCTTCTTCTGCTTCTTAGAGTTATCAAAAAATATCTATTATAATAAAAAGAGGTATGTAGCATGTTTGAAAAGTAGTTATTCAACAAATCACAACAAATCATGCAAGTTCAACCTAACACATGAAGAAGTAACTATTGAAACATGACCTCCAAGTGGCTACAAACAAGAAGAAGAGCCTAAATAATCTTTACAGAATATAACAATACCTGTTAAAAAAGAGATTGGAAGATAAACAAAACTCCATATGTTAAATAAGAAGTAGAGGTTAAAAAGAAACCGGTAACTGAGACAAAAACTATTAAAAAAGATTTATCTTTTTCAAATACGCCCTAAACATACGTAAAGATCTTATATCTATGTTAAATGAAGGCGAGCGATCCAGTAATACAAACATAAAAAATACAATAACATATAAGTTATTTCTAAAATTTAAAGTTAATACAGATAATTAATGGCTCTGTTCACTTAAAGATTAGATCTTTGGGATAGTAATCTAAAAAATATTATTTCCAAATTTTGGTTTTTTAAAATATCTAAATATAAATAAAAGAGGAAAAAAAATATTGTCTTTTGTATTTATATTTTGTTATATATTAATATCCGGAGCCGCTTGTGCCGCTAAAAGGGCCTGTACTACTGGTACCGCTAGAGCCTCCAGAGACACCAGATGCGCCAGAGCCACCTGAACCAACTGAAGCAACGGATGGTGGATTAGCAGGGTTAGATGCAGAAGAGTGTGCGCCAGTTACAGATGAAGTATTTCCTCCACTTGTTGATGAACCATTACTGCTGTTGTTAGATTGTGCAAATACAGAATTTGTGTCAAATGAAGATATTGTAAACGCAGCAACGATTATTATTACAGTAATCAAATTTAATTTTGTCATGGGTGTGTAATATTTTATATAACAATAGTTATAAAATACACATATAAAAAATTGGCTCTATAAATATAGGATATTTTTTCTCTAATTTGAAAATCCACAAATAAATAAAGCCATAGTTTTATAAGATTTAATTACATACTTTTTACAAGGAAAATAATCATTAAAACCTTCTGGTCCAAATTAATATACTATATCGTTATTCAATCTGGCATCTCTCTAGAGAAAAATATATTTAGATGATGTTTCAAATTTAAAAAATTAAGATTGAGTATATTATTAGTACTAATCACCATCTGTAGAAATCGGGTAATTCCTATCAATAGGATCCAATAAGAATTTCTTTGTAACAAACGTGTTTCTCGGATATATATCAAGAGAATATGTCTCGGCCGCATAGCAGCCCAGACTTATATTCTGAACCTTTTTATGAAGAAGGGAAAACACAATCATCATTTCGTGATAATTGTATACTGCAGCATAAATCCCGTGAGGAAATGGCATTACCAATAACCAATTCACCAAGGTGCGGTGTATGTGGATAGACGGGCAATATTTAAAAACAATAGACGATAGACCATCATATAATTCGAATCTATAACCGTTTTATGAATCATACAGCAAAGCATTTTAAGAAAGGATGAGAAAATGCATTGATTGATGATTGTCAAAGATTAACTTGAAATTAATAATAATAATAATAACATCAATAGCAGCAGTAACAATTACTAATTTATCGACTACAATTATCTTTCCGGCTCATTCAATTTCTCAAATATTTTCAGTATCCGCATTAGTATCATTGTCTACAAAGTCTTCATCCAATGATAATATCTATAACATTAGAGAATATCCGGTTCCAGATGGTTCTCATCCTCATGATGTAGCTCCTGTAGAAGCTACAGATACCAGTGCAGGAAGTGGGGTCCCACATGACAATAACATTACTGTTTGGTATACCGCCCAGACCTTAGGAAAATTGGGAAAACTAGATAAATTAACAGGCAAAATACATAGCATAGATTTAGGCCATGGTTCATCCCCTCATGGTGTAATAATAGGTCCAGATGGTGCTCCATGGATTACAGATGGTGGTTTGAATGCGATAGTCAGGGTAGATCCAAAAACTGAATATGTAAAGACATTCCCATTACCGAAAGGCAGCCCATTTGCCAATCTTAATACTGCAGTATTTGACAAAAATGGTACATTATGGTTTACTGGACAAAGCGGAATTTATGGTAAGTTAAACACTTTGACAAAAGGGGAAGAAGGGAGAGTATTGAAAGGTCAAATAAAGATATTTTATGCACCCAAGGGTCCAGGACCGTATGGAATAACTACAACACCAAATGGTACAGTGTATTTTGCTTCACTTGCAGGAAGCTACATTGCTTATATAAACCCAAAAAATGGATCAGCTACTGTATTGGAGCCACCAACACCGGATCAGGGGGCAAGACGAGTTTGGTCTGATTCACAAGGAAAAATCTGGGTAAGCGAATGGAATGCAGGCAAATTGGGGATGTACAATCCGGCAACTGGAAAGTGGAAAGAATGGAAACTTCCTGGCAGTAATCCTATGCCATATGCGATATTTGTAGATGATAAAAATATGGTATGGCTAAGCGATTTTGGCTCAAATTCACTAGTGAGTTTTGATCCAAAAAAAGAGGCGTTTAAGGTTTTTAAAATACCCAGCTCAGGTGCAAAAGTTAGACAGATTCTTGGAATGCATGGAGAAATATGGGGTGCAGAATCAGGAACAGATAAGATAATAGGCCTCTTGCATAAGTAACATCAATAGAAAATGTTCTAAAGGTTGATGCATCTTAATGGATTTGTAATCTATAAAATATAACACAATTAGCCTCTCTAAGTCGATTTTCGGGTCGGTTATAAATTACCATACAACTTGAGACAATAAAGAATTCTTGTTTATATCCTTATTTTTCGTAGTTGTTGAAATTATACAGTATGATTTTGAACACGGAATAGTAGACGTATTATCATTTTTTACATCTTTGCCTTCTGATTTTACCATCGGTAATACTACTAAATTGTAATTATATTGTTTAGATTATGTACAGAACTGTAATGGTTAATTTTCTATATTCTAGAAATATATAATATGTTAAATTATACTAATTGGTACACATCATCATCATTCAGATAAATTATTACAAAGTTATTATTAGTCTCAATGAACATAACAGTAAAAGATTCTCGATTTAGAATTTGAAAATTAAACTTTTATTTCTCTAAAAATTATTTTCAAATTGAATATATTATGGGCTGCGACGGAGTATACTAAGAGCCTATCCCAAAATTATCTTTCTATAAATGATAATACAACAGGACAACTGTACCAATCCAAGATAATTCTCTGACTTTTTCTCATATCTTGTTAACAGTTTCCTGACTTGTTGTGCCATGAGTTTGTTCTCTCTACAACCCATCTTTTTGCAGAATGCTTTTTACGATTTGAGCAATGTTGTACTGCAATCTTGATCTCTTTTTGTTCTTTTTTTATACCTCCCTTTCTCTTTGGAGGAATATGCAGTACATATCCTCGTTTGATTAATTCTTTCTCTTCAGGTTCGGAATTGTATGCTTTATCTAAACATAGATGTTGAAGTTTTCTTCTTCTTCCTGTTCCTGTTTTAGTTTTATATGATGATGGTCGTGTATGGATAACTCTATTATCAACTACATCTATTACCAGTTTGATATCATGAGTGCTTGCAGATGATATGACCACAGAAAGCGGTATACCTTTCTTATCTGTTAAAATATGTCTTTTTGTTTTGCCTAGTTTGCTTCTATCAGTAGAGGATTGTTTCCGGTCATCGCCCCCCTAAAGGCGACTTTATAGATACACTATCGATGGATTGCCATGTCCAGTTAATACCGATAAGGTCATCATAGATTTTTAATAGTTTTATCCATCCCTTTTTGAATACATCTAATCTATTCCACTTCTGAAACCTACGGTGACAAGTAGAAGAACCAGAGCCATATTCTCTAGGTAGTATCTTCCATTGGCATCCTCATGTTCTTAATACATAGAGAATTCCATCAATCACTTTTCTGTATGGAACAATTCGCCGACCATCAACTGTCTTGAGTGGTTTCTCCTTTGGGAAAATACTTTTGATCTCATTCCATAATTCATCAGAAATCTTGAGTATGGTAGGATGTTTATTTTTCTCCTTCTTTATCTTCTCCTTCTTTTGGATGCAGTCACAGTTTAGCAAAAGAGGAAAAGAGGAAAAGAGCTATAATTCTATCGAATTTTGGGATAGGCTCTAAATATACATAGCAAAAAGAAATCATGATTCTTTATTTAGGTATATGGAAGGACAAAAAAGATGTAGTATATATGAAATTTTCATAGTGTAATGAAAATAGGTCTTCCTGTTGCAACTACAAATTAAGAACCAGATCATTTAGAGGATTCGGAATAAGAAAAAAATCGCGAGCAAATTATAAATAGATACTGGCAATATTCATCCCAATAATCTGTTTCTATCATTTTCTATTTCTCTATTAATAGAATATCAATAAAAAATTAATGAAATGATGATTCGATGAGAATAACTACTTATTCGTTTGGATTCTTATGAACGAGGTCAATATTCTTTTATAAATAACATCAAATTCTTGATTTGTGATCAGTACATTATTGAAAAAGCAGTGACTTGGGGAAATAATCTATATAATAGAAAGCAAAGAAGGAGATAAAAGTGGTGAAGTACAGATCATAAACTGCTTTGTTGCATGATTATTTTATTCGTCATTTGTTAACGTTTTATTGACAGTGTTATAACGGAAATAGTCAAAGCTTAATTATTATTATAATACAAATATTAAATTTTTAACTGATTTTCGAATCATGCAACAAAGCAATCATAAACCTGTTCATACGAAATTATACAATAGATCTAATGTATCAAAAGATAATTTAAATTATAATCATATATTATTTGTTTAAAAAACAATATCCAATATAACCAATACATTAGACATTCAACGAAAATAATACAAAATATTAACTAATATAATTGACTACTACACATCATAAATATTTGCGAACATTTAGACATTCATTTATTGTTAAAGAATCCATAGAAAGAGTCTGGGAATTTTATACAGACATCAAGCATTTGGAAACAATAACACCTGATAAGATAGATCTTGAAATTATTAGTAGCACCAATAAAAGGATTGTTCTAGGACAGGAGATATGGATTAGTGGCAAAATAATTACAAAAATAAGAAGTACATGGCATTCAAAAATAACACTTGCACGACCGTATGAATATGTAGATGAGATGCTAACAGGACCATTTAAGAAATGGAAACATTCGCATAAATTCTATAATCTCGATGGAAAACAAACAGAAATAGTAGATATAATTGAATTTGAATTGCCATATGGTATATTAGGAAAGTTATTCGAGGGTTATGCGTATAAACAAATACAAGATATCTTTGAACATAGAAAAATAGCTACGCTCAATGCATTAGAGAAAAAATAATATACATATAGACATTATGAGGCGGTAGCCTCTGTTTACTAAGAAAGCCCCACAACTTTAGATATTCTATTTTCCTTTGTAATTTTAAGAATTAGAACACCTTTAAAGTATATCAATTATACTTTAAAAATGCTTTAGTGCATGCTTTGTTGCATAACTCTGAAATTCGTTTTTTATGATCGAACTTTTGTCAAAATAATACGAATTTCAAATGGATGGTATATTAAACTTAAACCAAATATGTCATATAGTTACGAAAAAATTGAGTTATGCAACAAAGCATTAGTGCATGATTATTTTTTTCATTATTTGCTAACGTTTTGATGCAGGGAAGATAAAACGAAAACAGTCAAAACTCTATTGCTATTAGTAGAGATAAACTACTTTTTTAACAGGTTTTCGAATCATATAACAAAGCATCTTGCAATCACAAATGAAATAGAGCACTTTCAAGATATAGACTTTACTTAAGTGAACAGAGTCGATTTTAATAAAAAATTTAAAATGATGCTCTCTGCTACTTTTAACAAATACAATACAGTTATACTGTTTTGTTGCATGATTCCTATTCCCAAATACATTTAGCTAACATCAACCAATAAATTTTATGAACTGGCCATCCTACAATCAATCTCTAGTTAAAAGAGGCGAAATCTTGCTAGGCTTTGATATCATTAACAACTGGGATACCGAGCTAAAAGAGATGAACCAAGGCAAAATAGGCGAGCCATTTCATTATCCTAATACATTTCTTCTTCTGCTTGGATACGCCAAGATATATTTTCATCTACCATATAGACAAACCGAGGGAATAACACAAGCTCATGCTAAATGGAAAGTACCTTCTATTCCTAATTACACAACGATAAACAGAAGAATAAACAGATTGGATATTCAGATAAAAGATACAACAGATAGTAGCAAAGAATTTGAAGATGAATACATTATCATTGCAATAGACAGTACTGGCATTAAGGTTACAAACAGAGGCCACCAATGGATGAGAGACAAGTGGCATATAAAAAATAATAACAAGAAAGGATATTTGAAAATACATGTTGCAGTTAATGTCAAAACCAAGAAGATTCTTTCAATGAAGGTAACGGATGAACATGTTCATGATAGCAAAGCATTACCTGAATTGGTTAATGATGTTATAAAATCAGATAACATGACAACAACAACGACAACGACAACGACAACAGCCGCAATAGCAATAGGTAAACTATTTGCTGATGGAGCTTATGATGGTAATGATATATTTGGATATTTAGGAGACAACCATGGAATCCAACCTTGCATTAAAGTAAGAAAGAATTCTAAAGTCCGATGGAAAAAAGGAAATATACTCAGGAATCTATCGGTGGTAGCTCAGAAAAAAGATTTACAAAAGTGGAAGGATAGCGTAAGCTATGGACAAAGATGGATTGTTGAAACGGTGTTCTCGTCTTTGAAGAGAATGTTTGGAGAATATGTTTATTCGGTTAAACTGAAAAATATGATACAAGAAATGATGCTAAAAGCGTCATTGTATAACAAAATGATATCTGTTTAAACAAAATCGGTAGTAAAATCCGAAATTATAAGAATCATGCAACAAAGCACAGTTATACTAATATTTAGTTAAAGATAACTTTTAATGATTAAGTTTGCCTTTATATTCATCAAATATATCAAAATGTCTATTTAATTGGGCAAAGAAAGCACAAGAATGCAACGGTGATACACATTGTCTTGAATTATGCACAAAAGAATTAAGGGAGTCCATGGATGCTGTCTTCCCACCTTCAACAAAGATAGACTTTGAAACAGATAAAACAAATTATATCTTATCTACAATCTTTTTTCTTTCTAACAGACTAGCTAAAGCAATGATTGGTCTATCGGAATTTGATAAAATGATGGAAGAATTAGAAAAAGCAGGAAAAGAAAGTCAAGACTGCAAGGAGTATAATAGTATTGAAGAAAATATGAAGACAGTAGAATTAAATGAAATTTTAGCAAAGTATTTTTGACGTAAGATAAAATTAATAGATTAAAGTATTTTTCTAACTATATGAAACCAAATCTTTTTACAAACATAATTTTCGATTTATAGCATAATAAGTGAGTAAAGTAAAAGAATTATTGAAACAAGAACAATATAAAAATAAATTGAATGTAACAAGCGCATATTAGATCTCTTGCATAATTAGAAATAATCTAGACCATCACTTCTAATTCTATATCGATTTCTAGTTCAGATAATTTGATATTCTATAGTTCACTAGTCCTGCTACTATATCTGACACCTTGTTATATTTTCTCAATTTATTTCTAAATATCTCACTCATTATCTTGTACTTTTTCAATCTGCTAATAGTATGCTCTACTATTATCCTCTTTTTCGAATGGATAATGTTAAACTCGATTTCTTCTTGTGATAAACACTGGTTTATTTTCTTTTTATATGGTAGTGCAGATAGTTGTTCTGGAAAATCCTTTTCTATGCCCAAATACCCTAGATCAACTACAGTAACAACTTGTTTTGGAGTGACAGGATAGTTCTTTTTATAAATATCGTAGTCATGTTTTCTTCCTTTTTTATAGCGTACTTTGTGAAGGACATAACCACGATTGTTAACCGTAATCTGATTCTTAATAGTATGTCTTTTCTTCTTACCCGAATAGAATATCTTTCTTCTATTCTTATCCGCAGGTCTTGGTATTTGCTGTTCGGTACAATCTGTAAAAGCAAGAAGAAAGCCTGGAAAATATTTATCAACTGCCTCTGGAGTTTTCAGCCTTTTGGTTATTGGGTATGTCTTCTGCGGAATTGGCAAACATTCTCTTATCAACCCTTCAATCTTTTGAATGTCTCTGCAGATGTTGCTCTGATCCAAATCAAATAGAAAACCTGCCATAGTGTAAGTTATGTATAGACGATAGTAAACCAAAAGCATGAGAAATCTATCTTTAATATCTAGTTTGAAAGGTTTACCTGCACCTATACGTCTTTCTCTATCTTTTTTGAACAAGCGTTGTATTTCATGTTTAGCATATCTTTTTGTTACATTTTTTTCATAAATGTCATCGAACTGTTGCACTGTAAGACCAGCAGTGAATGATTTGAAAAGCAATGATTTTTTGGATAACCGATCATATGAAAGCAATGAGAGAACAAGAAAATGAAGAATTGCTGATCATATAGCTGTTTATTCTAATTATGCAAGAGATCTAATATATATTTGGTAATAATTGGATTGATACTTTCACTTTTAATATATGCAAAACAACCATTTAATTATATTTCACTTGATCTTGATATTAAAAACCTACAATTTGATCCAAAATTAATTATGGATTTTGTAATTCCTCCATTGATATTTGAAGCAATGATGCAGGTTGATTATTTTAGGGAATTTAAACCGATAAGGATAACCGTTATATCTCTTTCTACAGTTGGAGTAGTAATTACTACTGTTGTTATTGGAATTGTTTTAATTTATTTTGTTCATCTATCTTTTTCTCAAAGTATTATCTTTGCTGCACTAATTTCATCTACAGATGCAGCAATTGTTATACAAACATTTAAAAAAATAAAGGTGCCAAAACTACTTGCAAGGATTCTAGAAATGGAATCATCATTTAATGATGCAACCAGCATTATTATTTTATCTGAGGCTTGGTCATAATTCAAATATATTTTTAATACATTTCATATAACTTAAAGCTAACCCTTGAGATATTATTTTGACTAAAACTGTCCCAAAGATTAGCTCTTGATAGATTAAAGGAATCCATACTCTTTAACATTCTGTATATGATAGGTTTTATACCATGGCCTACTGCATCACCAAGGAGGAAACGTGGTAAACCGTACGTATATGCTCCAACCATAATTTTGAGATGTTTTATTGTAAGATTATGGTTTAGAATCGATTCAAACAATGCATTACATATTTTTCTTAACTTGGACTGCTGTCTGTATAACCGTAAACTAGCATTAGCCTGTGGTCTTGTAACAATACCTAGCAGACGTACATTTGACAGACGGTTAAAGACCATTTCTATAGATATAAAAGCAAGAATATCAACAATGGGATATCTGTTTGTAGCAGAAGGATTGGTGGTTGATCCTTCTATAACCGCAGCAATAGATAGTACTCTTTTAAAAGCAAAGGGTAGTGTATGGCATAAATCATCAATGAAGAAAGGTATATTACCATGCCCAGGCATTGATACTGATGCACGGTGGGGTTATAGTCATACCAAGGGATGGATATTTGGTTATAAACTACATCTTACATCTACAACAACAGGCAAGATTGTAGTACCTCTAACTGCCGATGTAACTACTGCTAATGTTCCAGATAACAAGATGTATGTTTCTTTAACATCATCATCTGCATTCTCTTTACCATTGACATGTTATATGGTTGCTGACCCTGGATATGATGACAAGAACCTATATGAATATAGTAAGAAGTTGTTAGGAATAGATTTAGTTTGTCCTGTTGAAAGATACGAAAGCACGCCCAAAAAGAGACTTGAGCTTGTATGCTTTTATCAATCGGATTTAGGTCAGACCACCTATAGCAAAAGAAGAATATCCATAGAACCATTGATAGAACATATAAAATCTGTATTTAGGATAGACCCATTACCAGCACGTGGATTTTCTACGATATCTGCAATTTTACTTTTGTCTGTTTTATTATATCAATTAATGGTATACTATAACTGTAAAACTAATAAAATAAATCCAAAATCAATAAAGTATATGCTTGGGACTGGCTGATGAAATGGAATTGTGGATAAGGATGAGTAATATCGAATTATGACCAAGCCTCATTTTATCTACAGTAACCGCTTTATTCATTGGTACAAATACAACATTTGTATTAGATCAATCAGCAGATTATAACCATGAAATCATCAATTGGAGTAGCGTATTTGAGGGCGTAGAGCATTTTCTATTTATATTATTTGGCGGCATATTCGTGGGATTACTGGTTGCAATTGCAGGAAATAGATTACATGCTTTGATGAATGATCCTTTTTCTGAAACTGCATTAACAATAACCAGCGTTTTCGGATCTGACTACATGAAAATCTTTATCTCTTCTAAAGAGAACCATAATTGGGCTAGGTTCAAGTTTACATGCTCCGTATGAGAGCGAGGCTCTGACTGAACCAACATCCTAAGCGGCTGTACAAGTACCCTCAAGAAGTTGGATGGATGTTTGCCGCTTTAACCCCAAATAAAAAGATAAGAAAAAATAGGCAATAAGAATGGAATTTGTATAAAGATAGTATATACTATAAAAGATAACATTAATATAATGATTTAGTATATAAAATTAGGCTTAATCCAACAATAGGATATCCTATTATGGCCAACGATTTTCATGGATGTAATCTTGGCAAATTCCTTTGGAGTATCAGGACTTGTTGCAGTTGCAACAGCAGGATTATTTTTTGGAAATATTACGATGAAAAAAGAATCTACAATTAGTAAAGATGTAAGAAACACTGTTTCGCATTTCTGGCAAATTGCAGCATTTTTTGCAAATTCAATTATTTTTCTTTATCTTGGAATAACAATGAATATTATAAATATTATTCAAAACATTGGAATAATTATTTTGGGGTTTGTAATTGTTTTATTTGCAAGAGCAATCGCAACCTATCCAATTCTTATCTTTGTTAATAAATTTACAAAAGAAAAAATTCCAAAAATTTGGAGAAATATTATTGTGATTGGTGGAATGCGTGGAGCATTGTCAGTTGCATTAGTTACTTCATTACCAGAAGGGGAATTAAAAAATAAATTGGAAGTATTAATCTTTGGAGTTGTGCTAATATCTTTGATAATACAATATGTTATTCTCACTAAATATGTCTATAAGAAATCTATGTTATTTTAAGATAGTAAACTGCCTCGTTAATTCTTTATTTATTTGAGGCTTGGTCATAATTCGATATTACTCATCCTTATCCACAATTCCATTTCATCAGCCAGTCCCAAGCATATACTTTATTGATTTTGGATTTATTTTATTAGTTTTACAGTTATAGTATACCATTAATTGATATAATAAAACAGACAAAAGTAAAATTGCAGATATCGTAGAAAATCCACGTGCTGGTAATGGGTCTATCCTAAATACAGATTTTATATGTTCTATCAATGGTTCTATGGATATTCTTCTTTTGCTATAGGTGGTCTGACCTAAATCCGATTGATAAAAGCATACAAGCTCAAGTCTCTTTTTGGGCGTGCTTTCGTATCTTTCAACAGGACAAACTAAATCTATTCCTAACAACTTCTTACTATATTCATATAGGTTCTTGTCATCATATCCAGGGTCAGCAACCATATAACATGTCAATGGTAAAGAGAATGCAGATGATGATGTTAAAGAAACATACATCTTGTTATCTGGAACATTAGCAGTAGTTACATCGGCAGTTAGAGGTACTACAATCTTGCCTGTTGTTGTAGATGTAAGATGTAGTTTATAACCAAATATCCATCCCTTGGTATGACTATAACCCCACCGTGCATCAGTATCAATGCCTGGGCATGGTAATATACCTTTCTTCATTGATGATTTATGCCATACACTACCCTTTGCTTTTAAAAGAGTACTATCTATTGCTGCGGTTATAGAAGGATCAACCACCAATCCTTCTGCTACAAACAGATATCCCATTGTTGATATTCTTGCTTTTATATCTATAGAAATGGTCTTTAACCGTCTGTCAAATGTACGTCTGCTAGGTATTGTTACAAGACCACAGGCTAATGCTAGTTTACGGTTATACAGACAGCAGTCCAAGTTAAGAAAAATATGTAATGCATTGTTTGAATCGATTCTAAACCATAATCTTACAATAAAACATCTCAAAATTATGGTTGGAGCATATACGTACGGTTTACCACGTTTCCTCCTTGGTGATGCAGTAGGCCATGGTATAAAACCTATCATATACAGAATGTTAAAGAGTATGGATTCCTTTAATCTATCAAGAGCTAATCTTTGGGACAGTTTTAGTCAAAATAATATCTCAAGGGTTAGCTTTAAGTTATATGAAATGTATTAAAAATATATTTGAATTATGACCAAGCCTCATATACATACTAGATCTCTTGCATGATTAAAATAGACAGTTATATGATCGGGTTCTCATCAATTTCTTGTCCTTTCTTTGATTTCATACGATAGGCTGTCCAAAAACCATTGCTTTACAAGTCGTTCACCGGCCTGACAGTAAAAGAATTTGATAATGTTTTCGATAAAGAAATAACAAAAAATACGAAAAACATGAGAGCAAGCGGTTATCATCTAAACGAAAAGAAAATAGAAAAAGAAAGATTGGTGCAGGTAGACCATTTCATATGTTTTGTTGGCTGATATTATCTAAATATATTTGGAAAGAATGAATATTGCAACAAAGCATATTAACTGATTTCCGGATCATGATAAAGCAAAAAAGAAAATATGCTTCATATTGGAACTATATTTATGGTTTGTTTTCCATAATTATATGAAATAAATTGAGTAATAGTGATTCTGAAAAAGTAAATATTAATGTTGAAAAAAGAAATGGCTCTCATGAAACCTTTAATGAAGAGAAGCTTGTCAGAGGAGTAAGTCGTTCGGGAATACCATTTATGATGGCAAAAGATATTGCTGAATCGATTTATAAAAAAATAAAGGAAAATAATAATAGCAGCAACAATAACAATACTATTCTCTCTAGCCAAATTAAGAAATTTGTAATAGAAGAGCTAAAATCAAGAAATGAAAATAAGATTACTGAATCTTATTCTGGTTATAGTAAAAATACTATCACAGAATTATCTGCAAACCATACATATAATTCAAAGGCTAGTTCAACTCACAGATTTCAAAAAGATTACGTAGAATAAAAAGATAGCACAGGCTACAAAATCCTAGATTCAAATCAAAAGACCGTAGATCTATTACGATCAATTGAAAAGAGTATGTAATACAAAACAGAATGGAATAGATCGTCTTTGTTCAAAACTCAAAATTATTATGCAATTTATACGGGCGCCTTCCTTGCAATACTTGATGTAGTCAAAATAGATTTTGGATCTTTCTGTATGGGTATTCATTTACTTTAATCAATGCATAATTTTCTTGATATTCGCGTCGTTTGCCCTCCGCATATTGTTGTTAGACACAACTTTGCAAAGAAATGATCTAGATACAACCCATATATTGGCATTTAAAACCATAAACAACCTTACGATTGAGGGCCCGATTCTATCAAAAAATTGAGGCTAATTACAACAATAAAGTAATTCCTTAATTTTAGAACCATATAAGCAGTTAAAATCGTTAAATAATGCCTTTGAATAGCAAAGTTAATGATAAAAGCTTTGCTATATTCTATTATTATAAGTAGTGTCTTTTTAATTGTATTGGTTGGAGTTATTCTTTTTAATTCAGCTGAAAACTCATATGCCCAAAAACAAGGGGACTGCAAAATCCTAGATTTTCTATGGGAGCACACTTATGGAGCAGGCAAAAGCCATTGGAGTCACGGTCAAATGCATAGCAGACTTCAAGGACATACACCATCTTGTGTTGTTTTTGATGGAAAGATAAGAGCCACACCTACTACGGAAGAACACGATGGAGATTTAACTTTCAATGTAGATCCAGATGGTACCAAACCCAACGACAATTGGGCTCTTTTAAATGTAAATAATACAGGTCATGGATTGCACATCGAAATCATCTGTTGGGAGAAACCCAGTTCATCTTATATTAGCGCATTCGGAGATTATTGTAAAGGAGTTGATACAAGAACACATATTCCTACTCTTAAGTCAGGCGACCATGTACGTATTACTGGTAAATGGGTTAAGGATATAGGATATCCAAAACCAGATCATGCCGAATGGAATGAAATCCACCCAGTGGAAAGTATACAAAAGCTTCCCTAGAAAAGGTGATCAATCTGCAAGTGCAATTAAAGCAGAATTAATTAATTAAATAAATAAATATAGATTACTTTCTTGCATAATTCGCCATTTCCAAATACTTTTAGATAACACCTTTTAAGAAAGCATATGAATGATCCTCTTATAACCAATCTTTAGATAGAAGAGGCGAATTCTATTAGGCTTTGATATTATTAATAACTGGAATTTAGATCTAAACTAAATGAAGATAAGATTGGCGAGCCATTTCATATAAGATATAGTTCTTATCTGCGAGGTCATGAGTAAACTATTTTTATTATTGATAAGCACAGAAAATTATATAAGGTTAATCCTTCTCTTTGCATGAAAGTATTTGACAGTTGGACAGTATTGACGGTTGTTTTCCTATCTTTTATTACTTTAACTGACAATAATAGAACCTTTCCAAGTTTCCAGAAGTTGCATAAGACAACCGTCCGAACCGTCAAACTGTCCAGAAATCACAAGTTTAATTATCAATTATTGTATATTTATATCCTCTTTCTGTCAGGAAAAGTTGTCTTTTAGATGCATATTCTTGATCTACAGTATCCTTTGAAACAATTGTATAAAAATATGCTTGTTTATCTGATTTCTTGGGTCTCATAATCCGTCCAAGCCTCTGGGCTTCTTCCTGCCTTGATCCAAAAGTACCGGAGACTTGTATTGCGACACTTGCATCTGGAAGATCAATGGCATAATTAGCTACTTTGGAAACAATCAAAAGTTTGATTTCACCATTTCTAAATAATGAGTAAAGTCTTTCTCTCTCCGCATTAGGAGTTTTTCCAGTAATAAGAGGTGCATTAATTAGTAAAGATATTTGATTCAGTTGATCTATATAATCGCCTATTACAATAACGCTGTCCTTTCCTTTGTGCTCTAAAACAAGTTGTTTAACAACATCAATCTTTCTTGGATTCTCTGCTGCTATTCGATACTTTGTTCTCTGAGAAGAAGTAGCATATTTCATTCGATAGTCATAATCCATGCTTATTCTGATTTCATAGCATGAAGCTTGAGCAATCCAACCCTGTTTTTCAAGCTCTTTCCAGGGCGAGTCAAATTTTTTTGGACCTATTAATGAAAAGACATCGTCTTCCTTACCATCTTCTCTTACAAGAGTTGCAGTCAAACCCAGTCGGCGTTTGGCTTGAATATCTGCAGTTATTCGAAATACAGGTGCAGGGAGCAAATGAACTTCGTCATATATTATCAAACCCCAATTCTTTGCTTTGAAGATTTCAAGGTGTGGATAAATCTTTTGGAATTCATTGTTGTTGTTATAGTATCTATTGTTTAAATCATTATTCTCGATAATATCTAAATTATCACTTAAAACTTTGTTACTGTAATTCATATCGTTTATTTTTCTAAATGCATTTAAATTTTCTTGCTCTTTTTTATATCTAGTCTTTGTATTGCAATATGTAAGACACTGATATGTAGTCACAGTTATAGGCTTTAGTTCTTTTAAATCTCCTGTATATTCACCGATCATTTTCCTATCTATGAATGATTTTTCCACAAGTTCTCTTATCCACTGTCTAACACCAACTGTACTACTACCAATGATAAGTGTTTCTTGACAAATTTTTGATATTATATCTATCCCTACTATTGTTTTACCTGCTCCACATGGCATGACAACCACGCCGCTCCCACCTCTTTCAGATCCAGATACATAAAATGCTTCCGAAGCATCATTTTGATAATGTCGAAGATAAAATTTTTCTTCGGTAGAAGCCGTTTTGTCTCTAAGTTTTATTGGAAGTGGATCCCCTGGAATATATCCTACTAAATCTTCAACAGGGTATCCTATTTTTATTAAAGCATTTTTTATTTGTCCTCTGTAGTCTGCATTGATTAAAAGACTTTTAGAATCGAGATTATATATCACATATTTGTTAATGCTCTTATTATTGTAAATCTCTGTTATCAATAACTCATCGAAAGAACTCAGAAGAAGTAAATTTACATTTGAATAATGAGAATTAATTAAATGTATAGGAATTTTAATATCATTTGATTGATTGTCTTCTCTCTTCTTATCCTCTATCTTTTCGAGTTTAATCTTTCCATATCTAGAGAACCAATCCTGTATATCTGCTACAATGTTTTGTGGAATCGGGTACTTGCTGTATTTTAAAAGAACTTCCAAAACTTTTTGGCTTTTTAATCCAGATGCTGCAGCATTCCAAATGGCAATGGGTGTTATCTTGTACGTATGTATATGTTCTGGGGTTTTTACAAGTTCAGCAAACCTTGAAAGCCAATCTCTACATTCAGAATAAGAATCACTATCAACTTCAAGTAGAATAGTACCATCGCCTTGTATGATCATTGGTTTTGATGGCATCGTAACTGTTATTCTATATCATTTTAAATTTTAAGTTGTTTTCGGTAATTCATCTAAAGATAATTATAATGTTGAAATTATTTTGGTATAAAGAATGCTAGATACGTACTAAAAATATTAATAGTAAATAAACTGTATGACTATCCGTAAATTACTTAGCATTGGATCTAATTACTCGTAGTTATATATTCTGCAATATTTTATCTCAGCATTGTTTAATGTTCTTTTGATTTCTATGTTTTCATAAAATATCCTATCTTATCACATCTTGCTAAAATCTTTGACTTGGTACCAGGTTTGATCTCTATTATGGTGTTTCCTATTTTGGATATTATTTGTTTTTTAATGACAGGATCATTCATAAGACCTGCAGTAATAAGTTCATCTCTGCAATCTAATACTTCTAATGTTCGTATTTCTATTTCACCATATCTTTCACCCCAGATCCTTAATTCATGTTTGACATTATCTGGAATATCTGATGGAAAAGCCGCATTAGTAAGCAAAGACATAATCTTTTGCCAACTATAGTTTCCCGTTCTAAAAGATCTAATTACGCTTGTCTTTGTGAGTTTAAAGATTTGTACTGGATCAGAATTAAGATTCGATTTACTGTGCAAATCGCAGAACTCCCTTAGATGAAATATGAGAGCTCGACCTTCAGGCGATTGGGATTGTAAAATAACTTCAAAATTTGATGTCACTACAATAAGATTATTACTAGTGTTTCTATCAGGTTGTAAAAAGTTTGATTTGGTATTAATATCAATAGTTAGATGTCCCCATCTTCCAAGCATCACTAACTTTTTATCTGCATTATTTGTTTCCAGTATTCCCAAAAGACAAAGTGGAAATACAACCATTGTGGAAATAAACTCTCTTAAAATTTCATTGTCGCTTAGTATGCCATCTGGTCCAGATATATTCAAGCCATATTCATTTGTGAAAAGTTTTCCTTCTGATTCAATTTCACATTTATCTATCAAAGAGTTTAAATGATACCATATGGCAGGTTTCATCTCATTTTTAATTTGCTTATAAAGCAATTGTCTGGCAACAATTTCGTCAGATTTTAATCTTCGTATACCTTGATCAAAATCAAATACTTTGGATTTAAATAAAAAAGGTGATACACTATTTTTTCCTTGTGCCCACCATTCCAGAAAATTCTCATTAAGTAGTTTATCTGATGACAATATCTTGCTCACATTGGATGATATAATTTCCATTCTTTCGGTATTTCCTTTACTTCCACTTGATCTTTTTACTAGCCTTTTGTCATATGCAAAGGCTATAAGCAACTCATTAAAATCATTCCAATCAAAGTAATCAGAATAATCAATTTTCTTATAAGCCTCAGATTTGGCTACATATTGTTTAAATATTGGTAGGAAGATACTTTTTGGAACAAGACCTAGCTTTGGAGTTGGTTTTGGATGTTTTAAGGATATATCATCAAATAATGCTTGCAGGATCTGTATCAGCTGTGGCGCTTGGATAGCTGATGGTACATCTTTATTTTTATCATAATTTAGTGGGATGGCATCCAATTTAAGAGACCTTGTATCAAAATATTTTCTTGCCTCTTTGGGTATTATAAAATAGGATTGAGACTTTTTAGATTCTTTTTTATTACCCTGATTGTCCGAGTAGAGAGGTTTTGTAAACCCAAATAATGGTAACAAGGATTTTGATTCTCCATGAGAGTAAGAAGGCAAAAGAAAAAGGTCATCCTCATCCTCATCCTCATCCTCATCCTCATCCTCATTATCTTGTAATTTAATATTTTTTTCATTATTCCATTCATTCTGTTGTGGTAGTTGTTCATTCAATGAATTAGATGATTTTCTTAATATTCTAGATTCAATTTTCATTCGGGCATTGACTTCCCATACTGACATACAACCGCCAGCAGAAACAACGATTTCACATATTAAACGATCCTTATAATTTAATTTATTAACAAGTACAGGTAAAACTTTTGGAATTTCGGTAGATAGGAAGTTTGCCAAATCATCTTTTAAAAGATTTGTTTGTTTATTGTGTAAACCTGCAAGTCTTGCCAGAGAAAGTAATTCTGTCTTATTTTCATCATTTAAAAAATATCTATAGTTTAGGTTCTCAGGATCAACTATGATACCAAAGATGTCTTGAAACAATCGCTTATTAATTTAGAATATGCTGTGCTTTTTCAATCTATCTAAATATTGATAACTAATACCATTGCAAATAATAGCATATATAATTCAAAGAAATCGATACGTTAAAATTTTATAATCTAATAATATATATTAAAGCATAATATACAAATTAAAATAATTTTATAAATTAAAATTACTACGGAAATAGTGAAAATTCATTAGTTATTCTTACAGATAATCATGTTTTTAACTGATTTTTGACTCATTCAACAAAATAGAATGATAATACACTCTAACAATATCTTTATCATTTGAAAAGGTCATGAATGACACCCATGTAGATTTCCAAACAGATTCCATCGAACCCGTGTAAGGCTCTCATTAGTTTGGATATTAAATTATTTCTCAGAAGCATACTAAATATTTCAGACCCGTGATATATCTATTACTAAATCCATTGGGTCTATAAGAGATGTCTTCTTTTAAGGTCTGTTTTTGATAATCTTATGCTTTATTGCATGATTCAAAAGTCAGTTAAAACCTTGATTTATCTGTAACAATACCAATTTAACTTTGACTTTTTTTGTTTTCAATTTATCCGCAAAACGTTAACGATTTAAGAAAAAAAATAATCATGCAACATAGCAATAATATTATAATTCGTTTCCTTCCCTAATATAATAACAACTTATTAAGATTAAAAAAGATTACATTCACTTTTGAATTACATCGTTCCAGGTCATGATTCACGTGAATCTATGTATTTTATTACGTAACAACTATAGAGTAAAAGTCAATGTCTGCTAAATTATATACCATAAATCATTTCTTTTATCATATTCTCAATTGACAGAATAAGTATATTTTCCAATATTATTTTACATATGGAATCAATTTCAATAATCATCTTTGTCCCTAGCCCTGGCTATCTTCTTTTGACTTTCATAAATCACTTTCCTATGCTATAACAAATAATTTCCTGAAGGTGAAGACATTCTATTTATTCCATCTACCTTTCACACTATTTCGTACTTACAAGGTGAAATTCTATTTCCTGGTAATCTAAAATATCCTTGCTATCATACGCTCACCCTAGCAAATAACTATCTTTTGTTATCATGTCATCAACCATTTCTAGTAATGACTTTCTACTATGAATATACTCATAGTCAGTTACCTTTGTCATTGAAAGAATTTCCTTGGCCTTTGAGTTAACTACTGCCTGCTGCTACCACCACATGATTTTCAAATACTTCCTATCTTTCTTTCTTATTTCATTTGTATTTGCTGTATTACTACTAGTCTATATCCGCCTCACGTATAGCATTCTTCTACTTTCCAATTATTGATTATATGATATGCATAATTATTCTATATCCTTCACTATCTATATATAGACCTTCGAGTTTATAAACATTTATATTGTGATTAGCTTGTCTCAATAGAAGCCACATAATTTGTTGACTAGTGCTAGATAAATGCATTTGGAAAAGGAGTTATGCAATCAAGCCCCTTACTCCCAACACTATACATACTATATGGTTACAAAATATCTTCACAAGCACTATTGGCAGTCCTTCACAGTCTATTTGTTTGACCATTCATCACAGTCCATCTCACATATATTATTACAAGTTAACTTTTTGCTTCCTCAATATACTGGTATACAAAATGTATACAAGCTACACCAAACCTGTTATAATTATCCAATATAATATCTATATGGTGAAAATCTTTTATATATTATCAAATCCTATATCAATTTTTTTTATTATTTATTGTTGCATAACCCAAAAAGTCTTAGATTGAGAGTATAACTATAATATAAATGTTTATATACTATTTATACTATATATGGATAGTGATTCGATTAGAGAATAACTGATTATTATTTTTATTTTGATGAAGATTGAGAAGAAAAAGCAGTTGAAAAGTATGTAGGTAGCCTATATGCTGCGCTTGCTTGCTTGTAGCCTATATGCTGCGCTTGCTTGCTTGTAGCCTATATGCTGCGCTTGCTTGCTTGTAGCCTATATGCTGCGCTTGCTTGCTTGTAGCCTATATGCTGCGCTTGCTTGCTTGTAGCCTATATGCTGCGCTTGCTTGCTTGTAGCCTATATGCTGCGCTTGCTTGCTTGTAGCCTATATGCTGCGCTTGCTTGCTTGTAGCCTATATGCTGTCACGTATGTTTAATTGTTTGACAATATAATAGATCTCTTGCGTAATTAGCCAAAACAGCTTTATTTCCTGTTGTACTTCCACACATGGTTGACAAAACAATGTACCAACATGGCTGACACATTTTGTCTTGTTCTACATTATCAATATCGGTTGTTTTAAAGATTTCATGAACTTCTCTGATGGCGTCATTCCGTTTATTCCACCGTGTTCTCTTTCATAGTTATACGATTTGACAAATAATTCGTATTTCTCTATTCCCTCTTTCATATCAATTAACTCTTCTACTTGTAGAAATTCAGTTATGACTATTTTGTTATACGCTTCTACTTTCCCCTGTTCTTGTGGATAACCTTTAGGAATCTGCTTGTCCTTTATTCCATTGAGAAAAAGATAATGTTTGAATTTATTCGATGTAAATTCTCTACCACAACCATCGTGTGCATCACTTTCATAGGTTTACCGTAGAGTTCAATCCATTCGTTGAGAACCGACAGTGATTCTTCACTAGTTCTTCTGCTGCACCATTTGCTAACTACTTTTCTTGAGGGGCAATCATCTATATAACATGAATAAAATAATTTTTGCTTCGTGAGCCTTTTAGATAAAAAGGTCCTTTGGTATCCATTTGAACCAACTCATTCGGATGTTTCATTTCAAATCTTGTATTTTCTTTTTAGCTTGACAGATAGTACATTGAGATTGTGTCTCTTTAGAATATTGTAAATGGTTTTTGTACCCAAGCTGATTCCATACTTTCTCTTTAATCTGAACCTTATTCTCATTGGACCAAATCTGTTGTTTAGTCTCAGCTCGAGAATAATCTTTTCTATATCTTTGGTTACCTTTACATTTTTAATATTATGTGGCTTTCTTGATTGGTTTTTTAATCCATCTATCCCATATACATTATAGCGTCTCTTCCATTTGTACCATGTTTGTCTTGAAACAGCATATGCAGTACAAACATCAGAAATGCTCTTACCTGAACGTTCTGATTCAATTATCATTTTATACCTATTTTCAATTATATCCATTATTATTACACTCTAAGACTAGAGTGTCAACTATGTTAGGAAGCTAAAATGTCAACTATGTGTGGAATCAGTACAATTTCCGTCTATCATATGTAAAGATGTCCTTTCTTTTTGTTATCCTCCGATAGGTTATCAAAGAAACCACTGCTTTTCAAATCTTTTACAGATTATCTGTTAAGCAGTTTGAGAATGTCAATTGTGAAGTAGAATCAAAATATAAAATACGAGATAAAACGCTTATCCTGGAAAAGATATAGAGAACGCTCTATAGGTACGCAGGTAGAAGACACTTCAAACTACATGTTAAAGACAGGATTCTCGTGGTTTTGGTGTACTACAGGCTCTGTACAATACATATAACCTAACAGGATTTCTCTTTGATTTGGACCAAAGTAATGTTTGTAGAGTTATACAAAATACAAAAGATTCAGGGTTTGATAAGAATGTTTACAGATACGCCAGAAATTATACAACATGATCGAAAGGTTGAAAACAGGAGAGGAAGTTGAGCAGTATTTTCCGGGTTTATGGCATTTGGGGATGTTATAGAACAGCAAATACTACCTATGACAAAGAACAAGATAAGAAGACGAAAGTCATACTATTGAGATAAGAAAAAGAAGAAAAAATACATTGTAAAGAATCTATACATAGTAAACCAAAAGGGTCTAATAGCCTACAAATCAGAAAGTAGACAAATAGGCAAAAAACACGATCAAGATCCCCAAAAAGAATCATCTGATTTTCAAATATGTAAAAATATATATGATCAGGATTCCTTGGAGTAAAGAAAGATTTTTCAGAAGAAAAGTGTCATCCTTCTTACTCATCAAAAAGAAGAGAAACCATGATAACTGTAGTGCAAAAAGAGTACAACAGGAATTATTCCAGAGGAAGGATAGTGATAGAACATGCAATTTGTAGATTGAAGAAATAAAAAATAATGAACTATATCCTTCAGAAACAATCTAAAAAAGTATGATAGAATATCATACATAGTTTCAGGTCTGATAAACTACAGAATAATGAATTCTGTTTAGTTATGGAAATTGACAATAGCATAATACACTGTTAGCATGTGCTAATTATACGAGATTTATATAATAAAAATCATGGCTAAGCAATTACAAATATTTTACAAGAGGGTGTATTCTTGTGTTTATACAGATGTTAACTTAAGGCATTATTTGTAATAATTCATTATCATTTGTCCATATTTTTGTCAATTAA